>NZ_LANJ01000016.1 GCF_000971295.1 Devosia epidermidihirudinis | reverse complement strand
GTCCGGGTGATCCACGCCTCCGCGCACGCTGACAAATGGATTGCCCGGACAAGCCGGGCAATGACGGGGGAGAGTTTCGCGCCTCCCCCAAAGGCCCATCAGCCCCCCCTACCCCCGCTCAATCGACCCCATACGCTTGCTCGCCGTGGCCCAGCTCAGCTCCGTCGTCCGTGCAATGATCGCCTCGGCCAGTGTGAACAGCGCGCCATTGGCGTCCCATGTCCGCTCCAGACTTGTCCGGCAGGGCAGCACCAGTTTGGCGAAGCGGGAGACCGGGCTCATCCATTCATCAGTGATCAGCACGATATGGGCCCGCCGCGCCGCCAGTTCCGAGGCCACCTCGACAAGGCTCTCATCATAGCGGCGCACGTCAAAGATGATGGCGAGATCGCCCGCCTTCACGTCAATCAATTGATCGCCCCGCGTCGCGGGCCGGCCATCGAGCCGCCGCACGCCGGGACGGATCAGCCGCAGATGGGCTTCCAGATACCCGGCCAGAAAATCGGTAAAGCGACCACCGGCGAGGTAACAGGCGCCCTTGGCCTCGGCGAGGCGCGCGCACACATCCTCAAATTCGGACGCCGGGATCAGCGCCGCCGAGCCCCGCAGATTGCCGATAGCCTGCGTCACGAAATGATCGAGGAAATGCTCGTCGCCACCGGCCTTGCCGGCATTGGCAGTGCTGCGCTGCAAGGGGGATTTGGAGCGCTCTTCCAGCTCGTCGCGCAAGGCGCGCTGGAAGTCGGGATAGGATTTGTAGCCGAGCTGGGAGACAAACCGCAGCACCGTGGCCGAGCTTGCGCCGGACTGCTGAGCAAATTCGGCGACCGGCGCCAGTCCCAGCGTTGGATAGGAGCCGAGCAGCCCGCGAGCCGCACGTTTTTCAGCCGCCGTCAGACGATGGTTAGCGTCATGGATGCGCCCCGCAACCGACTTCCCCTCCATCGCCCCCTCTGAATTTTTGATTTCAGCATTGACAGTTTTTTAGATTGTGGAACTACTGATACAGACATTAATGCATCCTGCGTAGGGAAATTTGGACGCAATCGCGGAAAAATCCGTTCTGGTCACCAATGCGCGAGGGAGCTCCCCCTTCGTCATCGCCTGCGATCACGCCAGCAACCGTATTCCCCCGCGCTATGGCGATCTGGGCCTGTCGGAGAACGAACGCGTCAGCCATATCGCCTGGGACCCCGGCGCGCTGGCGGTGAGCCTGGCCCTCTCCGATCTGCTTGATGCGCCGGTTGTGCAATCGACCGTGTCGCGCCTCATCATCGACTGCAATCGCGACCTGGATGCGCCGGACCTGATCTGGACGCTGTCGGAAAAAACCCGCATCGCCGCCAACGAGCATCTGGGCGCCGCCGAGCGCAATTATCGCATCACCCACTATCACAAGCCGTTTCATGCCTCGCTTGAAACGCTGCTGGAGGCGCGACGCCACGCGGGCCAGGAGACGATCCTGGTCTGCATGCATTCGTTCACGCCCGTCTATCATGGCGTAGAGCGCCCTTGGCCGATCGGGCTGATCCATGGCGTCGATACCCGCTACACCAAGGCGGTGCTCGATGCGCTCAAGGCCGAAGACCCAGAATTGAATGTGGGCTGGAACGAGCCCTACGCCGCGCTCAACGGGGTGACGTTGACGCTGGAAAAACATGGCGACGGGCGCGGCCTCGACGCGACGATGATTGAAATCCGCAACAACGAAATTCTCGAACCCGCCGGGGTAACCCTTTGGGCCAACCGGCTGGCCCGCTGCCTCGTGACCGCGCGGGAGAAGCGCAAGAGGTAACGGCTATCCAGATCGATCCGCAGGTTCATTTTCGGGGGAAGTGACTATGGCTGAGACTAAGAGAGTCGGGAGTGTCGCGTATGCGACACGAGACAAGGATTATTTCGAGAAACGCGGCCTGCAACGCTATGCGGGCATTTGGTCACTCTGGGCGCTGGGCGTGGGCGCGGTGATCTCCGGCCACTTCTCGGGCTGGAACTTCGGTTTCATGACCGGCGGCTGGGGCGGCATGGTGGTCGCCGCTGGTATCATCGCCATCATGTATCTGGGCCTGGTTTCCTCCATTGCGGAAATGAGCCCGGCCCTGCCCCATACGGGTGCGGCCTATTCCTTCGCCCGCACCTCGATGGGGCCATGGGGCGGCTTTGTCACCGGCCTGTTTGAAAACGTTGAATATGTGCTGACACCGGCGGTGATCTGCACCTTCATCTCGGGCTATTTCGGCTCGATCACCGGGCTCGATACCGCCTGGTATCCGCTGCTCTGGGTGGTGTTCTTCGCCCTGTTCCTGTCGCTCAACATTTTTGGCGTGGCGCTCAGCTACAAGGTGACGCTCACCGTCACGCTGATCTCGCTGGCGGGTCTGGTGTTCTTCTGGTTCAGCGCCTTCCCGCATATCGATTTCTCCCGTTGGGCGCTCAATATCGGCGTTGGCCCGGATGGTGGCGCTGTCGAATTGCCAGAGGGCAATGGCTCGTGGTTCCCGTTTGGCTGGCAGGGTGTGTTGTCCACTCTGCCCTTCGCGGTCTGGCTGTTCCTTGCCATCGAGCAGGTGCCGCTGGCTGCAGAAGAGTCCGTCGATCCCAAGCGCGATATGCCACGCGGCATTCTGCTCGGCTTCTGCACCCTGCTGCTCAGCGCGTTCATGATCGTGCTGCTCAATCCATCCATTGCCGGCGTCGGTGCGTTCAGCCTCGGCTCCTCGCTTGAGCCTGCCCTGCAGGGCATTCGCGCCATCTATGGTGAAGCCGCTGCGCCGATCTTTGGCGTGGTCGCGCTGATCGGCCTGATCGCCTCGTTCCACACCATTCTCTATGCGCAGGGCCGTCAGGTCTATTCGCTGAGCCGCGCGGGCTACTTCCCGTCGGCGCTGTCGGTCACCCACACCAAGTATAAGACGCCCCATATCGCCATGATTTCGGGCGCCCTGCTGGGTCTGGCCGTGATGCTGACGATCTGGTTTGCAAATGGCGGCGGCGGCGATGGCCCCGATCAGCTGGGTGACGATATCATCGGCTCGGTGCTGCTCAACATGGCCGTGTTCGGCGCGATGCTGAGCTACATCATGCAGGCGCTCAGCTTCATCATCCTGCGGCGCAACCTGCCCAATATCGAGCGGCCATTCCGCTCGCCCGTGGGCATTCCCGGCGCCGTGCTGACCATCATCATCGCTGCCGTAACGCTGTTCTACCAGCTGCAGGATCCGAACTTCTACAAGGGCGTGATCTGGGTGGTGCTGTGGTGCGCCGTGGGCATTGTCTACTTCGCCCTGGTCGGCCGCCACAAGCTGATCATGTCGCCGGAAGAAGAGTTCGCGCTCGAACACAAGGCATAAGCCACGCGGCGTCCGGCGGTCGCGCCGGGCGCCATTCTATCTGTCTGGAGGAGACACAGAATGGCCTATACGCTTGCCGAACTCACGAAGGACGTCGCCGCGGGCAGCATTGATACCGTGCTCGTCGCCTTTCCAGACATGCAGGGTCGCATGATCGGCAAGCGCTTCCAGGCCGAGTATTTTCTGGAAATGGCCGAAGACGAAACCCATGGCTGCGATTACCTCCTGGCCGACGATATCGACATGGAACCGGTGCCCGGCTACGAGGCCGCCAACTGGGGCAAGGGCTATGGCGATTTCGTCATGAGGCCCGATCTGGCGACGCTGATGAAAGCCAGCTGGCTTGAGGGCACCGCCATCGTGTTGTGCGATCTCAGCGACCATCACCACCACGAGCCGATCCCGCATAGCCCGCGCGCCATTCTCAAGGCCCAGCTCGATCGCCTTGCCGCCATGGGCTACACCGCCAATGCCGCGACCGAGCTCGAATTTTACCTGTTCGACGAGGACTATCGCACCGTCGCGCAAAAGGGATATCGCGCCGCGCAGACGGCAGGCGATTACATTCAGGATTACAATATCTTCCAGACCACCAAGGAAGAAGGCGTGATGCGCGCGCTGCGCAAGCATCTGCAGGCCTCCGGCATTCCGGTCGAAAGCTCCAAGGGAGAATGGGGCCCCGGCCAGGAAGAGATCAACGTCAAATACGCCGATGCCCTCACCATGGCCGACCGCCATGTGGTGCTGAAAAACGCCACTAAGGAAATCGCCTATGCCCAGGGCAAGTCGGTGACCTTCATGGCCAAGTGGGATTATGCGCTGGCGGGCTCATCGAGCCACATCCACATGTCGCTGGCCGACATATCCGGCAAGTCCCTCTTCGCCGATTCCAGCGACGAGCGCGGCATGAGCACGTTGATGAAGCAGTTCATGGCGGGCCAGCTCGCCTATGCGCGCGACATCACCTATTTCCTCGCGCCCTATATCAACAGCTACAAGCGTTTCCAGGCGGGCACCTTCGCGCCCACCAAGGCGATCTGGAGTTCGGACAATCGCACCGCCGGTTTCCGGCTCTGCGGCGAACACTCCAAATCCATCCGCATCGAGTGCCGCATGGGCGGCGCTGATCTCAACCCCTACCTCGCCCTCGCCGCACTGATCGCTGCTGGGATCAAGGGGATTGAGGACAAGCTGGAGCTCGAACCGGTGTTTGTCGGCGACGCCTATATCACCAAGGAACTACGCGAAATCCCCAAGACGCTGCGCGAGGCCACCGATACGCTGCGCAACTCGGCCATGCTCAAATCCGCGTTCGGCGATCACGTCGTCGCCCATTATGTGCACACCGCCGAATGGGAACAGCTCGAATACGACCGCCGCGTCACCGATTGGGAACTCCAGCGCGGCTTCGAGCGGAGCTAGCCACGCCATGAGGAGGCCCCAATCCCTCACCACCGTCATTGCCGGGCTTGTCCCGGCAGCCACCGCGTCATTCCCGCGAAAGCGGGAATCTCCCTCTCCGGCCCAAGTGGGATTCCCGCTTTCGCGGGAATGACACCGAGTTAAAAGGCAAAAAAACCATGACCGAGACGGTCAAGATCATCTCCCCCATCGATGGCAGCGTCTATGCCGAGCGGCCATTGGCCAGCGCAACCGACATCGAGACCGCCGTGGTGCGCGCCAAGGCGGCGCGCCATAGCTGGGGCGAGACCACGATTGCCGAGCGGCAGAAAATCCTCAGCCATTTCCTCGATGCGTTGCTGCTGATGAACGATGACATCGTGCCCGAACTGGCCTGGCAGATGGGCCGCCCGATCCGTTTCGGCGGTGAAAAGCGGGGCGTCGAAGAGCGCGCGCGCTATATGATCGAGCTGGCCGCCGAGGCCCTCGCGCCATCGATCAAGCCCGAAAAAGAAGGCTTCACCCGCTACATCACCCGCGAGGCGCTGGGCACCGTGATGGTGATTGCGCCGTGGAACTACCCCTTCCTCACCGCCGTCAATTCCATCGTCCCCGGCCTGATGGCGGGCAATGCCATCATTCTCAAGCACGCCAGCCAGACCCTGCTGGCCGGTGAGCGCTTCGCCGCCGCCGCCGAAAGCGCGGGCCTGCCGCTCGGCCTGTTCCAGAACCTGGTGCTGGGCCATGCCGACACGGAAAAACTGATCGGCTCGGGCCAGATCGACCACATCAATTTCACCGGCTCGGTCGAAGGCGGCCGCCGCATCGAAAAGGCCGCCGCCGGCACCTTTGCCACGCTCGGCCTTGAGCTGGGCGGCAAGGACCCCGCCTATGTCCGCGCCGATGCCAATCTCGATAACGCCGTCGAAAACCTCGTCGATGGCTCGTTCTTCAACTCCGGCCAATCCTGCTGCGGCGTCGAGCGCATCTATGTGCATGAAAGCGTCTACGGCAATTTCGTCGAGCGCTTCATCGACAATGCCAAGGGCTGGACGCTGGGCAATCCGCTCGATGCCGACACGATTGTTGGCCCCATGGCGCGCGGCAATTTCGCCGACCATGTTCGCCAGCAGACCGAAGAGGCCCTGCGCGGCGGCGCGACGCGCCATCTCAATTCACGGCACGATCTCGACAAGCCCGGCTCGCCCTATCTCGCGCCCGAAGTGCTGACCAACGTCAACCACCAGATGTCGGTGATGCGTGAGGAGAGCTTCGGCCCCGTGGTCGGCATCATGAAAGTGGCCGATGACGCCGAGGCCATCACGCTAATGAACGACAGCCCCTATGGCCTCACCGCCTCGATCTGGACCGAAGATCTCGACGCAGCGGCCAAGCTCGGCGGCAGCATCGAGACCGGCACGGTCTTCGCCAATCGTTGCGACTATCTCGATCCGGCGCTGGTCTGGACAGGCGTCAAAGACACCGGCAAGGGCGGCGCCCTCTCCGAAATCGGCTACGCCAACCTGACCCAGCCCAAGAGCTATCATCTGAAGCGGGTGTAGTCAGGAAACCGATCACGCCCCATCGTCACCACCGGGCCTGTCCCGGTGGTCCATGCCACCGCCAGCGCGAAACCGCGATGGATTGCCGGGACAAGCCCGGCAATGACGCTGGTGGAAAGGCAAAAGCCGAACCGAACAACGAGGCCACAATGACCAAAGCCAACTGGAACTACCCCACCGCCATCAAGTTCGGCCCCGGCCGCATCGCCGAGCTCCCCGAAGCGCTGAAATCGGCAGGGATCACCAAGCCCCTGCTCGTCACCGACGCTGGCCTCGTCAATCTCCCGGTGACGCAGAAAACCATCCAGCTGCTCAAAGACGCGGGCTATGACGTCGGGGTGTTTGCCGATGTGAAACCCAACCCGATTTCGGCCAATGTGGAAGCCGGCATCAAGGTGCTGCGCGAAGGCGGCCATGATGGCGTCATCGCCTTTGGCGGCGGTTCGGGCCTCGATGTGGGCAAGGTCATCGCCTTCATGGCGGGCCAGACCCGCCCGATGTGGGACTTCGAGGACATTGGCGATTGGTGGACCCGCGCCGATCCCAAGGGCATTTTCCCAATCATCGCCGTACCGACCACCGCCGGCACCGGCTCTGAAGTGGGCCGTGCGGGCGTCATCACCGACGAAACCACCCACACCAAAAAGGTCATCTTCCATCCCCTGATGATGCCCAAGGTGGTGATCGCCGACCCCGAACTCACCGTCGGCATGCCGCAATTCATCACCGTGGGCACCGGCATGGATGCGCTGGCCCATTGCCTCGAAGCCTATTGCGCGCCGGGCTATCACCCGATGGCCGATGGCATCGCCGTCGAAGGCATTCGCCTCGTCTTCGAGAACCTGCCCAAGGTCTATGCCAATCCCAATGATGTCGAAGCGCGCGGCCACATGATGAGCGCCGCCGCCATGGGCGCCACCGCGTTCCAGAAGGGCCTTGGCGCCATTCACGCCCTCAGCCACCCCGTCGGCGCGCTCTATGACACCCATCACGGCATGACCAATGCGGTGTTCATGCCCTATGTGCTGGCGGTCAATAAATCGGCCATCGAAGCCCGCATCGCCCGGCTGTCGGCCTATCTCGGCCTCGCACCAACCTTTGAAGCCTTCCAGCACGCCGTCACCGCCCTCCGCCACCGCCTCGGCGTGCCGCACACCCTGGCCGACTTCAAAGTGGACGCCAGCAAACGCGAGCTGATCGGCGACATGGCAATCGTCGACCCCACCGCCGGCGGCAATCCGATCGAGTTGACCAAAGAACGCGCACTGGAGATTTTTGACCGGGCCATGGAAGGCCGGGTTTAAAGAGAGAATCCATCAGTCGACCTCCCTCCCCCTTGTGGGGAGGGACGCGCGATAGGACTTAGCTCCGGCTAAGTCCGTCATCGAGCAGGGTGGGGGTTTCTCTCCGCACACTCAATGCCTGGCCCTCCCCCACCCTTGATCCCTCCCCACAAGGGGGGAGGGAGACGACGGAGGACCTAGCCACTCACACGAGCGCCTAAGCAGCGTTCTCTTCCACCACCTCGGCCACCGTCGCCACCACGCCAATCTCGAACAGTGTATCGAGGTGCGTCGCCACGGCTTCGCCGAAACTTTGGTTGTCGGCCAGATCGGTGCCGAACACTTCGGTCAGGTCGGCCAGCCCGATATAGAGGTCTTCGGCGTCGTCGCCCGCGTCGGCGGCAATCGCCAGCATGCGCATGGCCAGCGGGTCGCGCACGTCGATGATTTCGCCAGCCTCATCAATGCCCATGACATAGCGCATCCACCCGGCCACCCCGAGCGCCAGCCGCTCGAACGGCTGCTCGGCCGCCATGCGGTCGCGAATGGTGCCCAGCAGACGCTGCGGCAGCTTCTGGCTGCCATCCATGGCAATCTGCCAGGTGCGGTGCTTGAGCGCGGGATTGCGGAAACGCTCGAGCAATCGGTCGCGATACCCACCAAGATCGGTGCCCGGCATATCGAGCGTCGGCATGACCTCATGGGTCATCAGCCCATGGATCAGCGCGACAAAATCATCGTCGCCCATGGCATCAGACACATGTTCATATCCAGCCAGATAGCCGAGATAGGCCAAGGTCGAGTGGCTGCCATTGAGCATGCGCAGCTTCATGCGCTCGAACGGCTCGACGTCGTCGACCAGCTGCGCGCCAACGCTTTCAAAGGGCGGGCGACCCTGCGGGAAATGATCCTCGATCACCCATTGGGTGAACGGCTCGGTCACGATCGGCCAGGCATCTTCCGCGCCGATCAGGCCCGCGATCTCGGCGCGGTCTTCATCGGTTGTGGCGGGCACGATGCGGTCCACCATAGTGCCGGGGAAAGCCACCTGCTCCACCCAAGCGCCCAGTTCGGCATCGCGCAGATGTGCCAGCCGCGTCACGATGCGCTGCACCGTCGCGCCATTGGAGGGCAGGTTATCGCAGCTCAGCACCGCAAACGGGGCAAGGCCTGCCGCACGACGACGCGCCAAGGCTTCAACGATAATGCCCGGCGCCGAGCGCGGTGCGGTTGGATTGGCCAGATCGTGGACGATATCGGGATGGGACGCGTCGAGCTCGCCCGTTGCCGGATCGTGGCAATAGCCCTTTTCGGTCACGGTCAACGAGACGATGCGAATGGCCGGATCGGCCATAGCAGCCAGCAGCTCTTCGCGCTGGCTATTGGCGTCGAGGACTTTGAGGATCGAGCCGATCACCCGTGCCTTGGTGCCCGAGGCGTCGCGCACGGCGACGGTATAAAGCCCGTCCTGCGGCTCCAGCGCGTCCTTGGTGTCGGGGCGACGCAGGCTCGCGCCGACAATACCCCAACTGGGGTGATCCTTGAGCAGATCGTCGACATAGACCGCCATATGCGCGCGGTGGAACGCGCCGATCCCCAGATGCACAATGCCGGGCGTGATCGCGGAGCGATCATAGTCGGGCAGGCGAACCCCGGCGGGGGCATTGGCGAGGGTGGCGGCGCTGAGGCGCGTCATGGTCGTCTCCGGCTTGGAAAGTAGGCGCACCATAGTGGCAATCATTCTTGTATGGAAGATTAGGCTGTTCTAAGGAGACCTCATGGTGAGCCTGTCGAACCACGAGGGCGTGGCCACCAGCTCCACGCGCTCGACCTCGTCCTTCGACACGCTCAGGATGAGGTCTTCTAAACTGCTTGCGCAAAAATAACACCGTCGGTAAGCGAAACGGGCATTAGAGAAGGATCAGGCTTTGGCACAGCAGCGCTTCGTCAGCATCGGTGAATGCATGATCGAGATGAGCGGTGGTGAGGACCGCACTTATCGCCTCGGCTATGCCGGTGATACGCTCAATACCGCCTGGTATATGCGCGCCCTGCTCGGCCAGGACTGGTCGGTCGATTACTTCACCGGCCTTGGCGATGATCGCTATTCCAGCGATATCCGCGGCTTTCTCGATGCCAACCAGATCGGCACCAGCCATATCCGCACCGTGCCCGGCCGCCGCCCCGGTCTCTATATGATCCACCAGCAGGATGGTGATCGCCACTTCACCTATTGGCGCGACACCTCCGCTGCCAAACTTTTGGCCGATGACAGGGATGCGCTGGCCGCTGCCGTCAAGGACGCCAAGGTGGTGTATTTCTCGGGCATTACCCTGGCCATTCTGGCTCCACGCGCCCGTGGCCGCCTGCTCGGCGCCATCGTCAAGGCGCGCGATGCGGGCGCCAAAGTGGTGTTCGACACCAATATCCGCCCGGCCCTGTGGACCAGCCCACGCGTCATGACGGCGGTGCTGACCGCGGCCGCCACGCTCTGCGATATCGTGCTGCCCACCCACACTGACGAAGCCCCGCTGTTCGGCGACACGTCCATCGACGACACGGCTGACCGCTACCTCGAACTCGGGGTTGAGGAAGTCGTGGTCAAGGATGGTGCGGGCGAAGCTGTCATTGCCACCGCCAATGAACGCGTCCGTGTCGCGCCCAAGCCAGGCGCCACAGTGGTCGACGCCACCGGCGCTGGCGACAGCTTCAATGGCGGTTATCTCTCGGCGCGGCTCGCCGGAAAGTCCCTGCGCGAAGCCGCCGAAAACGGCCACCGGGTTGCGGGCGTCGTCATCGGCCAAAAGGGCGCGCTGGTCGATCCCAAGCTGCTTGGTTAGAGGATACCCCCACCTAACCTCCCCCTGATAGGGGAGGAACCCGCGCAGCGGGCGTAACATGACATTGCCAAGAACTCAGCCTGTTCCTCCCCCTTTTCAGGGGGAGGCTAGGTGGGGGTACTCTTCCCCTTAAAACGCCCGGTCGCCCTGTTCGACCATATAGGCCAGTTCCTCGGCCGTGCTCTCGCGACCCAGCGCCTTGTTGCGGAATGGAAACCGCCCAAACCGTGCCACGGTATCGCGGTGCCCGGTCATGAAATCGAGCAGTGACGCGTCACCCAGCGCGGCGAACAGGCGAACGCCGTCCTCCTGCACCTTCAGCGATTCCGCGTGCATGAACGGCATGTAGAAGAACATGCGCCACTTCGCGTCGACCGCCTGATCGGCCCCGGCGCTGATGGCTTCCTGCGCCAATGCTGTCGCCATAGTGTCCTGCGCAAACGCCTTGGCCGATCCGCGATGCAATTGCCGGGAGAACTGGTCGAGCACGATCAGTTCGGCCAGCCGCCCTTCTGCAGTCTTGCGCCAGTCCCAGGCTTCGCCGCGCGCCACAGGGGGATGGGTCTCGGCAAAGCGCTCGGCCAGTGCCACGTCGAATTCGGGCTTGCCGCCAAACCAGTCATCCATGCCGTGATCGACAAACCAGAAATCAATGACGTCCTGTGCACTGCGCATTTTGACTCCTGAAATGCTGAACAGACGTCCTGCTCGTGAGCAGAGACGTCTGTTGGGTATCATAAAGGTCAGGCGACAACGATCTTGATCCGGTTACCAAATGGGTCCTGCGTTTCAATTCCGCCGGTGATCTGGTTGATCGGGGCCTTGGCCGTTTCCAGCCGCGTTATCACGCCGTCGAGCGTTGCCGCGTCGGGCAGCTCGATCGTGAACCAGCGCAGCCCGGCAGCACCGGCTGGGGGCAGCGTGGCATTGGGGCCCGACCAGATATTGAAGGCAATGGTGTGGGGCATGTAGTCGAGCCCGACGTCGCCCATGCCGAAGGAGTGGATCAGCAGGAACCCGGCAAAGCCGATGACATCGCGATAAAACTCCATCGCCACGCCAAGATCATTCACATGCACATGCACATGCCCGATCCGTGTGCCGGCCGGCATATAGGACTGCAGGCTGGGCTTGTCGCCCAGCTCCGCCAGAAGCCCATCGAGGTCGATCGGATCGCGCCCGGAATGGGGCTTGCCATCGGCCGTCACGGCATAGGTTTCGCCTTTTTCGGGATCGCCCAGCGAGCCACGCCAGGGCGTTTCGAAGGTGATTTCAATGCCATTGCCGTCGAGATCCCACAGATAGATCGCCTCGCTGACCAGGTGATCGGTGGGCGAAATGCGCACATTGCGCTGCAGCGCACGGACCGCCATCTGCGCCAGATCGGGGCGCGTCGGCACGTGGATGGCAACGTGATAGAGTCCGATTGTGCGTTGCACCGATGGGCGCGTGGCCCCGGTTTCGAGCACGATCAAAGGCTTGCCGCCCGCGCCCAGCGTCAGCTCATTGGCGCTCTCGGCAATCAGCTCAAGCCCGACCACGTCCTGCCAGATGGCAAGCGCCTTGGCGCGATCGGTTGCGGCGATATGGACCGGTCCCAGCTTGGTGGTCAGCGGCAGGATCGGCTTGGATTTCACGACGGTCTGAACGGATGCGTCAATCATGGTGATCCCCTGTTTGGTGTTGCTAGGGATATAGGCCCGCCAGTTCGTTCACGCTATCGCGACGCCAGCGAAGGCATTGTTCGGTAGAGTGTGAGCAATCGCACACCTCATGCCCAACCCACAATCGCGACCCTCTCCCACCCACCGGGCGTCCCTCTCCCTCCCCACCCACCGCGCGTCACCCTCGGGCTTGACCCGAGGGCTCTGTACTTCACTGCGCCCCCGGCAAGTGAAGACCCCTCGGGTCAAGCCCGAGGGTGACGATTGTGAGTCCAGGTGTAGGGCGACCGAAAGCCCCACCAAAACCAAAAACGCCGGAGCTTTCACCCCGGCGTTTATCTCTTATGCGGTCATCAGACCCTTGGTCAGTTCCAGCGCCTGCCGCTCGAACAGGCGCCGGTAGATGCCGCCCTTGAGCTGGATCAGCTGGGCGTGGTCGCCCTCTTCCACGATCTGGCCGCGGTCGAACACCAACAGGCGATCCAGCGCCCGCACGGTGGACAGACGGTGGGCAATCACCAGCGTGGTGCGGCCTTCCATCAGCCGTTCCATCGCTTCCTGGATCTGCACTTCGCTCTCGCTGTCGAGGCTCGAGGTGGCTTCGTCCAGAATGAGCACCCGCGCATCGGCCAGGAACGCCCGGGCAATGGCAACGCGCTGGCGTTCGCCACCCGACAGTTTCACGCCGCGCTCGCCCACCATGGTCTCATAGCCCTTGGGCAGGCGCTCGATGAACTCAGCCGCATTGGCCTGCTGGGCCGCCAGCTCGATCTCGGCGCGGGTTGCGCCGGGGCGGGCATAGGCGATGTTTTCGGCCAGCGTCCGGTGAAACAGAATGGGCTCCTGCTGCACGATGGCGATCTGGCTGCGCAGGCTCGACTGCTGCACATCGGCAATATTCTGCCCGTCGATGGTGATGGCACCCTGGTTGACGTCATAGAGCCGCTGGATCAGCTTGACGAAGGTCGTCTTGCCCGATCCGGAATGCCCAACCAGACCCACGCGCTCGCCCGGCGCAATCTTGACCGAAAAGTCGCGATAGAGCGGGGTTGGGTGCGAGCCATACTGGAACGTCACGTTGTCGAAGTTGATGCCACCAGCCGCGATCTGGATCGGCTTGGCCTTTGGCTTGTCGACAATGCCATAGCTCTGGCTGTCCAGCGCCACCAGCTCTTCCATATCGTTCACCGAACGCTGCAGATTGCGGATGTGCTGGCCCACGTCGCGCAAGTGCCCCTGCAGCACGAAGAACATGGTCAGAACGAAGGTAATGTCACCCGGCGAAGCCGCACCCTGCTGCCACAGCAGCAGCGCCGTGCCCAGAATGGCGGTCTGCATGATCGCCATCATCAGGCCCTGCACGCCACCATTGATGGTGCCGCGCTGCCAGAGGCGCTTGGTGCGCAAGCGCCACTTGCCAACAACCTTGCCCAAAATGGCTTCTTCGCGATCTTCCGCGCCAAACGCCTTCACCACCGAGTTGCAGCTGACCGCGTCGGCCAGCGAGCCACCCATGCGGGTGTCCCAGGTGTTGGCGAGGGTGCCGGCTGGCGCGACAAAGTTGGTCGAAAGCCAAACCGTGACGCTGACATAGATGATCGAGCCCAGACCAACGACAAGGCCCATTACCGGCCAAGCCATGCCCAGGATCACCGTCGCACCGATCAGCATGACGATGGATGGCCACAGGGCCACCAGCAGCACGTCATTGAGCAGGTCGATGGCGCCAGAGCCACGCGTGATCTTGCGCACGGTGGAGCCAGCGAAGTTATTGGCGTGCCAATCGGTCGAGAAGCGCTGCACCTTGTGGAAGGCCGTGGCGATCACGTCGTTCATCATGCGCAGCGTAAAGGCGATGATGTTGAAAAACACGAACTGGCGCAGCACGACCGAGGCGACATAAAGCCCAGCCATGGTCCAGAACGCCGTGACGGCTGGCACCCAGAAGTCAGCATTGGTACCGCTCCCCGATGCAACCGCATCGACCAGTCGACCGGCAAAGATTGGGCTCAGCGCTTCGGCCAGCGTCGCGCAGAACACCAACACGGCGATGGCAGCGGCGCGGCCGGGCTGGTTGGCCCAGTGGCGGAAGGTAAAGCCGAGCACATTGCGGAATGCATCGGCCGACAGCACAGGTTTTTTTCTGCTCATTAGTGGCGACCCGACCCCGTTACCGAAGGACGGCCTCAAGACAAGAAAGTAAAAGGCACAGCCGGACCGGGTAAAAAACGACCCTGATAGGTCAGATCAAGCAGGCTGTGAGGGAAAGAACCGAAAGGGGCAGCGGCCAAAACAGGTGGGCCGCGAATAGCGTGTTAACGCGGAGAATTGCCCGGAGGGAGATCGATGAATGAAACTGTCATGCAACGCCTCCCTTGGTTCGAAATTTTGAAGCGACAGGACGTTTTGTAGACAAAGCGTTCGGGCTTGCCAACCAGCAATTTCGACGAGAACGCTTGAGTGATGCTGAAAAACCACAACGCCTCTGGGCGGCGACCCAGAGGCGTTGTCATCGCGGGTGGACGCAGCCGTCAGGGCCGCGGAGCGAGCGCTCAGTCGCGATGGTCGCGTGCCCCAGGCGCGACGATGTTGCGCGTGGCCAACAGGCCATAGCCCGTGCCGACCGCGAAAGTGCCAAAGATTGCGAAGATAGCGAGGAAGACGGGGTGAAGGATCAAGGCCATTTGCAGCTCCTGTTGGTTTGGCCAATCCATCCCACTTCGGCGGCGAAAAACTTTGATTTAGGTCAAGACAATTTTCGATTTCGCCGGGTGGTCACTTGCGCTGCGCGGCGCTAGGCTCAGCCCCAATCAGACTCAAGAACAAAGAGGCATTCGCCCAAATGACCACCTCCCCCATTGATCCGGTCAAACTCGACAAACTCGCACAGGTCGCCATCAAGGTCGGCCTGCAGCTGGCCGAAGGCCAGGACCTGGTGATGACCGCGCCGCTGACTGCGGCTCCGCTGGTCCGCCGCATCACCGAGCACGCGTATAAGGCTGGCGCGGGTCTGGTCACCACCATCTACTCCGATGAAGAAGCGACCCTGGCCCGCTACAAGCACGCCAATAGCGCCAGCTTCGACAAGGCCGCTGGCTGGCTCTATTCGGGCATGGCCGAAGCCTTCAAGGGCAATGCCGCGCGTCTCGCCATTGCGGGCGACAATCCGATGATGCTGGCGGGGCAGGATACCGACAAGGTCAGCCGCGCCATGCGCGCCAATTCGGCGGCCTATAAGCCCGCCCTGCAGCTGATCACCGGTTTTGATATCAACTGGAACATCGTGTCTTATCCAAGCGCCGCCTGGGCCAAGCTGGTATTTCCCGATGACAGCGAAGAAGTCGCCGTTGGCAAGCTTGCCGATGCGATCTTCAAGGCCAGCCGCGTTGATGTGGACGATCCCATTGCCGCTTGGGCAGACCACAATGCCAACCTCAAGAAGCGCTGGACTTGGCTCAACGGCAAGGCCTTCGCCTCGCTCAAATATACCGGCCCCGGCACCGATCTCACCGTGGGTCTGGCCGATGGTCACCGCTGGAAGGGTGGCGCGTCCGAAGCCAAGAACGGCATCACCTGCAACCCCAATATTCCGACTGAAGAAGTCTTCACTACGCCGCATCGTCTGCGGGTCGAGGGCTATGTCGCGGCGACCAAGCCGCTCAGCCACAATGGTGCGCTGATCGAGGAGATGCAGGCGCGCTTTGAGGGTGGCCGTCTGGTCGAGCTCAAGGCTGCCAAGGGCCAGGACATCTTCAACAAAGTGCTCGACACCGATGAAGGTGCGCGTCGTCTGGGCGAAGTGGCACTGGTGCCGCATTCCTCGCCGATTTCGGCATCGGGCATCCTGTTCTTCAACACGCTCTACGACGAAAACGCCTCCTGCCATATCGCGCAGGGCCAGTGCTATTCCGATTGCTTCGTGGATGGCAAAGACCTGTCGCAGGAGCAGATTTTTGCTCAGGGCGGCAACACCTCCAACATCCACATCGACTGGATGATCGGCAGCGACAAGATCGACATTGATGGCGTCCATGCCGATGGCACCACTGAGCCAGTCATGCGCAAGGGCGAATGGGCCAACTAATGCACTTTGCCAACGCATCGCTTGTTGCCGTTACAATGCTGGCGCTGGTTCATCCAGCGCTGGCACGGGATTACGAAGTGCTCGACCGAGACTTCGTGGTCATCACCAGCGATGCGGATGGCGAGAGCGTGGCGACCAGCACCGACATCGTGCCGCTGATTGCCGGCACGTGTTACGAATGGCAGCTCAAGCTGGCCAAAGCCAAGCTGCCGGTCAGTGTCACGGAGCTGTTTACGCTTCCCGGTGCCCCGAGCGATTGGGGCTCCACCGATACGACCAGTCTTTCCGCCGATGGCCGGAGCATCACCACCCAGCTCGAGTTGCAACCGGCCGAGAGCTGGATCTGGCACACCTGGTGCGTGCTTGAAGGGGATCCTGCGGGCCCGCACGAGATCGTCGTGATGGCTGGCGAGCGCGAATTGGCCCGGTTTGATTTCACCGCCAAATCGGCCCATTTGGGTAGCACGAAGTCCAAAAAGCGATAGCAGTTCGCTAACGATTTACGCGGACATGTGAAGCGTTGGCGTCACCCGTTCGTTTGCCAAACCGCGAAAGTCATGTCTGCGCCATGCGCCTCGCCCACCGCTCCTATCGCGCCATTCTGGCTCTGAGCGCTGCCATTGTTTTGCTGGCAGGCGGGCTCGCCGTGGACATCTGGCGCTATGCCGGGCAGGCCTCAAGCCAACCCGCTGATGCTGCACTGGTTTTGGGCGCGGCCGTGCTTTGGGACCGCCCCAGCCCCGTGCTGGTCGAGCGCCTTCGACACGCCCAGACCCTCTATGAAAACGGCCAGGTCAGCCGCATCATCGTCACCGGCGGGCGCAGCCCGGAGGACAAACTCAGCGAAGCGGTGGCAAGCCGTAACTGGTTGATAGATAACGGCGTTCCAGCGTCCGCTATCGTCATGGAAGATCAATCGCGCACGACAATCGAGAACTTCGCCCTCGCCGTGCCAGTGATGGAAAAAGCCGAGATCGGCACGACCCTGATCGTCTCGGATCCCCTGCATATGCGCCGCGCCATGCTGATCGCCAATCGCGTCGGCATGGCAGCACAACCCTCGCCCACCACCACCAGCCGCTATCTCAGCTGGCAGACCACGCTCCCCTTCCTGTTTCGGGAAGTCTGGTTGATTGGGCAATATGTGCTGACGGGCACCTGAGTGCGAACCCATCGTTACTGCTAAGCAACGGTAACACCATAGAAATATTCGAGCGGCATAGTTTCGTGCAAACGAAAAAGGCCGTGCCGATGACGAAGTCACCGACGATCACTACGCCTTCTCAGCCCGCACAGACCAAGGTGGAGCGGCTCTACAAAGCAGGACTGAATTCCTTGCTGGCCATGGGTCTGGCACGCGCCGTCCTGGTCGCGACGATTGTGTCGATTCTGCTGTCATTGCTGGTCTGTGGCACAGCGATTTACGTCACCATGCCGCAGACTATGTTGGAGGAATGGGTTTACTTTGCCATCATCACACCGGCTGTCGTCTCGCCACTGGTGAGCTTGGTGATCTTCAAAATGGCCTATGAACTGGCCGAAACCCGCGCCGCACTGGCCAATGCGGCTTCGACTGATCACCTGACAGGCCTCGCCAACCGCCGCCAGTTCCTTGAAAGCGCCCAACGCGATGTCGCCCTTGCCCGGCGCAGGCAATCGCCCGCCGCGCTGGTGATGATGGACATCGATCACTTCAAGGCGTTGAACGACCGCTTCGGGCATGCCGGAGGCGACGCGGTCTTGGTGGCAATTTCGGCGGCCTGCAATGCGCGCCTGCGCCAGACCGATCTTCTATGCCGTTGGGGCGGCGAAGAATTCATCGTCCTGCTGCCCATGTGCGGGCTGGAAGACGCCGTCAGAGTGGCGGAAAACCTGCGCCGGACGGTGGAAAACACGCAGGTCGACGGCATCGACACGGTGATCACCATGAGCCTTGGCGCGACGGAGATTACTCTTGAGGAGCCGCTCGACAACGCCATTGCCAAGGCGGATGAGCAACTCTATCGCGCCAAGGCGGCGGGCCGCAATCAGGTGCAGCCGCCGCTTGGCTTGTTGGCGTCGCCCGCCTAGCCGCGGAATTCGTTGGCGGCGATCGACTCGGGCTTCATCTGAATGGAGAAGCCGGGCAGCTTTGGCGGCATATAGGCCGCGTTCTGGATGTCGCATGGCTCGATGAAGTGCTCGTGCAGGTGATCGACGAACTCGATCACGCGGCCTTCCTTGGTGCCCGAAACGACCAGATAGTCGATCATCGACAGGTGCTGAACATATTCGCAAAGCCCCACGCCACCGGCATGTGGCCACACTGGCAGGTTGTACTTGGCGGCCATCAGCAGCACCGACAGCACTTCGTTCAGACCACCGATACGGCAGGCATCGATCTGTACGATGTCGATGGCGCCGTCCTTGATGAACTGCTTGAACATGATGCGGTTCTGGCACATTTCGCCGGTCGCAACCTTGACCGGAGCGATGGCCTGACGGATCGCCTTGTGGCCCGAAACGTCATCGGGGCTGGTTGGCTCTTCGATGAAGTATGGGTTGAAGCGGCTGAGTTCCTTGACCCAGTCGATCGCCTGATCGACTTCCCAAACCTGGTTGGCGTCGATCATCAGGAAGCGATCTGGCCCCATGATCGAGCGCACGATTTCAAGCCGACGGATATCGTCTTCGAGGTCGCGGCCAACCTTCATCTTGATGTGCTGGAAGCCTTCGGCCACAGCCTCAGTCGCAAGGCGCGTCAGCTTCTCGTTAGAGTAGCCCAGCCAGCCTGCGGAGGTCGTGTAGCACTGATAGCCCTCGGCCTTCAGGGTTGCGACGCGCTCGGCCTTGCCAGCTTCGGCCTTCTTGAAAATGGCCAACGCCTCTTCGGGCGTGATGGCGTCGGTGAGGTAGCGGAAGTCGATGATCGACACCAGCTGCTCAGGCGTCATGTCGGCCACTAGTTGCCAGACCGGCTTGCCCGCATCCTTACCCAACAGATCCCACACCGCGTTGACCACAGCGCCAGTAGCAAGGTGCATGGCGCCCTTGTCCGGGCCAATCCAGCGCAGCTGGCTGTCGCCGGTTACGTGGCGCCAGAAGCGACCTGGGTCCTCGGAAATCCAGGCGAGGTCGAGACCGACCACGCGGCTTTCGAGCGCCTTGATGGCCGCCACGACAACTTCGTTGCCACGACCGATGGTGAAAGTGAGGCCATGGCCTTCATGGTCCCCATCGGTGCCCAGAATGACATAGGCCGCCGAGTAATCGGGATCGGGATTCATCGCGTCAGACCCGTCCAGCGAAGCCGAAGTCGGAAAGCGAAGGTCGTGGGTACGCAGGGACGTAATCTTTGTCATGGCAAACTCGCAGAGAGAAACTTTGCACGGGGGAAGCGTGCGTTAAGCATGTGGGTTAACGGTACGGAACCGTCGACATGGCATGGTGAGGACAAGCCGCACTGCCTTGTGGCCGACGAGGACGAAAAGTGCAGACGACGAAATTTTCTGAAAATTATGCGCGATACTACGCATGGATGCTGAAGCTGGGCGTCGCCAGGGCTTTGGCGCTGACCACTGCGATTGCGACAACGACGTCCGTTCTGGTCACTATCGCTGTCATGCTCGTCTTGCCCGCGCCAGAAGGCTTTTTCTGGTACGGCATTCTGGTGGCTATTCTTTCGCCCGTGCTGAGCGCGCCCGGCTTGGGTCTGCTGGCCTGGCGGATGGTCTATCATCTCGATGCGGCTCAGACCGCGTTGACCCGCGCAGCCGATACCGATGCGCTGACCGGCGTCGCCAATCGCCGCTCCTTCATGGTGGAAGCCGAGCTGGCATTCTCCAATGCGCGGGCGACTGGAGCACCGATGGCCATCGTCATGCTGGACATCGATCACTTCAAGGCAATCAACGACACCTATGGCCATAGCATCGGCGATGACGTGCTGCGCGCTGTTGCGCGCGCCTGCAACGAAGGGCTGCGTGGCAGCGATTGTTTCGCGCGCTTCGGTGGCGAGGAATTCGTCGCTCTCTTGCGCATGACCGACGGACGCAACGCGCTCACCGTCGCAGAAATGCTGCGCAAGACCGTCGCCAATCTGGCTTTCCCGCACAAGACCCCGCCCAGCGTGACTGTCAGCCTGGGCGTTGCGGGTTACACGGCGAGCTGCAATAGCCTGCATGATATCCTCAATGAAGCCGATCGGCAGCTTTATGCCGCCAAGGCTGCCGGCCGGAACCGGGTCGCGTCGGAAACCAACGCAGCCCGCATTGCGTCGTAATCAGGCGGTCCAGCCGCCATCGATGATATGCACCTGACCGGTGGTGTAGGTAGCGCCGGCGAGATAGACCGCAAGATCGGCAACCTCTTCTGGGCGCGCGATACGGCCAATCGGCTGGCGCGCAATGAACGCCTTCTGGGCGCCTTCAAAGTCGCCAGTTGCGTGCCAGCGCTCGTGCAGCGATGGCGAATCCACCGTGCCGGGGCAGATGGCGTTGACGCGGATATTGGACGTGGTGAAGTCCGAGGCGATCGACTTGGTCAGCCCGATCACCGCGGCCTTGGAAATCGAATAGGCGGCGCGGTTAGGCACGCCTTTGATGGATGACGCGACGGTGGCCATATTGACGATGGCGCCGTCCTTGCGCTCCAGCATTTGCGGCAGAATGGCCTGAATGGTGCGGATCTGCGCCTTGACGTTGAGGTCGAGTGCGAAGTCGAGATCCTTGTCGCTCATCTCCAGCACATTGCCGGAATGCACCACGCCAGCGCAGTTGAACAGCACATCGATGCGACCGATTTCGGCCACGGCCTGCTTGACCGCATCAGCCGACAGCACATCGAGGATACGCGTCGTGACATTGGGCAGACCATCGAGCTCGGCCAGCTTGGCCGCATTGATGTCGGTCGCGATCACCTTGGCACCAGCGGCGACAAAGGCGTCGACCGAGGCGCGACCAATGCCCTGGGCAGCGGCGGTGATGAGGACGATTTTTCCGTTCAGGTCAGCCATGGAAGTACTCTTCTGGAGGGGTCGGACCGGGCGCGAACGCCCGGTCCGGAACTGGATTAGTCGTACAGAACAGCAGCGATTTCTGGGTTATCGATGGTCTTGGCGTCGTAGTAGTAGAAGCCGGTATCGATGACCTTTGGCAGGGTTTCGCCCTTGAGCGCAGCAACGGCTGCGGCCACGGTCTGGTAGCCGATGCCAACTGGGTTCTGGGTGATAGCGCCTGCCATCAGACCGTCACGGATAGCCTGCTTCTGAGCAGCACCCGAGTCGAAGCCGATGACGACAACCTTGGAGCCGAGTTCCTTGACGCCATTGGCAACGCCGATAGCAGCGCCTTCATTGGTGCCGAACACGCCCTTGATGTCTGGGTTGGCAAGCAGGATCGACTTGGTGATTTCGGTCGAAGCAAGCTGGTCGCCGTCGCCGTACTGAACGGTGACGAGTTCGATCTTTGGATAGGCTTCCTTGATGCGGTTGACGAAGCCGTCAACGCGATCGATGCCCGTACGGCTGGTCTGGGAGTGAGCAACAACGGCAATCTTGCCTTCGTCGCCGATCAGGCCGGCCATGGCGTCGGCAGCGAGTGCTGCTGCAGCGACGTTGTCGGTGGTTGCAGTGGTAACAGGAATGTCGCTTTCAACGCCGGAGTCGAAGGCGATGACCGGAATGCCGGCATCCTTGGCCTGCTGCAGCAGCGGGATCGCTGCCTGGCTGTCGAGAGCGGCAAAGCCGATGGCGCTTGGCTTACGGGCCAGTGCGGCAGCGAGCATGTCGATCTGACGGTCAACCTGGGTCTCATTGTCTGGACCTTCAAAGGTCACGTTGACGCCGAGCTCGGCAGCGGCCTGATCGGCACCGGCCTTAACAGCCTGCCAGAACTGATGCTGGAAACCCTTGGAAATCAGGGCGATGTCGTATTTTTCCTGAGCGAAAGCTGGCACGCCAGCAGTGGTCAGGAGAGCCAGGGCGCCAATGGCCCCGATAAGCGTACGGCGGTTGAACATAGTTCCTCCCAGTGTGAAAAGTCGTCAGTCCCTGAGGCTTGTCGCCTTCTTGTTTGTGGCGCTGGTGTGGATCAGCGCAGCGAAATCGGCGCTTAAAGACTGCGGCGCCGCAGGATATCGGCGTAGACGGCCAGGATGATGATGGTGCCGGTCACGACCGTCTGCCACTCCTGAGCCACCGAAAGAATGCGCAGGCCATTGGCCAGCACGGAAATGATGAGCGCGCCAATCAGCGTGCCCAGAACTGTACCGCGACCACCCGAAAGCGAGGTGCCGCCGATGACGACAGCCGCGATGGCGTCGAGTTCGTAGCCCTGCCCCAGAGCAGGCTGCGCCGAATTGAGGCGCGAGGCGATCAACAGGCCCGCAACGCCACAGACGCTACCAGCCAGCGCATAAACGCCGATCTTCCAGCGATCGACATTGACGCCCGACAGACGCACGGCCTCTTCATTCGAGCCGAGGGCAAAGGTGTAGCGACCCAGCGCTGTCTTGCTCAGCACGAAGCTGATGATGATGGCGACGAGGAACAGGATCAGCACGCCGTTTGGCACAGGCAGCGCCGGAATGATCGAGCCGATGATCGAGCCGGTCGAGATCTGGCTGAAGCCGGGGGTGTCGTTGAAATAGATCGGGCGCGTCCCCGAGATCACCAGCGACAGACCCTTGAGGATCAGCATCATGCCCAGCGTCGCGATGAAAGGCGGCACCTTGAGCTTGGCGATCACCGTACCGGAGACCAGACCGCTTGCAGTGCCGGCGAGAATGGCGGCGAGAACGCCCAGTGGCAGCGGCAGACCGAGATAGGTCAGCACCACGCCGGTAATCACCGCGCAGAAGGTCATCAGGGTGCCGACCGACAGATCGATACCGCCCGTGATGATCACCAACGTTGCGGCGATGGCGAGCACGCCATTGACCGACGTCGCCTGCAGGATGGCCAGCACGTTTTGCGTCTGCATGAAGTTTGGCGACGCAAAACTGAATACAATCACCAGGGCAATCAGGCCGGAGAAGGCGAGCAGCTTGTGATAGGCACCCGAGGTCCGGATGCTGGCGAACAGGCCTGGCTTGGCAGCATTATCAATCGGGGTCATCAGGCCGTTTTCCTGTTGGTTTCGGTTTCGGCAACCGCGCTTGGGCGCAGCGTTGCCAAATGCATGATTTCTTCCTGGCTGGCGCCGCCGGGCAGAATCCCGGTGAGGCGTCCCTCGCACATCACGGCGATCCGGTGGCTGAGGCGCAGCACTTCGGGCAGCTCAGAGGAAATCACGATGATGGCGCGGCCCTGCTCGGCCAGCGCATTGAGCAGCTTGTAGATTTCGGACTTGGCACCGACGTCGATACCGCGCGTTGGTTCGTCAAAAATCAGCACATCGCAGTCGCGCAGCAGCCACTTGGCGATAACCACCTTCTGCTGATTGCCACCCGAAAGAAGGCGAGCCTCCTGCGTGTCGGACGGCGTCTTGATCGCCAGCTGACGGATATAGCCCTGGGCCGTTTCGCGCATGGCATTCTCGCGCAGCACACCGACCGGGCCGGTAAAGCGCGAGAGCGAGGCCAGCGCAATATTGTTGCGCACGTCGAGCCCGGTCGCGAGGCCGAACTGCTTGCGATCTTCAGACAGATAGCCGATGCCGGCGCGGACGGCGTCTTGCGGCGAGCGGATCGTCGCCTTGTTGCCGTTGACGAAAATCTCGCCTGCCTCGATCGGATCGGCACCAAAGATAGCGCGCGCGACTTCGGTGCGGCCAGCGCCCATCAGGCCGGCAAGGCCAAGGATTTCACCCTTGCGCACCGACAGGCTGACATCGCGAATGACGTTGCCGCGCTTGAAGCCGCGAATTTCGAGCGCGACTGGCGCGTCGGACGCAGCAGGCAGCGCACTGGGTTCGTTGCTGAGGGTGCGCCCCACCATCATCGAGATGATGGTTTCCATGGGCGTCGTGGCAGCGGGGACGGTACCGACATATTCGCCGTCGCGCATCACGGTGACGCGGTCAGCGATACGCTTCAGCTCATCCATCTTGTGGGAAATATAGACAATGCCGACACCTTCCGCCTTGAGGCGGTTGATGATGGCGAAAAGCTCGTTGATCTCGGCGTCATTGAGCGCCGCCGTCGGCTCATCCATGATCAGGACGCGCGACTTGTAGGAGAGCGCCTTGGCGATTTCGACCATCTGCTGTCGCGCAATGGTCAGCTCGCCCACCATGGCGCGGGGATCGAACTTCAGGTTCATCGAGGCAAAGATTGCCTCGGCCTGCGCATTGAGCGCCCGCTCGTCCAGCACCAGACCACCCAGAATGCGGGGTTCGCGGCCGATAAAGATGTTCTGCGCCACCGTCAGGTCGCGCATCAGCGCCAGTTCCTGATGGATGATGGAAATGCCCATGCCCAGCGCGGCGCGTGGGGAGGCGATTTCGACAGGTTGACCATCGAGACGGATGTCGCCGTCATCGCGCTGATAGACGCCAGAGAGAATCTTCATCAGCGTCGACTTGCCAGCGCCGTTCTCACCCATCAGGGCATGAACTTCGCCAGACAACAGCTCGAACTGGGCGTTGTGCAATGCACGCACGCCTGGAAACGATTTCTCTATGCCAGAAAGCTCAACAAGAGCGGTCATGGAATGACAACCGGCCGTTCGGGCAGCAGCATGTACCGAATTCCTCCACGCGAGGCCTCCGCCTCGTCATATACGAACAATTTATTCATGAATGAAGTTTCCTTGCAAGCGGATTCGTGTAGCCTGCGCTCAACGAGAATGGGGAGAAGCGCTGATGGCGCAGGATGACGAGGGGCAAGAGCGCTACCGCGCTCCCGCCCTGGACAAGGGGTTGGACATCCTTGAACTGCTGGCGGCAACCGACGACGGCCTCAGTCAGGGCGAGATCGCCAAGGCGCTGGATCGCACGCCGAACGAGATCTACCGCATGCTCGATCGCCTGGTGCGCCGCGACTATGTTCGCCGCACACCCGAGGATCGCTATGCGCTGACGCTCAAGCTGTTCGAATTGGCGCATGCCCGCCCACCCCTGCACCGGATGATCAGCCAGGCGACGCCCGTACTGCGCAACTTTGCGCGTGCCGCCCAGCAGGCGGTGCATATGGTGGTGCAGGATCGCAATGTGCTGGTGGTGGTCGCCCAGGTCGATAGCCCGGGCTACTGGAACGTCTCAATCCGCGTCGGCAGCCGCATCGGTCTGGTCAATACCGGCTCGGGCCATGTCTACCTGGCCTTTGCAACACCCGAAGAGCGCAAGCTGATGCTGGAAGAGCAGGATCTGGGGCCGGAAAAAATGCCCCGAGAGCTCGAAGCGCGACTCGAAGGCGTACGCGAACAGGGATATGAAATGACCCCGAGCGCTCAGGTTGCGGGCGTCTCGAACATTACCGTGCCGATTTTCGGTCCCCTGGGGAGTGTGATCGCCGTGCTGACATGCCCCTATACCAAACGGCTCGACAAATCAGACGCGCCCGATATGCCCAGCGTCCTCAAACTGCTGCAGCATACTTGCGCCGAAATATCCCAGCGCTCGCCAGAAAGCGCCTGATCTAACGGAGGAACGCCTTGCGCATTCTCGATACCCATCTGCACCTCGTCTATCCGGAACGCTTTGACTATCCATGGCTGAGCGGCGCCCCCGCCATCAACAAGCCATGGACGGTGGAATCTTACTTCGAGGAAGCCCTGCCACTGGGGATCGAGTCCGCACTGCACATGGAAGTGGACGTCGCCGAGGCCGACATCATGGCCGAGAGCGAATATGTCATCACCCTGCCCCGTATCGCCGGTGCGATTGCAGCATGCCGTCCCGAACACACCAATTTCGTCGACCAGATCGAGCGTCTCTCCGAACTCGCCCATGTTAAAGGTGTCCGCCGCATTCTGCACGGCTCGCCCGATGACCTCAGCCAGTCGGACCTGTTCGTGGAAAACATCCGCCACCTGCCTGACTATGATCTGAGCTTTGATCTCTGCGTGCGGGCCGACCAGTTGCCTGTTGGCCAGATGCTGGCTGAGCGTGCTCCGGACGTGACCTTCATCCTCAACCATTGTGGCGTGCCAGATGTGACCGGCGCGGGGCTCGACCCCTGGCGTCAATACATCACCAGCATCGCCAAGCTGCCAAACATGGTGGCCAAGGTTTCCGGCATTATCGCCTATTCCGGCCCCGACTGGACGGTCGACACGCTCCGCCCCTATGTCGAGCACATCATTGAAAGCTTCGGCTGGGATCGCGTGGTTTGGGGCTCCGATCATCCCGTGGTCCGCTTGGGCGGCGACCTTACCCGCTGGGTCGAGGCGACCCGCGAGATCATCAAGGGTGCCAGCCAAGATGAGCAGGCAAAGCTGCTGCACCGGAACGCAGAGCGTATCTACAAAGTTTAGGTCTTGAGAACATGCCGCTTGCCGGGACGTCCCGGCATGCGGCATCGTCTGACCTGAACGAAGAAACGGATCGCTAGACCCATGTCCAAGATTGCCGCCGATCGTATTGCCGTCTCCACCTGGTCGCTTCACCGCCTGCTCGGCTGGACCTATCCACATGACCTGACGACCAGCGAAATTGGCTCGGGGCAGGAAACCTTTGGCGAAGGCGAAGAGTCGCTTCTGGGCCTGCCCTCGGTTCTGGCGAACCACGGCTATAACCGCGTTGAGATCGTATCGTTTCACCTGCGCAGCCGCGACCCGATCTATCTCGGTGAGTTGCGCGACCAGCTCAAGACGGCCGATGTCCGGCTGCAGACCCTGCTGATCGACGCAGGCGATATCACCCATCCCGAACATGGCGAACGCGATCAGGCCTGGATTGCTGGCTGGATCGAAGTCGCCAATGAACTGGGCGCAGAACACGCCCGCATTATCGCCGGCAAGCAGAAGCCAACCCGTGACGCGCTCGACCGCTCGGTCAAGGCGCTGACGGCATTGGCTGATGGCAATGCGGGCTCAAGCGTGCGCCTTGTCACCGAGAACTGGTTCGACCTTTTGGCTGAGCCGGCCCATGTGCACTACCTGCTCGACAAGCTTGATGGCCGCATTGGCCTGATGGGCGATTTCGGCAACTGGGGTGGCGAGACCAAGTATTCCGATCTCAAGTCGATCTTTGGCCGGGCCGAGCTCTGCCACGCCAAGGCCAGCTTCATCGACGGCGATCTCGACGAAGCCGATTTCGGCCAATGCGTCGCACTGGCGGAAGAGGCCGGTTACAAGGGCCCCTACACCCTGATCTTCGACAGCGAAATCCCCAATGAATGGCACGGCCTCGCCACGGAACGCGATTTCATCCTCTCGCGCGACGTTTGACGCTAGGCGGTCAAACAACCACAGATCGTCACCCTCGGGCGCGACCCGAGGGTGTTTCAAAACGCCCGGCATGTGAAGAGCCCCCGGATCAGGCCCAAGGGTGACGCGGTGGGGCGGGACGATGTCGCCCTCCCCAGCCCCTAATCGAGCGGCTTGAGATCGGCCAGCAGGGTCGGGATCAGCTCCGTCACCGTTGGATGGATGTGTACGGTGTGCATCATGGTGGTGTAAGGCGTGCCCGCCGCCATCAGTTGCAGCAGTGAGTGGACGATCTCATCGCCGCCAATGCCCAGAATGGCGGCCCCGAGAACCTTTTTGGTTTCGGCATCGACCAGCACCTTCATTAGCCCTTGGGTCTCGCCGCGTTCCTTGGCGCGGCTGACCCGCGCCATCGGCATGGCGCCCATCAGCACCTTGCGACCCAGTTTTCGCGCCTCCGTCTCGGTGATGCCGATGCGGCCCAGCGGCGGGTCGATGAACAGGCCGTAGACGGGAATGCGACCCGCAATCGAGCGTTTGCCGCCATCCACGAGATTGTCCGCAACGATCTCAAAGTCGTTGTAGGAGGTATGGGTGAAGGCACCGCGCCCATTCACGTCCCCCATCGCCCAGATGCCGGCAACCTTGGTGCGCAGATGATCATCGACTGGGATATAGCCCTTGGCGTCTGTCTCAAGGCCAGCAGCGGATAGATTGAGCTGGCCAGTATTGGGCGTGCGGCCCAGCGCGACCAGCAGGTGCGAACACTCGACCGACGAGCGGCGCTGGCTGTCCTTGAGCGACATCAGCACACCATTGCCGGCCCGCGACACCGCCTCCACCGTGGTACCAAAAAGAAACGTGACGCCCTCAGCCTCAAGGATGGAGCGGATGGAGGCCGAAATATCGGGGTCCTCACGCGTCGCGGCGCGGCTGCCCCGTTCGATCACCGTGACCTTGGAGCCAAAGCGCGCATACATCTGCGCAAATTCCAGCCCAATATAGCTGGCGCCAACGATGATGAGATGGCTCGGCAGCGTGTCGAGGTCCATCATTGTGGTGTTGGTCAGATAGGGAACGGTGTTCAGGCCCGGCCAATCGGGCACGCTGGCGGTGGCGCCGGTATTGATGAAAATGCGCGGCGCAGTGAGAATACGACCGTCCACCGCCACCTCAGTTGGCGACACGAAGCGCCCCTCGCCCTGAATGTACTGCAGCGTCTTCATGCCACCCAGCCAGTCAGAGAGGCTGGTGACGGAGGCGTTGACCACCTTGTCCTTGCGCGCCTTGACCTGCCGCATATCGACAGTCACGGGCCCTTTGACCACCACGCCAAAGTCCCCGGCCCGGCGCGCTGCCCAGGCTGCACGAGCGCTGGCTACCAGGGTCTTGGTGGGCGTGCAGCCATCGTTGACGCAGGTTCCGCCCAGATGCTCACGCTCGATCAGCGCAACGGACTGGCCTTTTTCGGCCAGTCTGGCTGCGAGGAAAGGGCCCGACTGGCCCGCTCCGATGATGATGGCGTCAAACTGTTCGGCCATAGGATTGCCCCTCAAATCGGGAGCGATCCTAAGTCCGGCAAAAGCGGCGCGCCAGTAGGCAGAATTACCCTTTAAGCGATTGGCGCAACCGGCGTTGTGCGGGGCATGCGGTTCCACGCGTCGAGCGCCGCAATCTTGTAGGCCTCGGCCAGCGTTGGATAATTGAAGGCGTTCTCGACGAAGTAGTCCAGCGTACCGCCCAGATTGAGCACCGCCTGGCCGATATGGATCAACTCGGTCGCGCCTTCCCCAACGATATGAGCGCCCAGCAGCTTGCGGTTTTCCAGCGAGAAGATCAGCTTCATCATGCCCGATTGCAGCCCCATGATGTGCCCCCGCGAGGTTTCGCGGAAGCGAGCGACACCGCACTCATAGGGAATACCTTTGGCCTTCACCTCTTGTTCGGTCAGGCCAACCGTGGAGATTTCGGGCACCGCGTAAATGCCATAGGGGAAGAATTCCGGCGCCTTCGGCATCGCCGCGCCACACGCGTGCAGCGCCGCGATCCGGCCTTGCTCCATTGAGGTGGAGGCGAGCGAGGGGAAACCAATCACATCGCCCGCCGCGTAGATGTTCGGCACCGACGTCTGGAAGGTCAGGGGATCGACCTTGAGGCGCCCCCGGTCGTCCGCCACCACGCCACAGGTATCAAGCCCAAGATCGGCCGTCGCGCCGACGCGTCCGGCGGCATAGAGCAACATGTCGGAGCGCACACGTCGCCCATCGGCCAGCACGGCGATGGCCCAGCCCTGCTCGTCCAGCTCAACGCTCACCACCTTGGCGCCGAGGCGAATGGTGACGCCGCGCTTGCGCAGGTCGTGGGTGAACTCTTCGATGATCTCGCGATCAATGAAATCGAGATAGGAGTCGCGCGGCTCGATAATGGTCACCGGCACGTCGAGTGCCGAAAAGATCGTCGCATATTCCAGCCCGATGACGCCTGCGCCAACCACCGTCAGGCTGCGCGGCACGCGCGGCTCGGTGACCAAGCTATCGCTGTCGAGCACCGAGTGATCGTTGAAGGGAATATTGGCCGGCCGGAACGGGGACGTGCCCACCGCAATGATGGAGTGGAGAAAGCCAACCCGCGTGGTCTCGCCGTCAGGCGTCGAAACCTCGAGATGATTGGCATCGGCGAACCGCGCCACGCCGCCCAGCGTCCGCACGCCATTGCGGGCAAACTGGTGCTCCAGCACTTCGATTTCATAGTCGAGGGTCTTGAGCAGACGGGCGCCAAGGTCCTTGCCCTCAATGTCCTTTTTGACGCGATAGGCGAGGCCGTAAAAACCACGCTCGCGCCAACCGGACAGGTTCAGCACCGTCTCGCGCAGGGTCTTGGAAGGGATGGTCCCGGTATGGACCGACACGCCGCCGAGCCGCAGGCGGTTTTCCACCACCAGCACCGAGCGCCCCAGCTTGGCCGCCTGAATGGCCGCCCGACGCCCGGCTGGCCCGCTGCCAATGGCCACAAGATCAAACTGTTCCATGCATAGCCCCGTCTCGACGTGCCTGACGCCTATCGGGCCAGTGTGACACTGCCATTGCAGACGATGCAATGAGGGGCGGTGCTTGCGGTTGAACACACAGCCTCACCTCCACCCCGGGCTGTCCTCGGACTTGATCCGAGGACCTTTCGCCGCTTGTGCCAGACTGCAAGTGGCCCTCGGATCAAGTCCGAGGGCAGCAACAGTGGGTGGAATAGGTGGGCGACTTAAACAGTCACCTCTGGCAAATCATAAAACTTGCGAATGACCTCCCAGCCCTCCTCTGCCGTGTCGACAATGGAGAACAGCTCCGGGTCTGTCGGCGCAATGGTGCCTGCTTCGGCCAGAGCCTCGAAGTTGATGACCTTGCTCCAGAACTCTGCACCGAACAGCAGCAGGGGCACCTTGTCCATGCGGCCGGTCTGAATCAGCGTCAGGGTTTCAAAGAACTCGTCCAGCGTGCCGAAGCCACCGGGGAACACCGCCACGGCCTTGGCGCGGATCAGGAAGTGGATCTTGCGGGTAGCGAAATAGTGGAAATTGAAGCTCAGCTCAGGCGTCACATAATGGTTGGGCGCCTGCTCATGCGGCAACACGATATTGAGACCGATCGAGGGCGCGCCGACATCGGCAGCGCCGCGATTGCCGGCTTCCATCACGCCAGGGCCACCGCCTGTAACCACCACAAAATCCTTGTAGTCGCTTGCCTTGGAAGCCGTTGAGGCCAGTTGAGCGAAGCGGCGAGCTTCCTCGTAGTAACGCGAGGCGGCTTCAAGGTTTTTCTTCTGCGTCTCGTTTTTCGCAGCCCAGGCAGGCTTGCCCGGCTCAGGAATGCGCGCGCCGCCAAACAGCACCACGGTCGAATTGATCCCGGCCTCGCGCATGCGGAATTCAGGCTTGAGATACTCCAGCTGGAACCGGATGCCGCGGGTGTCTTCCGAGGTCATGAAATCATCGTCGGCAAAAGCCAGGCGGAAAGCATGGGACTCGGTTTGCGGCGTCGAAGGCGCGCGCTTGGAGGCAGCAATATCCTCTTGAGAGGTGCGCAGTGACGTTGGGCGGCGTCTGGCCATGCAGGCTTCTCCATCTCAGTCCCCTTATCGCAGCAGGTGTCCGCCACAATTCGTAGATTTTCCAAAGGGCATAACCAGCCGTGGTCGAGGGGGCAAGTGGTGGGGGCAGTGAACCAGTTCACGAGTTTGGAAGAACGCATTGATAATGCGGCCCATCAGCTGCTGGCGCGCCTGCCGCGCGGACGTGTCGCCGATGGCGTGGTCGAGTTCCTGGTGTTTGGGCTGAAACAGGCTTGGGCGTGCCTCTTCGGTGGGCTGATGCTGGGCATGATCCTCGTCACGCGGCTGTGGTGGCCCGATATCGGCATTGCCCGCTACGACGCCTGGTTCGTCGCGGCGCTGGTGATCCAGATCGGCATGTTGGTGTTTCGGCTTGAAACGCTCAACGAGGCCAAGGTGATCCTGATCTTTCATTTGGTGGGGACGGGAATGGAGCTGTTCAAGACCGCTGCCGGCTCCTGGATCTATCCAGAAGACGCCATGCTGCGGATCGGCGGGGTGCCGCTGTTTTCGGGCTTCATGTATGCCTGTGTCGGCTCCTACATGGCGCGTATCCAACGCATTTTCGACATCAGGTTTTCCCATTACCCGCCGGTCTGGGCGACGATCGTCTTAGCCGTCGCCATCTATGCCAACTTTTTCACCCACCATTTTATTGCGGATTTCCGTTGGGTGCTGTTTGCCGCAGTTGTGCTGCTCTACTGGCGGAGCCAGATGCATTACCGGGTCTTTCGCTTCCGCCATCGCATGCCGATGTTGCTGGCTTTCCTGCTGGTGGCGCTGTTCATCTGGATTGGCGAGAATATCGGAACATGGTCGCGGGCCTGGATTTATCCCAACCAGTCCGATGGCTGGGCCATGGTCAGCTGGGGCAAATTGGGCTCCTGGTATCTGCTGATGTTGATCTCCGTAGTGCTGGTGACGCTTGTGCATCCACCCAAAGCCTATCAACAAGACGTCTGAGGTCTTGCCACAGACGTAATTTATTCGCATATAGCCAGCGGGAGGTTGGCGCGGACGTGTTCCTCGCCAACCGGGTCAGGTCCGGAAGGAAGCAGCCCCAACGAGACCTTCACGGGTCGATGCCAGCCTCCTACTTCGGCCTTTTGCCTATTTAAGCTGCTTTGCGCAGCCCAAGCAGAGGCTTTCCCACCCAATGTGGTAAGAAAGCGAAATGGCTGGTCCCGATTCCCCTTCGTCGCCCTATCTCGTCCTCGCCCGGAAATATCGTCCGCGCGACTTCACGACACTTGTCGGACAGGATGCGATGGTCCAGACGCTGGGCAATGCCTTTGCGCAGAACCGCATCCATCACGCCTTTATCCTCACCGGCGTGCGCGGCGTGGGCAAGACCACGACAGCGCGTATTCTGGCGCGTGCCTTCAACTATGAAGATGCCAGCGGGCCCCACCCCACGCTCGATCTGAGCGTAGAGGGGGAGCATTGCCGCGCCATTATCGAAGGCCGCCATGTGGACGTCATCGAAATGGACGCCGCCTCCAATACCGGCATCAACGACATCCGCGAAATCATCGACTCGGTGAAATACGCGCCGTCGTCCGCGCCGTACAAAGTCTATGTCATCGACGAAGTGCACATGCTCTCCACAGCCGCCTTTAACGGCCTGCTGAAAACGCTGGAAGAGCCGCCGCCGTACGTAAAGTTCATCTTCGCCACCACCGAAATTCGCAAGGTGCCGGTGACGATCCTCAGCCGGTGCATGCGTTTCGATCTGCGCCGCATCACGCCCGAGATCATGTCGGCCTACCTCGAATCCATTCTGGGTCAGGAAGGCATCAGCTTTGAGCCCGAGGCGCTGGCGATGATCGTGCGCGCGGGCGAAGGCTCGGCGCGTGACAATCTCAGCCTACTCGATCAGGCGATTGCCCATGGCAATGGCACGGTGACGGCTGCCACGGTCAAAGCCATGCTGGGTCTTGGTGACAGGGCCCGCATTATCGATCTGTTCGAGGAATTGATGGGGGGCCGCATTGGCGACGCCATCACCACGATGCGCTCGCTCTATGACATGGGCGCCGACCCGCAGACATTGGTCGCTGATCTCGCCGACTTCACCCATCTCGTGACCCGCATCAAGGTGGTGCCTGCCGCCGCCGATGACGTGTCACTGACCCCCGATGAGCGCAAGCGCGGTGCCGATCTGGCTGGCCGCCTGCCGATGCGGGCGCTGACGCGGGCCTGGCAGATCCTGTTCAAGGGGCACGAAGAAGTGGCGCGGGCCAATAATGGTCTGCAGGCCGCCGAGATGGTGCTGATCCGGCTGGCCTATGCCGCGGACTTGCCCAGCCCTGACGATTTAATCGCCAAGCTGTCCAATCAGCCTGCCCCGGCGCCAATGCCACAGCAAAGCGCACCGATCGGGCGTGGTCCATCGGGTGGGCCGTCGGCCATGCGCCTTGAGGCGCCCCAGCCGATTTCGACCGAAGCCGTGGCGACCCAGCCGAGCGTACCGCAGGCGCAGGTTCAGCCCGCGATGGCGACTGTTGCCAGTTACAAGGAACTGATCGCGCTGGCGACTGCCAAGCGTGACGTTCTGGTGCGGTTGGCGCTCGAGGGCCAGATGCGCCCGATTTCGTTCGAGCAGGGCCGCATTGAAGTGGCGCTGAGCGAAGGCACCGATCCAGCCATTATCGCGACGCTTTCTGCCCGGTTGCAGCTTTGGACCGGCCAGCGCTGGCTGGTCATGGTGTCGACCAAGCCGCCTGAAGGGCTGACCATCAGGCAGGAAAAAGAGCAGAAGGTTGAAGCCGCTCACGCTGCAGCGCATGAAGATCCTCTGGTCAAAGCCATTCTTGAGACATTTCCCGGCGCCAAGGTGGTGAACGTGACGGTGCGCGATGACGCCACCACCGCGCAACCCGACGTGCCCCCGCCCCCACCTGAAGAGGACGACGAATGAAAGACATCATGGGTATGATGAAGGCCGCCAGCGAGATGAAAGGCAAGATGGAGGCCATGCAGGCCGACCTCGCCAATCTCGTCGCTGAAGGGCGCTCCGGCGGCGGTCTTGTCGTCGTGTCGCTCAGCGGCAAGGGAGAGATGAAGGGTCTCAAGATCGATCCGTCCCTGTTCAAGGAAGACGATGTCGAAGTGCTCGAGGACCTGATCCTTGCTGCCCACAACGACGCCAAGGCAAAGTCGGAAGCCGAAATGCAGCAGCGCATGTCCGAAGTGACCGCCGGCCTGCCTCTGCCTCCGGGCATGAAACTGCCATTCTAGAATCCGCACTTTCCGGCGCAAACGCTAACAGTGTGCTAGCCAATTCGGCCTTGAGTTAACGAGAAAATGGCTTCCGGCGGACCCGAAATTGAACAGCTGATTCAGCTCATGGCCCGCCTTCCCGGGTTCGGCCCCCGCTCGGCACGCCGGGCTGTGTTGCAGCTGATCAAGAAAAAAGAACAGCTGATGATCCCGCTGTCGGCCGCGCTGGATCGCGCGGTTGTCGCCGTACGCACGTGCGAAGTTTGCGGCAATATCGACACCGCAAGCCCCTGCACGATCTGCGCCGATCCCCGGCGTGACAGCGGAATTCTCATTGTGGTGGAAGATGTTGCGGACCTCTGGGCGCTGGAGCGCGCCGGGGTCGGGCAGGTCAAATATCACGTCCTCGGCGGGGTGCTGTCTCCCCTCGACGGCGTGGGACCCGACGATCTCACCGTCGACGCGCTGGTTGCGCGTGCCCATGAGTTCCGCGAGATCGTCTTGGCCGTCAACGCCACCGTCGAGGGCCAGACCACGGCCCACTACATCACCGACCGCCTCACCGGCAGCGGGCTCAAGGTCACGCGCCTCGCACACGGCGTACCCGTGGGCGGGGAACTTGATTATCTCGATGAGGGCACGCTGAGCCAGGCGCTCAAGGCCCGCACCGAAATTTAGCCAGTGCGACCAAGCCGCTAGTGGACGCCGCGCTCGGGGCGAAAGTCATCGCCCTCATCCCACTCGGTGTCGTCAAGCGGACCGAACTCATCGCCATCATCTTCACCCTCAATGGCAAAGCGCGCATCGACATCGTCGGGTGACAGAGCATCCAGACGATCGGCCGGGTCACGGTCCAACGGCGCCTGAAGGGCAGAGTAATCTTCGATGTCGTCGGCATTGGCGATGGTCGCGCTAAGCTCATCAATCGCCCGCTCGATTTCCTCGAGCAGCGCCGCTGGGTCGTTGCCGCCCCAATCGCCGCTTTCACGAATCCCGGCTTCCTCGCGCAATTCGCGCAAGCGCGCCAGACGTTCGCTGGCCGGGCGGTCGTCGCCATAGAGCAATTCTTCGACCTCGGCCTGCGCATAGGGCTGGGCGATGCCAGGCTGGTCGGCGTTATCAAAATTGGTATCCTGTGGCACCATAGTGCCGTGATGGTCGTGGTGCTGCGCCATGATGGTCTCCTGATGCTGGTTGAACAGAAACAACGCATCATGGCCCAGCCGGTTCGATCACAAAGACAGCACGGCCTCAGGCGAGATCACCGGGCTCGTCGATCCCGACCAGCCGCAGCGCGGGGGCCTCTTCGCCGCCATGCCAATTGCCTGGCAGTACCTTGCTCGATTTCGCACCCAGTTCCCGGAGCATTTCCACCTGACGCACCACGTTGCCGCGGCCGCTAGAGAGTTGCCCCTTCGCATCGTCAAAACTTTGCCGCGCCTTGTCCAGATTGGCATCGAGCTTATCCATGCTGGCCAGAAACCCGGCTACCTTGTCGTAAAGCTGGCCCGCCCGGTCGGCGATTTCGTCGGCATTGCGATGGCGCTTTTCAATGTCCCATACATTGCGCACGGTGCGCAAAACGGTCATCAGCGTCGTCGGCGTCGTCAGCATCACGCCCTGGCTCATGCCGTATTCAACGAGCTTGGCATCAGCCTGAATCGCTGTGGCCAAGGCAGACTCGATCGGCACGAACATCATCACATAGTCGAGGCTGGATCGCGCATGACGATGGTAGGTCTTGTCGCCCAAGGTTTTGATGTGATTGCGCACCGATAGAATATGCGCCGCCAGATGCTGGGCACGGCTATCGTCTTCCGCGTTGGTGTAGGCTTCAAAGGCCGTCAGCGAAACTTTAGAATCGATGACCAGCCTATCGTCATTGGGCATCAGGATTTCGACGTCGGTGCGCACCCGACCGCCGTCTTCGCCAGCATGGTTCTGCTGGGTGATATATTGCTCACCCTCACGCAGACCCGATTGTTCGAGGATTGTCCCAAGGATCATTTCGCCCCAGGCGCCCTGCGTCTGAGCATTGCTCTTGAGCGCCCGCGTCAGATTATGCGCCTCCGTGGTGATCTGCACATTGCTTTCAAGCAAAGCGCGGATCTGCTCACTCATTGTCGCGCGATCTCGGGCGAGGCCGAGGTGAAATTCCCCGATCTTGTCCTGTAGCGGCTTGAGAAGCGTATCCACCTGCTCACGGTTCTGTTTCGAAAAAGTCTCTCCGTGACTCTTGAGGACATCACCGGCAATGGCCTTGAACTCGTCAGTCATCTGCTGGCGCGCGTCGAGAAACCGCGACAGATTGGCTTCCGATTGCTGCTTCTGCTCGACCAGACGCGCCTTGATCGCCGAAAGCTCAGCGTAAAAGTCGGCGCTTTTTTCCTTTTCGGCATCGAGAGCATCGCGAGCCCGTTCACGCTCGGCGCTGATCTGGCCGTCCAGCGACGCAATCCGCGCATCGCGCTCGGCCAGCCGGACTTCATAGCCCGCCTTCAGCTGCGTTCGCGCTTCATCACCTGCCGCCGCAATGCGTCGCGCCGCGCCGCCCATGCCGACGATAACCGCGCCCAGCACAAAAAGGACAGCGAGCAAGCCGACCAGCACCGCCAGAAAAGTGGTTACCGGGAAGTCGCCGAGAGTGAAGAGCATGTTGTCCATTTGCCATGCATATCCCGATTCGAACGTTCGCGGAATGTTCTCATTAGTCCACAGCAAGAGTTGACCGCGGCGCGTTAAATACCATATCGAGAGGCAAATCCGTTTTCGCTGGACACTTTGCCATGGCTATCCGCCCCATTCTCGTCATTCCTGATGCGCGCCTGCGCGCTGTCGCCGATCCCATTGAAGAGGTCGATGCCGAGATCAAGACCCTCGCTGCGGACATGCTCGAAACTATGTACGACGCACCCGGCATTGGCCTGGCTGCGCCGCAGATCGGCGTGATGAAGCGCATCGTGGTGATGGACCTGGCAGCCGAGGGCGAAACCCCGACGCCGCTGGTGATGATCAATCCCGAGATCACTCACTTTGGTGAGCAGATCCAGGTGACTGAAGAAGGTTGCCTGTCGATCCCCGAGCTCTACTACGAGGTCGAGCGCCCGAACGACGTGACGGTGAACTATACCGATCTCGAGGGCAAGGAAGTGACGCTGGAAGCCGAAGGCAAGCTTGCCGTCTGCATTCAGCACGAACTCGATCACCTCGATGGCGTGCTCTACATCGACTATCTGAGCCGCCTCAAGCGCGACCGCGTGATCAAAAAGTTCGACAAGCAGGCCAAGCGAGCCGCTGGCTAAGCGCCAGTATTTGGTTGTCGCAATCATCGGGCTCGTACCGGTGACCTAATTCTGTGCTGAGCCATGGATTGCCGGGACAAGCCCGGCAATGACGGTGGTTGGATATCTCGGGCGCGAGCCCACGGCAGAGGAGCCACCACCATGCGCGTCATCTTCATGGGTACGCCCGACTTTTCCGTGCCGACGCTGACCGAGATCGTTTCGTCGGGTCATGAGGTCGTCGCGGTCTATACGCGTGCTCCCAAACCGGCTGGCCGTGGGCAGGAAGAGCGCAAGTCGCCGGTGCATGTGGCGGCGGAAGGTTTTGGTATTCCGGTGTTTACGCCGCGCTCGCTCAAGGGTGCGGACGAGCAGGGCGTGTTTGCGCTGCATGATGCCGATCTGGCGGTCGTAGTGGCCTATGGCCTGCTGCTGCCCAAGCCCATTCTCGATGCGCCGCGCCTTGGCTGCATCAACCTGCATGGTTCGCTCTTGCCGCGCTGGCGCGGTGCTGCACCTATTCAGCGCGCGGTGATGGCTGGTGACAGCCAGACCGGCGTCATGGTGATGCAGATGGACGAAGGGCTCGATACCGGCGCGGTTGGCCTCGGTGAGGTGATCCCGATTGGCCCCGACATGACGGCGGGCGAGCTGCACGACACCATGATGCGCGTTGGCGCTGATCTGATGGGGCGTGCACTGGCTGCGATTGACCGCGGCAGCATGGATTTCACGCCGCAGAGCGAAGACGGCGCCAACTACGCCAAGAAGATCGAAAAGGCAGAGGCGCGCATCGACTGGTCGCGCCCGGCCGAAGAGGTCCACAACCACATTCGCGGCCTCTCCCCCTTCCCCGGCGCATGGTTTGAGATCGAGCTGGGTGGCAAGCCCGTGCGCGTCAAGGCACTGCGTTCGACGCTGGGCGCTGGCAACGGCGTGCCTGGGACGATCCTTGGTGATCTGACGATTACTTGTGGTACCGGCGCCGTGCGTCTGACCCAGGTGCAGCGCGAGGGCAAGGGCGCTATGGATGCGGCCACCTTCCTGCGCGGCGCGGGCACGCTGCCGCCGACCGTTCTCTAATGCCGCGCTACAAGCTCACCATCGAATATGACGGCACGCCCTTTTTCGGGTGGCAGCGTCAGGTGTCGCAGATCAGTGTGCAGCAGGTGCTGGAGCGGGCAATCATGCTGTTTTCCGGCGAGACGGTGAATACGCAAGCCGCCGGGCGCACCGATACGGGCGTGCATGGGCTGGGCCAGGTTGCGCATTTCGATCTCAGCAAGGAATGGGACCCGTTCCGCATTCGCGAGGCGCTGAACCATCACCTGCGCCCCCATCCGGTAGCGATCCTCAAGGTCGAAGCGGTTGGCGATGATTTTGAGGCGCGGTTTTCGGCGCTGGCACGGCACTATGAGTATCGTATCCTCAATCGTCGGGCCCCGGCGGTCATCGAGCGCAATCATGTCTGGCAGTTGCCGATGCCGCTTGATGCCGATGCGATGGACTATGCCGCCGGCATGATCACTGGCCTGCATGACTTCACGACCTTCCGCTCGTCAGACTGTCAGGCCAAGTCGCCGCTGCGTACACTCGACGTGCTATCGGTGCGGCGCGAGCTCGACCACATCATCATCGTCGCCAGCGCCCGTAGTTTCCTTCACCATCAGGTGCGCTCTATGGTGGGCTCGCTCAAGCTGGTGGGCGAGGGCAAGTGGAAACCGCAGGATGTTCGCGCCGCGCTCGACGCACGCGACCGCAGTCGCTGCGGCGCCATGGCGCCGTCAGCAGGTTTGTTTCTCACCCACGTCGACTATTAGACAAGTGCAGCCAGGATCGGCTGCAGGAACAAAGCCGTCAGCAACTGCGCGATGACGAAGGCCGCCACATGGCGCGGACGCAGCGTCAAGATCAGGCGTGCGATATTGACCGACACGACCAGTGCGGCAATGCCCAGCACAATATAGGGAATGCTGGCGGAGGTCAGCTGCGCCACTTCTGAGCCAGGTGCGATGACGAAGGGCTCGCCAATGAAGACGATAATGGCAACTGCCAGAATGCTCTGAAACAGAGCGACCCAGTTTTGCGCCACGATGAAGGGCACAAAGCCGTCACTTCGGCCCATCCAGCGCAGCACCAGCCAGGCGGCGCCAAATTGCACCGCCAGCACAAGGGCCGACAGGATCAGCAGGCCGCTGGCAATACCCTTGGGAGAAGGATGACCCAGCAGTTGCGGGCCGAAGGCCTGCACGGCGAGGCCGATCATCAGGGCAATGAAGGAGCCGACGAGACCGGTCTGACGGAAGTCAAAATATGACGATGCCTGCCGATTGCCGACCAACAGCGCAAAACAGCCGCGCGCCGCGGAAACAAACTCATCGAGGAAGGACGTGGTCGTGTTGGCCAAGGGCTTACCTCGATAATCAGGCTAAGGGAGCGGCAGTGCTGGACAGCATGTAGAGCGCCCAGGGCAATCCGACAAGAAGTACGACCGTCAGAACCGCAAATGCCGCAGCATTGGCCCAAGGCCAACCGCCCGCAACACGGCCCAATCTGTAAAACGGATAGAGCAGCGCCACGCTGACCAAAAGTACAGCCAGTGGCAGCACGAGATTAAGAACCGAACCAACCAACAGATAGGCGACCATCAAATAGATCGCCGGGATGAGCAGCTCGAAGGTCTTGGTTTTTGACTTCAGGATCGCGGCAGTGACCCGGATCGAAATCAGGATTGCGGCTATCCACAGACACTGGGCCAAGAGCGCGTCGAGAATACCGAGCACACCGGGCATGCCTTGATAGGTCGATGCTGCCGCGATCGCCAGAAAACCGAAGAACAGGAAGACGACCAGGGCAGTAGCAAACCCGGCCACACTGATGGTGAAGTGCTCACGCCAACCTGTGTCGCCCTTGATGATCAAGAGCCAGCCCAAAAAGGCGCGGCTGATGGCGGACCAGATCTTCATGCGCCGAGCCCGAAGAAGCGGGCCATGAAGCCGCGATAGATTTCCGTCAACCCGACCAGGTCGGAGATCAGGATGTGCTCGTCCGCCTTATGCATAGAAGAGCCGACAAGGCCACATTCCACCACCGGCCCATATTGGGCGATGAAGCGCGCGTCCGAGGTGCCGCCGCCAGTCGACAGTTCCGGGCGCTTACCGGCGACGGCCGCAATGGCATCGCCGAGGGTTTCCACATCGGCACTGAGTGGCGACAGGAAGGAACGTGACGGCGCACCAGGAATGCTGAAGCTGACCTTGGCGCCGTTGTGATCAACGCTGGCGATGCGCTCACGCACCCATTCGGCCAGCGTTTCCGGCGTCCAAAGGTCGTTGTAGCGGATGTTGAACCGCAGGCTGCCCTTGGCGGGGATGACGTTGGAGATAGGGTTGCCCACGTCGATGGTGGTGACTTCCAGATTGCTGGCCGGGAAGTGCTTGGTACCCGCATCAATCGTCACGTCGCTCAGCGCGGTGACAATCCGCGCGAGGGTGGGCAGTGGATTGTTGGCGCGATCGGGATAGGCGACGTGGCCTTGCGTGCCCTCGACCACGACCAGTCCAGAGAGCGAGCCGCGACGGCCGATCTTGATGCTGTCGCCCAGCGTTGCAGACGAGCTGGGTTCGCCCACGATGGCGAAATCAAAGCCGTGTTGCTGTTGCTCTGCCCAAGCCATCAACTTGGCGGTGCCGTTGATGGCGTCGGCTTCCTCGTCGTTGGTGATTGCGAGCATGATGGTGCCGGCATCGGCGGGAATGGCAGCGGCGGCGGCGACAAAGGCCGCGATGCCCGATTTCATATCCGCAGCGCCACGACCGTAGAGTTTGCCATCGGCCTGGCGTGGCACGAAGGGATCGCTGGTCCAGTTGGCGAGGTCGCCGGGCGGCACCACATCGGTGTGCCCGGCAAACAGCAGGCGGCGACCGGAATTGCCACGCACGGCAAAAAGATTGTCGACGGGATAGGAGCCATCGCCCTCAAAGCGCAGCCGCGTCACCGCGAAACCCGAAGCGGTCAGTTCACGCTCGAGCAGGTCCAGCGCTCCCGCTTCCTCCGGTGTCACCGAAGGGCAGGCAATGAGGCTTTCGAGCAGTCGGACGGGATCGCCCGCAGAGGTATCAGTCACGAGGCAATCCCGTTCTTCTTGTGTCAGACCGTTTCAGGATATTGCAGCGGATCGGCGCCATAGGAATTGGAGCCGGAGGTGCCTTTGAGGAAGCCAAGCTGCACGAAAACGTACAAAGCAAACACCGCGATTGGGAGCTGCAAAACATTCAGCCAGATGGCGGGTTGTTGCACGATAATTCCGTTGCCGATGTCCGTTGGGGTGAGGCCAATACCGAGCGTCTGGATAAGACTGCTGAGCACAGACAGGCCCAGCAGGATTTTGAGATCGAGCCCGTTATTGTCCCGATCCCAGCGACGCTTCAAGCCCAGGCAATAGGCGGGATAGATCAGGATCAAGCCGATAATGAACGAGGTCCAACGAAGCGAGGATTCGTTGGCACCAAGACCAAGGGCCGACACAATAAACATCAGCGCGATGCTGATGACTCCGATCAGGATAGCACCAAGCCACCATTGCTGCCGACCTATGCGACCATCAGTGGTGGTCAGCAGCGACACTATTTTATCCATAAGTTTCCCTCGAATAGTGCATGCCGGGACCCTTCCGGCACGCACTAGTCTAGGTGACTCGATGTTTTCCCGCCAGATACGGTCAGTCGCGCAGCAATTCGTTGATGCCGGTCTTGCTGCGGGTCTGAGCATCGACCGTCTTGACGATGACGGCGCAGTACAGGTTTGGACCGGGCTCGCCATTCGGCAGCGGCTTACCGGGGAGCGAACCCGACACAACCACCGAATAGGGTGGCACCTTGCCGATGTGGACTTCGCCGGTCGCGCGATCAACGATCTTGGTGGATGCGCCGATGAACACGCCCATCGAGATCACCGCGCCCTCGCCGACAACAACGCCTTCGACGACCTCGGAGCGCGCGCCGATAAAGCAATTGTCCTCGATGATGACGGGACCGGCCTGCAGCGGCTCAAGCACGCCACCAATGCCGACGCCGCCCGAAATATGAACGTTCTTGCCGATCTGTGCGCAGGAGCCGACGGTTACCCAGGTGTCGACCATAGTGTTTTCATCAACGTAAGCGCCGAGATTGACGAAGCTGGGCATCAGAATGACGCCCCTGCCGATATGGGCCGAGCGGCGAACAATCGCGCCGGGGACAGAACGGAAGCCGCCATCGCGGAAGTTCTTTTCGCCCCAGCCTTCGAACTTGGAGGGCACCTTGTCCCACCAAGCCGAGCCCTGTGGGCCACCAGCCATCATCTCATTGTCATTGAGACGGAAGGACAGCAGCACGGCCTTCTTGAGCCACTGGTTGACCTGCCATTCGCCGTCACGCTTTTCAGCGACGCGCGCAGTGCCGCTATCGAGCAGCCAAAGCGCAGTTTCCACTGCATCCCGGACCTCGCCTTTGGTGCCGAAATTGACCTCTGCACGCGCCTCAAAGGCGGCATCAATGGTCTTGGCAAGATCGACATGCGACATGGCGTTATTCCTCAGAAATAGAATGCGAGCGGGACCATAACGGGCAAGGCCCCAGTGTCAATTGAGCATGGGGCGCAGGTGTGTGCACCTATTTGGCGGCTGCGGCCGGGTAAACGCCCAAGATGCGGAACTGGTCAGTGAAAAAACCAAGCTCCTCAAATGCGTGCACGACGCCTGGATCGGAGGGGTGGCCCTCGATATCGGCGTAAAATTGAGTCGCGGTGAACGCGCCGCCGACCATATAGCTTTCGAGCTTGGTCATGTTGACGCCATTGGTGGCGAAACCGCCCATGGCTTTATAGAGAGCTGCGGGCACGTTGCGCACGCGGAATACAAAGGTCGTCTTGACCTTGTCACCCTGCGGCGCCTCAGCCTTGTCGCGCGAAAGCACAAGGAAACGCGTGGTATTGTGTGCGGCGTCCTCGATATTGGAGGCGAGAACGGTCAGACCGTAGATTTCGGCGGCAAAGCGCGAGGCGATGGCGGCGACTGATTTGTCGGCCTTTTCGGCGACTTCGCGGGCCGATCCGGCGGTATCCACTGCATTAATGGTGTGGAAGCCATTGTCCGAAATGAATTTGCGGCACTGGCCGAGCGCCACCGAAAGAGACTGCACAGACTTCACGTCGTCCAGCGTAGCACCGGGCACGCCCAACAGATTCATTTCGACGCGCAGATAGGTCTCGCCAATAATAAAGAGACCACTTGCCGGCAGTAGGTGGTGGATGTCGGTAATGCGACCATAGAGCGAGTTTTCCACCGGCACGACGGCATAGTCGGCGCGGCCCGACTGCACGGCGGCGATGGTTTCCTCAAAGGTCACGCAGCCGATAGCTTCTTCACCGGGGAACAGATTGTTGGAGGCGGCATGGCTGAATGCGCCCGGCTCACCCTGAAAAGCGATCTTTTTGGTCATGACGGAGGTCCGTATCCTATAGGCGATGAGGCTTTTGAACCCCGGCGGGAGCGGAGTCAATTGAACCTGAGGCGCGCCCGCGAGGGCTCGTGGGCGAGGAATTGTCGCAGGTCGGGTTTGCACGGTTGCACGATTTGGGTGTTGCGACTATCTTCCGCGCGCGTCGAGCCCCTCCGTTGAGGCGATATTCCGTTGGCTATTCCATTGGGATATCGAAAGTTGGGGCGGGTTCGATTATCGTCCGACGGGGATGGACTGGCAGAGAGACCAAATGGATTCGTTCGAGCTTAACAAGATCATGGGCGCCGTCCTTGGCACTCTTTTGTTTGTCATGGGTGTCGGCTTCGTTGCCGAGGCTATTTATCATCCGATCGAGGATCGGGGCCCGGGCTATGCCCTGCCAGAGCCCGTCGTGGCTGAAGCCAGCGCGCCTGTTGATGCCGCACCCGAAGTGCCACTTGGCATCCTTCTGGCCAAGGCCAGCGTCGAAAAGGGCGCTGCTGCCGTCAAGAAGTGCCAGTCGTGCCACAACTTCGGCGAAGGTGAACCCAACAAGCAGGGCCCGCACCTGTTTGATATCGTCGGTCGCGCCGAAGGCTCGCTGCCTGACTTCGCATACTCCGATGGCATGCTGGCGCACCACGCTGCTGGCGACACCTGGACCTATGAGAACCTCAATCACTTCCTGACCAAGCCAAGCGATTACGTTCCAAAGACCAAGATGAACTTTGCCGGCATCCGTACCGCTGAAGAACGCGCGGACATCCTGGCATACCTGCAGACCCTGTCTGCCAACCCAGTGCCGTTCCCAGCCGCTGAAGAAGCCCCTGCTGCGGAAGAAGCGCCAGCCGCGGCTGAGCCAGCAGCTGCTGAACCGGCTGCCCCGGCAGAAGCTGCGCCAGCGGCTGAACCTGCTGCCGCTCCAGCGGCAACTGAAGCGGCTCCGGCCGCTGCCGAGCCAGCTGCACCAACGGCGACGCCGACGACCACTCAGGATGAAACGCAGGTAGAGGGCACGCCCACCACCAGCGGCACCGAGGCAGCACCCGCAACTCCGGCACAGTAAGCCGACGCACCGCAGAACAGATCACAAGCCGCGCCCTCATTTGGCGCGGCTTTTTTGTTGAGGAATTCCAATGCTTTTGTTGCACCTGTCCGATGTCGATGAAGCCAGCTGGGCCCGGCGGTTCCGCGAGGTTCTTGGGTCCTACCCCGTGGTTCAGCGCGGGGATGACTTCAACCCGGATGACGTGCGCTATCTCTTCGTGTGGAAACCCAAAGCTGACGCCTTTGACGGGCTGAACCATCTCACGGCGATCTTCTCGCTGGGAGCCGGTGTCGACGCCATGCTCAAAAACCCCAAGCTACCCAATGTGCCGATCGCACGCTTTGTCGATGACGATCTCAGCCAGCGCATGAGCGATTATGTGGTGGCCCATGTCACCATGCACCACCGCCTCTATACCCGCTTCAGGGCTGACCAGAAGGCACATCGCTGGAGCCAACTTTATCCGCCCGCGGCCTCGGAAACGACCGTCGGGATCATGGGCATGGGCGTGCTCGGGCAGGATGCAGTGGCGCGGCTCAAGCCGCTGGGCTTTACCCTGCGTAGTTGGAGCCGTTCGCCCAAGGATATCGCGGGCGTCGAGGGCTTCGCGGGCAATGCAACGCTGGATGAATTTCTCTCTGGCACCGACATTCTGGTGAACCTGTTGCCATTGACCGCCGAAACCACCGGCATTCTCAACTATGAGACGTTCCGCAAATTGCGGCGCGGCAAGCTCGACGGCGGCCCTGTCATCGTCAACGCGGCGCGCGGTGGACACCAGCGCGAGGCCGATATCGTCAAAGCGCTCGCCGATGGAACATTGGGCGCTGCAAGCCTTGATGTTTTCGAGGTTGAGCCGCTGCCCGCCGACAGCCCACTGTGGGACATCGAGAACTGCTACATCACGCCCCATATTGCCGCTATTTCCAACGAAACTACGGGCGTCACCTACTTCTCCAAGGTCCTCAAAGACCACGAGGCAGGCAAGCCTTTGATCAATGTTGTGGACCGGACACGGGGTTATTGACGCAAATGTCATCGCTGCGCTGTCGTGACCATATACGTTGCGTTAGCCAATCAATATATTCTGGCGCAGTAACTGCTTATCAGCTCCCAAAGGCCGCATGTCAGATAGCACCACCCAACCCACTAAGCTAAAGCTCTATGACCGCCTAAAATTGGCGACTCAGCATCGCCTTGCGGAGCCTATCCTGGCTTTGCTGTGCTTCCTCGAAGCGATGATCCTGCCAATCTTCCCGGAAATCATGTTGGCCCCGATGATCGTGGCCAATCGACTGCGCGCCTGGCGCCTTGCCGCCATCTGCACCGTTTCCTCGGTCGCAGGCGGCCTTGCCGGATACGCTATCGGCTACTTCCTGTTCGATGCAGTCGGTCGCCCGATCATTGACTTCTACGGCGCTGGTGGCGGCTTCAACTCACTGCAGCAGAGCTTTAACGACAATGGCCCATTGATGGTGCTGATCGGCGCTGTCTCGCCGATCCCCTACAAGGTAATCACCATCACCAGCGGTGTGGCCGGCCTCGATATCTGGACCTTCATTTTCTACGGTCTGATCGGGCGCGCCGCGCGCTACTTCATCCCTTGCGGGCTGTTCTACTTCTTTGGCCCTGCCGCCAATGCCTTCATCGAGAAGCACAAGGCGCTCGCGGGCTGGGGCATGTTGATCGCCGTCATCGTCGGCTTTGCCATGGCCCCACTGCTGTTTCCCAAGTCGGGCGTCGAGGTGCAGGAAACAGTGCAGGCGATTGACGAAGCAACCCCTGCCGAATTCGCGCTGCCGCAGCTCTAATTCTTCGCAACGACGCTATCCGGCCTAGGCCGGGTAGCGCTGCTTGAGAACTCCGTAGACGGCGCGGATGCCTTGGTCGGTACCGCCATAGGGCCGACTGGCTCGCGCCTCGGGTGCCCAGCCATAAATGTCCAGATGTACCCAGGCAGTGGCGTTCTCGACAAAGCGGCGCAGGAACAGAGCCGCAGTGATCGAGCCGGCAAAACCACTGCTGCCCGCATTGTTTACATCGGCAATCTTGGAATTCATCATCGCGTCGTAGGGCGACCAGAGCGGCATTTGCCAGAGCGGGTCATCGGCAAGGCTGCCAGCCGCCATCAACTCGCGCGCCAAGACGTCATCGGTGGCATAGAGCGGCGGCAAGTCGGGCCCCAAGGCGGTCCGAGCCGCGCCAGTCAGCGTCGCCATGTCCAGCAGCAAGTCAGGGCTTTCCTCGTCCGCCAGCGCAAGAGCATCGGCGAGGATCAAGCGCCCCTCCGCATCCGTATTGCCAATCTCAACCGTCAGGCCCTTGCGCGACTTGAGCACATCGCCGGGCCGGAAAGCCGGGCCAGCAATGGCATTTTCGACCACCGGGATGAGCACGCGCAGACGCACCTTAAGCCCTGCGGACACGATAGCGTGGGCAAGGCCCAACACATTGGCCGCCCCACCCATGTCCTTTTTCATAAGCAACATACCGGAGGCCGGTTTGATATCGAGCCCCCCGGTGTCGAACGTCACGCCCTTGCCGACCAGGGTCACCTTGGGATCGAGCGGGTTGCCCCAAGCCAGATCGAGCAGGCGCGGCGCTTCAGCACTGGCGCGTCCGACGGCGTGGACCATCGGAAAGCCAGCCTCAAGTAGGTCATCGCCGGTGATGGTCTTTATCGTCATCTGCCGCTCGACCGCGAACGTTTCGATGAATGCGGTCAACGCGTCTGGGCCCAGATCATTGGGCGGGGTGTTGATCAGGTCCCGCGCAATGGTTGAGGCGGCCACCAAACGCTCCACCTCCGCACTATCAGCGCCCTCTGGGAGGGTCAGCACCGGTACCTCTTTGGCTGCGCGGTAGCGATCAAAACGATAGGCGCCAAGTCGGAAGCCGATAGCAGCCAACGTCGGGTCACCAAAGGCGCCTTCCAGCCGATAGGTGCCTGCCCCGACCGCCGCCCCTGCAAGGCCAGCGATCAAAGGTGAGCTCCCTGCGGACTTGCCCGTACCAAACAGATAACCGCCAAGAGCGCCCTCTTCGCCCGGCAGCGCCAATAGTTTCCCGGCCTGTCCTGCAAAGCCGTTCGCATCAGCCCAGCGTCGCTGGGTATCAGTGAGCCGAGCGGCATCGAGGCCATTGTCGTCCACGAAAATGATGGGCAGTTCCTGGGTCGTGGACATGAGCGCTCCTCTTTGCTTGACCACACAGTTTTAGCTACGCCGTACCAAGCCCGCAACGCCGGAAAACCGGGCTTTAACCGGGTGTTAGGGTTAATGATCTATTGCTTTGGCAACTGGGCCAGACTGCCCGAGGAGTTGCCTGTGACGTCCGCTATTGGTCTTTCCAAGCCCCTGCGCAATCTGCTGCTTGTCGGCATCACGGCCGCACTTCTGGCCGGATGTGCCACGAACCGCACCAGCATGCCCTCCCCCGACTATTCCGGCATGGCGGCTGGCCAGACCCAGCAGACGCTGGCGGATCTCACAGCGCGCTATAAGTCCAACCCGCGTGACAAAAACATCGTCATCCATTTCGCGGCGGCCTTGCGCGCCGTCGGACAAAGCGGCCAGGCCGTGGCAGTGCTCGAAACAGGTATGACCACATTCCCCAAGGACCCGGACATCGCGATCGCCTATGCCAAGGCGCTGACGGCTGACGGTCGGTTCGAGCAATCCTTGCAGGTGCTGGACAATACCATTCGTCCTGAAACACCGGATTGGAATGCGCTGATGGTCAAGGGCGCCACGCTGGATCAGCTTGGACGCAATGCCGAGGCTCGTCAGCTCTATGGACAGGCTCTCGTCTTTGCACCGGGTGAAGCTTCGATCGAGGCGAATATCGGCCTCTCCTATGCCATGACCAATGAACTGCCTGCCGCCGAGCAGCATCTGCGCCGAGCCGTCCAGATGAAGGGCGCCACCAGCCGCATTCGCCAGAACCTTGCGCTCGTCGTGGGTCTGCAGGGCAGGTTTGAGGAGGCCCGGGCACTTTATGCCGCTGAGCTGCCACCCGAACAGGTCGCCAGCAACATGACTTATGTCCGCGCCCTGCTCACCCAGCAGAACCGCTGGGATCTGATTGACAAGGGCTAAGATCTACCAGCCTTCGGGATCATCCATGCTACCAGGCTCTGGCGGCTCCTGATGCAGGAACACAAAAAACGCCACGCCGACCGCAATAATAGCCGGGATCACAATCATGGCTTCGACGGCGTAATAGCCGAGCTCGATGTCCCATTGTTGCTTGATCGAGTAGTTTACCAACAACAGCGGCGCTGACAGTCCCAGCCACGTGGCTAGGAACGCCATGACTGGCTTTCGCTCGGGATAGGTGAGCGGCTTGTACATTTAGCCGCCCGCAGGGCCACCCGGCCCGAAGACCTTCAGCATGGCCGGCGCCATAATCACGATAAACAGCACCGGCAGGAAGAACAGGATCAGCGGTACCGTCATCTTGGGCGGCAGCGATGCGGCCTTCTTTTCGGCCTCCATCATGCGGGCTTCGCGGCCTTCTTCGGCCATGACGCGCAGCGCCTGGCCCACGGAAGTACCGTATTTGTCCGACTGAATAAGCGCCGTCATGGTCGCGCGCACGTTGTCGAGACCGGTACGACGGCCGAGATTGTCATAGGCGCGGCCACGATCTTCAAGAAATGACAGTTCAGCAGACGTCAGCGCGAGTTCCTCCGCCAGTTCGGCGCTCTGTTGGCCGATTTCTTTCGTCACACGTTTGAAGGCGTGTTCCATCGACATGCCGGCTTCAACGCAAAGCAGCAACAGATCAAGGCAGTCTGGCCAGGCCTTGCGGATCGAGGCCTGACGCTTTGTCGTGGTATTCTTGAGCATCAGATTGGGCAGGTACGCGCCCACAATCGCCGCACCTACGGCGTAGGCCAAGCTGATGTACAGCGGCCGTCCGCCCGGCGCGATGAACACCAGATAAGTGATAGCCAAAGCCAAGACCACTATCGGCGTTACAAACCGCATGAACAGAAACGTGGTTAGGTGTCCCTGCCCGCGAAAACCAGCCATGGCCAACTTGTCGACGGTCGCGTCGTCCTGAAAAGCTTTTCTCAGATCGAGACGATTGACGACATTTGTCATGTAGCTCTTGGTTTCGGTATTGCGCCGGATGCTACGGCCCTCAAGCTGCACGTTGCCGCCACGCAGACGCGACATTTCCTCGGCGCGCATCTTTTCGCGCTCGAGAGCCACGCGCCGAATGCGCTGCTTCATCTCGGTTTTGACGATGAAGCCGGTTCCGAAGGTAAACACCACCGCTGCCGCGGAGATGGCAGCCAAGGCAGCAATCAGGAAGTCCCGCTGGGTCAAGAGGTCGATGAAGTTCACGTCAGGCTCCCTGATTGAATCACGCGCGCTAGTAGTCGAACTGAACCATTCGGTTCATCACAAAGACGCCGAAGGATAGCATCAGGGCCGCAACGCCCAGCCAGATATTGCCCATAGGAGTGGTGAAGAGCGGCGACAGATAGGCCGGCGACACAAGGCTCACCAGGGTCGCGACGACGAAAGGCAGCGAGCCAATGATGCCCGCTGAAGCCTTGGCCTCCGACGACATGGCCTGGATCTTCATTTTCATCTTCTTGCGGTTGCGCAGCACCTTGGCCAGGTTGCCCAATGCTTCGCTGAGGTTACCGCCCGCCTGTTGCTGCACAGTGATCACCACGACGAAGAAGTTCACCTCCGCCAGCGGCACACGATCAAGCAACACGGTCACGGCTTCGGTCATCGACATGCCGAAGGACTGCTGGTCCAGCACGCGCTGGAACTCCGACTTCACCGGTTCCTTGGCGTCCTTGGCCACAACGCGGATGGAGTCGTTGAGCGGCAAACCCGTCTTGACGCCACGCACGATGGCTTCGACGGCGTTGGGCAGCTCGTCCAGGAACTGGGACTGATACTTCTTGCGCTTGCGACCGACATACATGCGCGGCAGCAAATACGCGGCAGCGACGGCAAAAATCGCCGCAAAGTAGAACGGCACCTGCACGACGACCAGCACAAGGAACAGCACGGCACCGACAATGATGCTGTTGCGGATGAAGGTCGCAGGCTTGGTTGTCATCCCCGCTTGAAACAGCATTTGGGGCAGCGTCACCCGCTTCTTGGCGTTCAGCGAATCCGTCTGGCTCTTGAGCGCCATCTGAACGCTCTTGCGACGCTCATCCCCGCGCTTGATCGAATCGTTCTCGCGCCGATTGGCGCGGATGTCGCCCTGGAAGGCCTTTCGGCGTTGTTCTGCCCGGCCGCCACCCATCAGCGAGGGCACAAGGGCAAAGCCGGCCGCGCCGACCGTCACGATAGCGAGGAAGAAGATCAGGATGACGGACATGGTCAGGAATCCACCATCTGGCGATGTTCAGTGTTGGATTTTTCGAGCGCTTCGACGAGGTTCGCTTCCTCATTGAAGTAGCGGGCCCGCTCGGCGAACTGCGGCTTGGTGATACCGGTTGAGCGGTGACGCCCCAGCAGCATGCCGTTGCCGTCTTCGCCCATGATGTCATAGAGGAACACGTCCTGCGTCACGATCACATCGCCTTCCATCCCGAGGATTTCGGTGATGTGGGTGATGCGGCGCGATCCGTCGCGCAGACGAGCGGCCTGCACTACCACGTCAATTGACGAGGTGATCATTTCGCGAATGGTGCGGCTGGGCAGGCTATAGCCGCCCATGGTGATCATGGACTCAAGGCGGGACAGGGCCTCGCGCGGGCTGTTGGCGTGGAGCGTGCCCATCGAGCCATCGTGACCGGTGTTCATGGCCTGGAGCAAATCGAAGCTCTCAGGGCCACGGACTTCGCCGACGATGATGCGTTCTGGGCGCATACGCAGGCAGTTTTTGATAAGATCACGCATGGTGATCTCGCCTTCGCCCTCAAGGTTTGGCGGGCGCGTTTCAAGACGCACCACATGCGGCTGCTGCAGCTGCAATTCGGCCGAGTCTTCGCAGGTGATGACGCGTTCGTCTTTCTCGATGAAGGCGGTCAGGCAGTTGAGCAGCGTCGTCTTGCCCGAACCAGTACCGCCTGAGATCAAAACGTTGGCGCGAACACGGCCGAGGATGCGTAAAACCTCTGCGCCTTCGGGCGAGATCGAGCCGTACTTGACCAGCTGCTGCAGGGTCAGCTTGTCCTTCTTGAACTTACGAATGGTGAGTGCTGCGCCATCGATCGACAGCGGTGGCGCGATAACGTTCACGCGCGAACCATCTGGCAGGCGTGCGTCGCAAATCGGCGAGCTTTCGTCGACGCGACGGCCAACCTGGCTCACGATGCGCTGGCAGACGTTCATCAGGTGGGCATCGTCACGGAAGCGCACATTAGTGAGCTTCACCTTGCCACCGACTTCGATGTAGCAGCGCTGGGAGCCATTCACCATGATATCGGCGATATCGTCGCGCGCCAGCAGCGGTTCAAGCGGACCGTAACCCAGCACGTCATTGCAGATATCCTCAAGCAGGTCTTCCTGCTCGGAGATCGACATGATGATGGATTTGAGCGCGATGATTTCGGCGACGATATCGCGGATTTCTTCGCGTGCGGCCTGCTGCTCCATAGTCGCGAGCTGGCTGAGATCGATAGAGTCGATCAACGCACTGAAAATGGCAGACTTGGTGTGGAAGTATTCCTTGTCGCGCTGCGCATCGGCGGGCGCGCGAACGTCGACCACATCCTCATTGCTACGCATGCGCGCAGCCATGGCATCGCCATCGGACGCGCGGCGCGATACGGGAGCCGCCTCAGGTCGGGGTGGGGCGCTCGGTACGGGACGCGGAGCTTCGCTGACGCCTGGAGTGTTGCCACCGAAAGTTGTGCGCTTGCCAAACATAGTCGTCCTACCGTTCTAGGGGGCCCGGCGGGTACGACCGTTCGAACCCAGCCCCCAGTTTTGCCGTCCCGTTGCCGGTCAGGCGCGCTTCTTGAGGAATGAAGGCAGTTTCATCAGGCTTGATGATTTGCCTGCGACGTTTGCGGTCTGCCGACCCGTCACATGCAGACCAATCGCGCGGTACACGTCGTTGATCTTGTTGTTGGCGGCGACCTCGGCAATCATCTGGCCATTGTTGGCAGCGGTACCAAACAGCGCTGCATCAAATGGAATTTGTCCCAACAGCGGGCACTCAACCGAAGTCGCAAACTCCGCCGGGTTGATTTCTGGACGGCGTGGCATGCCGACCTTGTTCAGCACCAATGACGGCGGACGCTCGGTTGGACGCAGCGCCTTGATGGTATCTGCAAGGTTCTTGGCATTGCGCAGGCTGGCCAGATCTGGCTCAGCCACGATCACGACCTCGTCCACTGTCGCTAGAGTGTGGCGTATCCAGGCATTCCAGGCATGGGGAATGTCGAGCACTACGACAGGCATCGAGCCCTGGCACATTTCGATGATCTGCTCGAACTCGCGCTCTTCGAAGTCATAGGTGCGGTCAAGCGTGACCGGCGCTGTCAGCAGGTTGATATGATTGGCAGCCTTGCTCATCAGACGATCCAGCATGGTCTGATCGACCTTCTGGTTCGCAAGTAGCGCATCAGCGATCCCGTTGGGTGGGTCCTGATTGAAATTGAGACCAGCCGTGCCGAAGGCCAGATCCATATCGAGGATCAAGCTATCCTGGCGAAGCGCCGTAGCCACCGCCCAAGAGACGTTGTGTGCGACCGTCGAGCCGCCAGCGCCCCCCTTGGCCGACACGAAGCCAACCGTCCGCCCGATAGGGGCCGCACCGTCTGCAGCAAACAACTCGGTGATCGCTGTTACGATCTGCGAGGACGTTGCCGGCAGCACGATATATTCGGAAATTCCTGAACGAATCAGCTCGCGATAAAGCTGCACGTCATTGACGTGGCCAAGCACGACAACACGCGTGGTGGCGTCACACACTTCAGCCAGGCGCTCCAGCGCGCCGGACATCTCGTCTGGCGGCAGCGTCGTCTCAACGATGATGAGATTCGGCGTCGGGTTGGATTTGTAGGTTTCAACAGCACCATCAATGCCGCCGTTATGCGTGGTCAGAGCGACTTTGGACATGCGCCGATCATGGATCGCGCTTTCAACCAGTTGTGCAGTCTGCGAATTCTCGCAAAAGGCCTGAATGGTGATGCGCGGGATCAGGCGAGCGCCGCCTGCAATTTCGGTGCTCGCTTCATCGGCCTTGACGACGTCGGGGGTCAGAAAACTCATGCTCGTATTGCTCCTTGCCGTCCGCTCTTAGTCCAGCACGAAGCCGACCGAGCCGCTGAACCCGCCGCGCATTTCGCCCGTCCGGCTGACGCCATAAATCGTCTCCATACGACCCAGGAAGATGGCTTCAGCGTCGCTGGCTGGAACCATCTGGTCCGTTGGCAATACTGGGCGAGCCACCGAAGGCTGCGCCAGATAGGGCGTCACGATGATCACCAGTTCAGTCTGGTTGCGTTGATATTCACGGCTGCGGAACATCGCCCCCAGGATCGGAATATTGCTCAGGCCAGGCATGCCAGAGATACGCTGACGGAGTTTTTCCTGGATCATGCCCGCGATGGCCATGGTCTCACCTGGGCGTAGTTCAACCGAAGTGGACGCCCGGCGATTGTTGAAGCCCGGAACGGTTTCGGTGCCGACCGTGAATCCACCTTCCGAAATCTCTGAAACCTCGGTTTCCACCTGCATGGCGATGAGGCCGCTCGATTTGACGGTCGGTGTGAACTTCAGCTTCACGCCAAAATCCTTCATCACGTAGACCCGCTTGCCGCTTTCCTGGACTTCAGACAGCACGGGAACTTCACCGCCAACGAGGAAGTCTGCGGTTTGGCCTGACATTGCGGTGAGCACGGGTTCTGCCAAAGTGCGTAGTGAGCCGCGTTGTTCAAGCGCCCGCAATTCGGCAGACAGCTGGACGTTGCCCGCCGAGAAACCGGCCGAAATGCCGGATCCTGCCGCAGGCGAGATTTGCTTGCTGCCAATACTCGCACCGAAGGTGCCGACAGAGACGCTGCCCGAAAGGTTGATGCCGAGCTGCTTGACCGTCTCACGCGAAACTTCGGCGACTGTAACCTGCAGCATAACCTGCTGGGCGCCGGCGACATCCACGATATTGGCGACGTTTCTCGGATCACCTGCAAACTGCACCGCCACCTCGGTTGCACGGTCTCTATCTTCGCCAGACAGAACTGTACCGGTCAGCACGACACGATTGGTAGCCGACCCCCCACTATCCAGCGTCACAGATTCTACTTTGATGCGGGAACCTGGAATGGAGCGCGCCAAGGCAATCTCCAGAGCGTTGCCAACTTGCGACGGCTCTTCCATCACCTTGACGTCGAGGACCGAAATCGTGCGGCCCTGGTCGTCGAGGAAGAAGATATTCGTATCGCCGCCGGTCATTCCCTGGACGATGGCCCGGGTCCTAGTTCGCATGATCGCCGCAGCGACCCTTGGCTGAGAAACAATCACTTCGGCCGCGCCGGCTGGCAGATCAACCAGAACGGTCTTATTCAGTTCGACCTGCACCTTGCGCGTAGCGCCGTAGGCGGCCGAAGAAATAGTGACATGGGTCTCCTGACTGAAGGCCTGCTGAGCGAGCATGGGGCTGATCAGCATCGCGGTCAGAGCCGGTACAACTATGACACGATTGAGCTTGTGCGGAAGGAATGTGAACAACTTGGTCATGGTTCTCTCCGGCCTATCGTGGCACCGACTGGGGGTCTATGACCGCCGTGGGCTCGTTTGAATTGGAGTATTGGGAAGCATCGGCAGCACCAGTCAGGACGCTTTGCTCTTTGCCAAAGCGGATCAGTCGAACGGCCTGATTATTGCCATTCTGCGCAACGCCGCCGGAACTCTTGAAGTCGATCACCGAGCGCAAAGTCAAAGCCAGCTGGCCACGTGTCGATGCATTGACCAAAGTCTCAGCCTGGCCCGGATTAAGCTCCAAGGTGGCAATGGTGGTGTTGTCGAAAACCTGTGGTGTAGGCGATGCCGCGTTCGGATCTTCGCCACCGCCGCTCGCGCCCATTTCACCGAGACGCTTTCCGATAGCGAGGACGCGAACATTGGACAGGATAACCTCTGAACGCTCACCCGCGCTTGTCTGGGAGGTCAGTAGGACGTCCACCCGATCGTTTGGCACCACAAAACCGCCAGCGCTGGACTCAGCGCTGACCAGCACGGAGACGCCGCGCATGCCTTCGCCCAGCACCGCAGACAGGTAACCTTGTTCCGTGCGGACCAGCTTGGCTTCACGGATCGGTTCACCCGGGAAAAACTCGAAGCGCGCAACAGCACCCTTAAGCTCCTCGGGTGCTTCTGGTGTAGCCGAGATCGTTACGTATTCGGACCGGACCGCCCCTTCCGGCCAGTCCTGCCATTCCACCGTTGCCGGTGAAAGACGCTCGCCCATGCCAATAGGGGCCTTGGCGACCAGAATTTTGGTCTTGGCTTCCTGCACAACCTCGGTGTTCGTTACCTGGGTTGTTTTCGGTTGCCCACCGCGCGTCACGAGAAATGCAGCAAGCCCGCCAGCGACAAGCGCCACAACCAACAAGATGATACGCGCCGGCTTCATGACCTAACTCCGGTTACAGTCCGGGCGTATAGGCCCAGCTTCGTTAGGTGAATACTGCGCCCAAAGGGTCAAAGTTTGGTTAACTGGAGCTTTTCAAGCAAAGTTAACAACAAGTAAATATTATGCGTCATGAAGAAAGAGGCAAAAACAACAAAGAGCCGCACAATCGCAATGATCAGACGGCCCTCTAGTCTAGAACGATACGGTCAGGCCGTGAGCCCCAAAAATATATATGAGCTTGAGTACGTCAGCAGCCCTGCGATGGCCAATGCGATGCCATATGGCACGCCCGACTTGGGGTCATGCAGGCGATCTAGCCAGCTCAAGCGGGCGAGGAAGGAGGGAAGCGGGTAGCGGCGCAGTGCTAAAACAAGCAGGGTAAGTGCGCCACCCAGCAACGCCGCATAAATCAGAAACGGTAGAGCAAGGCCAAATCCCAGCCAGAGCGTCGTCGCGGCAGCGAGCTTTGCGTCCCCTCCACCGATCCAACCGAAGGCAAAAAAGGTAAACCCCACCAGGAGCACAACCGCCGCACAAGCGAGATGCATGCCCATTTCCGCGAGAGGCATCTGCAGGATGAAGGCCAGAACAAAAAATGACGCAACCAGCAACAATACCAGCTTGTTGGAGATACGCATGGTCAAAAGGTCTGACGACGCAGCAAATGCCATAAAGAAGGGAAATATGAACAGCGCGACAGTGGGCATTTACGGGCTCTTGCGGAGGATTGTCGAGATGCCACTATCCACCCGCGACATTAATTCTTAGCAAACGTCCGAACACGGCTTGTGCAATTAGCTGCCTTGAATTGCGGAAACGACTTTCGTGTACACACTGTCGAACAGGCTGCCGGTCCCGTTGCTCACACCAAGGACGGCCGTCATAATTGCGATCGACAAAAGAGAGGCGATCATCGCGTACTCAATTGCCGTGGCGCCCTGCTCGTCGCGCAGGAACGCGGAAACCAACCTGCCAGTCAATTTGAACATCTCGCCCCCAGCGCTGTGCACCGCAGATGTACGATGGCCCGACCATCTAAAAGAAAAGGCCCTCTCGGGCCTTTTCCGTTTTTACAACAGTTCGTTTGTTGAACTATTACTTGTTCAGCTCGGCATTGATGTTGGTGAACACGCCGCGGAGCGTATTGCCGAGGGTGGACACTGCAACAATAATGGCCACAGAGATCAGAGCGGCGATCAGGCCGTATTCAATTGCGGTCGCGCCAGATTCATCCTGCGCAAAACGTGCGAAAAGCTTCATTCTCAGGCTCCTTTTATCACGTCATCTTATGACGCCATCGTTCGACACGTCACATATCGAACATGTACAAAGCTAATCGTTACTTGTTGATATTGAGTTAATCTACGCCCCTCCAAACAAGCACTCCCGCCTCGATTTCATCATGCTAATCAAAGCATTAATAGAATTGGCGGCATTTTACGGAATGCCCAACGCCCTATATATAGGAGAACTCGCAGGTTCTAAATACTCACCATGCGTCACGAAATAAGCAAATCGGCAACCGTATACTTACCCCACTCACCAAATACATGGAAACGTTTCAATAACCACTTCAGGGCGGCATTTGCCAAATATTCACCATTCGCGTGGAAAATGTCCTCATGGTGTTCAATACCGTTGGGTCCATCTGATGCGTTCAAACCTCGCTGCTGTCATCGCCCTGTGCCTGCCCATGCTGGCGGCCGCGGCTCCATCTCCCGTTGCAGCCCAGGACGGTGCCCCGATCAACGTGAACGTCAACATGGCAAGAATTCTGCGCATCAATTCGCCAGCCGCGACGGTGATCGTCGGCAACCCCGGCATTGCTGACGTGACTATCCAGGACCCGCAGACGCTGATCCTGACCGGCAAAAGCTTTGGGCAAACCAACCTGATCGTGCTCGATAGCGCCGGAAACCCCATTGCGGACACACTTGTGGAAGTGGTGCAGATGCAGGCTGGCGTTACCACGGTCTACCAGGGCACGAGCCGCACCAGCGTTGCCTGCGCGCCGGTTTGTCAGTCGGTTGTGATGATGGGTGACGATACCTCCTACTCCACAGACGTCGTCAAGTCCTCGGCAATCGTCCAGAGTCTAATGGAATAGACGCCGCTCCGTTTTACTCGCGGTTAACGGTGACTTCAAACGTCCGCGGCGTAGCGCCTTACACTAACCAACGATTAGGCAGAACATTCTACGCTTCGGGCGAACAAACCGAGCGTGGTTCATGGCTGGACGCTTCTTAAAACGATTGGGACGCTTTGTGCTGCCGCGGCGGCGTGGTTTCCTGCGCGATCAAAGCGGCGCGACCATGATCGAGTTCGGCATCCTGGCTATTCCGTTCTTTGCCATTCTGGGCGCCATTCTGGAAACCGCAGTGGTCCTGTTGTCGGGTCAGGTGCTTGAGAGCGCAGTGCAGGACTCGGGCCGCATAATCCGTATTGGTCAAGCAACCGGTAACTACACGATTGATAATTTCCGCGAAGACCTGTGTGGACGACTTTTCGGTCTGTTCAAGAACTGCGCCGGCCTGCACATACAGGTGAGTGTGATCGATAATTTCGCATCTGCGAACTACAAGCCACCGGTCGACTTCAATTGTAAAACCTCTAACTGCGACTGGACCCAACCGCAGAGTTTCCAACCAGGTGTTGGTTCAGACGTCATCGTTGTGCAAGCCTATTACCGTTGGCCTTTGGTTCTTAACCTTGGCGCGAGCCTCGCCAACCTGCCGGACAACCAGGTTTTGCTGGCCTCCGTAACTGTGTTCCGCAACGAACCATTCAGCTAGGGGGGACGATGAGCTTTCGAACACTGCTAGCTCGATTCCGACGCGCCGATACCGGTGTTGCTGCGGTAGAATTCGCAATGATCCTGCCTGTCATGTTGTTGATCTATCTCGGCAGCGTGGAAGCCAGTGCTTTGATTTCAATGGACAGGCGTGTCCAATCCATCAGTGGCGCAGTGGGTGATCTGGTCGCACGGTCAAACACGGCCATCACGGCCGCAACGCTCACGGACTACTTTCAAGCGGCGCAGGGGATCATGGCCCCACATTCCGCCGACCCTGTTACCCAAGTTGTCACTGCCGTATCTGTTGCAGCTGATGGACAGTCGGCCAAAGTGCTGTGGTCGCGACAATACGTCGACAGAAAATATGCTGTAGGCGTGCAATACCGAGCCAACCAGTCTTTCACCCTGCCCGACGCCTTGCTCGACCTCGCCAAAAACAACACGGTCATCGTGTCGGAGGCCAGTTTCTCCTATCTACCACTGCGAGGCTTAGTGTTTCACGCCACTGTCCCGCTCCACCGCGTGACTTACTACCTGCCCCGCTTCGAGGGCGGCATCCAGATCCGCTAGCACAGCTTGCGCCCCGCATGGGCGCATGCCAAAAGCCGGGTATCTTCTCTTACTCCGGTGTTTCCAGACATGAACGATACGATTATTCCCGTGTTCGACCTTGGTGGCGTATTCGTCGACTGGAACCCTATGTACCTGTTCCGCAAGCTCTTCGAGACAGAAGAGGACGCCCAGTGGTTCCACGACAACATCTGCACGCTGGACTGGAATCTCGAATTCGACGCCGGCGAGATCTACTCCGAAGGCGTAGCCAAGCTGATCACCCGCTTCCCCAAATACTGGCGCGAAATTCAGGCCTATGACCTGCGCTGGAAGGAAACGCTGGGTGGCTTCATCCAGGGCACGATCGACATCCACAACGAGCTGATCGAACAAGACATCCCGACGTTCGCCATCACCAACTTCTCCTGGGAAAAGTGGGTCAGCTGCCTGCCAGAATGGCCATTCCTCGAGAAGTTCGACGGCGTGATCGTCTCGGGCCTTGAAGGTCTGGTAAAGCCCGATCCGCGCCTCTACCGCGTGTTCTGCGAGCGCTACGGCATGGCGCCTGAATCCTGCGTCTTCATCGACGACAGCGAGCCCAATATCGTCGCCGCGCGGAAATACGGCATGAAAGGTATCCACTTCAAGGATCCCGCTGCCCTGCGCAAGGAACTGATTGCTCTGGGCCTGCCGCTCAAAGCCAAGTGAAACAGAAAACCCCGGAGCGATCCGGGGTTTTTGTTTGGGCTCAGCGGAAACGTCCGCCCATTTGGATGACTTCGATCCGGTAGCCATCGGGGTCCGTCGCAAAGAAGAAACGCGCCACCGGCGTATCACCGTTCTTGAAATCGACAAGCTTGCCGACCGTCAGCCCCTCGGCACCAAATCGCGCATATTCTGCGTCGATATCGTCCACCACGACGGCGAGGTGGCCATAACCATCACCCAGATTGTAAGGCTCGGTGCGGCCTGCATTGATGGTCAGTTCGAGTTCAAACCCGCCCTGCGCTAACGCCAGGTACACCAGCGTAAAGTCCGGGAAGGCGATGCGGTCAACCACATCGAGCCCGAATGCCTTGCGGTAATACTCGACAGACCGTGCCTCATCGAGAACACGGATCATCGAGTGGACGAGTTTAGCCATGAGTTGAACTCTTGTTTAGCTTGGACAAGCGCAGCGAGGACCCGCGCGGGCAGAACCTTATTTCGTGCCGTACATGCGGTCGCCCGCGTCGCCGAGGCCGGGGATGATATAGCCCTTCTCGTTGAGATGGGTGTCGATGGACGCGGTGTAAACAGGCACATCGGGCTGGGCCTCTGCGAAGTGCTTGATGCCTTCGGGCGCAGCCAGCAGGCACAGGAAGCGGATATTGTTGGCCCCGCGCTCCTTAAGCTTCTCGATGGCTGCAGTCGCGGAATTGCCAGTGGCCAGCATGGGATCGACCACGATGATCAGGCGGTTGGCTAGATCGGCCGGAGCCTTGAAGTAGTATTCCACTGGCTCCAATGTTTCGTGATCGCGATAGAGGCCGATATGGGCGACGCGCGCGGCGGGCACCAGATCGAGCATGCCATCGAGCAAACCATTACCGGCACGCAGGATCGAGGCAAATACCAGCTTCTTACCCTTGATCGTCGGCGACTCCATCTCGGTCATCGGCGTCTCGATAGGCACCATTTCAAGCTCAAGATCACGGGTGACCTCGTAGCACATCAAATGTGCGATCTCGCGCAGCAGACGGCGAAAGCCCGCAATGGACGTTTCCTTGTTCCGCATGATGGTGAGCTTGTGCTGGATCAGCGGGTGATCGAGGACGGTCACGTTGCTCATTGGATATCCCGTTCGTACTAGAGGAAACTCTTGCCGTGGCGGCCAGGCGCGAGGCCCAGCCAGGCGGCTATGCTTTCACCTATATCGGCGAAGGTGGAGCGAATGCCAATCTCGCCTTGTGACAGGCTTGGGGAAAAGACCAGGATCGGCACCTGTTCGCGCGTGTGATCTGTCCCCGGCCAGGTCGGATCATTGCCGTGATCAGCGGTCAGGATCAAAAGATCGTCGTGCGCCATCTTGGAAATCAGCTCTGGCAGGCGCGTGTCGAAATATTCCAGCGCCGCCGCATAGCCGGGCACATCGCGGCGATGACCATATTCGCTGTCGAAATCGACGAAATTGGTCATGACGAACGCATGGTCCGCCGCCATTTCCAGCGCCTCAAGCGTCTTGTCGAACAGCTGCGGCAGGCCTGTGCCCTTGATTTTGTGGGTCACGCCATGCGCAGCGTAGATGTCGGAGATCTTGCCGATGGCAAACACCTGATTGCCTGCCGCCTGGTTGCGATCGAGCAAAGTTGGCTCTGGTGGCGAAATGGCGAAGTCGCACCTATTGCCGGTTCGCTTGAAGCTGAATGCATCATCGCCAACAAAAGGTCGCGCGATGACCCGCCCGATCATCAGCGGCGCGGTCAGCTCGAACGCGATCTGACAGATTTCATAAAGCCGTTCGAGGCCGAAATGGCTTTCATGCGCGGCGATCTGGAACACGCTGTCGATGGAGGTGTAGCAAATCGGCTTGCCAGTGCGGATGCTCTCCTCGCCCAGCTCGGCAATGATATCGGTGCCCGAGGCGTGCTTATCGCCCAGAATGCCCGGCAGCTTGGCCCGAGTGATGAACTCGGCGATCAGCTCGGGAGGAAAGGTTGGCTCGGTCTGGGAAAAATAGCCCCAATCGAACGGCACAGGCACCCCGGCGATTTCCCAGTGCCCCGAGGGCGTATCCTTGCCCTTGCTGACTTCACGGCCAACGCCAAAGCGCCCGCCTTTGGCCGTTGCCGAAAGGCCGGGCGGTAGTACCCCTGTAGACAGCTGAATGGCCGCACCAATGCCCAGCGCGTCCATATTGGGCACATGCAGCGCGCCCGAGCGCAAACCCGCGCGGTCGGCCTTTCCCGCAGCGGCAAATTCAGCGATGTGTCCAAAGGTGTTGGAGCCAACATCGCCGTACTTGTCGGCGTCCGGCGCTCCACCAATGCCGACACTATCGAGAATGCACAGAATGGCGCGGGGCATTGCAGGCTCCTTGAGCAGATGGCGTTCAGTTTGAACTCTGCGTCATTCCCGCGAAAGCGGGAATCTCCCTTCACATTGTCAGAGGGATTCCCGCTTTCGCGGGAATGACACCGTTGATTGGACTTAGGTCGGAGCAATCCGATTAGCAATAAGCGGGTTATTTGGCACCCGGTCCCCCAAGCGATAGGCGGCCTTGAGCCGCGCCTCGGCATCAGCTGCGGAAGCCTCGTCCCGGGCGTGGATGCGAGCCAGCGGCGTTTGCTTGTCTGCGACAGCACCCAGCCCCAACAGGCGATCAAAGCCGACCGTGTGATCAATGCTGTCGGTGGGCATGGTGCGGCCACCGCCGAGCGCGACAACGCCCATGCCGACGCCCTTGGTGCCGATGGCGACAATGGTGCCCTGCCCGTCCGCGAACACGTCGCGGATGATCGGCGCAGGCGTCAGATGGTGATCCATGTTGTCGACGAAATCGGCGGGACCACCAAGACCCACCACCATGCGGCTGAAGCGCTCGGTGGCGCGGCCGCTATCGAGCGCGTCATCAACCATTCTACGGGCAGCGGCAACATCTGGGGCAATGCCGGTCATCGCCGCGACTTCGGCGCAAAGCGCCAGGGTCACCTCGCGCAGGCGCGCGTCCTGATGCTTGCCGGTGAGGAAGTCGACGGCGTTGCGGACTTCCAGACCATTGCCAGCAGCCGATGCCAGCGGTTCATTCATGTCGGTGATCAGCGCTGCTGTCTTGAGGCCCGCGCCATTGGCGACGGTCACGAGGCTTTCGGCCAGCGCCTGCGACTTGTCCAACGTCGGCATGAAGGCGCCCGAGCCAGTTTTGACATCGAGGATCAGCGCCCCAAGTCCTGCGGCCAGCTTTTTGGACAGGATGGAGGCAGTGATCAGCGGGATGGATTCCACCGTGCCCGTCACATCGCGGATGGCGTAGAGGGTTTTGTCCGCGGGCGCGAGGTCGGCGGTCTGGCCGATAATGGCGCAACCGGCGTCCTCGACCACTTTGCGAAACAGCGCATTGTCGGGGCTGGTGGTGTAGCCAGGAATGGCATCGAACTTGTCGAGCGTGCCGCCTGTATGGCCGAGGCCTCGGCCCGAAATCATCGGGACATAAATGCCGATGGCGGCAAGGATCGGCGCCAGCATCAGACTGACATTATCGCCGACGCCGCCGGTCGAATGCTTGTCGGCCACAGGGCCATCGAGATCGGACCAATCAAGCACCGTGCCGCTATCGCGCATGGCCAGGGTTAGCGCGACGCGCTCGCCCATATCCATGTCGCGAAAATAGACCGCCATGGCAAAGGCCGCCGCTTGCGCGTGCGATACGCTTCCCTTCGTGAACCCAGCAATGAACTCGCTGATTTCATCGGCAGTAAGCGTTGCGCCATCGCGCTTGCGCGCAATGACTTCCTGAGGAAGAAAAACCATCTATTGCCCCGTCACGCGGTAAAGCCGGACCGGCGCAGGCGTGCGTGCCAGAACCTTCTTGGCCTCCAGATCGAGTTGCACGCACTTGACCCACCAGCCGGCTTTTTCGCCACCTGGAAACAGGTCCTGTGGCAGGTGTGCTTTGACCCCATCGATCAGTGCAGCCACTGGTATGCCGGGCGCCACATCGGGCACCACCTTCAATACGGCAGCGCGCATTGCCGCGTATTTGGTGGCGTCGACCCGATAGGTCTTGCCCGGCTGCCCGACATTTTCGACCTCGATCTTGTCGCTCATGGCTCAGGCCCCGTATGGAATCCAGACGTTTTTGACCTGCGTTGCCTTGGCAAGGAAATAGTCGCCCTCAAAGCGCCGATCCGCCAGATCGTAATTCAGACCGCGCGTGGTCCAGGTCTGCTTGAGATTGGAGATCGAGGCCTTTTCCACCATGGTGGAGGCTTCGGCTGATCCGGCAAACCATAGACCATCAACACCATCATGCTCGGCCAGGGTCTTGGCCAAGGTCACACTGTCACCGGTGACGATGTTGATGACGCCATTGGGGACATCAGAGGTTTCGATGACCTGATAGAGATCGGTCAGCGACAGCGGCGACTGGCTCGATGGCACCAAAACCACAGTGTTGCCCATGGCCAGAGCCGGGGCGATCAGCGCGATCGAACCAAGCAGCGGCCGTGCGGTTGGCGCAACAATGCCCAGCACGCCGAGCGGCTCGACCATGGCTGCAGCCACGGCGCGCATGGGCGGATTGTGTACCGCGCCATCATATTTGTCGGCCCAACCAGCGAAGGCGAACAGGCGCTCCACCGAGAGGGCGACTTCATTGCCACCATCTTCGCCGGTCTGGGCCTTGATGCGGGCGGCAAACTCATCGCGGCGATAATCGAGATTTTCGGCGAGGAAATAGAGGATTTGCGCGCGCGAATGGGCAGCGGTCGTCGACCAGCCCAGAGCGCCTCGCGCGGCTTCCACCGCGTTGCGGATGTCCTTGCGGTTGCCTTCGCCGACTTCGCCAATCAGCTTGCCGGCGGGGTCGAACACCAAGCGTTCATAGGCGCTGTCGGGGCGGGCCTGCTTGCCGCCGATATACATCTTGGCGGTCTGATCAACATGGGCGCTATCGAGCGGGTTGTCGCCCTTGGCGGCAATGGCCTTGGCGGCGGGTGCAACTTTGAGCTCTTTTTCCCAGGCTGGCTTGAGGTAAGCGGCCATGCCTTCGCGGCCACCTTCGCGGCCAAAGCCACTTTCCTTGTAGCCGCCGAAGCCGACGGCGGCGTCGAAATTATTGGTGCCATTGATCCAGACCACACCGGCCTTGATCTTGGGGGCGATATCGAGCGCGAGATTGATGTTCTCGCTCCAGATCGTCGCGGCGAGGCCGTATTTGGTGTTGTTGGCCAACGCCACTGCCTCTTCAGGCGTGCGGAAGCTCATGGCGACCAGTACCGGCCCGAAGATTTCTTCGGCGACCAGCGTATTGGCGGGCGAGACATTGGTAACGAGCGCTGGCTTGAGGAAGCAGCCATTGGCAGGAACCGGACCATCGGCCTCGTAGACCACCGCGCCTTCGGCGACGCCGCGTTTCATCAGGTCGCGAATGCGTTCGACCTGCACCGGCGCGACCAACGCGCCGATATCGATGGATTTGTCGAGCGGGTCCCCGACGCGGAGGCTTGCCATGCGCGTCTTGAGCTTGGTGATGAAGCGGTCTTCGATGCTCTCCTGCACCAGCAGGCGCGAGCCGGCGCAGCAGACCTGGCCCTGATTGAACCAGATGGCGTCAACCAGGCCCTCGATGGCGCTGTCGATATCGGCGTCTTCAAAGACGATGTAGGGGCTTTTGCCACCCAGTTCGAGGCTCAGCCCCTTGCCGGTGCCAGCGGTGACGGCGCGGATGGCCTTGCCCACTTCGGTCGAGCCGGTGAAGGCGATCTTGTCGATTCCTTCATGGGCCACAATGGCTTCGCCGGTTCCGCCCTGCCCGGTCACGATATTGACCACGCCCTTGGGTAGGCCAATGCGCTCGCAGATTTCGGCGAACAGCAAGGCGGTCAGCGAGGTGAATTCGGCTGGTTTGAGGATGACCGTGTTGCCGGCAGCGAGCGCCGGAGCGATCTTCCAGGCCAGCATCAGCAGCGGGAAATTCCACGGGATGATCTGCCCGCAGACGCCATAGGGCACGGCATCAGGGAATTCGCGGCTCAGGTGCTGGGCCCAGCCGGCATGGTGGTAGAAGTGGCGGGCGACGAGCGGAATGTCGACGTCGCGGCTTTCGCGGATCGGCTTGCCATTGTCCATGGTCTCGAGAACCGCGAACAGGCGGGCGTGTTTTTGTACAGCGCGCGCAATGGCATAGAGGTATTTGCCGCGCTCATAACCGGACAGGGCAGACCAGGGTTTGAACGCCGCCCGCGCGGCTTTCACCGCTGCGTTGACGTCGTCAGCCGTGCCTTCGCTGATCTGGGCGAGGCTTTCGCCGCTGGCCGGATTGTCGGTCGAAAAGGTCTTTCCGGGGGCAGTCCATTTGCCATCGATGAAATGGCCAAACTTGCGCCCGTGGCTGTCGAGCCAGGCATTGGCCTGCTCGGGGCCCTCTGGGGCCGGGCCGTAGTCAAGCGACTGAAATATCTGCGCAATCTTGTTCATGTCGTTCTCCTTGTCGGCCCAGGAAAGTCCTCGTCACCGTCATCACCGGGCTTGTCCCGGTGATCCACCCGCGCGCTCAAAGCATGCGAAACTGAGGTGGATTGCCGGGACAAGCCCGGCAATGACGATAGAACGAAACCCGCACGGCCTCTTACAATGTGGCCGTGTCAAACCATCGGCTGGCGGTAGTCCGCCGCGTAGTGACCGGTTAACCCGTGCTCTAGCTGACGCTCTATATCGGTTAGCAGACTGCTAGCACCGAAGCGGAAAAGGTGCGGTTGCAGCCAGTGCGTTCCGAGCTCCTCTTTCATCAGCGCCATGTACTTTGTCGCGTCGCCTGCCGTGGCGATACCGCCGGCAGGTTTGTAGCCGATTTCGATGCCGGTCTCTTCGGCGAACCAGCGGATCATGCGGATCATGGTCAGCGAGGTGACGAGATTGGCGTTGACCTTTTCCTTGCCGGTCGAGGTCTTGATGAAATCGGCGCCCGCCATCATGCAGACCAGGCTCGCCTTGGCGATATTGGTCTGGGTGGCCAGCTCGCCCGTGCCCAGAATGGTCTTGATATGGGCATCGCCGCAGGCCTTGCGGAAGGCTTTGACCTGATCGTAAAGCGCCTGCCAGTCGCCGCGCAGCACCATGCCACGCTCGATGACGATGTCGATTTCCTTGGCGCCATCGGCGACCGAGAGTTCGATCTCGCGCAGCTTGGTTTCGACCGGCGCCAGACCATGCGGGAAGGCCGTAGAGACGGCGGCAACCGGAATGCCGGTGCCTTCGAGTGCGCGGACGGCGGTGCCGACGAAGTTGTGATAGACGCAGACCGCGCCGGGCAGGATGCGCAGGTCACCGAGATCGAGCTTGGCGAGGATATCGCTGCGCAGCGGATGGCGCGCCTTGGCACAGAGCCGCTCGACGCGCCCGTCGGTATCGTCGGAATTGAGCGTTGTCAGGTCGATCAGCGTGATGGCCTTGAGCAGCCAGGCCAGCTGATAGTCCTTCTTGACGGTCCGGCGCGCTCCGATGCTGCCAGCCCGGCGCTCCAGCGCCGAACGGTTCATACGGACGCGTTCCACCCAATCGAGATCGAGCGGAAAGCCGGGATTGCGCTTGTGCGGTGTGTGTGTCGGTTTGGTGTCGACGACGCGTAGGTTCATAGCTCCTCCACCAGCGCGGGAATGAGCTTTTTCAGCTTCTCCGCGCCCTGCACTGCCATGATCTTGGTGTGCTCATGGCTGATTTTTTCGCTCGAGAGCCCCGCGCCCATATTGGTGATGGACGAGCAGGCCCAGACCTTCATGCCAAGGAAACGCCCGAGGATCACCTCGGGTGCCGTCGACATGCCTACGGCATTGGCGCCGAGACGGATGGCCATCTGGATTTCGGCAACCGTTTCAAAGCTCGGGCCGGAATACCAAAGGTAGATGCCTTCCCCGAGCTTGATGTCGAGTTTGTCGGCCAGTCCGTGTGCCTTGGCGCGCAGATCAGGAGCGTAGCAATCGACCATGTTCACAAAGCGGCGGTCGGTTGGCTCGCCGATCAGCGGGTTCATGCCGGCATAGTTGATGTGATCGCTGAGCAGCATCAGATCGCCTGGCTGGAAGCGTTCGTCGAGCGAACCGGCCGAATTGGTGAGCAGCAGCTTTTCCGCGCCAATCTCGGACATGGCTTCGAGTGCCGGACGCATGGCCGCAGCATTGCCATGCTCATAGGCGTGCTGACGACCAGTGAGGATGGCAATGCGTTTGCCGCCCATGGTGCCGATCAGCAGGTCACGGCCATGACCAGAAACGCCGCCGCCGGGAAAACCCTTGAGCTCGGAATAAGGAATGGTGACCTTGTCGGCCAGCAGATCGCCAATGGCCGACAGGCCCGAGCCAAGCACGATGGCGGCAGCAATTGGCTCTTTGCCGGCGATCTTCTGGATGGTTTTGGACGCTTTGGTCATTTGGGCAAATACTCGGGGCCGAAGGAATAGGGCAGCAGTTGATCGAGGGTGCGGACGAGCGGCTCGCCATCCACGCCATGGCTGATGATCTCGACGTCGAGATCGGCGAATTCGCGGATACGCTGGCGGCAGCCGCCGCATGGGGTCACTGGAGCCGAGCCGGGCCCGGTGACATAGATCCGAGTGATGCGCTTGCCGCCACCGGCGATCATTGCCGAAATAGCCGAGGCCTCGGCGCAATTGCCCTGCGGATAGGCCGCATTCTCGATATTGGCACCCGAATAGATCTTGCCGTCATCCGCAAGGATGGCAGCGCCCACCTGAAAGCGCGAATAGGGCGCATAGGCCTTGGCACGAATAGCTTCGGCGGCCTCGAACAAGGCCTTATCGGTCGTTTCAGTCATCAATCTCTTCTCCTCCGCCCCCTCTTGCCTTCTCCCCGGGGGAGACGGTGGCCCATGGCCAAAAGAGAGGCTCAGCGTTGCGGGTCATCCTTGGGCCTTCACCCCTCACCCGAGCTTTGCCAGGTCGCTACGCTTCCGGCGCCGCTACCCTCTCCCCTGAGGGGCGAGGGTCCGAACGTCAGCGCTCTTTGGTGTAGGCAACACCACCGGCCTTGGGGCCAACGGCCTTGCCGATAAAGCCAGCAAGCAGAATGACGGTCAGTACATAGGGCAGCGCCTGAATGGCCTGAACGGGGATTTCGACATCGAACAGACGCGCACCCTGAAGGCGGATCTGCAGGGCATCGAGGAAACCGAAGAGCAGGCAGGTGAACATGGCGGGCACTGGCTTCCACTTGGCAAAGATCAGCGCGGCCAGAGCGATGAAGCCCTTGCCCGCCGTCATGTTGTTGCCAAAGCCCGAACCCTGCGCGATGGAGAAATATGCCCCGGCCAGACCGCAAAGCACGCCGGTGACGATGACGGCCTGATAGCGCAAAGCCACCACCGAAATACCGGCTGTATCGACGGCCTTGGGGTTTTCGCCCACGGCGCGCAGGCGCAGACCAAACCGGGTGCGATAGAGCACATAGGCGGTGATCGGCACCATCAGGAAGGCGACATAGACCAGAATGTAGTGCCCGGAAATCAGCTCGGAATAGATCGGTCCGAGGATCGGCACACCGGCAACTTCATTGGCGAAGGGCAGATCGATGGTGCCAAAGCGACCATTGGGCCCAAGCGCAGGTGTGCGCCCACCCTGACGGAACCATTGCTGGCCGAGGAACGTGCACAGCCCAGCGGCCAGCATGTTGATGGCAACGCCAGCGATCAACTGATTGCCCTTGAGCGAGATGGCCGCGGCGCCCTGAAGGGCAGCGGTGGCAACCGAGACGCCGATACCGGCGAGCAGGCCGAGCCAGGCTGACCCGGTGACAGCGGCGACAGCCGCCGCGCCAAACGCAGCGGCCAGCATCTTGCCTTCAAGGCCGATATCGAACACGCCAGCGCGTTCGGAATAAAGACCGGCCAGACACGCCAGAAGTAATGGGGTGGAGAGACGCAGCGTCGCGTCGAGAATGGAGAGAATTGCACCCATATCCATGGCTTAGCTCTCCTTCCCAACGGTTTCGCGGCTAACCGCTTCGGCTTTTTGTTCGGGTGAGAACAGCATGAATGTGCGTTGCAATCCGGGGCGGAACAGCCCCTCCATGGCACCTGTGAACAGGATCACCAGCGCCTGAATGATCACCACGACGGTGCGATCAAGGCCAGAAATCACATATTGCAGTTCGTTGCCGCCCTGATAGAGCGCGCCGAACAACAGTGCGGCCAGACCAATACCGATGGGATGGTTGCGCCCCATCAACGCCACAGCGATACCAACAAAGCCCGCATCGGCAACGAAATCGAGCACGAGGCGGTTCTGCACGCCCAGCACTTCGTTGAACGCGACCATGCCCGCCAGAGCGCCCGAGAGCGTCATGGTGATGATGATCATCTTGGAGTTGGAAATACCGGCATAGCGAGCCGCCGTGGGGTTCTGCCCCATGGCGCGCAGGGCATAGCCGAACTTGGTCCGCCAGATCAGGAAATAGACCCCGACCAGCGCCAACAGCGCGATGAAGATGGAGAGGTTGACCGGGGTATAGTTGAACGGCGCAAAGAAGCTGCCAATCTTGGGCATGCGCCCGGTCTCAGCGATCATCGCCGATTCAGGTCCCGACACGCCGGCCGGTTTGAGCACGCGGTTGAGCATGTAGATCATCAGCGCCGCAGCGATGAAGTTGAACATGATGGTGGTGATGACGACGTGGCTGCCGCGTTTTGCCTGCAGATAGCCGGGAATAAACGCCCAGGCGCCGCCAAACACAGCCGCCGCGACCAGAGCCGCCGGAGCCACGATCAGCCAATGGGTATCTTGCAGCGCGAGCGCCACGAGGATCACACCGAGGCCAGCGACATAGGCCTGACCGTTGCCGCCAATGTTGAACAGACCGCCATGGGCTGCCAGCGCCACCGCAAGACCGGTGAACACGAAATTGGTGGCGTAATAGAGCGTGTAGCCAATGTTGTAGCCATTGCCGAACGCGCCGGTGATGATGGCCCAGATGGCGGTGAGCGGGTTTTGTCCGATCATCAGCACCACAAGGCCCGACACCAGCACAGCCAGCAGCAGGTTCAATACAGGCAGCAGAGCCAGATCGGCCCAGCGCGGTAGGGGTCTCAGCGCACTCACGATGCAGCCTCCAAATCGGCACTAGCAGCTTCAAGCATCGCGTTCTGATACTCTTTCAGAGTTTGTTCCGTGGCTTTAACGCGCCAAGAAGTCCGACCATTAGCGTTCCGGCCATAAATTACCGCCGCTGCTGCGCTCGGACTGGAAAAAGGTACGTCGCGACAAAATTTCAGGGTCTTGCCGTCGTCGGTTGTTTGCAACGAGCCATCGGCGATCAGCTGATCCCTCAATCCGCTGTATTGGTTCATGGCGAAATCAGGATCTTTTCTCGCTAGACTGCCCTCCCGTACAATGATCTCGTCGCCGACTAATACTGCCTCAGCTAGCAGACCATCGTTGCTATTGCGGAGCTTAAGCTCCAGTCTGTTTTGGCTATCTGCCAACCAGACGACGTTTTCGTCTTCCGGCTTTTGGCGGATCGATATGGGATCCCTGAGTATGTCAAAACCCAACACCGGCAGCACAGTCTTGAGCTGCTCAATAAAGAACTCCATGTCCGCTATGTCGGACTCGGGCATGACTCCGGTTGGTGGATCATTCGCGTTCAGCACGTGCGCCCTACCAGACGCAGTAGCTATCTCCGCGATCCGGCTTTCCAGATATCGGACGTGGGCCTTGGTTAAATTCTGATCCGAGCTTGTGACTAGGCAAACCCGCTCAAAAAAATCCTTCTGTTCGTCTCTCGAGTGTTGAACAATTCTGCGCCCAACGACGTCACTCTCTCCCACGTAGATTGTACGGCGTACGCTCGGGTCGGGAGCATCACCAAGCAAGATATAAACACCCGTCTTTTCTGCCTCGGGGCGTCGGACAAGATCAGCAAGCCGCTCTCTAGGCGCAACCACCACGCGACCAGTCCAATTAATAATCTCAGCCGTAATCAGGCCTGATTGAGCATTCCCATCCACCAAAAAAAGCCGAACCGTCCGGCCCAGCGCACTCACGATGGCTGCCTTTCTTCGACGACGCCGGCCATCATCAGGCCAAGCTGGCCTTCGGTGGCGGTGGCAGCCTCGGCTTCACCGACGATCTGGCCGTCGAACATCACCAGGATGCGGTCGGACAGCGAGCGGATTTCGTCCAGCTCGACCGAGACCAGCAGGATTGCCTTGCCGGCGTCGCGCAGTTTGATGATCTGATTATGGATAAACTCGATGGCACCAATGTCGACGCCACGCGTCGGCTGGCCCACAACGAGCACGTCGGGGTCGCGGTCCATCTCGCGGGCCAGCACGATCTTTTGCTGGTTGCCGCCAGAGAACAGCGCCGTCTTGAGGTTGATGTCGGCCGGGCGCACGTCAAAGGTCTTGATGTGCTCGGCGGCCTTGGCCTTCGCCTTGGCGATATCGAGCATGGCGCCCTTGCCGTAGTCCTCGCTGTCGGAATAGCCAAGGATGGCGTTTTCCCACTCGCTGAACGTGGTGATCAGGCCCATGCGCTGACGATCCTCGGGCACGTGTGCAAGACCTGCAGCACGCGCGCGGGCTGCACCGTCATCGCCCTTGAGCGAGAGCGGATTGCCATTGAGGATAACAGTGCCGGAGCGCTGATCGCGCATGCCGGTGATAGATTCGAGCAGCTCGGTCTGACCGTTGCCCGAGACGCCCGCAATGCCGACGATTTCGCCAGCGCGGATGGAAAAGCTCACGGATTTGACGCGGGTAATGCCCATGTCGTCGGTGACGACGAGGTCTTTGACCTCGAGCAGGGTCTTGCCCGGATTGGCCGCGTCCTTTTGCACATGCAGCAGCACGCTGCGACCGACCATCAATTCGGCAAGGTGTTCAGGCGAAGTCTCAGCGGTTTTGACCGTGGCCACCATTTCGCCCTGACGCATCACCGAGACATTGTCGGTGATCGCCATGATCTCGCGCAGCTTGTGGGTGATCAGGATGACGGTCTTGCCCTGCTCCCGCAGGGTGCGGAGCACGCGGAACAGATCATCCGCTTCCTTGGGCGTCAAAACGCCGGTGGGCTCGTCCAGAATAAGGATTTCAGCACCGCGATAGAGCGCCTTGAGAATTTCGACGCGCTGCTGCTGGCCCACCGAAATATCTTCGATGGTCGCATCGGGGTCGACTTCGAGCTGATACTCGGTTTCCAGGCGATCGAGTTCGCGACGGGCGCGGTCAAGGCTTGGCTTGATGAAGCCAGAATCCTCGGCACCCAGAATGACATTCTCGAGCACGCTGAAATTGTCGACGAGCATGAAGTGCTGGTGGACCATGCCGATGCCAAGCGCCAGGGCGGCGCGGCTGTCAGCGATGTTGGCTTCAGTGCCATTGACGCGGATGGTGCCGCTATCGGCTTTGTAAAAGCCGTAGAGGATCGACATCAGCGTGGACTTGCCAGCGCCGTTCTCGCCTACGATGCCATGGATAGTGCCGCGCGCGACCTTGAGGTCGATGTCTTTGTTCGCGTGGACGGCGCCAAATCGCTTGTTGATCTTCTCAAGCTCAATGGCCCAGCCGTTGGCAGGGGTGGCTGCAGCGGCCGTTTCCGGCCGCTGCATGTTGTCTGAGGAGGTACCGCTCATCGGGTGCCGCTTAGAGCGGGCAGCTCGAGTCGGTTTCGTAGTCATGAACCTGGATTTCGCCAGACAGGATCTTGGCCTTGAGAGCCTCAACCTGGGAGATCATGTCTGCGGTGAGCAGGTCCTTGTTGTACTCGTCGAGCGCATAGCCCACGAAGTCACCCTGCAGGCCGAGGTTGATCTTGCCTGGCTTGAAGGTTGCGTCGTCACCAGCATTGGTGAAGGCTTCGATGACGGCGTTATCAACGCGCTTTTCCATCGAGGTCAGAACCGAACCTGGGTGCAGGTAGTTCTGGTTGCTGTCGACACCGATCGAGTACTTGCCAGCGTCAGCCATGGTCTGCAGCACGCCCAGGCCCGAGCCACCAGCAGCAGCGAAGATCACTTCAGCGCCGGAGTCGATTGCAGCCTTGGCAAGCTCGCCAGCGGTGACTGGATCGTTCCAGGCAGCTGGGGTGGTGCCGGTGTAGTTTTCGATCAGCTTGGCATCGGCCTTAACAGCCTTAACGCCCTGTGCATAACCGCAGTAGAAGCGGTGGATCAGCGGAACGTCCATGCCGCCGATGAAGCCGTAGGTACCAGAATCAGACTTCATGGCAGCCAGAGCGCCGACGAGGAACGAGCCGGTGTGTTCGTCAAAACGGATCGACTGAACGTTTGGCGCGTCCACAACAGCGTCGATCACGACGAAGTTGGTGTCTGGGAATTCAGCGGCGAGTGGCGCCAGCACAGATTCCCACATGAAGCTCATCATCACGATCGGGTTTGCACCCTGCGATGCGAAACGGCGCAGAGCCTGCTCGCGCTGAGCATCGTTCTGCAGTTCCAGATCCTGATAATTGCCGCCCGTCTGCTTCTTCCAGGCTTCGGCGCCGTTGTATGCAGCTTCGTTGAAGGACTTGTCGAACTTGCCGCCCAGATCATAGATCAGGGCTGGTTCAGCGAGAGCAGCGCCAGTCAAAAGCGCGCTGAGCGCGATACCGCCAGTGATGGCCTTGGTAAAGGTCGAGAATTTCATTGTTTGATCTCCCTGTATCGCACGGGGGCATTGGCTTGAGCCGCCAATGGACAATGTCCGTGCGCTAAAGGAGGATACAATCGTGCAAACGATGTGCCCGCAAGAGGGAATCTAGTAATTTTTTCCGACTGGTCAAAATTCTGCCGCCTTGGTGAATAGGCAGGCAGCGCCGCGCTTACAGCTCAGGCAAGGGCCTAAAGCCGAGCCAGCAGATCGAGCAGCACATTGCCTGGATTAAGGTCATTATACAGCACCGCCAGAATCGCAAAAGTAGCAATGGCGAAGAGGGCGAGAGTGTCACGAGTGCTTTTGGTCATGGCGCGGATTTGTTTCAAATTGGCTGGATCGGATTGGCCATTTCCTAACCCAACAAACCGCGCCCGATTGTGATCCTTTGAAGGCAGAAGTGGGCGTGGTTAAGGTTTGGTAAAGGCAGCACCGACAGGGGCTTACGCCTCAACTCCAAGCGGCGTGACGTCCGCACCCATGGCGCTGCCGAAGCGCTCAAAAAACCCGTCGATGACCTTTTGCGCCGAGTTGCCGATAATGGCCTTTCCGAGCCGCATGATCTGGCCCGACGCGCCGCCTTCAGCGGTAAAGACCAGGCGGGTCTGGTCGCCCTCGTCGGTCAGCACAATGTCTGCTGCGCCCTCGGCAAGGCCCAGTAGTCCACCTTTGCCCTTGCCCGCAAGCGTATAGCGCTCGGCCGGGACGATGCCCGAGAGCGTCAAACCACCCTTAAAGACTGGATGGACCACGCCCAGGTTCACCTTGATCTCGAGATCAAGCGTTGTCTCGCTCACCCATTCGATCTTGTGGCAACCCGGAATGGCAGCTTTGAGCACCTCCGCATCGTTCAGCGCGGCCCAGACCTTTTCGCGCGGCGCGGCGATCAAATAGCGTCCACCAAAATCCATCAGACAAGTCCTCCGCCGACAGCCAGATCCCCGGCCCTATTGTGGCCCGAATGACCCGTGAAACAATTGCCTGACAAGTCTTAGCGCCCCGCTCTTTACGTGCGGCTTTTTCGCACCAATATGGTCTAAATAGTTGCCCTGCGACGGTGTTGCAATTGTCAGGCGCCGAGGCAGGGGCAATCTATAGGGCGCGCAAGCGCAATCCGCCGGTTCGGCGTCAGATTACGGGGACTAACAGAATGGCCAATGAAGTGACCACTGCTCAGCCAACCGACACGGCGCCACTCGCCGCGATTACCGAAAAGCCTTTGCAGTATCTGGACCGTGCGGTCACGGCCATCCGCGATCTGGGCATCTGGCCCGAACAGCAGGGCGAGCAGCCGATCACCGGCCTGCTCAGCCAGATCACCGAGCTGGACGAAACCCGCGTCGTGTTGATCGGCCGCACGCTGAGCCAGGCTAGCGCCTTTAACGAAGTGGTGCGCGAGCAGGTCTCGGCCATGAAGATCGGTGAGCGCTACGAAGACATCACCAAGGGCTTCGATTCCATCCGCGACGACGCCAAGGGCATGGTCGACCAGTTGGCCGACAACAAGATCGATCTGTTCGAGCGCGTCTCCAATGTGTGGATGAAGGTCAGCCGGGGCGACATCGCCACCCGCTTCAACAAGATCCGCGACGTCTATCTCGACGTCACCAAGGACACCAAGGACCAGATCGACCGCGAGCAGACTATTCTGGAAGCCTATCGCGACTTCCGTGGCGCGCTGAAGCAGTCCGAAGTGATGGCGCTCGAAGTGCTGGAAACCGCTGAAAAGCGCCTCGAAGAAAAAAAGAACATCCTGCAGACGTCGTTGGCCGCAGTCGCTGGTTATGCCGGCACGGTTCCGGCAGATCGCGCGCGCCTCGAAATGGACCGCGACGAGAAGCTGCGCGACATGCAGAATGAGGAAAAGCGCTACCAGATCGCCAAGGACCTCTCGGACAATCTGACCATTTCCTACAACACCTCCGAAGTGGTGATGGCGCGTCTGATGCAGACGACCAATGCCAAGGAGCGCGTTTATCAGCAGTCGATCTCTTTCTTTTCAACCAACGAGACCGTCCTGACCGCCCTTTCGGCTTCGTTCACCGGCATGTTTGGCCTGCATGAATCCACCCAGACCCTCAACGCCATGAAGGAAGGGATGAGCAAGAGCCTCGAGACGCTCTCCGAGATTGGCGACAAGGTGCAGGAGGAAGCCGTTCGCGCTGGTTATGGCCCGACCGTGCGCGCCGATGCGGTCAAGAAGCTCGTCGACTCCGTCGTCAACTTCCAGGAAAAGAGCCGCACCATCATCAATGAGATGCGCGTGGCCTCAACCAAGAATTCGGCCGAAATCCGCGATGCAGTGGAAGACGGCAAGCGCCGCCTTGCGGCTCTCGCCGCCGAAGGCAATGCGCTGCTGCTCGACACCAAGAACTAAGCGAGGCAGGAACCACGGGTGAACGCCAACAATGAGTGACGTGACAGCGAAATCCGCTGCGCCCCTGGATGAAGTCATGCTGGCGATGGACGTGGTCGACACGCTCCGTCACCGGCAGGACTTGGCAACACGTGAGCTTGCGGGCGTGACCCGCGAGCAGCAGCTGATCGAAAAGCTGCGCGACATTTACCACCAGCAGGGCATCGAAGTGCCCGACCATATCCTCAAAGAGGGCGTGGCTGCGTTGGCGGAAAGCCGTTTTGTCTATGATCCGCCCAAGCCCAGCTTTGGCGCGTCGATGGCGCGCATCTATGTGGGCCGCAAGCGCTGGGGCAAGCCTGTCGCTGCGCTGGTGCTGGCGCTCATCGTCGGCGCGATCGGCTATTTTGGCGTCTATCGCCCCTATGAGGCCGGACAGGCACGTCAAGCGCAGCAGGAGCTGGCCGTTGGCCTGCCCGCGCAGATGGATAGCCTCTACCAGACCATCTACGAAGAAACCAAAGTGCAGCAGGCGGTCGTTCAGGCCGAGGCGCTGCGCACTCGCGGCAAGGCCTTTGCGGCCGAAGGCAATCGCGTTGGCGCTGAAAAGGCGGTAACCGATCTGACTGCACTGCGCGATCGATTGCGCCTGCAGTACACATTGCGTGTGGTCAACCGGTCGGACGTCCGATCGGGCTTCTGGACTTTCCCCGAGATCAACACCGAAGCCACCAATTACTACATTGTGGTGGAGGCGATTGGCGACGGTGGCAATCCGTTGACGCTGCCGATCCTCAACGAGGAAACCGGCACCACCGAAAACGTCAACATGTGGGGCCTGCGCGTGCCGGAGACGGTCTACAATGCCGTTGCCGCCGACAAGCAGGACGATGGCATCATCCAGGGCAATGAAGTGGGTCGCAAGGCCGACGGCTTCCTCGATGTCGAATACAGTATGCCGGTTCTCGGCGGCGCAGTGACGCGGTGGTAGGGCAATGAGCATTCGTGGACCACAAGCCCTGGCCTCGCTCGACGAGGCAATGCGCGACATCAGGCGCGAGGAGGACGAAATCTCCAAGCGCCTAGCGCGCTCGGCCGATCGCGTCTCCAAGATCAAGGAAAGCGAAGCGGAGCTGTTTCGCCAGCTGGCGCAGCTGCGGCTCGATCCGACAGTTCAAAGCGAGCTGGATGGGCGCATTTCGTCCGCCGAACTCCGCGCCCGTGAAATGCTCAAGTCCCATGCCAAGGATTTGAGCCAGGCCGAAAAGGCTGTGGCCGCAGGCGACGAGGCTTTGGGAACGCTGACAGCGCAACGCGCTGAAGCGCTCAAGGAACTCGAAACCCAGCAGGGCGAGCTGAAGGCGCTGGCCAATCGCCTCGCCGACACCATTGCGCAGGACCCGGCCTATGCCGCCAAGCGCAAGGAAGCGAGCGAGCTGACCGATATCGCCAATCAATCGATGGCCAAGACCGAGCAGGCAGAGGCCGATCGCGACGCCAAGGGCAAGCCATATCGCGACGATACGCTGTTCATGTATCTGTGGGACGCGGGCTATGGCACGTCCAACTACCGCGCCAACAATTTCATCCGCTACCTCGATAGTCTGGTCGCCAACATTGTCGGCTTCATCAAGGCACGGCCCAACTTTGCCATGCTCAACGAAATTCCGTTGCGCCTGCGCGAGCATGCCGAGCGGCAGATCGAGATCGCCAAGGCGGCACAGGCTGAAGTCGAGGCTTTGCAGACAGCGGCTATCGATGCTGCCGGTGGCAAGCCGATCCGCGCGGCGATGGAAGCATCGCAAAAGCGCATCGCCGCGCTCGATGCACAGATCGTGACGGCCGAAGACCAGCGCGACGAAGCCGCCAAGACACTCGGCGTGCTGTCGCAAGGGGGCAATCCGGTGTTTGAAAGCGCGCTGGCGGAGCTCGCAACCGCGCTGGGGCGCGAGGACATCCAGACCCTTCTGGCCGAAGCGCGCCTCACTCGCACGGGGCAGGACGATACCATCGTTGCGCAGATCGACGATGCGCGCGTCCGCGCCAAGGACGAAGAGGCCGAGACGCGCGAGCAGAAAGAGCGCCTCAAAACGCTGGCCGCCCGCCGCCGCGAGCTCGAGGACATTCAGTGGGAGTTCAAAAAGCAGGGCTTTGACGATCCTCGCTCCACCTTTGGTGAAGACCGGCTCGTCAGCGACATGCTTAACGACTTCCTGCGCGGCGGAATTTCGGCCGCATCCTATTGGGACCAGTGGCAGCGTAGCCAGAACTGGAACTCTGGTGGCGGCGCCAACAATACCCGTCAGCGCTCCAGCTCGCCCTGGCCCGATAATGGCGGCAGCACGTTCAACTGGCCCGATTCCAGCTTTGGTGGCGGCGGCTCGAACTCCAAGCCGCGCCCACCAACAGGCGGTTTTGGCGGCGGCTGGTCGCGCCCATCGGGTGGTAATTCCGGCGGCGGCGGCTTTTCCCGCCCCCGCACCGGCTCCAGCGGCACCCGTAATTCTGGTGGGTTCAAGACAGGCGGCGGGTTCTAGAGCTAGACGCCGCTTAGATTGAGCTACCCTCCAAAATCACCGGGCTGTCCTCGGACTTGATCCGAGGGCCACTCTCAGCGAACCACACGCGGCGAATGGTCCTCGTGTCAAGCCCGAGGACAGCGCGGCGATGGAGCTGGCCATGTCGCACGATCCCCAGAAGACCTCATGGTGAGCCTGTCGAACCACGAGGTGGTGCGGGTGGAGCGCATCCCGACCTCGTCCTTCGACGGGCTCAGGATGAGGTCTCATTGGGGTTATAGCCAACTCACACCGGATTGATAAACCCGAACACCTTAGCGCCATTGCCGGTCTGCTCGGCGAAGCGGAGGGGGTGGACGCGTTGCACGAGGATTTCGCCGCTTTCAGGTGGATTGGCCAGCAGCTCGAACGTCTCGGCAATGTAGTCCGCCAGAGGCATGGCATTGGGATCGTTGGCCTGCTGTTCACCCTGCAAGGACGTCTGCACATAAGGCGGTGCGATTTCCAGCACCTCGACCACTGTGTCGCGCAACTGGTGGCGGAGCGAAACCGAATAGGAGTGGATCGCGGCTTTGGTGGCGCTGTAGGTGGGCGTGCCGGCCTTGGGCACGAAGGCCAGCCCGGACGAGACGGTCATAATCGTCGCCTTGGGCTGCGCCAGGAAATGCGGCAGCAGCGCCGCCGTCAGCCGGATTGGCCCCAATAGATTGGTGGCGATAGTGTCCTCGGCGATGTCCAGATAGCCGGGCGCGCCGGTCAGATCTTCGTCCACCATAATCCCGGCATTGTTGATGACGGCATTGAGCGCGGGGAAGGCCGCGATGACCTGCGCTGCCAGACCAGCAATGCTGGCCTTGTCGGTCATGTCGACGGTGAAAGCCGCCATGCCGGGATTGGCCGCGACGACGGCATCGAGCGCAGCCTGACGACGACCCGAAATGATCACCTGATTGCCCTGGCGGTGAAAGGCTTCGGCGAGGCCGCGGCCAATGCCCGAACCGCCGCCGGTGATGAGGATGGTATTGCCCGTGGTCTGCATGGAAAGCTCCTTGATCTTGCGTGAAGCCAATATATGCCGCACACTGCACGCTGGTAAGTACGCGCTCGAAAGTTCGATACACACCAAAAGGAGAGTGTAATTGTCACAAGGCACTAACAGCCCAAAAATCTACGCCTGGAGCGAAAATCGGGCTGCCAAAGCCCTCGATCCAGCATTGGACGGGTTGGTGCGCGACATCATTGGCAAGGTGGCCGATAAGTGGACCATGCTCATTCTGGAGGCGTTGGAGGAACACGGCACGCTGCGCTTCACCGATGTGGGGCGCAAGGTTGGCGATATCAGCCAGAAGATGCTGACAAAGACGCTGCGCCAGATGGAGGCCGACGGCCTCGTCCTGCGCATCGTGCATCCCGTCATTCCACCGCATGTCGATTACAGCCTGACCGAGATGGGGCGCGGCCTCAGCGCAGCATTTTGTGGCGTGTGGGAATGGGCAGAGGCCCATCACGCACAAATCGAAGACAGCCGGAAAGCGTTTAGCGAACGTAATGGCGGAGCCTGACAGATTAGACGACTAAGCCGCTAGGAATTGATTTGCTCAGCAAACCGCTGGCGCGACACATATTTTCTGCACGAACGGGCAATTTAGCCCCTCATGCTTTGCCAATATCACTGTGATTGCCGACCATTAGAAACGGGCGGGTTGGCCGTCGATGATAATGGAGCGGGGCAATATGCGACCAACACTAAGACTTCTTGCGAGCGCGACAAGTGCAGCAATTTTGACTGGACTGTCCTTCGGCGCAGTAGCACAGGAAGGCCCACTGGTTACTGCAGCGTGGGTTGAAGAAAATCTATCCAACCCAGACGTGCGCATCTTCGAAGTCAGCGTCGACACCGGAGTATACGAGCGCGGCCATATCCCTGGCGCGGTCAATCTGGCCTGGCACACCGACCTCGTCGACCCGATCCGTCGCGACATCGTCAGCCGCGAAAACTTCGAAGCCCTGCTCCAGGCAGCTGGCGTTGGCGAAGACACCACTGTCGTTCTCTATGGCGACAACAATAACTGGTTTGCCGCCTGGGGTGCGTGGGTGTTCGACATTCACGGTCTGGGCGAGGTGAAGCTGCTCGATGGCGGCCGCAAGCTCTGGGAAGCTCAGGGCCTGCCGCTCGATACTGCAACGCCGGAATACGCAGCCTCGGCTATTGAGCTGCCAGAGCAGCCCGCAGACCTTCGCGCGCGTCTGGTTGACGTGCTCGACGTCGTTGAAGGCGGCGCGGACGTGTCGCTGGTCGATATCCGTGGCCCCAAGGAATATAGCGGCGAAATCTTCGCGCCAGAGGGCGTGCAGGAGCTTTCAATCCGCGCCGGCCACATTCCGGGCGCCGTGAACTTCCCATGGGGTGGTGCGGTCAATGAAGACGGTACCTTCAAGTCCGCCGACGATCTGAAAGCTGCTTTCGCCGCCCTCGGCATCGACGGCTCCAAGCCGATCATCACCTATTGCCGCATTGGCGAGCGCTCCAGCCACACCTGGTTCGTGCTGAGCCGCATCCTTGGCTACGAAGTGCGCAACTATGACGGCTCGTGGACCGAATATGGCAATGCCGTTGGCGTGCCGATCGACAACCCATCGGGCACCGTCTGGGGCAAGATCTGATCAAACATCGAATCAAGGCATAGTAGCGGGCGCCTCCGGGCGCCCGTTTTCTCGTGAGGACGCATGACCAATCCTGCCATTCGCTTCGGCATTCCTGCCCTGATCGCCGTCGGCCTCGTAGCCGGCTTTCTCGTGCTCAATGCCGGAGGTCCCGAAGGGCGGCCATTGGCCTTTTCGCTGGCCATCGGCGCGGCGTTCGGCGCGGTGCTGCAGCGCTCGCGCTTCTGCTTTTATTGCAATTTCCGCGATCTGGTGGAGCGGCGCGAGGCCGCTGGCGTCATTGCCATTCTGGTGGCGCTCGCGGTTGGGGCCATTGGCTATACCGCCATTTTTGGCGCCTGGTTGCCCACCCCTGCCCCCGGACGTTTGCCGCCGACGGCTCATATTGGCCCTGTCAGCATCACGCTGGTCATCGCCGCTTTTGCCTTTGGTCTGGGCATGGCGATTTCGGGTTCGTGCCTGTCGGCCCATTTCTATCGGCTGGCCGAAGGCTCCGTCATTTCGCCTTTTGCCATCATCGGCGCGGCGCTTGGCTTTGGGTTGGGCTTTTTGACGTGGAACCCGCTATTCCTCGCCATCACCTCCAATGCCTTCGTGCTCTGGCTGCCCAACCATCTCGATTATGCCGGTGGACTAGTGCTGACCCTGGCTTTGATTGCGGCACTGGCGATTGCCGCACTGTGGTGGGCGCGTCCGGTCGCGACGCAAGAGCAATCCGGGCTGACGCTCGCCTCGGCTATCCAACGCCTGTTCATCATCCGCTGGCCCGCCGTTGTGGCGGGTACGCTGGTGGGCATTATCTCCACCCTCGCCTATTTCCGCGTCGCGCCGCTGGGCGTCACCGCCGAACTGGGCAGCATCGTACGCACGGCGGGCACGGCCTGGTCGGTTCTACCGAGCACGCTGTTTGGTCTCGATGGGTTGCGGGGCTGCGCCACCGTCATCAAGGAGGCGCTGCTGTCCAATAACGGGCTCTTTGTTATCGGGCTGATCGCCGCCGCATTCATCACGTCGTTACTGGCCAACCAGTTCCACCCGCGCCGCCTCACCGGGCGCGATGTGGCGCGCGGGCTGGTTGGCGGCGTATTGTTGGGCTGGGGCGCGATGACGGCGCTTGGCTGCACGGTCGGCGTGCTGCTGTCGGGCATCCAGGCCGGATCGCTCTCGGGCTGGGTGTTCCTCGTCGCCATGACACTGGGCATTGCAGCGGCCTGGGCCGTAGCAAGGGTGTGGGCGCGCCGTTTTGCCATCCAGTAAACCTCATCCTGAGCGTGTCGAAGGACGAGGTTGTGGCACGAACAGTGTTCCCTCGTGGTTCGACAGGCTCACCATGAGGGCCAGGGGAAAATCAGTTTGCTGGCGGGGTCGCCATCAGCTCCCAGACATTGCCTTCGCTGTCTTCGAAATAGGCTGAATAGCCCCATTCGGACTCCGTGCCGCCGGTGATGATCGCGCCTCCGGCGATCAGGACCTTGTCGAGGATCTCATCGACTTCCTTGGGGCTGCTGGCGCGGTGGCTGAGCACGAAGCCGGGCGTACCGGCGACAGCCACCTCCTTGCCAGCGGTCTCGGCAATCTGCTCGCGCGGGAACAGCACGAAGGAAAACGCGTCGTCAAAGAAGAAGGCCACATGGTCTTCGCCTGCGCCAATCTGTTCGTCGCTGATATCGAACAGCGCGCGATAGAACGAAAAGGCGCGCTCGAGGTCGTCGACACCGATGGTGATGATGGCGATGGATGGCTTCATGATCGTGATTCCTGTGCTGGCCCTTGCCTTAGCACGGGCCAAGCCCGCCCCGGAAAGCCCTATTCGTAATAAAGGCTGACGCGCTGGCCGCCGATTTCATGCACTTTGATGTCCATTTCATAGACATCGGATAGCACATCGGGCGTGACGATAGCGGCGGCGGGGCCTTCGTGGGCCACCTTCCCGTTCTTCATCGCCACGATGTAATCGGAATACCAGGAGGCAAAATTGATGTCGTGCAGCACCAGCACCACGGTCTTGCCGAGTTCATTGGCCGCGCGCCGCAGCAGCTTCATCATGCCCATGGCATGCTTCATGTCGAGATTGTTGAGCGGCTCGTCGAGCAGGACATAATCGGTGTCCTGGCACAGAACCATGGCGACGAACGCGCGCTGCCGCTGCCCACCGGAGAGTTCATCGAGAAACCGGCCGGAGAGATCATTGAGGTTCAGATAGCCGATGGCCTCGTCGATATGGCGCTTGTCTTCAACGGTCAGACGGCCCTTGGAATAGGGGTAGCGCCCGAACGACACCAGATCATGCACGGTGAGGCGGGCTGTCATGTGATTGTCCTGCCGCAGGATGGACAGGCGGCGCGCCAGCACGTCGCTGGGGGTCTTGGTGACGTCGAGCCCGTCGACGGTGACGGTGCCCTTGTCCATATCCATCAGGCGACTGACCATGGACAGCAGCGTCGACTTGCCCGCGCCATTGGGGCCGATGATCGAGGTGATGCCGCCCTTGGGTAGCGACAGGGTCACGCCATCGACCACGCAGGAGGAGCCATAGTTCTTGGTGACGTCAGCGGTGACGATCATCGGGCAGCTCTCCGCAGGATGAGATAGATAAAGACGATGCCGCCCAGGAATTCGATGATGATCGAGAGGGCCGTATCAAAGGCAAACAGGCGTTCCAGCACGGTCTGGCCACCGACGAGGCAGGTCACTGCCAAAAGCACGGCAGCGGGCAGGATGTATTTGTGGCGGCTATTGCCCACGAGGCCATGGGCGAGGCTGGCGACCAGCAAGCCAAAGAAGGTAATGGGACCAACCAGGGCGGTCGAGACCGCCACCAGCACTGACACCATCACCAGAATGGTGACCACAGTCCGCTTGTAATCGACGCCGAGATTGATCGCCTGCGCCCGCCCCAGCGAGAGCACATCGAAGGTGTGCAGCATGCGCAGCAGGATCAGCGTGACGACGCCAACGATGATGGTCGAGACCAGAAGGAGCGAGGCGTCGGTGGTGGCAAAGCTGGCAAAGAACGTATCGGCCAGCACGTTGAACGCATTGGGATCGAGCATGCGCTGCATGAACTGGCTGAGGCTGCGGAACAGAATGCCAAAGACAATGCCGACCAGCACCAAGAGATGGAGGCTCCGCTCCTGCCCGACAAACAACCACCGGAACAAGAGGCCCGAGAAGCCGACCATGACCAGCACTTCGATGCCGAACTGCACCTGCACATTGAGCGAGGTCAGCGCGCCAACGCCGAGGAAGAACACGACGCCGGTCTTGATCAGCACATACAGCGCGTCAAAGCCCATGATCGAGGGGGTCAGGATGCGGTTGTTGGTGACGGTCTGGAACAGCACGGTCGAGAGCGCAACGGCATAGGCCACCAGCACCAGCGAGAGCAGCTTCTTGCCGCGGAAGGGCAGCACAAAGCTCCAGCTCCCCTTGGCGCCCAGCGTCATGAAGGCGACGATGGAGATGAGGGCGAGCACAGAAAGGATGATCAGCACGAGGGCTGGGCGGGAAAGCTTAGTGGGCATAGCAATCCTCCCCTTCAACGATGCCAACTGCCACAGCGTCATTCCCGCGAAAGCGGGAATCCCTCTTGCGTCCCATAAGGGAGATTCCCGCTTTCGCGGGAATGACGCTGTGGGTGGGGAACAGGTTCAGTGACTCAGGCTGCATTGCGGCGCGTCCTCAGCAGGAGATAGAGGAACACCATGCTGCCGATGACGCCGACGACGACGCTGATCGGAATCTCATAAGGTGCGCGGATGACGCGACCCAGAATATCGCAGGCCAGGACAAAGCCTGCGCCAGAAATGGCCACCCAGGGGACGGTTCGGCGCATGTTGTCGCCCACCATGAGGCTGACGACATTGGGCACAATCAGGCCGAGGAACGGGATCGAGCCAACCGAGACCAGCACCACCGCGCTCACCACCGAAACGATGACCAGCCCCAGCACCATGACGCGCTGATAGTTTAGGCCCAGATTGGTGGTGAAGTCTCGGCCCATGCCGGCAACAGTGAAGCGATCGGCGGCGATATAGGCAACGACCGCACAGGCGAGGCCAATCCACAGCAGTTCATAGCGCCCACGCATGATGCCGGAGAAGTCGCCCATGTTCCAGGCCAGCAGCGACGCCAGAAGTCCAAAGCGATAGGCAAAGAAGGTGGTGATGGCGCCGATAATACCGCCCAGCATGATGCCGACCAACGGCACCAGCATCACATCGCGCAGCGGCACCGCGCGCAGGATGCGCAGGAACAGCGCCGTACCGGCCATGGCGAAGACAGCCGCAACGCCCATCTTGCCGATCAGCGGCCAGCCGGGGGCCAGTAGCGTAATGACGAGAAAACCGAGGCTTGCCGATTCCGTGGTGCCCGCCGTCGAGGGTTCGACGAAGCGGTTGCGCACCACCATCTGCATCACGAGGCCGGCAATGGCCATCGACGCGCCGGACAGCACGATGGCGAGCGTGCGCGGAATGCGGCTAATCAGGAGCACCTGCATCGGCCGATCTTCAGCGCTCGAAGACAGCAGTGCGCCGATCGACACGTCACTGACGCCCACAAACAGGCTGATCACCGCCAGAATGAGCGTCACCACGAATGCCAAAAGCAGCCAGCGCACGGGTCGATTACCTCGCGTTCAATAAAACAGCCAAACCCGGCCAGCCTTGCGGCCGCCGGGTCTGGCGCGGCGCAGAGCGCCCTTGAGACTTAGCTGTTGAGGCCAGCCAAAACCTGATCGAGAAGCAGCATCACGCCGGAATAGCCGTGCATGGTGATGTAAGCGGCCTGTGGATCGAGGTAGACGATGTGGCCTTCCTTGGCAGCCTTGGTCTGGTTGACCAGCTCGTTGTCGAGCAGGGCTGCTGCAGCGCCAGCGGTTTCACCGGTGCCGGCATCGCGATCGACAACGAACAGCCAATCAGGATTGGTTTCGAGGATGAACTCGAACGAGACGGTGTCGCCACCATGGTCGCCATCGACGACCTTCGGCATAGCGGATTCGATACCGACTTCATTGTAGATCCAGGACACGCGGGAATCGGGGCCATAGACGCCGATATTGCCCGCATTGGTCACCAGCACGAGCGCATTGCCCTTGCCTTCGGCTGCGGCTTTGACCTCTGCGACCTTGGCATTGAGCGCGTCGTTGAGTTCCTTGGCCTTAGCTTCGAGGCCGAAGATATCGCCGAGCTTGGTGATATTGGCTTCAACGCCTTCGATAATCGCGCCATTGCTGATCGACAGGTCGACCGTTGGCAGGATGTCCTTGGCGGTTTCATAGGCCTTGGCCGAGCGTGCGGCGACGAAATAAATGTCGGATTCGGAAGCGGCAATGCCTTCGAAATCAGGCTCGAACAGCGAGCCGATCTGCAGGGCATCCGCATCGACGAAACCGCTCAGATAGCTTGGTGCGTTCGATGCAGGCACGCCAGCAACAGGCACGCCGAGAGCATGCAGATTGTCAAAGGTTGCCCAATCAGAGGTCAGAACCTTCGAGGGCACGCCCGATATGGTGGTCTCGCCCTGTGGGTGGGTGATGACCTTTTCCTGTGCCACAGCGGCCAGAGCGGTCATGGACATGGCGCCAGCGACGAGCGCAGCGACAAGAGCGGGAGTACGGGTGAATGTGTGCACGGGGCTTCCAATCCGGTATCGCGAAAGGGGAGGCGCCTTATGGTGAGGGCGCGTGTCCGGATTTCGTACCGACCAGAAACCAGAGAGTCAAAAGTTAAGATGACGAATCTGATCATCTTTAGGGTTGACCGGGCCGACCAAAGCCGACCCGGATCGCAGAGTTAAGATTTGGCGATGAGATTACGCAGCTTGCCGAGGGCCGTCTTGTTGTCTTCGCGATAGGCGATGGTGCCCTGGAAATCGCCCTTGGAGTCGATCAGGAACACCGAGGCCGTGTGGTCCATGGTGTAACCGCCATCATCCAGCGGCACCTGGGCATAATAGACGCCCCAGGCCTTGGCGATCTTGGCGATTTCTTCGGGCGAGCCGGAAATGCCGGTGATGCGATCGCTGATCCAGCTGACATAATCGCCGAGGACAGCAGGCGTATCGCGCTCGGGGTCGATGGTGACGAAATAGGCCTTGAGGGTCTTGGCTTCATCGCCGAGCGACTCATACCAGCCAGCCATTTCGGCCATCGTGGTCGGGCACACTTCGGGGCAATGGGTGAAGCCAAAGAACAGGGCCGAGGGGTGACCCTGGAACATGGTCTGATCGACCGCATTGCCGTGCTGATCAACCAGCGCGTAAGTGCCGACGCCAAAGCCGGATGCAGCCTGTTGCGGCCGCAGGAAGAAAGCCCCTGCACCCGCCGTGATGGCGAGCACGCCGACAGCAACCCAAAGCCAGATGCGAACCGTCTTGATATTCATGGCTTAGTGTCCTTCGTGCGAGGCTGCGCCATCGGCGGCGGCGCCGAGAACTGGCAAGTCGACCTCGACCGAACCGGCCTTGGCAAAAGTCAGCGTAACCTTGACGGTTTCGCCTTCAACAAAGCGCTGCTTGAGCCCCATGAACATGATGTGCGCGCCGCCGGGCGCCAGCACCACGGTTTCACCAGCCGGGATCTCGATGCCATCGGCCAGCTGACGCATCTTCATGACGTCGCCTTCCATGGCCATAGTGTGGATCTGCACATCGCCAGACACATCTTCGACGGCTTTCACGGACACCAGTGTATCGGCCTCGGCGCCGGTGTTTTCGATGGTCAAAAAGCCACCGCCAACGGGAGCATTGGGCAGGGTCGCGCGACTGAACGGCTTGGAGATGTTGATATCGCCCAGGTGAACAACGCCATCATGGGCGAAGGCTGGGGTGACGAGCAGAATGGCGGCCAGGGCGGCGGCGCGGGCAAAACGGATCATGATTAGACTTCCGGATAGACGTGAACTGGATTGGCCCGAGAACGGGCGGCAGATCAGACCTGTGCCGGGGGTGCGCGCGACCCATTGGGTGGCGCGGCAGGCGCCGGATCAAACACCGCAACATAGGCAGGCAATGGTGCCGCAAGCGATGCCAGCGGTACGTGAACCGGCAATGCCAGCGTGCTGGGCGCCAGAACATCGTTTTTGCCAATACCGGCTGCGGGACACTTGGCGACGAGAACGTCGCGATCCTGCTCGCCGGTGTTTGCCGGATTACACAGCACCCAACCGGTTTGTTCGGTTTGGTAGCCCAGCGCTGCAAAGTCGAGCTGGCTGGCGCGCGCCTGATGCATCGGCGCCAGAATGGTCAGCAGATAGATAGCCAGCACGGCAAAAGCCGTCCCGATCTCTCGCGCTATGCTACGTGACTGGTGCATGGCACTCTCATAGGACGGGCAGCGGACTGACGGAAGAGCCGAAATGTCGCGGCGATACGTTCCCGCCCACCGCGGTTACACCGACGGCGAATAGGTGTCGTTGCAAAGCGCGATAAAGCTTTTCATCGCCGCCGAAAGCGGGCTCGACTTGCGGCGGGCGACGAGCAATTGGCGCAGGGCCCAGGGCTCGGCCAGCGGGGCGCAGACGAGGTCAGTTCCCGCGAGCAAATGGAGGCTGGTCGAGCGCAGGAAGCCGACGCCGAAATCCGCCTCGACCATCCGCACCAGCGCGGGAAAACTTTCAACGCGCACATTTTCAATCAGCGGCTTTCCCGCTTTCTTGGCCGCATCGCCCACCAGGCGATCCAGCGATCCGGCGTGGTGGATGCCAACGATGGCGTGGTCGATAACCGTCTCGAAGAGAATATCCTTGCGCGGCTGAATGCTGGCCGCGAGCGGATGATCGGGCGGCGCGAGCACCCAGACGCGATCATCCTCGAAGGGACGCACTTCAAAACGGGTGAAGTCGTAATTGTCCGAGACAATAGCGATATCCGCCCTGCCCTCGTCCAGCGCCACCAGCCCCTTGGCCGCGCCCATTTCCTGAATATCGAGCACAATACCGGGATGGGCGGCCGCATATTTCGCCAACAACTCAGGCAGGCGACCTGTCAGGGCCGAGCTGGTGCAGGCGAGACGAAGACTGCCGCGCTGGCCCGAACCGAACTCCGCCATGACCGCGTCGAGATCGGCAATCGAGCGCAACACCGCCCGGCAGCCTTCGGCATAGGCCTGTCCCGCCGTGGTCAGCTTGACGCCCTGCGCCGAGCGATCAAACAGCACCACACCCAACCGGCTCTCAAGGTCTGACACGCGGCGGCTGACGGCGGATGAGGCTATGCCCTCTCGCTCCGCGGCGCGGCCAATAGAGCCGGTCTCTGCCAACAGCAAAATCAGGCGTGCGGTGACGCTATCGAACGGTGCCATGTCATCTCCCCAGATGATCGGCACAATAGCCATCAAGCGCCGAAAGCCAAGGAAATGCCGCGCGACATATAGAAAATCCCCACAGCGGTAACGATCCAACGCGTCCAGCGCTTGAAATTGGCGTCACTGAGGCGCTGTAGCACCCAGAACCCGACATTGGCGCCGCCAATGGCGAAGGGCGCGGCTATCAGCACGGCGATCCATTCGCCAGGGGTCAGAACCATAGTGGCGTTCCAGTAAAACACCACCTTGGCGCCATGCGAGATGACCTGCGTGGCCGCCTTGGTGGCAACGATCTTGCGACGATCCATTGGCGTACGGATAAAGAAAATGTCGATGGTTGGCCCCGACACCCCCACCGCCAGATTGAGGCCGCCGCCGACAAAGCCGCAGATGAAAGCATGGAGGGGCTTACTGGCGTCGAGTGCCAGCCAATCGCGCGGAATCCAGACCAGGATCGGCATCAGGCCAATGACGATACAGACAGTGGCCAGCGATGGCGTGTACCGCAGGATGAACAACAGAATGCCGGCGGTCAGGAGACCGAGGCAAATCGTGCCCAGCACGCGCCAGTCGATAAAGGCGCGGGACAGGAAGGCGCGCGACCCATTGGAAATGATCTGGATGGCGCCCTGCACGGCAATGGCCGTACCTACCGGCATGATGGACAGCAGAATGGCCAGCAGGATCAACCCGCCCGCCATGCCGAAAATGCCCGACAGTGTTGAGGTGAAGAACACCGCCCCCACCATCACTGCACCAATCCAGACGCTCATTGCTCGCTCCGTTGTCCCGCGACTTGTGCGCTTGTCGCGGCAGTCGGACTAGAACGGATACGGCATGAGGGGGTGCCGGGAGCCGCTGGCTGGTGCGCAACGAGCGGTCACCCCTGCCGGGGCAACCGCTCAATGGGTCAGTTACGGCTTGAGGTCAGGGAAGTACTCACTGGCCGTTGGTGCCAGCAACTGGGGGATCGCAGCGAGTTTGACGGTCAGCAGATCCATGGTGCAGGCGAAGCTGACGAAGGGCAGTCCATCGAGCGAGAACACCACCTGATCGCCGGGGGCAAAGCGCATGCCAAGATTGCTGGCGATCAGCTCGTCGATACCGCACTGTTCTTCATATTCGCTGTCTTCGGCCGGCGTGCGATTGGCGATGACATAGTCGACCAGCGCCTTGTCTGCGGCCCAGAAATACCGGCTGGGATTGTCGATCGCGACGGACTGATCCACCTCGGCGCCGTAATCGTCCATGCTGCCGGTAGCAACCCAATCCTTGAACACCTTGGCCAGTGGCAGAGCTTCGCCGGTCTCCACGTCCAGAATGGTGGTGTAGCTGTGATTGTCGGGATGGGCCCCCGTGCAATAGGTGCTGCCGGACTCGGTCCAGTTGATCACGGTCGGGGATAGATAGCCCAGTACGACGCTCTCTTCATCCCAGCCGCCCAGCGTGCCGGTTTCCATGCCCGCGGTATTCTGGTTGGCGCCAAACCCGGCATAGGCCTGCGCCAGACAGTCAAAGGCAGAATAGTTCAGCTGCGCATGGCGGCGTTCCAGCGCCTCATTGATCATCTTTGTCGACGAACCATCGGCCAGTTCCAGCACGCGCGGGAAGGCGAATTTGGTGCGCGGATCGGTGACATAGCGGAAGGTGGAACCCTCCAGCGTCTCCTCAGGTCCAGCATCCATCACCACTTCCGATTTGGCGAAATCATAGGGCGCAGTATGGGGCGCAAAGATCTCGTCGCCGTCATAGGTCAGCATGGAGATACTGTCATAGATGCCATAGGGCGTCAGCACAGTGCCTTCAGGCAGCTCGCGATCACCTATGCGTTCCAGCTTGATCGGGAATGACTTGCCGTCCTTGCCCGCGCCCTGCCAGGTGCCGGTGAGCGTTGCGCCATCGCGTGACTGGGTCAGCGTCCAGGTTGCGCCAATCGGCTTGTCGGTGACGTCGCCATTGCTGTCGGCAACGCAGGTGGTCACTGTACACGGCGCTTCCTCGGCCATGCGGATTTCGCCATTGGCGCCCTCCAGCAGATCGAGCGGAATGTCGCCGCCCTTGTTGAGGTAGCTGTAGCGCCCAACTAGGCTGCCGCGTGCCGGCGACGCCAATTCAGCCAGAATTTCAAGATTACCCAGCGTGCCCTTGTAGGTCACCGCCTCGACGGCCAGAGTTGGCGTGGTGACAAGCAGGACGGCGGCAAGAACGGCTAAACGCATGCTGGTACTCCGATTTCCCGGGCACGTTAGCAGATTAGCGGGCGGTGCATACCCCTTGCCAAATCACCGGACTACAGCGCGGACGGAGTTTTTGGAGGCTGCAACAGACCTCATGGTGAGGTCTACTGATTGCCCAACTCGGCTCTACTCCTCCCCGGCTCAGGGGGAGGAGTCGTGAGTGGATGGCTCAGGTGCTCGCAGCCTTGGCATTGGCTTGCGCCACGACTTCATCGGGGATGTCGTCGAAGCTGGCATAGTTCATGTTGTAGAGTTTGGAATAGAGCCCGCCCTTCTCCATCAGCTCGTCATGATTGCCGGTTTCGATCAGCTCGCCGTTCTGCAGCACGATGATACGGTCGGCGCCACGGATGGTGGCGAGGCGATGGGCTATGACCATGCCGGTGCGGCCTTCGAGCAAGGTGAGAAGAGCCTTCTGGATTTGCCGTTCGGTGTAGCTATCGATATTGGCGGTTGCTTCGTCGAGCACCAGGATTTTGGCATCAGCCACCAGAGCCCGGGCAAAGCTCAGCAATTGCCGCTGGCCGAGCGACAGGTTGGCGCCGCGCTGTTCGAGAACGCTGTCATAGCCGCCGGGCAGACGCGAGATGAACTCATGCGCACCCACGGCCTTGGACGCCGCGATCACATCGTCCAGCGTCGCCGAGGTCTTGTTGTAGCGGATGTTGTCGAACACCGAGCCGGTGAACAGGAACGGCTCCTGCAGCACCATGGCGACCTGTTCGCCCAGCGATTCCTGGGTGATGTCGCGCACGTCGTGCCCGCCCACCATTACGGCACCGGACTGCACCTCATAGAACCGGTGCACCAGGGACATCGCGCTGGTCTTGCCCGAGCCGGTGGGCCCCACCAGAGCCACCGTCTCGCCTGGCTTGACCAGAAAGCTCACATTCTTGAGCACCGGATTGTCTTCACGGTAGCCGAAGGTGACGTTCTTGAACTCGACCGAGCCATCCATATCGCGAGTCAGCGTCACGGCGTCAGGCTTGTCGGCAATCGACACCGGCACGTCGAGCACTTCGGTGATGCGACGGCCCGAGGTCATGGCGCGCTGCATGATCGAATACTGCATGGTCAGCGAGCGGATCGGATCGAAGAAGCGCTGGATGTAGAACAGGAACGCGACGATGACGCCGATTTCCAGCCCGCCATTGAGCACCAGCGAGCCACCGACAACCACCACGGTCGCCATGGCGATGCCGGTGAGGCTATCGACAATCGGCACCATGACCTGCGCATAGCGGGAACCGGTCAGCTGGGTCAGCAGATTATTGTAGGCCTTGTCGTCATAGAGATCGAAATTGACCTTCTGGCGGTCCAAGTTCTGCACGGTCCGCACGCCATTGATGCCCTCGGCCATGGCACCGGCCGTGATCGAGTTGGTCTCGTGTGCAGCCCAGAAGGCGCGCTTGGCGGGTGGCAGCCAGAAGATGCGCACGATGAACAGGATGGGCATGGTGGACAGCGTCAAAAGGCCCAGCCGGAAATCAAGCGTCAGCAGGACGACGACGATGCCGATCAGCAGCACGACGTCACCGACGGAGATCACCGAGGTTTCCAGAAACTCCTGCATGGAGTTCACGTCACCCTGCAAGCGGCTCATCAGGCGGCCGACTTCGGTCTTGTCCATAAAGCTGAGCGACACGCGCTGCAGCTGGGCGAACATGGCCCGGCGCATATCGAACAGCACGTTCTCGGCCACCTTGCCGACTTCGGTTTCCTGCACATAGGAGGCAGCGAAGTTGAAGAGCACCGCCACGGCAAAGGCCACCATGGCCCACAGCAGATTGGTCGTGTTGCCGCCCTGGGTCATGCCGCTATCGATGGCGCGGCCGATGATCAGGGGAATGGCAAGCTGGGTGGCGGTAAACACCAGAACAGCGCCGACCGAGATATAGATCTTGGTCTGGTAGGGCTTCACGAACGCCCAGATGCGTCGGACCGTTTTGGGGTCATAGGCCTTGCCGAAGACTTCTTCTTCGATGCGATGGCTGCCCACGCTGGCGCGCGGCGGACGCTGGCCGGGAAAGGCTGCGACTTCGCGGTCTTCTTCCTCAATCGCACTCATTGGGCTGCGCTCCCCATTTCGATGTCTTCGGTGGGGCGGGTCTGCAGATCATACAGCGCCCGATAACGACCTCCGGCAGCCAGCAATTCCTCGTGGCTGCCCTCTTCGACGATCTTGCCATTGTCGAGGAACAGGATGCGGTCGGCATGCAGGAGCGAGCTCAGGCGATGGCTGATCACCAGCGTCACGCGGTCCTTGGCATAGCGGCGGATGGCGCTGCGAATGCGGTGTTCAGTGCCCGCGTCGATAGCCGCCGTGGAATCGTCGAACACCATGACCGCAGGCTTGAGCACGAGACTGCGCGCAATCGACAGTCGCTGGCGCTGCCCGCCCGACAGTGACACGCCACGCTCGCCCACCACGGTGTCATAACCGGCTGGCAGACCCATGATGTAATTGTGCAGCTGCGCGCTTTCGGCGGCCTTTTCGATCTTGGTCTCCTTGGACCAGGGATCGCCATAGGCAATGTTGTTTTCGATAGTGGTGGTGAAGAGGAAGCTGTCCTGCTGCACCACGGCGACCGAGCGACGCAACGACTGCAGCGACACCTTGCTCACGTCCTGCCCGTCGATGGTGATGTGGCCACCACTGACATCGTAGAAGCGCGGAATGAGATGGGCCAGCGTCGACTTGCCCGCACCGGGCGCGCCGACGATGCCGATGGTTTCGCCCGCATGGGCCTCAAAGCTAACGCCATCGAGCGTCGGATGATTGGCGCCGGGATAGGTGAAGCTGACATTGTCAAACTTGAGCGTGCCCTTGGTGACCTTGAGGTCTGGCACGCCGGGTTCATCGGCGATCGAAATGGGTTCATCGAGGAACCCGAACAGGCGGTCGCCACAGATCGAGGCGCGCGCGAAGGAGTTCACCATCAGGCCGAGCTGGCGCACCGGCATCTGCAGGATCGTCATGAAGGTGAGGAACGATGCGAGCGTACCAACGCTCATTTCGCCCGCGATCACCTTATTGCCGCCGAACCAGAGCACGAGGCCCATGGCCGCAAAGAACGAGAAGGTCATGGCCGAGGTGTTGCGCACGCGAATGCCGACCCGTTCATGAGACAGCTCGAGCGCCTCCTTGCTGGCGACGTCGAACTTGGCGAGCTCGAACTTCTGGCCAGAGAACGCTCGTACGACGCGGATGCCGCCGAGGTTTTCTTCCATCACCCGGGTCAGTGCAGACAGCTTGTCCTGCAGCATGATCCAGGTGGCGCGCAATGTCAGCTGCGCCACCGACGAGCGCCAGGCAACGAAGGGCACAAAGCTCAGCGCCAATAGGCCCAGCACAAAATCGGTGCTGAGCAGCATATAGGCGCCCACCCCGATCAGCACCGAGAGCAGCACCACACGCACGAGGCCGGTCGAAAAGAACATGCGCACGCCGTCCAGATCGAGCAGGCCCATGGTGATGAGATCACCAGTATGGACCTTGTCGTGATAGGCATAGGGCAGCCGTTGCACCTTGTCGTAAAAGGCAAGGCGCAGCTCATAACCAACGTGGTGGCCGACCGATTCCGAATAGTAGTTCTGCAGCAGGGTGAAGATGCCGCGCGCCACCGACAGGCCCAGCAGCAGCATGGCGCTCCAGAATAGCGCCTGTTCCGCCCCCGCCGCGCCAACGCTCAACACGTCCTGCGCCTGATCGATGGCGTGCCCCAAAAGCCGAGGAATGAGCAATTGCAGCACCGAGGCCACGATTGTCGCGCCGATGGCGGCCGAGGCCTGCCAGGGGTGGCGCAGCGAATAGAGGGAAATCCGCAGCAGTGGGCCTTGGCCCTTACCAGCATGGGCAGCAGCCACATGTGCACGTGCATCGCCGCGTGAATGGACGCGGCCAGCCTTGTCGGTGGTCAAGGAAGTATCCAGACTTCAATTTGTATGTGGGGTCCGAACCGGCACGGAGCCAACACTAGGCGCAGCCCGGACAAATCAACTCGCGAAAACAATGAACGCCCATTCGCCGTACCATTCAAGACCGATTTTGGGCAAAAATCACAAAGTATGAGACGGGATGGCGCAATATCGCCGCTAAGGGCTGGAATTGAGCTCCGGATAGATCAGTGCCGAACATTGCCGGTTGCTGGCATCGAGCTGGGTCTGCACTTCGGGCGTGATGGTGCCGGTAAAAATGGGCTCCCACAGATCGTTGGTTTCAACGTTCTCCAGGCCGCACTGGCAGTAGGTGACGCAGAGCTTGGCATCGGTGCCACTATCAACGCAGGACTGCTGGCACGAGTTCATGAAATCGGTGCTGCGCATGGCGATCTCTGGATGGGTCACCTGCGCCAGCGGGAACAGCACAGCCAGCAGCAGCGGCTGGTGCAGCACATAGATCAAGAGGCTCCAACGCCCCATCGTGGTCAGCAGGCGCGCGAACCGTCCCGTGGGCTGAATGGCGAGGAGCTTACCAGCCAACGATGAGGCCAGCACCAGACGGGTTGCAATCACCCCAACCAGCACCGCACCGAACCATGGGAACACCGGAACCAGGTCATTGGCAGGCGGCGGGATTTGCCAGAAGCCGAGCCAGGACCATGCCTTCTCGTTAAACAACGGATCGGTGAAGACGAAATGCACCCCGATCACCGCAAGCGCGACGATGATCACCAGCCATAGCGGCGCGCGCAGGAATGGCAGCGCCAGAATGGAAAACAGTGCAATGGCATGCAGCACGCCGAAATAGACAAAGCTGTCGGGGAAGGCGAACCAGGTGGCAATGGTGATGACCAACGCACCCGCCGCCACCCACACCCAGCGCCGCCAGAACGCAGCCCAGCGAATTCCCTTGCCATGGCCCAGCACCAGCCCAACGCCCACAAGGAACAGGAAGACCGACAGAATGCTGCGCGCAATGAACACCCATTGCGGATCGTAGCCGACATTGGCTTCGATGAAGCGGAAGTAGCTGAGGTCCCAGCACAGGTGATAGGCGATCATCGCAATGATCGCGACGCCCCGGGCAATGTCGACAACGGCAAAGCGGGGAGACTTGATTGTATCGGTCATGGGACTGCGCCTTGCTTGTGTGCCACGACCTCGTCCTTCGACGAGCTCAGGATGAGGTCTGCCGAGCTACTGCGACCGCGGTAGACCTCATGGTGAGCCTGTCGAACCACGAGGTCGTCCATCAAATCACCTTTGCCAACACTGCCAAAAAGGCGTCGCCGTAACGGTCGAGCTTGGCCTGACCGACGCCGGGCAGGTTCAGCATATCATGGGGATGGCGCGGTTGGGCCAGCGCCATGGCGCGCAGCGTGTTGTCGTGGAAAATGACATAGGGCGGCACACCCTGCAGCTTGGCGAGACGCGTACGCTCTTCGCGCAGGGCCTCAAAAATCGGCCGCGCATGGTCGGGAACATCGGCGATACGCTCAAGCGAGCGCCGCACTTCGACGGACTTGCGGGGGCGATCCTTGCGCAGGATCACCGCGCGTTCGCGCTTGAACACCGCCCGTGCCCCTTCGCCCAGCGTCAGCGCACCATGATTGCCGTGATCGACCACGATCAACCCGGACGCAGTCAACTGACGTAACACCGACTGCCAGGACTTGGAGTCGAGATCCCTGCCCTGCCCGAAGACCGGCTGGTTCTGATGCCCGAAACGTTCGACCTTTTCGGTCGCCTTGCCCATCAACACATCAACGATATGGGCGCCGCCAAAGCGCATGCCGGTGCGATAGATCGCGGCCAGCGCCTTGATGGCGGCTTCTGTGCCGTCCCAGCTTTCCACCGGCGAGCGGCACGTATCGCAATTGCCGCAATTGCCGGGATGGGCTTCGCCGAAGTGATTGAGGATCGCCTTGCGACGGCATTCCGCCGTCTCGCAGACACCCAGCAGAGCATTGAGCTTGCCGTGCTCGAGGCGCTTGACCTCATCTGGAGCGTTGCCCTCGTCGATCATGCGGCGACGCTGCACGACGTCGGCCATGCCATAGCTCATCCAGGCATCAGACGGCTGGCCATCGCGACCGGCGCGGCCGGTTTCCTGATAATAAGCTTCGATGGAGGCTGGCAGATCCATATGCGCCACATAGCGCACGTCGGGCTTGTCGATGCCCATGCCGAAGGCGACCGTGGCCACCATGCAGATATTGTCATCCTTGAGGAACGCGTCCTGATTGGCGCTGCGCCGCTCGGGGGACATGCCTGCGTGATAGGGCAGCGCCGGAATGCCCTTGCTGCTCAGCCAGTCGGCAACGTCCTCAACCTTGGCACGGCTGAGGCAATAGACAATGCCCGAGCTGCCCTTGTGCGCGGCCAGAAAGCTCAGCAGCTGATCGCGCGCCTTGTCGCGTTCAACGATGGAATAGGAGATATTGGGCCGATCAAAGCTGGTGGTGAACACCCGCGCATCGTCCAGCCCCAGCCGCTCGATAATATCTTCGCGTGTGGTGGGATCGGCAGTGGCGGTCAGCGCAATGCGCGGCACGCCGGGGAATAGCTCGGTGAGGCGGCTCAGCTCGCGATATTCGGGGCGGAAATCATGGCCCCACTGGCTCACGCAATGGGCCTCATCGATGGCAAACAGCGCAATCTCGATGCCCGACAGCATATTGGCAAAGCCCGGCGTCGCCACACGTTCGGGCGCCACATAGAGCAGGTCGAGTTCGCCATTGCGCAACTGGCGGCGCACATCGAAGGACTCTTCCTGCGTCAACGACGAATTGAGCGCTGCCGCCGCCACACCAGCCTGCTTGAGGGCTTCCACCTGATCGCGCATCAGCGCGATCAGCGGGGAAATCACGATGCCCACACCGCGCCGGCAAATGGCCGGGATCTGGTAGCACATGGATTTGCCGGCGCCGGTGGGGAACAGCACGACAGCGTCGCCACCATCCACCAGATGCCGGACCACTTCATCCTGCTGACCGCGGAAGCTGCGATGGCCGAAAACATCGCGCAGCACAGCCAAGGGATCGCGGGCGCGGGGCCCCACGATTGGCTGGAAAAGGTCTGCGCTCGACTCGGTCATGCTCACCCTGACCTTGAATCACACGGTCAATGTCCGCGCAACTCACAGGGTGCACACCACAGCGCTTAGTGGTGCATGTTGCTGTTTTGTCAGTGTGCCTTGGCGCGGCCGGAGCCGGATTTCTTGCCGCCACCATCTTCCTTGTTGACGGTGGCCCAAGCGCGAGCCTCAGCCTCCTTGTCCGAAACGCCTTTATCCTCATAGCCTTCGGCAATGTGGGCGGCCTTGCGCTTCTGCTTATCGGTATAGGCGGACTTGTCACCTTGGGGCATTGTCGTCTCCTCGTGTCAGCGAGACGCGGCGCGGGTGGGATAAGGGCTCGGCTGCCGTTTCGTTGGCCGGGTCGGGAAACCGGAAAAACCAACCCGTTCCCTCTGCCACCGTGTCCGGTTGACGCGCGCCTGCGCCTACACAGACAAAACCGCCCGGCGCCGGGATTGTTCCCAAATTCAGCCGGTTGTGATCGGTCGCAATGGCTTGCTGAGGAACCGCGATCCATTACGCACAAAGCGCCAGGGCGTCTCGACACCCTTGGTCAGTCCGATCCGCGGGCCGGTGGCAATGTCATGTTCGGCATCGCGCGCGAGCAGTTGAAAAGGGGGCGCATCGAGCGGCAGGCCGTTTTGCGCGATGCTGACATCCAGCGCCTGACACAGCTTGCCCGGACCTGAGCATAGCTGACGGATGCCCAACCCTCCGCGGCGGTTAGCCATGCGATCAATACCCTCAGTCGGCTCCAGCGCCCGGATTAACACGGCACTGCCCGTCTGGCAGACAAAGTTCAAGCACCAATGAATGCCGTAGATTTTGTAGACATAGGCATGGCCGGGCGGGCCGAACATCGCCGCATTGCGCGGGGTGGGGCCACGAAAGCTGTGCGAGGCCGGATCGGATGGCTCATAGGCCTCCACCTCCACCAACATCCCGCCCACGCCATCGACAAGGAGCGTCGTGCCGATGAGGTCGCGGGCAACGTCGAGAACGGGACGATCAAAGAAGCTGGGTGGGATGGAATTGGACTGGGGCACGTTCGATCCGCGTCAGAGATTCTGTGTGAGCAATAAACGATCCCACCCAACCGCGCCTCCCCTTCACTCCGGCATCGGCCCATCCTGTTCGCCGCGCAGCATCCCGGCATAAACCCCGGGCTTGGAGTTCGGGATTTCCAGCGCGTCGAGCCGCTTCTGATAAAACGCCACAGGACCGGGATCGCCGATCACGGCATAGCCGTAACCGGCTTCGCGCATCCCGCGCAGCGTGGCAATCAGCAGTGCCTCGCCGATCCCCTGCCCGCGCGCTTCGGCATCAACACCGGTCGGCCCAAAGAACCCCTTGGCCGTGGTGTCATGGCAGGCAAACCCCAGCAGCTTGCCGTCCTTGACCGCGATCCAGGTCGTCACCGGGTTCTGCGCCAGGCCCTTTGTGGCCTCGCTCACCCAGGTGCGGTGGAAATGCTTGCCGATCCAATCAAGGATCACATGGCCCTCAGGCGCGATGGCGCGGCGCACCACAATTCCGGCAGCCGCCACCTTGGCCTCCGCCTCAAACACCGGCAGATCGTATAGTCGGACAAGCAGATCAGTCATGGTCGAGCTCTCTCCCCCTCAACACAGTCAACGTCAGTCGACGCGTCCTCGCGCGGCAACCGGCACGGTTTCCACCACCGCGCCATTGGAAATCAGCGTCACCGTTGCGAACAGGTTGCTAACCACGCAGGCATGGTTGGGGATGATGCGGATTTTTTCGCCAATCTTGGGCTTGGTCGCGCAGGCACTGAGATCGATGGTACCATGCTCTTCGCTCAGCCCCACAATCACCGCGTCAGGATAGGCCTCGATCAGGCCAAAACCGGCCATGCCCAGCGTATCGCTGGTCAGCGCCTTGGACCCGGCATCGATAATGGCGCGGTCTTCGGTGGGGCGGCTGACGACGGTCGCCAATACAGTCAGCGCGCAGTCGGCAAAGCCGCCAACGCCCTTGGAGACCTGAAAGCGGTCCATATAAATATAGGTGCCGGGGCGATGCTCGGTCGCGGCCTTCACCTCATGGGCGCGCCAGATATCGGGCGTTCCGCCATTGGACACGATGGGCGCAGGCAGCCCTGCATCGGCCAAAGCCTGCTTGGCTGCAGCGAGCCAGGCCGCATTGGCCTCGACCAGCCCGGCCGCCGGATAGGTCATCAGCCCGCCAAAGCGCAGGCCGGGCGATGCGGCAATCTTCTGTGCCAGCGCCACGGCGGCGGCAGGGCTCTGCACACCACAGCGTCCCATGCCGGTGTCGCATTCGACCAGCACCAGCAGCGGCTTGCTCGCATCGGCAAAGGTCGCGGACAGCCCTGCCACGGTTTGCTCGCTGTCCGCCGTCACCGAGATATTGACTCGGCTCGCCAGCGCCTTCAGCCGCGCCAGCTTGGCTGCGCCGATGATATTGTAGGGCATGAAGATTTCGGTGATGCCGGCATCGGCCATCACCTCGGCCTCGCCCAGCTTCTGCACTGTGATGCCAATGGCGCCCAGATCAATGGCGCGCTTGGCAAAGCGGGGCAGCTTGTGGGTCTTGATATGGGGCCGCAGTTTCAGCCTATGGCTGTCGGCATAGTACTGGACGCGCTTGAGGTTGGCATCGACGCGGTCGACGTCGATCAGGACAGCGGGCGTATCGAGTTCAGAAAAATCGGTCATTTGCCCCTCAAGACATCGTCAACAAAACGCAGATTGCCAGCTGTCAGCCCTGCGTCAACCGGCAATACGGTGCCGGTGATCCCCGAAGCCGCATCAGAGCAGAAAAACACCGCCGCATTGGCCACTTCCATGGGCAACACCATGCGACCCAAAGGATAATGCGGCAGCACGCCATCAAGCAGCGCTGGGTCGGCTTCCAGCCGGTGATCCCATGCCGGGGTGCGGACCGAACCGGGACAGATCACATTGGCGCGCACGCCCTGCCCGCCACGCTCCACCGCAATGGCCTTGGCATAAGCAACAAGGCCAGCCTTCGCCGCCGAATAAGCCGGGTTACCATAGTGGGCGATGGCGTTGACCGAGGAGATGAACACCAGCGCGCCCTTGCCTCGTGCGGCCATTGCCTGAACGATCGGGTCGGTCATGGCATAGGCGCCATTGAGGTTGATATTGACCTCTGACTCCCAGACATCGTCGCTGGCAATCTGGTCAAGCGTTTCCGCACGGGTAAACCCGGCATTTGACACCACTGCGTCTGGGGTACCCGCCTTGGCAAGGTAGTGTTTGATCGCCGCGCGGGTGCCCGCTGGATCGGCCTGATCGAACAGCACCTGATGGCGCACACCAAGCCCATCGAGCATTGACGCCTCGCGGTCCGCTCCATCGACGATGGCGCCCGCATTCTGGAAGGCAAGGACCAGTGAGCGGCCAATGCCGCCCCCCGCGCCGCTGATCAATACGGTTTTGCCTTTCAGGCCGAACACAGTGTCACTCATGGCAGATCCCCTAAGGTCCCTTATAGGCGATGCAGTCGATTTCCACTTTGCAGTCCACCATCATGTGGCTCTGCACGCAGGCACGGGCTGGCGGATGCTCGCCGAAATAGCTCTTGTAGACGGCGTTGAAGCTCCAGAAGTCGCGCGGATCATCCAGCCAGACACCGCAGCGGACCACATGTTCGAGCCCATAGCCAGCCTCAGTCAGGATGGCGATGACGTTCTGGATCGTCAGATGCGTCTGCTCGACAATGCCGTCATGAACGATCTCGCCGTCCTTCATGGCAACTTGCCCCGACACATGTAGCCACCCGCCCGCTTCCACAGCGCGCGCGAAGGGCAGGTTTTGACCACCGGCACCAGCTTTTTCAGCACCATAACGCTTGATCGGCATGTGTCTCTCCCTCGAGTTTTTGTAAGCCAGTTTCTTAATTCAACCAGTATTGCGCAAATTTTCGCCGCGCGCCGCGCCAAATGGCACATTTTCTGTAAATTTCTTACGTGATTGATGGCTTTAAGCTATGCTAGCCTCCTATTGGGCAGCCATGTCGGCAACCCATTTCCGCTTAAGCCAAATTGCGAGACTGTCGTGCGCGTGTTTACCGCCGCTCTGGCCACCGAGACCAATACCTTTTCCCCCATCGCCATTGACCGGCGGGCCTTTGAGGCATCGCTTTATGCCGGCCCTGGTCAGCATCCGGTGACGCCGACGCTGTGCACCGCGCCGATCACCGTGGGCCGCGAAGTGTGTGGGCAATTGGGCTGGACGCTGATCGAGGGCAGCTCGAGCTGGGCCGACCCCGCAGGTCTTGTGGCACGCAGCACCTATGAATATCTGCGCGATGAAATCCTCGAGCAGCTGCAAGCCGCCTTGCCTGTTGATGGCGTGGTGTTGGGCCTGCATGGCGCTATGGTGGCGCAGGGCTATGATGACCCCGAGGGCGATTTCCTGTCCCGCGTGCGCGACATTGTCGGGCCTGACGTTCTGATCTGTGCCGAGCTCGACCCGCACAGCCACCTGACCGCCAAGCGCGTCGCAGCCGCCAATTTCTTCGTCGTGTTCAAGGAGTTTCCACACACCGACTTCGTCGATCGCGCCCGCGATCTGTGGTCGATTGCCGTGCGGGCACTGACCAAGGAAATCACGCCCGTCATGTCGGTGTTCGATTGCCGCATGATCGACGTGTTCCCCACCTCCAAGCAGCCGATGCGCGGCTTTGTCGACCAGCTCTATGCGCTGGAAAAGTCCGAACCGGATGTGCTGTCGCTTTCGGTCATCCACGGTTTTATGGCCGGCGACGTGCCCGAAATGGGCACCAAGATCATTGCCGTCACCGACAATGCGGCGGCGCAGGGCGCGGCTCTGGCTGAAAAGCTGGGCCGGGACCTCTTCTCCATGCGCGGCACCTTCATGGTGGCGCAGGTCGATGAAAAGACGGCGGTCACTGCCGCCGTCGCCGCGCCCAAGGGGCCCGTGGTGATTGCCGATGTCTGGGACAATCCCGGTGGCGGCACGGCGGGCGACGCCACTGTGGTTCTTGCAGAGCTGATCGCACAGGGCGTGACCGATGTGGCCGTGGGCACAATCTGGGACCCGATTGCGGTGCAGATCTGCATGGCCGCTGGCGAAGGCGCCGAGATCCCGCTGCGCTTTGGCGCCAAGTCAGCGCCGCTCACTGGCAGCCCCATCGACAAGATCGTCACCGTGCGCAAGCTGGTCGCCAATGCTGAAATGAAGTTTGGCGAAAGCTTTGCCCCGTTCGGCGATGCGGCCTGGATCAGCTTTGACGGGATCGATGTGATCCTCAACTCCACCCGCGCCCAGAGCTTTGACCCCAGCCTGTTCTCGGCGCTGGGGATCGACCCGACATCGCGCAAGATCCTGCTGATCAAGTCGACCAACCATTTCTATGACTCGTTCTCCAAGATCGCCTCGGAGATCATCTACTGCGCGGCCGGCAAGCCCTATCCGAACACGCCCGCCACCACGCCCTATCGCAAGGCGCGTCGCGACATCTGGCCGATGGTGGAGAACCCCTGGGCCTGAGGCCCACACTTCTTTTCAGCCACAGTGTCATTCCCGCGAAAGCGGGAATCTCCCTTCACATCGCCAGGGGGATTCCCGCTTTCGCGGGAATGACGTTGTGGTTGGACGGTGAACTTTGCTCCACACCGCTCGTCACCCTCGGGCTCGACCCGAGGGTGACGATTGCGTTGTCGGAGAATAAGAAACTCAGTCTTCCGACCAGTTCCCGTAAAGAATTGGCATCAGGCCAACCAGCGCTTCAAACCGCTTCCAGCTCTTGCGCTCAGGCAGGGTCCAGCCGGATTCCGCGATGGCGGAAATGCGCGGGAAGACGAGGCGGTCAAAGATTGCCCGGTCGGTCATGGACTCGCTCCAGATGCAGCTCTGGATCCCCAGCAGGTGGGACAGCTCTTCCTCGTTCCAGCCATCGCGTGGCTCGAACTCATAGGTTTCCTGCGCGTTGGAATTTCCCGCCCAGGCAGCGCCCGGCTCGGCCCAATCGGTGGAGTTGGCCATGTCGAGGTAATACCGCTGACCGGGAGAGACGACGATGTCATAGCCACGCGCCGCAAGCGCCCGGTTGATCTCCACATTGCGCCAACCCACGAGATAGGTCTTGGCCTTGTCGACCACGTCGCCATGCGCAGTCTCTTCCCAGCCGCCGGTCACTGCGCCCTTGGAGGCGATGATCTGGTGCACGCGGCGAATAAATTCGGCCTGCAGGATGGCCGTCGGCGAGCCTTCGATTTCGTCGGCGCCACCATGATTGCCAAGCTTGTTAAGCTGGGCTTCGTGCTTCTTGCGCATGGCAGGACCAGCGAGCTTTTCCAGGAGGTCCAGCGCCAGGGGCGAACCGGACCATGCCGCCAGCGGCACTTCGTCGGCGCCGAGGTGGAAAATACCGCCCGGGAACAGCTCAAGCACTTCCCCGACCACCGTGTCGATGAACTCATAAACCGGCTCATAGGCTGGGTTGAGGCTGTTATTGGGGAAGCCCTGCACCGACTGGTACTCGCCGATCTCGTTGGGATCGCGCAGATGCGGCAGTGCCTGAAGCGTGGCGTAGCTGTGGCCGGGAATGTCGATCTCGGGGATGATCTGGATACCCAGATCCTGACCGAGCTGCACGATCTCGCGGATCACGGCTTTTGAGTAAAAGCCGCCGGTGGGGTGTGGTCCCGAGCCCAGCAGCGGCGGCAATGCCTTGCCGTGGCCGCGCCAGGCGCCGATTTCGGTCAGCTGCGGATAGGCGTCGATCTCAACGCGCCAGGCTTCGTCCTCGCTCAAATGCCAGTGGAAGCGGTTCATCTTGTTCCAGGCCAGCAGCTTCAGCAGGCGCTTCACTTCGGCAGCGGAATAGAACTGGCGCGCGACGTCGAGATGGGTGCCGCGGAAGCGGAAACCGGGCTCGTCGCTGATGGTGCCGCCCGTGGGGAAGACGAAGGTTTGCGGGTATTGCAGCGCGCCGCGCAGCACCTGACCCAGGGTGATCAGGCCATAGAGCAGGCCCGCATGGGTCGAAGCAGTGACGGTGACGTCGTCGACGGCGAAGGTGACCTCATAGGCTTCCGGAGCGAAGCCAGCTTTTTCCACCAGCTTGACCGGAAAGCCGGCCTGCGAGGCGGGGCGGACAATGCCTTCGACGGGGAAGAGGTCATCGACGAGACGGGCAAAGGCGGCAGCGACATTTCCTGCCAGATCGCCCTGCGGCTGCAGCTCAAAGCCCACTGGCGTAGTGCGTGCGCCCGTGGTGGCGACGGACTTTGGCCATGGCACGATGGACACGGACACCGGAGCCTTGCCGGGGATCTTGTAGCGCGTCGAGCCCTTGCGCAGCGGCGCATTATTGCCTGTGGCGTGGGTTGGCGCAACCGGGATGGTGACGGTAGATCCATCGGCCAGCACGACATAGGCGCCGTTGGCGCCATCCTGCCAGTGACGCAGCGGCCAGCTGAGGCCACGGAAGGTCAGCTCCCAGGTCTCGCCGGGCTTCAGCACAAAGCCTTCGGGTGGCGCGGCTTCCGTGTGGTTGGAGAGGCGCACCAGCAGCGTACCATTCTCAATAGTCGCCAGTGGATCGATGCGGGCGGGACCGGAGAAGGACAGCGTGAAATCGCTGATCGCCTCGTCACCATTATTGGTGAGCTTGAGGCTGTAGGCGAGCGGAGCGGCGTCGCTGGCGGGCGTCCAATGGGTCGTGAGCGAAAGTCTTGGCGTCGTCATGGCAGCGTCCGGAAACTGATGGTTGAAAGAAGCGGCGACTAATCGCCGAGCGGTTGGGTATCCTCGCCGTCGCGATTGACGACGAGCTGATGCTTGATGCGCCGCATGCTGGCGATGGCGGGCGGCCCGAGCCGCGTCGCAACGGTCTGCGCGAGAATGTCGACGGTCGCCAAAAACGCGTAGCGACTGGATGTTGGCTGCAGGATGTCGTTGTTTTCGCTGCGATCGATGGGCAGCAGCACATCGGCATATTCGGCCAGCGGCGAGCCCGAGCGCGTCAGCACGATGCGCGTCAGCCCATATTCCCCGGCCACCGCCAGCGCCTTGGCCAGCGGCAGATTATTGCCGCTGAGCGAGAAGGCGATGATCACCGTGCCGGTGGGCGACGACGCCGCGCGCATCAGCTGCACCTGATGGTCCATCGACGAGGCGATCTTGATGCCCAGGCGGAACAGCCGCACTTCGGTTTCAGCCGCCACCATGGAGGACGAACCGCCCGAGCCATAAGACAGCACGAAACTGGCCTTCACGATACTTTCGGCGGCGCGCTCGATGGCATCGAAATCGAGATGGTCGAAGGTTTCGTAGATGGTGGACTGGATGGCGTTGACCACGCCCTGGGCGATCTCGCGCACGCTCGATGGCCCCGCTGTGGGCGCGAAATAGCGCTGCCCAACAAAGCGGGACTGCGCCAGCCGCACCTTGAAATCGGCATAGCTGTCGCAACCGAGGCGGCGACAGAAGCGGGTGACGGTGGGCGGGGACACATCGGCCTGTGCGGCGAGGTCGACAATACTCATCTTGAGCACACTATCGACGTCCGCCAGCACGATCTCGGTCAACGCCCGTTCGGAGCGCGTGAACTCGTTCTTTTCGGTCTGCAACAGGCCGACGATGTCCAGCATAAGGCTCTCCTGAGGGCGGGGTGGTCCGGCTTAGTAGATCGCCAGACCCGCCTGGTCAAAGAGGTGCGCCTGAGACAGGGCGAAACCAACGTCATGGGCTTCGCTTTCATTGACCTTGGGGTCACCTTCATAAAGCCCAACGAAGTTTTCGCCCGCCGGCAGGGTGGAATAGGTGACGGTATGGATGCCCAGATGCTCGACGATCTTTGGCGTGACACTGAGCGAGAACTCGCCCTTGCCCAGACGCAGATGCTCGGGACGAATGCCCAGCGTAACCTGCTGGCCGGCGCCAATCTTGGTGGTGCGTGGCAGGGCGATGGTGCCCAATGCGCCGAGATCGACATTGATCGTGCTGCCGTCCGAACCAATCACTGTGCCGCTGATGAAATTCATCTTGGGGCTACCGATAAAGCCGGCGACGAAGAGATTGTCGGGGCGGTGATACAGCTCGAGCGGCGAGCCAACCTGCGAGATGGTCCCGGCGTCGAGCACCACGATCTTGTCGGCCATGGTCATGGCTTCAACCTGATCGTGGGTCACGTAGATCATGGTGGACCCCAGCCGCTTGTGCAGCTCCATCAGCTCGATGCGCATCTCGGAGCGGAGCGCGGCGTCGAGGTTGGACAGGGGTTCGTCAAACAGGAAAATCTTGGGCTGGCGCACAATGGCACGGCCAATGGCGACGCGCTGGCGCTGACCGCCCGACAGGGTGCCGGGGCGCTGCTGCAGCCGGGATTCAAGCTGGAGCACTTTGGCGGCGGCGTTGACGCGCTGCTCGACTTCAGCCTGGGGCAGACGCTCGACGCGGAGCGGGAAAGCGATGTTTTCAAACACCGTCATGTGCGGATAGAGCGCGTAGCTCTGGAACACCATGGCGATGCCGCGCTGCACGGGTGGCAGGTCGTTGACCTTGTTGCCGCCAATGACGATCTCGCCGGAGGACACATCTTCAAGGCCTGCGATCATGCGCAGCAAGGTGGATTTACCGCACCCGGACGGGCCGACAAACACCACGAACTCACCCTCGGAAACCTCAAGGTTGATGCCCTTGATGATATGGGCCTCGTTGAAGGACTTCTGCAGGTTCTTAAGGCTCAGCTGGGACATGGACCGCGGCTCCAGATAGGGCGGGGGTAGGATGCCGCCGCCCCGATTTGGGGCGACGGCGTTTTGGCTCAGATTACTTGTACTGCTCGAGTTCGCCGGCAGCCTTGGTGAGGGCGGCCTGTGGCTCGGCAGCGCCGGTAACAACCGACTGGACCATTTCGATCATGACGTTCTGGAAACCGATATAGTCGGTGAACAGAGGCTCAGGACCACCGAACTCGATGCCATCGAGGAATGGCTTCCAGTATGGCTTTTCGGCAACCAGGGTTGCAACGGCAGGTACTGGACGCAGTGGGGTCAGACCCTGTGCCATTTCGGCTTCGAACTGACGATCTGGAGCGGTGAGGAACTTGGCGAAGTCGATCGCCTGCTCTTCAACGCCGGTGCCCTTGAACACAGCCAGCGCATCGGTGATCAGCAGAGTGCCTGGACCCTTTGCATCGGTGCCGAGCGGCAGGTTGGCGACGCCCCATTCGATGTCGGTGTCTTCAAGGCGGTTCACGGCGCCAACGGCAGCGTGGATCATGCCGAGCTTGCCATCGAGGAAGATGGCGCGCACTTCGTTCTGCTCGTAAGCGGTTGGACCTTCTTCGGCATAGGCCGTGATGTCCTTGAGCGCAGTCAGAGCAGCCAGGTTCTGTGGGCTGTCGAGCGTGATGTTGTTGTCAGCGTCGATGACAGTGCCGTTATTGGTGTAAACCCAGTGCAGGAACTGGTGCACGGTGTTGTCGAAGGTCTTGGCGACGACGCCGAAACCATCAGCATCGGTCTTTTCGGAAATGGCCTTGGCGAAGGCGATTTCTTCTTCCCAAGTCTTCGGAGCGACTTCTGGATCGAGACCAGCAGCGCGGAACAGCGCCTTGTTCCAGTAGAGAGCCTTGGTGGAGAAAGCCACCGGCACGCCCCACTGGGTGCCATCGAAGGTGACGGTTTCTGGCACGTAGTTGTAGTAGGCGGCCTTTTCCTCATCCGTCATCGGCACTGGAACGATCAGGTCGTTCAGAGCGAACTGCTTGAGGGTACGCGAGCCGACATAGGCCAGAGCGACGGGCGTGCCAGCGGCGGCAAGCGTGGTCACCTTGTCCTGGCACTGGCCCCAGCCAACGAGCTCGGGAACGATCTTGTAGCCTGGGTTCGCAGCTTCCCACTCGGCGATGTATTCGGGATAGCCGGCAGTGAGTTCGTCACCGCAGTTGATGAAGGAAATTTCCTTGTCCTGCGCGAAGGCAGCTGGCGTTGCGCAGGCAAGTGCCAGCATCGATACGGCCAGAAGTCCGGTAGTATGTTTCACGTGTAGTCTCCCTTGCATTACATGCCCTGTGGGCACGCTTCTCCGGGCATCAGGGACCCCAGCCCCCGAACCCAAGCTCCTACTGCTTGACTGCCCCCGCCGTCAGACCGGCCACGAGGTAGCGTTGCAGAAATACGATGACGATCATGACCGGCAGCACCCCTACGAAGCTGGCGGCCATCAGCTCATTCCAGACCACTTCCTGTTTGCCGAAGAAGGCGAAGAGCCCGATTGGCAGCGGCATGAATTCGGATTTGGAATTGAACGTCAGCGCGAAGATGAACTGCTGCGCATAGGCCCCGATGAAGGTCATGATGGCGACCACCACGATGCCTGGCATGGCCAAAGGCAGAATGACCCGGCGCAGCGTGTAAAGGCGGCTAGCTCCATCGACCCACGCGGCTTCATCCAGTTCCTTGGGGATACGGATGAGATAGGTGCGCAGCAGCCAGATGGACGATGGAATGAGGAAGGCGGCACCGGGCACAATCATCGCCCAGTAGGTGTTGAGCAGGCCCATGGACCGCATCAGGCGGAACAGTGGGATCAGCAGCACGGCGCCCGAGAACATGTTCACGGCCAGGAATGCGCCCAGCATCAGGCCGGCGCCAGCAAACTGGAAGCGGGCGAAAGCGTAGGCTGCCGGCACCACCACGGCGATGACGATGAGCGTCACCACGGTCGAGATGAAGAACGAGTTGAAGATATAGAGCCCCAGCATCGGCACGCTCTGCCACATCTGGAAATAGGCATCGAACGAGGCGCGCTTGGGAATGAAGCTGTATGGCGTCGAGAACAGCTGCGCGAGCGGCTTGAGCGACACCATGAACCCTTCAATGAAAGGCGACAGCACGAAGAACAGGAACACCAGCAGACCGGCATAGAGCCCGAGAATTTCAAACCAGCGATAGCGGTCGATCATCGGCTTGCTGGCGCGCACGCGGCGCTTTGGCTTGACGATGGCAGGGCTGTCGGCGGCGGCAACTTCGGTGGTGCGGGCGACGTCACTCATTTGGCTTCTCCCTGCGAGAGTTTGCGAACGGCGCGGAAGTAGACGAAGCAGAAGGTCAGCACGAAGATGCAGATCACCACGGCGCGGGCAGCGCCTTCGCCATATTTGCGGCTGCCGATAGCAGTCTTGTAGGTGTCGATGATCATGGTGGTGGTCGAACCGGACGGCCCGCCCTGGGTCAGGATCCAGATGATATCGAACGAGTTGAAGGTGGAGATCAGGCTGAGCAGGCTCATGGTCAGCACGGCTGGAACCATCAGCGGCAGCGTGATGCGACGGAAGCGATAGAAACGCCCTGCCCCATCGGTCCAGGCAGCTTCGTGCAGATCACGTGGAATGGACTGCATGGCGGCAAGGAAATAAATGGTGACCATGGGCACGCCAATCCACACGTCGGTGACGATGGTGGCCCAGAACGCGGTGTCGCCATAAGCGAGCCACGCCACGGGACGGCTGATGAAGCCGAAATTCTGCAACAGGCCCGAAATCATGCCGAACTGGCCGTTATACATCCAACTCCACATGTAGATGCCGATAGCCATGGGCACGACCCAGGGTGGCATGGTCAGGATGCGGAACAGCGCCTGGCCGGGAATGGCGGCATTGAGCAGCACTGCGCCGCACATGCCGATGATCATCTTCATGCCCACCGACAGCAGCGTCCAGATGAAGGTCCGGATGATCACCTCGGTGAAGTTACCGGCGGTGAAGATGCGCTGATAATTGGCCCAGCCGACCCAGTCATAATCGGGGCGGAGCGCCGCATTGGTGAAGCTGAGGATGAATGTGTCCACCAGCGGATAGGCGACGATGGTGAGGATGTAGATCAGTGCCGGGGCCAGCAGGGCCAATGCAAAGAGGGTTGCGCTGCGGGTGCTGGTCATCGGCTCTCTCCTCAGTTCGATCGGCCGAGAGCGGCATCGAATTCAGCCCAGATCGGGGTCATGTCGATGACGGTCTTGGTGCGCATTGCCTGATCCATTGTCAGGGCCAGCAGGCCAGCTTCAAGGGCATCGGTGACCGATACCGGCAGCGGCGCGCCCTCGAGCACATGCTTGAGAATATCCTCAGCCATCTGCTCATCCGCACCATAGTGCTGGCTGAGCCCGCTGGTCTTGTAGGTGGCGTCGACCAGCCGCTCGGATGTGCGGCTATCGGTGACGCGCAGGAAATTGCGGATGAAGTCGCCTTCAGCCATGCCCTTGGCACCCATCACGGCAAAGCGCCGGAAATCATCGGGCACATTGAGATTTGTGTGGAAGGTCAGCGCTGCGCCGTTGGCGTACTGGACCATCGCCGTCTGGAAATCGATGATGTCGCCATCGCTGTCGAACACCTTGTCGCTTCCCTGCCAGCCGCTGGGCTTGCGGTGATAGACTTCCATGTCGTTGATGCCGGAAACCTGCGGCGCATTGGACGGAACGAAGGTGCGGCGACCGCCAAAGCTCGATACATATTGCGGCCGGCAACCCATGACGCCGTTATAGAGATCGAGGTCGTGGCAGCACTTTTCGAGCATGAAGCTGCCCGAATAGCGCTCGTAACGACGCCAGTCGCGCATGAAGAACGCACCATGATAGGGCGGAATGTGCTCGGACGCTTCGATCGAGGTGATATCGCCGAGCTGGCCTTCGGCCTGCGCCTTGCGCAGATCCACATAGAGCGGCGCATACCGCAGCACGAGGCCAACCATCAGATTGTCCGAGCCGTACTGAGCAATCAGCTTGGCCAGCGCCATGGTGTCTTCGATGCTGGTGACAACAGGCTTTTCGGTGAAAATCTTGAGGCCGCGGTCGAGGCCGATACGGATGTGTTCGAGGTGCAGGTGATTGGGAGAGCCCACCATCAGCAGGTCGAGCTGACCATTGTCCAGCAGCGCTTCGAGCGAGTCATACTGGGTGCCGACGGATACGCCGTGCTCAGTCGCATAGGGGAGACCCGCTGGCGCCGGGTCTACATAACCAACCACATTGAAGTCATCACGGGCGGCAGAAAATACCCGCGCCAGATAACCGAGACGATAACCAAGGCCGATAATGCCTACCCGCATGTGCGCCTGTCCGTTGCCCTACTTGCCGCCATTCTCTTCCGGAATAGTCGGCATTCTTGTAAACTATTTTCAAAATAAACGGCGTTCCCAAGACGATGTCAACATGAATTCGCCACCAGTTCAATACCAATTTAAGCCACCCCGCACTTTTGCGCGGAAAGCCGCCACTTTGCTGAAAAACTAGGCGTTTTGCTGAAAGTATGGCCGTCAATGGGTGTGGACAAGCGCCAAAGAATGGCGCAGCATGTCGAAATTGGTATCCATGTGGGCTCTTGTTTTGCCCGTTATGCCAATGACACGAATGAAAATATCCAACACAAATGGCGCATTGGGGTCGCGCGGCATCACACAGGTCGAATGCTAGCTGACACCCTTCTGAACGCGTGGGCAAGTTAAAGAGGCGAGACGAGACTATGAGCAGCACAAATCCCTTCCCCAATGATGCGGACCGCAGCGCCATCTGGACCATGTTGGTGGATCGCGACATCGCCGCCTTCGTCGCCGCCGACTGGAGCATGGTCGACGGCGATTTTGTTCGGGAGGGCTTTCTCGGCATCAATGGCGGCAAATCGGGCAATCCCGATGACTGGCGCATTAGCTTCCCAACGCTCGAGGCCTATCGCGACGACTGGATTCGCCAGGCCAAGGACAGCCAGAAGCTGGAATATGCCGAAGACGTGCTGGCCGGCATTCACCGCGCCACCAGCCTCACGGAAATCGAGATCAACGGCGACATCGCCCTCGCCCATAAAAAGTTCGACGGCGTCCTGGCGCTTAAGGATGGCGGCCAGGACGTGATGAACTGGCAGACGCTCTATTTCCTCCGCCGCGTCGACGGCGTCTGGAAGCTCACCGGCTTTGCGGGCTACCTGCCCTATCCGATGGGCAAGAAGTAAACCCATCTACAATGCTGCCCTCGGGCTTGACCCGAGGGCCACCGGCAGCCTGGCACGTGCGGCGAGAGGTCCTCGGATCAAGTCCGAGGACAGCGCAGAGAGTGTGACCGAGTGCCTGCCACACCCAGTTCAATCGGACGAGCGTTATGTCATTTCTCACCCCCCAGCGCCTCACCATGCTGGCCTTCTTCCTACAGCCGATTGCCTTCGGGTCGTGGCTCCCCCGCATTCCTGAAGTCCAGCACGCGCTGGGTCTTGGCCCTGCCGGCCTGGCCTTTGCCCTGCTCGGCCTGCCTTGTGGCACGCTGCTGACCCTGCCCTTTGCCGGGCCGCTGGTCGGCAAGATTGGCCCACGCGCCGCCATCGTCTGGGGCTTTGTGCTCTACACCATCGCTGCCAGCCTGCCCGCGTTCAGCACCGACCCGATCATGCTGTTCGTGGCACTGATGCTGGCCGGTTCGACCATTTCCTTTGTCGAGCTGGGCCTCAATGTTCAGGCCGATGCTGTCGAGAAGTCCACTGGCTCGATGATCATGACCACCTCGCATGGCTTTTGGTCGGTCGGTATTATGGTAGGCAGCCTCATCGGCTCGGGCCTCGCCGCCGCCGGGCTCGAAGCCAAATGGGCAATCATGCTCGTGGCCGTGCTGGTGCTGCCCATTGCACTTTGGGCCGGCCGCGCCCTGCCGCAGCCCGCGCCGGAACCGGCGACGGCTCACGGCCAGCGTTCGGCATGGGCATTGCCCAGCTGGGCTCTGCTCGGCATTTGCCTGTTCGTGTTCGGCACCACCATGACCGAAGGCGCGATGGCCGACTGGTCGGCGATCTTCCTCCGCGATGCGCTTGGTGCTGAAGGCGGCGTGGTGGGGCTGGGCTATGCGGTGTTTGCCGCCATGGTTGCAGCGGGCCGTTTCGGCGGCGACACGCTCAAGAAGAAATTCGGCACCGTCACCACGGCCCGCATTTGCGGCACGCTGGCGCTCGTTGGCGCCTGCATCCTCTATGTGGCTCCTGCAACACCCGTTGCGCTGTTCGGCTTCGCGGTGATCGGCATCGGCGTTTCGGTAGCCTTCCCCCTGGCCGTGACGGCTGCCGCACGCCTCACCGACCGTTCGAGCTCGGCCAATGTGGCGATCCTCAGCTTTGTGGCCCTGCTAGGCTTCCTCGTCGGCCCACCAGTGATCGGGTTCGTCGCTGAACATGCCGACATGCGCGTGGGCATTGCCTGCCTCATTCCGGTCTTGTTGCTGAGCCTGTTGCTGACGGGGCGGTTGGCGTCGACTGGCGCGGCGCCCGCCCCGACTCATAATCCAGAAGCTGACGTTCCAGGAGTGCTCTGATGCGTATTGCCGTTGCCGGTCTTCACATGGAATGCAGCACCTATAATCCGGTGCTGGCGCGCGAGCCCGATTTCCGCGTGTTGCGTGGCCCAGCCATGCTCAAGGACGGCTACTTCGATTTCCTGACGCATTTCCCGGCTGAGTTCATCACCATTCTTCACGCCCGCGCCATTGCGGGCGGGCCGGTGGAAGGTGAACTTTATGCCCGCTGGAAAGCTGAGATCCTCGATGGCCTGCGCACGGCTGGCCCGCTCGACGGCGTCTATCTGGCGCTCCATGGCGCCATGTTCGTCGACGGACTGCACGATGCCGAAGGCGATCTGATTGCCGCTGTACGCGGTGTGGTCGGCCCCAAGGTGCTGATCGCCACCAGCTATGACCTGCACGGCAATGTCAGCCAGAAGATCATCGACAATCTCGATATCTTCTCCACCTACCGCACAGCGCCCCATATCGACGTGCCCGACACCATGCGCCGCGCCGTAACCATGCTCGTCCGTGCCCTCACCACGGGCCAGCGTCCGGTTTTGGCATGGTGCCCGGTGCCCGTGCTGCTGCCTGGCGAACGCACATCAACGCAGGATGAGCCGGCGCGCACCTTCTACACCCAGTTGCAGGCGGTCGAAGACCCTTCCGGCATCTGGGATGCCTCGTTCCAGGTTGGCTATGTCTGGGCCGATGAACCCCGCGCCACCGCCTGTGCCGTCGTCACCGGCACCAATCGCGACGCGATGGCTGACGCTGCGCGCCATCTGGCGCAGAATTACTGGGACTTACGTGCCGATTTCGTCTTCGGCACCACCGTTGGCAGCATTGAAGACTGCGTCGACCAGGCCGTCGCAGCGACCACCGCTCCGGTTGTTCTGGCCGAATCAGGCGACAATCCCACCGGTGGCGGCGTAGGTGACCGGGCCGAAGTACTGGCCGCTCTGGTCGCCCGCAACGCACAAGGCGTCATTTTCGCTGGCATCGCCGATGCCGACGCGACCGATGCGGCCTATGCCGCCGGCGAGGGCAACATGGTTCGCCTCAAGATCGGTGCGAGCCTTGATCCCTCCAGCACGCCGGTTGAAGCCAATGCCGAGGTGATCTTCCTGCTCGAAGCCAGCGAGCCGCGCCTGCGTGAGGCCGTTGTCCGCATTGGTGGGATCGATCTGGTTCTCACCAAGCGCCGCCGCCCCTTCCACAATATGGAAGATTTCACCCGGCTCGGGCTCGATCCGCGCACCGCCAAGATCGTGGTGGTCAAATCGGGCTATCTCTCGCCGGATCTCGGCCCCATCGCCAATCCAAGCCTGATGGCTTTGTCGCCCGGCGTGGTCGACCAGTTTGTCGAGCGCCTTGTGCGCCACCACAAACCCGGGCGGCAATATCCGTTCGACAAGGAGTTTGCCTTTACGCCCGACGTGAAGTGGTCACGCCGGGCCAGCTGATCCAGCCTAGACCGGCGCGGTCTCTTTCCGTCGTGCGGATGCGGCGGCGCTGGTCTTTTCGGCCAGCGGCAAGCGGATTTCAAACATCGCCCCGCCACCGGGCGCATCGCCCACGGTGACCTGGCCGTTGTGACGGTCGACGATATCCTTGACCAGTTTCAGGCCCAGCCCTGCACCGTGATCGAGTGGCACCACGCGGTGGAACGGCTCAAAGATCGCCTTGCGATACTGCTCTGCAACGCCCGGCCCCGTGTCGCTGACGCGCAGCGAGCCATCGCTGCCGACCGCAACCTTGATGATCGACTTGGCGCCGCCATGGGCAATCGCGTTCTGAATCAGATTGGTCAGCGCGCGCGACAGCGACGCGTGATCGCCCGAAACCATCACCACATCCCGTTCGGCGTCGAACGAGACTTCATCACCCGCACCAATGGCCAGGGGGGCCATGTCAGAGGTCACCTGCGCCGCCATCTCAACCAGATCAACCGGGCGGAAGGTGGTTTGATCGGTGTCGATGCGCTGCAGGTCGAGCAATTGGTTGGCGAGGTTGGCCAGACGGGCAATGTCGAGCATCAACCGGCTGCGGTCCTCGTCGTCGGGCAGCAATTCAATGCGCGTATGCAGAATTGCGATGGGCGTGCGCAGTTCATGCGCCGCGTCGGCTAGGAAATGCTGGCGTCGCTCCATGCCTTCGTCCAGCCGCTCCAGCGCTGAATTGATCGCCCGCACCAGGGAGTGCAATTCGCTCGGCACCGCAGTGGGCGACAGCCGAACGCCGCGCTGGTTGACGTCGATCAGGTCCGCTTCATCGGCAAGGCTTTGTACGCCCCGAAGCTGGCGCCGCACGATCAGTGGCACGACCAGAATGGACGAGACCGTCAGCAGCGCCATCAGCCCGAGCAGAACGGGATTGTAGATCAGCGAAAACAGCATGCGCATGCCCACTTTGGGCCCACCCGCCGTTAGAATCCACAGACGCCCCGCATCGCTCTCGTGCTGACGAATAATCGCCGCAGGCGCCGCAGGGGTGCCGATATCGGCGATATTGGCCGAGGTGATGCGCGTCAGGTTCAGTGGAATATTGTCAATTTCGGCCGGGAGGGGTCCCATATGGACGCTCTTGCCGTCCACGTCGGCCGCATAGAACCAGAACTCGGGATATTGCCGGGAAATGCCATAGAGCCGCCCGATATCGACAAGTTCGAGATCACCCGCGTCATTTCGCTTGATGGCCGCCGAAATCACATCGACGATGGAGGCATCCACACCCTGCTCGCTGCTGACAATGCTGATAATGGGCAGGGACGCCACCATCGCGAACAGCATCAGGACCAGGATTTGCGTCAGCACCATGCTGCGCGTCATCGCCCGCCGCAGGGAATTGGCGCGTTGCCCCTTCACGCAGAGTTTCTTCACGCCACGGCTCGCAACAGATAGCCTAGCCCGCGAATGCCGTGGATCTCCACCTGCGCTCCGGTCAGCTTGCGCCGCAGCCGGGAGATATGCGCGTCCAGCGAGTTCGAGGCGATTTCATCGTCAAAGCCATAGACCGCTTCTTCGAGCGCACTGCGCGTCACCGTACGGCCCGATCGTCGCACCAGCACTTCAAGCGCCAGCAGTTCGCGGCGCGTCAGCTCCAGCGGCTTGCCATCGACTTCGGCTTCGCGCGCGGTCAGATTGAAGCGCAGCAGGCCAACGCTGACCATGGAAGCACCCATCTGCGCCGGGCGGCGCATAACTGCGCGCAACCGCGCCAGTAGTTCTTCGGTGGAGAATGGCTTGGCCAGATAGTCGTCGGCACCATGATCGAGGCCGGCCACACGGTTCTCGGGCGAGCCCAGCGCTGACAGGACGATGATCGGCAGCCCGGCCTGTTCGCGGCGGAATACCGGGATTAGTGACAGACCATCGCCATCAGGCAGCTTACGATCCAGCAACACGGCATCGTGGACACCGCTGCGGCAGGCTTCTTCGGCAATTTCAAGAGTTCGGGCATGGTCCACGACAATATCGTGCCGGCTCAACGCCGCCGTCAGCGCCGTCGCCATGTCCATCTCGTCTTCGACCAGCAATATTCGCATCGAACGATCCTAACCTATCCCCGCAAGTGTAACCATCAACATTGCCGGTGCATTGCGCGCCCGCAACGTTCCCGTAATCGAAAGCGCCCATTGAGGGTTCCGACAGGTCGACCACCGACCATCCAACTGTTCCGCAAGGAGCCCCAAATGATGCATGACAGCGCGAACCGCCCCACTGCCACTCCTCCGTTCCATGGAACGGGTGCGTCCAGGCTATGGTTCTGGCCCGCTGTCATTGCCATCCTGGCCGTTGGCGGCACCAGCGTCGTGCTGGTTCAGAAGCCGGCCTCGCCCCTCGCCACTGCCATTGTCGCGCCAACGGATCTTCCAATCGAGGCTCCCGTGTCCGCATAATCCTTCGCCAAAGGCACCAGGCGTTTTCGTCTGCTGCCCCGGCGCACCTCTCATCCTTATAGGAGCAAATGCTCCCCTCCAGGCCTGGCGCTGTAATGGTCCCCACGGCGTCTGGCGCACGGCACCCTGTTTTGCCGCAGGGTGCCGTTTGCCTTTTTCTGGCCATACTAACTAATTGAAAATAATTACACTTTGCAATGTTCAGGCAATGGACGGGGCGCATTGTGAGGGTGTTCAAACGAAAGGCATTTTTCAAATGAAAACTCTTACTATTGCATCCGTACTTGCCGTCGCCACCATGGCAGTTGCTCCCACACTCGCTATGGCTGACACACAGATCCTGGGCCGTTCGGAAGCCGCAATTGAGCGCGCTCTGATCGACAACGGCGTTGCCGTGACCAGCGTTGAAGAATGGGGCGGCTATATCCGCGCATTCGTGTCCAACGGTAATGGTGGTTCCACCATGGCATTTTTCGATGCTGATACGCTGCAGCCTGTCCTGGCTCCTCAGGGCTAATTGGCGTGCATCTGCAGGCGGCCTTGCCGCCTGCAGCTGAGATGCGACTAAGCTATTGTCCCCGGCCGGTTTTTGGTTCGGGTTTCTACCGGGCAGCGCAAGCTGCCCTTTTTCATGCCCGCTGCAATGTAGTGCAAACTGCAAGCCACTACAGACTTGCCGTCCCGGCAGCGCGCCAAATCCCAAATTCTACACGCCGTCAGTGGCCACTAAGCGCCTGTAGCACTTGCGCAAATTCCTCAAGTTTAGAGCCAGTATAAACTGCAAGGCACTGAATTTGCTCGACTATTTGACTTCCCACACTTCATTGGGCACACCGCCTCCATCGCATTTTGCGCCCTGGAGGACGAAAATGAACAAACTTGCCCTTTTGACCGCTGCCCTGCTCGGCACCGCCACGCTCAGCGTCGCCATGCCCGCATTCGCCCAGAGCGGCGAAGTCAATATCTACAGCTACCGCGAACAGAGCCTGTTGCAGCCGCTGTTGGACAAGTTCACCGCAGAGACCGGCATTGAAGCAAAAGTGCTGTATGCAGGTGACGGACTGCTTGAGCGCGTTGCTGCCGAAGGCGAGCTGTCGCCGGCTGACGTCGTGCTCACCGTCGATATCGGCAATCTGGTCGGTGCCGAAGAGCAGGGCCTGACCCAGCCCATCACCACCCCGGTTCTGGTCGAGCGCGTCCCCGCAGCCTTCCGCGATGACGACGCCAATTGGACCGCGCTGTCGCTGCGCGCCCGCGTGTTCTACGTGTCCAAGGACCGCGTCGACGCGACTGCGCTGTCCTATGAGGACATTACCGGTCCAGAGTGGAAGGGGCGCCTGTGCACCCGTTCGGGTAGCCATCCCTACAATATCGGCCTGATCGCCCAGCGCATTGCGGCCCATGGCCTCGACGCCACCCGCACCTGGCTGGCCGGCGTGCGTGACAATCTCGCCTATGCCCCAACCGGCGGCGACCGCGAAGGCGTCAAGAATATCCTGGCCGGCACCTGCGACCTGTCCATCACCAACACCTATTACATGGGTGCGATGCTCAATAACGAGAAAGAGCCAGAGCAGAAGGATTGGGCCAGCGCATCGCGGATCATCTACCCAGATGCTGACACCGACGGCACCCAGGTCAACGTTGCGGGCGGCTTCATTGCCAAGCACGCACCGAACCTGGACAATGCCAATGCATTGATCGCGTTCCTGTTGTCCGACGAAGCCCAGGGCATCTATGCCGACACCAATTACGAGTTCCCCGTGGTGCCAAGCGTGTCGCCATCCGAGTTGACCCAGAGCTGGGGTACGCTGAAGGCTGTACAGACCCCATTGGTGGACGTTGCCGCTCACCGCGCTGAAGCCGCCGCTCTGGTCGACGAACTCAAGTTCGACCTCGGCCCACAGAACTAAGACTAGGGAGCAGCGCCTCTCTTCACCTCTCCCTTGGGGGAGAGGTGAAGAGGCCTCAGGCTTACCTCAAATCGAGCCGCCTTTGCCGCCCAGTGGGCTGCGGAGGCGGCTTAGTTGTTCCAGCCCCAGGGTGGTCTGTGCACTGGCCAGCACCGAGAGCGCCACAATCAGCGCCTCCAGCCACACCAGCGTCGCGCCATGCAGGGCCATGCCTCGCGCCCCGCCGCGTGACACGGTGACCGACACATCCGCCTGTCGGCTCAAGCGGCTGTCTGCCGTATCGCTGACGAAGATAAGCTTGAGCCCCTGCGTCTTGGCCTCGCTCAGCAAAACCTCGATTTCCGCGTAGGGGCGACCATAGGAGAAGGCGAGGATGGCGTCGCCCGCGCGCAGGTCCAGCATCTGATCGGCCAGGGTGCTTCCCGTCGCGTCTAGCGCCAGGGTCTTGCGGCCATGCCTGCGCATCAGGTGCAGGCCATATTGCACCAGATAGGCGGTCGGCCCGATGCCGAAGCCGACAATGCGCTCTGCCCCGTCGAGGATTTCGGCCACGCCCTGCAACTGATTGAGCGCAGCAGACGTAAAGCCCTCGGCCAATTGCTGCTGTTGCAGAGCGATGATCTGCGCAATGGCCTGCCTGGCGTCAGCATCGGTGGCGCGCAATGTCTGGCGGAAGCGATCCGATGGCGAGGTCTGGGCCATCAGCATGGCCAGCGTACGCTTCAGTTCGGGCAGCCCGGAATAGCCCAGCGCCTTGGCCGAGCGGATAACCGTGGCGTCCGATGTGCCGATGACATGGGCCAGTTCGCTCGCCGACCGCGACACCGCCTCTACCCGGTTCTGCTCAAAGTATTGCGCCACCCGCCGCATGGTTGGCGGCAGCTCGGGCAGGCGGGATTGCACGCGCAATGTGAACTCGTCGGCTGACATGACACCCTCCCGTTCGGTAGCGTATACTACCGACTGCTTCGCCTCTGACGCAATGACATAGCAGCGCAGGGCCACGTTTCAGGACTTCGCCATGCCCATAGCGCTGGACGCCACGCAATTGCAGTGTTTCGACACCGGGCCCGTGAGCCTTTCGGTGACGGGTGGACAGTGCCTCGCTGTTGCCGGTCGCTCGGGCAGCGGCAAGAGCATCCTGCTGCGCATGATCGCTGATCTGGTGCCCCATAGCGGCGAGTGCCGGCTCGATGGCGTCCCCGCCAGCGCCATTCCCGCTCCGCTGTGGCGCAGTCAGGTGCGCTATGCCGCCTCCGAGCCCGGCTGGTGGGCCCCCACCATCGGGGAACACTTCCGCGACCCGGCGGCTTTGGCCGATAGGGCCGCCCAGCTGGGCCTGCCCAAAGACGCCATATCCGCCCCGCCCGAACGCCTTTCGACCGGCGAGCGGCAGCGCTTCGCCTTTCTCCGCGCCATCGAAGAACGCCCCAAAGTGTTGTTGCTCGACGAGCCCAGCTCTGCCCTCGATCTAGAGGCCACGCTTGCGCTTGAGGGCATGGTGCGGGCACTGATGGCTGACGGTCTCGCCGTCATTCTCGTCTCCCACGATGCCGACCAGATCACCCGCCTTGCGGACTCCATCCTGACCATCGGGGACGCAGCATGAACGGGCTGACCTTCACCACGCTCGAACTGATCCTCGCCAGTGGTCTCGTGCTGACGGCGGCGGGGCTCTCGCTGCTGCTGAGCCTGGGCATTCAGCGCCAATTGCTGATCGCGTCCCTGCGCATGGCGGTGCAATTGCTGCTGGTCGGTCTGGTGCTGCGCTTTCTGTTTGAAAGCGCCAATCCGTGGCTGACCGTGGCACTGATCGTCGCCATGCTCACCGCCGCGTCCTACGAGGTTGGCGCGCGTCAGAAAATGCGCGTGCGCGGCGGCTGGCATTTTGCCCTCAGTGGCATTGCCATCAGCGCCTCGACCATCCTGATCGCGGCTTTTGCCCTCTCGACTTTGGCGGGCACCGAAGACTGGACGGCGCCGCGCATCATTGTTCCGATCACTGGCATCATTCTGGGCACGGCGATGAACGCCACCAGCATTGCGCTCAATGCCCTGCTGGGTGGAATCTCGGTCGAGCGCAATGCCATTGAGGGGCAATTGGCGCTGGGCCGCACGCGCGGCGAGGCCCTCCGTCCCATGCTGCGCAAGGCCATCCATGCTGGCACCATTCCGGTGATCAACCAGATGGCGGGCGCTGGAATCATCACCCTGCCCGGAATCATGAGCGGCCAGATTCTGGCTGGTCAGGACCCGATGGTGGCGGCCCAGTCGCAGATTTTCCTGATGTTCATGCTCGCTGGCGCCGCCATTGCCAGCATCGTCATTGCCGTCTGGCTGGCCCTGTTCCGCCTCACCGATGATCGCCATCGGCTGCGGCTCGACCGGCTCAAGCCAGGGTCATAAGGGAAGGCGTGCCTTGAGCTGATCGGCCAGTAGCGCATTGGACGCCAGAACAGCCCCGCCGGTTTCCCAAAGCGTGGTCGGAAATGCCGAGGCAGACCCACCCGCTTCGCTCACCAGCAGCAGCCCGGCCAACACGTCCCAGCCATAGAGATGGGCCTCGTAAAACCCATCGACACGCCCGGCGGCAACATAGGCCAGCCCCCGCGCTGCCGAGCCAAACTGCATGGCGTCGTAGCCATCCTCAAGCAGCCGCGCCACCAGCGCCGCATAGTCTGCCGTTGGATTGCGCCGCGAGTAGCCGATGTCGAGCGCAGCCGTGCCGGGTGAAGCATTGGCACTGACCGTGATGGGCTGCCCGTTGCACAGGGCCCCGCCACCCCGCCGCGCGCTGAACAGCTCATCGGCGACCGGGTCGTAGACCAGGCCGATCTCGGCGATACCGTCGACGCAGAACGCAATCGAGATGGCAAAACAGGCTATGCCGCGCGCGAAATTGGCCGTCCCATCGATGGGGTCGATCACCCAGATCTGGGCGCCACCGGTGCCACCGGTTTCCTCGGTCAACACGGCGTCCTCGGGGAATGCCTCCTCGATCGAGGTGCGGATCAGGGCATCGACTTCGGTATCGGCCTGCGTCAGGTAATCCTGCGGGCCCTTGAGCGTGGCGCCGGTCGCGCCACCCGCCCGGAAATAGCGCAGGGCAATTTTTCCCGCCTCGCGCGCCAGGGCCTGGGCAAAGTCGGCGCGCGCATCGAGCGCGGTCTTGGTTAGGGACATGATGATCTATTCTGCGATTAGATGGATGCGCTTGTGCCAGGCCTGGGCAGCGGACATGCCCCCCATGGCCAGTGACAACCGGTCGGCATGGGCGATGATGGATTTAGCCAGTGCCGGCACAGCATCATCGGGCAGCAATTGCTTGAGCGTCGTGACGCTGATCGCGGCCACTGCCGAGCCGTCATAGCCGAAAACCCCGGCGGCGACGCAGGCAATGCCTTCGTGGTCTTCCTCGTCATCAATGCCGTAATGGCGTTGCCGCGTGGCATCGAGATCGGCCTCCAGCGCGGCCAGCGTATCCAGCGTGCGCGGCGTCCGCGTTGGATAGCCGGTGCGTTCCAGAATGCTCACCGCATCGGCGCGCGGCATGGCCGCGAGAAATACCTTGCCCACTGCCGAGCAATGCGGTCGTTCGCGTCGGCCCAGCGCCGCGTCAAACCGGACATTGTCCGGCGCATCGGCGCGCGCCACGACCACGGCGGCCTCTTCGTCCCACACGGCAATGCGCGAGGTGAGACCGATGGCCTGCGTCAGATCGCGAAGGATGGGCATGGCAATATCGGCAATGCCGGTGCTCGACACCGCCATGTCGCCCAGCCGCACCAGCGACAAGCCAAGCCGATAGCGCTTGGTCATGCCCTCGCCGGTTGCCGAGAGAACCCCACGCGCCATCAGCGTCTGGATAATCGCGTAGGCAGCGGCTTTGGAGATACCGACAGACTGCGCCAGATCGGTCAGGCGGGCGCCGTCACGACCGGCCACGGCGATCAATTCCACAATGTCCAAAGCGCGCCCAAGGCTTTGCACCCTGTAGCTCTCATCGGCCATTACCGTCTCCCGTCAGCGCACGACAAGACGCAGCGAGCCGCGCCGTCATCAAAGATACATACGGTAATAGTAAACGCTGTTTGGCAATAACAAACAATAGCTGATTTTGATCCTGATCTGAAATTGGCACGACACGGCGGCTGAGTAGAAAATGCAGGTCACAGTTCTGGGCGCGGGCACGGTTTTGCCCGCCGCAAATCGGAGTTCGTCCGGCTATCTGCTGCGCATCGGGCAGGATGAAATCCTGTTCGATATCGGCCCCGGCACGCTGTCGCGTCTGCTCGCCGCTGGCGTCAGCTATCGCGATCTCAATCGCATCGTCATCACCCATCTGCACGTCGATCACATCCTCGATCTGGTCACGCTGCTGCAGGCCTATAACGCCACCCCCGGCTGGGAACGCACCGCACCCCTGCAACTGATCGGCTGTCAGGGTCTTGCCGCGTTCGTTGACCAGCTCTGCGCGGTGTTCGGCGGCATTGGCCCCAAGACCTATGCGCTCGACATCGTCGAACTCGTCCCCGGCCAAACCCAGTTCCCCGGCTTTACGCTCGAAGCGGCCCTCACCGGCCACACCGACAACAGCCTCGCCTATCGCATCACCGCCGAGGATGCCGTCCTCGTCTATTCCGGTGACGCCATCGAGACACCAGAACTGGCCGATCTGGCGCGCAAGGCCGATCTGTTCATCTGCGAATGCTCGTTCCCCGAAGGCACGCCGACCGACAATCACCTGACCCCGCATGGCGCGGCACGTCTCGCCAAGGCGGCTGATATCAGCCATCTGCTGCTGACCCATCTCTATCCCGCCACTGACGACGCCATTGTTGCGGCCGAGGCTGCGACAGTCTTTGCCGGCACCATCAGCGTGGCGCGCGATGGCGTGGTGGTTGAGGTCAATTGATGGCGGCGACGACCAACAAATCGCGGCTGGCCTGGCTGGGTCTGACGCCCTTCGTGCTGTTCGCGGCGGCGTTCGAGCTGATGCCCGTGGTGACGCTGGTGCGCTCCAGCCTCAGCGGCGGCGCGGGCATTACGCTCGACAATTTCGCGCGCGCCCTCACCCCCAATATCATCGCGGCCTTCGGCAACAGCCTCTATTTGTCGCTGACCACCGCCATTGGCGGCACCATCTTTGGCACGCTGGTCGCCTATGCCATCGTCACCTCGCCCAACGCCATGCTCCGCCATGCGGTGACAGCTCTGGCCAATGTCACCGCCAATTTCGGCGGCGCGCCTTTGGCCTTCGCCTTCATCATTACGCTGGGCTCGACCGGGTTCCTCACCCTGCTCCTGGGCTATGTCGGCATCGATCTCTACCCCGGCTTCCGCATCTATTCGATCTCGGGCCTGGGCATCGCCTACATCTACTTCCAGACGCCGCTCTCGATCCTGCTGGTCATCCCGGCCATGGCCGGATTGCGCCGTGAATGGGCGGAGGCTGCCGCCAGCCTTGGCGCGACAAAGCTGGAATACTGGCGGCTGATCGCAATCCCCATGCTGGCACCCGCCATGCTGGGCAGCTTCTTCCTGCTGTTTGCCAACGCCTTTGGCGCCTATGCCACCGCCTGGACCCTGACCGGGTCCGACGTGAACCTTGTGCCCGTGCAGATCGCGGCGCTGGTGCGCGGCGAAGTCGTGCTCGATCCTGAACTGGCCGATGCGCTGGCGGTGCTGTCGCTGATCATCATGGTGATCTGCCTGTTCGCCTATCAGCACTTCGCCCGTCTGTTGAGGCGCGGCCAATGACCTTGCGTGTTCCCTCCTGGCGCTTCTGGGTGCTGGCCCTGTTCGTGCTGTTCATGATTGTGCCGGTCATTGCCACGGGGCTGTTCTCCGTCGCCACGCGATGGGACCGCACCCTTTGGCCTGAAGGGCTGACCTTTGCCTGGTGGATAAAGGTCACCGCGCGCTCGGCCTTCATGACCACGTTGATGAATTCGATCTGGGCCGGGACCGTCTCGGTGCTGGTGTCGCTGGTGCTCGTCGTGCCCACGACCTACCTGGCCCATACCCGTCTGCCCAAGGCCAAGCCGTTCCTCGAATTCCTCTCGATCCTGCCCTTCGCCCTGCCCGGCGTGGTGCTGGCGCTCGGGTTGATCCGGCTCTACGCCAAGGTACCATTGCCACTGATCAATACGCCCAATATCCTGATCGCGGCCTATGTGATCATCACCCTGCCCTTCATGTATCGGGCGGTGATCAACTCGCTCGAAAGCATCGACACCAAGAGCCTCACCGAAGCCGCGCAGATCCTGGGCGCCAATCCGCTGCAGGTGCTGCTCCGTGTCATCGTGCCCAACATCATGCCCGGCGTCGTCAATGGCAGCCTCTTGGTGTTCTCGGCGGTGTTTGCCGAGTTCGTGCTGGCAAACCTGTTGATCGGCACGCGCTTTAAAACCTTTCCCATCTACCTCGTCGAGTTCACCCGCTCCGACGCGCGCCAGGCCAGTGCCCTGGCTCTGATGAGTTTTGCCATCGCCTGGCTCATCGCGCTCGGCGTGCTGTGGACGGCGGGGCAGGCCAACAAATCCCGTCAGGTAGCCTCCCGCGCCTGACGGCAACAACGTGCGCGCCACAAGCGGGGTGGACGCGCATCGGAAAAGACCCGCCTCGGAGAAACCTATGTCGAAGACCCTCTTTGCGAGCCTACTCGGCGCCTGCGCCCTCACCCTGCCAATGCTGCCAGCCGCAGCCAACGACGTCCTTGCTGCCGCTCAGGCCGAAGGCGAATATGTCAGCTATGGCATGTCCGACGACTGGGTGAACCTGGGTACGATCTTTGAAACGATCGAGACCAAGTTCGGCCTCAAGCACACCGATACCGACATGACCTCGGCTGAAGAAATCACCCATCTGCTGGCCGAAAAAGACGCGCCAGTGATGGACATTGCCGACATCGGCTACGACTTCCTGGGCCGTCTGCTCGAGAACGATCTCGCTGCCAGCTACAAGAATGCCTCGTGGGACAGCATCCCAGACCAGTACAAGGATCCAGATGGCCGTTGGGCTTCGTCGTACTGGGGCGCTATCGCGTTCCTCGTCAACACCGACAAGGTCGCCGTTGCACCACAGACCTGGAACGATCTGCTCAAGCCCGAATACAAGGATCAGGTCTGCAGCCGCGATCCACGCGTCTCGACCTATGCCACCGCTTCGGTGCTAGCAGCGGCTTACGCCAATGGCGGCGGCGAAGACAATGTGCAGCCAGGCCTCGACTGGTTCCAGCAGCTCCGCGACAGCGGCAACCTGCGTGAAGGCGTGGTCCTGAACGTTGCGTCGGTTCAGAAGGGCGAATGCCCGATCTCGCTGGTTTATGACTTCGACGGCTTTGCCAAGCGCGACGCAACCGGCCTGCCACTCGACGTGATCATCCCAACCGATGGCACCGTCGGCATGCTGTTCGCTCAGTATATCAGCGCCGTTGCACCACACGAAAACGCTGCCAAGGTCGCCATCGACTTCCTGTTCTCGGACGAAGGTCAGGCTCTGCTGGCTGACGGCTATGCCCACCCGACCCGCGACATCGCGCTGTCGGACGAAGTGAAGGCCAAGACGCTGCCAGCCAGCGCCTATGCCAATGTCCACTTCCCATCCAACCTGCCTGCCTTCTCGGCCGCCATCAAGTCGATCGCCGAAGGCTGGGACAAGCTGGCCAAGTAAGGTCCGCTAGAATGCAGAACGGGGGCAGCTTGTGCTCTGCCCCCGTTCATCCGACGCCGATGGAAACGCAACTGCTCGGCGTCACACCGGCCTAATCGCCGATGGTGATGGAATCGACGCGATCAGGGTAGAACGCCAGGCGTTCCTTAATCGGCGCGACGGCGTCATAGGGCGTCTCGTAGCTCCAGATCGCATTGATCGACCGCTCGCCGCCCATGGGGATGCTGTAATAGGACGCGTCGCCCTTGTAGCCGCAGTAGGACGTGTGATCGCTGCGCTCCAGCAGTTCCATTTTCACGTCTTCGCGCGGAATATACTGCACGGCCGGATACTTGCTCTCGACCAGCGTCACCGCATTGCGCGTGTCGGCAATGACGACGCCATTGAGCGTGACGACGACGCGCTGGGGATTGTTCGTGATGTCGATCGGGTGATCGGGACCGGGAATCTTGATCGGCCTGTCGCTCATAGTGTGCTCCTCAGACTTTGCGGGTTTTCAGGATTGCTCGAGGCATGGGATCGCCAAACTATCCTGTGGGTCGTCACTCCCTGCCGCCAGGCGGAGGGAGTGACTGTGTTCGGGGTCAGATGGCCTTGAAGTAAGGGAACTGCCAGTTGTTGCCGTCGGGCAGGAAGGCTGGCTGAACCGAGCTCTGGTAGCCCAGCGCGAAGACTTCGTTGGTCAGCCAGACCATGGAGGCGGACTCGTCCATCAGCTTCTGCAGCTCGATGATCTGCTGCACGCGGCTGTCACGGTCGAGATTGCTGCCGCTCTCGTCCTGAATGCGGGCGAACTCGGCGCTGTCGAAACGCTGCCAGTTCCAGTCGCCGATCTGGCTCGGCAGGAACCAGCGGGCATTGTAGGTCGGATCTGGGTTGGCGTTGAAGCGCAGGAAGAACAGCTCGAGGTCATCGCCCGACTCGCCCTTGCCCGAAGACCAGAAGGTTGCGGCTTCGCGCTGATCGATTTCGATATTGATACCGACTTCAGACAGCAGTGCCTGCGCGACCAAACCCATATTCTGGAAACCGGGTTCGTTGAGCAGGGTGAGCTTCAGCGTGATCGGCAGCGTCACGCCGGACTCAGCCAGTAGCTGGCGGGCTTCGTCGACATTGCGCTGGTAGACCGGAGCATCGCTCCAGTGACCGAGCAGGCCGGGTGGGATCATGGTGTTGAGGCGTGGCGCATTGCCCTGATAGCCAGCCAGCACCATCTCGTCGACGTCGATGGCGGCACGGATCGCCTTGCGCACCGCAAGGTTGTCCAGCGGCGCCTTCTGCATGTTCATGCCCATCCAGACGAAACGCTGGCCGGGACGCTTTTCCACGGTAATGCCTTCGGCGCCGATCAGCTCTTCAGCCGCGTCGATGGACAGTTCGGTGAAGTCGATTTCCTTGGCGCGCAGCGCCAGTTCGGCCGTCTTCTGGTTGGCAATGTAGATCAGATTGACGGTCTCGTAGTCCGGAACATAGTCGGCAAAGTCCGGATTGCGGGACAGGGTCAGACCGCGGTGAGCCTCAAACGAGGTCACCATATATGGCCCCGAACCGATTGGCGTGCGGCTGTGCTCGGCACCTAGGGCCTCGACGGCCTTGCGCGACTGGATCAGGCCAGAGGTACCGGCCAGCACAACTTCCCACAGGCTCGGCGATGGCTTGGACAGGATGATGCTGCCGGTATAGGTGTCGTGCACCTGCACTTCGACCAGCGCAGCCCAGTCAGCCTTGTAGCTGGATTCCTTGCCTTCAGCGTCCGGGCGGATATAGCGCTCGAACGAGAACTTGACGTCATCAGCCGTCAGCTCGCCATAGCCGCCGGTGAACATCTGGCCCTTCTTGAGGGTGAAGTCGATCTGGAGTGGGCTGACCTGCTCCATCTTCTCGGCGGCGTCGAGTTCATACTCGTACTTGTTCGGCACATAGGCCACGAGGCGCTGGAACACGGCGCGCAGCACGTTGCTGTCGGTCGTGCCGGTCATGAATGGGGGATCCAGGTTCTGGATTTCGCGGCTGATGCGCACCGTCAGGCTGCGCTGTTCCTGTGCCCATGCTGGCCCGCCGGGCAGCATTGTAGCGGCGGAAAGACCGGCGATACCGGCCAGAATGGACCGGCGGGTGAAGTTCGTGCTCGTTAACATGTCGTACGCCCTCGTTGTTTGAATTCGTAGATCAGATCGGCAGGCCCTCAGGTGTCCTGGTGTGCACCGGGAAGCGCGAGGGAATAGGGGAAATGGCACCGCACCAGCGAACCGGCTTCGGTCCGGGTCAGCTCGGGCATGGTCTTTGAACATGTCGGCTGGGCAACCGGGCAGCGCGTGTGGAAACGGCAACCCGATGGCGGCTTGGCATTGCTGGGCACTTCGCCCTGCAGGATGATCGCATTGGACGCCCCACCCGCCGACAGCAGCGGATTGGTCGACAGCAGCGTGGTCGAATAGGGATGCGCCGGATGCTTGAACAGTGTCGCCGTCGGCGCGTCCTCGACGATCTGGCCGAGATACATGACGATGGTACGCTGCGTGACGCGCTTGATGACGTGCAGATTGTGGCTGACCATGACGAAGGTCAGGTTCATCTCGCGCTGGAACTCCAGCAGCAGGTTGAGCAGCTCGCCCTGCACCGACACGTCCAGCCCGGCGGTTGGCTCGTCGGCCACCAGTACGGACGGGCGCAGCAGCAGCGCGCGGATCACGCCGACGCGGCGCGCCTGTCCGCCAGAGATTTCGTGCGGATAGCGATCCAGGATCGACACTGGCAGACGCAGGCGCTCCAACAGCGTGTGGATGCGCGCCTCGGTCTCTTGGCGGTCCAGACCATGGATGGCGACAGCCTCCATCATCAACCCGCCAATGGTGATGCGCGGCGAGAGTGTTGCCACTGCATCCTGCATCAGCATCTGGATCTGGCGGCGGAACGCCTTGCGATCGGTCTTGAGCGCGGTCTTGACCGACTGGCCCATAATCTGGGCATCGCCACCGGTGGGCAGGGTCAGCCCGACAAGCAGGCGACAGAGCGTGCTCTTGCCCGAACCGGATTCGCCAACCACGCCAACGGTTTCACCGGCCTTGATCTCGAGCGAGACGCCATCCAGCGCGCGGATGACGTTGAGAAAGACCACGCTTGCATTGTCCAGACGGACGGAGGTGCCGGTCGTCATGTGATATCCTCCAGCCGGGCACAGGCGGCCAGTTGTCCTTCGAATGCTCGCAGCGGCGGCATGACGCGGGTGCAGACCTCGGCGGCGTAATTGCAGCGCGGCGCAAAGATGCAGCCGGGTGGATTGTCCACCGTCTCGGGCACCTTGCCGGGAATGAACGCCAGCGGCACATCGAGCGGCTGGTCATCGATTTCGCAACCGATCAGGGCGCGCGAATAGGGGTGTAGCGGCTGAGCCAGCACGTCCCGCACCGCGCCCAGCTCCACCAGATGACCGCCATACATTACCGCGACCTCGTCGCAGAGCTGCAGAACGGTGCCCAGATTGTGCGAGATGAAGATGATCGAGCCAGAGAACTCGTTGCGCAGGCGGCGCAGCAGATCGATGATCTGCGCCTCGATGGTGGCGTCGAGCGCCGTGGTTGGCTCATCGGCGATCAGAATATCGGGCTGGCACAGCAGCGCCATGGCGATCATCACGCGCTGGCGCATGCCGCCCGACAGCTGGCCAGGATAATCCTTCATGCGCCGCTCGGGGTCGCTGAGACCGACCTTAACCAGGGCGTCGCTGGCGCGTTTGACAGCCTCCTCGCGCGAGACGCCGGGATAGCGGTTGCGCACCACATCGACCAGCTGCGTGCCGACCCGGAACACCGGGTTCAGCGCCGTCATCGGGTCCTGAAAGATCATGGCGATCTTGTTGCCGCGCAGGGCCTGCATCTTGGAGCTGCCCAGCGTCAACAGATCGACGCCGTCGAGCTTGACGCTGCCCTCGGCGTTGAGGCCCGGCGACAGCAAGCCCATGATGGTGCTGACAAGGCTCGACTTGCCCGAGCCGGATTCCCCGACAATGCCGAGGATACGACCGCGTTCAACCGTCAGGTCGATGCCGCGCAGGATGGATGCCGTGCCCCGGTCGGTTTGAGCGGTCAGGCGCAGGTTCTGGATGGAGAGGAGTGGCTCGGTCAATCTGGCCTCCTCGCAGAGCGTGGATCAATGGCATTACGCAGGGCTTCGCCGAACATGGTGAAGGCAAGCGTGGCGATAGCGAGGGCGGCACTGGAGATCAGAACCGGCAACAGCGCCTTGGACATGTTCTGGTAGCCGTCCTGCAGCAGACCGCCCCAGCTCGCCAGCGGCGGACGCAGACCGAGACCGAGAAAGGACAGGCTCGCCTCGATGGCAATCACGATGGGAATGTCGAGCGAGGCGATGACGATCAGCGGCGCCAGAATATTGGGCACGATGTGAAACACCAGAATGCGCAACTGGGAGGCGCCGAACACTCTTTCGGCCTCGACAAACGGCTCGTTCATCACCGAGAGCACCTGCGCCCGGGCGACACGTCCAAAATGGGGCACGAGGCTGGTCGCGATAACGATGATCAGCATCGGCATGGACGATCCCAGCACCGCCACGGCAGCCATGGCCAGAATGACGCTGGGGAAGGAGGAAAACGAGTCAAAGGCGATCAGGATGAGGCGCTCGACCGGGCCGGGCACGTAAGCCGACAGAATGCCCAGCGCCATGCCGATCAACAGGGCCAGCGCAATCACCGACAGGGCCACCGTCATGGCGACCTGCGTGCCATAGATATGGCGGCTCAGCAGGTCACGCCCCAGCTGGTCGGTGCCCAGCCAGTGCTCGGCCGATGGGCCGGCAAGGCGGTTGATGACGTCGAGCTTGTTGGGATCATATGGCGCCAGGAACGGGGCGAAGATCGCGATGAACAGGATCGCCGCCACCAGCGCCAACCCGATTGCGCCACTTGGATACCGCGCCGTCTGGCGCAGCGTTTTGAGAAGTATAGACAGGCCCCTCATGATGCTCACCGCCGGTTGTATCGAATGCGTGGGTCAAAGAACGAGTAGCTGAGTTCGGTCAGCAGATTGACGACGACGAAGATGACAACGACGACGAACACGGAGCCCTGCAGCACGGAGAAGTTGCGCGCCTGCAAGGCGTCGTAGAGCACGCTTCCCAAGCCCTGACGGGCGAAGATGATTTCGATCAGTACCGCGCCGCCCAGCAGGCGCCCGATCCCCATGCCGATAATGGCCAGCGTCGGGATCACAGCGTTCTTGAGCGCGTATTTGTAGTGGATCATGTTCTCGCGCAGGCCATAGGCCCGGGCGGTGCGCACATAGTTCTGGCCGAGCGCCTCAAGCATCGAGGTGCGCACGAGACGGGCAATCAGCCCGATCCAGCCCAGCGCCAGCGCCACAGTTGGCAGGATCATGCGGACAAGATGGTCACCCAGGGTGGCATTGTCCGACACACCCAGCACAGGCAGCCAGTTGAGCATTACCGAGAACACGATCAAAAGGAAAATGCCGAGGATGAAGCTTGGGACGGAAACGAAAACTACCGAAACCATGGCCATCAGCGTGTCGCCGATCGAGCCCTTGTGCACCGCGCCATAGACGCCGGCCGGAATGCCGATCAGGCAGGCCAACCCCATCGAGGCCAAAGCCAGCGCGAAGGTGTGCGGCAGCGCATTCCAGACGATGGCGTTGACGCTGCGGCCCGAGATCACATCGGTGCCGAGATTGCCCACGGCGACTTGGCTGAAGAACTTCCACAGGCGCACATAGATGGGCTGATCGAGCCCCATTTCAGCGATGAAGCGCTGTGCGTATTCCGGCGTTGCCATTGGCCCGAGCAGCGCCGTGGCGGGATCTCCCGGCACCATATTGAGCAACACAACGATGACCAGCATCGCCCCAAAAACCGATAAAACGGCCGTCAGAATGCGATTGAACAGGAAATTCTCAAATAGTCGCAACCGACCAGCCCCTTCCGTTTCATGCGCCCCAAAAGGCCGAAACAGCTCCCAATTCGTATCCACCCCGCCCCTCAGCGTGGTGGCATGGAGCGATGATATCGCGACACTTGCACCGGGTGATATCCCAAATTCGGGACACTCTATATCAGAAACCCTGACCCGCCTAAAAAACAGGCAATATATTCAAGGCCTTGCATAGAAGTTGATGGAATATGCCGAGAATCACACCGTCTATAGGACAGTGTTCCCCAAAGCTGTCAGTAGCGTGTGAATTGGGCGGTTCTAGGCAGAAACCGGCGGCGCTTTGCCATGGGTGAGGGCCAGCGCGATACCAACCGCCGAACACAGCGCCCCACCGGCAATGAACGTGACGGGCATACCAAAGGATGCCCCCAACGCGCCTGCGAGAAGCGAGCCGAGGGGCACCGTGCCCAGCAGCATCATCGAATACATCGCCATGATCCTGCCGCGCAGGCCGGACGGCGCAAAGTGCTGCAGCATGGTATTGGATGACAGGTTTTGCGACAGGATGGAAAAGCCCAGCGGCAGAGCCAGCAGCGCCGTGATCCAGTAGGTTCCCGAAAAGCCCATGCCGATCAACACCAGCCCCAGCGCCAAAGCCGACCATGCGGGAAACACGCGGAGCTGATCGAGCCGGTCACGTACCGTCAGCATGATGGCGGCGAGGATTGCACCCAGCCCGGTCAGGCTCATCAACAGGCCCGCCGCATCGGCATCCTGCCCCAGCATGTCGCGCACGAGCGCCGGCAGAAAATAGAAATACGGCACCGAGCAGAAGCTGCAGGTGGCGACCAGGATCAGCAGCCGCCCCATTTCGGGGTGGTGGCGCACAAAGGCGAAGCCTTCCAGCATTTCCTTGAAAAAGCTCTGCCGTTCCAGGGCAATACGCTGTGGCGGGCGCATGCGGATCAGCACGAACAGCATAGGCAAATAGGCGATGGCCTTAAGCACAAAGCACCAGCCCTCCCCCGCCGTCGCCACCACGGCGCCACCGATGGCTGGGCCGATCAGCCGCGCCAGATTGAACAGCATGGTGTTGAGCGCAATGGCATTGCGCAGATCATCGGGGCCGACCAGCTCGGCCACAAACACCTGCCGCGCCGGGTTATCGAAGGCGGCAAGAATGCCAATGCCCAGCGTAATGCCGATCAGCAGCGGAATGGTAATGGTGTCGGTGAGCGTCGCAACGATGAGGATGCCAACCAACAAAACGAACCCGGCCTGGATGGCAATCAGCAATTTGCGCAGGTCGGTTCGGTCGATGACGGTGCCGACAAAGGGGCTGAGCAGGAAGGTCGGACCCAGATCGCAGACGGCCAGCACACCCAGCATCCAGGGCGACCCGCTGAGCCGCCACATCAGCCAGCCCAGCGCGATGGAATGGATCCACGTGCCCACCAGCAGGGGAACCTGGGCCATAAAATAGCGCTGATAATTGGGATGCCGCAGGGCGCGGCTGGCGCGTTCCCACCAGGCGTTCTGGCTTTGAATTTCGACCGACACCGCGACCTCGCCCCCACTCGAGATCAAGCACTAGCGGATTGGCCAGAGGCCAATGATATCCTAAATCCTGAACAGCAGATGCCGATGGGATCAGGACGAAAGTATCAGGAGGGGTTGGCGCTCTTCAGTTGGCGGGGGCATGGCCACGTCCTGCATCAGCCCGACAATGCCCTCGACCAGCAATTTCGGCAGCACCCCGATGCGCCAGACCAGCGTCAATTGCTGGCGATAGCTCTCGGGCAGCGGCCATTTGCTGAGCCGATAGGGCAGCCGCTCGACCGCACTTTGCGGCAGCACACTGAGATAATCATGCCGCGCCACCATGTTGACGATCACCGGCACGGAATCGACTTCAACGATGCGCTTGGGGCCATAAGCCCAGGTCGCGGCAACTTCCCGCAGATAGCGGTCCGCCGCCTGCCGGATACCACCGCGCAAGCTGGGCAGCACCAATGTCCGGGAGCCAAGCACGCTGGCAATATCCGCGGTCTCGTCCAGCCCCGGCGCACCAACCAGCCACAGCGTATCGGTTTTGACCGACTGGCATTCAAATTCGGGCGGCACGGTCAGGTGGTCGATCAGCACCACATCGAAATGGCGCGTCTTGAGGCCAGACAGCAATTCGTCCGCCGTGGCGTTGGAAATGGCCAGGTGCTGGCGTGGCCGCAGCTTTTCCCAGCCGGCGGCTACTGCAGCCAACATATGGGCGATGGAGCTTTCGTGCCCCAGCGGCATCACCGTGCCCAGCCGCCAGGTCTCGATATTATGCCTGAAACGCTCGGCGGCGGATTGGGACACCACATCCCAGTCCTGAATGATCTGCTCGGCAATCGGCAGCGCCGCATGGCCATAGGACGAGCAGGACACCCCTGCCCCGTTGCGCTGCAACAGGGCAAAGCCAAGATGGCGCTCCATATCAGAGATCTGCCGGGTCAGTTGCGGCTGGCCGACGCCCAGGTTTTTGGCGGCCTTGCGAATGCTGCTGGCGCGCGCCACTTCGGTGAAGCGGATCAGCCCCAAAATGCTGATCGGGGCGATGGGCGTATCGTCGGGCGCTCCGGCGAGGCTCATCAACTGACGGGAAGCGTCGGCGATGCGATTGATCGCTTCCAGCCGCCGTTCGGCCTCCAGCGTCAGGGTCAGGCTTGAGCCATCGCGACGTACCAATGGCACAGCGACAGCGGCTTCAAAGCGCGACAGCGCGGCGCTCATGGTCGCGGGCGGGCGGCCCTCGATACGGGCCGCTTCGCGCACGCCCCGCACTGAAAAGATCGTCCGCACGGCGCAAATGGTGGCAATATTCAAGACAACGCTCCCCCTCGGAACCCGTCGGTACGGACAAACTTGTCGACCAGAGTGCGGGCTTTGTCCACGCCCAGTGTCCGGCCAAACGCATCACCAGCGTGTGGTTGCGCCACAGGGCCAATTGCCCCAAACCGGCAAAGCCGTTGATTGTCATATACTTGGATGCGGGCGGCGCTCTGTCAGGGACAGCATAGCCCGTCTATGTTTTGATATCTTTCAGCCGCTCCCCTGCTGTTCTCTCATCGACAGCGAACCGGGCGGTACGGATCAGCCCATTTATTGCGTCAGGATCGAGCATGTACGAAATCAACCACATTCACCTCCGCTCCACTGCGCCGCGCGAAACGGCTGACTGGTACATCAAGGCGTTCAATTTCGAGCTGGTCAGCGACCGCGTGCGCCCGTTCGGCGATCACTTCGTGCGCTGCCGCAGCGCTGGTGGTCTGATGGTCAACATCTCGGGCCCGCGCACCGGCGAAGTTCTGGCCCCCGGCACCACCGAGACCTATCTCGGCCTCGAGCATTTCGGCATCACTGTCGACAAACTCGAACCCCAGATCGCGCGCCTTGAAGGCCTCGGCGCCAAGCTGGTCGGCGAGCCCCTCGTCGTCGACCCCGGCGTCCGCGTCTGCTTCCTCATCGTCCCCGGCGGTACCCGGGTGGAGCTGATGGAAGTGTTCGACGTCTGAGCTGCCCCACAAACCAAGCGGCCCCTGGAGCGATCCGGGGGCCGTTTTTGTTGGTGGGAGGACCAACTCACACCCTCAACAGACCTCATCCTGAGCCCGTCGAAGGACGAGGTCGTGGCGAGATCAGCGAACCCGACCTCGTGGTTCGACAAGCTCACCATGAGGTCTTGAACCCTCCGCGTCATTCCCGCGAAAGCGGGAATCCCCCTTACACCTTTAAGTGAGATTCCCGCTTTCGCGGGAATGACGTTGTGGGTGTGGGCACTCATATGAGTTCCCAACCACCGCCGCTGCCCTCGGACTTGATCCGAGGGCCACTCACACCCCGGCACAAGCGGGCCATGGTCCTCAGATCAAGTCCGAGGACAGCCCCGTGGGTGTGGAGCGCTAGAGCGGCGAAGCACCCAGTAGACCTCATCCTGAGCTCGTCGAAGGACGAGGTCGTGGCAGCATCGGTGAGCCCGACCTCGTGGTTCGACAGGCTCACCATAAGGTCTTGGGGGCACAGCGCCCTACCCCACCTGAATGTGGCCAATACCCTTCTTTTCGATCTCGTCGAAGCTCTCGTCATAGCCCGCATCGGCATAGCGCATGACGCCCAGCGCAGTGTCGTTGGTCAGCGCATGGTCGAGCCGCTCGTCGCCCCCGGACGTACCATCCGCCACGATCGTCACCCCAGCCGAAGTCATATACCCCGCATATCCGCCGCCACCGGAATGCACCACGACCAGATCGGCCATGGACGAACACAGAAGCATGGCGTCGAGCAGCGGCCAGTCGGCGATGGCGTCCGAGCCATCCTTCATGCGCTCGGTCATGATATTGGGGTGCGCCATGGCGCCCGCATCGAGATGGTCGCGGCTGAACGCCACCGGCCCTTTGAGCGTGCCATCGGCCACCATGGCATTGACCGCGCGGGCCAAAGCAGTGCGCTCGCCATGGCCCAGCCAGGCAATGCGCGCAGGCAGGCCCTCAAACGGCACATGCTGGCGCGCCAGTGCGATCCAGTTGGTGACAATCTTGTTGTCGGGGAACATTTCGAGCAGCTTGTCGTCGATTTTGGCGATGTCGCTGGGGTCACCCGACAGCGCCATCCAGCGGAATGGCCCAATGGCCCGCGCAAACAGCGGCCGCAGATAGGCCTCGGTGAAGATCTTGATATCGAAGGCGTTCTCGACCCCGCCTGCCTTGGCGTGGGTGCGGATCAGATTGCCGTTGTCGAACACTTCCGAACCCGCCGCCTGGAAGGCCAGCATGGCGCGGACATGGTCGACAATCGAGGCACGGCTTGCTGCCATAAGCTGGCCGGGACCCTCGACGCGTAGGCGCTTGACCTCGTCCAGCGACATGCCCTTGGGCACATAGCCGTAAACCAGATCGTGCGCCGAGGTCTGGTCGGTGACGATATCGGGCACAATGCCGCGACGGGCGATTTCGGGATAGATCTCGGCGGCATTGCCCACAAGGCCAATCGAGGTGGCGCGCTTTTCGGCGACCGCCGTGTTGATCATGGCGAGGGCGGTATCGAGATCAGGTGCGATCTCTTCGAGATAGCCGATCTCCTTGCGCTTCTGCGCCCGCTCGGCATCGATATCGACACAGAGGATCGCCGCGCCAGCCATGCGACCGGCCAGCGGCTGCGCGCCGCCCATCCCGCCCAGGCCCGCTGTCAGAACGAAGCGGCCCGCCAGCGAACCGCCGAAACGGTTCTCGGCAATGCGCATGAAAATCTCATAAGTGCCCTGAATGACCCCCTGGCTGCCGATATATTGCCAGGCGCCCGCCGTGAGGCCACCCCAGCAGATCAGACCCTTCTTTTCCAGCTCGTAGAACACCTCGGCCTTGGCCCATTGCCCGACAATGTTGCAATTGGCCATGATGACCAGCGGCGCCTTGGCATGGGTTTTGAGCAGGCCAATCGGCTTGCCGGACTGGATGATGAGGGTCTGATCCTCATCCATCTTCAGCAGCGTTTCAACGATCGCCTTGTGGCTCGCCCAGTTGCGCGCCGCCTTGCCGAGCGCCGCATAGACGATCAGCTCATCGGGGTTTTCGCCCACGCTCAGCACGTTTTCCAAAAGGCGCAACAACGCCTCCTGCCGCCACCCCTTGGCGCGCAGCTCCGGGCCGCCCGGAATGGGGAAATTGGGATGGCGTGGATTGGCTGTGGGCATGGTTATGGCTTTCAGTTGAGGCTGCAACTCACTCGGTGTCATCCCGGCCTTGAGCCGGGATCCATCTTGAGATCTCGGGATGGACCCCGGCTCAGGGCCGGGGTGACATCGCGCATAAACTAATCTCGCTTTACGCCATCCAGCGCATAGCTCGTCAAATCGATCCCCATGCGGTCTTCGACAAACGGGTAAACCGTCGCGTCGAGCACCGAGGAGCTCAGTGGAATGATGGTCTTGGGCACGTGCAGCACGAAGATGTACATGCCCTCGCGCACCTGACCGACCGAGAGCGGCTGGCCGGCAGCGTCGAGCGTGGTGATCACATCGGGAAAGGTCGCGACGCGCGTACCATTGGCATCATCCACCGCCATATATTCGTTCATCACATGCAGCGTTGAGGCGGTTGCCCCCTCGCCCAGAGACAGGGTGCCAATGTCGAAGGCTTCTTTGGTATAGACCACGTCCTTCTTGTGCACCGTGCCCCTGGTCAGAATCGTGCCGCCCGTCGCCTTGACGATGGCGTCGATGACAGCTGAGCCACCGCGCTTTTCGGCCTCGATAATGGCCTCGCCCAGCACCAGCGCCAGCGAGATCCCGCCCAGGGCGGCGTGCTGGCGCACATAGCTGGCGCGCAGTGGATTGCGGCAGGAGGCGATAAAGCCCCCCGACTGGTCGGCGGCGGTGCGCAAAACCGGCGAGACTTTCGCGGTCGCGCCCTTCACCACCAGCTCGATATAGCGGTCTTCGCTGCGATTGCCGCCCACGGCGGTCTGAATCATCTGGAGAGGCGAAGCGGCCATCCCAATGGACCCCATGTCGCCGGTGGGATGGGCGCGTACGTCACCCACGGCATCGACGACTTTGGTGCCCAGAATGGCCGATGGCAGCCAGCCATTGAGCGTCGAAGATTTGCCGTTCTGCCCGACCATCAACCCGCTGAGCTTTTCGCCCAAAGCGTCCTGCAGCAGCGAGACCGCTTTGACATAGTCGACGCCCTGCATTTCCCATGGGGTGGTCGAGGCGGGCGCGCCAATGGCGGCGGCGGTGGCCACCCAGTCATTGTCGTCGAGTTCTTCGATGCTCACCAGTTCCGGCTTGCCGATACTGACAGCGGCATAGCCGAGCATGCGGCCATGGTCGGCCCAGCCGCCCCCGCCCGCAGCATAGACGGAGCCGCCCTTTACTGCGGCTTCGACGTCCTTTTCGGTCAGTATGCGCCCCATCAGTCGGTCTCCTGCAGTTTCTTGTCCAGCGCCACCACGGCATCCAGAAGGACCGCCGCGCCCAGCGCGATATCTTGAGTGGTGGCAAATTCGTCCGGCGAATGGCTGCGGCCATCGACGCAGGGCACAAAGATCATCGCCGCCTTGGTGATGCGCGCCATCCACGCCGTATCGTGCCCGGCGCCCGACGCCATGCGGCGGTGTCGCGCGCCAGCGGTTTCGCAGGCGGCATCGAGCACATCGAGCAGCATAGCATCGCCCGGGGTCGGGTTATTGTCCGATACGATGCGCAGCGGGCTCACCGGCACGCCGGTTTTTGCCGAGATTGCCGCGACGCCGCGATCCAGCTCATCCACAAAGCGCTCCATGTCGTCGCGCTGCTCGGCCCGCGCATCGATCAGAATGCGCACCCGCGCCGGCACCACATTGGCCGCGTTCGGGGTCATCTCGAATTCGCCCACCGTGGCGGCAAAATGATGCTCGCCGGATGCCAGCGCCTTGCCCAATTCCTCCACGCCCAGCGCAATCCAGGCGGCGGTCGTCAATGCATCCTTGCGCAGGGTCATCGGCGTCGTGCCAGCATGATCGGCGCGGCCTTCAACGATGATTTCGATACGGGTGATCCCGGCAATCGCCGTCACCACACCCACATCAAGCTCTTCATCCTGCAACACCGGCCCCTGCTCGATATGCAGTTCGAGGAAAGCCCTAATGTCGTCGCGCTGCGCCTGGCCATGCGGCTTGCCGCCCACCTGGGATATGCCCTGCTCCAGCGTCAACCCGTCGCCCGTGCGCGCCAGCCATTCGGCCGGACGCGTGCCGCTCATGCCGCGACTACCGATGCAGGAGACGCCAAAGATCGACACTTCCTCGGCGAGAAAATCGACGATCTCGAGCGTATGGTCCAGCACCATGCCCTGGTCGCGCAGCGCCCGCGCCACTTCCAGCCCCGCCACCACGCCGGCAATGCCATCAAAACGCCCGCCATCGGGCACTGTGTCGGAGTGCGAGCCCACCATGATCGAGCCCAGCTCGGGATGCTTGCCCGGCACCACGCCGATCAGATTGCCCGCCGCGTCGATCTGGGTCACCGCACCCGCTTCATGCAGCGCGTGTTCCAGCCATTTGCGGCCCTCAAGAAACATCGGCGTAAACGCCCGCCGCGTCCAGGGCCGCCCCGGCTCGGTGATCGCCGAAAGGGCGTCGATATCAGCGCCAATACGATCTGCGTTGATGGAAGAATTTGAGTTCATGAGCTGGTCTCGAGATCGGGGCTAAACGGCCCCCCACCCTTGATCCCTCCCCTCGAGGGAGAGGGAGACGATGGGGAAACGTTCTGTGGCACAATACCGGTCTGGACCCAAGCAGGCTTCCCTCCCCCTTGTGGGGAGGGAATGAGGGTGGGGGTAACCCACGAAAAAACCATCAGTGCTTTACCTCTGGCCGCACAAACCGCCCCGTTCCCGGCGCTGCCACATTGGTGCCGTCAAACACCTGCTGGCCGCGCAGATAGGTCAGCCCCACCGTCCATGGCAGTTCGATCCCGTTATAGGGCGACCAGCCGACGACATTGTGTCCACTCTCAGCCGCGTCATAGCGCTTGGCGCGCGGGAACAGCACGGCGATATCGGCATCCTTGCCCGCTTGGAGTGCGCCCTTCTGGCCCAGCCGGAAATGGCGGGCTGGATTGTGCGCCATCAGCTGCGCCGCCCAGGTCAGGGGAATGTCGCGCTCCAGCGCGCCCTTGACGAATAGCGGCACCATCACTTCCAGCCCCGGCACGCCCGAGGCATTGGCCAGCATGTCCGGATTGGTCTTGCGGTTTTCCGACCAGCTCACATGGTCGGTGGAAATCAAGGTCACATTGCCCTTGCGCACATGCTCCCAGAGCTTTTCCACTTCAGCACGGGGGCGGATCGGCGGATTGATCTTGGCCTTACCGCCAAGCCGCGCCACGTCGTGTTCTTCATCCAGCGTCAGATAGTGGATGCAGCATTCGATGGTCGCATCGAACCCCTGATCGCGGTAGCTGCGGGCAATCTCATAGCCGCGGCCCAGCGAGCAATGCACCACATGGGCGGGGCAACCAGTCAGCGCGCCGGTTTCATAAATCTGCAGCGAGGCCAGCAATTCGGTCAGCGGCGGACGGCTCATCGCATGGGCGCGGTAATCGGTAATGCCCAGCGCTTTGACCTTGGCCATGGCGGCGCGCACGGCCTCATCATCCTCGTTGTGCACGCCTGCGGTCAGCCCGGTTGGGGCGATGGCGGCAAAGCATTCTTCGAGCAGAGCAGGCGGAATGCGCGGAAAGCGGATCGGGTCGGTGCCAAAGGTCGAAAACTTGAACGCCGCAACGCCCGCTTCCACCTGCTCGGCAATTTTGCTGGCGCCCTCTTCGGGCACAACCGTGCCATAGAGCGCAAAATCGACGCGCGCCTGTGGCTCGGCATGGGCCACCTTGATGCGCACCGCTTCTGCCGAGGCAACGAGATTGCCCTCGTCATAGGGCATGTCGACAATGGTGGTGACGCCACCGGCCGCGGCCGAACGGGTGGACCAGATGAAGTCTTCCTGATTCTTCTGGCTCAGCGAATGGGTCTGCGCGTCGATCGCACCGGGCAGGATCAGCGCCTCGCCCAACAGGTGGCGTTCATGGGCCGATGGCGCGATGCCCTCACCCACATGCACCACCTTGCCCGCCCGCACGGCCACATAGCCGTTCTCGACGATGCGATCGGGCATAACGACAGTACCGGCCAGCACAAGATCGAAGTCAGACATCTTTACACACCTTCAGCTCGGCTTGGGGCCAGAGCCCAAAGTCGCGGACAGACAGGACGCAGATCATGTCCAGCGCACCGCTGAACTGACCATGGATCGCCACGTCTCATGGCCTGAATGGTATTGGATGGGACGAGGCGGCGGGATATCCCATTTCCGAGACACGATATTCGCCCTCTGCGCTCTGCCAATCGTGCGAATGCCAAAGTGCGAACCCGTGCGCTGCCTGTTAAAGCCCAGCAGCGCACGGAATTTTTGCGCGCCGCTACTGAATGTCGACGACGATCTTACCGCGCGCCTTACCCGAGTCCAGCAGCGAATGCGCATCACCCGCGCTGGCCAGATTGAACGCATGCGGGTCAAGCAGCGGGCGCAGTTTGCCGGCGTCGACCTGTTCGGCAATCTCGCGCAGGATGTCCCCATGCGCCGCCCGGCCATTGCCGGTCAGCATCGGCAGCAACATGAACACCACATGCAGCGACAGCGCCTTGCCGTGCATCTGACCGAGGTCGATGGTGGTGCGCGCATTGGTTGTTGCCACGCGTCCGCCCACGGTCGTGGCTTCAAACGAACGCAGCAGATTTTCGCCGCCCACGGTGTCGATCACCACGTCAAAGCCTTTGCCAGCGGTATGTTCGGCCACATAGTCAGCCACAGCGGTCGAGCGGATCACGGTGGCGTCAGCGCCGAGATCACGGGCGATCTTGCCGGCTTCTTCGGTGCTGACAGTCGCCACCACATAGGCACCAGCCGCCTTGGCCATCTGCACGGCGATGTGGCCGACGCCCCCAATGCCGCCATGCACCAGCACTTTTTCGCCTTTGGCAATGGCCACGCGGGTCATCGCATTGGCAGCGGTGATCGCCACCAGTGGCAGTGCTGCAGCTTCGCGGAACGAAAGCGTTTTCGGTTTCTTCGCCAACAGCCGCGCATCGGCGGCAATGTATTCCGCCAGCGTGCCGCCGAGCCCCTTTACGCCACCGGCGCAGCCATAGACTTCGTCGCCAATGGCAAAGCCGGTCACATCTGCGCCGATAGCCTCGACCACACCCGCCAGATCTGCGCCCAGGATCGCCGGCAGCGCCGGACCGATGGGCAGACCATTGCGGATTTTGGCATCGACCGGATTGAGTGCAGCAGCATGAATGCGCACCAGCACCTCGCCAGCGCCCGGCACCGGCTTTTCTACCTCTGCCAGAGCCAGCTTTTCCGGCCCGCCATATTCCCCAAGCAAGACTGCGCGCATGGTGATGTCCTTTGTCTGAAAGAGATGGGGCCAAGCTCTGCCCTTGGCCGCACCAGCGCATAGGGGGCGCTGCGCCGTCAACCGAACGCGCCAACACTTCCACGCGCATAAGTGAACGCCTTATGCGCAATGCGGAACGGGCGGCGTGAAGAACAGCCCCGCAAAAGGCGCGAGGCGCCAGCGAACACACGCCCGCGGGCGGCGATCGATCAGTAGGTGGCGCGACCGCCGGAGAGGTCAAACACTGCACCAGTGGTGAAGGAGTTTTCCGCCGACACGAGCCAGGAGACCATAGAGGCGACTTCCTCGACCAGCAGGAACCTGCCACGCGGAATCTTGGACAGCATATAGTCGATATGCTGCTGGCTCACCTGTTCGAGAATACGCGTCTTGGCAGCGGCCGGGGTGATGACATTGACCGAAATGTCGAGCGCGGCAGTTTCCTTGCCGAGGCTTTTGGTCAGTCCGATCAGGCCCGCCTTGGCTGCCGAATAGGCCGAGGCATTGGGATTGCCTTCCTTGCCCGCGATGGAGGCGATGTTGACGATGCGACCGTAGTTGTTGGCGATCATCCGGCGCACCACGACCTGATTGACCAGAAACGCGCCATAGAGATTGATGTCGAGCACGCGCCGCCATTCATCGCGCGGATAGTCGGCCATCGGCATGGTCGGGCCGGAAATCCCGGCGCTATGGACGAGAATGTCAAAGCCACTGCCCGCCGCATCGGCCGCAGCGGCGGCCGCATCCACAGAGGCCTCATCGGTGATATCGACGGCAAAGGTCGCGACCTTGCCCAGGCCCGCCAATTGCTGCTGCGCCTCTGCCAGCACTTGGGCATTCACATCCCACAGCGTCACGCTGGCGCCTTCGGCGAGCAGGCGCTGGGCGATGGCAAAGCCAAGGCCCTGGGCGCCACCGGTGATGATGGCGGACCGATTGTCCAGACGAGACGTCATAGTGGTATTCCTCTTCCCCGCGTGCCGGCTGTTCCGGCACATTGTTCATTGGTCCGAGTGTTTCGGAGCGCCCGAACCTACCGCGATTTTTGGCCTATGCCAGCCAATAGTCGTCAGGTGTCGTTGTCGAGCGATGCCTTGCGCGCCTGTTCCACCATGTTGGCGATGCGGCGCTTCAGCGCCTTGTTCTCCTGGGTCAGCGACGCACAGGTCATGCGCAACTGGCGCATCCGCGCTTCGGCTGCCGCATGCTGGTCGACGCCATATTCATGCACCCGGCGCACTTCCACCTTCCCGCCAGCGGTTTCGCGATGGTCCAGCAGTTCCCACCATGTCAGACCCAGCGCCGCCACCAGCCGATGGGCAGCAAGCGCGGCAGAGGCTCTCTCGCCCGCATGCTCGGACCCCATCATGCCCAACACCCGGGTCAGTTTGATCAGCGTTGCCCTGTTCACGACACCCTCCCTTTTCGTCTGGAAGATGTGAGCGATGCGGGAGCACGACCACCCCGGAAAAGCGCGGGTCAGGGTCAACCCAAACCATCTTGCTCAAGCGCGTGACTTTGATAGTGTAGGGTCAACGAAGCGCAGGTTTTGACCTCCAAAACCGCCCAATTCGTTCCTCCCGCATTTTCGCACCCGTTTCGCCGCCAGATGCTAGCAGTGTGCTAACGCATTGCCCCTCAGGTGTGACGGGTTGCAGCCCTATTTTGCGTCCACATCGTTGAGCCGAACGAAGACAAAACCCTGCTTTTTGAGGTCCATTATCCCCTGCGCTATCCCCGCCCCGGCGGGACGCTTTGGCTGGTTGATATGGGCGATAATCACGTCCCCATCCTTTGCCGCGCCCAGCCGCCGCTCCGCCGTCTTGGCGTCGACGCTGGCGCCCATATCGGCATTGAGAGAAAAGCCTGCAACGCGGAACCCGAGCGCGACAATTTCCTGAATGGCGTCATCGGTATAGAGCGCCGTCGCGCCACGGAACCAGGTCGGCGCGGTACCAAAAAACTGCGCAATGGCCTCAGCCCCGCCGAGCACTTCATCGGATACCGCCTGCAAGGTGCCGGCCGGTTTGATGCCATAAGGCGCGACTGATCCGGTCACCGCAGGCACATGATTGCGGCCGTGATCCTCGATCTCGAACAGCTCGGGATGCCTCTTAAGTATATCTGCGGCCTCAGCATTTTTCGCCAACCAGCGCGCCGTGACGAAGATTGTCGCGTGGATTTCCTCTTTCACCAGCACATCGAGAATGCGGTGATCAATGTCGCCCGAGCACGCATCGAGCGTCAGCGCCACGCGCGGCTGGCTGGGTTTACCGGGCGAAAAATGCAGCTGCGGCTCAAACAAACTGGACGCCGAAGCTGATGACGCCATCAGTGCAGAGAGCACGACCGATAGCAAGAATCCGCGCATCTAAACACCTGGCGTGCAAACACAAACGCTGAGTTTGTATCGCCAAACCGAGCCAAATCCAATCACGCCACGCCGTCGTGAACACCACACCAGCTTGCCAAAGCCGATTTACGGGTATATGCCCGCATCATGACTTCGGACATCTGCTATTGCTCATCGCTGCGCGCTGCCGAACGGCGCATGACCCGTGCCTATGACGACGCGCTGGCGCCGAGCGGCATCAACGTCGCCCAGTTTTCTCTGCTGCGCAAAATCCAGCGCAACGAGCCAGCCTCCCTGACACGGATTGGCGAGATCATGGATCTCGATCGCTCCACCGTGGGCCGCAATATCAGGGTCTTGGCCAAGCTCGGGCTGACCGAGATCGCCACCGGCGAAGACCTTCGCGAAAGCTCGGTCATGCTCACCGAACAAGGGCGCCAGACCATCGCGACCGCCCTGCCCCTGTGGCAAGCGACGCAGGAAAAGATTGAGACCATCCTGGGCGGCGACATGGCCAAGGCCCTCCAGACTCTCCCCACCGCCTTCTAATTTACCGCATTACGGGCATATACCCGCAAAGGACAGACCTCGATGATTTCGCAACGGCTCGCCGACTGGTTGCAGGCAAGAAACATCCACTATGGCTGGGTCGTCGCCGCCACGACATTCCTCACCATGCTGGCCACCGCCGGGGCCATGGGCTCGGCCGGCGTATTGATCGGCCCGCTCGAGGCCGAGTTCGGCTGGTCGACGGCTGATATCTCCTCGGCCATGGCCGTGCGCCTTGTTTTATTTGGCCTTTTCGGTCCGTTCGCTGCTGCGTTCATGAACCAGTTTGGCGTGCGCAATGTGGTCGCGACGGCGCTGATCCTGATCGCCATCGGCATTGTTGGCTCGTTCTTCATGGCCGAGGTCTGGCAACTGGTGCTGCTCTGGGGCCTCATTGTTGGCGTCGGCACTGGCATGACGGCCATGGTCCTCGGCGCCACCGTTGCCGCACGTTGGTTCGACAAGCAGCGGGGGCTTGTCGTTGGCCTGATGACCGCCAGCAGCGCCACCGGCCAGCTCGTCTTCCTACCCTTGCTGGCCACCCTTGCCGAAGACTTCGGCTGGCGCGCGGCCATGGGTTTTGTCGTCACCATCATCGCTCTCGCCATGATCCTTGTGCTGCTGCTGATGCGCGATCAGCCCTCCGATCTCGGCATTGCGCCCTATGGCGCTACCGAAATCCGCCCTCGCCCGCCGCGCAGCGCCAGCCTCGGGGCATTGCTGCTGTCGCCGCTTCTGGCCCTTAAGGAAGCCTCGCGCTCGCATGCGTTCTGGGTGCTGTTTCTCACCTTCTTCATCTGCGGCTTCAGCACCAATGGGCTGATCCAGACTCACTGGATTTCCATCTGTGGCGACGTGGGAATCGCTGCTGTCGGCGCGGCAGGTATCCTCGCCCTTATCGGCATCTTCGATATGATCGGTACAATAGGGTCCGGCTGGCTCTCGGATCGATACGATAGCCGCTGGTTGCTGTTCTGGTTCTATGGCCTGCGCGGACTGTCGCTGCTCTATCTGCCCTATAGCGGCTTTTCGGCGCCTGCCATCGCAGCTTTCGCCGTGTTCTATGGCCTTGACTGGGTCGCCACCGTGCCGCCCACCGTCAAGCTGGCGGCGGACAATTTCGGGCCGGACAAGGCTGGGCTGATTTTCGCCTGGGTGTTCACCGGCCACCAGCTCGGCGCGGCCGCGGCAGCTTTCTCGGCTGGGGCAACACGCACCGAGCTGGGCACCTATGGCCCCGCCATTCTCGTGGCAGGCGCCCTCTGCCTTCTGGCGGCAGGCCTCGCCATCTCGATCGGTCGCAAGGACCGCACAGCGCCGACCATGCCTGCATCCGCCGCGGCCTAAACAGCGACGGTAAAACAGAAACTCCGCCCTGCGCCGCTGGAATGAGCGCAGGACGGAGCCAGCAGGACCCGCCGGACTGCCTGCTCAATCGAGCCGCACGAGCCGCTCAACTCCCCGAAAATGCCCATCACACCACGACTTTGGTCGAATGGATAACCTCCACCCGCCCTCAGGCCTCGTGTTGACCTGTCGACTGTTAACAGTTAACAGTCGACGCGAAATTGCAGAGGAGGCCGGGATCTTGAGGAGGACCCCAGCAACAATTATCCAGAAAGAAGCGCTTGGCGCCCGTGTGGCGGCAGAGCTGCGCGTCGCCATAGCGGCGGGCGAAATTGCGCCCGGCGAACGGCTGATCGAGGTCGAACTGGCCGAGAAGTTTGGCGTCAGCCGCGGCCCGATCCGCGACGCCTTCCGGATTCTGGAAGTTGAAGGCCTGGTCGAAAGCCAGCAGCCAGGCGTCGTCGTGCTCGGCATCGATCAGGACGGCATCAACGAGATCTATTCGCTGCGCAGCGCCATTGAAGGCCTCGCCGTGCGACTGGCCGTGACGCGCTATGACGAAGCCAAGTTCGGCGAAATCAATCGGCTGGTCGACGCTATGCAGCGCGCCGCCGAGCAGAACGACGCCGCGGGCTTTGCCCAGGCCGACGTCGCCTTTCACAACGAGATCTGCGTGATCTCGGGCCACAAGCGGCTGGCCGACGTGTGGCAGCAGCACGAAGCCATCATGATGACGCTGCTGCGTCTGACCATTTCGCTGGACCAGCATTTGCTGAACAGCGCCGCCAAGCACCGCGAATTGCTGGAGCTGATCAAGGCCGGTGACCCGGCGGCGGCAGAAACCGAACTCGTCAACCATCTCGAAGGCTCACGCAAACGGATGGTGACGGTGTGGGAGAGGGCGTTGGAGCGCAGACGCAACCAATTCGCCTGACAACTGGACCGATCAATCGGCCAAACAACCAATAATCTCAAAGGGAGAGAGACATGAAGACCGGCACTCTATTTGCCAAGACGATCGCCATTGCGGCGCTTGCCAGCGTTGCCTTCACGGCATCGGCTTTTGCTCAGGATGCATTCCCGTCCAAGGACATCACCTTCGTCGTGCAGGCAGCTGCCGGTGGCGCATCCGATCGCACCTCGCGCGCAATCGCTTCGGAGATGGAAAAGGATCTGGGCGTCAGCATCATCGTTGAAAACCGTCCCGGCGCAACCGGCACCGTGGCCTTCGCCCACGTCGCCGAGCAGCCTGCAGATGGCTACACAATCGGCTTCGGCCCCGTGGAATTCGCCATCGTCGAGAACATCGGCTACGACTTTGACCGCGCCGATTTCACCTATCTCGGCCAGATCATGAACAGCCCGGTCGTTCTGGCTGTGCCTGCCAATAGCCCATACAACACGCTGTCCGAGTTCATCGAAGCCGCGCAGACCAAGGAACTCTCGGTCTCCAACTCGGGCGCTGCCTCGGCTTTCGCCGCAACGGCCTTCACCCTGGCCAAGACCACTGGCGCCAAGATCACCCCCGTTCCATTTGACGGTGGCGCTCCAGCGGTTGCTGCAGCCCTTGGCAACCACGTCGATGCAGTGACGGCTGGCGCTGGCGAAACCGCAACGGCTTTCGCTGACGGCACCCTCAAGGTTCTGGCGATCTTTGCTGACGAAGAGCACCCACGCTTCCCAGGCGTCAAGACCGCCAAGGAACAGGGTTATGATCTGCAGTTTGGTGCCTGGGGCGGCGTTTATGGCCCAGCCGGTATCCCAGACGACGTGAAGGCAACCCTCGAAGCCTCGATCAAGAAGGCCGCCGCAACGCAGACCTTCCTCGATGCGATCACCCCGGCTGGCATTCTGCCTGCCTACCGTACTGGCGCAGAATGGGAAGCGTTCATCGCGACCGAAGCTGCCCGCTACGCTGAAATCCTGAAGTAAAAAGCATGACCGAGCTGAACCAGCTCGCGGACTCCTCCGGCGACATCATCTTGTCGCCGGAGGAACTGGCCGCCGAGCACGACCTTGCGGCACGCCCCTCCAGAAGACTTGAGATCGTTATTGCAGTGACCGCTCTGGTCCTGTCGGTGACAGCAATTGTTCTGTCGCAAAACATCTACCTGCGCATGGGTGCGGGTGGTCTTGATCCCAAATGGTGGCCGACCGTGCTGTCGTCCATCGCGGCGGGTCTATCTGCCATTCTCGTTGGCTTTGCCCTGTTCGGCCCCACTGTCAGCCGGGGCGATCTGGAAAGTGTTGCGGACGGCGGCTGGCAGCGCATGCTTTTGGCCCTGGCCCTCAGCGCGCTCTACGTCTTCGCCTGGGCGCAGATTGGCTACATCGTGCCGACGATTATCTACCTTGCTGCGCTGCTTTGGCTGTTTGGCCTGCGCGCGTGGAAGGGCCTCGTTCTTTTCCCATTGATCACGACCGGCTTCATCTACGGTCTGTTCCACACCATGCTCAGGGTGCCGCTATGAACGCTCTTCTCGACGGCATCCTGGCCGTCCTTGAGCCGACCGTCATGCTGTGCATGGGCGCCGGCGTCATCATCGGTATGCTGGTGGGCATGTTCCCAGGCATCACCGCGACTATGGCTGTGGCGCTCGCCAGCGGCTTTACCATGACGCTCGATCCGGTGCAGGGTCTGGCCGTCTTGCTGACTATATATGTCGCCGCCAATTTCGGCGACCGTATCCCATCCATCCTGATCAATACGCCCGGCACGCCGGCCTCGATCGCCACCACCTTTGACGGCTACCCCATGGCCAAGAATGGTCGTGCCGGTCTGGCACTGATCGTCTCAGCGCTGGTGTCCGCCATCGGCATCATCGCCAGCATGGTGCTGTTTGCCTTCGCCTCCGTGCCGCTGGCACAGCTGGCGCTCAAGTTCGGTCCGAGCGAAATGTTTGCCGTGGTCATTCTGGCCATGACGATCATGATCTCGATCTCATCCAAGTCGATCGCCAAGGGCCTGCTTGCAGGTGTCATCGGGCTGACCATTGCCACCATTGGCCGTGACCCCATCACCGGCGATGCGCGCTTCACCTTCGGCATTCGCGACCTCAACGGTGGCCTCGATTTCATCGCCGTGATCATTGGTCTGTTCGGCATTGCCGAGCTGTTCGACCAGCTCCTGACCCACCGCCAGTTCAAGATCAAACCGATCTCGGCGCTTGGTCGCTGGTGGCCAACGAAGTCTGAGTACAAGCAGATCGTCAAACCGACCGGCATTGCGGGTCTGGTCGGTCTGGTCGTGGGCATCATCCCCGGTGCGGGCGGCGATATTGCCGGTCTTTTGGGCTGGGATCGCGCCAAGGCTGCGTCCAAGAACAAGGCCGAATACGGCAAGGGCAGCATTGAAGGCATCGCTGCCTCGGACGTCGCCTCCAGCGCCACGCTGGGCGGCTCGCTCACCACCACCATGGCTCTCGGCATTCCGGGTGACTCGGTGATGGCAGTGATGATTGGCTCGATGATTGTCTGGGGCATCCAGCCGGGGCCAAGCCTGTTCGTCAACCAGCCAAGCCTTGTGGTGACCATCACGGCCATCATGGTGCTTGCGACTCTCATCACGCTTGCGATCAACCTCGTGCGCATGCCGATGATGGTCAAGCTGCTCGACATGCCCGTGCACTACATCTGGGCGACGGTTCTGGTGTTCTGCCTGGTCGGCACCTACGCCACCACCAACAACATGTTCACCGTCATCGTCATGCTGGTGTTCGGCGTCATTGGCGTCATCCTCAAGCGCAGTGGCATTCCGGCCAGCCCCATCGTTCTGGGCCTGATCCTGGGCCCGCTTGCAGAGTCCAATCTGCGCCGCTCGCTGCTCATCGATGGCCCTGCCGGCCTCGTTGGCAAGCCCATCTCGGCAACCCTCATCTCGCTGGCGCTGATCGCCATCGTGGTGTCGCTCGCCGCTCCCATCATTGCGCGTCGACGGGCTAAGCAGGCCGCCGCTGCGCCTACAAACTGATCACCAAAGGTAAGTCCAAATGTCTTCTGCCAAACCCATCATCTTCACAGCGATCCCGGTCGCGTTCGGTGACGACGGTGCAATCTCGATCGAGGGCAACACCGCCATCCTGCGCAAATGCGCGGCATCGGGTGTGGACGGCGCATTCGTGCTGGGCACCACCGGTGAGTTCCCCTCGCTCAGCGAAGACGAACGCAAGGCGCTGACACGTCTCAGCCTCGACGTGCTCTCCAACAAGCGCGTCGTGGTGCATGTTGGCGCGTCGAGCCTTTACGAAGTCGAGCGCCTGATCGCCCAGGCCCGCGCGGAAGGCGCCAAGGAAGTTGCAGCGATCACGCCATACTTCCTGCCATCGACCGATGAGGCGCTGCTGCATTTCTACAGCCGCATTTCGGAAGTCTCGGATGGTCTGGGCGTCTTCGTCTATATCTTCCACGCCCGCACCGGCATCACGGTCACCCCGGCTTTGATGGCAAAAATTGCCGAACTGCCCAACATCATCGGCGTCAAGATTTCAGGCGAATCGCTGGAAACCGTGGGCGAGTTCCGCAAGGTTCTCCCCGATGATTTCCTCGTTTTCACAGGCTCGGACCGCGAGATCGGTCGTCTCGATCAGGTCGGCGCCAATGGCGTGATCTCAGGCATCGCCTCGGTCTACCCCGAGCCCTTCGTTGCTATGGCAGAGGCCGTTGCATCGGGCGTGGCCATCGCCGATCGCGGGGCGCTGCAGGCTGAAGTCGATGAGACTATCGATGGCCTGCTGGGTGACATCGAACGCCTCAAGACCGGCCTGCGCCTGCAGGGCATTCCCGCCGGCCACGCCCGTATGGCAGTGGGCAAGCCAGACGCCGCGACCATGACCATGCTCGAGGCGCTCAACGAAAAGTATGGGACGCCAGCACAATGACCCTGAAGCAGCGCCTGCTCGGTGGTGACATGCTCTATGGCGCCTGGAGCGGCTTTGCCGATCCTCAGGTCGTTCAGATCATGGGTGGTGCGGGGTTCGACTTCATCTGCGTCGATCTTCAGCACAGCTTCAACACCATGGCCTCGCTCAGCCCCCTGCTCGACGGCCTGCACAAGGTGGGCTCTCCGGCAGCCGTGCGCGTGCCGTGGAACACGCCTGACCTGATCATGCGTTCGCTCGATCTGGGCGCTGAAGTGATCATCGTGCCGCTGGTCAACAACGCCGAAGAGGCCACGATTGCGGCCAATGCCTGCCGGTACGCACCGGCGGGCAACCGCAGCTGGGGCCCGATCTGGCGCAATGTTCGCTCCAGCGTACCACAGCCGGCAGAGGGCGATGCTAGCGCCACCTGCATTGCGATGATCGAGACTGCCGAAGGCCTGGCCAACGTAGATGCAATCCTCGCCGTGGACGGCGTTGATGGCATCTATATCGGCCCCAATGACCTTTCGCTGAGCATCGGCCTTGGCCGCACCAGCTATCTCGAGTCCGACAAGCTGCGCGAAACGATCCTTCACATCATCGCGCGCGGCAAGGCCGCCGGGAAGCTGGTTGGTATCGACTGCGGCGGGTCAGAACAGGCGCATTATTGGCGCGATCAGGGCGTGAGCTTTGTCATTTCGGCCAACGACTCCGACCTTTTGGCCGAGGCTGCTATCGCCATGGCCAAGGCCAACCGGGCGTAGATTCAATGCGGTATCATCGCCTGTACGTTCTGATCGCCGACCCACGGGTCGGCGATTTCGCATATAGTCGCGGCCAACGCATTCAGAACGAAACGCCCCTATGCCTTCCACGCCCAATATCGTCTTTGCCGGTGCTGCCACTGTCGACATGATCTTTTCCGTCGATGCCCTTCCGACAGGGCCGGGCAAAGTGCTTCCCAAGGCTCTGGTGCAGGCAGCGCATGGCATGGCGACGAGTGCCGCCATCGCCGCAGCCCGGCTGGGTGGCAAGACGACGCTGATCACGCGCATAGGCGATGACGCCGTCGGCGATAGGTTCGTTGCCGATGTGCAGGCCGAGGGCGTCGATTGTCGATTTATCCGCCAATATGCTGGCGTACCAACCCCGCTCAGCGCCGTCATCGTCGACGAGAGTGGTGAGCGCCTGATCATTCCCTATTATGACCGCGCCTTGGGCGAGGACGCCGACTGGATCCCGGACGACCTCATCACCAGCGCCGACGCTGTGCAAGTCGACGTGCGCTGGCCGACAGGTGCAACGAGAGTCCTCAAGCTCGCGCGCGCGGCCGGCAAGATCGCGGTGCTGGATGCCGACGTTGGCCCGGCAGATGTCATCACGACGCTGGCGGAGCTTGCAACACACACGGTGTTTTCCGAACCCGCAGCGCTCACTCTATCAAACGCAAGGACGATCCCCGAAGCCGTGCAGATCCTGACTGAGCGGTTCGCGGGCTTTGTTGCCGTTACGGCGGGGCCCGAAGGCTGCTTCTGGGTCGAAGACGGGGTTGTGCGTCAGGCTCGCCCGCCGGAAGTCATAGCCATCGATACCCTGGCTGCAGGTGACGTATTCCACGGCGCCTTCACTCTGGCCATCGCCGAAGGTAAAGCGATCCCTGCCGCCATCGCCTTCGCCAACGCCGCTGCGGCCATCAAGTGCACCGTCTTCGGCGGGCGGCTCGGCAGTCCCAATCGCGACGCTGTGCTTTCCCTATTGGCGCAAACCGTCAGCGAATGACGTGAACAGAACAGCCTCGGTGTGAGACGGCCTTATCGGCAGCGCGCAGGACAATGTGGGCCGACCTTTCAGTCGGCCCACAGAGAGTTTTACTCGGCGACTGGGACGACAGCGCCCTTGTACTTGTCTTCAATGAACTTGCGGATTGGCTCGGACTTCAGAACTTCCACGAGACGAACGATCTCCGGACGGGTTTCGTCGCCTTCACGCACGGTGATGATGTTGGCGTATGGGTTGTTCTCGGCGCTTTCCACGGCGATCGGGTCGGTCACTGGGTTGAGACCGGCGTCGAGCGCGTAGTTGGCGTTGATGACAACGGCATCAGCTTCGTCATTGAGATAGACCTGAGCGAGAAGCGCTGCTTCCACGTCTGCCTTGAAGGTCAGGTGCTTTGGATTGCCGACAATGTCGCTGACGCGTGCGGTATAGACGTCCTTGCCTTCTGGCAGGGTGACAATACCTTCGCGCACGAAGATCGCCAGGATACGGCCTTCTTCGGCAACGGAATCGCGCAAGATGACTTCGCCATTTTCTGGCAGGTCCTGCAGGCTCTTCCAACGCTTGGAATACAGGCCAATTGGCTCGACGTGGATCGCACCGGCATTGACGAACTTGTACTCTGGGTTGTCCTTCAGAACTTCGTTCAGATAGGGCACGTGCTGGAAGTAGTTGGCGTCAATTTCGCCCGATGCGAGTGCGGTGTTTGGCAGGATGTAGTCCTGGAACGGCACGATTTCGAGTTCGATGCCTTCCTTGGCCAGGATTGGCGCAGCCTGCTCGAGAATTTCGGCATGCGGCACATAGGATGCGCCCACGATCAGCTTCTCGGCGAAGGCTGGGGTAGCCAACAGGCTCGTGGCGAGCACGGCTGCGGTGATGAACGAGGTCTTTGCCATAATTGGCTCCTTTACACTGTTATCGTTTGTCGAGTTTTCGGGTCGCCAGATCGCCGACGAATTGAATCGCAAAGACGATGACGAGAACCATTCCGGTGGCGGCCAGCGTCACGTCGCCATTGTTGCGCTGGAAGCCTTCGAGATAGGCCAGGTGGCCGAGCCCACCGGCGCCGATCACCCCTGCCATGGCCGTATAGCCAACGAGGGAAATCAGGGTGACGGTGAGACCTGAGGCAAGGCCTGGGCCCGCTTCAGGAATGAGAACCTTGAAAATGATGGTGCCGATGCCACCGCCCATGGAGCGGGTTGCCTCGATGACGCCCTTGGACACTTCGCGGAAAGCGATCTCGACAAGACGCGCATAAAATGGAGCAGCGCCGACCACGAGAGCCGGCAAGGCGGCATTGACGCCGAGCATGCGCCCGACAAGGAAGCGAGTCACCGGGATCAGCAGCACGATCAGGATGATGAAGGGGATCGAACGGAAGATATTGGTCGCGAGGGACAGCGCACCATAAACCACGCGATTGGCCAGCAATTGGCCGGGGCTGGTGAGGAACAGGATGGTGCCGACGAGCAGGCCCAGCACGAAGGTCGCCGTTCCGGCCAGACCGGTCATGTAGAGCGTGTCGACAGTAGCTTTCCAGAACTGATCAATGCGCAGATTGGGGAAGAGCAACTCGATCATGACTGAGCTCCTCCGCGAACGATCTCGGAGACGATGTCACGCTCGGCCAGATAGGCGAGCAGCGCATCCAGCGCTGCGCCCTCGGCCGGGACCTCGACATAGAGCTCGCCAATGGCAGCATCGCGGGTGCGGCTGACGCGGCCATGGACGATATTGATGGGCAGATCGAACTGGCGGATGGCATCGGCAAGGACAGGCTGGCGCGCCAGCGGACCAACATAGATCAGCTTGATCAGCGTGCCTTCAACGCCCCCAGCAAGAGCGGGATCGAACGCGCCGTCGACGGTGTCAGCACTGGTGATCTGGCGGACGAACCGCTTGGTCACTTCGGCCTGCGGCTGTGCGAAGACCGCCTTGGCCGGACCCGTTTCAACAACCTTGCCGGCTTCCATCACCGCGACCTGATCGCAGATGCGGCGCACCACGTGCATTTCATGGGTAATGAGTACGATGGTCAGCCCGAGCCGCCGATTGATGTCGGACAGCAGATCAAGGATCGCATCAGTGGTTTCGGGGTCGAGCGCGGACGTTGCCTCGTCGCACAGCAACACATCGGGGTGGTTGGCCAAGGCGCGGGCAATGCCGACACGTTGTTTCTGACCACCACTGAGCTGGGAAGGATAGGCGTCTTCGCGACCTTCAAGGCCCACAAGCCCAACCAGCTCGGTGACTCGCGCCTTGGTGGTTGCACGGTCAACGCCGGCAATCTCGAGGGCGAAGGCGATGTTCTGGGCCACGGTCCGCGACCACAGCAGGTTAAAGTGCTGGAAGATCATACCAATCTTCAGCCGCGCTTTGCGCAAGGCGGCCTCGCTGGCGTGGGAAAGATCAAGCCCAGCAACGCTGATCTCGCCACTGTCAGCCCGCTCCAATCCGTTCAACAAACGAATAAGCGTGCTCTTTCCCGCACCACTGTGACCAATAACGCCAAAGATCTGCCCACGCTCGACAGATAGATCAACATGATCAACCGCCGTTATGCGTGCATCTCCCTGCCCAAAGGATTTCGTGGCCCTGTTCAAGGAAATCAGTGCGGCGGTCAAAAGGCGTCCTTCTCTTTGTTGGGTTGTCGACAAGCATATGGACTAACCTTCACGACATGAATGGTCGAGATTAAATCCTTTGCCTAGCGAGCTCACCGACGCGAAAATTGTTTCGCGCAAGGTTCAACTTAAGTAGCAATCGGCTCTCCGGATGGGAGCGGAGAGATATTTTGGGGGACGGGAAAGCAGCCTCGCGGGCAGGCGCATTTGTCGGCGTGGACCGGCAGCCAGTCCAGCCCGAGCACTCTGAAATGTATCAGGGCAAAATGCAGAGGGGTCACCGAGCCGAGGTAGCCGGACGCTCAGCGAAGATAGAAGGCCATCAAAGAAAAGTGGCGCTTCGAGGTGATCGAAGCGCCACTTTTTTGATTAGCTGCGTGCCAGGGCGCGCTTGAGGAAGTCGCGGACAGTGGCCTCGAACTTGTCGGCCTCTTCCACCTGCGGCGAATGGCCGGAGTTTTCGAAGATCACCAGTTCCGAGCCTGGGATCAGGCGGTGAATGGTTTCAGATGCGGAGACTGGGGTGATCCAGTCGTGGCGACCAACAGTGATCAGCGTCGGCGCGGTGATGCCGGGGAGCTTGTCCTTGAGGTCGTAGTTTTCCTGGTTCACGGCAAACGCATAGTTGTGCGTTTCGAAGTGGTACGGGGTGTTTTCGGTGCGCGACTTCACCTTGTCCATGTCGAGGTCATGGTCATAGAGCGGCAGGATATGGCCCCAAGCAGCCTTGAGGTCTGCGTTATCGCGGGTGGTGCCGGCCATGATGCGGTTGAACAGCTCAAGGTCGACTTCGATGCGTGGCGAAGCCAGCGCGTTGGCGCGCGAGAGTTCGCGATGGGAATTGTCTGGCGAGGTATCGCGCAGCACCATGGCGAGGACGCGGTTGGGATAGCGGATCGCGTATTCCATCGAGATGAAACCGCCATAGCTGCCGCCAGCCATGATGATCTGCTCGGCGTCGATCCACTCGCGGATGGCTTCGACGTCTGCGGCCCACTGATCATGCGTGAACGGCGCCAGATCTTCCGAAGCACCGCTACCACGCGCGTCGAACACGACAACGCGGAAGTCATCGGAGAACTTGCCGAAGGAGCCCTTTGGCTCGGCATGGCTACCAAGACCCGGCGCGCCGTGGTGAACGATCATCACGGGCTTATCGGTGTTCTCACCGCCCAGCACTTCGATATTCAGGCGTGCGCCATTGATGGTCACATCCATGATTAGTCTCCTCAGATCAGGTTAGGCAATAATGCAGTCTTCGAGTGTGCGCGGACGCGTGGTCAGGCGCTCTGGCCCCGCTTCGGTGATGAGCACGGTGTCCGAAATGCGATAGCCGCCATGACCGGGAATATAGAGCCCCGGCTCGGACGACACGATCATGCCCGGCTGCAGCGGGCTATTGTCGCCATCGGCAATCCAGGGTGGCTCATGCAGCCAGAGGCCAATGCCGTGGCCCTGACGATGGCGCAAAAACTGCCCCATGCCCGCGTCGTGGATCACCTGCAGGCAGATGCGGTTGGCTTCCGAGCACGGGCGACCAGCAATCAGCGCATCGGTGCCGGTGGCCTGAGCCAGCGCAGCGACTTCGAAATAGCGGCGCTGCTCATCGCTCGGCTCGCCCATCACGAAGGTCCGCTCGCTTTCGGCAAAGCGACCGCCAACGGCGCAGCCCAGCGACAGGATGAACGTTTCGCCTGGCTTGACCCGCTCAGCCGATGGCAGGCCATGAGGGAAAGCAGCATTCTTCCCGGTGTAAACAAGGCCACCAGCCAGCATCTGGCCGACAACCACATCTTCGTGCTCGGCATACATAGTCGAAACGCCAAAGCGCGTGACATAGCTGGCAAGCTCGGCTTCGGTCGGCAGCGGGGTGCCCGCGGCCATCGCGTCGCGAATGAGCTTGAGGCCGGATTCCACCATCGCATCCGAAATACGGGCGGCCTCGCGGTGCAGCGCGATTTCTTCGGGGAACTTGATCAAGCGCGCATCTTCCACAACCTCGGACATGACCCAGGTGGCGTTCGGTGCGTAGCGCTTGAACTTTTCCACGCGCCCGATCGGCGTCGTGGGTGAATAGGCGATGCGGCCGGTTGGATTGACCTTGGAGAGCAGGATCGAGAATGCGTCCTCAATACCCGGGAACTCCGGATAAACCACGAACTCCGCGGCCGTGTTCTGCTTTTCGGCGTGGTCAGCCTCAAGGGCAGGCACCAGCATCAAGCATTCCGTGGCCGTCAGCCAGACGGCAGCTGGCCGCTCATTGGGGAAGTGAAAAAAGCCAGTGAGATAGGCGACGTGGTGATGGTCATCGACCAGCAGACCATCGAGGCCCTGCGCTTCCATACGGGCGCGCAACCCGTCCTGAATGCGCGCATAGGTGTCGCGCGAAAGACGTTGCTTCACGATCAGTTCTCCCGAGTTTTGGGATTGCGCGCGTCGTTATAGGCAATCGACACAAGGGTCGACGACACGACGAGCAACAGAATGGCCAGCGATGGGAACAGGGTGCACCACCAGGCGACAGTCAGCGCACCGGAGCGCTGCGCATTGAACAGGATCTTGCCCCAGGACCAGCTTTCTGGATCGCCCAGACCGAGGAAGGACAGGCCTGCCTCGGACAGAACAGCACGCGATGCGGTCAAAACGACCGACACCACGATAATGGGAGCGACGGCCGGCAACAGATGGCGCGTCATGATCCAGATGTGCGAACCGCCAATGGTGCGGGCGGCATCGACATAGGGCAGACGGGTCACAGACAGCGCCTGCGAGCGCACTATACGCGTCACTTCGGGCCACGAGAACAGCGCGATCACCAGCACCAGGGTGGTGACCGATGGGCCAACCAGCGCCGCGACGAGGATCATCAGCGGCAATACGGGCAGCGCCAGGCACACGTCGACCAACATGGAGATCGCGCCGTCGAGACGACGTGCATAGGCTGCCAGAACGCCAAGGGCCACGCCGATGATGATGGCAAGCACGGACGCGGCAAAGCCGATGATCATGCTGATCCGGGTACCCCAGATCACCTGTGCCAGCACGTCGCGACCAAGATCGTCCGTGCCGAACGGATGCTGAGGCGAGGGCGGCATCAGAATGTCGATGCCGTACCCGCTCGGGAACTGGGCCAGAAGCGGCGCCGCAATGGCGATGGCAATCATGATCAGGATCACAATGGCCGAGCCCATACCCAGGCCATTGGCCCGGAAAGCGCGCCATGTGCGGCGCGCTGGAGTCAGGTCCGCGGGGGCGAGTTGCCCGGCCGCAGCCGAAGGCTGAACCGCCTCGGGAGTATTATTGGTCATAGTCATCCGGCGCGAACCCGAGGATCGAGAAGCCCATAGGCAAGATCGGTGACAAGGTTAGCCACCACGACAGTCGCTGCGAGCAAGACGAAGGCACCCTGCAGCACAGGGAAATCCAGCTGGCCAACAGCCTCAAAGATCGCACGGCCAACGCCGGGATAGGCGTAGATGGTCTCGGTGAGAACTGCACCACCGACGAGGAAGCCGATCTGAAGACCAATCAGCGTCGTAGTTGGCAACAGAGCGTTCCGCAGCGCGTGCTTCCAGATCACCTTGCGTTCCGGCGTGCCCTTGGCACGAGCCAGATCGCAATACTCTTCGCCCAGCGCTTCAATGAGGGTGGAGCGGAGCGTCAGAACGTAGGACGCAAGCTGTGCCATCACCAAAGTCAGGCACGGCAGCACCAGGTGGTGTGCGACGCTGAGGTAATACTGAACACCGGTGAGGCCAGACTTGACCGCGCCACCGATTGGGAAAATGCCAGCCATCAGGCCAAGCGTGTAGAGCAGCAGGATGCCGATGGACGGCACGAACAGCGACTGCCCGATAACGCCCGACACCTGAACGATCTTGTCGGTCCATCCGCGCGCACGGGTTGCCGCCAGCACGCCGAGCGGAATGCCCAACAGAACGGTCAGCACCAGAGCCGTACTTGTCAGCAGCAGGGTCCACGGCATGCGCTCCATGAGCACCGTGGTCACCGGCTTGCTGCGCAGGAACGAGATACCGAGGTTCCCTTGCACCAGCTCGCGCAGATAGGAGAAGTATTGGACCGCCAGAGGGCGGTCCAATCCGAATAATTGCAGCTGCTGCAGGCGGATTTCCTCGGTCATCCCTGGGCCCGCAACCGCGAGCACAGGGTCGCCCGGCAAAAGCCGGACGAGGAAGAATGTGACCGTGACGGCGAACCAGAAGGTCACCACACCACGAAGAAGCCGCTGCAATAAGTATCCGGTAAGATGCACGCTATCAGTCCTTAGGCTTAACCGAAGCGAGCGACAGCGGGTTGACCAGCGAGAGCAGGTCAGACGGCTGCATCACAAGGCCTTCCCAACGATCGCTGTTAAAGGCGAACTGGAAAGTCTGGTAGTACAGCACGTTGTCGTACACCTGATCATGGATCAACTTCGCAGCGGCCTGTACTGGAACCTTGACGGCTTCAGGGGTCGTGGCTGCCTGAGCTTCATCGATATAGGCTTCGAGCTGCGGATCGGAGATCGAGGCGTAGTTGATGAAACCATCGGTGCGGTACGCCAGACCGAGGTAGGCGGCAGGCTCTTCCATCACAGCCCAGTTACCGGCGTAGATGTCGAAGTCCTTCTCGCGGCCACGCGCCAGGTAGGTATTGCGCTCAAGACCAACCAGGCTGATCTTGATACCCGACTGAGCGGCGCTGTCCTTCATGATCTGCGCCCAGTTGGCGACATCGGCAGCGCTCTGTTCATAGAGCAGCGACAGATCCAGATCATCAAAGAAGCCATCGCCATTGGCGTCGACATACCCGGCTTCGGTCAGCAGTTCCTTGGCCTTGGCGGGATCGAACGTGTACTCGGTGATGGTTGGATCAGCCCAGTAGCTCAGCACTGGCGAGATGACCGACGAGTTGGTCGTTTCAGCCAGGCCCTGCATCGCGATGGCACGGATAGCAGCGTAGTCAACCGAATGCGCAAGCGCCCGGCGAACCAGAACATTGGCAAGCTGCTCACGCTTCATGTTGTAGAGGACGTGCGACCAGCCAAGCGACGGCGCCTTCTCAACGGTGATGCCAGGCTGACCCTGCAGAGTGCGGGCAATCGGCGCTGGCAGAGCGTTTGCGATCACATCGAGATCACCAGCGCGCAGAGCAAGAGCCTGTGCGTTCACGTCTGGGAACACGCGGAATTCGACTTCGTCGATCGTGGCGCGACCGGCTTCAACCAGCGGATAATTATCCGAAGCCTCAAGCACGTAACGCTGGCCGACTTCGACCGTGGTCAGCTGGAATGGACCGGCGCTGACCCAGTTGCTGTCATTGGCGAATGAAGCAACCGAACCGATTTCTGGGAATGCGTGCTTTGGCACGATCGGCATCCAGAAGCCGATATTGCTCAGGAATGCGCTGTCCGGGCGGCTCAGCTCGAACTCGACGCGCGTTGGCGAGACAGCCTTGGCGCTGACGAATGCTGGAACCAAACCGGCGGTGACACCGATCTTTTCCGTGACGATGGCCGTAATGGTGAAGACGATATCATCAGCCGTGAACGGGGTATCGTCGCTCCAGGTCAGATCATTGCGAATCTCGAGCCAGGCGCTCTTGCCGTCCTCAGAATAGCCCCAGTCGGTTGCGACATAAGGATCCTTGGAGCCGGCAGCGGTCATTTGCATGAGCCGCGGATACATAAGATTGGTCACCCAGACGTCGGAACGGCTGTTGCCGACCAGTGGGTTGAAGTTCACGACATCGGCTGTGGTGCCGATCACAAGGCGGGTCGTGTCCTGCGCGTTAACCTGCGTAAGACCGGCTACTCCCATCGCCACGACGACGCCACCCAGAAGGACAGCACGACGGGTAAAGGCATTCCTAAAAGTGCGGATCATTGTTGTCTCGCTATTCGATTGCGAGCTGAGTGTTGCGGCTTGACCGAAGCCGTGTCAAGGATTGTCGTACAATTCTTCAGCGAGGCTTCTTCAGCGATGAAAGAACAGGCAGACCAGCGCACCGTCCTTTCGGTTTCGGGGTTGAACGTCAGCTTCAACACCCTGCGCGGCGAGGTAAAGGCGGTGAGCGATGTCTCATTCGACCTGCGCCGTGGCGAGGTGCTGGCGCTAGTCGGCGAGTCAGGCTCTGGCAAGTCGGTTACGACCCGTGCCGTCATGGGCATTGTGCGCGGAAACGCGACCATTAAAGCCGACCGGATGAACCTGGCCGGCAACGACCTTTTGACGCTTAGCGAAGAGGAAAAACGCAAGCTACGCGGGCGTGTCGTGAGCCTCGTGTTCCAGGACGCACTGTCGGCACTGAACCCGGTTCTATCGATTGGCGACCAGCTGGGCGAACTCTACCGGACCCACCTTGGCGTGTCCCGCAAAGAGGCCCGCGAGCGTTCCATCGAGCTGCTGCGATCGGTCCATATTGCCTCCTCGGAGCGCCGTATCGACGATTATCCCCATCAATTTTCGGGCGGCATGCGCCAGCGAATCTTGATCGCATCGGCCATCGCTCTGAAGCCAGAAGTGCTGATCGCGGACGAGCCCACGACGGCCCTCGACGTGACGGTTCAGGCACAGATTCTCGATCTGCTCGACGAGCTGCGCGAGGAGTTAGGCATGGCAATGCTACTAATTACTCACGACCTCGGCGTCGTTGCACGCACCGCCGAACGTGTTGCCGTTATGTATGCCGGACGCCTTGTGGAAACCGGCACGGTTGATGACCTGTTCCGCGCCCCAGCCCACCCGTATACCGCGGCACTGATGGCCTCTGCTCCACGGATTGAAACTGTGGAAAGACTGGAGCCGATCAAGGGCTCACCACCCAATCTGATCGCCCCGCCACCCGGCTGCGCCTTTAATCCTCGCTGTACCCATATCGGCGATCTCTGCACCAAAGTCCGCCCTGAGCTGGTCATGGGCGCCGATGGCCGCGCCAGAGCCTGCCACTATCCACTTCTGGAGACCGCCAATGTCGGCTGATCCGATTCTTGAGGCCCGTGGCCTGTCCAAGACCTTCCATGCCGGCGGCGCCATGTTCGGCAAGCAGTTCCACGCCGTCAAAGGCGTGAGCCTGTCGGTGGCACCGGGCGAAACCCTGGCCGTCGTCGGCGAATCGGGCTGTGGAAAATCCACCCTCGCCCGCATGCTGGTGGGCCTTGAGACCCCCGACGAAGGCGAGATTCTGTTCCAGGGTGCGCCGATTAAGCGCGACCGCGCTCTGCGCCGCCAGGTGCAGATGGTTTTTCAGGATCCCTACCTGTCGCTTAACCCGCGCCGTACCGTGCTCGACATCATTGCCGAGCCGCTCGACGTGCACGGCCTTGCCCGTGGCGCAGCCCGCAAGGCACGTGTCGAAGAGCTTTTGACGGCAGTGGGGCTCGATCCGGTCGCTGCCAGCCGTTTTCCACATGAGTTTTCGGGTGGTCAGCGCCAGCGTATCGGCATTGCCCGTGCCTTGGCCGCAGAACCCTCCGTCTTGGTGTGCGACGAGCCCGTGTCGGCGCTCGACGTGTCGGTGCAGGCGCAGGTGGTGAACCTGCTGATCGATCTGCAGAAGCGTCTCGATCTAGCGATCATTTTCATCGCCCACGATCTGGCTGTGGTCCGCGCCATCTCCAACCGCGTCATGGTGATGTATCTGGGTCGGACCGTGGAAGAAGGCGCCGCCGAACAGGTGCTGGTCGCCCCGCGCCACCCATATGCCATCGCCCTGCGTGGCTCGGCGCTTGAGCCCGATCCGAAACTGGCCCGACTCGCGCGCGGTACAGCGGCCCGGGGCGAGCCACCCAATCCGGTCAATCCACCACCTGGCTGCCGCTTCAATCCGCGCTGCAGTCGCGTCACGGCCGAATGCCGTGTGGACGAACCCATGCTCATTCAGGCGCAGGGCCATAGCGCTGTCGCCTGCTACCATCCGGTGCACAACTAGCAGCACCGGCACACAAAGCGGCCCTCGCAAAGAAAAGGGCGGCTGATCCGAGGATCAGCCGCCCTTTTTCGTTCTTGTAGAAATCCCTTAGAGCCGACCGAGACGATCCAGCAAAGCCGCACCGGTGCGGATGCCCTTGAGGAACAGGTCGATTTCCATGTTCTCGTTGGGCGCGTGATTAGCCTCGTCCGCATTGGCGTAGGGCATCACATAGGCAGGAACGCCGAGCACCTTGGTGAAGACATAGTCTGGCAGGCTGCCACCGGCAGATGGATAAACCAGCGGCGTCTCGCCACGGGCTTCCAGAATAGCCTCCTGGATCAACACGCCCCACTTGTCGTCGAGCGGCGTCTTGGAGGGCAGCATGCTGCCATAGGTGATCACTTCCACTTCGGGCGCATGCTTGGCGACGTGCGCGCGCACGCAGGCCTGAATGTGCTCTGGTGTCATCGCGTCGACCAGGCGGATGTCGCATTTTGCGACGGCTTCCGCTGGCAGAACCGACTTCGTACCCGGCCCACCATAGCCACCATGCAGACCATTAATGGTCAGCGTGGGGTGGAACATCAGCCGGTCCCAGAATGGGCGATCGGCTGGTGCATCGAGCTTATCAAGGCCCATATTGGCCATGTACTCTGGCAGGTCGAGCGGCAGTGCCTGTGTTGCCGCGATCTCCGCCTCGGTGGGCGGAATGACCTGGTCATGCAGGCCCTCGATGGTGATGCGACCATCTGGGGTCTTCATCGTCGAGAGCAGGTGCACCAGCGTCCAGATCGCGTTTGGCATCACGCCGCCGTAATTGCCCGAATGGGCATCACGGGCAGCGGTACGCACGCGCAGCTCGAACGAGGTCATGCCGCGCACACCATAGGTGAGCGTTGCGCGACCCGATTCGTGCAGCGGACCATCGGCGGTGACGACAACGTCGGCCTTGAGGCGGTCCTTGTTGTCCCGTACGAAGTCGGCGATCTGCGGCGAGCCAATTTCTTCCTCGCCTTCGAGGAGGAAAATGACGTTACAGGGCAGGGTGCCATGTACCTTCAGATGCGCCTCGATGGCCATGATCTGCGCGAAGTGCTGGCCCTTATTGTCGCCCACGCCGCGCGCATAAATGCGCCCGTTGCGGATCGTTGGCTCGAACGGTGGGCTTTCCCACAATTCCAGCGGATCGGGTGGCTGCACGTCATAGTGGCCATAGAGCAGGATCGTTGGCTTGCTGGGATCGACCTCGTAGCGAGCGAGGACGAAGGGGTGCCCCTTCGTCTGCACTGCTTCGACTTCCAGCCCCAGATCGCCCAGCATCTTCACCAAGATCTCGGAGACCTCACGGATACCGATATTGTGGGCGCTGATGGATGGGTTGCGCACGTAGTCGATCAGACGCGCGACATATTCGTCGTCGCGCGCTGCGATGTGCTCGAAAACCGGCGCGAGATTGGGCGAGGTCATGCCTCACCTCGCGTCAGCAGGATACCGCCCGATGCATGCACTTCACCACGCCAGCCGGGTGACACGTAGGTTGTCGTGTCGAGCTGGGTCAGGATCACTGGACCGCTGAACACGGCCCCTGCCCCAAGCTTGGAGCGATCGAGCACAGGCACGTCGTGGCTTTCGCCGCCAATGCTGACAGCCGTAAACTCCTCGGGCTCAGGCGTTACGCCAGGCTCGAGCTGTACGATTGGCGGGATGGCTGCGAGACCGGTCGCATGCACGCGCAGGGTCACCAGCTCGATCGGTGCCCCGAGGTTGAAGCCGTACAGCGCCTTGTGCGCTGCGCGGAAGTTTTCCTCAACGATGGCGCGATCAGCGGCATAGTCCACAGCGATTTCGCCACCCTGACCAGCATAGCGCAGCAGCGCCTTGCGTTCGATGACGCGCGCCTCGGCGGCCACGTCCTCGACGTCCAGCCATTCGGACGCCTGCTGTTCCAGCTCGGCAATGATGGGCTGGGTTGCTTCGGGATCCATAGCGCCGGCAATCGCCATCGCACGGGAGAACTCCGAGCGCAGATCGGCAGCTAGCAGACCATCGGCGCAGAGCACGCCAGGTGCTGGAGTGATCAGCACGCGACCGATGTCGAGCAGCTCAGCCAATGCACAACCATGCAAGGGGCCAGCGCCACCAAATGGCACCAGCGTGAAATCACGCGGGTCATGACCACGTTCCACCGAAACAACGCGCATGGCACCAACCATGTGGTTGTCAGCGATGGCGAGAATGCCGCGCGCGGCAGTTTCGAGATCGAGGCCGAGGGGCGTTGCAACGCGCATCACGGCAGCGCGTGCTGCTTCGACGTCGAGCAGCATGCGACCGCCCAGAAGGCGTGCAGGCAGCTGGCCGAGAGCGACATGCGCGTCCGTCACGGTCGGCTCGGTGCCGCCATGACCATAGCAGGCAGGACCCGGACGCGCGCCAGCGCTTTCGGGACCAACAGTCAGGCCGCCATCCTTGATGCGGGCGAGCGAGCCGCCGCCAGCGCCGATGGTGATCATGTCGACCATAGGCAGCGCCAATGGCCACTGCCCAACAGCGCCGTGCTGAGTGAGGCCAATCTGGCCATCCTTGATCAGGCAGATATCAGCCGACGTGCCACCGATATCGACAGTGATGATATCGGTGATGCCGCAAGCCTCAGCGGCAGCACGTGCGCCCACGACACCAGCAGCAGGACCAGAAAGCGCGGTCAGAGCTGGTGCAACACGGATCTTGGACGCGCCGGCGACACCACCATTGGACTGCATCAGCATCAGTGGAGGCGTTGCGCCTTCGTCGGTCAGACGCTGTTCCAGCTTGGCGACATAGGAGGTCACACCAGGCATCACCGTGGCGTTGAGAACCGTCGTCAGCGAGCGTTCATACTCACGCACCACTGGCAGCACGTCACTGGAGACGGTGATGGCCAGATCTGGCAGCATTTCACGCAAGATCTCAGCCACGCGACGCTCATGCGCAGCGTTGGCGTAAGCGTGGATCAGGCAGACGGCCACAGCTTCCACGTCCATGCCACGGATCTGCTCAGCTGCTTCGCGCACGCTGGCTTCGTTGAGCTCTTCGAGCACAGCGCCGCCGGCAGCAACACGCTCGTCGATCTCGACGATACGGCTGGCGGGAACCGGTGGAACCGGCTTGATCCAGGTGTAGAGGTTTGCCTTGCGCGGAATATCCTGACGGCCAATGGCCAAAACGTGGCGGAAGCCACGGGTGGTGACCAGAGCGGTGCGCGCACCCTTGCCCTCAAGGATCATATTGGTGGCAACGGTGGTGCCATGCAGAACCTGATCCAGCTCGGTCGCCGAAGCGCCAGCCTGCTCAAGTGCCAGACGGATACCGTTCAGGAACGCTTCAGACGGGTCCGATGGGATGGACGGCGTCTTGGCGCGCCAGCTCTGGCCAGCGCGATTGACCAGTGCCACGTCGGTAAAAGTGCCGCCGATGTCCACGGCAACGGCGAGGTTTGGTCGAGTGTTATCCATGGCCATAATCAAGCAAGCTCGTCGAGATAGATGTTGCGGTGGAAGGGCTTAACGTCTGGACGTTGGGCCCGCAGCGTGTCGGTCGCCGCGCTGTCGAGCGCGCCGTCGCGGATCACCACGCCGTAGAACTTCTGGGCTGCATCAGCCGTGACAAAGCCGCCGAGGACGTCTTCGAGCACGCTTGCTGCCGGGCGGTCATAGGGATGGCCGTTGCCACCACCGCCACCGGTGCGGATGTGGAGGATATCGCCCTTTTTGAGTGCCGTGCCATCGGACAGCGGCGGGATTTCGCGCTCTTCAGGCGTGCCGGGATTGACCACGATATAGCCGCTGCCGCCGGACATGCCGCCTGCATAGCCCCAGGGTGGGTTCTTCACGCCGTCGATACGGATCGCCAGCAGCGCTTCGTCCGCCAGGATTTCATATTCGCGCACGATGCCCGTGCCACCGCGCCAGCGACCGGGACCGCCGGAATCCGGCACAACGCCGTACTGGCGCAGACGGATCGGGTAGCCGGACTCGAGGAACTCGACCGGATAGTTTTCCTGAGCGACGAAGTAGACGGCGTCGATGCCGTCAGCGAAATCGCGGGCGCCATAACCAACGCCAATGCCGTCCGCCAGCAGGAATGGCGTCGAAGTGCCGGTTTCCTTGCCGAACGTGCCGCGCATGATAGTCACAACATAGGCCGAGTGCGCAGCCGGAGCGCCGCCCTTGCCGCGATTGACCAGACCGTTGAGCACGGCCAGCATACGCATCATGGTCAGGCCACGCATGCCCAGCGGCGCCGGGAAGTTTGGCTGCACGATTGAGCCAGGGCGCAGACGCACCTCGTCGATGGCCAGTGGGCCACCAGCATTGACCACCTGCGATGGATCGCCACCGAGGAAATAGAGCCCCAGCGCCATGCCGGGCACGCCCTTATTCATGATCAGGTTGACCGGACCTGGTGCTTGATCGTCGCTCTCGGTCGCATCAAAGATGAACCGGTCTTCGCCATCGGCACCCTTTTCGCGGGTGATAGCAAAGCGCAGGCTGAACGGGCCATTGCCATGACCGTCAGTGTCGATCTGGTCGGAGAACTTGTAGGTGCCGTAGTCGAAGGTTTCGGCCAGGCGACGGCGCACGAGAGTGCGCGTGCGGTTCAGCAACTGCGCCAGTGCATCGGAGACGAGGTCAGCGCTGTGGCGCTCGACAATTTCGGCGACACGGGTAACGCCAAGGTGCACGGCCGCCATCAGGGCCGACATGTCGCCTTCGCTCTGTGCGGGGAAACGCGAATTGCGATGGAAAATCGACAATGCCATCTCGTTGACGACGCCAGCATCGATCAGCTTGGTCGGCGGGATGATGATGCCTTCCTGATAGATCGAGGTCGCATCAGGGCTGATCGAGCCGGGGTGCAAACCGCCGATATCGGCGAAGTGCGCCCAGCTCATCACGAACGCGCAAAGGCGATCATTGTGGAACACTGGCGCCAGCAACACCTGGTCGTTCGAGTGCGTCACCGCGCCCTTGGAGCCATAGCAGTCATTGTACCAATAGAGATCCCCCGGCTTCATCGTCTCGCGCGGGAACTTCTCGAAAACCGGCGTGGTCAGGTCGCCAAAAATCGGCACCATCGACCCCACAGCCATAACACCGCGCTCGTCGAACAGGGCGGTGTAGAAGTCCTTCTTCTCGCGGATAAACGCAGAAATCGCGGTCCGCTCGATCAGAGCTTCCATCTCGCGCTGCGTTGCCATGATCGCGCCGCGAATGATCTCGACCGTTACGGGATCACAAATGGGAGCGACATCCGGCGACGCAGCCGGCATGGCGGATGAATTCGATGTCATCAATGGCCTTCCAGGTAAGAAATTGATTTGCAGACGGCGGGGGAGCCGGCGGTTTAGCGGCGGCTCACTCCTCGGCGCCCATGTGGCGAAGTACGGCTTCGCCTGAACGGCGCACATAAACGCGAACGGCCGTTTCAGCCGCTTTGGCGTCGCGGGCGGTAACGCCGTCGATGATGGCTTTCACACCATTCAAGCCGTTTTCCAGCTGTCCGGGATCGGACATGGCGAGCACACGCAGCATGTTGATGCGCGTGCCCAGCTGATCGAGAATTTCGGTAGCAACCTGATTGTCGGCGACATCGCTCATGAAGCGCATGAGCTCAGCCATGGTCTGCACCATGGCGACCTTGTCCATACGCGCGCCCGCCGCAAGAACCGTCTCGCCGTATTGCTGCGCCTTGGCAATGTGCTCATCGGTTGCGACACCGAGAAAACTGCGGACGGCGATTGCTTCAAGCTCGATGCGGATCTCATAGATGTCGCGGACATGTTTCGGCGTCAGCGTGGCGACCGTCAGTCCGCGATGCGGCACCACGACAGCCAACTTCTCAGCTTCAAGGCGCCGCGCAATTTCGCGCACGACTGTCCGGCTGATCTGGAACGCCTCGCAGAGCTCTCGCTCGATCAGGCGGGTGCCCGGCGCAATGCGACCACCGATAATGGCGTCGCGGACGGCGTCGAATACGCGCTCACGCACCAATTGCGGCGTGTGCGCCTCTCCCTGGTCGTGTGCCTGAGACACACCAACCGCATCAGTCTGAAAGATCGTACGCAGATCATCCATAGATTCAGTCCAAGGTTGCATCCTTCCATGGGCTTGCCGCTCACAGGCAGACCCCGAAAGGCTTTTGTGAAGCTTAGCGGGAGCGAACACCAAAGCCTAGCCTAAAATTGTCGTACAATCCGGATTGTCGTACAAGATTCGATAGGGCATCGTGTGCGCGTCAGCCTGCAGAGCACGTTCTGTCGGTCGACGCTACCTATGGCGCTCATGATGGAGGTCGATGTGCTGGATAAGACGATCAAGCAGGCAGTAGAACAAGTTAACGCGGATGCCGCATGGCCTTTGGTGGAAGCTTTTTCGACCATGCCGCGCTGGCGGCCAGAAGATGTTGAAGCCTCGGCGCATGACATTGCCCGCCGCCTGACTGCGCTCGGCGTGCCCGTCGAACTCCTCGAAGCCTCGCTCTATCTCTCTATTCCTTATGAGGCTTCGGTCGTCGCTGGCGGCGAAGCCTTTGCCGCCAAGCCCCCCGCCTATTCCATCACTTGCCCCGATGGCCTCACCGGCACCCTGCACCACGTGCCCGGCAGCCTTTCGGCGAACGTCTCCAGCTTTTACGAGAAGAATCGCGACGAGAACGCCGCCGCGGCAGAGCGCATTCGCGGCAAGATCGTCCTGACCGATGGCTTTGCTTCGCCAAACAAGGTCCTGGAATTCCAGGAGAAGGGCGCCATCGGCGTCATCGCCGTCAATCCGGGCATTGATCGCCACTGGGGCATCTGCAGCTCGATCTGGGGCACACCTGATCTCGATGACCTGCCCCGCAAGCCCACCATTCCCGTTGCTGTCGTCAACAATGTCGATGGGCAGAAGCTGATCGCGCTGGCGCAAGCCGGCGGCACGGCAACCATCCATACGCGCCTCGAAGAAGGCTGGTTCAAGTCGCTGGTGCCCGTGGTCAACGTGCCGGGCAATATCGAGCCTGAGAAGTTCGTACTGCTCGCCGGTCACTACGACAGCTGGGATGTCGGCGTTGGTGACAACGCCACCGGCGACGCCGCCATGCTCGAGATCGCGCACGTGCTCTGGAACAATCGCAGCACCCTTCGCCGCTCGGTGCGCATCGCCTGGTGGCCCGGGCACTCAACGGGCCGTTACGCCGGTTCGGCTTGGTTTGCCGATGAATTTGCTCTCGATCTCGACGAAAACTGCGTCGCGCAGGTCAATTGCGACAGCCCCGGCTGCCGCTGGGCCGATGTCTACGAGAACGTCGCCTGCATGAGCGAAGCCACCGAGCTGTGCCAGTCTGTCATTGGCGAGGTGGCCGACCTGCCCTTCGGCGGCGAACGCCCACTGCGCGCTGGCGACTATTCCTTCAACAATATTGGGCTTTCCAGCTTCTTCATGTTGTCCTCGACCATGACCGTCGAGAAACGCAAGGAGATGAACTATTACACGGTCGGCGGCTGCGGCGGTAACATCGCCTGGCACACCGAAAACGACCTCATGGACATCGCCGATCGCGACATTCTGATCCGCGATATCAAGGTGTATCTGGCAGCCATCATGGCGGTGGCCAACGCCCCCGTCCTGCCCTTCGACTGGCGCGCTACGTCTGCCGAGTTCGACGCCACCATCGCCCGCTACCGCAAGGCCGCCGGCGAACACGCGCCGATGCTTGACGCCGTCACCGCGAGCCTTGCAGACCTAACCAGCGCTCTCGATACCTTCTACGCCGGCATCAACGACGGTTCGATCGACGAGGCCCAGGCCAATGCCACGATCCAGAACCTCGCGCGCATTCTCGTCCCACTCAACTACACGCGCGGTCGCCGCTTCTCGCACGACCCGGCGCTCCCCGTCCCGCCGCTGCCAGCGCTCGCAGTTGCCAGCGAATTGGCAAACCACGGCCCCGAGTCTCTCGGCTTCGCACTGACCCAGTTGCACCGCGGTGCCAACCACACCGCCGCTGCCCTTCGTCAGGCTACACGCCTGGTGAAGCAGGCACATAACTAGTCGAAAAAACGGCGCCGAGGCAGTCATGCCTCGGCGCCAGAATCACTATTCGCACACAGAAGGGCGCACATCGCTGTGCGCCCTTTGTTTTATTCGGGGCGCTTAGCCTCGTTAACGGCGTCCGTGCCCACCAAGACTTCATCGCCGAACGGAAAGTCGCCGCCGTGGTGCATAATATAGCCCACGATGTCGATATATTGCTGCGGAGGCAGACCGCCTGGATTGTCAGCAGGCATGCCCATGGACTTGATGAAGTCGACCAGCTCTTGGGCCGACCCATCCCAAAGGCGCCAGCCATCGGCGATTTCCATGCCGTGGCAGGACGAGCAGCGTGCATCATAAAGCTTTTGTCCGCGCGCAACCTGCGCCTCGGTGAACCAGCCGGTTCCGGCCGTTGCGACCTCGGATTCAGCCCGGGCCAGATCGGGCGTGAACACCATGCCACCAGCAAACAACAACGCAATTGCTGCGGCGCCTAGGCTCAGCGAGCGGCGCGCACCAATAAATGGGATGTTAGACTTCATTTTTACTATCTGACCTCAACTCAATTTCACGAGACGCCAAATCTCTCGCTTACATATATTAACTGCGCCCCACGTCATCTCAACAATGGTGCGGGCAATTCAAGGGCTTTCTACCATCGACGAGCGCGATTCCGGCAATCGTCTGTAAACCTTCAAGCCCTTTTACGCGGCAGATCGTCACCGCTTCACATTGACACAGCTTGATAATTTCTCATAGTCCGCGAAGGCCATCAGGTGGGCAAAACACACTTTCCTGCTCACCAAGCCTGAACTGCCGCGCCGGGACTGAAAGCATAACGAGATGCGCCCGGCAATGCATGTGAAATTAGGGTAGAACTAATGAAAAACCAAAAGACTAATCAGCGTCTGCGCATGACGACCGCAATCCTTGCCGTCGCAATGGGTACGCTTATGGCTTCAGCTCCGGTATTGGCGCAGGTCAATCCTGTGGAGATCGCCAACGGCCCCGCTGAGAAGTTTTCCTCGCGCGTTCTGACCACGCAGCTGGAAAACCCATGGGCCATGGTTTGGGGTCCCGATGACAAGATCTGGGTCACCGAACGCACCGCAGGTCGCGTTACCCGCGTGGACCCAGTGTCGGGCCAGAAGTTCCCACTCCTGACGATCGACGAGGTCTTCACCGGCATTCAGCACGAGGGCCTGTTCGGCCTGGCGCTGCACCCAGAATTCATGAAGGACACCGGCAACGACTACGTCTATGTTGCCTACACCGTCAATGACGGCACGGCCGAGGCGCCTGCGCCAAGCGCCAAGCTCGTTCGCTACACCTACAACGCCACCTCCGAGCAGCTGGAAGAACCCCAGGTTCTGATCGAGGGCATTCCTGCTGGCGACGACCACAATGCCGGTCGCGTCGTTATCGGCCCAGATCTCAAGATCTACTACTCGCTCGGCGAGCAGGGCCGCTACCGTCGTCCGGAAGGCGACCCAATCCGCGCGCAGATCCTGCCGACCCAGGATCAGGTTGATGCCAAGGACTGGTACGCCTATTCGGGCAAGGTGCTGCGCCTGGAGCTTGACGGCTCCATTCCATCCGACAACCCGGAAATCGAAGGCGTGAAGAGCCATGTCTTCACCTATGGTCACCGCAACCCACAGGGTCTGGTCTTCGCCAGCAACGGCATCCTCTACTCGACCGAGCATGGCCCTGCCAGCGATGACGAGCTGAACATCTTGGTGCCCGGCGGCAACTACGGCTGGCCCAACGTTTCCGGTTATGTCGACGATCGCGCCTACAACTACCCAGCATGGCACGAGGCTCCAGCTGACCTGCCACGCAACTCCGCCTCGACCAGCCAGGTTCCGACCACTGCCGAGTCCGAGTTCAAGGGTGAAGTTGTCGAGCCAATCGCCGCCTACTTCACGGTGGATGACACGACCTCGATCTGCGGCTTCATCTGCAGCCCGACCATCGCGCCCGGTAGCGCCGCTTACTACGTCGCTGGCGAAAACGGCATTGCGGAATGGGACAACTCGATCCTGATCCCAACCCTGAAGCATGGCGTTGTCTATGTGCAGAAGCTGTCGGAAGACGGCCTCAGCGCTGAAGGCCTGCCTGTTGCTTGGTTCAACACCCAGAACCGCTACCGCGACATCCTCGTCGCACCCGATGGCGTTTCGGTGTTCGTTGCCACCGACGCGTTCGGTTCGGCTGCCGCCAAGTACGGTGAAGAGCTGGCAACCGGCATCCTGCACAATCCAGGCGCCATCCTGCTGTACACCTACCAGGGCCAGTAAGCTCAGGTCTCGAACGGCGGGCGCAAGCCCGCCGTTTTCATTTCTACGCCCACAAGCCAGCGAACTCGTCTGCACACGCTTGGCTGGCCAATGTCAGCAGCTGCTCACCATGCTCAGGCCGCGCGAGGCCCGAATGGGAACCAACGCGCCCATCAGGGAATTGCCGGCGGTGCTCATCGGGCGGGCCGTGGCGGTCGCCTGCATGGGCGACAATGAACTCAGCTGTCAGCGGTTCGGGAGCCGGGATCGCCGGGTGATCAACGATGCGGTGGGTGTGTTGAGTAATGGCGACTTCGGACGGTGTTGCATGCATGCCCTCCCATGAGCCGTACAGCGCGTCGCGCAGGGAACGCACTGACTGGAAGTCCCACCAGGATCGAATGTGAATGTCGAGGGCGCTTTGCGCAGCAGCGACACGTCGCAGCGGCTCAAGATTGGCGCCATGACCGTTGAGCACGTAGACCTGCCTGAACCCGTGATGGGCAAGCGCTGCAAGGATTTCGGTAACCAATGCGGCGAACACAGGTTCAGTGACCGAGATCGTGCCGGCAAACCCCATATTGAAGGGGGCAGGCGTATAGGCCAGCACCGGCAACACCAGCCCGCCACTGATCGCTCCGGCCCTCTGCGCCACCGCCTCTGCGCATAGCGTATCCGTGCCGATGATCCCGAGAGGACCATGCTGCTCGGTGGAGCCAACAGGCAGGATCACTGCCTTTGACTTCAGAAGATAAGCGTCGATCTCCTCCCAGGTGCTCAGGTCCAGTCTCATGTTTGGGATCCAAGGGCTGCCGCCGCCCATTGTGTTGTGATGGCACGATAAGGCGCGAGAACTGCTGCCACCGCAGGCACCTGATCAAGCGATTGCTGATAGCGCCGGATAGGGTCCGGCCAAACAAGTGCCGCCCTCGTCGCGGCAGCAATAATGTCGATTGAGGCAAAGCTGACGGGATATCCGAGATCAGCCATAGACAGCTCTGCTCCACCGAGCAGCGGCGACGGCTGAGCAATGCGGCCCAGAATAGCAAGGCGAGTATTGATGCGCTCGACCAGATCGTCGGCAGGACGCCTGCCTTCACCAATTGATGGAAAAAGCGCGCGGACTGCGGGCTCAAACGCCGTATCGTGATAGCGCGAGAGTGAGCGGATTTGGGCTCGTTGGAGGGGGACGGATGGCAGCAAGGGCTGAGCCGGATAGGCTTCCTCGAGGTATTCGACGATCGCTTCGGAATCCACGATCAGAGCGCCATCAACTTCCAGCGCAGGCACCGAACCTTGTGGCACAAGCGATCGGTAGGCATCGCTACGATAGCCGCCGTCCGGCGCGACCTCTTCCCAATGCAACCCCTTGTGCAACAGGGCGATGCGGACCTTGGCGGAGTAGAGACTGCCGGGCGTAGCGTGCAGGCGCAGATTTGTACTCATGGTCAGCGCCCGTTCGTGCGCAGGCGCAGTTTCACTTCAAGGCGACGCACCAGCCAGGAAATGATCAGGATCAGCACGAGGTATTCGGCGACGAGGAAGGTGTAGATTTCCAGCGGGCGATATTCGACGAGCGTCAGCTCATTGGCCCGACGCGTCAACTCCTGCAGGCCAATCACCGATACCAACGACGACATTTTGAGCACATAGACAAACTGGTTTCCCAGGGCCGGCAGGATTGCTCGGATAACCTGCGGCAGGACCACCAGACGCATGGTGCGCACCGGTCCCAGCCCCAGACTGCGGGCAGCTTCTGGCTGCCCCTTGTCGAGCGATTGAAGGCCGCTGCGGAAGATCTCCGAAGTGAAAGCAGAATCCGATATCGCCAGGCACACGAGGCCGGTGGTCAGGACGTCAAACTGCACGCCGGTCAGGATCGGCAGGCCATAAAACACCCACAGGATGAAGACCAGAATCGGAATGGCCCGGAAGACTTCCACATAGCTGCGCGCCGCCAGTCGTAGCGAGCGCCAGCGTGCAAAACTCAACAGCGCAATGCCGATCCCCAGGGCCATGGAGATCAACGACGCGGCGACCGAAAGGCCGACCGTCGTGCCAAAGCCCGCCAGCAAGAACCACAGATTCTGCTGACCACGCACATCAAACGGAGACAGGATGTACCAGCTCCACGTGTAGTTGGTGCTGGTGCAGCCGCTCACCATGAGTCCGAGGATAACGGCAGCTGACAGGGCAAGCACACGGCTTGCCCTGGTCTTGGCTCGCGTCATGCTCAGGCCTTACCGAGCCACTTCGCGTCGAGCGCGGCGTAGAAACCCTCGATGCGGCGCAGGGATACCCAGGTGTTGATGAAGTTCAGCCACACAGGATCGTTCTGATCGACGACATAGGCAAAAGGGCGCTTGTTGCGCTGCTCGGCGCTCGGCACCAGAACCTTCAATTCCGGATATTTGGCGACCAGTGTTGCAGCTTCGACATTGGAGGTGATGGTCACGTCAGCGCGGCCAGACAGCACCTCCTGGAAACCCGTCGCAGGGGACTGCACGGCCTGAATGGTTGTGTTCGGGAAATGCTGGCGCGCCTGATCTTCGAAAACGGTGCCTTGGCTGACGGCAACACGAACGCCCGCCTCATTGATGGCGGCCCAGCTATTGAAGCGGTCTGCGGCGGAAGCCAAGCCAAGCGGCACGGTACCTGCCTCAGTATAGGGGATTGAGAAGGCGGCAACGCGTGCGCGCGCAACGCTGACAGACGCACCCGAGAAAATGTCGAACCGATCAGCGGCAATGCCTGTGGTGATGGTTGCCCACTCTGCCGACACCCATTCAATCTCGACCTTGAGGTCCGCCGCTAGAGCCGTCACGGCCTCAATATCATAACCCTGATAGCTGTTGGTCGCGGTGTCGCGGAACGACATGGGGTTGAAATCGCCTGTCGTGCCGACACGCAATACGCCGCGTTCCAGGATTTTCGCCAAACGTGAGTTGTTGGCCGGAATATCGGCCGCTGCGGGCGCCTGGGCCGCAACCTGGCTAGCAATGCCGAGGCCTGCACCGAGTGCAACGGCTCCAAAGATGTCGCGTCTATTCATCATGCGTCTCTTTCATGGGATGGGCTATCCGAACAGGGAAGCGTGCAGCGCAAAGCGCCCCGCCGGACGGCTTGGTTCACTGTCGAATGGGATGAAAATCTTGATCGAGATGGCTGCGCTTGCCGAGAACGGGCGGCGGTAGCCCCAGCGCGGTCTTCGCCATCTGAGCCGGGGCGTCCCATAGCGGTGAAGCGAGCGTCATCTGTGTGTCCATCGGGCGATGGATAGTGTCTATAAATTCAGTAGAATTATTACAACCCGCTGAATTTAAATGACTTTACATTCGCAAGATTATTCTTATCCCAACACATCTGACGCGAAATGAGTTCTGCCAAACGGGTGCCGCACGAAACGGCGCAGCTGTGATTCTACGCAGTGGGACCCTGCCCACGCACCACGAGAGCGATAGGCCGGAGGCATTGCTGCCACCGGCCTGAGGTTTGTTAGAGAATGAAATCGCCGGCGGTCAGCGGGACGCGGCCGGTCAGCTGGATTTCAAAGTCGTGGATGCCATCGCCATTAATGTCACCCTGAACGATGGTGCGGTTCTGGGCGGCTTCGTAGTGCCACGCCAGCTCACCCGCCGTCTTGGTGAAGGCCTGATTGTCACCAGCCAGGAAGCTGAACGCTTGATCGCCCGAGAGCTTGGTATTGGCGTCGATGGCGGACAGATCGATCTTGTCCTGGCCGCGCGTGAAATCAGTGATGATGTCACGGGTAGCCCCATTGGTGCCCATTTCGGCAACGGATTTGAACAGGAACACGTCATTGCCGGCACCCCCGGTCATGACATCCCGACCAAGGCCGCCATAGAGCACGTCGTTGCCGCCGCCACCGTTGAGGGTGTCGTTACCAGCCTGACCATCGAGATACTCATTGGCCGCCGTGCCCACGAGCTTGTCAGCACCGGAAGTCCCGGTGATCTTGAGCAGCGTATCGGTTGGTGGGACCGAGGTGTCTGGCACCGATGGCTTGCCACCCGACCCAGACCCAACGCCGATGAAGTCGCTGGCCTTGAGGTTCAGCACACCCTTGAGTTCGATTTCGAAGTCGTGGATGCCGTCACCATCAATGTCGCCCTGCACGATGGTCTTACCGGACTCAGTGTGCCAGGCCAGCTCACCAGGGGTCTTGGTGAAGCTGCCATTATTGGCGGCGATGAAGCTGAACTCCTGATTGCCGGCAAGCTTGGTGTTAGCATCGATCGCCGAAAGGTCGATCTTGTCCTGACCGGGCGTAAAGTCAGTGATGATATCACGCGCGCCCGGCTTGTTGCCGATCTCGCTGGCACTGCGGAACACGAAGATATCGTTGCCCGCACCGCCGGTCATGGTGTCAAAGCCGGCTCCACCGATAATGGTGTCGTTGCCGCCACGGCCATCGATGATGTCGTTGCCACCCTTGCCGTCGATGACGTTGTCCTTGTCATCACCGGTCAATCGATCCGCCCCATCAGTGGCCGTAGTTGACCCAGGTGGAGGTGTTGTTGGCAACTCGGTGGGCGGTGTGCCTGTATTCGGCCCCTGATTGCCCAACTGGGCTGCCAGAGCCGCCCCATCGTTCACATTCCCCGAATAGACCGGGTTGGCGGCGGCGAAGTAGGTGTAGCCATACGTCCCCTTGCCCATGTGGTTGTTGGTGACGGTGACATTGTCTGTCCCGTGCCCATCAAGGCCGGTGACATAGATGGTGTAGCCACCACCGGTGAGGAGGTTGTTGTTGACGACCACGTTCGAGGTGCGGCCAAAATAGTCGTCGATCATCACAGCTGACGTCTGATCGTGATGATTGATAACCGTATTGTGCTCGATCCGGATGTCGGAGACGCCACCATCGATCTGGATGCCGTCATAGTGGGAACTCGCCGGCCCACCGAGATCGTGGATGTAGTTATCCTGGATCAACACCTTGTCGCCGGTCACGTTGATGCCGTCACCCACGCCGGAAATGTCATTGCCGATAAACGTCCCCTGGCCGAAAATGCCCTGCCCGCCGGAATCCTTGCCGTTGATGTCATTGTTTTGAATGACGGTACCGGTGACGCCGGGCGCAATGCGGATCACGGCGAAGTCGCTCGAGGTCACCTTGCTGTTCTTGATGGTGACGTTGTTCGCCTGGATGTTGATGGTGCCCTGGATATCGAGGGCATCGATCACCGTCCCTGGCTTGGTGATGGTGATCGAACCGGACTTGGTGAGGACGACGCCATCCGGCACGCCAGTGTTTGTTGCATCTGGCCAACCTGCCATTTGATGTTCCTTTTGATGGTTAACACCGGATGGGGTTTGACCATCAAATTGGGCTGTCGAGTGGCTAAATAACGGACAAACCCGCTCAATTCCGCCGCAATTGAGCGCGCTCCAAAATACCAGAACGGCAAACAACTGAGGCACCATAATTAAGCAGATGTCCTGTCAGATGTACGTCCCTCGATTATTTTCTTAGCGCCGCATGAATTTCGGGGACATAGCGACATATGTGACCGATCAGCAACACTATGGGCGGAGACCCCCACAGAACCGGGGCGCTATAGCTCAAAAGGACTACTGAGTCCGCGTCGATATAACCCCTTTGATCTATCGTGTTGCTGTTGAGCTATATTTTCGCTGATTGCGGATGACCCTACGCTTTGTAAGTCTGAGAGGCCCGTCGAAAGAGGCATGAAATGTGGCGAAGCACGGACACAATTGGTCGGTGCGTTTGCGGCGCATGTTGGCGGTTCGAGCGTTGGGCGACCCACAATGAGGTAGCGATGTCGACCCTTGAGGTTGGAGATCCGGCGCCTTGGTTCTCGGTTCCGCAGTCTGCTGGCGCGGCCCGCGTGGTTCTCGACGAGTTGGCGGGACGCGAGGTCGTGCTGTTGTTTTATGGCCGTTCAGCGAGCGCAGACGCCGAGCAGGCATTGAGCGCCTTCGCGCGCCGGGGCGATCTCTTTGGAGGTGACGGGGCCACCGTGATCGGTCTGAGTGCTGGATCTGGGCCACAACTGAGTTTCGAGAATAGGCCCGGGTGGCACTTTGGTCAGGACCAGAACGGCGACCTGGCCAAACGCTATGGCGTGGACGGCGCAAGCGGTCCCTCTGCAAACCGATGCACCGTATTCGTGCTGAGCCCTGCGCTGCAGGTCCTCGCGGTAGCGAAAGGGGCGGAGCAGATTGCGACGAATGTCTTGCCCTTGCTTGAGGCCCGACAGAAACACAAGCCACAGGCCCATGACGCGCCAGTGCTGATCCTGCCAGGAGTGTTCGATGCCGGGCTTTGCGCGCGCCTGATCGACATGTATGAGGCAGAGGGTGGGCGCGAGATCGGCGTGGTGGAAAGCGCGGGCAAGGTGGCCGAGCGGTTCGATCCCACATTCCGCAAGCGCCTCGACTGGTACATCTCCGATGAGCAGACCGTGCAACATTGCCGGGATTTGCTGGTGCGGCGGCTGCTGCCGATCATCCACCGGGCGTTCCAATTTCGCACCACACGAATCGAACGGTACCTCGTGGGGTGTTATGAGGCGGCCGCTGGTGGCCATTTCCATGCGCACCGGGACAATACCGCGCCCCCTGTGGCGCATCGGCGATTTGCGGTGACCATCAATCTCAACAGCGACTACGAGGGCGGTGATCTGGGATTTCCCGAGTTTGGCCCGAGGACCTACCGCGCTGAAGTCGGTAGCGCCGTGGTGTTCTCCTGCTCGCTGCTGCATGAAGTCACAAAGCTGACACGTGGCACCCGCTATGCGTTCCTTACCTTCCTTTATGACGAAGAGGCCCAGCGGGTTCGGGACGACTATACCAAGAGGATGGCCGCGAGCGGGCGCTGATGGTCAGAGATGCTGCGCGCCTTCGAGGGAATGGCGCCGTCCAAGGCGTTCGACGAAGGCTAGCGCCCGGCCGGCGCCCAGCTTGTCATAGGTGAAGGCCTGAGCGTCCAGCGTGATCCGCTTAGCGTATTGCTGGCGCAGCTCCGCGTCTGACACCAGCGATGACATGGCCGCGCTCAGAGCGTCGGCTGCGCCGGCCTCGACGATAATGCCGTTGACCCCGTCCTTGACCAGACGGGCGGCGCCCATTGGCGTGGTGATGACGGGCAGGCCGCAACCGCCTGCCTCGATGGTCACCTGTGGCCCGCCTTCCTCGATGGTGGGGAAGACGAAGACGTCGTGCGAGCGATAGAGCACGCCGATGTCTGGCGTGAAGGGGAGGCGTTGTACCGAGCCGCTGGCCACGGCATTGGCAACCAGTGACTCAAGCGCGGGTTCGACATTGCCCACCAGGGTCAGCTCGGCACTGCCTACGACCTTGGTCCATGCCTCGAGCAGTGTCGGAACGCCTTTGCGCACGCTGATGGAGCCGGCAAAGAGGAAGCGGACCGTGGGCCCCGCCCGTTCGGGCTCGGCGATACCCATGGGGCCATAACGCTCTGGCGACCAGCCGAAGCTGGTCGAAAAGATCCGCTCGGGGTGCACACCGGCCCGGATCAGCGAGGCCTCGCAGGGAGCGTTGGAGGCACAGACCAGATCGTAGAGCGTAAGTTCCGCATTCTCATCCTCGACCCCCGCGTCTGTGATCAGATGCGCGGGCGGCAGACCCACGCACTCATAGGCGGCATCGAGCGCGGGCTTGGCAGAGCCGAGCGCGGTGTTGATCATCTCGCGCACGGTGAAGATGCCGAGGCCTTTCGCCCGTTTGACAAGATCATGCGGCACACCAGGCCAGAAATAGGCGATCGTTGTCTCGGGATCGGCCTGTTCCAGCATCCGGGTGAAACGATGCGCCACCCGCGCCTGACTACCATCGGCCACCATGCGCCAGGGCAACATTGTGCGGGGCCAGGGCAGCGCCGAGACGACCTCGACATTGTCAGCCAAGGGGCGTCGGCTGCGCGGCAAGACCAGCACCGGCGCAACAGGCGTATCAGAAAAACCCGCGAGGATACTGGCACAGCTTTGGGGCCAGCCCACTCCTGCATAGGGCATCGCGCAAAAGGTGAGGCATTTGAATATGCGGGCCGTCTGAAGCATGCCGATCTACCGCTGTCGCGCCGGGATAACGCGCCGCGGCCTGAGGTTGCGTTGGCACGCTGGCATTTCCTCTGACTCGTGCTCTTCGCCCGTAGCGGTCAGCAGCCATAGTCCGCTGCCGATCATGAAAAAGAAGGCCGTATAGACCTCCCCCCAGAAATCGACCGTCCAGCCCGCAACGAAGAATCCGGCAAGAGCCACCAGATAGGCGGTTCGGCACCGTAATTGTGCGGGGCTCAGCCCTTTGCGGAACCCGACCATGAGAGCGGCGCCGAGATAGACCATCGCCAGAAAAACGCCGGCCAGAATGCCGTGTCGCAACGAGGAGATGATCCAGAACATGTCAACGCTTGAGGTCTGCCCATCCATGCGCGCCCAGTCGCCAAAGCCCACTCCGAACACCGGGTGGGCAGCTATAGACCCCGTACCATAGTTCCAGATCAGCAGCCGCTGCCAGGCCGAGCCCTTATCGAAGGCCACAAGGTTGATCAGGTGCTCGGCGGGTGACTGATGAGAAAAGACCGAGACGAACAGATAGACGAACGCCAGAATGCCCCAGAAAAGCTTCCAGCGCCCGGGGAACCCCTTCAACACATAGTTCCAGCAGACCAAGGCAATCTGCAGTGCCAGTGCCGTCATGGGGCCGCTGGAAAGACTGAAAAAAGCAGCGGCGACGACAATTACCACCATAGCCCCACGCTCGATCAACGGGCGACCATAGGTCAGCACCAGAGCGGTCGGCGCAAAGGCGATGCCGCAGAACACGCCATAGAGGATGGGATGCTGGAACACCGTTTGGGCGCGCCGCATGCCCCAGCGCGGGTCGGACCCGGCGATGTCATAGGTGCGCATCACGCGCCCAAACAGATCCATCAGCACAGGCTGCTTGGTTATGGCTTCCAGGAAAGCGAATGGCAGCAGCAGGGCCATGACCCAGAACAGGGCCCGGCTCAGCGCGTAAAAATCGTCTTCGGTGCGGATATAGACCCGCGCCAGAAAATAGGCGCCAGCGGTTTCGATGAGCAGCATGCCAACCGACTGCACGGCATAACCCGCCCCCTCAATCTGCATCGTGGCGATACCGCACCAGACAATGAACAGCAGCACCGCGATGTCAGGCATGCGGATCGGCCCGGCCTGGCCGCTCGTCCATTTCACCAGACAGGGGACCAGCGCAATCAACAGCACGGCGCGTGTTGCCGAAAGATGCAGCGGCCCTATGTAGAACTGCCAGGGAATGAGCATAGCGATAAGAAACGCCAGCACCGGCAATGGCGGCCAACGCCGCGCAACATGGTTCTGGACCTCTGTTTGTCGGGGCACACGCAGGCCGCGACTGGGTAGGACACGAGGGCGTAACGGCCGTCCGTGCACCCTCGCGCTGCGGCTCCCAATATCGCCCGGAGAGAACGATGACATCCTGCCAGCCCTTGTTCTGTAGACCGCTGTCAGCGCCCACAAAATGAGAGCGCTCCATACGACAGAACAACCCTATCGAGGGCCACTACTGGCACCATTACCTGATCGACTTAGCGCCATATCCGCTTGAGCTAACTTGCGTCCAGTTCCGCAAAATATGTCTGTCACGCGAGGCATCAACAAAGCGGAGCATCGGCAAAAATAGTGGTTCTGCCGCCGGCAGCAATTTGCTAAAGCACCATGCATTGATGCCCGGCTCGACCGGGCATTACACACTGCCGAAAAAGAGAAATTGCTGGTTGGTTAGTCCAGCACTCGTTCCGACGAGCTTTGTCGCTGTCTAGCGATCCCATGGCGCCATTTCATTTGACCTTAGGGTCAGTGGTAAGGCGCGGGGTCGTTTGATCGACCTTCGCCTGCCTGTGCGGAGTTCGAATTGCAAAATACATCCCCCCAAACCATGCCTGGCGCAAAGGAATGGCTGATCCTCGCCACGGTTGCCCTGGTGCAACTGATCGTCGTCCTGGACGGCACCATTGTGGCTATCGCCCTACCCCAGGCGCAGCTTGACCTCGGCCTCAGCAATGCTACGCGATCCTGGGCCATCACCATCTATGCATTGACCTTCGGCAGCTTGCTGCTGTTGGGCGGCCTGCTCGTCAGCCGCCTTGGCATGAAGCGTGCGCTGATGGTCGGTCTCATCGGCTTTGCCGCCAGCTCCGCCTTCGGCGGGTTGGTGCGCCATGGCGGCGAGCTGATTGCGGCGCGTGGCTTGCAGGGCATTTTCGCTGCCCTGATGGCACCCGCCGCATTGGCCATCCTGACAACGTCGTTTTCGTCTGGCCCGGGCCGTAACATCGCCTTCGCAGTCTTCGGTACCTGTGCCGGCATCGGTGCGGCCATCGGCCTGTTGATGGGTGGCGTGTTGACCGAGTTTGTCAGCTGGCGCTGGACACTGCTGATCAACGTGCCAATCGTGGCGGCCATCGTGATCATGGGCTCGTTCACCCTGCCCAAGTCCGCGCCGCTGACCGGCAAGCGCATCGACGTTCCGGGCGTTGTGCTCATCGTCGCGGGCCTGGCCGCGCTGGTTTATGGGCTGACGCTGGCCGAACATGGATGGACCGCTCCAGAAACGCTGGCCTTCCTCGCTGTCGGCATTGTGCTGATCGCCGCCTTTGTGGTCGTGGAAAGCCGGGTGGCCCATCCGCTCCTGCCGCTGCGTGTCATTACAGACCGTGTGCGTGGCACGGCAATCTTCGTTCAGGCCATCGCCGGAGCGATGATGATCGGAACCATGCTCTATCTCGCGTTCCACCTGCAGTTGGTGCTGGGTATGCCCCCATTCATGGCCGGTCTCGCCACCATGCCGCAGACGCTTGCAACACTGATTGTCGCCGGTTTTGGTGTGCGCTTCCTGGATCGTTTTGGCCCCAAACCTTTCTTGGTCGGCGGTCTCTTGATCACCGGGCTTGCCTTGCTGCATCTCTCGCAGGTCTCAGCCGACGGCAGCTATGCCGCGCAAGTTCTGCCGGCGCTGATCATCTCGGGTATCGGGATGGGTCTTGTCTTCATGCCGCTGCAGAACGTCGCCATGCGTGGCGTCGAGCCGGCTGATGCCGGGGTTGCGGGCGCGGTGCTCAATGCAGCCAGCCAGGTGGGCGGCTCGGTGGGCCTCGCAATCTTCACCTCGCTCGCCTCCATCGCGGCAGCAGGCGGCAACGATGCCGGCGATCTGGTCGCCAGCCATGCGGCGGTATTCTGGGTCTCGTGCCTAATGATGCTGGGCACGGCGGTAGTAGCATTCTGCGTACTGCCCCGCGGCATCGCCAAACAATCCGGCCCCGATCACACGCCAATCGCAGTGCACTAACTAAACTCACTTGCAGGCCGCCGCATCGCGCCGGCCTGCAGACCCTATGAAGGCCCCCTAAGGTCGGCCACGTTGCTCCCCCTGCTCTACGATGACGCTGCTAACTTGGTCGCACTTCAACCAAAAGGGCGCGAACCGGTGATTGCAATTGCGTCTCAATGGAGCTTTTGGCGAAATTTCCTTCGAGCAGCAGGAATAACGATGCCTTCCGTCTCTACCCGCACGTCCGGATAGACGCTGGTAGTATCTAAGCCATCATCCTGTACCACTAGAAAAGCGAAGCTTCAGGGCCGCGTTGCCGCCAAAACGGTCCGCTGCCTCCAGAACCAGGGCTGAGTTGCCTTAACACTTCAGCCTGTATTACTAAAAAGGTATGGCGCTGGATTGTAGACCAAAACTTTTACGTTACATAAAAGTACAGCTGCTGATGAGCGCGCATGGCCACGAAGGTTTTGTCATGAATGAGACGTCGAAGTTCAAGAAGCGCGTGACCATAAAGGAGGTGGCTGCGGCGGCAGGCGTTTCACCTATGACAGTGTCCAATGTTGTAAATGGACGTTTCAAGTTCGTGAGTGATGCCACCCGTAAGGTCGTCGAGAAAGAAATCTCGCGACTCAACTACCGGGTGCAAGAAAGCGGGCGAGGCCTGAGGGTCTCCCATCGGCGGGCTGCCGGCATCCTTATCATCGATGAAACAAAGTCATTTCTTTCGGATCACTTCAACTCGCATGTTGTGGCGGGATTGAGCAATTCGCTCAGCCTGTCCGGATATACACTAACCGTTCAAGGGATTTCGCTTGAACACTTCGGCCAATCTCACGTGATGCATAATCTGTCGGTAGATGGGCTATACGTGATCCTGTCAGGCAGCCGCGACAAACGCGAAAAAGTCATTGAGGACTTGCGGCGGCTGGATCAGCCCATCGTGCTGTTGCAGGAGACATATCGCCCGATCGACGGGAACATCTGTGTTATTCGGCAGGACGATCAACTCGGAGGGCAGATGCTTGCCGACCACCTGGCAGCGCGGCGGCGCGAGCGGTTCGTCATCATCAAACCACAGACGGATTGGCCAGCGATCGAGGCCCGGGTGGACAGCTTTTGTACCCAGATCCGCAAGCTTAATCCAAACGCAAATATCAGCATCCTCAACTCGCCTGACGAGAGCTTCGATGCTGTACAAGCGACCCTTGCAGAGCATCTTGCCAACTCCCCGCGACCGGACGCGATATTTGGAGCAAATGACCGCCTGGCGATCGGTGCGATGCTGATGCTGCAGTCTCAAGGCATTGCAATACCAGACGAAATATCTGTCGTTGGATTCAATGGATTTGAATCGCGCCGCTACGCGCGTCCCTTGATTACCACCGTAATATCGCCCGCCTACGCGCTGGGTGAAACTGCTGGAAAGGTCATGATAGACCGCTTCATCAAGGGTAGTTTCGAGCAGAACGAGATCGTCTTGCCCGTGTACCTGGAGCCTGGCGAAACGACGTAGGATCGAGCAGCTTCCCCGTCGATCTGTCCTGATGATTCAACCGCAGAGGTGATCTGTTCACTGCCGCTCGATCGGCGTCACTGGATTCTCGTTGACAGAGTTTAACGTTAAATGTCAGCTATTGTACATTCGACTATTTCAAACGGGGAACTGGAATATGAAGAGATTCATTCGTCAGACGACCATCGGTGCGGCCGCCTGCCTTGCCATGATCGCGTCTCACGCCGTGCAGGCCGAGCAGCTTGTTATCGTCACGTCGGGGGGCGTGTTCGAAGAGGCCATGCAGAAGCATTTCTACAGCGCTTTCACCGCTGAAACCGGCATCGACATTATTCCAGTCGCCTCCGGCCTTGGTGCGCAGTGGGCCAAGGTCCAGGCCATGGCAACCTTGCCTGAAGCCGAGTGGGACATTGTCACCGCTTTGCCGCACGACAATTTCGCAATGACGGATTATCTGATCCCAATCAGCTGTGATGACCTGTCGAACGCAGCTGAGTTTGCGTTTGAGGGCACCTGCATGGGCCATGCAGTAACCCGCACCTGGGGCGCAAACGTTCTTGCCTGGAACACAGATGCCTTCCCAGAAGGAAAGGCTCCTCAGACCTTTGCCGACTTCTGGGACGTCGAAGCTTTTCCTGGTCCGCGCGCCCTTCCTGACGCGAGCTATTGGTCCTCGGTACTGGTTGCAGCACTCATCGCTGACGGCGTTCCGCCAGAAGATATCTTCCCCATCGACGCCGACCGCGCCTTTGCCAAGCTGGAAGAAATCAAGCCGCACATCTCTGTGTGGTGGACGACCGCCGATCAGTCCCAGAACATTCTGCGAACCGGCGAAGTCGTGATGTCCCTGATGGGTTCGGGCCGCGCTTCAACCCTGATCAAAGAAGGCGAGCCCGTCGCGTTCACCTGGAAGGGTGGCGTCAAAGATATCGGCATGTGGGCTGTTCTCAAGAACGCACCACACAAGGAAGCTGCGCTCAAGTTCATCAACTTCTTCCTCGCAAACCCCGCTATTCACGTCGCATTTTCGCAGGACTTTCCCTTCGAGACACCAAACCGTCTGGCGACTGATCTGCTGAGCCCAGAAGAGCGCGCCTCGCGCGGTGGCGATCCAGCCAATCTTGCCGTGCAAATCACACCCGACTGGAAATGGGTCGCTGAGAACGACGCCGAAATGCGCCAGCGCATGATCGAGTTCCTCAGCCAGTAATCGGACCCGATGCCGGGTCGTCACGCGGTCCTATCGGGCCGCGTGACTGTTTGAATTATCCTAGAATAGAAAGGCATGGCCATGTCCAATATGGGCGCGACAGTGCGTGTCAGCCAACTTGTCAAAAGCTATGGCGAGCACGTCACTGCGGTTGATAACGCCAACTTTGAAGTCCGCTCGGGCGAATTCCTGTCCATTCTGGGGCCTAGCGGCTCGGGCAAGACGTCGATCCTGATGTGCCTGGCAGGCTTTGAAGTGCCCACAGCCGGGCGCATCCACATCGGCGACCGCGATGTGACCGACTTGCCGCCCAACAAGCGTGAGATCGGCGTTATCTTCCAGAAATACGCGCTCTTTCCGCACATGACTGTGCGCGAGAACATCCGTTTTCCATTGAAAATGCGCGGCATGACGCGTGCGCAATCCGACGTCGTGGTCGAAGAGGCACTGGCGACGGTACGGCTCACGGAATTGGCCAATAGAATGCCGGCACAGCTCTCGGGCGGCCAGCAACAGCGCGTCGCTATCGCGAGGGCAATCTCGTTTAGGCCACCGCTGCTATTGATGGACGAGTCCCTCTCTGCCCTCGACAAGAAGTTGCGCGAAGAAATGCAGATCGAGATCAAAGAGCTGCAGCGCAAGCTTGGTCTGACGATCATCTTCGTGACCCATGATCAGGAAGAAGCGCTGAGCATGTCCGATCGTATCGCCGTGATGTCACGCGGTCGGATTGAACAGATTGAAGCGCCCGACGTGATCTACGCCGCTCCAGCCACGCGCTTTGTGGCGGGCTTTGTCGGCGAGTCCAGCCAGATTAGCGGCCGGATTGCAGGAACGACGGAACAGGGTGGGGTTTCAGTGTCTCTCGACGGTGGCGGCTCGATCGACTGCAGAACCGCACCACATGATCGACTTGAAATAGGCGCGCCTGCCACCGTGTATCTCCGTCCCGACCACGTCACCTTGGGCGCAGCTGGCGGGCCCGACACAATGGCGGCCAAAATTCTGTCAAAGAGCTTCGGCGGTTCTGCGGTGTCGGCCATTGGCGAACTCTCGAACGGCACCAGGATCGCCATCCGACTTGATCCCGAAGAAGCCAAAAGCGTTGCGCTTGATGACGTCGTTCATCTCTCGGTGCAGCCAGGTCAATCTATGGCCTTTGCGGCCGAAGAAGGAGGGCGCTGATGGCGCAATCCGACCGCCGAAGCCTTTCAGGTCCCCTCAGCTTTGGACTCGTTCTTCCCCTGCTGATCATTTTCCTGTTCGTGTTCTGCTGGCCCATCATCAAGCTGCTCGGTGTCAGCCTCTTTGACCCAGCCTTTACCCTTGATCACTACCGCGAGGTTTTGGGCAACGACTTTACGCAGGTCATCTTCCTGCGGACCTTCCGCGTTAGCCTCCTGGTCGCAGCCCTTGCACTGCTTATCGGATATCCGATCGCCAACCTCATGCGCTCATCCCCCCCATTCTGGGCCATGGTGATCGGCGCCTGTGTTCTCATCCCACTGTGGACCAGTGTTCTGGTACGAAGCTTTGCCTGGACGGTGCTGCTGCAGCGTAACGGCGCGGTCAACGCCATCCTGCAGTCTCTTGGCATCACCAATGCGCCGCTGTCCCTGCTCTACAATGAGATCGCGGTAATCGTGGCCCAGGCGCATGTCATGCTGCCATTCATGGTCATGCCAATTTATCAGTCGTTGCGGGCCATTCCCGACGAACTGCCACGAGCAGGCTTATCCTTGGGAGCCTCCAATCTCGCAGTGTTCTGGCACATCATCTTACCGCTCTCACGCCCCGGCGTTCTGGCCGGTTTCCTGATGGTGTTCGTGGTGTCGCTTGGTGCCTTCGTCACCCCGGCGCTGATCGGCGGGCCAAGCTCGATGATGCTCGCCACCGCCATCAGCACGGAGATCACCGAAAAGTTCAATTGGGCGCGCGGGGCTACGCTGTCCGCATTGCTCCTAATTGCCGTTGCCGTTTTGCTATTGATCTTCAGCCGCTTCATGCAGCTCAACAAGTTGGAGCAGAAATGAGCCGTTTTTCTCTCAAACGTCTTTCGGTCTCGAGCTTGGTTGCGCGGACGGCAGGCATCCTCGGTATTGTGTTTCTCCTGATACCCACTGTCATCGTGGTTCCGATCTCACTTGGCCCCGATCGCTACCTGCGCTTCCCGCCGCGCGGGTTCACGCTGGAATGGTACAATAAGCTCTTGGGCGATCAGGCGTGGCTTCAGCCGATGCTGTTTTCGGCGAAGATCGCCGTGATGGTCGCCTTGATCGCAATGGTCCTTGGCACGATGGTCGCACTGGCCGTCACGCGGGGACGGTTGCCAGCCAAGAAGGCCGTCACCATGGTCATGCTGGCGCCGATTATCGCACCAGGCATCGTTGTCGGTGTGGCAATGTACCTGATGTTCTCGCAAATGGGCATGTCGGGCTCGATCACGGCATTTGTGCTCGCGCATACTGTGCTGGCGGTGCCCTATGTGATCATCACGGTCTCGGCCGCGCTGGCCACTTCGGACGCTGACCTCGAGCTGGCTGCTATGAGCCTTGGGGCGTCACGCTTCAATGCATTCCGATACGTCACGCTACCATTGATCATGCCCGGGCTGATTGCCGGCGGTGTGTTCGCATTCATCGTCTCGTTCGACGAACCGGTGGTGTCGTTCTTCCTGTCGAGTGTCCATGACAAGACCCTTCCACGGAAGATCTTTGAAGACCTGGAATTCAACGTGTCCCCAGTCGTCGCTGCGGTGTCGACGATCCTGACGTTCGGATCGATTGGGCTGCTGGGACTGGTCGCGGTCTTGCGCCGCGGGCTGTCTCGTGGCGGCTCCGCCGCTTAATCAAGCCAAACCGTAAAAACTCGAAAGGCGCGCCGCTGAAATGCGGCGCGCCTTTTGCAATTTCGGCTCAGGCCTTACGGCCGGGCAGACGTTAGCCCACCCGGCCTTTTTAAGTCAGAGAACGCCGTAGCGCGCATAGACATCGCGCAGATAGTGGCCATTGAGAAGGTCAGCGCTTGAGCGATCTTCGCCTTCTACCTTGGAAAAGGCGACCGCAAGAACTTCATCCTCGCGCTGGTGCGGGATCACCGCGACGCCATCCGCATCGCCAATCAGCAGATCGCCGGGTTGAATGCGCACACCCGCGAGGATCACTGGGACGTCGATCGCCATGATCTGGCCCCGGCCCTTTGAGTCCAAGGGGGCAATGCCGTTGTGATACACCGGAAGCTTGAGCTTACGGATGGTCAGGATATCCCGGACCATGCCGTCGGTGATGCACCCTGCCGCGCCACGGCCAACCGATGCCGTCGAAAGCAAGCCGCCCCATGGCGCGATCCGGTTGGAGCCACCGCAGGCCAGAACGGCAATTTCGTTGCTCTTGAGGTCGTCCACGAGCTTAATTTCAAGCTCATAGGGGTTCACGCCGTCTTCGACTTCGGCCGTCTCGATATACATGCCAGTGCGGGCGCGACCGATCAGGGTCAGCGAGTCATCGAGCGGACGGATGCGCGGAGGCAGGACGCTATTGGCGATTCCGACGACGTCGAGCGCATCGGAAACAACAGCCGCAAACAGCTTTTCGTGGTTAGCGGGAAGAGGCTTCACGGTCATATCAGCAACTTTACTTTGGTTGGGGTGAATGGGTCAGACAGACTTGGCGGGAACGCCATCGCCGCTGCCGCCTACGAGGACGTCGAAATCGACGCCTTTGTCGGCCTGCATGACGTTGTCGATGAAGATGCGCCCATAGCCTCGGTCATAGTGCGGCTTGGGGGCAGCCCATGCTGCTTTGCGAATGGCCAGCTCTTCGGCCGACACATCGAGATGAAGACGCCCGGCATCGACATCGAGTTCGATCATGTCGCCATCGCGCACCAGGGCCAGTGGTCCACCGACTGCAGATTCTGGCGCAACATGGAGAACGACCGTCCCGAACGCGGTGCCACTCATGCGCGCATCAGAGATGCGCACCATGTCGCGGACGCCCTTGAGAAGCAGCTTGCGCGGCAGGGTCATGTTTCCGACCTCTGGCATGCCGGGATAACCAACTGGGCCCGCAGATTTCAGAACAAGTACGCAGCTCTCATCGACATCGAGGTCAGGATCGTCGATCCGCGCCTTGAAGTCAGGCATGCTCTCGAACACCACTGCACGACCGCGATGCTGCATGAGTTCAGGTGAAGCAGCCGATGGCTTGATCACCGCGCCGTCGGGCGCCAGATTCCCGCGTAGCACGGCAATCCCGCCGCGAGGCTTCAGCGGCCGATCAAGCGGGCGGATGACTTCGGTGTCAAAGCACTCAGCGGCTGCCAGGTTTTCAGCAAGCGTGTTGCCGGTCACTGTCAGCGCATCCCCCTGCAAGTACGGAAGCAATTCTTTCATCAGCGCGGGCAATCCGCCAGCGTAGTAGAACTCTTCCATCAGAAAGCGCCCAGAGGGCATGAGATCGAGCAGGCAAGGAATGTCCTTGCCCAACCGGTCCCAGTCATCGAGCGAAAAGTCGATACCTAGCCGCCCCGCCAAAGCAATCAGATGGACAACCGCATTGGTTGAACCGCCGATACCGCCGTTGACGACGACAGCGTTTTCCAACGCGGCCTTGGTGACGATCTTCGACATTTTGACGTCTTGCAGCACCATATCAACGATGCGCTTGCCAGACTCCGCAGCGAGCACGGCACGGCGACTGTCGACGGCGGGAATATTGGCGTTCTGTGGCAGAGCCAAGCCCATCGCTTCGCCCATAGAGGCCATGGTCGACGCGGTGCCCATGGTCATGCAGGAGCCGGCCGACCGGCTCATCGCAGCTTCAGCATCCTGGAACTCGGCCAAGCTCATCTCGCCGGTCTGAAGCATCTCGTCATAACGAATGACATCAGTGCCCGACCCGAGCTGCTTGCCCCGGAAACGTCCGTTCAGCATCGGTCCGCCCGAAACCAGGATCGTCGGCAGATCGACGCTGGCGGCACCCATCATCAGGGCCGGCGTTGTCTTATCGCAACCGGCCAGAAGGACCACGCCGTCGAAAGGATTGGCGCGCAGCGTCTCCTCGACGTCCATGCTCATGAGATTGCGATAGATCATCGCGGTGGGCCGGGTAATTGGCTCGCCGACACTCATCACCGGAAACTCGACCGGGAAGCCGCCAGCCAGCAACACGCCCTTTTTCACATGCTCCGCGAGCGCACGAAGGTGAGCGTTGCAGGGGGACATTTCGGACCAGGTATTGCAGATGCCAATAACCGGGCGCCCGTCGAACATCTCGGGCAGGATACCCTGATTTTTCATCCAGCTGCGTGCGTAGAATCCGTACTTGTCTGGCGTGCCGAACCATTGAGTGCTGCGCAATTTCGACGTCTTGACCACAGTTTACGGGCTCCAGTTGGGGCGATTTGATAAAAAGCTAGCATGTAACGTTAAATCATGTCCATCCCCTCCTCCGGTTGAACGGACTTTTCCTGAGCTAGCGCCTTGTGACAGCAAGAAACTTTTGAGCCCCATGCGCTATCTCTGGACAACAACCCTTGACGGTTCAGCAAACCAAAATGTAACGTTAAATCAAAATGGAGGTTACGCATGATTGTCGACTGCCACGTCAATGTCTTCGACGCCGATCAGACATTGCCCTTGTTCCACTCCCTAACGCCCACCTCGCGCCCAGGGGCCATGGGCCTCGCTGCGGACGCTGACACCCTGTTCGCTGCGATGAAGGACGTCGACAAGGCGATCATTTTCTCGCTGCGCTATAAGGATGCGATCGGCGTCGATGGCGACGATGAGGTGACTGCGCGCGCCGTCGCCAAATACCCTGAGAAATTCATTGGCTTTGCCGCTATGGATCCTCGCCGACCCGACTACATGGACCTCTTGGTTCACGCGATCGAAGACCTGCACCTCAAGGGCGTCAAGTTCGGCCCGATCTACAACGGTGTGTCGCTACTCGACCCTCGGTTGGAGCCGGTCTACGAATATCTGCAGAAGAAGAACATCCCGCTGACCATGCATATGGGCACCACGTTCGGCGCCAATGCCCCGATCAACTATGGTCGCCCGCTTGATGTCGACACCATTGCGGCCCGCTACCCGGACCTCAAGATGGTCATGGCCCATATGGGACACCCTTGGTACGAGGAATGCATCGTCGTCGCGCGCAAGCACCCCAACGTCTACTGCGAAGTTTCGGCGCTCTGTTACCGGCCGTGGCAGTATTACAATATCTTGGTCTGCGCCCAGGAGTACCTGATTACCAAGCGCAACAAGATTTTCTGGGGGACCGACTTCCCTTGGGCCACCGTCCAGGAATCGATTGATGGCCTGCTCAACGTCAACGACCACATCGAAGGCACGCGCCTGCCGCGTGTGACTCAGGACACCATGGATGCGATCCTGCACTCCAATCCCCTCGAGCATTGGTGGCATGGCGGCTATCCCGGCTGATAGCCGTTCCCATACGACCTGATCGGAGAAAATCATAATGCGTGTCATCCAGTTTCTGGACAATCACGACCAGCGTCGCGTCGGCATCGTCGAGGCATCTGACAGTCTGGTTACCCCTCTCGAGGCGGTAACTACCGTGTACGACCTTGCGCAGCAGGCCATTGCTACCGGGCAATCGCTCCAGGCAGTCATCGCGGCGGCTGCAAAGAGTGCAGCTGTCGACTATGACGCGCTTTTGGACAATGAGCGCGTGTTGACCCCGGTCGACCACCCAGAACCTGCCCGGATGCTCGTCACCGGCACTGGCCTGACCCACATCGGCAGCGCTGCAGCGCGCGATCAAATGCATATCGCCATGCACGGCGAGGGCGGCGACGTTTCAGATTCCCTGGCGATCTTCCGCATGGGTCTTGAAGGTGGCAAGCCGACCGATGGGGGCATTGGTGTTCAGCCAGAATGGTTCTTCAAGGGCGTCGGCAGCTGCGTTGTCCCACCGGGCGCTCCCCTGCCTATGCCGGCATTCGCACTGGCCGGTGCAGAAGAGGCAGAAGTCGTCGGCCTCTATATCAATGATCAAGAAGGCGTGCCTTTCCGCATCGGTTTTGCGATCGGCAATGAATATTCCGATCACGTGACCGAGGGCGCCAACTACCTTTATCTGGCCCACTCAAAACTTCGCGCATGCTCGATCGGGCCAGAATTGCTCATCGGCGATCTGCCAGAAGAAGTGTCTGGGTATTCGCGCATCTGGCGAGAGAGTGAAGTCCTTTGGGAAGAGCCCGTCCTCTCCGGCGAGGCGCACATGTCTCATTCTATCGCCAACCTTGAACACTATCACTTCCGCTACAGCATGTTCCGCCGCCCCGGCGACCTGCATGCTTACTTCTTTGGCGCAGCCGTCATGAGCTACGCGTCAGGAATTGAAGTGAAGCCTGGCGATGAATTCGAGATTGATCTTCCGACATTCGGCCGCCCTCTTCGCAACCGCGTGGAGCCAGAGGCAGATCCCGGGCAAGTTATCGTTCGGCAACTCTGATATCTGACGAGCATAAATATTAGGCCCTCGCCTCGAAATCATGGCGGGGGCCATTTGTTTTCCTAATTCATTTCAGGATTTCATCCTCAAGCACGGCCTCATTTTGAAGAGGCAAAGAAGATGCTGCCATGTTATCGGTGGCGCCGTTTCCTATTCTCATCCGACGGTCGGCCAGCAGACATTACCATGAGCGACGATACTCGGGCTGACAAAGCCATCACGATTCACGACGTAGCGCGCGAAGCCGGCGTTTCCGCGATGACTGTGTCGAACGTCTTGAACGGTCGCGGGCGCGTAGCGCCAACCACGGCCGACACCATCCGCGAGGTCGTCGGGCGGTTGGGATATCGCCCTTCCGTGGCAGCGAGACGCCTCCGGCTGTCTCATCAATGGGCTATCACCATGCTCATAGTGGTGGAGGATCCTGACTTCCTGTCCGATCCCTTCATCACGGCCCAGGTCACTGGACTGACCAATTATCTCAATCGGCACTCCTACAGCCTGATCATTCGCGGCATTCGACCTTCGGAGTTTAGCAAGAGTGACTTGTTCCGTGGCTTTGAGGCCGACGGCATCGTGGCTATTTTCTCTGGCGACCTCGCAGAACGCGAACGCTTTCTGACAGCAATCGAGGCCCTCCGAGTACCAATAGTCCTGATGCATGAGTACACCCTGCCGCCGCGTCCGGATTGCATTCGCCTCCGGCAGGATGATTTCAGCGGCGGCCTGCAAATTGGCCGCCATCTTCTGGGTAACGGCATGCGGCGCTTGTGGATGCTGATGCCGGATGCCCATTGGCCCGCGATGGATGGGCGATGGGCAGGAGTAACGTCGGCGGTGGCAGAAGTTCCGGGCGCCGACCTGCGACAGATCAATTGCGGCAATGAGAGCTTTCTGCAAACGCGCGACGCGACAACCATCGCGCTGGAACAGTACGGCACGCCCGATGCGATTGTCGGCGGCAATGACCAACTCGCCGTTGCTGCGATGATGACCTGTGTACGGCGGGGCCTCGTCGTACCAGACGACGTCCAGATCACTGGCTTTAATGGCTTCGATTTTTGGCAATACGTTCAGCCCACGCTGACAACAGTTAAGTCGTCGGCCCACCTTCTCGGCGAGCGTGCCGCGCAGGAGCTTCTGTATCGGCTTCAACACGGTGCTTTTTCCAGCCAGGAGCTCGTTCTGCCTGTGACCCTAGAGGTAGGGCGCTCGACAGCGCAGCTCACACGGCCGCTCAGCTCCGCTGACTTCGACTAAAGACTGACGCCTGAACCATAATCAGAAACCGCGCCTCCCGTTTGACAACACGGAAGAAAGATGTATCGTTAAAGCAGAGGGAGACGAGACAATGATCGTATTAGGTGACGCGCGCCGACGTCGATAAATCGACCGTGGCTTCCGCACTGTCAACCGCCGTATCACGCCCATCCTGCCGGTTGTGATCGCAGCGGAAACGATAAGTCAAAACTCAATTCCTGCCTGTCCAGCAATGGTGGCGCCTCCGTTTGCGGAGCGATGTCCCCTGCGCTGTCACCAGCTTCAACTGCAACGAGGGATGCACTATGAAACACCTTACTAAAGCGATCGCGCTGTCCGCCATCGCCATCGGCACATCTGCTCTACCCGCCTTCGCTCAAGAGTGGCCGGCGCGCCCTGTCACCGTCATCGTGGCTGCCGGCGCGGGCGGCGGGACCGATGCCACCGGCCGCCTACTGGCGCATGACCTCGAGCTGATCTTCGGCCAGCCCTTCAATATCGTGAACCGTGCTGAAGGCGGTGGTATCGCTGGGATCACCGAGCTGGCTGGCGCTGCCCCTGACGGCTACACCATCGGCATCCTGTTCAACTATGCGCCCTACCGCCATCTCGGCATGGGCAACTTGACCAGCGACTCCTACACCCCAATCGCACAGTACAATTTTGACTACGCCGCTGTGCACGTGAAAGCGGATAGTGAGCTGCAGACCCTCGATCAGGTCCTCGACAAGCTCAAGGCAGATCCGCAGTCGCTGGCAATTGGCTGCGGCGCCACCTGCCCAAGCAGCTGGAGCAGCGCCTTGTCGAAGGTGTTTATCGATGAGGGTATCGACATCACCGAACTCCGTTGGGTGCCTAACGCCGGCGCAGCGGCCGGTCTTCAGGAACTAACAGCCAGCGGCATCGACATCCTTGCAGCTTCGGTTCCAGAGGCCGCCTCCATGTTGGACGCAGGCGAAGTACGGACCCTCGCAGTTCTTGCTCCCGAGCGTCTCGAGAGCTTCCCGAATATCCCGGCCGCCAATGAGCAGATTGCAAATGCTGCACCAGGTGGCGTTTTCCGCGCGCTGGTTGGCCCGGCCGGATTGCCCGCCGAGATCGTTGAAAAGCTCGAAGTCGCCGTGAAGCAGATTTACGACAGCGAAGACTTCCAGGCGACCATGAAGAGCCGCGGTTTTGGTTTGCGCTACGCTGACCGCGACGGCCTTCTGGAATGGTTGCATACGCACGAAGCCGACACTGAAACGGTCCTCCGCGCCGCTGGCGTCATCAACTGATCAGATCGAGCGTTACTGATTTGGAGCTGACCGAATGAAGGTGTCCGATCTTATCATGGGGCCGCTTATTGCCGCCCTCGGCGTCACTGTTCTTGTGGCGTCTTCCATGCAGCCCAAACCGGTATTCGGCAGCGCATATGGAGGGGGATTCTTCCCCTCCATCCTCGGCGTGGTCCTGGTTGTCACCGGATTGATCCTAACCGCTACAGGGTGGCGTCAACGAGCCGCGACGCCACTGCTCGTGATGGGCAATTGGGTGGAGTCACCACGCCACGTCGCCAACACGGCGATCGTGCTTGGCGCCCTGCTCTTCTACATTCTCACGTCTGGCACACTGGGCTTTATGATCTCTGCCGGCATCGCCGTCTTGGCAATGCTGCTGCAGTTCACCCGCAAGCCTCTATTGTCAGTTCTCGTGGCTATCGCCACCGTAATTGCCGCCAAGCTGGCCTTCCAGGATGTCCTGCTGGTGCCGCTGCCATGGGGCATCCTCGAACCCTTCGCAGGAGTTTTGACATGGAGGCTATAGGCCCCGCCTTCTTTGCGTTGATGGAGCCGAGCGTTCTGCTCGTCGTCCTGCTCGCCTCAATCTTTGGGCTGTTCGTTGGCGCAATTCCAGGTCTGACGGCAACCATGGCCGTGGCGCTCCTGGTGCCCGTTACCTTCTTCATGGAGCCGCTGGCCGCCATCGCCGCCATCGTCAGCGCCAGCGCCATGGCCATCTTTGCTGGCGACATCCCATCGGTCCTGTTGCGCATTCCGGGCACCCCCGCCTCCGCCGCCTATACCGAGGCCGCCTATAAGATGACCCAGCGCGGCAAGGCCGAGCTTGTATTGGGCATCTGCGTTGTCACCTCAGCACTTGGCGGTCTTGTTGGTGCGATTTTCCTGATGTTCTTCGCTCCCGCAGTCGCCCGGTTTGCGCTTAACATCAGCAGCTATGAGTATTTCTGGTTCACCTGTCTTGGCCTGACCTGCGCCGCCTTCATATCGCCGGGGCGCCCCCTCAAGGGCATTATCTCGCTGGTACTCGGCCTACTCATCGCGACCATTGGATTGTTCCCAGTTACTGGCCAGCCCCGCTTCACGTTCGGCGTCCCGGCACTGCTCGGTGGCATCGGCCTTGTTCCCACGCTGATCGGCATCTTCGCCATCGCCGAGATCATTCGCTACGCGCAGTCGCGCGAGGCGCTGCCGACCATGATGAAGACCAAGATCGGCAACATCTTCAAAGGCGTCGGACCTGAGCTTTGGCGTTACCGCAAGGGCGTTGCACAGGGCATCGTTGTCGGCACCGCCACGGGCCCGCTACCCGGCGCAGGCGCTGATATCGCCGCCTGGATCTCCTATGCGTTGGCCCGCCGCTTCACCAAGAACAAGACAGAGTTCGACGAAGGCTCGCTCGAAGGCATCGCCGCTGCAGGCGCCGCCAACAACGCAAGCGTGTCGTCCAGCTATATCCCGGCGACTGTCCTCGGCATCCCCGGCGACTCCATGACGGCGATTGTTATCGGCGTGCTGTTCATGAAGGGCCTGACACCCGGACCGACCATCTTCACCACCCAGCCGGTGTTGATCTATGGCATCTTTTTGTCGTTCATCCTGGCCAACCTGCTGATGCTGCCGCTGGGATACGGCGCCATCAAGCTGTCGCGCTACATCCTTGACGTGCCGCGCTCCGTGCTTATGCCCGTCATCATGGTGTTCTGCATCGTTGGCGCATTTGCCATGGACAACTCGCTGACCTCGGTCACCATCATGCTGGTCTTCGGCATCGTTGGCTGGTTCATGGAAGAGAACGACTTCCCGGTCGCACCTGCCCTGCTCGGCCTCGTCCTCGGGCGCCTGCTCGAGGAGACGTTCCTGACCTCGATGATCAAGGCGCGTGGCAACTTCCTGGAGTTCTTCACCCGCCCAATCGCCGGCACCATCGGTGTCCTCACCGTTCTGGTCTGGGTAACTCCACTGATCCTCTATCTCTGGCGCCAGTGGTCAAAGAGAAGAGTGGCAATGGCCTGAGCGCGGCAGCGCCGGTAGTCAAAGCACCTCGAAAAAAGGCCTCCTAGCTATCGTATAGTTAGGAGGCCTTTTGGTTTGTTGATCACCATCCCAGCTGAACTTGCCACCAGTTTTCCGTGTGCTGGATTGCAAGTGGCCGCATACGAAGCACCCTTAGCTCTCCAGCAGCATCGCGATTTCAGTGCGCAGTTCCTTGAGCCCGTCGCCTTTGTGACTTGAGGTCAGGATGACGCGCGGGTGCGCGGCGGCGCGCTTGGCGATGGCGGCCTTGGTGGCTTCGATGACCTTTTCGAGGTCAGCCTTGAGCGGCTTGTCGGCCTTGGTCAGCACGACCTGATAGCTCACCGCAGCGCGGTCGAGTTCGTTCATCACGGTCAGGTCATTGTCCTTGGGGCCATGGCGGCCATCGACCAGCACATAGACGCGGCGGAGGGTCGTGCGGCCGGTCAGATACTGATGCACCAGACGCGTCCACTGACGCACCTTGTCTTCAGGGGCCTTGGCATAGCCATAGCCGGGCATGTCGACGATACGCAGGTTTTCGCTCTGGCTCTCAAAGATATTGAGCTCCTGCGTACGGCCCGGTGTGTTGGACGTACGGGCCAGGCCCGAAGTGCCGCACAGCGCGTTGATCAGGCTCGACTTGCCCACATTGGAGCGTCCGGCAAACGAAATTTCTACCCGGTCCATCGGCGGCAGGTCGGCGATGCGCACGCAGCCCTTGGTGAACAGGAAGGGCCGCGCGAACAGCAGGCGGCCTTTTTCGATCATGTCGGGCGCGTAGTCGACTTCGCTCATAATACTTGCCTCAAAAAGAATGCCCGCCGGAAGCGTCCGGCGGGCCTTAGCATGCTGTAGGACTTTTGGCGATCAGGCCTTGGGCGTTTCAGCCTTGGGCTTACGCTTGAAGCTGTCGAGGATATTGCCGAGCAGGTTCACCTCTGCGCCGTGGCGCTTCATGATGAACCACTGCTGGGTAACCGACAGGGTGTTGTTCCAGGCCCAGTAGATCACCAGACCAGCAGGGAACGTGCCCAGCATGAAGGTGAAGATCACTGGCATCCAGTTGAAGATCATCGCCTGGGTTGGATCTGGTGGCGGTGGGTTCAGCTTCATCTGCACCCACATGGTGATGCCCATAATCACAGGCCACACGCCAAGATGCAGGAACCCGCCGATGAAAGGCATTGCAGTCGGATCCCATGGGATCAGGCCGAACAGGGTGAAGATATTGGTTGGATCGGGCGCCGCCAGATCCTGAATCCAGCCAAAGAACGGCGCATGGCGCATATCGAGGCTGATAAAGATAACCGTATAGAGCGCGAAGAACACAGGGATCTGGATCAGCACCGGCCAGCAACCGCTGAGCGGGTTGATCTTTTCCTTCTTGTACAGCTCCATCATCGCCTGCTGCTGGGCAGGACGGTCGTCCTTGAGGCGTTCCTGGATCGACTTCATCTCAGGCTGCACGCGGCGCATGGCGGCCATGGACGCATAGGAGCGGCTGGCCAGCGGGAAGAAGATCGCCTTGACGATAACCGTCACGCAGAGCACGGCGACGCCGAAGTTGCCGATGATGCTGTAGAGGAAGCTCAGCAGGTAATACATCGGCTTGGTGATGAAGCTCAGCCAGCCCCAGTCGATGAGCAGTTCCAGACGGTCAAAGCCATATTGGTTCTGATAGGCCGAGATGACAGATTCTTCCTTGGCGCCGGCAAACAGATAGCTTTCGCGCTCTGCCGTTGCGCCCGAAGCAATCACGACCGGTGTCGTCTCGACATAGCTGGTCTGGTAGTCGTCATAACCAGCATTGTTCTGCCAGCTGAAGCGCGCATTGAGCGCGGTGCCTGGCGGTGGCATGACGGCGGTTGCCCAGTACTTGTCGGAAAAGCCGAGCCAGCCCGAGGTGTTCTCGTAAGTGGCCTGCAGGTCCTTTTGCAGGTCTGCATACTTCTTGGACACCAGGTTATTGCCGCCCAGCACGCCGTGCGGACCTTCATGCTGGATGAAGAAGTTGGCAACGTGCGGCGTGTTGTGACGGATGACGCGTGCGTATGGATAGAGCGCAACATCGCCGCCGGTATTGTTCTGGATCGTCTGCTTGACGGTGAACAGGTAGTATTCGTCGACCGAAATGGTGCGGCGGAAAACCAGACCTGCGCCATTGTCCCAAACCAGGGTCACTGGCGTAGTTGCGGTCAGCGTGGTGTTGGCGCCTTCAACAGCCCAGACCGTCTGGTTGGACGGAACCGCGATATTGGCGCCAGCAACCGGAACCCAGCCCTCTTCAGCGAAGTAGGCGTTTGGCAGACCGGCTGGGGTCAAAAGGGTGATGATTGGCGAATTGGGATCAACCGTCTCGCGATAGGCCTTGAGGCGCAGGTCATCGAGGCGCGCGCCGGTCAGGTTCAGCGAACCTTCAAGGTCGGCAGTGTCGATGGTCACGCGCTGCGTGGCAGCAATGGCCGTCTCGCGGTCGGCATAGGTTTGCGTTCCGACGGGGGCGGGCGTTGCCGCTGCTTGGCCGGGCGTCACAGGCGTTGCAAGGGCAGCGTCAGCGGCTGCCTTCTGCTCTGCTGCGATCTGCGCCTGCTGCTGAGCACGTTCGAGCTGTGGTCCGGCAACGAAAAACTGCCAGCCAAACAGCACAGCCATGCTGAGCACGATGGCGAGGATCACATTACGATTGTCTTTCATCATCTCGATTTCCGTGGGCCGCGGCCGGAAGAGTTGCGCTCATTGTCGGTTTTGGGCGTGTGCACGCGCACAATCAAGGCACCCAGATCGGCAACCAGCTTCGTAAAAGGTTCGGAGAGCGCTTCGCGCCGTCCCACGAGCACATAGTCGTGGCCGGGCATAAAGTCACGCGCGCATGCTGTCACAGCCGCGCGAAGGCGACGTTTTATGCGGTTACGCTGTGGAGAATTGCCCGTCTTCTTGGTGACGGTGAACCCAATGCCGGCTTCGGCATCGTCAGTACCAATTGTCTGGAGTCCAAACGCAGAGCGCCCGGCGCGATTGCCCCGGGCAGCCCTTTGAAACTGCGAACGCTTGGTCAGCCGGCGCAAAGCGCCTGTCGGCTTGTCTATGGCCGTCATCCGGCCACAGGGCCCTTAGGCCGTGAGCTTCTTGCGGCCGTCGCGACGGCGCTTGTTGATGATCGCACGACCGTCCTTGGTCGCCATGCGGGCACGGAAACCATGACGGCGGGCACGCACGAGCTGGCTTGGCTGGTAAGTACGCTTCATAACATCAAACCGCGGCCTGCGCGGTTCCTCTAGATTGGCATTGCTTGCGCAAGGAATTTTTCTGACACACTTGGAGCGCTGGGCGCCCAATGTGCGGGTTGGTGGCGTCTATAGGGAAAACTCATCCCCAAGTCAACGCAACATGACGCCATTCCCCTGTGCCATTGCCCCGTTGTTTTAACAATCATCTCACCCCATAAGTTCTGTCAGGGGTTATATCTGGCCGTTGGCGGGGAATGGCAGACATTATCAAACCAGATCTCTGCGTTATCGGCGCGGGAGCATGCGGATTGTCTTTGGCAATGGCGGCGCGCGATCGCGGCGCCAGCGTTGTGCTGATCGACCGCGGGCTTGAGGAGGCCGGAGACCCGGTGGCAGGCCGTTTGGCGCGTGCCAGCCTGCTCGCCAGCGCCGCCCGCGCTCATGCCGTGCGCAATGCCCATAGCGTCGGTATCGACCGCGCCGAACCCAAACCCAATTTCCGCATCATCAGCGAACTGGCGGCCGCCCAAGCCGCCGCTGTTTCGCCACGCGCCTCCCCCGAACGGCTTGCCGCCCTGGGGATAACTCATATTGAAGGCGAACCTATTTTTAGCGCCCGCAACGCCCTCAGCATCGGCGAGGTCCGGGTTCAGGCGCGTCACTATGTGTTGGCGACTGGTGCCCGGGCCGTCGTGCCTGACATCGTGGGGCTCGATCAGATCCCCTATTTCACTCCCGATAGCATTCTCACCAATATCCGTAAGCTCACCCATCTGGTTGTCATCGGTGGCGATGCGACGGCCTTGGAGCTGGCGCAGGCTTATCGTCGCCTCGGCTCGGCGGTGACGCTGGTGCCGCATGGCCCGCTTCTGGCCGGGTTTGATCGCGAGCTGGTCAACATCCTTGTGGGCGCGCTGCGCGATGAGGGCGTCGCCATCCTCGAAGACGCTGACGTTGCGACCATCCTGCCGCGCAACCAGGGAACCGGCATTGCTCTGCGCCACGCTGATGGTAGCGCAGAAAACCTCGACGTCTCCCATGTGCTGGTGGCGCTCGGTCGCCAGCCTGATCTCGATGCACCGTGGTTGACCCAACTCAACCTGCGTCGCGATTCTGTGCGGCCAGAGCGCCTGCGACTCAATGAGTATGGCCAGACCACCAACGCCCGCATCAGCGCCATCGGCGGGGCCGCTGGTGAAGATCGCCCGCAAGCCGCCGCGCGACAGGCTGACATCGTTCTCGATCGCATCCTGCTCGGCCGTGCCGACCGATTCGATGCCGCAAGCGTCCCCAGCGTCGTCGCGACCGAACCAACCTTTGCCCAGGTCGGTCAGCTCGAACCCAGCCGTCACCTCCGCGCCGGACAAACCATTCTTCGCTCCGGGCTGGCGGAAAATGACGGCGCCCGCGCGCGCGGCGAAGCCTCCGGCATGGCCAAGCTCATCGTGGGCCGCCAGGGTGAAATCCGGGGTGGCACGGCGATCGGACCCGCGGCGGGCGAAGTCGCGGCGATGGTCGCCCTCGCGATGGCCAGCAAAACACCGGCTGCCGATCTGGCCGGCCTCGCATTGCCGCCCGCCAGTCCTGCGGCGGTCCTCGCCGATCTGGGCCGTCAGGCGCGCGCTTTGCGGCCGCTTAGCCTCTGGACGAAACGCCGAATGGACCTGCGTCGATTGCTACCCTGACGCGCACGCGGCGGGGGCTGACGCGCCGGGCCATTATCCCTATATTGTCTTGTAATGACAGCCGAACGTCGCGTTTTGCCAAAATGGTTTTCCGGCCTTTCGATCAAGTTGATCGCCACCATCACCATGGTGATTTTGGTCGTCACCATCGTGGTCTATCTGCCCTCGCTCGCCAATTTCCGCTCCAGCTGGCTCGATGATCGCCTGCGCGTCGGCGTCGTGGCCGCCCGAGTGCTCGATGCCGTGCCCGATGTCATGGCCCTGCCGCGCAACCTTACTGACCGCCTGCTGACCTCCGCTGGCGCCAATGCCATCGTCTATCGCCGGGAAGGGCAGAGCCAGCTCATCGAACTGGCCAACCCGGTGACGCCCGATGTCGTTGTCACCGCCGACATGCGCCAGCGCGATCTGCCCACATTGATCGTTGGCGCCATCGATACGCTGTTTGCTGGCCCCGGCCGGACCCTGCGCATTGTGGGTGAAGGTGATCTCGATGAAAGCCTCGTCGAACTGCTGATGCCCGAGCGCCCGCTGCGCCAGGACATGTGGGTCTATTCGCGCGACATTTTCCTGGCCTCGCTGGTCATTGCCGCTATTTCGGCCCTGGCGCTCTACCTTCTGGTCAGCCGCCTCTTCATCCATCCGGTACGCCGTCTGACCGCCAATATGCTGGCGTTTCGCCAGGAGCCGGAAAATGCGAGCCTCATTATCGCACCGTCGCCGCGCCGAGATGAAATCGGCATTGTCGAGCGAGAACTGGCGGCCATGGAGTCCGACCTGTTCTCCATGCTGCGCCAACGCCGGCACCTGGCCGACCTCGGGCTGGCCGTCGCCAAGATCAATCACGACCTGCGCAACACGCTGACCTCGGCCCAATTGCTGTCCGATCAGGTGGCGACGCTGGACGATCCCAAGGTGCAGCGGCTGGCGCCGCGCCTTGTGACCACACTCGATCGGGCCATCGGCTTTGCTCAGTCGGTGCTCGATTATGGCCGCGAGACCGCGGCGCCCCCTGTGATGGCCCCGGTGACCCTGCGGGCGCTCATTGAGGACGCTGCGTTTGACGCGCGCCTTGTGGGGCATCCCAGCATCAGCTTCCGCAATGGCATTCCAGACGATCTGATTTTGAATGTCGATGCGGGGCAATTCGCGCGCGTGCTGCTCAACCTGCTCAAGAATGCCCGGGAGGCTCTCGAATCTGTTCGCGCCGATTCGCCGCCGAAGGAGATTTCCGTCTCCCAGATCGATTCCTCGGACGAGATTGTGCTCGCCTTTGTGGATAACGGGCCGGGCCTGCCACAACGGGCGCGAGATAATTTGTTCGTTGCTTTTGAAGGCTCTGCCCGTGCAGGGGGGACCGGATTGGGCCTCGCCATCGCCCGCGAGATCACGGAAGCCCACGGCGGCAGGCTGATCCTGGTCGATCAACCCGTCGGGACGCGCTTCGATATCATCCTGCCGAAAACGCTGCGTGTCAGCTGATCGTCACAACTTCCCGCTAAAAACTTTTAGAGTGCGCTTGCCAAGCACAAATCACCTCTGTATGGGTGGCGTCGCTTCAGGGCGATGCGGACTTCGCAAGGCCCTGAACCACCGTTTCAAACGGTAGTGCGCGCCCTTAGCTCAGCTGGATAGAGCACCAGACTACGAATCTGGGGGTCAGGAGTTCGAATCTCTTAGGGCGCGCCATTTCATCCTTTTGATGAAGCTCAACACTCTGAATTTTGCTGGGCACGCACCTGCCTCTGTTGGTTCGCAGAGGCGTTGGTCCGTCTCCCTTGTGCTTTCGCGCAAATCGCCGGGCGTACGCGCTCGGCTTTAGCACCTAGCGCAGTGCAAGTCCGTTTGCGTCACTCTCGGGGACGCCCTCTTCACTCCCCCGACCCGAGGGCGGCTCGGCAGATTTCGGTTACGGTGGTGGTACCCAAGCCCTACAGAGCTCGCCCAGAACGCTGGACCACGCGCCCGTTGGTGCTTTCACGCACGATAATCGACGGCTCGATCATGGTGACCCGGGGGGCGGGCAGTTTGTCACCGGCCTTGATAAGCCCCACCAAGCGGTCGACTGCAAGGTCGGTTACCATCTGCACGTCATAGTGCACACTGGAGATCGGCGTCGCTGCGTGTTCGGCGAACTCGATATTATCGAAGCCGATAATCGCAATTTCGTCAGGTACGCGCAGACCATGTTTTTGCGTCCATCGCAGCGCCCCGAGTGCAAGGGAGTCATTTGCACAGAAAACCGCAGTTGGTCGGTCAGGCTTGCTCATCAAAGTGTCCATCGCCCAAAAACCGCGGATCACAGAGTGGCCTTGGGGGTCTACGAAAAGCGAAGCATCGAAGGCGATATCGGCGTCGCTCAAGGCTTTGACATAGCCTTCCAGCTTCTCGGAGTTGCCGATCGGGTTCGAGCTATCCAATATACCGATGCGAACATGGCCCATCTCGGTGAGGTGCTGGACAGCGCGGAACGCCCCGTCGAACTCGTCAATGCACACCGCATCGATGCCCGCTGAGGGGTCACCAACCAGCAAAACGATGGGATAGTTCGCCCGACGAAGTTTATGGATATGGTCCAGCTCGCGGTGGCGGTGTGGATAAATGAGCATTCCGTCGACCTGTCGGGAGCGGAACATCTCTATGACCCGGCGCTCTTCGGCAGGGTCGTTATTTGACGTGGCAAAAAGCGTAGAATAGCCGCGCTCTGCAAGCGCCAGCTCCATCGCTTGCGCGGTTCGGGTCAGGGTTGGAATGGTGATGTCCGTCAGAACAAGCCCAATGGTCTTGGTCTCGCGGCTGACCAGCGATTTTGCAACCTGATTGGGCAGGTAGTTCAGTGCCTCGGCCGCTTCGCGGATGAGTTGGGCAGTTTCCTCCGGAATGCGGGGGCTCTGTCGCAGCGCCAACGACACGGTGTTGACGGAAAAGCCCGTCCGGTCAGCGATGTCCTTTAATCGTATGATCGATTTGCCCATGACTTCAGACCTGCTCTAGGCGACAATCGCGCCATGCTACTTGCGTACTACGCCGTTTTGTAATGGCGGCAAGTGTTGTTCGGTCTGAATTCTGGGGAACAGACAATAATTGACCTGACGGGCTCGATTTTGATCAGACGCCTTCAGCACGGAGGCGTTTGATGGCCTGGTACTGCAGGCAATCGGGATGCATTTCCATCAACTCGATACGGTTGCCATCGGGGTCTTCCAGCCACGCTTGGCGATTGCCGTCGAGTCCCTGGCTGGGCTCGGAGAGCAACTGAATGCCAGCTGCTTTCATACGGGCAACGGTCCCATCGAGGTCTTCAATGGTCCAGCACATATGGGTCATGCCATTGGTGTGCCAGCTGGCCGGCGCGCGATCATTTTCAGCGCCAGGGAAGATTTCGAGATACTGATCGTCCGTGATGCGGAGATAAACCAGCCACGTTTCGCCATCGTCGCGTTTCAGGCGCAGCATTTCTGGAAAACCCAGCTTGTTGACGTAGTAGTCGAGCGATTTTTCCAGATCGATCACGTTGATAGCAACGTGGCCCAGACTCGTAATGCCCTTCATAATTCCTCCCGACCTATTGCGGTCACTGCGTTTTCATCTGCGAACTGGATGCCCGCAGATCGCTCCCTACGTCATTGGCACAGACCGTAGGAACGTTAATACGCCTAGCATCTATCGCAAGCGTTTGGCTTGTCAACTGCCTGCATGGTGCTCAGTCCCAGTTTGGACCCCAGTCCGGATTGATGGCGCGCTGGCCGCAATCAACGCTTTCAATTGCGGCGATGTCCTCTACCGATAACGACAGTTTGATTGCTTCAAAGTTGGCACGAATGCGTTCTGCGCGACCAGATGTGGGAATGGCGATGTAGCCTTTGGCAAACTCGAAGGCCAAGGCGATCTGCTCCGGCGTTGCATGGTATTTGATGGCCAAATCGCGAATGATCGGCACGTCACCCAACACACCACGTGCGATTGGCAGGTAGCAGGTGACCGAAATCCCTTCATTTTTACAATGGGTTGCAAGACGTTTGTTTTGCAGGAGGGGATTGAGCTCAACCTGGTTGTTGCTGATCGGAACATCGCCCATCGATGCCTTCGCTTGCTCGAGCAGGGCTATGGTGAAGTTGGAAACGCCGACCAATTTCGTTAACCCCAGTGCATGCGCTTCTGCAAGCTGCTCAATATAGACCTCAAGTGGCACCGCGCCATTTGGTGAGGGCCAGTGGATAAGCGTGAGGTCGAGCTGGTCGAGTTGGAGCGTGTCGAGGCTACGTTCCAGTGAAGGGATGAGTTGTCCGGGGCCGAGATTGTGCGTGCTGATCTTGGTGGTAACAAATACATCGCTGCGCTTGAGTCCGGATCGCTTGATCGCCTCACCGACCTCTGTCTCCGTGTCATAGTCCTGCGCCGTGTCGAAGTGACGATAGCCGGTTTCAAGGGCAACCAGCAGAGCGGCAATGCCAGCGTCGCCTTGCCGCCCATAGGTGCCGAAGCCCATTTGGGGTATATTCGTTTGATTTTGCATTATTATTTCTCCTCATTGCTGCGCTTGTTATGTCCGGCCGGCCGAAAGCGGTGGGTCCTAGCGGATGAAGTGCTGCTTTTGCTATTGACGGATCGTTTTTCGTGATCTTAGTTTAACGCTAATACAACTCGCAAGAGTTGGCGCGACGAAGAGCGGACAAATCCGCCCGGCGCGTATGGGAGGAGAGACCATGGCCTTACGCTGGAGCCGATGGTCGCCGCAACTGGCGCTCGTGCCAGCTATTGCGGTGACGCTTGTTGCCTTCGTCGGCGGCATCATCTGGACGGTTTATCTGTCGCTGACCCGCAGTCGGCGCATTCCAGAGTACACCATCGACTGGAGTGATTGGTTCCGCCAATATGATCGTCTGTTCAGGGACGATGCCTGGGCAATCTCTTTGCAGAACCTCATCATCCTGGGGATTGGTAGCGCGCTGGCCATTGTTTTTGGCTTTGTGCTAGCCGCCATGATCGACCGCGAACGACGCGGCGAGAGTTTCTTCCGCACGGTGTTCCTCTATCCTCTGGCTATTTCCCTGATTGTCACCGGTGCTGCCTGGCGTTGGATTTTCAATCCGGAATATGGCGTCGAGCCTTTCCTGCACTCGTTGGGGCTGACTTGGGTCAATGCCAGCTGGCTCTCCAGCGGGGAAACCGCCATGTGGGCGATCATTCTGGCTTCGGTCTGGCAGAGTTCCGGCTTCTACATGGCGCTGATGCTGGCAGGCCTCAAGTCGATCAATTCGGAGATCTGGAGCGCCGCGCGCCTCGACGGCGTCAGCCTCTGGAAGCTCTACACCCAGATCATCATTCCGATGATGAAGTTCACATTTGTCACCTGCGCCATTCTGCTCTCACTCGGCGTGATCAAGGCATATGACGTTGTTGTTGCCATGACCAATGGCGGCCCCGGCCAGTCCACCTATGTGCCCGCTTTCTTCACCATCCAGGCCATGACCGGTCGCGGCAATCTCGGCTTCGCCTCGGCCGCCGCGGTGATGATGCTGGTGATCACGGCCATCGTGTTTCTGCCCCTGGTGCTGCTGACAGCATGGCAACAACGCCGCAGCGCGAGGATTGCAAAATGAGCGAGATTACGATTGCCGCGCGCAATGCCAAGGGCGAGGTTACAGTCAGTCGCGCGCCCTATTTCCCGCGTAAAAAGAAGACGATCACCGGCCGCTCTATTGCCGTTCTTGTTTTCTTGGCGCTCTGCGCGCTGTTCTTCTGCATTCCGCTCTATGTCGTGGTCGTCACGTCCTTCAAGACGATGGATCAGATCCGCGAAGGCGCGATGTTTTCGTTGCCGTATGTGTGGACACTCGAGGCATGGGACCATGCGTGGAACAGCGCGTGTTCCGGCATCAACTGCAACGGCCTCAAGGTCGGATTCTGGAGTTCGGTGTCCATTCTCATCCCGTCGCTGATCCTCTCGATCGGGATCTCGATGATCACAGGATATGCGCTGGCATTGTGGAATGTGCGCTGGGCGGGAGCGTTCCTGTTCATCCTGTTTATCTGCGCCTTTGTGCCTTTCCAGATCATCATGTTCCCTCTGATCTCGATGACGGCTGCGCTTAAAGTCTACGGCAGCATTTGGGGCGTGGCTCTGGTTCATGCGGTGCTAGCCATGCCCGTGCTGACCCTGATCTTCCGCAACTACTACAAAGATATCCCGCAGGAGATCATGAGCGCTGCGGTGATGGACTCTGGCTCCTTCTGGCGCATCTTCACGGAGATTATTTTGCCTATGTCGGGAAACATCCTGATCGTCGTTCTGATCATGCAGATCACCAGCATCTGGAACGACTATCTGATCGGGGTGACCTTCGGTGGGCCGGGGAGCCAGCCGATGACGGTAAACCTGGCGAACCTCATTACCATCTCCACCGGTGTGACCCGTTACAACGACAACATGGCCGCGGCATTGCTGACCGCCATCCCCCCACTCGTCATCTACTTCTTCGTCGGAAAGCTCTTCGTTCAGGGCATTACCGCCGGCGCCATCAAGGGTTGATCGGAACTGTCATGCCACGTGTAAGCTTTGAGCACATCACCAAGACCTATGGTCAAGTCCAGGTTCTCGACGATCTCAATCTGGCAATCGACGACGGCGATTTCCTCGTCCTGCTCGGTCCCTCCGGTTGCGGCAAGACCACGCTGTTGAACTTGTTGGCGGGGCTGTTGGACGTGACAGACGGGCGCATCATGATCGGCGACCGCGACGTGACTGACGTCGACCCCAAAGACCGTGGCCTTGCCATGGTGTTCCAGTCCTATGCGCTCTATCCAACGAAAACCGTGCACGGCAACCTCAAGTTCGGCCTCGCGGCCAGCAAGCTGCCGCGTGAGGAAATTGAAAAGCGGATCGCTTGGGCCGCCAAGCTCTTGCAGATCGAACCACTGCTGAACCGCAAGCCCGCAAACCTCTCTGGCGGACAGCGCCAACGCGTGGCCATCGGTCGGGCCCTGGTCAAGAATGTCGGTGTGTTCCTATTCGACGAGCCCTTATCGAACCTCGATGCCAAGTTGCGCACCGAGATGCGGCTCGAGATCAAGAAGCTGCACGACACTCTGAAGCACACCATCGTCTATGTAACGCACGACCAGATCGAAGCCATGACCATGGCAACCAAGATTGCGGTCATGAACGGTGGTGTCATTCAGCAGTTCGGAACCCCGGACGATATCTACGAGCGCCCTGCCAATCTGTTTGTCGCTAGCTTTATCGGTTCTCCCGGAATGAATCTGCGCCCTGCCAAGCTTGCCGTTGGCGGGGGCAAGGTCGAGGCGGTATTCCCATCCGGCGTGCGTTTTGACGTTTCCGACTACAATTTCGTCGCGCCTCCCAAGGACGGCGAGGACGTGATCGCGGGCCTGCGCCCCGAGCACTTCCTGGTGGGCGCCGGTGACGGTGCCGCAACCTTTGACATCCCGGTTCAATACGCAGAGCGCACCGGCCCTGATGCCAGCGCCTATTTCAATTTTGAAAACGAACTTCTTGCCCTTCGTGTCGACCCCGACATCGCTGCCCGGCTGAAGCCCGGCGAGCACGCGACGGTGCGTTACCTCAGAGGCAAGGCCAACCTATTCGACGCCCGGAGCGGGCAGCGGATGTAAGCCGACATCACAAGGGAGAGAGAGATGTCTTCAAGAATACTGCCCGGCCTTGCCGCCGGTTTGTTGCTGGGAGCCACATCGTTTGGCGCCATGGCAGCGGATCTTGTTGTTTATCATAGCTGGTCGGCCGCGCCCGAAGTGGCGGCCCTCAATGTCCTCAAAGCAGGTATAGAAGCCAAAGGCCACACCTGGACCGACATTGCGATCCCGCACAATACCGGCTCAAACGTCAATTTGATGAGCCTGGTAACAGGTGGTCAGCCCCCGAATGTGTTCATGGAGTCCAATCCCGGCGTCTATCGCGATCTGGCCGGCATGGGCTTCGGCTTCCCGCTGACGCAGTGGTACACCGACAATCACGTCACGGAAAATCTTCCAGCTGCGGTAGCTGCGTCGATCGCCGTTGATGGCGAGATCGTCAAGGTGCCTACTGCCCTCCATATCGACGGTATGGTCTACTACAATAAGGACGTTGCCGCCGCCGTGGGTGTCGATCCGGCATCCTGGACCTCGCTTGATGCGATGTTCGCAGACTTTCAGAAGGTCCGCGACGCAGGCTATGCACCGGTCGCTGTCGGGAGCCAGCCTTTCCAGGTCGGTTATCTGATGCACGCTCTGGTTGCCGCCATCGCCGGTCCTGACATCTACAGCAGCATCTATGGTGGTGACGTCGATCCTGCCGTGTTTGATGACCCAGCCTTCGCCAAAACGCTGGAAACCCTGCGCCTATTCTCACAGGAAGCTGGCCGCGAGGCACAGAACCGCCCGTGGAACGAGACCACCAATCAGGTGATCACGGGCAAGGCTCTCATGCAGGTGCATGGCGACTGGATGAAAGGTGAATGGCTGGGCGCTGGCAAGGTGGCCGGCAAAGACTTCGGCTGTGTCGAAATCCCCGGAGCCAAATCCGTCGTTGTCACGGTTGACGCCTGGGGTCTGCTCGGCGGCGTATCTGATGAGATGAAAGCCGCAGAACTCGACTTCGCATCCGTGGTCGTCGATCCAGAGATTCAGGCCAAGTTCTCAGCCGCGAAGGGGTCAACTCCTGTGCGTCTTGATGCGCCTGCGGCCAGCCTTGATGCATGCAGCACAGAAGTGTTGAGCATTCTTGCCGACCCGGCGCGGCAGGTGCAGAGCCCGAACAACACAGTCGACTCCGATTGGCAGAGTTCGATTTGGGACGTTGTGTTCAACTACTGGGGCGATCCCTCGATGAGCGTTGAGGACGTGATCGCCAAGCTCAAGGACAATTACGAGACCATCCTCGGCTAACCCTATCCTCCCCGGAGGCCGGCGACCCGACAAGCTTGGGCCGCCGGTTTATTTTAACACGAGTTGGACGACCAAAATGGACACGCGCTTGCTGGACGAAGACGCGGTGATGCAAATCTGCTTCGTCACCCACGATGTTATCAAATCTGCCCAATGGTTCGCGGACCTCACCGGAAAGCCCATGCCGACCGAAGGCAAGGCCGCTGAGCCAGAAGAGGCGCAAGCCATCTATAATGGCAAACCCGCCAATGTCGGCTGCCGCATCATGATGTTCAAATTCGGCAATATCGATGTGGAGTTTCTCCAGCCCGGCCCGGAACAAAGTGCCTGGCGTGATTTGCTCGAAGAGAAAGGGCCGGGGTGCCATCACATCGCGTTCAAGACGCGTAACCTCACGGAGCGCAACGCCTATCTCGAAGGCAAGGGGCACCGACTGCTGCAGCGTGGCGAGTTTGATGGCAGTCATGGGCGTTACGCCTACTACGACACCGTCAAAGATCTCGGTGTGATGGTTGAGCTGCTCGAGTTCGACAAAGACAAGCATCCTCAGGGCTAGGGGCATTCCATGACCTACAAGATCGCCTATCAGCTCTACTCCTCACGCTACTTTCCACCACTCGCAGCACAATTGCCCTTACTCAAGGCCATGGGATACGACGCAATTGAACCTTGGCTGCCAGCGTATGAAGCCGATCCGTCGCTGTTCCGGCGCCAACTCGATGATGCTGGCCTCGCCTGTTATGGCTTTCACATGCCCCTGTCTGGGTTGGTCGATGAGCCCAATCGTTTCATCGATATCGCCTTAACCCTCGGCGCCAATGTGCTGATCCCGCCCTATGTAACCGCCGAAGAACGCGAACCGACGGCGGATTACTATCGGGCCTTGGGCGAAAAACTCGGACGTGGCGCAGACGCCGCATCATCCCACGGCCTCAAGGTTGCCTGGCACAACCACGATTTCGAGTTCGTGCCGCTACCCGATGGAACACGTCCCATCGATCATATCTTCGAAGCGGGGGGCAAGGACGTCTGGTTCGAAATCGACTGTGGCTGGATCGTGCGAGCCGGCGTCGACCCAGCAGGTGAAATCCAGCGTTTTGCGGACCGGATCATTGCTATCCAGACCAAAGACACAGCTCCTGCAGGCACGACTGTGGATGAGGGGTGGACGGCGACGGGCGATGGCATCATCGACTGGCGTCTACTTGCTCAGAACTTCCATAAAACAGCGGCGGATCATCTGGTTGTCGAGCACGACAATCCAAGTGACTGGGAACGGTTCGCCCGAAGGTCAATCAACTTCATCCGGGGCATAGGGCTCTGAGAGTTGAATGGATTGGGCATTGGGGGCCTAGCCCAGAGCTGTGCGAGGCGGACGATGTTACGTGGCCACATCGTCTGTCCCATCCTGCTTCCTCGTCGGCAAAAAAGCTGACGAGGAGCGGGTTCGGTGCAGCCCAAGCAAAACACCTGTGGGCACCGGTGCCCAGCCAGTCAGCCCAAAATTACCGTGTCGTGCACGCCACCCAGCGGCGCAGGACTTCGCTGAGGGCTTCGGCTTTGGCGGTAAGATCGTTGGCATCGCGGATGGTCACCACGCCGCGATCGGGTGCGGCCCAGGACAAAAGCTTGGCGGGATCTTCGAAGCGGAAGAAATCGTCGGCGCCGGCTTTGGCGCCACGATGCAGGATCAGCTGGACACGATCACCGGGGTGCAGGCGCATGGTGATGCGGTCGTCAGCGCCCAGACCGAAGCTGGGGGCGTTCCACTTGATGCGCTCGACCAGATCGGGCACGGCATCGAGGATCAGGCGCCGCAGGGTCAGCACCTCGGGCTTTCGGGCGTGCTGCAAATCATCAAGATAGGTATCGACCACCGATACCATGTCCAACACTGCCATTTCAGCGCCCCTTGAAGAACTGCCCGATATAGCCAGCAACATCTGCACTGCTGGACGGTGTGGCAACTGAGGCAACAGCCTTGTCCACAACCGAGTCTGGGGCTTTGCCGCGCCGCAGCTCGGCCAGCGCCAAAGTATAGTCATCGGCAAATTCGGGATGGGGCTGAAAACTCAGCGCCGCGCCGTTGCGATAGGCCAGCCCCGCATTGGGGGTGAAGTCGGAGGCCAGGATCACCTCGGCCTCGCGCGGCGGCGCGATAACCTGATCCTGATGCGAACAGGCGACCGCCAACGTTGGGGGTGCGCCGCGCATGTAGTCGGGCCGTCCGACCACGCGATAGGTGTGGCGACCAAGGCCCCAGCCCTTTTCAGACTGACGGACATCGCCCCCCAGTGCATCGGCCATGATCTGATGGCCAAAGCAGATGCCGAGCATGGGCGTGCGCTTGCCATAGGCGTCGCGCACGAACTCGCGCAGCGGATTGAGCCAGGGCAGATCATCATAGACACCGGCAGCCGAGCCGGTGATGACGATGGCATCGAGCGAGGCGGGATCGGGCATGGGCGCGCCGTCTGAGACGGGCACCGTGTCATAGTTGAAACCCTGCCCCGTCGCGTCGAACATTTTCTCGAACATCCGCCGATAGGGCCCGAAGTCATTCCTCAGGGATACGGGCACATCGCCGGTCTGGATGATGGTGAGCTTCATGGGCGGATCTCGTGCGTGAGGCTATTGCTCACACATATCGATATCGAGCCTCAACAATCAACGGGCTAAGCCGCCTTGGGCACGAAGGCGAGCGAGACGCCGTTGATGCAATAGCGCAGGCCCGTGGGCTGGGGGCCATCGTTGAACACGTGGCCCTGATGGCCACCGCAATTGGAGCAGTGCACTTCGGTGCGCTCCATAAACAGCGAGGTATCGCTGGTGGTGCCCAGAGCGCCTGGAATAAAGGTGTAGAAGCTCGGCCAACCGGTGCCGCTATCGAACTTGGTGTCCGACAGAAACAGGGGCAGCGCACACCCGGCGCAGACGAAAGTGCCCGCGCTATGCTCGTCATTGAGCGGCGAGGTATAAGGGCGCTCGGTGCCTTCGTGGCGCAGCACATCATAGGCTTCGGGCGAGAGCTTGGCCTTCCACTCATCGTCGCTCAGCTTATAGGGAAAGTCGCCCTCAGCGGCCACGGTTTCGCCCATGGGACGAAACAGCGCGAAGCCCGAAAGCGCAGCGATGGCGGTGCCACCCAACAGCAAATTACGACGCGTGATGTCCATGATCTCGTCCTTTGCAAATAAGTCCCGCGCCCCGGCTCGCGTGGAGGAGAACGAGCCGTGACGCGGGGCATATGACGGCCATTGTAGATCCGGGGCGGGGGCAATGGCACGTCAAGTTATGGTGAGAGGCCGCGAGGGCAGCGGCCTCTCTCAAACCGCCATTCGCAATGGCGGTCTGTCTGGTTACATCTTTGGGGTCAGCACCTTGTCGATGACGTGGATCACGCCGTTCGACTGGTTGACGTCAGCGATGGTGACATTGGCCACGGTACCGTTTTCGTCGGTCACGGTGATCTTGCCGCCATTGTCTTCGAGCGTCAGCTTGCAGCCACCAACGGTGTCAACGACATGCTTGCCGCCATCAGCCTTGACCATGGACGCGATGTCGGTCGAGAGGGCCTTGGCCGCGATCACGTGACAGGTCAGGATCTTGGTCAGCATGTCCTTGTTTTCTGGCTTCAGCAGATTGTCGACCGTGCCAGCAGGCAGGGCGGCAAAGGCTTCGTTGGTTGGGGCCAGAACGGTGAATGGGCCAGGGCCCGACAGTGTATCGACAAGGCCGGCAGCTTTGACGGCAGCAACCAGCGTGGTGTGGTCGGCAGAGTTGACGGCGTTTTCGATGATGTTCTTGTCGGCATACATGGCAGCGCCACCAACCATTGGGTTGTCAGCAGCAAAGGCAGCAACGCCAGCGAAGGACGACAGGGTCAGCACGGAAGCCAGGGTCAGGGCGCGCAGAGAGATGGTCATTTGTTTGTTCCTTCCTCGAATTTTGTTCCCGTTGATCGGCTGGGACAATGAAAGGAACGGGCGCTTTTCCGATTAAGTTTCAGCTGTTTCGGCTCAGGCACAAAAAGATCGAAAAAACTTTCAACCGTGAAAAACATTCGGCAGGTCAAAACGATACGGGGTGGATAGCGCTTGGCCATCCACCCCGTAGAAATACGAGTCGCTGATTTTTAGATGGCGGTGACAGCACCCTTGGCGACAATCGGGCCATGCGGCGTGCCGTCCGGCGAGCCGCCCGATTGCTCAAGCGTAATCGCCAGCACCGAGCCTTCGCCCCAGCCCGCCAGAACGTCTGGCGCGATGGTGACACTGGAGCGTTCGCCGACCGGAATGACGCCCATGGAGATGGGGTTATTACCACCCTGAATGGCCCAGAGCTCAAAATCCTTTTGCGGCACCGCTTCGCCGGACAGCGCGGTCAGTCGCACATTGCCACTGCCGTCATAGAGCGCGACGAATTTGACATTGCTGCCCTCCTCCTCAAGCGCCGCCACCAGCTGGGTGGTGAGGCTCGCGACGTCGCGCGCCGGCTGCATCAAGTTGAAACCCACCGCAGCGACTGCCACCGCCAGTGCACCCGCCGCAATGCTGCGCCACACCAGTAGGGATTCCCAGATCGAAGCTTTGCGCGGTGGTGCCGCAGCGCCAAAGGCGCGGGCTTCGATCCCGGAATAGAGATGGCCGGGCGGGGCGACCTCTTCATAATCGCTGTTAAGCGCGCCAAAGCGGCTGATCCAGAAATCGCGTTCGGCGCGCAGGGCCTGATCGTCCTCGATCAGGCGGCCAATGCGCTCATGCTCCCCAGCTGGCAGCAGGCCGAGCACATATTCAGCCACGACGGTTTTGGCGCCGCCGTCGTCTCCATCAATGTCTTCGGGCGTTGTCATGCTGTGAGGCACTCTCTCAGTTTGATGAGACTTCGGCGCAGCCAGGTCCGCATCGTGTTCAGTGGCACCGCGTAGCGTTCAGCCAATTCCTCGTAGCTGAAGCCATCGAGGTAGGCGCCGCGCACGGCATCGGCGCGCTCGACATCGAGCAGGCCAAGGCATTTCTCAATCCGGCCCCTCTCGTCGCTGTCCTCAGCGGCACGTTCGGGGCTGGGTCCGGCGTCGGGTATTTCCAGCGCCACGTCGATATCGTCGGAGACCGGGCGTCGGGCCCGCAGAATGTCGAGCGCGTGATTACGCGCCACCGCCACGAGCCAGCTAATCGGGCTGGTCGCACCGGCCACGTATCGGTCGGCACGCTGCCAAACCTTTACATAGACTTCCTGAATGGCCTCTTCGGCCTCTGAACGATCTCTCAAGATACGCAACACGACGCCGAAGAGTTTCGCGCTGGTGCGGTCATACAGCGTGCGGAACGCCGCCCGATCGCGCATGGCGCAACGGGAAATAAGATCGGCGATGTCTTGCGATGGCGTTTGCGTGGTCATGGTTTAGCCCGCCCCCTGGCCGTTACCCATCACTCATCCCTGCGCTGCGCGATGTCCGGCAGGGTCATAACGCGGCCATGCGCACAATGGATCATAACATTTGCCATGAGAACCGTCTTTTCCTTTGTGCAATGATGTTCTAGACCCGTCCGGTCATTTTTGCGCCGCCTTATCAGGGGAACAGGTCCGTCATGACCGATCAGAACAACTCGACCGACCGCTTTTCCCACGACGCTGGCATCCTTGCCCAGGCCCTGCCCTATATGCAGCGCTATGAGGGCAAGACCGTTGTGGTCAAATACGGCGGCCACGCCATGGGTGATGCCGTGCTGGGCCAGGCCTTTGCACGCGATATCGCTCTGCTCAAGCAATCCAAGGTCAACCCGATCGTGGTGCATGGCGGCGGCCCGCAGATCGCCTCCATGCTCGCCAAGCTCGGCATCGAATCCAAGTTCGAAGGTGGCCTGCGCGTCACCGACGCGCGGACGATGGAAGTCGTCGAGATGGTGCTGGCCGGCTCGATCAACAAGGAAATCGTCGCCCTCATCAATGCAGAGGGCGAGTGGGCCATTGGCCTGTGCGGTAAGGACGGCAATATGGTCTTTGCCAAAAAGGCAGAGAAGACCGTCAAAGACCCGACTTCCAATATCGAGCGCGTCATTGATCTCGGCTTTGTCGGTGAACCCGTCGAAGTCGATCGCACGCTGCTCGACCTTCTGGCCCGCTCAGAGATGATCCCGGTCATTGCCCCGGTTGCCCCCGGCCGCGACGGCAATACCTACAATATCAACGCCGATACCTTTGCTGGCGCCATTGCCGGCTCGCTCGGTGCCAAGCGCCTGTTGTTCCTGACCGACGTTCCCGGCGTGCTCGACAAGAACGGCAAGCTGATGCCTGAGCTGACCGTCAAGGAAGCCAAGGAGCTGATCGCTGACGGCACCATTTCGGGTGGCATGATCCCCAAGGTCGAAACGTGCCTCGAAGCGCTGGACAACGGTGTTGAGGGTGTCGTGATCCTCAATGGCAAGACGCCACACGTGGTGCTGGTGGAACTGTTCACCGAGCATGGTGCTGGTACGCTGATCGTGCGTTAAGCGCTGAAATCACCGCCAAACAAAAAGGCCGCCCAGTGGGCGGCCTTTCTTTTTATCAGACCTCGATGGCCACATGCGCAGGGGCGCCGCGCCCCTGCCCCTGGCCTTGTTCGCCGCCCTTTTTGAAGAAGGGGACCAAGAGCAGAACCAGCAGGAAGCTGCCGACCTGATACCAGAGCGCAAAGCTGGCTGCGTCTGCGAAGGCAGCGTGTGGGGCATTGCCGGCGGCAAAGCCGCTCGACAGCGTACCGAAGAACATTTCGCCCACCAGTGCCACGCCCAGCGCACCACCGACCTGCTGAAAGGCCTGCAGAGCGCCCGAACCGGCACCAGCATCACGATGGGGCACATTGCGCAGCACCAGCTGGAACAGCGACGAGAAGCCCAGACCCAGACCAATACCGGCCAGCAGCAGCGGCGGCAGGAAGCTCCAGTGGTCAATGGTATCGCCGGTCGAAGCAATGATGAAGTGCAGCGCACCAATGCCGCCCGCCAGCAGCGCACCGGAGGCCGCGAGACGTCCGCGCAGGTAACGCGAGCCAAAGCGGCCGGCAATGAACGAGGCCAGCAGCACCCCCACCGAGAACGGCGTATTGGTGAGGCCCGATTCCAGCGGGCTGAAGCCGAAGCCCGACTGCAGCAGGATCGAGATCACCATGAACATGCCTGGAATGCCCGAGGCGAAGACGGTGATGACGAAGGCGCCGAACATGAAATCACGATTGGCGATGAGATCAAAGTTCAGCAGTTGCGGCAGACCGGCCTTGGCGCGGGCACGGGTCCAGAGCACGAAACCGATCAGGCTCGCGACACCCGCCACAATCATGGCGAAGCACCAGAGCGGCCATTCATAGGCGCGGCCCTCAACGATGGGGAACACCACCATGACGATACCGGCGCCGAACAGAGCAATGCCGACATAGTCGTTCTTGAGCGCGGAGTGCCCAGGCAGGCGTGGGATGAGGAAATAGCCGGCGACCACGGCGGCAATTCCGACGGGAATGTTGACGAGGAAGATCGGCTGCCAGTCGAGACCAAACAGCTGGGCCGAGATCAGAAGGCCGCCAACGATGGGGCCGCAGACCGAGGCGAGACCTGCCGACAGACCGAACAACGAGAAGGCCTGCCCGCGTTCATGGGGCGGGAAGGTCACGGTGGCGATGGCCAGCACCTGCGGCGTCATCATGGCGCCAGCCAGACCCTGGATCACGCGGGCAACAATGAGGAATTCGATATTGGGCGACAGGCCACAGAGCGCCGAGGCGATGGTGAAACCGGCAACGCCCCACAGGAATAGCGTCGTGCGGCCAACGATATCTCCAAGGCGGCCAAAGGGCAGCAGGCCCAGTGCGAAGGCCAGCACATAGGCGGCCACAACCCATTCGATCTGGCTATCGGTCGCCCCGAGGCCTTCCCGCATGGACGGCAGCGCGACGTTGACGATGGTCACGTCGATCAGGTTCATGAAGTTGGCGATCAGCAGGATAAACAGCGCCGGCCAGCGGCGCGGATCGGCCGTATTTGGCGCAGGTGGCGCATAAGCGGTGGGAGACATGGGAGACGTCCTTACGAAGGTGATTTGAGAATGAATGAGCGCTCGAGTTCGGTGGTCAGCTGTTCGTAGCTGACGCTGAAATCGGTCCAGATCCGGCCGAATGACATCAGCGCGCCGGTGGTAATGAGAGCAGCAGCGACCGGATCGACGTCCGTCCGGAACGATCCATCGTCAACGCCGAGGCGGAAAATGGAGGCAAACTGGTAGCGCCAGAAATCGTGCATCGGCGCCATGATGCTGGAGATCCCTGCATCGCGCCGGGCTTTTTCGATCAGCTCGGTCAACACGGTAATCAGCTCTGGCGTATCGGTGAGGGACTCTTGGAAATCCTCGAACTCCATTCGCAACTGCTGAAGTCCGGTCTTGCCATGGCGTGAGCGACGCAGCGCCTGGCGCTTGAAGTCGTCGCGCATACTCTCAGCCACCAGCGTAATCAGCGCCTCCTTGGTGGGCACGTGATAGTGCAGCGTCGCGATGTTGATGCCGACGCGCGCGGCAATGTCGCGTGTACGCAGGCCTTCCAGCCCCTTTTCAACGATCAGCGCCCGCGCCGCCGCCGCAATGGCAAGGCGTCGTTCATCACCGCTTTCACGCTTGAAGGTCGGCTGGTCGCACTGCATCGAGATGTGTCCACAAGGATCGGGCAGCCTCTATAGACCCGCGAGATCGGCCAATCAATCACTTGATTGAGAAGCTGAGATGCATCGGATGCATGGGTCGGTGGGATACGTGTTGGTCCTCAGATCCCTCCCCTTCCGAGCTCATCCCCACCAACCGGGCTGCCCTCGGGCTTGATCCGAGGGCCACTCTCCAACTGGCACAAGCGGCCAATGGCCCTCGGATCAAGTCCGAGGGCAGCATCTGTGGATGGGCGAGACGGAGTTTCAAACGCACCATCACGCCCCACCCACAAATCGTCACCCTCGGGCCCGACCCGAGGGCTCTGCACTTGTAAAAACCCCCTCGGGTCAAGCCCGAGGGTGACGAAGCGTTGCAGGTGAGAAGTTCCCCCAAAAACTTATCCCCGCCACCGCCACTCCGCCGCATACTCCCACCACCACCTCACGACACCAGCGGGTCGCGCGAACCGGCCGTGGGGGGCAGATGGGAGCGGGGGATGTTCGTAAACCCCGTGGGTTGCGTGGACCGGAGACGGGGAAGGCCCCCGACAAAGGATGCCGCCAACTGCGAAAACCCATCGCGTGCGGCGAGTTTCGCTTCACTTATTACAAAACCCATGAGGCGCAGCTCGCCGCATGCACGCTGTTGGCTTCATCCGCACCGCCATCTGGCCGCGCGGGGTTTCTCCACGTCGGCATTGACAAAACCGCGCTCTGGGCTTCCATCGCCTTCGAATAGATGGAGCAGCCGCCATGCAGGACTATGTCCGCCGTATTCTCACCTCCTCGGTCTACGAAGTGGCTGAAGAAACGCCGCTGGAGCGCATGGCGCTGCTGTCGGGGCGGCTGGGTGTGGATGTGCTGCTCAAGCGCGAAGATATGCAGCCGGTGTTTTCCTTCAAGATCCGCGGCGCGCATAATCGCATCGCCCACCTGACCGCTGAAGAACGTTCGCGCGGCGTGATCTGCGCCTCCGCCGGCAATCATGCGCAGGGCGTGGCCCTATCGGCCAGCCGGCTTGGCATTCGCGCTGTCGTCGTCATGCCGACCACGACGCCGGTGATCAAGGTGGACGCCGTGCGCCGTCGCGGCGGCGAGGTCGTGCTGTTCGGCGATGGCTTCGACGCCGCCCGCGCCCACGCCGCCCAGCTGGCCGAAGAGAACGGCTATGTCGTCGTTCATCCCTTCGATGACCCCGACGTCATTGCCGGGCAAGGCACGATCGGCATGGAATTGCTGCGCCAGCATCCCGGCGACATCGGCGCCATCTATGTGCCGGTCGGCGGCGGCGGGTTGGCAGCGGGCATTGCAGCCTTCGTCAAATTCCTCCGGCCGGAGATCAAGGTGATCGGCGTTGAACCCGAAGAGGCCGCCAGCATGAAGGCGGCCATCGAAGCTGGCCATCCGGTAGCACTCGATCAGGTGGGCCTTTTTGCCGATGGCGTGGCCGTGCGTCAGGTTGGGGAGGAAACCTTCCGCCTCTGCCGCGAGCTGCTCGACGATATCGTTACCGTCACCGCCGATGAAATCTGTGCTGCGATCAAGGATATCTTTGACGATATGCGCGCCATTGCCGAACCGGCTGGCGCGCTGGCCCTGGCCGGTCTCCGTCGCGAAGTCGAGCGCGGCACCGCGCCCAAGGGGGCGCTGATCGCCATCAATTCAGGCGCCAATGTCAATTTCGACCGGCTGCGCTACGTCGCCGAACGCGCCGAAATCGGCGAGCGGGCCGAGGCTTTGCTGGCGGTCGAAATCCCCGAGCGCAAGGGCAGCTATCGCGAGTTCATCCGCCTGATCGGCCAGCGCTCGATTACCGAGTTCAACTACCGCTTCGCCCATGGGGCAGCGGCGCGCATCTTTGTCGGCATCAAGCTCAGCGGTGGTGACGTCGAAAAGGCCGAGGTCATCGACATGCTCGAGGCCAATCGCCTGTCGGTCACCGACATGACCGACAATGAAGTGGCCAAGCTGCATGTGCGCTACATGGTCGGCGGACGGGTCAATGATCTCGACGACGAGATCGTCTACCGCTTCCAGTTCCCCGAGCGGCCGGGCGCGCTGCTGAAGTTCCTCGAAGGCCTCAATGACGAGTGGAACATTTCACTGTTCCACTATCGCAATCATGGCGCTGATTACGGCCGCGTATTGGTGGGCGTGCAGGTGCCGGAGGCCACGCGCGCCGATTTCATCGCCCACATCGATGCGGTGGGCTTCCCCTATTGGAACGAAACCGACAACCCGGCCTATCGACAATTTCTGGATCACGAACGACTTTGAAACCATGGCGCTTGGCAAAGGTTGTGTTTCACGCCGGCGTCTTATCTTTGCGCAATAAGTAACTTCTTGAGTGCTGGGGCGTTTTTCCGCCGCAATCCATTGCAATCGGCAGACTGGACCGCCGCCGAACCGTTACAACAACACAATAATCGACCGGAGACGAATTTGATGATGATGACCAAGACCCGCCTGATCCTGCTGGCCGGCGTTGCCACCGGCATCATGCTGCAGCCCGCCATGGCACTCGACGCGCAGGCCTTTGTTGATCGCGTCGCCGAAGTTTACAAAACCATCGGTTATGACCTCGAGTTCGGTACGGCAACTCTTGATGGCGACACCATCACGGTCGATGGCGTGACCGTCGGTCTCACCCAGATGGCTGCAGAAGACGGCATGGAGCCCGTGGTGATCGACACCGAGCTGACCTTCTCGGGCGTCACCGAGGGCGCTGATGGCAGCTACAAGGCTGCCTCGCTCACCGTTCCAGATATCGACACTGACTTCGCCGAAGACCCAACGGGCCATCTCACGCTGAGCGACATTCGCGTCGACGGCATTTACGTGCCTGCTGGCGACACTATTCCAGCCGTGGCGGTCCTGCAGCTCTGGCAGTCGGCCAGCACCGGCAAGCTATCGGTCACCCGCGATGGGGAAGAGGTCATCTCGATCGACTCGATCACGAGCAACACGACCTTCAATCCCGAGCAGGGCGCGGCTGCGCTCACCGATCTGCACTCGACCTTTGCCGCCAACAATATCCGGCTGGATCTGTCGACCGTGGGCGAAGAAGACGCATCGGCCGGCGCTGTTATCGAGGCCCTCGGCCTGACCAACATTTCGGGCAACATCACCCAGGACGTGACCTGGTCGATGGCCGATGGCCACATGGTGATCAATGAAGCCAAGTTCGACTTCCCGCAGGTTGGCAAGATCAACCTCAAGGCCGACCTGACCGGTCTCACGCCAGCGGTTCTCGATCAGATCTACGCCATGCAGGCCGCCATGGCCGCCTCAGGCGACGCCAGCGAAGAGCAGGCTCAGGCCCAGATGATGAGCACCATGGCGCTGATGCAGGGCGTGTCCATCGTCGGCGCGTCGGTGCGTTATGACGATGCCTCGCTTGCGGGCAAGCTGCTGGAGTTCTTCGCCACCCAGTCGGGTACCGACCGTGCAACCTTCGTATCGGGCATCAAGTCGATGCTGCCGGCACTGATCGGCCAGGCGGGCATTCCCGCGCTGACCGATCTGGTCGTGCCACCGGTTTCGGCCTTCCTCGACAACCCACAGAGCCTTGAAGTCAAGGTTGCCCCACCATCGCCAACCTCGGTGCTGGTGCTGATGGCCGCTGCGGCCAATCCAGCGGGCCTGATCACGGCTCTTGGCCTTGGCGTTACCGCCAATCAGGCAGAATAATTGCTCCCGGGAGCGGCGTTCGCGCCGCTCCCACGCAGACGTTAGGTGAATTTTTTCCGAATTTGCGGCATAGTTGAACGATGAACGATCTTACGCCGCCTATCCGCAGCCTCTCCCACATCACAGACTGGGTCTTTGACCTCGACAACACGCTCTATCCGCGCAGTTGCAACCTGTTCGCACAAATCGACGTGCGCATCACCAATTACGTGATGAACGTCACCCAGCTCGATTTCGAAGCCGCCCGCACCCTGCAGAAGGGCTATTACCGCGATTTCGGCACCACACTGAACGGGTTGATGCTCAAGCATGCCATCGACCCCGATGACTTCCTCAACACGGTCCACGCCATCGACTATAGCCCGGTCGAGGCCCATCCCGATCTCGTCGAGGCCATCCGTGCCCTGCCCGGCCGCAAGTTCATCCTGACCAATGGAGATACCGGCCATGCGCGTTCGGTGCTCTCAAAGCTCGGCGGGGATGGCTTGTTCGAGCATGTGCATGACATTCGCGCCATGACCTACGTGCCCAAGCCGCACCGGGAAGCCTATGACGGCTTCTTTGCACTGCACGGCATTGATCCCAGCCGCGCCGTGATGTTTGACGATCTCGAAAAGAACCTCGTCGTGCCGCATGATGTCGGCATGTCCACCGTTCAGGTCGTCGCGGGCCCGGACTATGCTCATGAGCAGGTCGAGGCGTGGGAGCTGGGTCGCGCCAGCGGCCCGCATGTGCACCACATCACCGACAATCTGGCGTCGTTCTTGCGCAAGCTGCCTTAGCTACATCGAATTGAGATGCAAAATATTGCCGTCTGGATCCTTGAACCAGGCGGCCTTGAAGCTCCCCGCCGAATGGATGCCATTGGCATAGTCCATGCCCATTTCGGGATAATGCTCAAACTTTATCCCCTTGCCCAGCAGGTCGGCGACAATAGCGTCGATCTGGCGGCCAACGCCCCAGACAACGGCATTGGCCTTATTGGTGCCAGCGTTATCGGATTTATAGACCACCAGTGAAGTTCGCCCGGTGTGATAGCGGGCGATATTGTCATCGCTGGACGCCTCTTCGAGCCCCAGCAGACGACCATAGAACTCGCGTGCATGGGTCATGTCAGTAACGGCGATGATGGCCGTGGAGTCGATGTCCTTGAGCAGCATGAAAGCCTCCTGTGCGTCCATCCACAACGCGCGGCGCAGGCACAGGTTCAAAGCGGCAGGGGCGACGGCTTTACAGGCTCAAATGGCAGGCGTAGAACCTTCACTCCATCGTCAAATGACGATGAATGAATTGCGGCACTGCCGCCAACTTCAAGGAACAGACCATGGAATATCGTCGCTTGGGCAAAACCGGCCTCAAGGTCAGCGAACTGTCGCTGGGCAGCTGGGTCACCTTCGGCAAGCAGGTCGACGAGAAGGAGGCCATGTCGCTGATGAGCCTCGCCTATGACGAGGGCATCAACTTCTTCGACAATGCGGAAGGCTATGAAGCCGGCGAATCCGAAGCCCTGATGGGCGCAGCGCTGCAGAAGCTGGGCTGGAGCCGCGACAGCTACTCGGTCTCGTCCAAGGTGTTCTGGGGCGGGGAAAAGCCAACCCAGAAGGGTCTCAGCCGCAAGCATGTCACCGAAGCCGCCCATGCCGCACTCAAGCGCCTGCGCGTCGATTATCTCGATCTCTATTTCTGCCACCGGCCGGACATCGATACCCCGATCGAGGAAACTGTCTGGGCGATGCACAACCTCGTCACTCAGGGCAAGATCCTCTATTGGGGCACCTCCGAGTGGAACGCCCAGCAGCTGACCGAGGCCTGGGCCGTAGCCAAGGACCTCAAGATCACTCCACCGGTAATGGAGCAGCCACAGTACAATCTGTTCGTGCGCGAGAAGGTCGAGAACGACTATCTGCCGCTCTATGACCTGATGGGCCTGGGCACCACGATCTGGTCGCCCCTCGCCTCGGGCGCGCTGACCGGCAAGTATAATGACGGTATTCCCGCAGACAGCCGCTTCAACCTGCCCGGCTATGAATGGCTCAAGAAGGAATGGACCAGCGAAGCCGGTAAGGCCAAGCTCGACAAAATCCGCCAGCTGGCGAGCCTGGCCAAGGAGATCGGCCTGCCGATCCATCACCTGGCCCTCCTCTGGTGCCTCAGCAACCCACACGTCTCGACGGTGATCCTGGGCGCATCCAAGAAAGTGCAGCTTGAGGACAACCTCTCGGCGCTCAAGTCCAAGGCCAAGCTTACCCCTGATGTGATCGAAAAGATCGAAGCCATCATGGGCAACAAGCCCGCAGAACGTCAGCGCTATTAAGCCGACTTTGCAGTCGTCTCCCTCCCCCTTGTGGGGGAGGGATCAAGGGTGGGGGGCGTGCAGTGACCACAATGCCACCCCCACCCAGGCCCTCCCCGCAAGGGGGAGGGGGCGCAAGAGCAGAGGCAACTGCCCCGCCCCCAGCTTTCCAAACCGTAATAAATTGGGCTTATCCAACATCTTCCCGCCTCACCAGCGCGCGCCTATATTGCTGGCATGACCGATCTTCCGGGCCGCCGCCCACCGCCGATCCCCGACAAAGCCCCGACCTTCCGCGAACGCATTGAAAATCTGCGCCATCTTGGGCGTTTGGTGGCGCAGATCTGGCGGACCAGTAAGCCGCTGACCGCCGCCAGCATTGGCCTCAGGCTGATCTCATCGCTGCAGCCCATCGCCATGCTCTACGTGGGCAAGCTGATCATCGATGAGGTGGTACGGCTCAGCACAGGCGCCCATCCCGGCGCCGGATTTGGCGATTGGTGGGCCAGCGGCGAGCTGTCCCGCGTCATACTATTCCTGGGGATCGAGCTGGCCCTGGTCATCGCATCCGATCTCTTGTCGCGCGCCACCGGCCTCGTGGACTCGGTGCTGTCCGAGCTCCATTCCAACACGGTCAGCGTCGAGCTGATGGCACATGCCGCCAAGCTCGACCTGATGCATTTCGAGTCCGCTGAATATCAGGACCGGCTGGAGCGCGCCCGCCGACAGGCCGCTGGGCGCAATGCGCTGCTCAGCCAGATGTTTGGGCAGGCGCAGGACATCATTACCGTCGTCACCCTTGCCGCCGGCCTGTTCTTTTACGCGCCATGGCTGATCCTGTTGCTGCCGTTGAGCTTTGTTCCGGCCATTTGGGGCGAGACACGGTTCAATACACTGGCCTATTTCATGAGCCGCTGGCGCACGCCGGAACGGCGCGAGCTGGAATATATCCGCTATATCGGCGCCAGCGCCGAAACGGCCAAGGAGCTCAAGCTGTTCGGGCTCGGCGATTTCCTGATCGCCCGCTTCAAGCAGCTGGCTCACACCATCTATCTCGAAAACCGCGACCTCTCGACCAAACGCGCCGCCTGGGGCGCGCTGTTCTCGGCCATTTCGACGCTGACCTATTATGGCGCCTATGCCTTCATCGTCTGGCGCACCATCACCGGCGATTTCACCATTGGTGATCTGGCGTTCCTGTCGGGCTCGTTCCTGCGCCTCAATGGGCTGTTCCAGAAGATCCTGCTTGGCTTCACCCAGATTGCCGGCCAGTCGATGTATCTCGACGACCTGTTCTCGTTCTTCGAGATCGAGCCGACAATCCTCTCTCCGGTGAACCCAAAGCCGTTCCCGCAGCCGATCCAAAAAGGCATCGTCTTCGACAATGTCGGCTTCCGTTATCCCGATACCGAAGGCTGGGCGATCCGCAACTTGTCCTTCACGCTAAAGGCCGGTGAGACGCTGGCCTTGGTCGGCGAGAACGGCGCGGGCAAGACCACGATCGTCAAGCTATTGACCCGGCTTTACGATCCAGATGAAGGCCGCATCACCATTGATGGCATTGACCTTAAAGCCATGCGCATCGAAGACATTCACGCCCATGTCGGCGTTATCTTTCAGGACTTCATCCGCTATAGCCTGTCCGCCCGGGAGAATATCGGGGTTGGGCGGATCGCCGAGCAGGAGAATATGGACCTGATCGCCGACGCCGCCGAGCGCAGCCTTGCCGATCAGGTGATCGCCAAGCTGCCACAAGGCTATGACCAGCAACTGGGCCGTCTGTTCAAGAAAGGCCGCGACCTCTCGGGCGGTGAATGGCAGAAGGTCGCCATTGCCCGCGCCTATATGCGCGACGCCGATCTGATCATCCTCGACGAACCCACCGCCGCCCTCGACGCCAAGGCGGAGGCGGAAGTGTTCTCACGCTTCAAGAGTCTGGCCGCCGGCAAGACCGCCGTCATCATCTCGCACCGGTTCTCGACCGTGCGCATGGCCGACCGCATTCTGGTTTTGGAGAACGGGCGCATCCTCGAGTCCGGCTCGCACGAGGATCTGGTGGCGATGCGCGGACGGTATGCCGAACTGTTTGAATTGCAGGCGGCTGGATATCGGTAGGGGCTAGCGCACCTTCACCAAGGTGCGCCCCTTCACCTGCCCCGCCAATATCGCCTGCGCTGCCTCTGGCAATTGCTCCAGCCCGATCTCGGTGACATTGCCCGCGCCATAGGCCTCAAAGTCGAACAGCTCGCCCAGCCGCTGCCACGCCGTCACCCGGGTCTCGAACTTCTGCATCACGCTATCAATGCCGATCAGCGTCACCCCACGCAGGATGAACGGCAGCACATTAGTCTCAAGCCCGATCCCACCGGCATTGCCGATGCTGGCGACAAGGCCATCGTACTTCACCTGCTTGAGCACCTTGCCCAGCACCTTGCCGCCGACATTGTCGATCACCCCGGCCCAGCGCGCCGTCTCAAGCGGCTTATCAGGCTCGGCCAGAAAGCTGTCGCGATCCACCGCGCTCGAGGCGCCCAGTGCCAGCAGCGAGGCCGCATGTTCCGCCCGCCCCGACAAGGCCGCCACCTGATAGCCCAGCTTGGCCAGAAGGGTCACCGCAACACTGCCTACGCCGCCCGCGGCGCCCGTCACCAGTACTTCGCCGCCATCGGGCTTCAGGCCAACCGCTTCCAGCCGATTGATCGCCAGCATCGCCGTCAGCCCCGCCGTGCCGATCACCATGGCGTCGCGCGTGCTGAAACCTCGCGGCAGCGGCACGAGCCAGTCGGCCCTGACCCGCGCCTTTTCGGCATAGCCGCCCCATTGCGTCTCCCCAACGCGCCACCCGGTGAGCACCACCGTGTCGCCCAAGCCATAGCGGTCGGACTGGCTGTCGCTCACCGTTCCGGCAAAGTCGATGCCCGCGACATGGGGATAGGTCCGCACCAGTCCACCAGCGCCCGTGAGGCAGAGCCCATCCTTGTAATTGAGCCCGGCCCAGTCGATGTCGACCGTAACGTCGCCCTCGGGCAGACGCGCCTCTTCCACCTGCTCAACACCCGAGGATACTTTGCCCTCGGCATCCTTGTTGGTCACCAATGCGCGAAAGGTCATGGGGCGGGCTCCTCGATTGTCCGCCAATTTGCCACGCGCCGCCCGTTCGAGCCACCCCTCTGGCGTCATGGGGCAAAGCGCCTTACCTCTGGGACAGCAAGCCCCATTGAGTAAAAGCATGACCACGCCCAGCGACAGCCAGATCGCCGACCTCGCCGAAACCTATCGCCTGCTGGGCGATCCGACGCGGTTGCGCGTGCTGCTGGCGTGTCTGGGCGAGCCCATCGCGGTCGGCGATATCGCCAAATCCGTCAATGCCTCTCCGTCGCTGGTCAGCCATCACCTGCGCCTGTTGCGCGGCGCGCGGCTGGTGCGCGGAACCCGACGCAACAAGCAGGTGTTCTACGAAACGGCGGACGATCATATCGCCCATATGCTGACGGACATGATTGCGCACGCCATGGAAGACCATAGCGAGGACAGCGACGCCTAAAGCTGCCTCGCCGATTTCACTTGATTGCTATATATGAACATGTATTCATATGTAGCAATGAATGAGAAGGATCGACGATGAGCACGGCTGGCGAAAGCGGACAGCATGACCACGCGGACCATGATCACGCCGATCATGACCATGACGCTACAGGCCACAACCACACCGAGAACGGGCACGACCATTCGGGCCATGACCATTCAGGCCACGATCACAGCCATGCGCCCACGGTCGGCGCGGGCAATGAACGGGTGGTACTGATCGGCTTTGTGCTGACCGCCGGCTTCATGGTCGCCGAGATCGTCGCGGGCGTGATGTCGGGCTCGCTGGCGTTGATCGCCGATGCCGGACACATGCTGACCGACGCTGCCGCGCTGCTGCTGGCCTGGGCCGCATTCCGCTTTGGTCGCCGCGCCTCGGATGGCCAGCGCACCTTTGGCTATATGCGGCTCGAAGTGGTCGCGGGGCTGGTCAACGCCATTACCCTCTTCGCCTTGGTCGGCTGGATTGCCTACGAGGCGGTGCAACGCCTGTTTACGCCGCACGAAGTGCTGGCCGGGCCGATGTTCATCGTCGCGGTGCTGGGGCTGTTCGTCAATATCGGCGTGTTCTTCGTGCTGTCGCGTGGCGACAAGGATCACGTCAACATCCGCGGCGCCATGTTGCATGTGCTCGGCGATCTGCTCGGCTCGGTGGCGGCCATCGCGGCGGCGGTTATCATCTGGCTGACCGGCTGGATGCCAATCGATCCGATCCTGTCCGTGCTGGTGTGCCTGCTCATTCTGCGCAGCGCCTGGCGGTTGTTCCGCGGCTCGCTTCACATCCTGATGGAAGGTACGCCTCCCAATGTGGTGATCGAAGACTTGAGCCGTCAACTGCTCGCAGCCGTGCCGGGCCTGGAGGCGGTGCGTCACGTTCACGTGTGGTCGATCACCTCGGGCAAGCCCGTCGCAACGCTTGAGATCGCGCTGGCGCAAGGCGCTGACCCCGATGCGGTGACCCAGGCCGCCAAGGCAGAGCTGCTTGCGCAGTATGGCATCATCCACTCGACCATCGAGATTGCCTGGGACAAGGCGCGTCCCGACTGCGTGCTGGCGGAGGGTGGTATCCCTTAAGCCCCTTGCGGCGCAAACCCGCACAAGGCTAGGCATGGGTGTAGAAAACGTTCGGGGCCCATGTTTCGCTTTATCCATAGTTCGGACCTGCATATCGGTAAGCGCTTCGGCAATATGGCCGAAGACCTGCGCGGGCGACTGCGCGAGGCGCGTCACAGCGCCCTCACCCGTCTTGCGGCACAGGCCCGGGCGCAGGGCGCCGAGACCATCCTTCTGGCAGGGGACACGTTCGATACCGAAACGCCGACGCCCGCTATGCTGCGGCAAGCACTGGCCGAAATGGGCCATCATGCCCCCATCCACTGGGTGATCCTGCCGGGCAACCATGATTCCCTGCTCGCCGACGAACTCTGGAACGCCGCCCGCAGCGCATCGCCTGCCAACGTGACGCTGGCGACCACCGCCACGCCGCTTGAGCTTGCCCCCGGCGTCGTGGTTTTGCCCGCGCCCTGCACCACCCGCCGTCCCGGCCGCGATCTCAGCGACTGGATGGATGGCGCAGCGACGCTCGAAGGCACTATCCGCATCGGCCTTGCCCATGGCGCGATCCAGGATTTCTCCGAGGATGCCGCCGCCTCCGATGTCATCGCGCCGAACCGCGCCGCCCGCGCGGGCCTCGACTATCTGGCGCTGGGCGATTGGCACGGACAGGTCAGCGTCAATGAGCGCACCCGCTATTCTGGCACGCCCGAGCCCGACCGTTTCAAGCACGACACACCCGGACAAGCGCTGGCGGTGAGCATTGCCGGAGCAGGCGCGCTTCCGGATATTCGGCCAGTCGAAACAGGTAGCTTTGTGTGGAGCACACTGCCGCTCGATCTGTTGTCGGGGCAGGATGGCGCCACGGACTTCACGATCAGCCTCCCCACTGGCACGGCGCGCCGTCAAACGCTGCTCCGCGTTGTCGCATCTGGGCGGACGCGCCTTGCGTCGCGCATGGCGTTGGCTAGTGCGATCCGCGAGGCGGAACCGGATTTTGCCCATCTCGAACTCGACGAGACTGATCTCGCCACCGATTGCGAAGCCAGCGATCTCGATCAGATCGACCGCGCCGGGGCGCTCCGCGAGGCTGCGCAGGCGCTACTGGAACAGAGCGAGGACGCCAGCCAGTCGAGCGCCGAGCGTCTGATTGCCCGGGAGGCGCTGGTGCGCCTGTTCTCCTATTGCGAGACCATCGAGGCATGAAGCTCACAGCCCTCCGCCTGCACAATGTGAAGCGCTTCGCCGGGCGCGGCGTCGCCATCGAGGGTATTGGCGACGGCGTCAATGTGCTGACCGCGGCCAATGAACATGGCAAGTCGACCTGTTTTGAGGCGCTGCACGCACTGTTCTTCCATCCCCATACCGGCACGGCTTCGGGCGTCCAGATGCTGCGCCCCTATAGCGGCGGCAGCCCCCTGGTCGAGGCAGACATCTCCACCGCTTCCGGGCGCTATCGCCTGACCAAGCAATATTACAGCGGCAAGCGCGCCAGCGTGGTCGATCTCGAAACCTCCCGCCTTATTGCCCAGGCTGATGAGGCCGAGGCTTTTATCGGCGAGTTGATCCGGGGCGGCACGGCGGGGCCTGCCGGATTGCTTTGGGTGCGTCAGGGCCTGACCGGCATTGAAAAGCGCAGCAAAAGCGAAGAAGAAGGCGATAAGCGCGTGCGCGAGAGCCTCCTCACCTCCGTTCAGGGCGAGGTCGAAGCGTTGACCGGCGGCCGCCGCATGGCCGAAGTCATCGCCGCCTGCGAGGAAGAACTCAACCGCCTCGTGACTGCGACCGGTCGCCCCAAAACGGGCGGCCCCTATCAGGCGGCGCTTGAGGCCCAACAGCGGTTGACCGAACAGGCGCACATCCTTGGTGCAGAAGTCACCGCCCTACGCGAGGCGCTGGATCGACGTCGGCAGACCTTGGTTCGGCTGGCCGAACTGGACAATGCCGAAGAAGCCGCACAGCGCCAGCAGGCGATATCGGCTGCCGAGGATGCCTTTGAAGCTGCCAAGTCGCACAGCGATGCGCTCAAAGCTGCCGAGGCCGAAGCCGCCCTTGCCAGCAATCGGCATACCGCAGCCGCCGATGCGCTTTCCGCCTATCGTGCCGCCCAACAGCGTGCGGCAGAGCTTGAGGGACAATTGGCCCAGGCAATGACCCAGCGCGATGCAGCCACTGAACGCCGTGCCGCCGCCCTCGCCGATAGCGAGCGGGCAAGCGCCGCCGTCGCCGCAGCCGAATTGGCCGAACAGGAAACGCGCGATCTGCTGACCCGCCTCGATGCCGCTTTGGCAGCGCGTGCAGCCGCCGAACAGGTGCGCGACATGCGCACTCGGCTTGAACAGGCCGAGGCCGCGCGTCAGCAGGTGGAAGACGGTGATGCGGCCCTTGCGCTGCTCACCCTGCCCGCCAATGCGGTGGAGCAATTGCAGGCGCTGGAGATCGACCTAGTGCGGTTGCGCGCTGCGCAGGCGGCCACTCTGCCAACGCTGCGCATGGACTATGCCGATGGCAAGTCGGGCACGGTCAGTATTGCGGACGATACCGTTGCCGACGGCGAAGATCGTGGCTTTGCCGGGTCGGTGCGGCTGGACATTGCTGGTGTCGGCACACTGACGCTGCGTTCCAATCGACCACCGCAAGCCGATCAGGCTATCGAAACAACCGAGCGCAAGCACAAGGAAATGCTGGCTAGCCTGGGCGTCAACAGCCTCGACGCTGCCCGCCAAAAGCAAAGCCAGGCGCAGGCCACGACACGAGAGCGCGATCTGGCTGTTCAGCGCCTCGGCGATCTGGCGCCCAAGGGCATTCAGCACGTGCGCGACGAGGTCGCTCGGCTCGACAGCATCAGCGCGGGCGCGCTAGAGCTCAAGGCCGACCCCGAACAGGTTCGCACCAGCCTTGCCACCGCCACCGCTGAAGTTGCCAGTAGTCGCAATGCCGTACGCGAAATCCAGCCACGTCGTGCGCAGGCCGATCAGGCTCTGGTCGAGGCTCAGACCAGCCACGCGACCATCGACGCGACGCTCAAGGGGCTCGACGCGACACTCGGCCCCATCGCCAGCCGTGGTGAGCGGGAAGCTCAGTTACGTGCCGCGTTGGATCAACAGCAGGCGGCGCTCGATGCCGCCACCGCCCGCCTCGCGCCGCTACGCAGTGCTGCCCATGACCTCGCCAGCGCCGAGGCCACCTTGCGCCGCACCCGCTCGGTGGATAGCGCCGCCAATCAGGAAGCCGCGCAACTGCGCGTGGTGCTGGCCGAGCTGAACGGACAGATCCGCACGCAGTCGGACGAAGCCGTGGAAGAAGCATGGCTCGAGGCACGGGATGCCTTGGCCGCCGCCAGCGAACGCGTGCAACGCTTTGAAACCGAAGTGGCGGTTCTCGATCGTCTGCGCAAGACATTGGTCGCCGCCCGTTCGGCAGCGAGCGATCTTTATCTCAAGCCCGTCATCACGGAATTACTGCCGCTGATCGGGCTGTTGTTCGATGACATCTCGATCACCTTTGACGAAAACACGCTGCTGCCGCAGTCGGTGCGCCGCAAGGGGCAGGATGAGGATGTGGACCGGCTCAGCGGCGGCATGCGCGAGCAGTTGTCCATTCTGACCCGGCTGGCCTTTGGGCGCCTCTTGGCGCGCGACGGACGTCCGGCCCCGGTCATTCTCGATGATGCGCTGGTCTATTCCGATGATGACCGCATTGAGCGCATGTTCGATGCGCTGCATCGCCAGTCGCGCGACCAGCAGATCGTAGTGTTCTCCTGTCGCCAGCGCGCCTTTGCCAAGTTGGGCGGCAATATTCTGCAGATGACCGACTGGACCCCATCAGCCAGTTAGGCTGACCGGACGGTTCCCCATTCGGCCAGCATTGCTGTTACCACCAACGCGGATGCGACGGGACCATGCCCGTTGTCGTCGCTGCGTTGATGGCGACGATTTCCTCATCGGCAAAGTCCAGATTGTTCAGTGCGCCGAGATTGTCGTGTAGCTGCGCCGGCGTACGAATGCCGATCAGTGCCGAAGTCATTTCCGGACGACGCAACACCCAGGCCAGCGCCATCTGTGGCAGGCTCTGGCCACGTGACTTGGCGATAGCCGCCAGCTTGCCGACAGCCTCAAGCGTTTCCGGCTTGATATTGTCGGCCTTGAGGAACGGATTGTTGCTGGTGCCGCGCGCGCCAGCCGTATCGCCCGTGTTGTATTTGCCGGACAACACGCCCTGCGCCAGCGGCGAGAAGGCGATCATGCCGATGCCGAGTTCACCGCAAGCATCTACGGTCTTGTCGTCTTCAATCCAGCGATTGAGGATCGAATAGCTGGGCTGATGCAGGATGCAGGGTACGCCGAGCGACTTCAGAATGGCGTGGGCCTGCCGTGTCTCGGCTTCGGGATAATTGGAAATGCCGACATAAAGCGTCTTGCCCTGCGCCACCAAGGTCGCCAGCGCGCCCATAGTTTCCTCCAACGGCGTCGCGGGATCAAAGCGGTGCGAATAGAAGATGTCGACGTAATCGAGCCCAAGGCGCTTGAGCGACTGATCCGCCGAGGCGATCAGGTTCTTCCGGCTCCCCCATTCGCCATAGGGGCCTTCCCACATGCTGTAACCAGCCTTGGAAGAGACGATCAGCTCGTCGCGATAGGGCTTGAAATCGCGGGCCAAGACCTGCCCAAACAGCTCTTCGGCCGAGCCGGGAGGGGGGCCATAATTGTTGGCGAGATCGAAATGGGTGATGCCGGCATCAAAGGCGGCGCCCAGCATTTCAAACGCCGATGGGTAATCGCGCGCGCCACCGAAATTCTGCCAGAGACCAAGACTGATGATCGGCAGCTTCAGGCCCGAGCGACCGGCATGGCGATATTGCATGGTTTCGTATCGGCCATTGGCCGCGCGATAGGTCATGATGTGTCCTGTGGTGGAGACAGCCGCGCCGGACGGCGCAGTGTGAATTCTGAGACGAGCCTATCGCCCCCGCGCGGGGATTGTCGATATTCCCAGCAGCGATTTCTCAGGCGGGCAGAAGGCTGTTCCGAGCCGCCGCGACGACCTCACGGGTCAGCGTCGATAGCTGATCAGCGGCAAGCCTATTGACCTGCCAGAACAGCGGCGTGTCGAGCGTCAGTCCGGGCACAAGCTCAACGAGGCGACCGGACTTGAGGTGCTCCCTGACCAACTGGCTCGGGTTCATGCCCCAGCCCATGCCGGAAAGGCTCGCATCGACAAAACCATGCGTCGAGGGCAGCCAATGGCTTGGATGGGCAATGTCGTGACCAAATGCCAGACGGATCCATTGGCTCTGCAGGCGATCCTTCTGGTTGAAGGTCAGCGCCGGGGCATTGGCAATCGCAGCAGCGGTGACGCCATCGGGAAAATGGCTCGCGACAAAGTCTGGACTAGCAGTGGCGTGGTAACGCAAGGTGCCGAGGGGGATGGAGCGGCAGCCGGGCACTGGCTTTTCAAGGCTGGTGACCGCAGCCACCACCTTGCCGCGCTGCAGCCACTCGGCCGTGTGGTCCTGATCATCGACAGCGATGTTGAGCAGATAAGGTGAGAGTCGCGTGAAGCGGGCCATGGCGTCAACAAACCAGGTGCCGAGACTATCGGCGTTGGTGGCGATATGAAGCGTAACGCTCTGACTGCCTTCGCCGTTGTCGCGCAGCGAAGGCAAGCGCTCGAACAGCCCCTGCTCCAGCATACCCACCTGCTCCATGTGCCGACACAGCACCTCGCCGCGCTCTGTTGCGGTGCAGGGATTGCCACGCTCGATCAGCACCACGCCCAGCCGCTCTTCAAGCTGTTTGACGCGCTGGGAGATCGCCGACGGTGTCACGTTGAGGCTTTTGGCAGCCTTTTCAAAGCTGCCGGTGCGTACAATCGCGGCGACAGCGCGCAGAGATTGATAGTCGATCATGGCTTAGCTGCGCTTACTTGACGTTAGAAGCATTATCTTGGCTTAGCACGATGGCAGCGCTAGAGGGAGGGCCTCCAACGCGGTGAGTGCAGGCAGAATGGACCTTTCAGTATATGCGACCGGACTGATGATGGGCCTTAGCCTCATCGTCGCGATTGGCGCGCAAAACGCCTTCGTGCTGCGGCAGGGTTTGCAGAACCAGCATGTGCTTGCCGTCTGCCTCACCTGTGCCGTCTCCGACGCCATCCTGATCGCCGTTGGTGTCACCAGCTTTCGCACCATCGGCGCGCTGCTGCCCTGGCTCGATCCTGTCATGCGCTATGGTGGTGCGGCGTTCCTGTTTCTTTATGGCGCCAAAAGCCTCTACGCCGCCTTTCGGCACAATGGTGCGCTCGGCAGCGAGGCTGTGCCATCAATGGGCCTGTGGCCGACCATTGCGATCTGCCTGTCGCTGACTTGGCTCAATCCGCATGTCTATCTCGACACCGTCATGCTGCTCGGCACGGTCTCCAGCGGTTATCCGGGACGCGAAACCTCGTTCATGGTTGGCGCGATTACGGCGTCCTTCGCGTTCTTCTTTGCCCTCGGCTATGGCGCGACATGGCTGCGGCCGGTTTTTGCCAAACCCGCCGCGTGGCGCGTGCTCGAGGCCTTGATCGCCATCACCATGTGGGCAATAGCGATCAAGCTGCTGATCGGGTTCTAGGCAGCGCTGGCCAGCGCTTCGCGCACAGCAATCTCGGCCATCGCCAGAATGGCTTCACGGGTCTTGGCTGCGGCGATGAAGCGGCCATTGTGGCAGAACACAGCGCCGGGCACGCCGGATGCCTCTTCAAGATCCCCATTGGTCAGACCCGCCCAGGCGACCGGCAGGTCGGCGCGCAGCTCAAAGCCTTCATCAGCCTTGCGGATGCCGGTGAGGGACCAGTCCTTGTCGCGGGGATTGACGACAAACAGCAGGTGATCGGCACCCGCCTTGATGACGGCGGGGCGGAACGGCATGCCCATCGGCAATTCCAGAATGCGGCTCTCACCCGCTGCAACGATAGCCTGATGCACCAGAGCTTCCGCGCGCAACTTGGCAGCGCTGCGGGCAATATTGGCTTCAACGAAGCTGCGGGCGATGCCCAGAGCGCCCATGAAGCCACGCAGTTCAGCCTCGGGATCGGTTTCGTCGAACACTGGCTTGAGCGTCTCGATCAGCGCCGGCAGGGTCAGCCCGACCAGCACACCAGCCGACGATACATCGAGCGCGCCATTGTCCACGAGGTCGACGGGCAGCACGAAGGTCGTGTCGAACTTGGCGTGGATGGCGTCGAGGTGCTCGGCGGCAATGCCCGACGCGGTCAGGTAGTCGCGGCCATAATGCTTCCAGACCAGACCGAACGAGCTGTAGGGCTGGTCATCTTCCCGGCGAGGGGCGCCACGCTGGTGATGATCGAAAATCCGCGCTTCGGCATCATAGGCGCCGCCCACATCATAAATGATACGGTCTGCCGCCGGAGCAATCCATTCCGCCGCGCGCGTCCGCACGATCTGCGCTGCGGGAAACAGCTTGGTCAGGATGACGGACGACATCACCTCGTCAGCGTGAAAACCACCGGAATGGGTGACGAGGAAGTCTGGGGTCATAGATGCGTGCCTTGCTGGGGAGCCGAACGGTTTCACGCAACATGGCCGTGCCACCGCGTAAACAGGACGCTCCTCATATCGCATCCGGCGATAATTTCCAGTCGCCCTAGACAACAGAGACGCGACAGGAGATGTGCGCCCCGGCGCTGTGGTGCCGGGGCGTGGTGATGACTAGAGCTTGATGACTTCGCCCGTATGGATGGATTCGTCGGCGGCGAGCACGATGCGCAGGCTTTGCACGCCATCCTCCATGTGGTCGCTCAGATCGATGTTCTCGGTGATGGCCTTGAGCAAATAGCGCTGTTCGCGTTCACACAGATCATCGTGGTCAGGCTCGTCGGTCATGTCGATGCGCTCGTCTGGCTTGGACATGTCGGCATAATGGCGCAGGATCTGGTTGGTCTTGGTGTGGGCGTTGATATCGTCCGATTTCACGCCGCTGGCGTTTTCGGCCATGACGATGGACACCGAGCCCTTGGGACCAAACACGTCTTTGACGAAGAATGCGGTCTCGCTGACCATGGGGCCCCAACCGGCCTCATACCAGCCCACCGAGCCGTCATCGAACTGCACCTGCAGCATGCCGTAATTGTTCTTGGCCACTTCGTCGGTAAGGCGAGCACCGATGGCGTGGACCTTGATCGGCTTGGCATCGGTCATCTGGCACATGACGTCGACATAGTGCACGCCACAATCGACGATGGGCGGAAAGCTGTCCATCAGGCGCTTGTGCCAGGCCCAGGTTTCCCCGTTGGACTGCTGGTTGAGGTTCATGCGGAACACCAGCGGCGTACCCAGTTCGCGCGCGATCTCGATGAATTTGATCCAGCTTGGATGCTGACGCAGGATGTAGCCAATCACCAGTTTTTTGTCGGTGCGTTTGGCGGTTTCCACCACTTCCTGCGCGTCGGCCACGGTGAGTGCCATCGGCTTTTCCACGAACACATGTGCGCCCGCTTCCATGGCCTTGATAGCATAGGCGGCGTGGGTGTCGGGCATAGTGTTGATCGACACCACGTCCGGCTTCAGCGTTGCCATTGCCGTGTCGAAGTCGGAGAACTTCTCGGCACCGTGCAAGGCCTCTGGCAGATTGACCTTGTCGATATTGCGGGTGCAGACGCCGACGACCTCGTAGCCATCGATGCGCGTGTACCCGAGGGCGTGGCTCATACCCATATTGCCCAGTCCAACGACCAGAACGCGAAGCTTGCTCATGCGGTTTCTCCCCTAACCAATGCGAATGACATTGCCGCTGCGCGCGGATTCTTCGGCGGCCAGGCAGGCCTCCAGCGCCGCCGCCGCATCCTCCGGACGGCCGATATCGGGCTGCTTTCCAGCCAGCGCCATGCGGGTAAAGTAGTCGAATTCATCGCGCAGCGCACCGCCACGAACGCCGTCGAATTCTGGCCAATAGGTGGTGTCGGGACTATGCAGCTTGTTGTCGTCGACGATCGCCAGATTGGGGAAGGTATCCTGAATGTGGATGATGCCTTCCGTGCCGATGATCGACATGCGCTCGTCGATATCGAAGGGCGTTTTTTCCGGCATGCACCACACGGTTTCCAGCGTCGCAGTTGCGCCGCTGGAAAATCGGAACATAGTCTGGCCGATATCGGGATTCTTGAGGTCGCGCACGCTGACGGTCTGGGCATAGGCCGAGACAATCCTGTCGCCGGTCAACCACAGCATCAGGTCGGTATCGTGGATGGCGTCGCCAACAATCGGGCCAATCTTGTTGAGAATTTCCGGGGTCCAGGCCGCCGGAATGTTGCGGCGCGAGCTCAGCGCTACGATCTTGCCAATGCGTCCCGCGTCGATGGCCTGCTTGGCCATGCGGAAACGGGGGTTGAAGCGCGCAATGTGGCCGATAAACAGGATGCCCTTGGAGTCCTTGGAGGCGGCGACAATCTTGCGTGCATCCTCGACTGTCGAGGCGATGGGCTTTTCCAGGAACACGTGCTTGCCAGCCTTGAGCGCGGCAATGGCTGGCTCAGTGTGCTGGTCCCACATGGTGCAGATGGACACCGCGTCGATATTGGGATCGGCCAGCATGTCATTGTAGTCGGCATAGAGTTTTTGCACGCCGAACTTCTCGCCCTGCTGGGCCAGCCGCTCGGCATTGCGCGTGCACAGGGCATCGAGCTTCAGGCTTGGAATGCCGATGATGGTCTCGGCGTGGATTTCGCCAAACCAACCCAGGCCAATGATACCAATTCGCAGTTGAGACATGAATTTCCCCTCACAGATCTTCGAGCGTCAGCTCGCGTGTCATGACAATGTTGCCGGCGCTGAGGCCGCAATCGACGGGGATGACAGCCCCTGAAACAGCGCTGGACGCATCCGACGCCAGAAAACCCACCACTTCGGCCACTTCCTTGGGCTCGACGATGCGGCCCAGCGGATACCAGCGCTCAAGCGTCTTGAGCACTTCGGGATCCTTCTGCGCCCGCTCGCGCCAGAGCGGGGTGCGCACCGTGCCCGGCATGACGCAGTTGGCGCGGATGCCGTGCTTGCCCAGCTCCTGCGCCAGCGTGCGCGTCAGCGAAATCATGCCCGCCTTGCCCGCGCTATAGGCGGGATCGCCCAGCGCAGACTGACCGTTGACTGAGGCGATGTTGATGATGGCGCCACCACCCTGCGGCTTCATCCGCTCGATGGCCGCATGGGCACAATTGAACGCCCCGTTGAGGTTGCCGTTGATCTCTTCGGCCCAGCTTTCGGGCGTGGTCAGGCGCAGCACATGGTGGTTGGAATACCCAGCATTGTTGATCAGCACATCGACACGATCGAGCTCGCCGAAGGCCTCGGCCACGGCGGCGATGTCCCCGATATCGAGGCGCAGGAACATGGCGTCGATGCCATTGTCCTCCAGTGCCGTCAGGGCCGCTGCCGCATTGACCGACTTGTCGATGCCGATAATGCGTGCACCGCGCTGGCCGAACCAGAGGCTCAGGCTCTGCCCAATGCCACCCGCCGCGCCGGTAATGACGACCGTCTTTCCCGCGAACGAATTCATGGCCGCACCCGCGCCAGCGCTTCGCCAATCCAGTCCACGTTGCGACGACGCAAATGGCCCCAGTTGTAAAAGGCCAGATCGGTTACACCGCCCGCAACCAGGCTATCGACCGCGGCAAGAAACTCCGCCTTGTTTTCGATGTCGGGAAAGCTAGGGCGGAGGATTGCTCGAATTGTTGTCCCCGGCGCCACGCGGCGCTTGAGACCGAACAGATCGGCAGCGATGCGCCCGGCATTGGGCTCATAAAAGCACGCCTCGATGATGCCGGTGCGCTTGGAGATGGCTCTGAGGTCTGTGCCTTCATACCAGGCGCCCGCGGTCGGGCGGGCCACTGATGGAATGACGGCCACATTGGCATCCTTGCGGACGCGATCGCGGATTTCAGCAATCAGCGAGGTCACCTGCGCCGAGCGGAAATCGAGATAGGCCGAAAGCTCGGCATCACCCTGCAGATCGGCCTGCCAGAAGGCGCGGCCCATATCATCGGGAATATCGATATCGCTCTCGAGGAACTCTGAAATCTGGGTCGCGACACGGTGCTTCAGCGCCGTCGCGTCGAGCCCCGTCTTGGCCGCTGCCGCAATACAATGATCGCAGAAACACAGCCCCATATAGTTCTCGAACCACGGGTTCTGCCGCACGAAGCTCATCTCGTGATGGTAGCCATGGGCATAGGGCGTGAAGCCCGGCGCTTCGACGGAAATGCCGGCGACCGGATAGCTCTCCGTCACATCGACGGCCAGCCCGATGGCATAGGCGCGCGCCGCCGGGGCCGACGGGCAGAGGTTGTAGTAATAGGGGTCGCCAAAGGCGTTGCGCACAACGCTGTCGGGATGGCGCATGCCAAGTGCAGTATTGTGCAGCAGAACCAACCAGACATTGGTATGCATGGCGTCGTTGGCGCACAGCTCACCCAGAATATCGGACTGTTGCAGCAGCGTATTTGCGATCGGCTTGATCGCGCCATAGCGCGCGTCGTTGTGGCGGAAATAGACTGTGCCATCCTCGGGAAAATAGACCTTGCCAGTCTTGCCCTGAGGCCGGAGGAACTTGCCGGCGTGGTAGCTGCCGGCCATGGAGACCGTATCAAGCCCCATATCGGCGAACGATGCCACGGCCGCGTTGGTGCCGTGCTCGGCCAGGTCCCACGCGTAGGTCAGAATTGCATTGTAGCTCATTGTCCGAACCAGCCGTCTTTGAGGTAATGCATGTATTCGAACACCGCGCCGTGCTTGAGCACAAAGGCGACCTCGAGAAAGTCACCGACCGCGAAGGGTGCGATCAGCACCTCGTCGGCCTCTGCGACCCGCGCAGCAAGATCGTCGACGCGGTAGGCCACGTGAGGATTGTCACGCACGAGAGCCGGCACGCCACTATCGGGCGCATAGCGCAGAAACTCGATGTGCTGGGGGTGGTTTCGAGGATTGGTGACCCAGATCCGGGACTGTTCAACCCAGTCTTCCTCGGGCTGTTTTGTGGTCGTGGTGATGCCCACGTGATCGAATTCGAACACGGTCTGCTCCCGCAATGCAATGAGAAGTGACGGGGGCCGAAGCCCCCGCCTGAAGGATCAGATGGTCGCTTCGATGGCCGGTACGTCGACGGCTGCATAGTCTGCAGACAGCACGAAAGCTTCGGCATCGGCTTTGACCTTGGCATGGTCAAAATCATTGGCGCCATCGATCAGCATGTTGGTCGTGACCTTGGACGCATCGAACGCCTGAGAGACCTGACCGATCTTGTGGATCGCATCGAAATAGGCCTGCCAGCTGTCCTGCAGATGGAAGCCCCACTTGCCGCGACGATCCCAATGGGCGTGCATCAGCGCGCTTTGCTGCATCAGCGATTCAACCGCTGCGGCAGGGTCCATCTGGGTCGCAAGGCCGGGGAACTCTTCCATGGCAATCTGTGTTGCGGCGGCAGGGTTCAGCCAGCCGAATTCCAGACCACGCGCCCAGCCGCGCAGATAGCGGGTGTACAGGTCAACCTTGGCCGGGTCTTCGAGGTCGGCGCTCCGCACGACAAAGCTGTTGGCAGGGAACACCGAGGCGTTCTTGCCGAGCAGATAGTCGAAGTCGAAGCCCTGGCCGCGCCACTGGGCGCGCAAGCCTTCCCAGGTGAGAGCCGCATCGGCCTGACCCTGCGCGAGGGCCTGGCCCCAGGCGCTGACTTCCACATATTTGATGGTGCTGATGTCGACACCGGCAGCGGCCAGCATCGGGTCAGCAATGGACTGCCAACCGGCAGAACCCAGCACGACCGTCATGCCTTCCATGCCCTTGAGATCGGCCGGAGCTTTGCCCTTCTGGAAGGCAAAGTCGAACACGTCACCAGCCATGATGTGGAAGGCCGACGTGAGCTTCATGCCCTGCTCCAGACCAAGCGAGAGCACGCCGGGGGATGGATAGCCGAAATCGGACTGGTTCTGATCGACCAGCTTGACCGTTGCGGTGCCATCCTGCGGACCGGCTTCGATGACGGTTTCGACGTCATCGAAATAGCCCATGCGCTTGGCCACCCAATAGGCGAAGTCATCGACCACTTCGAGTGTGCCGCGGGGCGACACCCAGCGGACGGCTTGCCCCTGCGCAAAGACGCCGCTGGTGTTGAGCCCAAGGGCAGACACGGCGATACCAGCAGACGTAATCTGCAACAGGCGGCGACGGCCGATCGTAGCAGTAGTCAAGAAATTGGACATTGCGTTCTCCTCCCAATGTTTCTTCTGAACCCGGCCCCTCAGCCGGGTGGTGCTGGGGGTCAGGACTCCCAGCTGGTCCATTTCTTCCCGATCAGGAAGAAGATGACGTAGATCGAGATACCGATGACCGCGAGCAGGGTGATCACTGCGAAAAACTGCGGCATGCGGATCATCGACGAGTAATAGTTGAGCCGATTGCCGAGGCCCTCGGCGCCCCCCACCATCTCCGCACCAACCGTGGTCAGAAGGCCAAAGATCGAGCCGACCATCAGGCCAACCATGATCATGGGCATGGCCATGGGAATGCGGATCTTGGTGAAGATCTGGAAAGTCGAGGCCCCGAAAGAGCGGGCCAGGGCAATCTTGGCGAGGTCAACACGGCGGAAGCCCGTCGCAGAATTGATCATCACCATCGGCCCAGATGCCAGCGCCACCGCAATGATGCGCGGCTCCCAGCCAAACCCGAACCGCAGCACCAGCAGCGGCACCAGCGCCAGCATGGGCGTGGTCACCAGCAGCAGGATGTATGGCGTGATGATTTTCTCGGCGAACGGGAACTGGGTGATGACCGCAGCCAGCACGAACCCGACCGATGCGCCTATGGAAAAGCCGATCAGCAGTTCACACAGCGTCGTCACCAGATGCGGCCACAGAAACGGCCACTCGGTGACCAGCGCCATGCCGATGGCACTCGGAGGTGGGAAAATATAGAGCGGCACTTCAAGCAGGCGGATCGCCAGCTCGGTTCCCCCGATAATGACAACCGCCACCATGATGATGATGAAAATCTCGAAGGCCGACCGGCTTGGCCCGCTCATCAGCGAACTCATGCCGCCGCCGAGGCTGACGTCTGCCTTCTGGCCCTTGGCACCAAACGTCGGGATCTTGTCCTGCAACGCGCTGTCCATGTCTAATACTCCTGGCGTGGACTGTGTTAACTGGGACGATGGTCGATCATGGCCTTGATGGCCTCGACGCGATCCAGGAAGTCCGGTGTGGTCTGAATTTTCACGGGGCGCGGACGCGGCAGGTCCACATCCACGATATTGGCGATGCGGCCGGGACGGGCCGACATCACAACGATCCGGTCAGCCAAGAACACGGCCTCGCTGATCGAGTGGGTGATAAAGATGATGGTCTTGCCGGTCTCCATCCAGATTTCCTGGATGAGCAGGTTCATCTCGTCACGGGTGAACGCATCGAGCGCGCCAAAGGGCTCATCCATCAGCAGCACCGATGGATTGACGGCGAGGCTGCGCACAATAGAGGCACGCTGCTGCATGCCGCCCGACAGCTCGCGCGGATACTTGGTTTCGAAGCCTTCAAGTCCCACGCGCTTGAGCAGCTTGTTGATGCGCTCGCGGTCCGGGTCCTGCTTTTTGATTTCGAAGGGGAGCTCGATATTGCGCGCCAGATTGCGCCAGGGCAGCAGGTTGGCTTCCTGAAAGATCATCGCGATCTCGGGATGCGGTTTGGTGATCTTTTCCGAGCCCAGCCGGATTTCTCCGCCGCTCAGCCCATGCAGACCCGCCATCGACCACAGCAAGGTCGACTTACCGCAGCCCGAGGGCCCCAGCAGACAAAGGAACTCGCCTTCTCGCACCTTGATCGATACGTCGTCGAGCGCATGCACCCCACCGGAGCGGGTCTGATAGAACTTTGAAGCTCCATCCACGGTCATCTTGACTGAATTCTGGGCGTCAACCGACGACCCGCTTGCAGCGAGCATACTGCCCCTCCCCTGCATTCTACTGGCAAGCGCCACCAACCCTCCTCGGTCATGGCACGCCAACTCCCTGTCAAAGTTGAAACAGAATTTCACAGACCAAACGATTGGACTTTAGTATTACTCGATCTAGGCATTTCGTGATAATGTCAGCATTTACGCTGGTTTCCCGGCATATGAAACTCCATACAGAGGCCAGATCACCACGACGAGGCAACCAAACAGGGACGACAGCGCTTGCATTCAATCCCGATGCCTGTAATTAAATTTCTTACATCTTCGAACGGAAACCGATGCAGATGGCCGCCAAAACCGCCGCAAGCCACCCCAAGAAAGCAACGCAATCGGAAGTGATTGACGTGGTGTCTCGCATGCAGCGGGTGGAGAACGACATGTCACCCGCAGAGCGGCAAGTCGTGCGGGCCGTTCGCAATGACTATGACGCGGCAACACGCATGACGATCGCCGAGTTGGCGACGCTGGCCGGCGTTAGCCAGCCGACCGTCACGCGGTTCTGCCGCTCAGTCGGCTGCGCCTCTTTCAGAGAATTCAAGGTGATGCTGGCGACGACGCTCACCGTTGCTGCAGCCTATCTTCGTCCTGAACGGCAGTTCTCCGACGATATCGGGCAATTGGCGCAGTCGGTGATGACGCGCGCCATGAACGCCATGCGCGACACCCTCAACGCCCTCGATACCGAAGCGGTCGGGCGTGCCATCGATGCGCTGGCCAATGCGCGCCGCATTGACATTTACGGTCAGGGCGGCGGCTCGGCGAGCCTTGTCGAAGACGCCAAGCTCCGCCTGTTCCGCATCGGCATACCGGTGTCCGCCTATACCGACGGCCACCAGCAGCGCATGTCGGCGGCGACATTGACACAGGGCGACGTGGTGATTGCGATCTCCAACAGCGGACGCTCCAAGGCCGTCGCGGAGGCCGTGGACATTGCCCACTCGTTTGGCGCTACGACGATTGCGCTAACCCGCCCCGACACCCCGATTGCGCAGGGCGCGGATATCCTCATTCCCATCGTCATCGGGGAAGACGAAAACGTTTTGATCCCGACACCATCACGCTACGCCCACATGGGCGTCATCGACACCATCGCTACCGGCGTTGCCGACCGTAAGGGCCCGGCGGCGCGCGAGACGTTGCGGCGCGTCCGGTACACGGTGGCCAGCATCGGCATCGCCATCGCGACGCCCTCGACCGATCCCACCATCCTGATGAAAACCATCAAGCCACACGAGTGATCATGTCTGTGCAATCCACGAACGACATCTATGATTGGGTCTTCCGCAATGCGCGGATCATCGATGGTACCGGGGCGCCCTCTTTTGTAGGCGACCTCGCCGTGCGCGGCGATCAGATTGCCGCCATCGAGTTACCCGGCGTCATCGCTGCTGGTTCCGGACGGAATGAAGCCGATCTTGCAGGCCTCGCGCTCGCGCCGGGTTTTATCGACGCACACACCCATGACGACCGCATCGTGCTCGACGCGCCCGACATGGTGCCCAAGATCAGCCAGGGGGTAACGACCGTAGTTGTCGGCAATTGCGGGATTTCGCTCGCGCCGGTGCGTTTTGAGGGCGCCCCACCGCCACCGATGAACCTGCTGGGCGGAGCCGAAGCCTATCAGTTCTCGACCTTTGGCGATTATGCGGCAGCGGTGCACGAGGCACGGCCCTCACTCAACGTGGCTGCCCTTGTCGGACACTCCGCTCTCCGCCTTGCCACAATGGATGACATAACAGCCAAGGCCAATCCGGCTGAAATTGCTGATATGGCCGCGATGTTGACCGAGGCCATGGAGAACGGCGCGGTCGGCTGGTCAACGGGCCTGTTCTACCCGACCAATGCCGGTGCCGACGCGGACGAAGTTGCAGAACTGGGGCGCTATGTTGCCAGGCATGGCGGGATTTATGCCACCCATATGCGCAACGAATTTGAGAACGTGCTAGACAGCATCGATGAATCCGTTGCCACCGCCAAAAGCGCCGGCACACCACTGGTGATTTCGCACCACAAGTGCGCAGGCGTCGAGAACTGGGGGCGCACGCTTGAAACCTTGCCGAAAATCGAGGCCGCTGCGCACGAGCACCAGATCAATTTCGACGTCTACCCCTATACCGCCGGCTCAACCAATCTGCGTGCGGATCTGATCACCGACACCTACCCCATCATGATCGCATGGTCGCGCCCATTCCCTGAGATGACCGGGCGCTATCTCACCGATATTGCGGCAGGATGGGGCATCGATCTGGACGAAACTGCAGCAAGGCTGCAGCCGGCGGGCGCGATCTATTTCCAGATGGATGAGGATGATGTGCGGCGCGTTCTGAGCTCGCCGCTATCGATGATCGGCTCAGACGGCCTGCCACACGACGATCATCCGCACCCACGGCTCTGGGGTACTTTCCCGCGTGTGCTGGGTCACTATGCGCGCGAAGTCGGCCTGTTCGACCTCGAAATCGCTGTCCACAAAATGACCGGCGTGACCGCCCGGGTCTTTGGCCTCACCAATCGCGGTACGCTGGCGCCGGGCAAGTTCGCCGACCTCGTGGCATTCCACCCCGATACAGTCCGGGACCGGGCTACTTATGAGCGCCCCACCATCCAGTCCGAGGGCATTGCCTGGGTAATGGTTAATGGCGTCATGACCTTCGCACCGGGGCAGTCTCAACCCGGTCGTGCAGGACGTCTTGTGTCCCGCGCGCTTTAACCGATCGCAGCCACCAGCCGCTGAGTGATCAGGTCTGGAGCCGTAACGGCCGAACCGCTGACCACGGCATGGGCGCCGCAGGCGAAGCTTTCGGCGACGTGTTCCGGCGTCCAGACGCCGCCTTCCACAATGACCGGGCAGATCAGGCTCGCGCAGAGCGTGCGGACCAGATCAAAAGGTGGACGCGCAGCACCCTGTGTGGAGGGCGTATAGCCAACCATGGTGGTGGCAACGACGTCAGCACCCGCAGCAACCGCCGATGCGGCTTCGTCGAGCGTGGCGATATCGGCCATGACAGCGACGCCATGCGCATGGGCGGCGGCGGCCAGAACGGCAAAATCGGGACCGGGCCGCGTGCCTTCGGTCGCCTGAATGGCGATCATATCGGCACCAGCGGCGCAAAGACCCTCGACGTCCTCAAGCGTCGTCGTGATGTAATTATCGAACCCTTCGCGCCAATCCTTAACGATGCCGATAATGGGCAGGTCCGTTTTGGGGCGCAGCGCCTTGACGACGTCGACCCCATTGACGCGGAAGCCACCTGCGCCACCAAGTTCGGCGGCCTGCGCCATCAGCGCGAGGATTTCAGGGGTGCGCAAGGGGCTGCGCGGATCCATGGCCTGCGAGGAGACGATCAGTTTGCGCGCGAGGCGATCAAGAACAGCGCTCATGCTGACACCCCGGTCAGAACAAAGTTGATCTCAAAGCTGCGATGCCAGGGGAAGCTAATGTTGGTGACCCCGGTTGCGCCGGGGGCGATGGTATGGAGGAGCGTGGTGAGTTCGGCCGTCATGTTGGTTTCTATGCTGGTTTCGAGCCCCTCAGCTTCGAATTTGCGGGTTTTGTAGTCAGCGTCGAGGCGGCGCTCGAGCTGCGGCCGGGCGACGGATTGATAGGCGTAATCCTCGAGCAGGCGATGGATCAGCATGCGGCGTGCAGCACCTTCATCAAGCGTGCCCATGGCCCGCCCGATCTGGGCGGCAGCGGCAGCTGCCACCACGGAGCCCAGGCTATTGCCCGCCGTATTCCAGCCGCCATAGGCCGAGAGCTTGAGGGCCAGGCCATTGGCGATGAGATTCTCGACCAGGAGCGGATCGCCGCCATTGGCATAGCGCAGATCGGCGAGAGCAACGCGACGCCCCTCGCCGAGCAGGCGCGCAATGAGCTTTGCGGTCTTGTCGGCAGCGAGGCGGTCGACTTCGTCAAAGCTGATCTTATCATGAACGAAATCGCGGCGGTGCGGATCGGGCGCATGGATGACGAGCACTTCGGCATCATCATCGGTCACGAGACGCGCGCCGCTGGCCTTGAGCTGGCGAGCGACCGCGGTCTCGATGGAGCTGTTTTCATATTTTGCGATACGGCCCAGACCATCGTCTTCGGCGCAGGCCACCGCGAACGTTGCAGCCACACCCGAGAGGCACGTCAACTGGCGCGCGACGAGCACGGCAGCCACTTCATCGGCGCCGGGATACATCAGCACCTCGCCGCCAGTGGGCAGCACGGTCATCCACTGGCCGAGCCAGACCTGCTCAAGCGAACCTGCCGCATATTCGGCGGTGTCGTCAGCGGTAATCAGCAGCGGATCAACACTGCGCTCAGCGGCCATGCCAAGCATAGCCAAATTGACCTGATGGTTGCGCAGACGGCGCTGCTCGAAATCGGCGATCACAGCGGGATCAAGACTATCGCGCAGGGCCTGGAGCTCTGCCGCATTGCCATCGTCGGCCAGCGCCTTGGCTCGCACCAGAAAGTCGCGGTGATGCAGTGCACCGAGGCGATGGAGTTCCTTGCCCACCTCCGCCCAATAGAGCGGCTCTTCCTGAGGATTGTAGGAATTGGTGGCGCGCATGACGAGGCTGACAGCGGCAATCGGCAGATCGGGCGCCGTTGCCTTGAGGGCGCGCAGGCGATCAAGCCGGCTCAATGCCGTGACCACGCTATCGTCGGTGGTGCGTGCGGCGATCAAGCCGCCAAAAGCGAGCGTATCGACCGAGACAACGGCGGCGTCCACCTTGGGCGCGACCTCAGCCAGCCAGTCGCCAATGGCGTCCGCTTGGCCCGGCACACGAATGTCGGGCATCAGTTCATCGGGCGGCAGCACCAGATCGGCGCCGGCGATCGCAGCAATGGCGATGGGCAGCTCGACATTGACGGGGCGCTCATCGAGCGGAACGAGCGCAATGGTGAAGCGGCCGCCACGGGCAACGCTGGGGGTCGTAGTCAAATCAGGAGTTCCCGGGATTGCGATAGATGACCATGTCGTAGGAATAGCGATCGGCCCGATAGGTGCTGAGCGCGAATTCGAGGCGGCGGCCACGCGCGTCAAACGCCACGCGTTGCACGCGGAAGGCTGGCGAAAACTCGGGCACGGACAGCGCCGTTGCATCATCGGCACCAAGCACGGTGGCGCGGATGGATTGCTCGGCCTTTTCGACGTTCAGCCCATAGGTCTGCGACAGCACTTCGTAGAGCGAGCCATCCCATTGCAGGGTTTCGAGACCCGGCACCAAGGCCGCGGGCATGTAGCAATGCTCAAGACACATCGGCACGCCATCGGCGGTGCGCACGCGCGTGATGTGCACCACCAAATCGCGCGGACTGATATGCAGTTCAGCCCCCACTTCGGCACCTGCTGCGATGCATTCGACATGGGTGCCGAGCGAGCCGGGCTTGAGGCCACGGGCGCGCATGTCGGTGGTGAACGAGGTCAAATCCACCGATTTGGCGATGCGCGGCTCACTGACAAAGGTGCCTGCACCCTGGGTGCGATAAAGCCGCCCTTCATGGCCCAACTGGTCAAGCACGCGACGAACGGTCAGGCGCGTGGTCTGGAACTGCTCGGCCAAATCGCGCTCAGTCGGCATGCGATCATGCGGCTGCAATCCGCCATCGATCAGACCGGTCAAATACTCACGCAAGCGAGCTGCCTTGCCGGTCGGGCGTGCAGTTTCTGGCACAGTATCTGGGGTGGGCAAATCGGGATCCTCCGAATGGCGGCATACAACCACAGGCACTCAAGCTGCGCAATCTCTGGTCTATACCAATTTTCACATTTTGTAGCCTGACTGCTGCTTTTAGCTGAATCTACGCTTATCCGTTGACGGTATAAAAATAAATGGTCTACACCAATTAGGCGTTCGGGGAACGCAGCAAAGGAGACCGAGCATGCAGACTTTTTCAAACAGGTCCGTCCGCAACGGCCTGATCGGGGCCGCGGCGACCCTGGCACTGGGTTTGGGAGCAACCAGTGCTAGCTACGCGCAAACACAGATCACGTTTTCATATCTCTGGGGCGGTGCTGAGGGGCAGGCGCTTGAAGAGATTATCGCTGATTTCAATGCCAGCCAGACCGACATCGTGGTGACGGGCGTTTCCAGCCCAGACACGACCAAGCAGCTGGCATCCATGTCGAGCTCGCGTGGCGCGTTCGACATTTCCGACAACTTCGCCAGCAACGTTGCGGCCTGGGCCGATCAGGGTATTCTTCTGCCGCTGAACGATCTGGACATCGACATCTCCGACTTCCCGGAAAGCGCGATGAAGCAGCTGGTCGTGGATGGGCAGATCTATTCGCTGCCAATCGCCACGCACAACTTTCAGCTGGTCTACAACAAGAAGCTTCTCGACGAAGCCGGCGTGACCCCTCCAACCACCACAGCTGAGCTGGCAGACGCCATTGCCAAGCTGACCAAGGTTGATGCGAACGGCAATGTGACCCAGCTCGGCCTCGGCCTCAGCGACGTCAGTGCCGGCCTCAAGACCCTGGGCTACGCCTTTGGCGGTGATTGGAACCGTGGGGATGAGCCAAGCCCAACTGATCCCGGGTTTGTCGAAGGCGTGCAGTTCTTCTTCGACAATGTCGTCGCCCCTGTGACGCCAGAAGCCTACAACCGCTTCATCGCTGGCTACGGCCCATACATGTCTGACCAGGACCCGTTCGTGGCTGGCAAGTATGCGATGATCTTTGAGGGCGAATGGCGCTCCAAGTTCAACACCGAAGCCGGCATGGATTGGGGCGTTGTTCCAGTTCCAGGCAAGACGCCTGAGCTGCTGGGCTCGACCTGGTCGGACGTGAGCACCCTGTTCATCCCAACCAACTCGCCCAACAAGGAAGCCGCTGGCGTCTTCCTCAAGTACCTGATGAGCCCACCGGCCATGGAAAAGTTCAGCCACGTGCTGGGCAACCTTCCAGCCCGCCTGTCGCTGGTTAAGAGCGCTGCCTATGACGATCTGCCAAACTTCAATGTGTGGCTGGACGCTCTGAACAGCCCCAACAACCACGGCCTGCCTGCATCGCTCTACATGGTTGAATACAACACCGATCTGGTGTCGGCATTCGATCAGATCCTGCAGGGCTCGCAGACTGTAGACGCCGCCCTCAAGAGCGTCGCAGATCGCAGCGCTTCGTACACGCGTTGATCCAGTGAGCACGTTTCGTTCACAACACTCTGGCTGGGCCCTTTTCAAGGGCCTGGCTTTTGCGTCGCCTTTTCTGATCGGCTTTGGCGTTCTCTACGCCTGGCCGATCCTGGCGTCTGGCTGGTACAGTCTGACCGATTTCAGCCTGTTCAAGGCGCCTCGCTTCGTCGGGCTCGCCAATTACGAACGCATGTTGGCGGACGATAAATTCTGGAAGAGCCTTTACAACACGCTCTACTTCACCTTTGTCGGCGTTCCCGTCGATATCGCCATCTCGCTGGCGGGAGCACATATTCTCAACATGAAGCTGCGCGGCCAGGCTCTGTGGCGCGCGCTGATCTATCTGCCCAGCATTGTGCCCGTGGTGGCGGCAGGCTTTCTGTGGCGCTGGCTGCTTAATGCGCAATATGGCTTCGTCAACGAAATCGCGCGCTGGTTCGGTCTGGCCCAGCCCAATTGGCTGGCTGACTCGGCCTGGGGTGGCGTTTCGGTGCTGATCCTGATGCTGTGGACGGTTGGCGGCACCATGCTGATCTATCTGGCAGCGCTCAAGGATGTTCCGGTTGATCTTTATGAAGCGGCAGAGCTCGATGGCGCGAGCCATTGGCGGCGCTTTATCGACATCACCTGGCCCATGGTTTCGCCGGTGACGCTGTTCCAGATCATCGTTTTGATGATCGCGTTCCTGCAGGTGTTCACCCAGCCGTTCGTGCTGTCCAAGGATCCGGGCCTCACCGCCCAATCGGCCGTTGGACCGGGTGACTCGATGCTGACTTACAGCATCTACCTGTTCCAGAATGCCTTCATGTTCCTCAAAATGGGCTACGCCTCGGCCATGGCCTGGGTGCTGCTCTTCGTGACGCTGGCCATCACCTTGTTGGTGCTGTGGTCGGCAAAGAAATGGGTGTTCTATGGCAACCGTTGAACGCCACCACATGTCGATCGGCCAGATCATCAGTCAGGTCTGGCGCTATGGGCTGGCCATCTTCATGGCACTGGTCTTTGTATTCCCGTTCCTGATCATGCTGACCACGGCCTTCAAGCCGTCCGGCGAGATCTTCAGTGCGCCGCCAGAATTCTGGCCGCGCAGCTGGACGCTGGAGCACTTCGGCACCGCGATGACGCAGTTTCCGTTTTGGCGCTATCTGTCCAACACGCTGCTCATTTCGGTGCTGAGCGTGGTTGGCACATTGCTGGCCTCGCCGCTGGTCGCCTATTCACTGGCCAAGCTGCGCTGGCCGGGGCGCAATCTGGTTTTCATCACCGTGCTGGCCACCATGATGCTGCCGCCACAGGTGACGCTGATCCCGATCTACATGATGTGGAACGGGCTGGGCGCGACCAACACCTATATTCCGCTGATTGTTCCAGCGTTTCTGGGCACGCCGTTCTTCATCTTCCTGATCCGCCAATTCCTGATGTCGATCCCCAATGAGCTGATCGAAGCGGCCAAGATGGATGGGGCTTCGGAATGGCGCGTTTATTGGGACATCGTGCTGCCGATCGCCCGGCCGGCACTGGTCACCTCGGCGGTGTTCCAGTTCGTCTGGACCTGGACCGACTTCCTCAATCCGCTGATCTACATCAATGACGACAAGGCCTATACGCTCTCAATCGGACTCTATTCCTTCCTTGGCTCGCATGGCGTGCAGTGGGGGCCATTGATGGCCGCCTGCGTACTGTTCACCCTGCCCGCCATCGTCATCTTCATTCTTGGCCAGCGCTATTTCATCGGCGGCGTGGCCGCGGGAGCGCTCAAATGACCGCTCTGGCAATCGACATCGGCGGCACCAAGATCCTCGTGGCACTTGTTCGTGATGGTGTGGTGCTGGAGCGGCGTCAGGTCGCGACACCGCGCGATGGTGGCGGCGACGCCTGGTGCGCCGCCATTGCCGACGCCGCTGCCGGCTGGCGTGGGCAATATAGCTCCGCGGGCGCCGCCGTTACCGGGGGCATTCGCGACGGGCGCTGGTATGCACTCAATCCGGAGACCCTGCCGGCTCCAGCCGGATTTCCGCTCGAAGCCACCCTCAGCGACATGCTCGGCCTGCCCGTGCATTGCACCAATGATGCCCAGGCCGCTGGCTGGGGCGAATATCGGCGTGGCGCGGGACAGGGGCGAGATATGGGCTTTGTCACCATCTCGACCGGCATTGGCGGCGGGCTTGTTCTGGGCGGAAAACTGGTCAGTGGCATCTCGGGCCTCGGCGGCCATGTTGGCCTGATGCCACTCGCGACTGTCGACGGCTCCACCGCCATCGAAAATCTCTGCTCGGGCCGCTGGATCGCCAAGCAGGCCGAAGGCCGTGCCGATGATGCACGCGGTGTGTTTGCAGCCGCGGCGACGGGCGCGGACTGGGCACGCGAGATCATCGATCTGTCGATGGACCGCGCCGCCTTGGTACTGCGGACCCTGCAATGGCTGGTCGACCCCGCGGTCATCGTGGTCGGCGGCGGCATTGGTCTCGTCCCAAGCTATTTTGCCGGCCTGCAACAGCGGCTGGCCTCAGGGCCGCACCGCACGGAGCTGCGCCCGGCCCTGTTGGGTGGCGATGCCGGCGTCATTGGCGCGGCAGAGCTGGCCCTTGCACATTCAGAAACGGAAAACGCCCATGAGTAAGGTCGACCTGGAAGCGGTCTCCAAGACATATGACAAGGTTGAAATCCTCAAGGATCTCGACATCTCCGTGCGCGACGGCGAGTTTCTCGTGTTTGTCGGCCCCTCGGGCTGCGGCAAGTCCACGGCTTTGCGTATGATTGCGGGACTGGAAGAGCTGAGTGCCGGCACGATCCGCATTGGCGACCGCGTGGTCAACAATGTCGCTCCCGGCAAGCGCAATGTCGCCATGGTGTTCCAGAGCTATGCACTCTACCCGCACAAGACGGTGGCGCAGAACATCGGCTATCCGCTGATAGTGCAGGGCCTGCCCAAGGCCGAGATCAACCGGCAGGTGCGTGAAGTCGCTGAGACACTGGAACTGACGCCGTTCCTTGATCGTCGTCCGGCCCACCTTTCGGGTGGCCAGCGCCAGCGTGTGGCGCTCGGCCGCGCCATTATCCGCAAGCCCGACGTGTTCCTGTTCGATGAGCCTCTGAGCAATCTCGATGCCGACCTGCGTGTCAGCATGCGCGCCGAAATCATCCGCCTGCGCGAGCGCATCAAGACCACGATGATCTACGTGACCCACGATCAGACCGAAGCCATGACCATGGGCGACCGCATTGCTGTGTTCGCCCCGCTGCGCGCCGGCAATGATCGCAACCTGATGCAGATCGGCACGCCCGACGAGCTTTATAGCCGCCCCGCCAATGTGTTTGTCGCGCGGTTCCTGGGCACGCCCAAGATGAACATTGTCACCGCCCACCGTGATGGCCAGCTCGCGCTGGTGTCCGGAAATGCCTTTTCTGAAGGCGCGCTGCCGGATACCCCGGCCGAGTTCCTGCTCGGCGCGCGCCCGGAGGACATTCGACTTGGCGAAGCGGGCGCACCGGGCCTGTCCGGCAAGATCGCGCTGGTGGAAGCACTGGGCTACGAGCATGTCGTTCACATCGACACCGACGCCGGCACCATCGTCGTGCGCCTTGCCGACAAGACGCTGCGCCCCGTTGCGGGCGATGCAGTGTCGCTGCGGATTGCGCCCGACCTGCTCCACGTTTTCGATCCGATCAGCCAGCAGCGTTTGAACTGAGACCAATATGCGTATCACAGGCACTTTTATCGACGAGATCAGCCACGACATCGCCCACCAGAATTGGGGCCGCGAGGAATGGCGCAAGGACTTCGCCCATATGCAGGCGGTGGGCATCGATACGGTCATCCTGATCCGTTCGGGCTATCGGCGGTTCCTGACTTACCCGTCGCCGCATTTGATGAGCCGCTTTGGCTGCTATGAGCCGCCGGTCGATCTGGTGTCGATGTTTCTCGAGCTGGCCGACGAATTCAATATGGCCTTCTATTTCGGCCTCTATGACAGCGGGCAGTATTGGGACACCGGCGACATGACCGGCGAGATCGACGCCAACCGCTATGTCGTCGACGAGGTCTGGCAGCGCTATGGTCACCACAAGAGTTTCAAGGGTTGGTACATCACCCATGAAATCAGCCGCCGCACCAAGGGCGCCATCGAGGCGTTTTCCGAGCTGGGTAAGCACTGCAAGGCCATCAGCGGCAATCTGCCAACGCTGATCTCCCCCTGGATCGACGGCAAGAAAGCGGTCGATGCAAGCCTTGGCACCCTAACCAAGGAACAGGCCGTGTCCGTGCGCGAGCATGAGCGCGAATGGGCCGAAATCTTTGACGGCATTTCCGGCGCCATCGACGCCGTCGCCTTTCAGGATGGCCATATCGATTATCACGAGCTCGATGCATTCTTCTCGGTCAACAAGGCGCTGGGCGACAAATACGGCCTGTCCTGCTGGACCAATGCGGAAAGCTTTGACCGCGACATGCCGATCCGCTTTCTGCCCATCAAGTTCGAAAAACTGCGCCTCAAACTGGAAGCCGCGCGCCGCGCTGGTTACGACAAGGCCATCACCTTCGAGTTCTCCCACTTCATGAGCCCGCAGTCGGCGTACCTGCAGGCCGGGCACCTCTACAACCGCTACAAGGAATACATCGCGACGCTCTAGACCGTCGCCGATCTCCCTGCCCTGCGCCGACGCCCAAAGCGTCGGCGTTTGTGTTTCTAGTGCTGCTTGGCTTCGCTGCGACTTGCGTGATCTTCGGTGCGCAACTGGCGCAGTGAGTTGCGGCTATTGAGCAGCAGCGCCCCCATGAAGCGGCGGACAATCGTCAGCTCATCTTCGGAGAACGAGGCGAACACCGTCCGGTTCATACCGATGAACCGCTCGCGTAGCTGCAGCAGTCCCGAGCGCTCCACCTCGGGACCGAGCGAGAGCAACACGGCCCGTCGATCGGTCGGATGAGGGCTGCGAATGATGAAGCCCGCTTTCTCCAGTCGATTGAGCAGAATCGCCGTTGCGCCCGATGTCAGACCGACATGCTGGGCCAGTGCCTTCGGCGTGGCGCCTTCGGTGGAGCGTACGAAAAACAGGCACATCAGATCGGTGTGGTTGATGCCCGCGCTTTCGGCCAGCCAGCGATAGAGATGGGTGATCTCCCCTGTCAGGTCGCGCAACAGGTCATCGAGCTCGATCTCGGAGTCCACGGGATATTCCTCATTCACAATTTAGCTATGCAACAAAGTATCTTTATTGCATAGCGATATTGGATCGTCTACATAGGCGGCTTCAAACGGAAGCGGACTATGACACAGGGGAATGAAATGGTGGATGAGAAAGACAAGACAACCGCCGCGGCCTCGAACGAAGCCAATGTGGTGACCATGCCGATCGCTCGCACAAAAGAAGCCGAACCGGCTGCCCCCAAGCCTGCCGCGCCCGCCATCATCGAGCAGACTGAAGCTGCCCCAGCGCCGGAACCCGCTATCGAAGCGGTCGCGCCTGCCAATAAGAGCCGCCGCAAGGCCCGCATTTTCGGCCTCGGCGTCCTGGTTGCCCTCGGTGCGCTGATCGCCTGGTATCCGCTGTCGGATCACTATGCCCCCTATGCAACGGGTGCTTCGATCACGGCCAATGTCACCCAGATCGCTCCCCGCGTCGCCGGCCCCATCCAGCATGTGCTGATCGCCGACAATGCCGAAGTGACAGCTGGCCAGCCGCTGTTCCAAATCGACGACACCACGTTCAAAATGGATGTCGCCCAGGCTCAGGCTCAACTCGACCAAGCGCTCAATAGCGTCACTGCCGGCGTTGCAGCCATTCCCGCCGCCGAGGCCAAGCTCTCGCAGGCCAAAGTGGCCCTGATCACTGCCGAGCAGGATCTCGACCGCGCGACCCAATTGCATGAAAAGGGCCTGATGCCGATCGCCCGCTTCACCCCGATTGAGGCCAATTACCAGACGGCAGGGCTCAACGTCGCTGCCGCCACCGCCGAGCTCGAACGTGTCAAGCTTTCGGCCAGCACGGCCGACGGCAACAACCCCAATCTGCGCGCCGCGCAGGCCGCGCTCGACCGCGCCCAGTTCGCCTTGGTCAACACCACCATCGTGGCGCCAGCCGATGGCTATGTTTCCAACCTGTCACTGGCCGAAGGACAGTTCGTGGCAGCCGGCACACCAGCTATGACCTTCATTAATCCGGCAACGCAGATGGTTATTGCCGATCTGCGCGAAAACCAGCTGCTCAATGTACGCGCTGGCGATCGGGCCATCGTCATTTTCGAAGCAGCGCCCGGCCAGCAGTTCGAGGCCACCGTCGAGAGCATCGCCTGGGGCATCAATAGTGGCCGCACCAGCGTCAATGGCCTGGCCCAGTCGTCCAACGACACTCGTTGGTTTCCGCCTGCACGCAAGGTCCCCGTCCGAGTCACCATTAACGACATGTCGGCCCTGCCGCCAAATGTCCGCCTCGGCTCCGAAGCCAGCGTACTGATCCTGCCCGATGAAGGCTTTGTGCCGACGCTAGCGCGCGGCCTGCTCCGGGTGTCGAGCCTGCTGTCCGGCTTCAACTAAGGAGCGCGATCATGGAAGAGCTGACCCGGGTTGATCCCAATGAGGACCCATATCTGGCCCTGCGCACCGCGCTGGCCGTCGCGATCTGCGTCATCTTGGCCGAGCCGCTTGGTGTCAGCCAACCGATGATGCCGATCGTCTTTGCTATGTCGATGATGTCCAATCAGCGCGGCGCACTGAACGTAGCATCCTTTGCTGGCCCGATTGCCATGCCGGTGCTGGCCTTTGTCTTCAGCTGGATCGCAGCGGCAACGGTCAACGAGCCCATGCTGTTCATTGTCATCAACGTCGCCATGGCCGCCGCCGGTATTGCCCTGATGCTGTTCAAGGGTTCGCGTGGCGGCATCGTGTTGACGGTGTTTCCAGCCATGATGTCGATGTCGGCGCTGTTCAGCGACATGGCGCTTGCCGCCATCCGCGACAGTATGGCCGCAGGTGGCGTCATTCTTGGCGTGGCGATGATCGTGCTCAACATCGTTTTCCCGCCCCAGACCAGCCGCGTCCACGTGCCGGTGGCCAAGCCACTCGACACGACCAGCCCCCGCGCTGAACTGCTGATCCGGCTTGCGGTCTATGTGCCGGTGCTGCTCGCGACCTTTGCCACTGGCGACATGAACCTGTTGATCGTCCCGATCATGCTGGCTTTCATCTGTGCCGAGCCTGATCGCGGCGGCCGGATGGATCAGCTGGTCGACCGTGGCGGCGGCACGCTGATCGGCGCCTTTGTGGCGATTATCGCCATGGCAATCTACCATGTCGTGCCACAGTTTCCAGTGCTGGCCGCGCTGATCACGCTGATCACCTATTGGCTCATCGACAAGATGACCACGGGGCGCGCCCGCCCGCTGTTCTACCAATATGTCTGCTCGGTGGCCCTTGTCATGCTGGTCTCGGCCACGTTCGGCGCCCGCGATGCATTCGAGGTGGTGATCCAGCGCGTGGTGCTCACCAGCGGCGCCATGGTCGGCGCCATCGCGATGCTGTCCCTGCTCGAGGCCATCTTCATCCCGTCGCGCCCAGAGGCACTTCAGGCTGCCTGATCTTCGCAAAAGGCGGCACGTTACAGCGTCACGCCTTTTGCCTCCAACGCCTCGCGGAAGCGACCATTGAAGGCGCGGGCGAGTTCGGATTGGCGCAGCGGCGCCGTGCGCATCGAACCGCTGACCACCACCGAGCCGGCATTGATCTCGTCGATGCCGACACTCTTGAGATCGCCGCTGATCGAGGATGCGTATTTCGGGTCCTCCCGCAAACCAGTCGCAGTGTCGCGCATCACCTGCATGACCACTTCGGGATCAACGCTTGAAGGCACGGCATAGCGGGGCCGGAAAACCCCGAAATTGCGCGAGCTGTTCTTGAGCGCCTTGACCGTGGAGAACGGGATCGAATGCAAAGCCCCATCGGCGTCACGCAGCTTGATGGTGCGCAGCGATAGCCCCTCCACCACACCGCTGCGATCGCCAGTATTGATGGTATCGCCAATGGCAATGGTATCTTCGGCCAGAATGAAAATGCCGGTGATCACATCCTGCACCAATTGCTGGGACCCAAAGCTCAGCGCCAGACCGAAGACACCAGCGCCCGCCAGCAATGGCGTCACATTGACCCCGATATTGGCCAACACTGCGATGCCGGTCAGCAGCACCAGCAGCAGCATGGCCCCGTTGCGGATCAGCGGCAGCAGGGTCTGCGCGCGGCTGGAGCGCTTGCGGGGACGCCCAAAGGCATCGGTTGGAGTCAGCGCACTGGCAATCCAGGCATCCAGCGCCACCCAGATCAGCCAGGCGACGATGACACAAACCCCTGCGGCAAACAGAGGCCGGACCAGTTGCTGGCCATCACGCGACAGCCAGCCCCAGAGATCAAAGCCCCACACCCGGGCGATGATCGCCGTGGTGATCAACCCGATCGCCACATTTGAGCCAATGCGCAGCAGTTGCACCACACCACCCAGCACGGCCTGGCGCACCGCACCGCGATTGCGACGCGACCCATCCAACCAATTAGCCAGCAAGCGCTGCACCACCGCCGCGACGATAAAGGCCACCAGTACCGATCCCAGCGACCACAGCATTTGCGAGAACGCGTCATTATTGCGCTGCCCGGCAATGAGGCTCATGATGCTGAGGATCAGGATAGCATAGGCCAGCCAGTGCCAATGGCGGGAGAACCGCCGCGTCGCACTGAGCAGGAGGTTGTCCGTCTGGTCCGCCTTGCCGGGCTTGCCGAAAACCAGGTTGCCGATGGCCAGCCGCTGCCGCACGACAAATACAAAAGTGACGGTCGCCGCCAAAAGATTCAGCCCGAACGACATCAGGTCAGTCGCCGACCATCCCACCACCTGCCGCAGAACCGGATCGTTGCAGAGCGCGGCGAAGGTTGAGAGCAGCAGAATGCTCAGCCACCAGGGATAGAACCGGATCTGGCAATAGTGGACGAGCCGGAGACCACGCCATCCGGCCAGGCTCGATAGCGCTGATATCGCAAGATCGGCCGTCATCAGAGAGATCAGAAAGCCCACTGCGAGAATGGTGAAAATCCGGCTGGCCGTGTCGGAGGGCTGGAAGACCTGCACGGCAATCGTCACGCCGAGCACCAGTACAATGAAGGCCGCCAGCTTCAGCGCGAGCCCGAGGATCAAACGGCCCTTGCGGACCGGGACATGTGCCGCAACCAGACCACGCCCCAGCCTGCGGACGGCCATACCGCCCAGCCCGGCAACAATCAGGCTGGGTAGCGCCCAGATCACAAAGCCGAGCAGCTCACCGCTCTTGGCCCCCGCCTCGATGCGCGCGCCGACCTGGGCAGCGGCCTGCGCGGCCTTTTGATCGATCGGCACGCCAAACGTCGTTCGGGGCAATTGCTGGACCAACCCGGTCGACCAGCCCGTCAATGCCTCCACCACCCCCAACTCGGGCGGGGGCTCGGTCTCTGCTGGCGCAGCGGGCTGGGCTGCAGCGCCTTGATCGGTATCTGCGTCCGGGGTCAATTGCCGTAATTGCTGGATCAGCTCGCCGCGCAGTTCATCGTCATCAAGCACTACAATCAGCCGCTCGATGGCCTCGGCCTTGCTATCGGGCTTGGCCTCCGCCTGCGCCAAGGCATGCCCAGTCGCCAGCAGGGCCAGCACGAGTGCAAAAATCGGCGCAAGAAATCTCATGGCTCAGTCCGAATCCAGGGGCGAATAGCGGAACATATACCCGCATGTCCCGCGCAATTCGCCAATACTAGTCTTCAAACTGACGGCAAGCTTACAGCATGCCGGAACGGCCCTCGGCACGGGCGACTTAGATCAGCTTAGTCGATCGACTTGCCGCCCTTGGCAAAGCCATGCATACGGCGCGACCACTGCAACGCGACGACAAAACCCTTCACCGAAGGCAGCATGACCAGCGGCATGATGATGGACAGCGGGACAAAGATGGCAATGTAGACCCAGGGGTTGGCTGCGCCACGAAGCTCCATGTCGAGCATCACGAAAACCAGAATGTGGCCGACGATCATGATGGTGAGATAGGGCGGCAGGTCGTCCGCACGCTGAGCGGTAAGATCCTCGCCACAGACCGAGCAGGTCGGGACCACCTTGAGATACTTGTAGAACAGCTTGCCCTTGCCGCAATTGGGGCAACGACACCGCATACCCTTCAGCACCGCGGGCCAAAACCGCCGCTCGTCTGCATCTACCGTTTTCTCGGCAGGGGCCGCCAGCGACGCCTGGCCGCTGCTGATGGTAGCGTCTAATTGCTCATCCATGTCCATATCTCGCGATCAATCACGCATACGCTATAGCATATGTATGCACGTTGTGCAGACAATCAAGTTTGCATGGCTGCCCATTCCCACCTGAGGCACAACTGCGCATGCTGATTTAGACGACCATGCCGCCAAAGCTGGGGGCCTGATCCAGAATCTGCGCGATCGTTTTAAGACTGACCTCAAGATCCTCGCGCGAGGCCACGCTGCCCAGACCGAGACGAACCGCCTCGGGCGCCTCTGCAACGGCAAAGGCATCGCTGGCGACAACGCCGATTCCGACGCTGCGGAGCTTGGCCGTGAAGCTGTGGCGGTCCCATGGCCCGGTGAGCGGCAACCAGGCGTGAAAAGCCTCGGGGTCGCTTATGGCGGTCGTCAAATGCCGGGACAGCAGCCTGTGGCGCTCGCTGGTTTCCTGCCGCGTTGCCTTCAGGATATTGCTGGCCGTGCCGGTTTCAATCCAGCGCGTGGCAACAGCCGCGGTCAGCGGCGAGGCGATCGAGGTTGAGGCGCGGATATTGGACGCCAACGGCGCTACGGCTCTGGCGTTGGGCGCGACGATATAGGCAACGCGAAGGGCTGGAGACAGACACTTGGACAGGCTGGAGATGTAATAGACCAGCTCGGGCGCCAGCGCTGCCAAAGGCGCGATCGGCTGGCGCGGCAGCATGCCATAGGCGTCATCTTCGATGATCGGCACGCCAAAGCGCCTGGCAATCTCAACGATTTGCAGGCGTCGCTCCGGCCCCATGGTCGCCGTCGTCGGGTTGTGCAAAGTCGGGGTGCAATAGAGCGCCTTGGGCTTATCCTCGGCGCAGGCCGCTTCGAATGCGTCGGGCAGGATGCCCTGTCCATCCATGGCAAGCGGGCGGACACGCAGCCCTAGATACTGCGCCAGCGCCCGAAAACCGGGATATGTCAGCTCTTCGGCGAGAATGGTGTCGCCCGCGCGTGCCAGATGACCGACAGTGGCCATCAACGCACCCTGCGCCCCCGGCGCAACCAGCACGCGTTCGGGAACGACCTCGGGCAGAAGCGCCGCAAGCCAGGCTGCGCCTGCATTGCGATCACCAGCACTGCCGCCGGCCTCCTGATACCGCAACAGCAGTTCGAGCCCATCACCTCGCTGGATCGATGCAACATCGCGCCAGATCCGCTCCACCAGATCCGCATTGCCGAAGCGGGGGGGCATGTTCATGCTCATGTCGACAATGCCGGACGCAGGCTGCAACCGGCCGGACGACTGCGCCCGGATGTAGGTGCCCTGCCCGACCCGACCCTCGACAAACCCTCGCCGCCCGGCCTCCTTATAGGCGCGGCTGATCGTCGTGAAATCGACGCCCAGACTTTCGGCAAGCGTGCGATGGGGCGGCAGGCGGTCCCCGGCGCGTAGCCGACCGCTCGCGATGTCAGCGCCAATCGCGTTCGCAACCGCCAAATAGAGAGGACCGTCATCCTTGTGAACCGACGGCACCCATGTCGCCCCAGCCTCAGCTTGCCGCATCGCGATGTCCCAAATCTCTATTGTATGGCGAGCTATGCTCACGCTTCCGGGCAATGTCAAACAGACAACCGGCTTGGCGCCGCGCAAACCTGCTCCTCAATGCAACCCCAGATTGCAACGACAGCTACTCGAACAGCGCAGACGAATTGCCACACCCAGATTGGATGCATTGCGAATTCATACAATCCACCAGTATATGGAATATATATGCACACACACGCATACGAAGACAAACGCTCAGCCCAGCCCGCTCGAGCCGTGAACAGGAGACACCGGAATGGCGTTTATTTCTTACTTCATTGAAAACCCAGTCATGCTGGGAGTTGTCGCCTGCTTTGTCGCGCTGATGGCGGGATTGGGCTGGGGTCAGTTTCAGACCTGGCGCTTCGACAACGACATCGAAGCCCGCACAGGCAAGCGCCCATACTAATGCGTCCCGCGCCGCTCAGACGCGGGACGCCTTTGGGCCCATCCCTCGGCGACGAGGCGGGCCCAAAAGGTGCAGCGCGCTTACCGCGCCAGCCAGCCGCCATCCACGGGGATAACGGCGCCGTGCATATAGTTTGAGGCGCGCGACAACAGGAACACTGCAGCGTCGCCGATATCGGACGGCACGCCCCAACGCCCGGCCGGAATGCGGCCGAGGATCGACGCGGAGCGGTTCGGGTCAGCCCGCAACGCTTCGGTATTGTTGGTCTCAATATAGCCCGGCGCAATGGCGTTGACGTTGATGCCCTGCGCCGCCCATTCGTTGGCCAGAAGCCTAGTGATCCCCAGAACGCCGCTTTTCGAAGCGGTATAGCTGGCCACCCGAATGCCGCCCTGAAAGCTCAGCATCGAGGCGATATTGACGACCCGCGCGCTGCGACCTGCCGCCAGCGCCCGCTTGCCGAGCGATTGGCAGAGGAAGAACATCGTCTTGAGGTTGAGGTCCATCACTGCGTCCCAGTCGGCCTCGGTGAAGTCCACCGCATCGACGCGCTTGATGATCCCGGCATTGTTGACCAGCCCGTCAATCGGCCCGTGCTGGTCCCAGGCAGTGTCAAACATCGCCTGGGCAGCGCTCGTCGATCCGAGATCGGCCTCAAGGGCAGTGAATGCAGCGCCCATCTCTGCGAACAAGGCCGCCGTTTCATCCATGCTGGACCGGCCAACGCCGATCACCCGGCCACCAGCGCAACCGATGCTGAGCGCAATGCCCTGCCCGATGCCCGTATTGGCACCGGTCACCATCACCGTTTTGCCGGCTAGGCTGAATGCAGAAAGGTCTGTCACAGCAGTTCGTCCATGCCGACCTTTTCAACATCGGTGTAATCGACGTTGTCGCCAGCCATGGCCCAGATGAACGTGTAGGAACCGGTGCCCGCACCGCTATGGATCGACCATGGTGGCGAGATGATCGCTTCTTCATTGCGCACGATCAGATGGCGCGTCTCATCGGGCTCGCCCATCAGGTGCAGCACGAAGGCGTCTGGCTGCAGGTCAAAGTAGAGATAGGCCTCCATGCGACGGTCATGCACGTGCGCTGGCATGGTGTTCCAGACCGAGCCAGGTGCGAAGCTGGTGAGGCCAACCACCAGCTGGCAGGTCTTGACGCTGTCAGCATTGACGAACTGGTAGATGGTGCGCTCGTTGGCGGTCGCCTGACTGCCCATTTCGAGGCGCTTGGCGTCGGACTGGCGGATCAGCGTCGTCGGGTGCGTAACATGGGCTGGCGCGCTGAGCAGGTAATACTTGGCGCCTGCCCCAGCAAACAACACGTCTTTGGCGCCCATGCCGATATAGAGCATGTCGCGCGCGCCCACGGCGTATTCGGTGCCATCAACGGTGATGGTGCCAGCCTCACCGATATTGGCTGCGATCAGTTCGCGACGCTCGAGGAATTCGGCGGTCCCGGTCGGCTTGATGGTGTCGAGGCGCAGGGTAGCGCCGTTCGGCACTGCGCCGCCCACAGCCATGCGGTCATAATGGGTATAGGTCCAGTTGACCGCGCCCTCGGCAAACAGGTCCTCGATGAGGAAATGCTCGCGCAGTTCACCTGTGTTCATCGTGGCTGCAGTCACCGGATCGATGGCGAAGCGAATATCATAATCTGTGGTCATTGAACTTATCCTTTTGGGCCTGCCGCGAAACGCGCAGGCGGTTACAATTGGGGGAAAGGCTAGCGCGCTGCGCTGACTGTGTTGCGCAAGAGGCCGACGCGGGCGATTTCCACTTCAACCACCGTGCCGGGACGCAGGAACACCGGTGGCTTGCGCCCCGATCCTGCCCCCACTGGCGTTCCGGTCACCAGCACGTCACCAGGCGAAAGCGCCGTGAAGCGTGACACGTAGGCGATGATATCGGTCACCGAAAACAGCATATCGGCGGTGCTGGCGCTCTGCAGCGCAACACCATCGACACGAGTTTCGATCGCCAGATTGGTCGGGTCGCCGACGCTATCGGCAGTGACGAGGAACGGCCCGAAGGCGCCTGTGCCGGGGAAGTTCTTGCCAGCCGTGTACTGGGTGGAATGCCGCTGCCAATCACGCATCGTGGCGTCATTGTAGCAGGAATAGCCGGCGACGTGATCGAGCGCTGCCTCTGGCCCAATCTGGTGCCCGGGCTTACCAATCACCACCGCCAGCTCGCCCTCAAAATCGAACATTTCCGATTCCGCAGACATCTGCAGGTCTTCGCCGTGGCCAATCTGGGTGTCGGCAAAGCGCACGAACAGCGCAGGGAAGTCGGGTCGGCCCGTCTCGTCACCATGGGCACGATAGTTGAGGCCAACGCAGATGATCTTGCCGGGCTTGGGGATAACCGGGGCGAACTGCAAAGTGGCAATCGGATAGACCGCGCCATCGCGCACGGCAGCGTCGGCCACCTGGGGCAGTGCCTGTGCCGCTATGGCGCTGGCAAGATCGGGAAACTCCCGGGTGACCGTCGATGGCACAGCATGCACCACCTCCCCACGCACCACGCCATAATGGGCGATGTCATCAATGATAAAACTGGCGAACTTCATGGCTGGGCCACCGTGTCTTGAGGTGTCGCGCTGCCAGCAGTGGCAAGCGAGAAAATGGGATCAGCTTGCTTCCAGGGCTCGGCAAAGCATTCGGCGAGGGCAGCGTGCCACTTGGCGGCGAAGGCTTTTGACTCTTCGGTTGCCTCGGGCAACGGACCCGCCGGGCGGCGCGAGAGCATGATGAGTTGGTCATCGAGGCGATAGATATCGAGCACCTCGTAGCCGAGGCGCGTCACCTCGGCGTGGCGCGGAGGCATGCCATCGTGGATCTGTTCGTAGAGCGCGATCTTGTCGCGATGCAGTCGGCAGACATAGACCAGCAGTTCAGATTGCGACGCCATCGCGACCTCCAAGCTTGTAGATGCGGGCAGCATTGCCGCCAAAAACCGCTGCGGTTTCGTCACCACTGAGGTGCGAGAGAAGCGCGCGACTGAGGTCGAGCCAGGTGCTGTAGCTGCCGGCCTTGGTCAGCACTGGCCAGTCACTGCCCCACAGCAAACGCGATGGCCCGAAGAGCTGGAGCAGGATCGACACGTGTTCGGCAAGAAGGCTTGTGCCGCTGCCAGGTGGCACGCGGGTCAGCAGGCCAGAGAGCTTACACACCGCATTGGGTTGGCGGGCGATCGCCTCCATGCTCTTGCGCCATTCGACACTGACCATCCCCTCAGACAGATTGGGATTGCCGCCGTGGTCGACCACAAAGGGGACACTCTCGAAACGCTGGGCGAGCGTGGGGATCAACCCCAGCGCCGGGCCAACCGCCAGACAATCGAAGGCCAGGCCATGGTGCTCGATTGCGGCCAGCGCTGTTTCAGCGTTCTCGGTGAGACTGCCCCCTGTGTCGAACAAGGGCGTAAAGGGCGGACGAAAACCGACAACGAGAGGCAGCGCCGCCATTGTAGCTATGCGCGCGGCGACATCGGCCCGGTCAACTTCAAGCGGACCCACAATACCCAAGACAAAGCCAGATGCTGCCGCCAGCGCGGCAAGCTCCGGCAGCTCTTCTTCGGTATTGGCGGCCTGCACAAGAACCGTGCCGCCAATACCAAGCGCGCGGAGCTCAGGCGCCAGATCGGCCACGCCAAAGTCGCGGCGCAGGACGGCGTCGGCGGGCGGGATCCAGTCATAGAACCCCGTCTCAAGACGCCAGAAATGCTGGTGACTATCGATGATCATGCGCGGCCCAATTTATTGGTCGCCTGATCCCGGGCGACGAGGAAGGCGACCGCGTTTTTGGATGTCGCGTGCCAGCCCTCGGGCGGGCGGGCATTGGCCCGCAGGCGCTCAAACAGCCCCTCGGTATCGGGCGCAGCGGGCGGCCCCTCGGCCACGGCGGCTTTGTCAGGCGACGCCGCGAACCAGCTCACCAGCACATGGCGACCCGGCTCAATCGACAGGCGGGCCTGTGGCACCACTGCGCGCGGGAAGTAGAGATGGGAGCCCGGTGCACCGATCTGATGTTGCAGGGCAACAGGCGCTGGTGCTGAAATGACATGCAAGGCGGACGCATCGCCATCGGTCGACAGGACGATTGAGCTGTCGTCGCCTGCCATGCTGACGGACGAACGGCGCGGCATCGCCAGTGAGAAACCGCCCTCTGCGAGCTGAAGCGCCTGCGGCGTATCGATGATGTGCGCCCGGAAGTGACCAACGCCTGCCGGGATGGTCGCCGTTTCAACAGTCACGCCGGGCAGTGGCGTCCATTTGGAATATTGCACGCCCTCGAAAATGCCGTGTTCGTCGCTGTGCTTGCGCATCGCGTAGTGAACGCCATCAATGCTCAACGCCAACATGCTGTCAAAGGCGCCAAAGGCAAAGCAGCGGCTGTCGCGCTCAACGCCAAAACCGTATCGGGTCGAATAGGCGAACTTGCCGTATTTCTCAGCAGTGTGGAGAAAGCGGTCAGCGGCCTCCTGTCCACCGGCCAGCGCGGTGACCACACCTGCATGACGCTGGATGACCATGCCCGGAACCGGCTGCAGGCGCGCGGACGGCTGAGAAACCGGCGCCTGTTCGACAGCCTGCCAAAATGGATGCTCCGGTGGCAGGGCAAGCGGCAGGAAGGCTTTGAATGCCCAATAGGGTGACTGGGCCGAGGTGTAGAATTCCGCAACGACGGGGTTGGGATAGGCGAAACCAATCGAGAGGACACCATCGCGATCCAGCGCGTCCGTTCCCTGCCACCAGCGGACATTGCCGAGAGCCAGACGCTTGAGTTCGCCGGGGCTAAAGTCCGAAGCATCGGCAAAGGCAGCGGCGCTCCAGAACGAGCCGTGCGCGAAGCGATAGACCAGGCTTCGTCCATAAGGCAGCGCCGCACCATCATCGGCAAACCATTCCCGGAACTGGGTGCCAAAAGCCTTCGCCCGCGCTCGAAAGCGTTCACTGCGCACCGCGTTGTCGGAAAACTCCGCGTAGAGCAACGCGTAAAAATGCATGGCGAAGCCGACATAGTGGTCGACCTGTGGCCGCAATCCGTCGGACGACCAGCCGTCGGGGCCGATGGTGCAGGATTCAAGGAAATCGAGCAGCGTTTCGAGCGACTCCCGGTTGGTCTGGAACCCCAGCCCATTGAGCGCGAGATGGCCCAGAACCTGAAAGAAGCCCCAGTTATTGGGGGGCGATTTGACGGTAACAACCTGGGTGAGCCAGCGCGCAAGATTGGCCTGCGCCTTCTCGTCCAGCAGCGCCCAGCTCTTCTCGGGCACCAGCATCAGCGTGAAGGAGATGGCGGCCGATTCAACAATGCGCTGGTCGAAGTCGACAACGTCGCCCCAATATTCGGGGTGCTCCGGGTCAACGCCATTGCTCAGGCCCTTGAGCACTTCAGGCCAGAAGGGAACCTCGTAGCCCCCCTTCAGCAGCGGCGCGAGGCCCCAGAGGGGACGCGCGAAGCCTTCGAGATAGCCAGACTCCACGTCAAAATCCCCTGCAAAGGGGGCTAGCCGCACCTGCGCACGACCGGGCGAATAGTAACCCTCAAGCGGCGCATAAAGGGCGAGCAGATAGGCCGCCATCTCATCGCGCGTGGACACAGGCGCGACGTCGCGTGGGTGCTGGACTGTCATGATATCACCAGAAGAAGCGATGATGACCCGTCGCGCGCATCAGGGCCTCCATGAAGTAGTAGTCGCCATAGGGCAGCATATTGCGCGCGCGGCCCTTGGGAACGTTCGCTGCCCCCTCGTCCAGAAAGCCCTGTGCATCGGTCCGACCGGTCAGGTCGCAGCGCTGCAACAGTCCATCGAGCAGGCGCAGCCCGGTCGCGCGCCAACGCTTGCGTTCCTCGCCCTCGACCAGACTGGCGAGCAACAGATAGCCCGCAGCGGCAACGGCACCAGCGGAGCTGTCGACGATCACCTCGCCCTCGCGGGGCGCATCAAAGTCCCAGACCGGCACAAGGTCGTCGCCCATCAGCTCTTCGAACTTGCCCGCCACCTTGCGCGCCGCGTCGAGACTGAAGGTTTCGCCAGACAAGGCATAGGTCTGCGCGAAGCCGTGGATCAGCCACGCCTGGCCACGCGACCAGCAGGAGGCGTTCGAAAACCCCTGATGGGTCGCGCCGCCGACCGGGGCACCAGTCGCGGGATCGAAGGCAAACGTATGGAAGCTCGTGCCGTCCTCGCGCAGGAGATATTGCGCGGCCGAGCGTGCATGGCGCGTGGCAATCTCGGCGAAGCGAGGATCGCCTTCCTGATCGGCGGCCCAATAGAGCAGCGCTAGGTTCTGCATCGTGTCGGCGATCATGCGGCCTTTGACAAAGCGCGACCAGGCCTCACCCTTCTCGCTGTTGTCGAAGGCAACGCGCTCGTCCCACGCAAGGATATAGCCGCCGTTTTCAACAAAGCGGCTGGCCAGCAAGCGGGCGCCACCCAGGGCCCGCTCACGCGCGACCGGATTGGTGGTGAGCCGGTAATCAGCCACTGCGCTCAGCGAAAACAGAAAGCCCAGATCGTGGTCGTGCCAATCCGGCGTCACCAGCAGCTTGTCGTAATAGCTGTCGCGGACGCGCGCGCGGTCCTGAAAATAGGTGTTTCCGGTGGTCTGGTACGACAGCCACAGCGTGCCGATGCGGAATGAAGCGACCCAGTCATGCTCGGGGCAATAGGTCCAGCTCAGGTCGGCATTGCCCAGGCGCGGTGCGCGATCGCCGTCGATATCAGACACGCGCTCCAGCATGGCGATGCAACGGCCAAGCGTGGCTTCATATGGATCATGGCGAGTCAGGTCTTCGGCCAATACGGGCGTGGACCGGGCAACGGCGGGAAAAGTCATCATTTGTCCAATGAGTAGTGGCGAGCGAGCCCGCGTTCGGAAAGTCGGACCCAGAATTCGGCTGGAATGGGGAACTGGTAATTGGCCAGGTTGGACGCCAGTTGATCGCGGCTGGCTGTTGCCACCAGCAGCGATGGGACGACCGGATGGCCCTTGGCAAACTGCAAAGCGGCGGCCGGCAGCGGCACATTGAATTCGGCGCACACCGCTTCAATCTGCCGGGTTTTTTCCAGCATTTCTTCGCTGGCTGGTCTGTACTGAAACAGCGCGCCGGGAACGGCGCCCGTGGCGAGAATGCCGGTATTGAACACGCCCCCTAGCAGCAAGGAAACGGCGCGCTCCTCGCAGAGCGGGATCAGTTCGGCATCGGCCTGAGGGTCGAGCAGGCTATAGCGTCCGGCCAGCAGAATGATGTCGAGCTGCACGCGTTCGAGAACCGTCAGACAAATCTCGACGCCGTTGACGCCTAGCCCGATGGCATCGCACGAGCCCTCGCTCCGCAGCTGCTCCAACCCCCTCCAGCCTGAGTCGAACAAGTCGGCGAGGTGGCTGCGCTCACCGTTCTCGCCATAAGTGGTCGGGCCAATATCGTGCACCAGCAAGACGTTGAAGCGGTCGAGCCCCGTGCGCTGCCGGCTCTCGTCGACCGAGCGCATGATACCATCGTAGGTGTAATCCATATGACGCTGCAGCGCCCCGGTAGTGTCTGGCACCAGCAGGCGCCCCACCTTGGTGGAGATGGTGAAGTCTGCCGCCGGTTTGCCAGCGAGGAAACGGCCAATGCGCACCTCGGACACGGCGGGACCGTAATGCGGCGCCGTGTCGAAGTGCCGGATACCGGCGGACCAGGCATCTTCGAGCACGGCGTTGGCCTCGGCGTCGGTCGCCTGCTCAATGCTGGCGCCGCCGAAGGCGAGTTCGCAGATTTGGAGGGCGGTTTGCCCCACCTGACGGGAACGCATCGACGTCTGACCTCTAGTTGATGCGACGGCCTGCATCGTTGAACAGGTGCACATGCTCGGGCTGCGGCGTGACATGGATCACCTGCCCCTGCTCGGCGGCATAGGTGCCTTCCGCGCGCACGATCACCGCGCCAAGCTCGCCACCATCGGTGTGAATGATGGTGTCTGCACCCAGCTTTTCGACATAAGTAACCGTAACGGGCCAGGCGCCGGGCAAGTCCCCGATTACCAGGTTCTCCGGGCGCACGCCAAACTTGGCTGCCCCGGCCTGTTCGGCAACAGTGCCGCCGAAAATGTTCATCTTGGGCGAGCCAATGAACTCGGCAACGAAGATGCTGGCAGGCTTGTTGTAGAGATCAAGCGGCGCGCCTGTCTGCTCCACACACCCCTTGTTGAGCACAACGATGGTGTCGGCCATCGTCATGGCTTCAACCTGATCGTGAGTCACGTAGATCATTGTTGCGCCAAGGCGAGCGTGCAGCTGGGCGAGCTCGATGCGCATCTGATTGCGCAGGGCCGCGTCGAGATTGGACAGCGGCTCGTCGAACAGGAACACCTTGGGATCGCGCACGATGGCCCGCCCAATGGCAACACGCTGGCGCTGCCCGCCGGAGAGTTCGGCCGGCTTGCGCTTGAGGTAGTCTGTCAGCTGCAGAATGGCGGCAGCCTTGCGCACGCGCTCGTCAATCTCGGCCTTGGGCATGCGGGCAATCTGCAAGCCATAGGCCATGTTGTTGTAGACCGTCATATGCGGATAGAGCGCATAGGACTGGAACACCATGGCGATGCCGCGCTCGGACGGCTCGTTGTCGGTCACGTCGGCCCCATCGATGAAGATGGCGCCGGTGGTCACTTCCTCAAGCCCCGCAATCATGCGCAGCAGCGTGGACTTGCCGCAGCCGGACGGGCCAAGCAACACGGTGAACGATCCCGCGGCCAGCTCAAGCGACAGGCCCGGAATGACCTGCGTCGCGCCGTAGCTCTTGGTGACATTGTCGATTTTGATGTCGAACATGGACTTCCTCAGTCGTTTGCTTGCGACGCGAATGCTGCATAGTCGGGCAGATCGTAGCCGGGCTCGGCCACAAGGCGAGCCAGGCCGACGTCGAGCCGAACGGTTGTTGCGGGAGGCAGATCGACCACCAGATAGCGGCTGCCGACCGCCGTTGCGGCGTCGGTGCCTTCGGCGCGGACCGCGGTGATGCGGTGCTCACCATGGAAGCCGCCCTGAACCAGAACGCGACGCGTGTTGGTCTTGGACAAGTTGATCAGCTGCAGGCCGGCGCTGGCCTCGCCGATGGCAAATACCAGAGCGGCCACATCGGCGGGCAGGCCGGGACGCGCAAGGTCAGGATCGAAGTAGCGGAAGCAGGACTGGATGAAGCCGCCATTGTAGAGCGCCTGCGGGGCACCCAACGTCAGCTGGATCAGGGCCTCGGTGGTCAGCGGATTGTGGTTCTGCCAGTGATGGATATGCACGAGGCTGAGATCGGCCACATCGGTGCGGATCAGCTCGAGCCGATGCTCGACCTGCTCCATGGCATGGCGCAGCGCAATCTCGGGATATTCGGGATTGCGCCCCTCAAGGAAGGTCAGCCAGGGGCGGTCGTGACTATCGTCACCTTTGGAGTGGAACGCGTAGCTCTGCGTCCAGTCATAGGGCTCGTCGGCCTCCAGCTGGGCCATGCGCGCGCGATCGGTTTCGGACTGCGTCACCGACCAGCTGGCCACCAGATTGGCGAGGCCAATGGTCTGGAAATCAAACCAGCCGGTGTCCTTGAACCGCTTGGGCATCACATAGGTATCGTAGCGACCGGTCGCGGCGGCAGCGTTGCGAATCCAGGCATTGGAGATCGAGGATTCGATGGTGCGGAAATCTTCGATGCGCTCGCCTTTTTCATAGAGCATGTCGAAGTGGCGGCCGGGCAGATCGAGCCAGCCGGTGTCGCCAGTCAGCATGGCGGTGTTGACGGCGGCCACGGTTGCGGCGTCGATCACGCTGTCATAGCCGTGCGGCCAGCTCCAGCCATAGGCGGCGCCATACCAGCGGCCGTCGAAATATTCACCCACTTCGCCATCAAGCCCGACATTGTCGGGGATGACGCCATTATTGGCCTCGGCACGCGCCCACCAGCCACCCACATAATTGACCACCCACTGGCGGAACGCCGGTTCGCGGGTCATCAGGAAAGCGTTGGTGACAAGGCTGGTGACAGGCAGGTTGGCCACGCTGTCGCCACGGCCCATGCGCTCGTTCATTACGGCGATCAGGCGCTTGCTGTTCTCGTTGCGGCGGGGGTCGTTGTGCCAGGCGGCGATGTCGTCATAGGAGGTGATGCCGGGGATATCGTCGAACGGCAGGCCATAGGGCGCCATGCCCTTGGACCACATGCTGTCGCCGTCGATGTAGCCCCAGCGCGGCCCCTTGGAACCGTTGTGCACGGCCCGGATGATATTGTGCTCTTCGTCGTAGTTCGGCGCTTCTGGATCCGCATTCATATAGAGGCCGGCAAAGCGACGGGCACGTTCCTGCAGCATGGGATTTTCTGGGTCCGCCGCGCAGAGGAAGTAGAACAGCAGATTGCCTTCGCTCTGGTGGAACTGGTCGTATCCGACTTCGTATTCGTTGTGCACCAGCCCAAAAGCCTCACCCTGGCGGGTCATGGCTTCCCATTGGCGATGGCCGCTGGCCAACAGGTCAGGTGAGGCGCCCAGCAGGTAGGCGAGCGGGAAATTGTAGAAGGACTCGTAGAGGTCATCGAGACCATCACGCCCCTGCACCCAATCATCACGGTAGATCAGCGTGCCGTCTTCCTTGAGATACTTGGCGAGATAGGGCTCAACCGCCGTATCGAGACGCGCAAGCAGATCGCGCTCCGCGACCGCCCAGGCGGGAGGATTGGCGCAAGGCTCGCTGGCACGGATAACAGTGTGGGGAGAGGTTTTAGTCATTGCAAACAACTCTGTGCGGAGAAAAACCCGCCGGCGGCGTTAGGCGCCGACGGGTCGGTCTGGGAGGACCTTACTGTTGCGCGGCAGCCCACTCGGTGATCTGACGCTTCATCTCTTCCTGCACCTTGGCCAGGCCTGCAGCTTCAAGCGCCGCGACCTGCTGGTCGATATAGCCATCAACGTCTTCGACGCGACCGCCTTCGAGTGGCTCGAAATTGGCGAGGATCGAGGACATGGCGACGACTTCGTTTTCAACCGGCACGGTGTCGAAGGCAAAACCCAGAATGGTCGATGCCTTGGCTTCGGCATTCACAGCCTTGGCTTCGGCAGTGTCTGCCTCGTCGGTCGGCTTCTGTGGGTAGGCTAGGTAGCTATTGCCCCACACCCAGTTGATGTTTGGCCAGTACGACGCCTTGTCGGTCAGCTCGACCAGACCGCTGTCCGCACGCTTCCAGTTCACGCCTTCAATGCCCAGCGCCAGAGTGTTGAACACTTCGGCATCGGTATGGAGCAGTGTGATCAACTTGAGCGCCTCGACGGGATGCTGGCTATCGGCCGACACAGCCATCATCGATGCGTTCATAGCGCCCGTAGTCAGCACCAGCGGCGCAAATCGCTTGGTGGTGAAGTCCAGCCCCAGGAAGGCACGGTCGCCCGGACGGTCCTGCGCGCTGTCGAGGTTGAAGCCCTGCGTTCCGGCGGAGATGGCCGCGCGGGCCTGCTCGCGGTTCATCGGGTTCGGATCGGTCAGACCCGCAACGTGCCATTCACGACGCAGACGCATCAGCGCGCGGTATTCCTCGGTGGCGTAGAGGTTGACGACGTTCCGCTCAGCATCGTCCATCTTGACCACGGCGGCGGCATTTGCACCCAGCGGGGGATCAAAGCCGAACAGTTCGGGCAGTGCAGCAAGGCGGCCGCCAAAGGCGTAGAAGCCCTGGCCTTCGCCTGCAACAACCCGCTCGAACACTGGCGTCAGATCGTCGAACCAGGTGATGTCATCAACGGCGATGTCATACTTGTCCGCCAGCTCGGTCTTGACGCTGAAGCCGAAGCTCTTGGGGAAGAGCTGTTCGACTGGAATGCCATAGAGCTCACCGGCAACGCTGCCGACTGTCAGCAGTTCGGGCGAAACGGCTTCGGTCAGCTCGGGCACTTCGGCCAGATAGTCATTCAGACCCAGGAAGTTACCCTGTGCGATGTTGCGATAGACGTTGTTGGTCCATGGGGCAGTCATCGCGATATCGAAGGCCTCGCGCGAGGACATCACCAGCGTCATGCGCTGGTTGTAGTCGGCAGCCGGGATCGGCACGATATCGAGATGCGCACCAATCTTTTCCTCAAGGATTGGATTGACCGCGGCCATTACGTCGGCCACGCCCTGGGTTGTCCAGGTGCCGGTGGCGCCAAAGGGCAGCATCATGCGCAGCGTGGGCACGTCGGCGGCGACCGACAGCGCGGTGCCGGTCAGCATGAATGCGCCAACAAGCGACAGCACGGATGCCTTCTTGTTCAGTTTCATTGTCATTTCCTCCTTAATTGACGAGCGATCCGGTTTGTCCGGAATTGGTGTCGGCAGGCCCGCGCCTATTTGAACGCACCCAGAGTTGCGCCGCGGACGAGGTACTTCTGGAAAACGAGGAACAGCAGCGCAGCCGGACCGGTGGCGATCACCGCGATGGCCATGCGAACGCTCTGCGCCGGAATGGTCACCCCAAGGCTGGCGAATGTGTCGCTTTCCTGAAGAAGCTGGATGTTCTGCTGGATCTGGAACAGCAGGTACTGCAGCGTGACCTTTTCGGGATCACGGATGAAGTAGAGAACGTTGACCCACTCGTTCCAGTAGGTGAGCGCCGTCATCAGGCCGACCGTGGCCAGAGCCGGGCCCGCCATTGGCATGGCGATCTGCAGGAAAATCCTGAACTCGCCAGCGCCATCCATACGGGCCGCCTCGAATACTTCGCCGGGCAGCGCCGCAAAGTAGGTGCGCAGGATCAACACGAAGAACACGTTGACCAGATTGGGCAGAACGAGTGCCAGGTAGTTATCCACCAGGCCCAGATACTGGGTCATCAGGATGTAGAACGGCACGAAGCCGCCATTGAACAGCAAGGTGAAGAACACCAGGAACGACAACAGGCGACGGTAGCGGAAATCAGGACGCGACAGCGCGTAGGCCAGCAGCGACATGATGAACAGGCCAACCGTGGTACCCACAACCGTGATGCCGACCGTGACCATATAGGCGCGATAAATCTGCGCGCCGGTATCGGCGACATACTGGTAGGCGAAGGTGGTGAACCCCTGCGGCAACAGGGAGAAACCACGCCGCGTCAACATCGCATCATCTGAGAACGAAGCCGACACGATGAGCAGCAAAGGCATCAGCGTGACGAAGGCAAAGATGATCAGGGCGGCATGCGGCATCGCGTTGGCGATGAAGCGGTCCCAGCGGAACTTACGTTTACGAACAATGGTTGCCATCAGAACAGGGCCTTGTCTGGATCGATGCGACGGACAACCCAGTTGGCGACAATAACCAACACGAAGCCGATGACCGATTTGTAGAGATCGGCGGCGGCGCTCATCGAGACATTGCCGACCTGCACGAGGGCTCGGTAGATAAAGGTGTCGAGAACGTCGGTGCTGTCGTAGAGCAGCGCCTGGTTGAGCGGCACCTGATAGAACAGGCCGAAATCGGCGTTGAAGATATTGGCCAGCGACAGCAGGAACTGGATGATCACCAGTGGCATGATCAGCGGCAGCGTGATGGTGAAGAACTGCTGCACCTTGCTGGCGCCGTCGACGCGCGAGGCTTCATAGAGCTGCGGATTGATGGCCAGCATACCAGCCAGATAGATCAGCGTGCCCCAGCCTGTGGTCTTCCAGATCACCACCAGCAGCAGGATCAGCGGCCACCAGCCCGGGCTCTGATAGAACTCGATGGGCTGGGACAGAATGCCGTTGACGATACCGTTGCTGCTCAAAAAGCCAAAAACGAAGTAGCTGACGATCACCCAGGAGATGAAATAGGGGAACAGGAACGTCGTCTGGTAGTACTTGGCGAAACGGCTCCTGAAGACCTCGAACATCAGCGCCGAGATGAACAGGGTGAAGATGGTGCTGCCCACGATGAACAGCCCGTTGAGCAGAATGGTATTGCGCGAAGCATTGAGGGCGGCGGCGGACGAAAACAGGAATTCGAAGTTCCGGAGACCGACAAATTCGCTGCCGAAAATACCCAGGCGCGGACGGAAATTGGTGAAGGCGATCCAGCTGCCAGCCAGCGTCGCGTATTTGAACAGCAGCAGCCAGATCAGCGCAGGCAGGCACATCAACAGCAGAACCATTGTGCGCTTGCGACTGGCGGATGCCCGACGGCTTTTCTTGGCGACAGCAGCCATTATGCAATTCCTCCTGCTGTGCTCTGGACGCTGTCGCGCCAGATAATATTGGGCGGCAGCAGGGTCTGCTGCACACCGGCGCGACCCGTGATCTGATCGATCAGGATGCGACCGGCATTGAGCCCCTGCTCACGCCCAGGCAAATCGATGGTGGTGATGCGCGGCGTGGTGATCTCGGCCACCGAGTTTGGCAGGATCGACACCAGCGAAACCCGGGATGGAATGTCGATGCCATCGGCGCGCAGGCGGTTGAGGACCTGCGGCATGGCGACGTGACCGCCGATAAAGAAGCAGGCAGGCTGCTGCACGACCGAGAGGCCATCCTTGACCGCATGCACCACGCCATCGACGCTGAACTCGGTGTCGAGAACCAGCGGCTCCAGACCCAGCGCCTGCATCCCGGACTGATAGCCATCATGGATCAGGCTCGCGCTGAAGCGGCGTACCTTCTGGTTGAGGGCGTTACCAATCAGCACGATGCGCGTGTGTCCAGCCTTGGCGACGGCTTCCACCATCTCATGGGCGCCGCGCACCAGATCGACGTCGACATAGCTGATGCCGGCGATGTCTTCAGTCCGCCCCAGCAGCACGAATGGCTTGGTGCTTTCCCGTAGCGCATCCACACGCCAGTCATTGGTCTGCACCTGCAGCAGGGCAACGCCATCGAACTGTCCGGCAGTGAATAGTGAGCGCAGTTTTTCCCGCGTGGTGCTGCGCGGCAGCAGGTTGACCGAGAAGTCCTCCTCCTCGGCCGCATCCACGATGCCGGTAATATACTCGTAGGTCACGCTGCCCAGCTCGCCGGCCGAAGCATGGGGCAGGACGGCGATGACATTGCTGCGTCCGGACGCCAGACGCCGCGCGCTGGCATGGGGCTGATAGTTCAGCCGGGCCATGACTTCGCGCACCTTGATGACCGTTTTGGCCGACACATCAGGGCGATTGTTGAGAATACGGGAGACAGTCGTCACCGAGACACCCGCCGCTTCGGCGATGTCAAAAATGGTCACATTCTGTGGCGAATCTGAACTCATGCTCTCTCCCTCGGGCACTCACTCATTTTATGGTAGCGCTTCCGGTAGCGCTTTCGGTAGCGCTTCCGGTGTGCTATGTCAACGCCGCTCAACGAAGGCATCCTGAGGAGGAACACGTGGGACGCAGCATCGCCAGCATGGTCACGAGCACCCAAGACCTGCTGTCCAAAATACAAAATCCGCTCCGCGCACGCATTGCCGCGGCGGTGCAGGCGCTCCCCACAGACGGGCTCGTTGACCGCGCCGATGTGGCGCTGGCGCGTGACTGGCCGGCCCTCTCGGCCACTGGCTATCTCGACTTTGCCCGCACCGGCACGCGCCAGACTTTTGAGCGCAAAACCGCGACACGGCGGGACATTTTGCGCGATCTGGTGCTGGGCGAAGCGGCCCAGCGCGATGGCCGATACATCGAGGCCATCATCGACGCCCTATGGTCCGCCAGCGAGGAAGCCAGCTGGTGCATGCCGTGCCATCTGTTCCTGCAGGGAGCAGGCTATGGCCTGCCCGACCCTGCCGAGCCCGTCGTTGATCTCGGCGTCGGCATCGCCTCGGGCACCGTCGTCATGGCCACCCATTTGCTTGGGGATAAGCTGGACGCGGTCTCCCCGCTGATCGCCGCTCGTATGCGCCAGGCGCTGCGCGAGCGCATCCTCACCCCAAGTCAGACGCGCGATGACTTCTGGTGGATGAGCACCACCCCGCACCCGATTTTCAAGACGATCCGGATCAACAACTGGAACCCCTGGATCTGTTCGAACTGGCTGCTCACAGCCGCGCTCATCGAGACCGATGAGGACAGCTTCCGCCAGACCATCGAAAAGATCGTCGCGACCCTCGACCGCTTCGTTGCAGTGTACGGTGACGACGGTGGCTGCCCCGAGGGCCCTGCCTACTGGAAGCACGCCATGTCGGGCTTGCTGCAATGTTTGGAGATCCTCAGCCCCATCCTCGACCAGTCCGCTCTGCAGTCGGACGAACGCCTGCGCAACATGGCCCGCTTCGTCGTCGATACCCGTATTGCCGACGACTACTTCGTCAACTTCGCTGACTCAGCCCCGCGTATCGCGGTGCCCGCCTGTCTGGTGCAGCGTTGGGCCGACCTCCTCGCCGACCCCAAGCTGGATCAGTATGCCAAATGGCTGGCCCAGTCGCAGGGCCTGCCCGACACCATCGCGCCAGACCAGATCGCCGCGCTGTTGGTGGATGGTCAGAGCCTGTTCGAAGCCGTCACCAGCTTCGGCGTGCGCCCGTGCCTTGAAGCGCCCCCCGCCGCAATCGACCTGAAGCGCGACAGCTGGCTGCCCAGCCTCGACCTTCTGGTCAGCCGGGATCAGGCCAATTCCAGCCAGGGCTGGATGCTGGCGGCCAAGGGCGGGCACAATGACAACAGTCACAACCACAACGATGTCGGCAGCATCATTGTCTATCGCGACGGCCTGCCGCTGCTCGTTGACGCCGGGGTCGGCACCTATACCGAACAGACCTTCAGCGCCGCCCGCTATGAGATCTGGACCATGCGCTCGCAGTTCCACAATGTCCCCACCATTGCCGGTGCCGAACAGCCTGCGGGCCGCAGCTTTTGCGCCGATGCGGTCAGCCACAGCGTGACCGATCACACTGCCAGCCTCACCCTGCGCATGGAGCGGGCCTACCCTGCCCAGATCGGCCTTGAACACTGGACCCGCACGACACGGCTCGATCGCGGACAAGGCGTGACCATCGCAGACAGCTTTACAGCCCAATCCGCCATCGATGTCAGCCTGCATCTGTTGACGGCAGCGACAGCAATCGCGGGCCCGGACGGCACGGTTCAACTGGTGGCCCGCGAGCTATCCCCCGGCCACGTCTCCGGCGCTGCAACCATCAGCTATGACGCCAGCCTGCTCGCTCTGGAAATCGAGGAAATCCCAATCAGCGATCTCCCTCTGGTCGCCAACTGGGGCAATCATCTCACCCGCCTCACCCTGCGCCTGCGTCATCCTTCAAAGACCGCACAGCTGGCGGTGCAGCTGCACTAGTCCCAAACAAAAGGCCCCGCACTTGATGCGGGGCCTCTGACGCTTTTGCTAGATCACCGGGTGCAGAAGGCTGTCGAGATGTGTGCGCTGGAGCGCGGCTATTGATGATCGTGTCGGATACGGATGGCGATCCGGAGCGGGAGGTCGAGGTGCTCGACCAATTCTCCCCCGCGCATTGCAGGCTTCCCTCCATCGGCACCTCCACCGCCCGCCTCGGGTGACGCAGGTCTCCCGTTCGCAACGAGCCAGACTGGCAGGTACTCTGCCGCCAGCCTGAAAAGCGCACACTTGGCATCCAGCGATCAGACCGAACGCATCAGGCCGCCATCGACACGGATATTCTGGCCCGTGATGTAGCCGGCGCCGTCCGAGGCGAGAAAGGCAATTGTCGCGGCGACTTCCTGACTGGTTCCATAGCGTTTGAGCGGCACGTCGGACCGGCGCTCATCGGTTTGCGGCAGGCTGTCGATCCAGCCAGGCAGCACGTTGTTCATCCGGATATTGTCAGCGGCATAGGTGTCGGCGAACATCTTGGTGAATACCGCAAGTCCGGCTCGGCCAACCGCGGAAGTCGGAAAGGTCGTGCTCGGCTCGAAGGCCCAGGCGGTTGAGACATTGATGATCACGCCCCCACCCTGTTTCTGCATCGCTGGGGTGACAAGCCGGGTCGGCCGCACCACATTGAGAAAATAGGTATCAAGGCCCGCATGCCAATCCTCGTCAGTCAGCTCGAGGAGCTGTTTGCGCGGCCCATGACCGGCGCTGTTGACGAGGACATCGATACATCCCCACAGGCCAAGCGCCCCATCAATCAGGCGCGAGAGGTCAGCGTTGGACTGGTTCGAGCCGGTCACGCCAAACCCGTCCAGCTCCTGCGCGATCGCTTCGCCTTTCCCGGACGATGACAGGATGCCAACCTTGTAGCCGTCTGATGCGAGTTGACGCGCTGCGGCGGCGCCGATCCCGCTGCCCCCGGCCGTTACCAAAGCGACTTTTTCCATTTTGATGCTCCCTGTCAGTGATTAAGGCGAGGTTGTTTGGTTGGCCGATGCGTATCGATATGGATGGCCCGGCCGGCACCCAGTCCGACACCAGCCAGTACGACGCACATTGCCATGCATACCATGAGAACGGTGGACCAATCATTGGTGGCATCGTGTAACAAGCCGACGAGCACCGGCCCCGTTGCCGACATCAGATAGCCAATGGACTGTGTCATACCTGAAAGGCTGGCAGTCTGCTGCGCCGAGCTGGTCCGCAACCCGATGAACGCAAGCGCGACGATGAAGGCGCCACCAATCCCGAAGCCAAACAGCGACACCCAGACGATAGCGATCAAAGGGAACAGCTTGAGACCGATCAGCGACACCAGCCCGGCAAGGGCAAGGCCCACCGCAAGACCGCGTTGATCGCGCGCCCTCTGTACGATGGGCACGATCAGCAACCCCGGCAAGGCCGAGGCCAATTGCATGGTGCCATGCAGGGAGCCAGCTTCGCCCTGCGTGTATCCAAGGTCAACAAGGATCGAGGGCAGCCAGGCGGCGACAGCGTAATAGACAAAGGAGTTGATGCCAAAAAACAGCGTCACCTGCCACGCCAGAGGCGAACGCCATATGGGCCCGCCATGTGGCGGCGCGGCCGTGTCAGCGCTCGGGCGAGAGTGACGACGCAACTGCGGGAGCCAGATTAGTGCGCTCACGATCGGCAGCACCAGAAACGCCCCCAGCGATACCTGCCAGTTGAACGCATAGAGTAATGGCACGACCATGGCCGAGCCCACGGCCGATACCACGCCCATGGTGACCGAATAGATGGCCGTCAGCTTGGTGATCTGGCTTGGAAAGTCCCGTTTGATCAGGCTCGGCAACAAAGTGTTCCCGATTGCGATCCCCCCGCCAAGGACTGCGGTTCCGACGAACAGCGCCCATGACGGACCAGTCGAGCGCAGCGCGATGCCGCCGGCCATGACGATGAGCGCCGCGAACAATGCGCGCTCAAGGCCATATTCGCGCGCCAGCAGGCCCGCAAAGGGCGAGACAATGCAGAAGGTCAGCAAAGGCAGGGTAATCAGGAACCCGGCCTCGCTGGAGCCCATGCCGAAGGTATCCCGGATCGTGTCGAGCAGAGGACTGATGGCGGTGAAGGGGCCACGAAGATTGGTGGCAAAAACCAAAATACCGGCAATGATCCATGCGGGGTGCAGGCGGCGGTGAGAGGCAGACATGAAGAGGCGTCCTGTGGCTTGAATGGCCTCAGGTTTACCACTGGCTACGGCCCCCGAATTTAGATACTATGACATTATCTTTCTAAATCCGGTCAATCCATGCAATCCCTCCACACCTGTCTGGCGACCTTTGATGTCGATGCGGTGCAGCGCGACGCAATCGCGCTTGGTATCTCGGTGAGCGATCAGGAGCTGGAGTTGCCAATGCATCGGCACCGCAAGGCGCAACTCGTCGTCGCCCTGCAGGGCGGGGTGATGTGTCGCGCGGAAGGCGGGCTATGGATGGTGCCCGCCGGTAGCGGCGTCTGGATTCCCGGCGATGTGCTGCATAGTAATCACGTCACCGCCAATGGGCGGATCAGCCTGCTGTTCGTCGACCCCGACGTACCTGGGCTGCCGACGAAATGCTGTACCCTGTCGCTGAGCACGATGGTTGTCGAAATAATCAACCACATGGCCGATCAGACCGAGCGCGAACATGTGCCGGACGCGCACTCGGATCAGCTCGCTCGGGTTGTGCTCGAAGAGCTGCGCCGCGCCGAGATCGCTGCGCTCCACATGCCGATACCGGACAACCCGGCGCTGACCAAAATCGCCAACGCGCTGATCGAGTTTCCGGGCGACAGGAGCACCTTGACCCAATGGGCCAGCCGCGTCGCCATGAGCGAACGCACCCTCAGCAGGCTAGTGGTCAGCGAAACGGCCATGAGCTTTGGGCGCTGGCGCCAACAGCTTCACATCATCCTGGCGCTGCAGCAGCTATCGGCCGGCGTCACGGTCCAGGGCGTATCGGACACCCTCGGCTACGAATCCGTCAGCGCCTTCATCACCATGTTCAAACACGCCCTCGGAAAGCCTCCGGCCCGTTACATTGCCGAGAAGAGAAGATCCGAGTGAGGATGTCGACCGACCAGCCAAGTCCCCATGGGCTTGATGCCTCACTGGCACCTTTTTGGGGACCTTGTGCAGGCACTCTCAGGTAACGTGCATGAACCGGTCATTTTTTGGCGCACGCGACATGATTCGAACGTGTGGCCTCTGCCTTCGGAGCACAAAAGCGTTATTTACCACTTGGCTTATCTTCGTAACTAATTGAAAGGCATTGCTTGTTCTAACATAATGCAAGACGCTTTTGTCTGTTTTGGTACGGCTTTTCGTCCCAAAACGTGACCTCTGCCTTTCCAGCAACGGCCTTCGCCATTAGACAAGTCAAGATGTAGAGTTGCGCTGGACGTAAAAAATCATGAGGGGCACAACACGATCGTAACTGCCTTCGCCCCAAGCTCGCATGTATCCAAGACGACAGTCAGATTGAGGATTAAGCTATGCGCATCACCACCTTCAATCGTCGCCGTCACCAAGCCGATGACGTCAAAATTGGGGTTGAGCAATCCCGCTGAATATGCGTCTTCGCTTTCTTAGGCTTTTAGTGGTTTGAGGATGGCTTAATTGGTTCGGGCGCGCGGAGATTTAGCTCAACACGGCAACACCTTAAGCCATCTTGTCGCCCAGGGGGCCTCTATACGCAGGGATCACACCGCAAGCGCGATGAAGTTCATGCTGCCGCCGCTGACCGTTGCGTGGATGCTACAGGCGGCAGTTTACGCCCTTATCATCTTCCGCGCGGGCCGAAACGACTGGCCGAACGTAGCAGCGGTCCTTCTTTCTCTGCTCGTCCTCCTCCTGGCAGCCGCGCTTGTCCTGACAATGCTAAAGCGCCAAGAATCTCCGCTCAGCACGGCGAGTGTCGTCGGGGTGGTGGCCTTCGTGTTCGGTGTTGCTGGGCTCTCCGCACTCAGAATCCCAATAAGCTACGTAGCATTGTCTGCCTGTGCGCCGATGTTCTGCGCAGGACTGGCTGTGTCCAATTACCTGTTGCAGCGGGCCAACTGCCACCGAGTCGGCTTGCTAGAATTTGAGGATGCCGCCGAGATTGTCCAGCAATTCCCTTTTTCGTTGCCCTTGATCTCATTTGAAACTCCATGTCTTCGCGCGTTCGACAAGGTTCTGATCGACACAGCCGCCCACCAATCGCCAGAATATTCTGCCGCAGTGACCCGTTTATACATGTCAGGCTTCGAGGTGGTGCCGTGGTCTTACCACCTCGAACGTGTCACAGGCAGGGCAAAAATTGAAGAGTTTGATGTGTCCGATTTGGTGTTTCGACCTGACCAAATTTATTATGCGTTCGTCAAGAGAACCATCGATATTGCCAGTGTCATCGTGCTGCTACCCATAGCTATTCCAGTTGCGACGATAATTTGGACGTACATTAGGCTTCTGGACGGCGGGCCGTCCCTCTTCATTCAGGAACGCCGAGGCTTCGCCGGTAGCAGCTTCCGGATGTACAAATTTCGAACCATGCGAAAGGGCACTGAGGCCGGCGCTACGCAGGCAGATGATGGCAGAATTCTGCCAGGCTGCAAGATCCTCCGTCAGCTTAGGCTGGACGAGCTGCCACAACTGTTGAATATCCTCAAAGGTGAAATGAGCTGGATTGGACCGCGGCCGGTATCGCTTGAAATCGCGGAGGCGCTGGAACAACGCCTGCCGCAATATGTCAACCGCCAACTGGTCCCGCCCGGCCTCAGCGGCTGGGCCCAGGTAAAGCTAGGGTATACCTCGGATCTCGACCAGGAGGTGACCAAGCTGTCGTTCGACCTCTACTACATCAAACACATGTCGTTTGACCTGGACCTGCTGATCCTGATCAAGACTGCCCGCACCGTTCTCTGGCGTATAGGAGCGCTTTGAAATGCGCGTGCTGCACGTGTTTAGGACTCACACCCCCGACAACTCACAGGCGTCGACTACTTAATTTAGCGAATTGCTGAGGGATGCGCCGACCTGGGCATTGCTCACTCCGTGCACCAGGAAGGCATGAGCCATATGCATCCCGCTTTGCGTCGGACGTCACCATTTTTGCTGCTACATCCTTGAGGATGGCACTACCCAGCATCGCCTCGCCAGGAACTCCTTGAGCCGGGTGCTCTCGTTTGCTCCAGGGTCATCAGCCGCCGTGCGCCCGACATTTCCAGACCGCCATACTTGGCCTTCCACTTGTAGAAGGTCGATCTTCTGACGCCGTACTTGCGACACAGGTCCGCCGTCCCCAGCCCGGACTCCTGCTCCTACAATATCGCAATAATCTGTTCTTCGTTGAACCTGCTGCGCTTCATGCGTCCGACCTCTGATCCAGGGGCACAGGTCAGAAATACAGACAGCTTAGGGCCAAACAATAACCAAAGGACCCTCCGTAAATTGGAGCGGACTTGGGGCTCAGGTCAGTGCCTACAAAGACGCGTAGCTATTCGCGTTGAGCGACCAGGTCAATCCATAAAAAATACCACACAAAAAACCTTCGTCAGCACGTGAATGTTTATGTTCCCGACCCATAGAGCAAACGAAATTCCCTGTTCTTTTGATCCATAAGGGTCATTCGGTTAATACTCGGTATGGCACCAACGTTTGGGTGACGCCCCCACTTGCTACCAATAGACGTAACTTCAGAGTGTTTTACAGAATAGTATTGGTCTGCACTAACGAAAGATCCTGTACTCCCGAGCCAAGACCAAACATAATGAAAATGATATCGGCTACCCACTGCGCGATTGCCTACACCCCAAAACTGCTGATCCCAATTCTCGTTTATTATAGCATCCAACACGGTTTCAATAGATATGAATTCTACATCTGCGAAACTTGATGTTGCAATCTTTGCGAATGCGGTATCAACGCTCGGGTAAAGATCTAAGGCAAATATTTTTGAATTTTCCGCTGCAAATTGTTCGGCAATCCTCATGCTAAGCCGCGCATACTCGTCCGCTGAAAACTGGTCGAGCTGCACATTCAAAGCAACCCCATTTCCACCATGAGAGGGACCGGGCGGCAGGCAAAGTACAACGTCGTCGGGTTCAGAGACGGCTTTTACTCCGATTTGAGAAAGGGTTTGGAGGGATATCGTGTCTCTGACTGAAATGTAATCGAAAGCCTGAAACGATGAAGCGACATCAAACATGAGCGGAAAGTTGCTGACAAAAATTCCTGCACCAGTTGCGAATAACCGCGCACCTTTCTGTTTCGCAAGCCACTCCGCGACCATCGGTAAAAGGAGGTTGTCAGGCCAGCGGTCAGAAATATATCCGCCGCCCAAAAGGTGTACTGCTTCAAATTCTCCGCTTAGCGAGGTCATCGCCCATTTGATGTCGTCATACGCATTCGAATAATCACTATAAAGTAGAGGCTTCTGAGTCTTCATCCCATCATATACGCCGTGCCTGCCAGCGCGATGGGCTGCACGCCAGCAAAGATCGGTAACGACAATACCCTCTCCCCAACTGTAACGATGCAGCAGTATGCTGAAAAAAGCGGGGTTATGACAATCTATAACCAAACGGTCTCCGGGTCGCTCCTTTCGTAAGCGTTTGAGCCACGCCAGTGTAATGAGTTCGTCACCGAAGTTGGGGGAGCCAGCTGCGGAGATCAGGTATATAGTCTTCTGGTTCACACTCGCCGCCTAATCTACTATGGACGCTCGATCAACGTTTTATAGTTCCAGAAAAGTCCGCGGATTCCCTCCCGCAACAGAGCGCCAAGGATTCTGACATCCTTATTTGCCCGAAATGAGGCTAGGCTGTTTTTCAAAACATAGGAGGCAGCGATAAAAAAATCTAACTTCCTGCCAACTCGAGCTTCAAAGGCCGCCACATTTCTAATGTCGCACTTGTATTTCCAAAGATTATCGCGATTTACGTCAGAGTAAGTTGGGAGGCGATTCATCGGCGTATCATGTACGACGACGCTATCGTCCACGTAATAACAACTAAAATGGTAAGATAAGCGCCTAGTATATTCGGTGTCGTCTGCCCAGATGAAGAATTCCTTTATGGGCAGTCCAACCCGATCAATCCCTTCGCGGCTGACCATGCAGGAAACAAAAGAATTGGATACACAAGGCAGGCTTGACCTCATTTCTTTGAATGAACCGTTCCATGGCCACTTAGGGACTGGAATGTTCATCAAGCATACATTGCCATCTGTCCATTCCACTCGGCTGGACAAGAACCCGACCGTTTTTTCCCCTCCGATGTGGGCGACGAAGAAGGGACTCATAGTTAGGGCCTGAAGGCTTTCGGGCTTGGGCAACACATCATCATCCATGACCCACACCCAATCGGCACCTGATGCGTAGGCCTCACGCAAGCCAACGTTGAACCCACCTGCACCACCTCCATTGTGGTCAAGCAAGTGTAGTACTAGGCCGTAACGATCCGCATTGGCGCGCAGCCATTCTCTCGTACCGTCTGTCGAGTTGTTATCGACAACGTGAATATGCCTAACAGGCCAGCTTTGATCGCGAATGGCGTTTAGGCAATTTTGAAGCTTATAGAATCTGTTGTACGTTACAACAACAGCATCAACGTTCGGATCAGATCTAGACACTATCGAAATACCCGCTTCAAAAACCAATTCTTTCGAAGACGACCCAAAATTCGGTCTTTCAACTCAAAAGCCTCTCTGCCCTTCTGCTCGATGCCCCAAAGTTTACGCTCGGCATCCCACAGCTGAGCGCCTACCGTGACCAGCGACGCTATGCTTGCTTTTCCGTCAGAGAGCTCCGCCCGCAGCAGCCTATTGCGAACCAGCATGTCGTGACGCTGGTGGTCGAACTCTTTTTTTACGGAATTGATCGCGAATTCATCGTCAGAACTGTCGCGGATGTGGTAGTTCGCAAGATATTCGGGGATTTTTTCGATATCGCTGATGCGCAGCAAACGGAGGTAGAACTCCCAGTCCCCGCACACCTTGAGGCTTTCGTCATAGTAGCCAACTTCATCGTGCAAGGTTCGTTCGTACAAGAATGAAATGGGGACAAAGCGGTTTATACACACCATACGAGCCAGCGAAGGCATCCCGGTATCCCAAGGGCGAACCCAGCTGATATTGGTAGATTTATTTGTCACAGTTTCATGTATTTCGGTAATATTTACCGTCACCGATCGAGCTTCGGTGGATTCAAGGAACTGCGTGGTTTTTTCTAAGAACTCGCGTTCAAGTGTGTCATCATCATCGTGGATGAGAATGTATTTTGAGTGACTGGCCTGGATGCCCAAATTTGCCGCAGCCTCCATGCCTACACTGATCCCGTTGTGCAAAACTATAGCAGGCATACGCCTAGATCTGTAAAAATCCACTACAGCATCCACGTCTTGTTCTGATCCGCCATCATTAACAACAACCCAGACGAAATCCCGAAAAGACTGCGCCAGCAACTTTTCCGCGACGCGTTTTAGCAGAAATTCCCTACTCTTTGTTCTTGTAATAACTGCAACAGAATATTTCTGCTTTTCTTCTAATCTCATCGTGCTCATCTCAAGAGTGACTTCATCAAGTCTATTTTGTATGTCGGAATTCAGGGCGGCGTCGTCACTGATATTACGAAAAGTACCAATCGAGCATAAAAAATTCATGAAGCTGGTTTCTATTCACGTCATAATTCTCTGCGACCTGATTAGTTCTGTATAATTATGGCAGCGCCAGCAATGCACTGGAAATGCCATGCCTGTTGCAACGAACGCAAGCTCCTCGTTTGACGATGGCAGCGAGTTCGTGCCTCGCGATCTCGATCCGCCGACCTATAAGCAGGGCGTTGTCCAGGATTCATCCCGACCCGGGAAGCCCACGAACAATGCCTACATCGAATCTTTCAACGAAGGTTCCGGGCCGAGTGCATGAACCAGCACTGGTACCTGCCCCTTGACGATGCCCGGGCGAATGTGGAGGAATGGCGCAGGCAGTAAAACGAGCTCCGCCAACACAGCGCCATCGGCAACAAGCCGCCGATATCGCACATGAATGCCTCCGGCGCATCTGGTTCTTCGTGAGAGCACCCCCAGAAAATCCCCAGCCGTGTAGTCCAAAGTCGGGGAGCACGGCAATTTCCCAACTTGGCTACTGAACGCCCTTCTAGAGTACGCTAACGCGACTTTGAACTTCACGGGATGCTGCTTTTCTTTGCCTGTCTCCTGTGGCAAATGACTTGCGCCGACTTGAACGGAGTTGTTCCGCGACGGTGGCGAGCGCCATGGGCGAGAATCCGGCGTTTTGCCGAACCAGGGCCTTGCGGCAGAGAGCTCTTCCACAAAGGCTCCGGTCCGCAGGAACCGAGATAGTTTATGAAGGTGACACAGTGGATTTCTCCCAGTTTGATCTTGTGATCGTTGGCGCCGGCTTTTTCGGGGCAACCATTGCCGAACGCGCGGCCAAGACCCTCGGCAAAAAGGTTCTGATTATTGATCGGCGAGACCATATCGGCGGCAATGCTTATAGCGAGAACGACAAGGAAACCGGCATTGAAGTGCACAGATATGGTGCCCATCTTTTCCATACGCCCAACAAGCTGGTCTGGGACTATCTCGCCAATTTCACCACCTTCACGTCCTACCAGCACAGAGTGTTCGCGTCCCATCGCAATAGCGTCTATTCCATGCCGATCAACCTGGGCACGATATGCCAGTTTTTCGGCCGCCAGTTTACACCGGACGAGGCGCGCGCACTTGTCGCCTCCCAGGCGCAGGAACTGGGTGGAAAGGAGCCGGACAATCTGGAAGAGAAGGCGATCTCGCTGATTGGCCGGCCCCTTTATGATGCCTTCATTCGCGGTTACACGGCAAAGCAATGGCAGACCGATCCCACGGCGCTTCCGGCCTCGATCATCACTCGCCTGCCCGTGCGCTACAATTTCAACAACCGGTATTTCAGCGACGCCTATGAAGGACTGCCGACTGATGGGTACACGGCAATTTTCGATAAGATGCTCGAGCATCGCAATATTGAAGTTTCGCTGGGCATAGACTATTTTGCGGTGAAGAACGCCATTCCGGCCGACAAGCTCGTCGTATTCACCGGGCCCATCGACCGTTATTTCGACTACCGTGCGGGTGAGTTGAACTGGCGCACGATTGACTTCGAAAAAGAGGTGCTGCCGGTCGGCGATTTCCAGGGCACGGCGGTGATGAACTATTCGGACGAAGCTGTCCCTTATACGCGCATCCTCGAATTCCGGCATTTCAACCCAGAACGCCAGTATCCGGACGACAAGACGGTGATCGTGCGAGAATACTCGCGCTTCGCCGGCCGCGACGACGAGCCGTATTATCCGATCGACACCTCGGACGACAAGAAAACCTATCAGGCTTATAAAAAACTTGCAGAAGCAGAGACCAATGTCATCTTCGGCGGTCGTCTGGGAACCTATCGTTATCTCGACATGCACCAAGCGATCGCGGCAGCGATCAAGACATTCGAGACCGACATTACGCCGCGTCTTTCGCAAAGCTGATGACGCTGCCCGCATCACCTTATGGCACCGTTGCGGTCGCAGTTCTGACAAATCGCTGGTCCGGCGATGTCGAGCGGCTGCTTGCAGCACTGTCGCAGCAATCCGTGGCGTCGCACACCTATCTGGTGTGCGCGCAGACGGCACCGCCTAGCGCGCTGGGTGCCTCGGTGACGCATGTGCCTTCGGCGATTAATCTTGGCGGGGCGGGCGGCTTTGCCTATGCCGTGCTGTCTGCGATTTCCAGCGGCGCAGATTGGATATGGATGATGGACGACGATGCCTGTCCCTCAGACGAGCTGTGCCTCGAAACGCTGCTGCGCCAGGCAGTTGAGCGGAAACTGGATGTGGTTTCCCCGGTCATCGTAGCGCCGGACGATCCGCGACGCCTCTCCTTTCCGTTCCAGATCGGCGGCAAGCTCGAATATGATCTTGATGTCGTTCGCTCGGTCGGCTTCATCCCGAATGTCGGGCAGTTCTTCAACGGTGCACTCATCCGTCGGGAGGTTTTTTTTAAGATTGGTCTGCCCGACATGCGGCTGTTTATCCGCGGCGATGAAGTGGATTTCATGCTCAAGCTGCGTGCGACGAAATTGCCCTTCGGCACCACGACGGCAGCGCTTGTGAGCCATCCTCCTGGTTGGGGGGAAGTTGTCGACATCGTCCCTGGCCGGGTCGCGGTACTTGTTCCACAAACCGATTTCAAACGTTATTACTTCTTCCGCAACCGTGGCTACCTGGCACGACGTCATCGACGTTTGAAAAGCCTGCTTATGGATTTGATCTGCTACCCCATCGCGCTCCTCATCAAAAGGCGCGATCCCGCGGCGTTCCGACTGTGGTGGAAGGCCTATAGCGACGGGCTGCGCTACAAATTCGACGCAACGCCGCGCTGAACCATGTCCGAGCCCATTCATCCTGCAGCGCGAACTGCGATCGTAATCGTCACCCACAGGCGGCCCGCTCTGCTTGCCGATCTTCTGGCAAGTGTGGAAGCAATGACTGCCGTACCCCAGGACGTCATCGTGGTCGACAATGCCAGCAATGACGGCAGCGAGGACATCGTCCGCAATGCAGCCGACAGAATTGCCAATCTCACCTACGTGCAACTGCCCGAAAATACCGGCGGGTCGGGCGGCTTCATGGTCGGGATGCAGGCCGCGCTCGAGCTTGGCGCGGAATGGGTTTGGATGATGGACGACGACGTTATGGTATATCCCGATGCCCTGATCGATTTGATGCATTACACTGATCGCTACGAAACGATCATAGGCCGACGCCACAATGCGGATGGCAGCACCTATTTCTTCCAGAATTTCTTTGTCGAGTCGCTGGGCATACACCTTCCACGCCCAGGCAATATCTTTGAAAGAAGCGATGTCTGGGAAACCAATCTGTCGACCTTCGAGGGCCTGTTCATTTCTGCGAAGCGCGTTGCCGAGATAGGCCTGCCCGATCCGCGCTTCTTCATCACTTGGGATGATGTCGTCTATGGCTGGCTGGCATCCCAACGCGGGCCCGTGGCGTGCGTTGACAAATTTGTAATGCAGAGGGTGCGGCGGCAACGCCAGATCAGCCTGGGCATTCGGCATCTGAGCGATTCTTCCGATCTGTCACGCCGCTACGTCATGCGAAACCGCGGCCATGTCGCGCGCTACCTTCGGCAAGACAACCGATACAGCCCTATCCTGTTCGCGATGGGCACCGGACTTACTCTGGCCAAGGAATTGGTGCGCCTCCTGTTGGTCGAACGCTCCCTGAAAGGCTGGTCTGCCCTGCGGCAGGGCATGGAAGAAGCCAGGACCATCATGCAAGACCCGGCCTGGAAGCCCATGCCGCCGTTACATGTCGCAGCGAGCGATGCGACAGCCTCATCGGCGGATGAAAAAACGGCGGGCAACCGCAGACCGCGTCATCAATAGGATCGCTTTTACCTCGAGGAAGCCGATGAATATGTTAAGCGCTTTTCGGGTGTCACAGGCCGACATTTCCGAAACGTATCATTCCAGGTACATCCCACTGGTTTTCGGGTGGCAGGACGTGGCGCAACGCTACCGCCGCTCCAAAGTTGGCGCATTCTGGCTAACGATCAATATGGGCGTCATGATCGGGGCGCTCGGCGCCATTTTCGGCACCCTGTTTCAGCTTGACATCATCAACTTTTTGCCCTTTGTCGCCAGCGGCCTGATCTTCTGGACCTTTATCAGCACCATGATCGCCGAAGGCTGCATTGCGTTCAGTGCTTCCGAAGGGATTATCCTACAGGTCCGACTGCCGCTCTTCGTGCATATCGTACGCGTCTGGTGGCGAAACTGCATCATCCTCGCGCATAATCTGGTGATCTACCCCATCCTTCTGATCGTGCTGTGGACCGCACCGAGCTTCAACCTACTTTGGGCCATACCCGGATTTATCCTATTGTCGGCAAACCTGCTCTGGATGGCGCTTCTACTGGCAACGCTATGCGCCCGGTTCCGCGATATGCCTCAGGTCATCGCCAATGTGCTGCAGATTTCATTTTATGCAACGCCGATCATGTGGACTCCGCAGAGCCTTTCGGACGGCATCGTCCAGCAGATCCTGCTGATGAACCCCTTTTTTCATCTGCTCTCGCTGGTTCGCCTGCCCCTGCTCGGTGAAGCACCCGCGCCCGAACAATGGCTTATCGGCACTTTGATATGTGCAGTGGGCTGGTCCGTCACGCTGGTGTTTTTCGGTCGCTACCGCTGGCGCGTTCCGTATTGGCTTTGAGGAAAGACATGTCCCATATCGAGCTTGAAAATGCCTCGGTCTCCTTCCCGGTTTACAATGCGTCGAGCCGGTCGCTGAAAAACCGCGTCTTGGGCCTTTCCACGGGCGGCATCATCAATAAGCAGGACGATGGCCTGCTTGTGGTGCGTGGCCTGAGCAATGTGACCCTCAAGATCGCGCATGGCGAACGCATCGGTCTCGTCGGCCATAATGGCGCCGGCAAGACAACAATGCTTCGCTTGCTGTCGGGAATCTACAAGCCGACGGAGGGCCATTCCCATATTGAGGGCCAATGCGTTTCCCTGATCAATATTTCCCTCGGCATCGATCCCGAGGCGACGGGATGGGAAAATATCCGCTTGCGCGCAGCCATGATGGGCATGAGCAAGTCGGATTTGGACCGCCAGATCGACGCAGTCGCCGAGTTCACCGGCCTTGGCGATTTCCTCAACATGCCGCTGCGTACCTATTCAACTGGCATGCAGCTCAGGCTCGCCTTTTCGATCTCGACCGCAATTCGGCCGGAAATTCTCATCATGGATGAATGGCTGTCGACGGGCGATGAGGACTTCAAGAAAAAGGCGGATCGTCGGCTAAAGGAAATCGTTGATTCAACGCATATCCTCATACTAGCCAGCCACTCCCGCGAGCTTCTGCAGAAAAACTGCACAAGAATTGTCTGGCTTGATCACGGCACCATTCGCGCCGACGGACCAATGGAGCATATTCTTCCAGAATACTTCGGGAGCTAAAGCGCTGCCGTATCCGAAGGCATTGCCGCCCAATGTGGTAAGTTAGACTAGACCGTCACGACGGGTGCTAAGGCCCAACTTGTGGAGCTCTCCAAGGAATCCAGGACGGATATCGCCGAGATCAGGCGCGAACACCACATTGGCGGTCAGGAAGCCGAGCTTGGAGGCGCAGTCGAACACCTTGCCCTCATATTGACGCCGGTGAATTTCTGTTGGCACATCAGCGTCTGCATCGCGTCGGTCAACTGGATTTCGCCACCGGCGCCACGCGGCTGCTGGGCGAGCAGCGAGAAGATCTCCGCCTGCAGGATATGGCGGCCCGAGATGAAAAGATTGGACGGCGCTTCGTAGCGCTTGGGCTTTTCGACCATACCATTGATGGCAAAGCCCCGATCCGGACCATCGCCACGCCCGACGACGCCATAGGACGGCACGTCCTCCCAGGCACATTCCTCAACGCCGATGCCATTGCCAGCGGTTCGTAAGCATCCATTATCTACTTGAGGACACCGGGCTTGGCGCGGAAAACCATGTCGGGCAAAAGCAACGCGAACGGCTGGTCGCCAACAATATCGCGCGCACACCAGACCGCATGGCCAAGGCCAAGCGGCTCCTGCTGGCGGGTAAAACTCGTGCGGCCCGCCGATGGCAGGTCCCTGCGCAATTCGTCGAGCGCGGCAATCTTGCCGCGAACTTCGAGTGTCGCCTCGAGCTCGAACTGGCGGTCGAAATGGTCCTCGATTACGCCCTTGTTGCGGCCCGGTCACCAAGACGAAGTGCCTCCCTATGCTGAGTAAAGGCGAATGGGGCTATTCGGGCGAGTGTAAGATTTGCCCACTTCTCACGAAGGAACACCTCAATACGTTTTGTTTCACTGGCTGCGCCTCGCTTGTGTGGAGTGACCTCATCCTCGTAGCGAGTGAGAAGGTCAGCGACGGTGGTTCTCGCAAGCCGAGCTGGATCGTAAGCGAGTACAAGCCGATCGAGTTCCAGTTCGGTCTGCCTGACCCAACGTGGTGCATCGGCACGGTTGTGGAAGCTTTTAGCGCGAGGACTGTGACCGGTGCGGCGAACCTGTGCCTGCCACTTGTCGTATCGTTTGCGGATCGATGCCATGTGGCAGATGCCTTTCGATGTGACCAGTTTGTGACCGGCTTGCGAAAAGCGTATTCAACGCGAACATTCGGCAGCTCTAAGCCCTGTATAGACAGGGTAATTGTTGGCGCACCCGACACGATTCGAACGTGTGGCCTCTGCCTTCGGAGAAGGGATAGTCGGTTCCGCCGAAAACTATCCGTTTCTATCCGAGTGCGCGCTATGCCACTGAAATCACAAAATAAAATTGAAATCTACTAAGGCCGACGGTACGACGGAGCGGTTCAAACCCCTCCGCGTAGTGCTTACGCATTGCTTACGCGAGAATTCTGCCGAGCAAACCTGCACGAATGACGAAGCTGACTAAACGAACCGTAGATGCCACTGAAATCAAGTCCTCGGACTATGTCATGTGGGACGAGGAATTGCCTGGTTTCGGACTGCGCGTCTTCCGTTCAGGGAAGCGAAGCTATGTTGTGCAGTATCGGGCTGCCGGCCGTTCGCGTCGCGTTACGATCGGACTTCACGGAGTCTGGACTCCTGAAGAAGCCAGGCGCGAGGCAAAGGTTCTGCTCGGTCAAGTCGCACGGGGCGGCAACCCCGCAGAGGAGCGCAAGCTCGATCGCGAGGCGATCACGGTCAAGGAACTTTGCGCTCTCTACCTCGAAGATCTGAGGAACGGACTGGTGCTTGGGAAGCGAGGCAGGCCGAAGAAGGCCACGACGATCTCCACCGATATCGGACGCATCGAGCGTCACATCGTTCCCCTGCTCGGCAGCCGGCGCGTTAGAGATTTAGCCGAGTCCGACATCGCGCAGGCGATGAAGGACATCATGGCAGGCAAGACACGTGCGAACATCAAGACGGACAAGCTGCGTGGTCGTGCGATCGTACGCGGCGGAGCTGGTACCGCAGCTCGGACAATCGGTCTCTTCGGCGGCATTCTGACCTACGCGGTTGAACTCGGCATTGTCGAGCAGAACCCCGTTCATGGCGTTCGCAAGCCGAAAGACCAGGTTAACGCCCGCCGCCTTAGCGAGCAGGAGTATCGAACGCTCGGCGATATTCTGCGGAAGGCGGTTGAGGACGGGCAGTACGAAACCACCGCTGAAATCATCCGATTGATCGCCCTGACGGGCTGCCGACGCAGCGAAACCATCGGTCTGCGCTGTGGCGAAGTCGACATCGAGGGCAGTTGCCTGCGCTTGGCCGATAGCAAGGAAGGAGCGTCGGTGCGTCCGATCGGCCTACCGGTCCTGGAATATCTTGAGGGTCGTCGCGACGAGAAACACCGTGCTGAAGACTATGTCTTTCCCGGCTGGGAGGATGACACGCCGTTCGGTAGCTTCCCCCGACACTGGACGAAGATACTCCAGAACACTGACCTGGCTGGCATCACCCCTCATGTTCTGCGACACAGCTTTGCTAGTATTGCCAATAATCTCGGCTTCACCGAAGCGACAATCGCCGCACTGGTTGGGCATTCGCGAGGTACGATCACCAGCCGGTACATCCACACCGTTGACACCGCGCTCATCATGGCGGCCGACAGCATCGCTGGCTACATCCAAGGTCTGCTGGACGGCGTCGCGTTTACCCACACCGCCTACGCGCTCGATAGGGATTCCAGAAAATCAGCGCTCGCCCATTTCCTTGGGCAGACGGACAACGCCACAGTGGGTCCGAGAAGGAGGCATAGGACGGAAACCGGGCACAGGTCGGAGGTGGCAATCTCCCGACATTTGGCGTCAAGTACGGATGCAAGCTAGGCAGTGCAATGCCTCAACTCGACCGATTGCAAATTGCGAGCCAACGTTCGCGTCTCACAGAATGCGAGCAAGAAGCATCATTTGACCATCTCCAAATCATGGCGTGACACGGCCGTACCACAGGCTCGAGCGGCAAGGCCTTTCACATGAGCGTCATGCAAGTGCGACACGAAACTGACTGATCAATGGGACATCGGCACGGTAAGCTGGGTCAGTTGGAGCAGTCATGAGCGACCTTTCAAGTATTACCTCCCGTATCGAACGCGTCACGCCGGAGATTGCCAAGCGCCTGCTTGAACGGGTGGTCAGCAGCGGCAAGCTTGATCAAGCGTCGGTTCAGGCGTTTGAAAGTGATATGCGCGACGGACGGTGGACTCTAAATGGGGCGCCCATCGTGCTGTCGCCTGACGGACAAGTTCTAGACGGCCGCACTCGTCTCAACGCATGCATCCGATCTGGCGCGTCCTTCGATACACTAATCGTGCAGGGGGTAGATATTGCTGCCTTCGAAACGATCGACTCCGTTCGCAAGCGGACCCTCGCGGACGTTCTGTCGATGCGGAAGGAGAACCACGGTCGGGCGCTCGGCGCAGCGCTCAAAATACTCTGGACCTACGGTGCAGGAGGTACACCGGGTGCCGGAAAGGCACCTACTCCAACTACGCTTTTGGGTGTGTTGGAGGAGCACCCGGGGGTCCGTGACAGTATCAGGCCGGCACTGCGCGCCATGCCGCTTTTGCCGCATGGTTGTGGTATCGCGCTTCACTACTTAGCCAGTGCGGTTGACCCAATCCGAGCAGGCCAGTTCCTAGCGCAGATACAAGACCCCATAACCGAGGCAACTGACGATCCCGTCGGGCAACTCAGGGAAGTATTGATGGCGACTCGCGGTCAGGGTGGCGCCAGGAAACAAACCTATGTGCTTGCTGTCGCGATTAAGGCATGGAACGCCTTTGCAGCTGGCAAAGCTATCAAAATGCTGCGCTTTGCGCCTGAACGCGAAAGCTTTCCACGCGTTGCGGGTGAACTGGATTGGGGACCTTTGAGCCGCGTAGTTGCGCCTCGGCAGCCCCAGGCCAAACCTATGGCCAGCGATCAGATCAACGTGCGTGTCCTTATGATCGATCCCGCCTTGGCAGATACTCTTCTCACTGATCGTGGACCGAACAGGACGGTATCCGCCGTCGTAATTGCCAAATACGCGCGAGACATCGAGGCGGGTCGATGGCGGCTGAACGGCCAGACAATCAAGATCAGCGCTAGTGGGCGTTTGCTAGATGGCCAGCACCGCTTGGAGGCAGCCAAAAAGGCAAAGAAGGCCTTTCCGGCAATCATCGTCGAGGGACTGCCTGATGGAGTCATCAGCTCGCTCGACATCGGACGCAGGCGAGCAATGAGCGATGTGCTCCGCGAACGCGGCGAGGCTAACACAATTATCCTAGCTTCCGCGCTGCGCTGGCTTTGGATGATCCGAACCGGCGTGGTCTTGGCTGCAAATTCGTCCCCATCCACGGGCGAGTTGCTTGAACTGCTCGATGCGACGCCGCAGATCAGAAGCAGCCTTAAAAATGTAGCAGCGATCCGGGAAATTATGGGAAGCGGTATTGCTGCAGCCCTGCACTGTACCTTTGCTGAAAAAGACGCAGAGCGTGCCGATGCTTTTTTTGCCCGCTTGATTGACGGTGTGAATTTGGCGGAACACAGCCCCGTTCGTCATTTGCGCGAACGCTTGATCAGAACACGTGCTTCGCATCGCGTGCGACTCGCTGAGGCGGAGCGCGTGGCCATCAGTATTAAGGCTTGGAACGCGTTTCGAACTGACCGTCCGCTGCAGCTGCTTCTGTGGCGCAATCGCGGCACGGCCCGAGAAGCGCTACCCACACCGGTGTAGGATCAGTCTCTTGGAAAAGAAGTCCGAAGACATGCATATTCGCATGGAGCCAGACCTGCACGATTTCATATGCGATGTCGCTGATCAGGTTGAACTACCCCCCTCGACTGCAGCACGCGTTATGCTTCGGGATTGGCAGCGGTTAGGGCCGAGGGGGGCCGCCGAAGTGATCCAGCAGCTCAGACGGAATGGCGAAACGTCGTCAGGTCACGAGTGCTCGCTAGTCGCTTTGAGACAAGTCTCAATGCGAACAGGTAGGCCCCGTGGCGGTGATAACGCCGGCGCCTTGACCGCCCCGACATGTCGCGCCCCGTAGGCCCGAATATAGACGATCCATAGCGTCTCAGGCTCCGCTTCGCGCAATGGCGATAGTTCCATACCGCATATTATGCGAATCCAAGTAGCGGCTTCCTGGGTGGCGGCGGCTGTGCGCCCCCTCCCGGTCATTTTGGCGACTTGGGAAGTATCCCAATAACTGCCATTCGGTCCGGTCTCCTCGTGGCACCTGCGGGGTGGAAAGCGGGCGGGCAGCTTTGAATTGTCAACGGAGCTACCTCCACACATGGTTGTACCCATTACTCATTCAGTTTCCAATGTGCGTTAGGTCCTGGATCAGACCGCCTTATGGAAAACCTCTTATCTGGAGCCGCCGAATGAATCAGAATCTGAAACATGTCTGCGAGGATAGATTTCGTCTCTGCCACATATCCATGACCAAGATTGAGAAGGTCAGTCTTTTGAACTTCTACGGTGTCAATTTCATTGAAGAGAAAAACAGGGGGCAAAAGACCGACTCTCGCATATTTGTGCAGCCAGCCTGAGGCTGCCAATGCAACATCGGCACCACAGACGTAGGACGTGGTTCTTCCAGAGTTCAGTACGATGTGCAGACCTGCATGTTGCATGACCCCTTGATCCACGTCTGCAGCAGCCATGATTATGTGATTGATCCGCCCGAGCAATTCCGGCGTTTTCGTGCCTATCAACTCGAGCGCTCCGACCAGACATCGACATCCCATGCTATGAGCGATGATGTTGATCGGCACGCCGCCGGTATTTTCGAAATATTGTAAGAGATACTCCATGAGCATGTACTTACTTGCTTCGGTCGCCGCTTCGTCTGCAGCATAGTCCTTGGTCTGACCTTGGGAAGGCCAACTGAACAGGCTAATTCCTCGCTTCAATCCTAGATCGAAGCCAATCTGGGCAGCCCAAAGCACTGACGACAAAAACGAACTGTTGTACCCGTGGATTAGGATGGTGGGAGGCGACGAGCCCGACTCGGTTCCGAAGTTCTCATTGACGATCTGCCAGTGCAATTCGCCGTTGAGGGGGATGACTTTTCGGATTTTTAAGCGGTCATCGCCCACGAATAGGCGCTTAAAGAATGAGGAGCCAACCGATCCAACCTCATGCGAGCGTGGTACAAATACCTGACAGGAACCATAGGACAGATTCTTACTTCGCTCGGCGCTGAACGAGAGCCCGCTACCGTTACCGACCTGTTTTCGATTGGTTGCGAAGAGCACCTGATAAGTCGGCTCTTTTACACGCATCGCCCCGGCGATATCGCTCGGGTCAGACGCCCGCTTGAGATCTCGAAGGTTATCCGTTGTCCACTTATCTTCTGGTAGTTCCCAGTGTGGAAGTGCTCGTTGGTCAGCTTTGTTACGATCAGACGGTCGGTCCTCAAGATCTGAGCCAACAAGAACCGCCCCCTCCAAGTCGACCTGGAAAAGAACCGCACCTCCGGCTCGAACGTTTGACAGATTGGCCCCCCGAAACGTGGCCGCAACAAAGATACCTTGCGTCAGGTTTGCCCCAGAAAGGTCGGCACCATCAAACTTCGATTTACTGAAATCCAGCCCACTTAGGTCGGCGCCATGCAAGTCAGCGCCAGTGAAATCAAACCGCCGAAACTCGGGCCCTCGACCTTTTTTGCCGTTGTCACGCCCTGGTAGGACTTCCTTGAAATCCAACCCCGACAAATCCGGAGAAAAGCTCACTAGCCTTCGACGATCATTCCACGACCTGTAGCCATCTTTAACCCACGCGACATGCTCGGCCTTAGCCATTGCCCCCCCCTGACTGAAATCCAACCCCACACCTAGCAGTCAGCCTAAGACAACCATCCCCACATTGGTCCGTCAAACCTCTTGAAGAACCTCGTGATCCTTGCGTGCAGGGGCAGGCATCGGTCTCAATTGCGCTTGCCGTTGCCGATCCGTGACGAATTAAGCGGTGAAATTGCCGGTCTGCTTTTGGGACTTCTACACTGACCGCAAAGGGGGGCGTTTGCTACCGGCAAAAAGCGCCCTCATTTCGGTCATTTGAGCCGGGCCGCCGGATTCCCGAAAGCAGACATGGATACCGGGCTTACCGGGCACCAGAAAGGGGTGGGGTTGCCGCTCGCCTTTCCACCGGGAGACACGGGCAGTATGGTGATCTCCGCTACTGAGGGGCGCAGTGGGAGAAAACATGCGTAAGATGAATCCGGACGATGTCCGGTCGGATTTCGACACAAGCCTGGCAGAAGTCCAAGCTTTCTACGCCACAGTAAGAGCGGCACTGACGACCGACAAGGACCAAACCTTATTGGTGAGGAATACAATCCTTACCGCGGCGACCTTGTGGGAGAGCTTCATCAATGACCTCTTCATCGCCTACATCAACCGCGACACCTCGCAGTTTCAGATTCACTTGCGGAACGCTTTCGAAGCCGATCACACGGCGAAACAACAGCTGATTGCACAGCATTTTACGACCGTGACGCTTACGAAGCACATGACGGTGGACATGATCACCGAGCTGCTCGATAGCGATGGAAACAACGTTACCTTCTCGAGTTACGACGCGCTCAGAAAAGGTGCTGCTAAGTACTTGCCTGAAGCGCACAGAGCTGGGATCAACGGGCTCTCCGGGGCGAGGAAGCAGTGCATCAACCTATGGCTGTCCCTTCGGAACCACATCGCTCACGACTCAGATCGCAGTTACAACGCGATGAACCAGGCTATGGCGAGCGATGCGCTGATCAACACCGGGCTCCAGCGAGGCGTGCATAAGGTCACCCATGTAGGCTCATACCTAAAGTCTAGGCCGACGCCGAACGCAAAGCCGAGGATTGAACTCATCTTAGACGAGATGAAGCTTATTGCCGCGGCGCTGTGACTCGTTTCACCCACTACGACATGATGTTGGCGCACCTGCTGATCTACGCCCGAGCGGGCAGGTCAATGGAGCCGAGGCTAATGATCCTTGCTTGAGGTGACCGATATACGGCCAGCGTCAGGCAATCATATCCGTTGAAGAAAGACTCGAAGCCAAATCGGTGCGCGTCACCATTTCTATCGAGCAGAATGACCTCCGAGTGCCCAAGCGGCCCGGCCCTTTGCGGCCCACAATACCTGCCGAGTTCACCGGTCAGCAGCTCGAGGGTGGGCGTGGCGAACATCTGCTTGAATGCAGGCGACTCGATCATATGGCGCAAAAGCTGGCTACCGGCAGGATTGAGATCGTTCCGTTTCGGGTGCCCACCGATCAGCCCTAACATCGGGGTCTCCAAGTGGCTGGATTCTATGAACCGCCAGAACGTGGTGGTGAGAGTATTACCAAATACACCCTTTAGGCTTCGCACCCCGGAAAGCGAGATTGGAGCATCTTTTGCCAGAATGGGAAACCTGTCCTGCAGGAACAGCAATTGTCCGGCTGCATAGTTGGCTTCCGCCTCGATCTGGTCATGGCAGCCTTTGGACAGGGTCTGATCCTGGTCGCCAAGCATGAGGTCATCATGCCACGGTATCAGGCTGTGCCCAACTTCATGGGCCTCGTTCCAGCGCTGCTTTGCGTCTGGCTGCTCCCTGTCGAGCAGTATTCGGCGACGGTCAGGAATATACAATGCCCTGAGGTCGAAGCTCTTGATCGCATCCCTGAGGAGCGAAGGTCTTAACAAGACCTGCTTCCCAGCGACAGCGATACGACTGACCATTTCGCGCAGGAAGCTATCATCCGTGCTGGAATAATACCGGCGGTCAAGCTTGAGGAGTTCGCGCACATCGCTGAGGTGCAGTGGGGGCTCAGGATTGCCGAGCCCCCGCAAGACCTTTTGTACCTGACTGTCGATATCTAAAGCCGTCGGGCGGCTCAAAATGATGTTCCGCACGACGGCTGCCTCTAAAGTTTGGCCAAGTAGGCGACGAACTCTTCCAGAGCTCGTTTCTGCTCCGGGGAGAGCTTTTGATTCTGCTCTCCAGAGCGAGCAGCAAACCTGAGCGCGTGGCCATCCAGATTGCTGTCCTTGATGGTGGCATTTCCCGAAAGCTGCTGCAGCGCCTTGCTCGGAAGCCTGAACTTGCTCGCCAAGTTGTAGACCGTGCGTGGTTCTGGTCTGAAATGGGCGTCGCGTTCGATGCTAACGATCTCACTGAGGTCGACTCCGACTTCCTCAGCAAGGGTCTCTCGGGTCATGCCAGCCTCTCGCCGTTTCAATTCAACGAGTGAGCCAAATGCGATTCTCGAAGTGTCAGAATTGTCGGAAACTTCGACTGGGGATGCTGGTTCGGGGAGCGGATCATAGGCCAATGTACCAACGGCGATGTCACTGTCACCTTCCAGTTTTGATCTGCGCTCAAACCACTCCCTCGTGATAACGAGTTTCATGGTGTGTCCTTAGCTCGAGAATGCGTCAGCTTGTTCAGACGTCATCTCGAAATATGTGAGGTTCTGTTTTGACGAATCCGCCCCGAGTTCGGTCATGTTCAGCCTGCGGTAAAACGGCTCGGACTGGGGCAGAGAATGAAGGCCGATGCGACCATAAAAGCCCTCTTCGCGACTGATTTCGATTGCAGCTCGCATGAAGACGGTGCCGACACCCGAAAATTCTGGTTCAGAAACGATCGGACGACGGTTCCAAGGAGCAGTTTCAACATAGTCGATATAGACGAGGTGTTGTCCCGTCTGGTTCGGCCCGCGCGCCCGGTAACCTTCTGTCTTCACGATCATCAGACCCTGTAGGCGTCCGTTGCGAGTGATCGCGAAATTCCGATAGGCAAGAAGATTCCCTAGGGCAGACATCTTCTTAGGCCAGTCCCAATGCCAGCTTTGCGGCCAATCGCTGCGGGGAGCACCGCTGCTTATGAGACCCTGAATGTGTCGGGCGACAGCTGGCTGCCATGTCTCTTCGACCTGTTGCAGGTGGTCGGACGTTATGCCCTCGACCAGATGCGCGTCGACCGATGACCTGGTTCGCCGATCTGTCAAAAATACCGGGAAAGCGCTCAAACTATAGCACCATTAACTCGGCTTTTTCCTTCTTCGCTTCGTCTTCGAAGAAAAATTTTCCGCCTTGCTGAAGTCTGACATCCACCAGTTGGTACAGCTTTAGAGCTTGGCGCAGCACCGCTGTTTTGGACAGATCTTTGGTCTCTGAGAGCTGCTCAAGCGCCCTCATTTCCGCGTCTGTTAAGTTCAAAGTCATGGTTTTTTTCATATGGGCGTCCTCCTGTGGGCCAAAAAACCTATGCTTTTATGCACAAAAAGTCAACATTCTAATTCATTCTTTTTGGCTATTGCATAGCTATTTTTTAGCTATTATCTATAGGTCAGGCTTCGAGGGAAGTCTCTCATGAACCTGAAAGGGAACAGATATGAGCATCGACGATTTGACGACTACCGCAGCGGCGAAGCCTACGCGGTTCCATGTAACCATCGACGGGAAACCGCACGTTTTTGACGACCCCATCGTCAACGGCCTGCAGCTTCTGGAAGCTACCAGGCAGTTTCCGGCAGACGAATTTCTGGTGTTCCAGAAGCTCGTGAACGGCCAGCTCGAGGACATCCGCCTCGACGAGGCCGTTGACCTGCGGGAGCCTGGCCGGGAAGACTTCATCACCTTCCGCAGTGATGCATCCTTCAGGCTCACGGTCGACGGTCGCAAGTTCGACTGGGGGCGCCCGATCATTACCGGCCTCGAATTGAAGCGCCTGGCAGGTGTGGACCCGGCCTCGTACGGGGTCTGGCTCGCGCAGCGGGTCGGCGACGACAAGCTGATCCCCAACGAACAGTCGGTCGATCTCCGTGGTGAAGGCGTCGAGCGCTTTTTCACCGGGATCGACACCACCACCGAAGGCTCGGGGGGCGTTCTGCCCCCCGACGACGCGGCGTTCCTCAACGAGCACGGCGTGAACTTCGAGGAAGTCGATCAGGCAGGCAACAAGGCGGTCATCATTAAGAGCTACCCGCTGCCGGCGGGGCGGTTCGACACCAGCTCGGCCGACATTCTTGTCTTGCTGCCTCCCGGCTATCCTGACTGCGCTCCCGACATGTTTTTCCTTTCTCCCTGGGTGCGTCTGGCCGCCGACAAGAAATATCCACGGGCAGCCGACCAGCCCTTTTCCTTCGCTGGCGGAAATTGGCAGCGCTGGTCGCGGCATAACTCTGATTGGCGTCCTGGCGTCGACGGCATCTGGACCATGCTGCGCCGCATCGGGCGTGCCCTGGAGATCGCAGCATGACCAGAGCGGATTTGACATTGCAGGGCAGTCATCTTGACGCCCTGGCCTCCACTCTTTTGCGTGCGGACAGGATGGAACACGCTGCTTACGTGCTCTACGGCGTCTCGCACATCGGAAGCGACCCATTCACCCAAGAGCCTCGTATTCGTCTCATGGTCCGCGAAGTGATCCCAGTGACCGAGGACGAGATCACCTCATCCGGCTTCGACCACATCTCCTGGAAGACGGATAAGTTCGTAAAGCTGCTGGCGCGAGCCGAACGCGAGGGCGTTCAAGTTGGGATCGCGCATAGCCATCCAGGGGGCCCTACGCACTTTTCAGACCAGGATGACGCCAACGAGGCCGAGTTGGCGCGCTTGGCATTCAACCGCAACGGTACTGGCGCCCTGACAGCCAGTCTCCTATTTTGTGGTGACGGGTCCGTGCTCGGTCGCGTGTGGTCGTCCCCGGACACCTTCGACGATTTCACCACGATCTCGACGATCGGTCCCCGGTGGAAGCGGTTTTCCCGACGCGCTTCGGATGAGTTAGACCAAGCTTTCGACCGGCAGTCCCTGGCACTGGGTCAGGAATTTACCGCGATTATGCGGTCCCTGCGCTTTGGCGTCGTGGGCGGCGGGGGCACTGGCAGTCCTATTCTGCAGCAGCTCCCCCGAATGGGCGCAGGCTTCATTGGGGTATTCGACCCCGATACCGTTGAAGATACAAACCTGAATCGCCTTTATGGCGCCACCCGGGCTGACGCCGACGACCACCGGAAGAAAATCGAGGTCGCGCGCCGTGAAATTTCGGAAATGGCTCTGGGAACCCGATTGGAAACCTTCGACGGTTGGGTCGGTACCGAGCAATACCAAGATGCACTGAAGTCCATGGACGTGATCTTCGGCTGCACCGACGATCATGACGGCCGGGCCCTGCTCAATCGCCTCGCCTACTACTACCATATCCCGGTAATTGATCTCGGACTGGCCCTGAGGGTGGCTGAACAGGACACGGAACGTCGCCTCGAGGCCGAGGGTCGGGTCACTATTCTGGAGCCAGGTTCAGCGTGCTTGCTTTGCCGGCGTATCGTCAATCCCAGTATCGCGGCCGAGGAGGCTCTGCGGCGCAACGATCCCTCGGAATACGAACGCCGTAAGAAGGAGGCCTATGTTCGCGGTGAAGGCAATCCTGCGCCCGCGGTGATCTCGTTCACCACATCTGTCGCGACCATGGCAATTGAGGAGCTTATTCAGCGCCTTACTGGGTTTCGCGGCCCTGATGGATCGGTTTCTAACCGTGTGCGCAAATTCACCCGAATTGAAGATGTCCGACCCGGCGCCATGCTCCAACCTTGCCGCATCTGCGGACAATCTCACATCCATGGCCTGGGCGACACCAAGCCATTTTTGGGGAGGGTCGGCTGATGCTCAGGCTCACACTGCTGTGGATCCTTGAGGCGCTTCATCTCATCGCGCCAGCTCACCTTCGCACACAGAATTGCCGGGACATGCCGCCGCCGGACAAGTTGCTGAAGGATGTCGTTCACATCGTCGGCGATCCATCTGCACCAAAATGGGCAACCTTCCAGTGCCCATGTGGATGTGGCACGCCCCTCTTGCTATCGCTTGCCGCCAACCGCAGACCAAGCTGGTCGGTGTCGAGAAACTGGTCTCTTCGACCGACAATAAAGCCATCGGTCCGCAGAACCGACGGATGCCGAGCACATTTTTGGGTGCGGAATGGAATGGTGGACTGGTGCCCGGACAGCGGCAAGTAGGGGACTGTAAATCTTGCCTCGACGCAATCTATTCCCGGTTGCGCAAGTTTGGGTAATACTCAAACTCAATCGAGTCGGGGAAATCGATGCTAGCGGCGGTACCATCGGAAGCAGACAAACGCCTTGAACTATTCCGGCTGGCCCTGTTGCTCAGTTCGCGTGACAGCAGCGCTTTACCCCCTCGGCTCAGCGAGTATTTCGACCTGTTGCTCCGGCAAGCGCAGTCCCTCGTCCGCAATCCGGAAGAAATATCTGCTGCCCAGCTTCCACAAGCGATGCAGCTGGCCAGTGAACTGATGTCGAACTGCGAGCTGACCGCTGCTCTGTCTGAAGTCCGGAGCGCGAAGGACCTTAGTCCAACAGTTGCAAAGAGAGCGCTGTCGACGCTGGAGCCGGTCCTTGCACCCGCGGACTGACCTCGCACTGCTCCATGAAAGTCTATCACAGCTTGCGACGACGCCGTATTTCAACGGTGCGCTCGAAAGGCAGGTGTCCAAGCTCGTCGAGCTCACCGAACATGTACGGAGCAAATCGCCCGCTTACGATGAAACCATCGTCAGGTCGCTGGTGGACAAAATTTGGGCCACTCACCGGTACATCCAAGGATCGACCACTAAGGAGTCACCCTATGAAATCGAATTCTGCCTGAGGCCGGCCATTTCAGAATGGCTGCCTGGGGAGTTCCTATTAGCGACGGCGCTCACGGAAGAGCGGGATTTTCACCTGCACTACGGCGACCCGTGGGATTACGTCTCAAAAACCATACCCGAATTCGAAGCGATACCGGACAGTCGGCTGATATTTGTCGGCGTGCCGCGATTGTACAAATACCTGCCGCTGTTCTGCAGCGCACTCTTCCACGAGTTGGGGCATTTCATCGACTTAAGCCATGGGCTAACCGAGGCCTCAATGCTTTTGAACCCACCGAATCCAGATCATGCGCCGATATTGAAAAACTACCGCCAAGAGCATTTTGCGGACCTGTTCGCGGCCTCATATGTTGGTGGAGCGATTGCAGACACCCTGTCCTCCATCAGCCCTGACGCCGGCGTGACATTTTCTCACCCGTCAACCGCGAAGCGCCTCGAACTTATCGAGGATTACCTGGTCGGAAACGAAAATGCCGAGATCGACATGTGGCAGAACGTGCTTCGCAGACGTGGGTTACCCGGTCTGAAGAAGCGATTTGAACTGCCTGAGATCAAGCACGCCTTCGATGACATTCGGCCTGTAGCGATCACAGAACATGCCCAATTGTTCGGGCTGTTTCCCGCTGCATGGAGTTACATGGCCAATGCCATCCATGGCGATGGGCCTGACTGGGCTACGGGCGCTGGGCAGCTCGAGATCGTCCGCATCGTCAACGACCTAACGGAGAAGTCCATCAGAAATGCTTCCATCCGAAAGCTCTGGCAGGCCAACGCTTCTTAAGGCCGAAATAGAAAGTCGGCTTGGTCTAAATGGTTCAAAAGGTCTTTGGATCGAGCCATTGTTGGACTCAGCACAGATTGGCGAAATTAGCGTTGACCTGCGACTGGGTTACGATTTTCTAGTTTCCATAGTCACGCGACGCCCGTTCATCGGCCTGACGAAATCAGATGAGGGTTTTCGGTCGATGTCGTCGTACTTCCAGCCGACCCGGCGCGATCTGGGCGAGAGGTTCGTTCTCTATCCTGGTCAGGTCGCGCTCACCACCACGCTCGAATACGTCGCTCTGCCCCGTGACGTGTATGCAGACATCCTGACCCGAAGCAGTTACACGCGCTTGGGCATCAGCATGAACACTATGATTCAACCTGGCTTTCGGGGGTGCCTATCGGCCGAGCTTTTCAATCATGGCAACAGCCCGGTCGAACTGGTCGTTGGCGCCAAAATGTTCCAGATGCGCCTTACCGCGATCGACAAAGACCTCGAATATGGCGGTATTGCTCGGAAATACTTCGGGAACATTCGTCCCGTCGCGTCCAAGGCAGCCGAAGATCTAGACCTAGTGCACCTAACCAGCCTTCACTACTGATGGCTGCCCATTCTAAGGGTCACGGGTGACCTAGTGTCGCATACTTAACGACAGCGTTTTAGAATCCTGTGCTCTACCTACCGAGGAGCAGAATGTGGCCAGAGTCTGCCGTAGCGTTTGTTGCCGAGCAGACCATTCGTTCCGCTCGGCGCCACTAAATCGAGATATGAGTTCAAGCGTTTTTCTTCCTGACAATCCCAAACGGCACTTGCTGTATTACGGAGATTGCTGGCAGCTTGGCCTCAATTGATTTGATTGAGAACATCGTGTTCCACCACACAGCGTCCAACCTCGATGACTTGATGCGGGCTGTTTTCGCTCGGTTGTTGTCCCGCAGCCGAGGAAACACCAAGGTCAATTCCCGAAAGGGCTACAGCACTGAAGCGTTTGGAGCGCTGCTTGAGCTGACAGACCCTCGAGCGCGCCTTAGTAGGTCAAAATCTCGATCGAGAGTCTTCAGCGCCCTGGGAGAATGCCTTTGGTATCTGTCAGGGAGCAATGCGCTCGAACAGATCCAATACTATATCGATGGGTACCACGAGTTTTCCGACGATAAGGAAACCTTGAACGGTGCGTACGGCGCGAGGATTTTCGCCGCCGACAGAGGGCGTGTTACGGAAAAGTATAAGGATCAGTGGCAGCGGATCATCGGCACCCTCCGCGAGCGAGAGGGATCTCGCAACGCCATTATTCAGATTTACGCAAACGAAGACGGTGAAAAGAAAAGCAAGGACATCCCTTGCACCTGCACGCTCCATTTCGTGATCCGAAAGAAGCTCCTACACCTACACGTTCACATGCGTTCGAATGACGTTGTCCTCGGTTTTCCGCACGACATATTCGCATTCACGATGATGCAGGAAATCGCGGCACGTGAGCTCGATGTCGAAGTGGGTAGTTATCAGCATTCGGTGGCCAGTCTCCATCTCTACGACGATACCGATAAATTACCTTCTAGAACGATGGCTCGAAAATTCGTCGATGAGGGATTTCACGACATCAGGCCGATGCCGCCGATGCCGAAAGGGGATCCTTGGCCGGCGATTGCAGTCGTCCTTGATGCGGAACGCCGACTTCGTGCGGGTGAGCTCGATTACGTGCCACCGGCGGGACTCGACCCTTATTGGAACGACATCATCATCCTTCTTCGGTTTTATGCCATAGGGAAATTCGCTCCCGATCGGGATACGAAGCCATTGCTAGGCCAGCTTTCCTTCCCAGGCTTCAGCCTCTACATCCTGGATAAAATCGCAAAGAAATCTTCCAGTGGCGGCACAACGCTGCCGCTTTTCCCCGAAACCGAGACTGAAGACGATGCAAACGACTAATGGCGCTCATAGAGATCAGTACACAGCGCTGATGGCCGGGCTCGCGGCCTTTGAAGCACAGCATGGCGCCCTGCCCGGGATCGTCCAGCTCAGCGCTCGGGACACGTTTGTGCAGCAGATGATCTCAAGCCTTCGGCGGATCGAATATATCAGGAACATGCAAGCGAGAGCCATCGATCCTGGCCGCATCGATCCCAATTCCAGTCTCTTTGATCCATTGAAGGGCGCCGCATTGCTCGGTCAGAATGGTGACCTCGACGAAGCCGTATGGATGACGTTCGTCGCGACCCACTTCGGCAAGCATGTTGAGGACGCATGGAAACTCGCTTCCAATGTCATGGGATCATTTGGATCGGGGCCGACTTGGAATTTTGCAGAGTATGCTCGCCAGCCCGCGGCATTCGACGCAATGCTGCAGGCGCACCAAGCCGATCTCGCGGACCCCAAAATCTCTGGCCGCTTCTCTAATCACCGTCAATACCAGAGCAAAAAGCCCGACAAGATCGGCCTCGTCTTTTCGACATTTTACGACTGGCTTATTGCCGACGGCGATTTCAACACGAAGATCCGCAACATCCACCTCAAGGTCGGACAGCAGCCAACAGTCGTGTTCCCGGCACTCTATCGATCGATGGCACCTGTCTACGGGTTCGGCCGGCTGGGGAACTTCGACTTCCTCACCATGGTTGGTAAGCTTCAGCTCGCGCCCATCGACGCCGACAGCGTCCACATGTCGGGCGCGACGGGCCCCTTCTCAGGAGCCAAGCTCCTCGTCCAAGCACCGGGAGCCGCGGCAATGTCGCGAAAGCAAATTGAGGCCGTCGTGGATAGGCTCGATGACACCCTGCACGTAGGCAAGCAGGTGCTCGAGGACAGTCTTTGCAACTGGCAGAAAAGCCCCAACCACTACGTCTATTTCAGCGGTTAAGCGATGAGGTCAGGGACGTAAGGACTGTCCGACCAGCGGTACCTGTTTTTGAGGAACGAGAGCTTACCGTGGTCAACTATGCCTCTTTTTTCCAGCTGACCTACGATGACGCCCGGCGTAATGCGTGCAGCCTTGGCTGCGGCAATTATCGCTTTCGGCCGGAGGCTACCCGACAATAGGTCATCCATGCGTTCATCGGGGAACAAAATGTCTTGCGCAAATGCGTTGGCCTCATCTTCCTGAACGGCAGTGTCAGCCCCCATCGTTGCACCCTCGCCGTCGATGTGGCTGGCACCATGAAGAAGCACGTGGCCAGTTTCGTGGAAAAAGGTGAACCAGAAGTGGTCTTCTGCGAGGTGCCGGAAGCTCAGCAGGATGACTGGTCGGCCCTCAGGGTCAAACCAGGATGCACCGCTGGCTCGACAGCCATCAGGAGTTTTCGCTGTGACGACGACTACGCCAGCTGCGGCGCAGGCGGGCACTAATCTCTCAAGGATTGCGGCGGGACTTTTGAAAACCGCAAGGCGCTTCAACTCTGGGACCTGCGTCTCAAAGGCTGCCCGATCAAACTTCGCTGTCGTTCGATCTGCGGCTAGACGCTCCCCGGCACGCAGCCACACGAGCGTGGCCATACCGTCGGATGCCAAAGACATCGATGTCCGGAAGGCAACGGCACCAACGCCCGAGGAGTAGCGAGTCCCCCATTGCTGTATCGAGGCGCAGCCGAAGAAATCAAGAAGCTCATCCCTAAGCTTCCCTTTCGACTTACCTGTGTGGGTCAGCCACCCCAGCTTGCGCATCGAAGCGGTCGGCATCGATTCCAGCCAGGATGCCTCAGTGGCGGGTTTTGCGGCTTCCTCTAGCCTCGCGCTATCCACCACGTAGGCACTATCCCGCGCCAACCAGAACCGAGGTGTCGATCCCAGATTGTCAGCTAGGATTTCAGCGTCCTTGCCTGAAAGCCTTCGGTAGCCTGAAAGCAGATTATCGAACTCGTCGCTGGACAGTCCGAGCGCATCCGCAAGATCCGACGCGTCGATCTCTCGATTTGCCATCACGCGGGCGATGGTTTCTCCGGGTGGTGATGCCCAGTTTAGGTCGGTCATATCAGCACCTGGCCAGCATTGTGTATGTTCACCAGCTTGAGTCGGTGAACTTCACCCCAGTTTTCAAGATTCACGACGGCGTCCGAAACTGGAAACGCATCAAGGAACGCATCTCCCCGGAGCAGAAAACTCAACCTGACGCCGCCATCATTGAGCATAACGCTGGGGCTCTCCGGTAATTCCTTCAGGTACATAGCGTCGTTCATATCGCAGACCAAACTCTGAAACGCACGAGCAAGTTCATCACCCAGCGCTCGCTTCGCAACTTTGAAGTCGATGGTCGCCTGCCTTATCTTCGTAGAGTCGAATGAAAGCTCCAAGGCCAAATCGTCCGCAGCAAGTCCCGGAATTCGACCTCGCAATTACTTCGCGTTAGCGAATCGTCGTGGCAGGCCGGGCAATAACAAATCGAATCATTCGTCAGGCAACGCAACTCATCGGTTACCGGTATAGGCGATCTTGATCAATCGACCTTGCACGAGCATCACGGCTGTATCTTCTGGCTCTTGGCAGGCGCACGATTTCACAAACCGGAAGTCGGCAGATCAACATACAAGGCGACAGGTCCAGCTCTCTACATTTATCGACGATATGTTTGCATCGCGTTTGGAGCACACGATAGGGGACGGTGAGCGTCCGGTCGGCGTATCCATAGCTCACTCGCCACCGACCCAGAACATGGCTTGGTTAGAAGCCAGGGCTTTGCACAGGCTCATATTACTCTGTTTACAAACTTTAGCTACTTTGAATGCATGAACCCATGTCCAGTGGAACTAGACATATTTGACTACTGATAAAGCGACATTTTGCAACGACTTTAAGAAAGCGCTATATTGTCCAACATGACTGGACGTAACAGCACCAAGCTAAAGAACCTGCTCGACACCGTACCACCAGGATTCCTTGTGGATTCCCCTTGGCTGGAAGAGCATGGAATCTACAGGCAACTCGCACAGTCCTATGTGCAAGCGGGCTGGCTTGAGCGCCCCCTACAGGGCCTGTATCGTCGGCCGTTCACACTAGGGGGCAGTCCCGGCGCAGAGCGCGACTGGAAGATACCGGTCCTCTCCGCGCTATGGCTTATGCATTTCAAATTCCACGTCGCCGCAACATCGGCGCTGGAGCTTCATGGCTTCACGCACTACGTACGCATGTCGGGACGCCGCAAACTCTATTTGCACGGTGCCCCCCCGTCCTGGCTTTCAAAGCTCGACCTAACCGCTGAGATCGTCGTCCGCCAGCGCTCGCTCTTCCAAGACTCAAAAACGGGGGTCGAGAACACGGACTTTTCGCTCGAGAATGGCTCTCCAGACCTGACAGCGAGCCCGTGGGATTGGCCGTTAGCGATGTCTTCACCGGAGCGCGCACTTCTGGAGACCATCGACGAAACCCCTAACCACGAGAGCTTTCACAATCTCGACATGCTCTTCCAATCGATGGGCAACCTCCGCCCGAAACTGATCATGCAGCTTTTGCAGATGTGCCGCAGCATCAAAACCAAACGCCTGTTTTTCGTCTTCGCGGACCGGCACGCGCATGCATGGCGCAAATATATCGATGAAAGTGCTATCGACCTCGGCAGCGGCGACCGCATGCTGGTTAAAGGGGGCAAGCTGCACAAGCGTTACCGCATAACGCTACCTGCGGAGTTTGTGGGGACGGAGGGACAAGATGGCGCGTGAGGCTTACGAGGACCAGGTACGGCTTCTCGTCGCATGCCTGCCCTTGATCGCAAAGCATAACGTCTTCGCCCTGAAAGGCGGAACGGCCATCAACCTCTTCTATCGCGACCTACCGCGACTGTCGGTCGACATAGACCTCACCTACCTGCCGATCGAAGACCGGGCGACAAGCTTGGCGAAGATCGACTCCACACTCGACGTCATTCTTGCGGACATCGTGAAGACGATGCCTGACGCGCAAGCACAGCGCACCGCAGGTGGCGGCGACAATGACACGCGCATAATTGTCCGCCAGCGCGGCGCCATCATTAAGGTCGAGACGTCGCCTGTCGCGCGTGGCACCGTGCACCAACCAACATTGATGGCCGTCAGTGACGCCGTGCAGGATCGTTTCGGTTTCGCTGAAATGCCCGTTGTCGCATTCGAAGATCTGTACGGCGGCAAGCTGCACGCCGCGACAGACCGCCAACACCCTCGCGACCTCTTCGATATCAAACTGCTCTACGAAAACGAGGGGCTGACCCCTGCCCTTTTCCGCACCTTCCTTATTTACGTGGCAAGCTCTGCAAGGCCGCCGCATGAATTGTTGCGCCCGGCCCCGCAGCCCTTGGAAGAGCGCTTCGTCGCCGAGTTCGAGGGCATGACCGCAGGTCCCATTTCCGTGGCCGAGCTCGAAGAAACCCGCACCAAACTGTTCGCAGACATCCTGGCCAAGATGGATGGACCAGCAATGAAGTTTCTGCTTTCACTCCATGATGGCGAGCCAGATTTTGACGCTATAGGACTGCCGCAGGCCACCAATCTCCCGGCCGTGAGATGGAAGCTGCAGAACCTTGAAAAGCTAAAAAAGAACAATGCGGATAAGCACGCCGAGCAACGCACGCTGATTGAAGGCCTCGCGGGTTAGTGGGGCTGGGCCACCGTCATGCTTCGGTACTCGACCTTGATCTGGGCGCGGAATGCGTGGACTGGGACGGATACCATCCAGAGCGAGGGCATCGGCAAAGACGTTGCATCCGCCTCCACGAGGTGCGCCGGCAATCTTTGCTCCCTACCATCAAACCTGCGGCGGCTGTTGTTGCCATGCGCTGGTTTGCGCGATTTGATGGCGCCGCCCTGATGCGATAGCCGGGCTTGATTGTCCTCGGCTACCCAGCGGCAGCAAGCTCGAACGTTAGGCAACTCGGACTAGTCGATAAAATTGGCTTTCATCGACAAATGACGACACGACATGAGCCTTGGTCACGTCCTGAACGCCGGCATCGCTCTTGAGTAGCCCTGCATCCTGCAGGGCCTCTATGTCCGGCAGATCGCGCAGAGTGTTCAGGCTAAAGTGCGCCAAAAACTGCCTGGTCGTCACATAGGTGAACGGTGCGCCAGGCGTCGGACTGCGGGGACCGGCTGAAATCATCTCCTTGTCCCGCAATTGACCAATGATATCTCGCGATATCTCTCGCCCCAGGATCTCGGACACCCCTGCCCGCGTAGTGGGCTGGTGATAGGCGATCGATACCAGCACCATCAGTTCCGTCTGCGTCAGCTCCAGCCGGCGCTCCAGCCCGACCGTCGACGTCTTGATCGCCTGGGCGTAGGCCAGCCGCGTACGAAACGCCCACCCGCCTGCGACATTGACCACCTCATAAGGCTTGCCCCGCAGGCTTTCGCGAATGTCCTCGATTAAGTGATCGATGCTTACATCGCGTCCGACGATCCGCGCCAAGGCCTCGCGTTCGACCGGCTGCGGCGCTGCGAACAGCACTGCTTCCACACGGTTCATCCACTCCCCCCAACGCGCTTCGGGCGGCAGTTCGGCAAGCTCCGCATCGAACAGACCTTCGTCTGGTCGGCTTTCGGCTTGTTTCGCGCGCTTGGCCATCGTCACAACCCATATAGCCGGAAGGTCGGTCGGCCGCTGAACTCGCGCACGGCACCCAGATCCTGCAACCTATCGAACAGCCGCCGCGTGCCGACAGTTTTGCGCTCGACCACGACGCTGGCAGCGCATCTTCATCAAGCAGCAACTTCACTACGTCGGCCGAGCCCTTGGCGCGCAGCTTTGGCGCCACCTTAACGAGCAACGCAGCCCGTCTGGCGATGTCGTCGCCGAGATCACAGGCCTCGGCCGCGGCCTGGGCATAGGCGCGCAGCACCGCCTTGCCCCAGCCTTCGCCTCCCGGCCGAATGCGCCGGCGCGGCTCACCGGATTTGAATCCCGACGTGTTCACCTGGCCGATCAGCAGCGGCACAGGCACCGGCCAGCGAAATTTCGCCGCCAATACGAGATCGGCCAGCCAGAAGGCCAGGTGTTCCGCATCCGGCCGGGCGCGATACAGCTCGGCTGCGATCTCAGCGGCCAGGACTGGCGCCGGTCGGCCTGAGGTCACCAGATCTTCGGCGTTATCGACAACGTCCCCGAGATCATCGTCCCATTTCACCCCCAGCTCAACGGCGACCGCGCGGACAGCTTCCGCGTCCAGCCGCGTCGTGCGGCCAGCCAGCCGACGCCAAGCGGAAAGTATCCTTCCTGCAAGGCCCGGATCGTCTCCAGGCGTGCGTAAAAGCAGGGCGTCCCGCAGGGCGGATTCATCCTCCGGTCGGCCGAGCAGTTGGACGGCGGCTGCAGCAGATTTAAGGGCTAGGCGCTGGCGCTAGACACCGACCCAGGAAACGTCACTGCGCACCAGATTGTCCAAGGAATTCAAGGCTGAACCGGCAAGGTAGGCAGCGTCGACGTCATGCAAAACCAAGCCACGCGGTCGCGCCCACACCGGCGCTTTGGGCACAAGCGGAGGATCGATAACCAGCAAATCAGCGCGCGGTTTCATGTGGACAGTCTAACACGCAGCGGCGCTTAGTACCACAATAATGCCACCTATCCGCCCCGCCTGTCGGCCAATAATAATGACCGATAATGTTGCATTATCAATCCCTTACACTCGGCAATGGCGTAGATATGAGCGGCTGAACCGTCGACATGAACCCTTCAAGCGAGGGAAGCTACGAACCTCGCGGGCAGGCCCCTAGACTGGACAGAGATCGTCAGTTCGTACTGGTCCAAACCCGCTGATGAACCACGAGTCCGACCGCTGCCCACGGGGGCAGTGCTCAGCAGCGCGGCAGCATCACCGCGCGACCGCTTCCGCAGGAAATGAATGAATCCAACGGAAAATTGCACCCGTTAGCGTCATTCAACTCGTACTAAAGTGAACTCTACTGCTTACGAGCAGCTTGCCACTGGCGAAATTAGGCTCGCGCGAAGCGCCATAACTCATTGAAATATAACGGTAAAGTTGGCGCACCCGACACGATTCGAACGTGTGGCCTCTGCCTTCGGAGGGCAGCGCTCTATCCAGCTGAGCTACGGGTGCATCCGTCACGCGGGGCGGACCCCGGCTGAACGGGCGCAACCTACCGAAAGCCGCGCCTGCGTGCAACGGGCTAAGTTGAAGTTGTGCCCTGGCATGGAGAACGCGCTGCCCCTCCTCAGGCAAGGCAACACGTTAGAATCGTGTCGGGTGCGACAGGAGGCGCTCAGGAAGGCGTGCCGGAGGTGGCGATGCTGCAGACAGAGTAGAACGAGCGCCGGAAGCGATCCAAGCGAAGCATTTGGAGGGTTCCAGTTCGTGCAAGTTGCCCAGCGGCCGATTTTGCGCCCATTCCAGCCGTCCAGCACCAACCCTCGATTTCCCAAAAACTGACATTGGGTCCTGACTGCACCGCGCTCGTTAGAGGATTCCGTCAATGGTAGTTGCGCATAGCTCTTTGCGAGACAATCAAACACGCGTTGAAATTTGAAGTTTTAGTCTTGGGCCAAACATCAGGGCGAACACTTCCGGCGCCGAGCCGCTGCAGGAGGTCATCTTGACCAAGCCAGGCAGTTTTCGGCTAAGCGTCGCTGTAGGCTCTCCGACCTGTCTTGCTTCGGCACCGCAAATTACGTCTCCCCGCTGATCTTTTGAACCAGCGCTGTAGCCAGTTTTAAAGATGCCGACTGGAGTGATCTATCGCTGGGAGTTTTGCGGCCGCGCGGAAAGTTTGGAAGGGGAAACCAAGGGGCCGCTTACCTTCGACAATCCTCGCCTGAGCCGCGGGATGCGCGCCGTGTTGAATTCGCTCGGCGGACGCTCAATTGTGAACAGCGGATATCGAGGGCCAGGGTACGGTTTAACCGGTAGTGTTTCCGTCGCTTCCCTTCCGCCAGCAGGAGCGACTGCTCGGTTCCAATTTGCGGGCAAGACGCCCTATTGGTCGGCCTTGGTGTCGAAGCGCTCGCGGGCCGTTAGAATTGTTCCCTTGTTATCCATTGCCCAACTGGCCAGCACGCTCAAGGGATCCCGCAGCGACTGCCCAAAAGCAGTCAATTCGTATTCCACTTTGGGTGGACTCGTGGGGTAGATCCGTCGCTTGACCAGACCGTCACGCTCCAATCCGCGCAGCGTCAGCGTCAGCATGCGGTGCGACAGACCTGGAATGCTGCGCTGCACCGCATTGAACCGCATCGGTCCCTCCGAGAGCACCCAGACCACCAGCACAGTCCATTTGTCGCCAACGCGATCGAGTATTTCCACGACAATCCGGCAGGCCTCAATGGTCTCCGGTGTAAAGTTCGGAGAGTCGGGGAGCTTGGCCATTCTGCACCTTGGAACACGAACATTTCTGATCGCACCAAATTAAAAAGTGCGTTCTTGCAGAATTAATCGCCGGCTAGCACATTGTCACGAACAAATAGTTCGTAACGTCGAATTTGATACCAAGGTCGTCCTTCCTGTTTGTTTGAGTGATGAGCTTCACGCCGCTCAGGCGAATGTGGCGAGGGATATAGCCCACAAGGAGAACACGAATGACCACCATCTTGGTCGCCGGCGGCAACAGTGGTATTGGCCTTGAGGCTTCGCGGCGGCTCCTCGAGAGCGGAGCCACTCTGGTTCTTATCGGTCGCAGTGCGGTCAAGGGGCAGAACGCCCTGAGCTCCTTCGGACACTCTGCCAACCGTGCCCGGTTTATCGCTGCTGATCTATCTAGCCACGCAGGCGTCGTTGGTACCGCAACCCGCCTGCTCGCTGACTATGACCAATTCGACGCGCTCGTTCATACGACTGGTGTTCTCGCCATAGACAATCCCAGAACCGCTGATGGTCTGAACGCCATGTTTGCGGTCAATTACTTGAGCCGGTACCATCTTACGCAGCTCCTGCTGCCCGCACTGCGTCGCGCTCCTCAGCCGCGCGTCCTCATGATGACCGCCAAGGTGGCGATGAACACGAACATCCAGCCTGAGCATTTTCCGCTCTTTAACGACTTCCGCTTCACTCGCGATAGTCCGCAGATAAATGCCGCCAACCTACACTATGCCGCCCGCCTCGCTGAACTCGAACCGCGCTTCAAGGTAGGTGTTATCAATGCCGGCACTGCGCGTACTGACATCATGCGGGCGGCTCCTGGGTTCATGCAGCTGCTCGGAAGAATTGCGGAGCCGCTGGTGTATAATTCCGTCCCGGAGTCGGCGAGCAATCTGGTCAAAGCCGTGCTATCTTCCGACTGGGTCACACCAACATACTGGGGACGGCCAGGAAAGTTCGACAATAGAACAAAAATCACCGTGGACCCGAAGATCACTGAACAAGTCATGCGCCAGTCCCACGAGCTGGCCTCGGTTTAGTCACGCCAGCTCAGTGCCTACCCATCAGATGCCAGTCACCAGCACAAGGAGGCTGTGCCCAAGTGGGGAAAAACGACATACCACTTTGGGCGGAATGACAGGGTAGACCTTGCGGCTCAGCAGTCCGTCCCGTTTGGGTAGGGTCTGGATCAGAGTGAATTGGTCGCAACTCAGACGGCCCGAATGCGACGGCTTGCTGACTGGCTGCTTTTGGGCCATCGCGCATCAAACGCTGCCCCATCCCTTGTTGGGCTCATATCGCACCGCGCAGGCAATTGCTGCTTTGCACGCGTGGGGTTTACGGCGCTGACCCTACCATCAGCGGTTTCTTGTCATTGGCTTTTTTCAGCAACACGCCGGTGTCGGGACCGAACATGGAGTAGATTTGCAGCAGGGCAGCACCCGTCGCCGAAGCCTTGTTACCAATACAACCCGCCGTGATGTGGGGGGCGACCAGACCGGCGGGCAGTACCCTCGCAAAGCGTTGGCGGGTGCGCTCGACCGTGTCGACCAGCAGAGCTGGCGGCAGGATACCGTCGATCACGATGGCATCCACGTCGATCACCGCGATGCAGCTGACGATGGCCTGTGCCAAGGCGTCAGCACAGTCGTCCTGCCACTCCTGAGTGAGCGCCGCAGCAGTAGCAGGCATTGGCTCCAGATCGCGAACCCGACTGATGTCGAAGCCGTTGAAGCGCAGATGCTGGATCAAGGTAAAGATCGAGGCGCGGTGCAGCAGCACCTCAAAGGCTCCGACTGGAGCTGGCACTGAATTGAGCTTTGATGGCATCACCGGAATTGGCCCGATAGCCGCGGTATTGCCGTTCGGACCGGTCTGCAACGTCCCATCCAGAACCAGTCCGCCGCCAACAAAGGTGCTGAGCGAGATGTGCAGGAAGTCCGATGTCGTCTTGCCGATGCCATAGACCAGCTCAGCCAGTGCGGCCGCCGAGGCGTCATTTTCCACCATGATGGGCAGGCCACCGGTTTCGAGAAAACCGGTGCGAATATCGGTCATTTTCCAGGCTTCGCGAACCTCGAGCGGAAATCCCAGCTCGTTGTCCCAACCGCCGATGAAATAGGGCGCCGAGACACCGACGCCGATCAGTCGCTTACAGCGCTCAGCGCCCAGATTTTTGCGGAAACGGGCAATTGCAGCATTAGCGATCTGTGCCGTCTGGCTAGGTGTTGGATGATCATATTCGTGCGTCTCGGAATCGGCGATTGAGCCGGCAAAATCGAGAACAATTGCATCGAGCGAGCGGCGGCCGATATGCAGGCCAATCGAAAACGCGCCATTGGGCGCAAGGCCGTACATGACCGAAGGTTGTCCCTTGCCGCCGAAGCGCTTGCCATTTTCTTGAACCAGACCCGCAGCGGCCAGCGCATCAACAATTGTCGCAACCGCCGGCGGGGTCAGGTGAGCAAAGCGGGCAATCTCGGCCTTGGAGGCTTCCCCGGAACGGCGGATCGCCTGCAACACAACACGTTCGTTGTAGTGCCGAACCTGGACCGAGTTACTGCCCTTACTGCCAGCCATTCCTCATATCCCCCAAGCGTTCTGTTCGACGCGGAACGCTCTCTCTTACACATCCTCTTAACAATTCCAAAGTGTTGCCCTGACTGGATCCGGCTCCGGATTTTGCCGCGATCCATTCGTTGACTTTTTATCGCTCGTTAGACCGTTGACTCCCTCCGGCCTTTTATTATAGCAATATGCTTTAATTAATGATTAATCAAGGCCCAGCCATGGAGGTGGCGGTTCTTGCGAGCATCTGGCCCCAACGCGGCCGGGAGGAATGCATGATTGAAGCAATCGCCAGCGGACCTGGCTCAAGCCTGTCTCCGGACGAGCCGAGCGTCCGCGCTGCACTGATCGGTGTCACCAAGGCATTCGGTGGGACGCTCGCCATTGCGGACGTTTCAATTGAACTGCGGGCCGGGGAAGTTCTCGCCTTGTTGGGCGAAAATGGCGCAGGGAAAAGTACCTGCGTCAAACTGTTGGCAGGGGTGCACCAACCTGACCTTGGGGCCATCTTGGTCGACGGGCAGCCGCAACATTTCACGACACCGCTGAGTGCCCAGGCCGCCGGCATTGCGGTGATGCATCAGCATCCGGGACTGTTTCCCGATCTGTCCGTGGCGGAAAACCTGTTCATCGGTCATGTCGCGAGCGGAACGCCACGGATGACCATCGACTATGCCGGCCGTGAGCGCGAGGCCCAGCGCCTGCTCAAGCTCGTGGGGCTCGATTGCGCACCCGATACGCAATTATCCACCCTGCGCACATCCGAACAGCAACTCGTCGAAATCGCCAGGGCGCTCTCGCTCGACGCCAAAGTCCTGATCATGGACGAGCCGACGGCGGCGCTATCGCAGCGCGAGGTGGAGCGGTTACTCAAGGTTGTCGATGAGTTGCGGCGGCAGGGCGTCGCCATGATGTTTGTCGGTCACCGCATGGACGAAGTGTTCCGCGTGGCCGATAGAATTACGGTCTTGCGCGACGGGCGCCTTATCGGCACCGCAAAAGCCAGCGAGCTCAGCCGCTCCAAGGCCATTGAAATGATGGCCGGTCGCGAGATCAGCAGCCTCTATCCCGAGCATAACAATGTTCATGGCGACACGGTCCTCCGCGTCACTGGCTTGTCGCGCACTGGCGCATTCAACGATATTTCCTTTGACCTCAAAGCTGGTGAGATACTCGGCTTTGGTGGCCTGGTCGGCAGCGGACGCACCGAAATTGCACGCGTCCTGTTCGGTATAGATCAACCCAGCACGGGCACAATCGAACTGGCTGGTCGTCCCACCAGCTTCGCCTCGGCCAAGGACGCGATGGCGAGCGGCATCGCCTATGTATCCGAAGACCGCATGGGCCAGAGCCTGGTGATGGATTTTTCCATTCTCACCAATGCTTCCCTGACCATTCTCGACAAAGTTACGCACGGCGGATTGATATCCCGGCAGGCCGAACTGGGACTTGTGGAGCCCCATCTGGATCGGCTTCGGCTGCGCTATGGCAGCTATGATCAGGCCGTCAGCACATTGTCTGGCGGCAATCAGCAAAAGGTCGTGCTGTCCAAATGGCTGGCGACCAATCCCCATATCCTCATTCTTGATGAGCCCACTCAGGGCATTGACGTGCAAACTAAGGGCGATGTGCATGCAATGATCGCCGAATTGGCTGCCCAGGGCCTAGCGATCATCCTGATCTCCTCGGAACTGCCGGAACTTCTGGGCATGTGCGACCGCATCATCGTGCTGCGTGAAGGCAATTTCGCCGGCGAGTTCGAAGGCGGCACGACAACCCAGGCGCAGATCGTGACGGCCGCCACCAGTGCCGCCGACCTCACATCGGCAACCGCCGCCCGCCCCGCCGACAATGAGAGCAGCATTGAAAATACAGGCCTGATACAGCGGATTTTCGCCCGCCGGGAATTTGGTCTGGTCGCCGCCATCGTCGCTGTGGCCCTGCCGATCGTGGCGATCAATCCACGCATGATCAGTCCGGCCAACCTGTCCGCTCTGGCCATGGATGCGGCGCTTATCATGATCGTGGCTGTTGGCCAGATGCTGGTGATGTTGACGCGCAGCATCGACCTGTCCGTCGCCGCCGTCATCGGGTTGGCGGCCTATGGCGCGGCATCCACCCTGCATGTTGCACCCGAGATCGGGGTCTTTGGCGCATTGGCGCTGGCCATCGGAATCGGCATCGTCTGTGGCGTCGTTAATGGCCTGGTCATTGCCTATGGCAACGTGCCCGCCATCGTGGTCACGCTGGGCACCATGACCGTGTTCCGCGGCATCAACAGCCTTTGGGCGGGCGGCAAGCAAATCAGTGCCGACCAGGTGCCACAGTCCTGGCTGGATTTGACCAGCGTCAACCTGTTGGGCATTCCGGCCATCCTGCTGATTTCAATAGCGACACTGGCGGCTATTGCATGGGCGCTGCGGTCCCTGCCCGCTTGCCGCGAACTCTTCGCCGTTGGTTCCAACCCTGAAGGCGCAAAGCTGATCGGCATTCCGGTGCAGCGGCGCGTCTTTATGGCCTTTGTTACGGCGGGCGCACTGGCCGGCTTCACAGGTGCCCTGTGGGCTTCGCGCTATGCCACGGTGGATGCGCGCGTTGCCTATGGGTTCGAACTCAACGTCATTGCAGCCGTTGTGGTTGGCGGGGTCGCCCTGCGCGGCGGGTCCGGCACCATTCTGGGCGTGGCGCTTGGGGCCATCACGCTTCTGGTCATTCGTAATGGCCTGACACTTGTCCGCGTCGATCCCCTCTGGCTGCAAGGCATTTACGGCCTCGTCATCCTCATCGCTGTGGGCATCGACGCCCTTGTTGCGCACCGCGCTGCCAATGCCCGATTGAGGAGCCACTGATGTTCGCACCAGCTCAAAACAACCTCGCCCGCTTCGCCAATTGGGATAATTTCCTGGCTGTGCTGACGATCCTCGTCATCGCCTATGCCTGCTTGTTCGTGCCCAATTTCCTTACCTCGTTCAACATTTCCCAGGCCATCGCCGGGGCATCGGAACGCGCGCTCATCGTCTTGCCAATGGTGCTGCTAATTATCGCTCGCGAAATTGACCTGTCCGTCGCCAGCATTCTTGCCCTGAGCAGCGTCTGCTTCGGCCTGTTGATCCAGGCTGGTATGCCAATGTTTCCAGCCATCGCCCTCACCATTGTGGCTGGGGGGCTCTGCGGCGCCTTCAACGGCGCCCTGGTCACCCGCCTTGCGCTGCCATCACTGGTGGTCACGCTCGCCACCATGGCGATGTTCCGGGGGCTCGGCTACATCGTGCTCGGCTCGGGCTCGATCAATGCCTTCCCCAACGCCTTCCTTGATTTCGGTATTGGCAACGTCCCGGGCACGCCCATTCCATGGACCATCGTGCCGTTCCTCATACTGGCGCCAGTCTTTGCCATCGTGTTGCAGAAGATGCCTGCAGGGCGACGCATCTATGCCATCGGTGGTAGTCCTGCGGCGGCGCGCTATTCCGGGGTCCGCATTGAACGCACAGTCTTCATGCTGTTCGTCACCTCTGGCGCCGTCTGCGCCATTGCCGGCCTGGTATACGCTGCTCGTCTTGCCAATGCCCGCGCCAACAATGCCGTAGGGCTGGAGCTCGACGTCATCACCATTGCCTTGCTTGGTGGGCTCAGTGTCTTCGGCGGCAAAGGACGGCTGACTGGCGTGCTGTGGGCGCTGTTGCTGGTCGCCACCATACGCAATGTGCTCGGCCTGCTGCAAATCGGCGGTGACGCACAGGGCTCCGTCATCGGCCTGCTGCTGATCGGCTCGCTGCTGGCCAGCAACGCCGCGCGCCAAGTCTTCGAGCGCGTCCGCTCGGCTTTCTCATACTCCCATACCCGCAGGTGAAGTCCAGGCATCTGCTCGTTGCGATCCGTCGCTAACAGGCCCTGGAAGTGAATAAACAGGAGGAATTCATGTCTTTGAAAATGATCGGAACGCTGCTCGCGGCGACCAGTCTTGCCGCCATATCGACGGTCGCCATGGCCGCTCCGCAATGTGCCACAGCACCAGTCACGGTCGGCTTCTTGCCCAAGCTCGATACTGACCCCTATTTCCAGGTCGCCCAGACCGGCGCAGATGAGGCAGCGGCGGAGATCGGCGGCAAGGCGATCAAGCAGGCTCCATCCGCTGCAACCGCGGAAGCCCAGATCGAATTCATCAACAATCTGGTGTCCCAGCAGGTCGGCGTCATCGCCATTTCCGCCAATGATGCCAATGCAGTTGCCCCAGCATTGAAGCGCGCCATGGACCAGGGCGTCCATGTTGTCTCCTATGACTCCGACGTTGCCCCCGATGCCCGGACGCTCTTCCTCAATCAGGCCAAAGGCGACAGTCTCGCCGAAATGATGCTGGAGTCCATGGGCCAGCTCATTCGCTACAAAGGCGACTTTGCCATCCTGTCGTCCACGCCCACGGCGGCCAACCAGAACGCCTGGATCGACCTTATTAAGTCGAAACTGGCCTCTGACTCCAAATATGCTGACATGAAACTGGTTCAGGTTTCCTATGGCGAGGAAAGCGAACAGGTCAATCAGCAGCAGGCACTGGCGCTGGCGCAAGCCTTCCCAGACCTCAAAGGGATTATCGTACCCGCCGGCATCGGACTTCCCGCTGCCGCCCGTGCATTGGAGCAGGCAAGCATGCTCGGTCAGGTCAAGCTGACCGGCCTTGCTCCGGCGACTCTGATCAAGAAGTACATCGAGGACGGCTCGGTCCAGGATATCTGGTGGAACGTCAAGGACCTTGGCTACCTCACATATTATGCAGCCCAGGCCGTGGCATCTTGCGCCATCACCGGCAAGGAAGGCGAAACCTTCAAGGCCGGCCGGCTGGGCGAATATACGATCGCTGCGGGTGGCGAAGTCGTCCTCGGACCTGCAGAGATCGTGACGCCGGCGAACGTTGACGAGTTCAAGTTCTAGCCAGCGCTGGCGGCGCCATAGCCTCCCAACTACTGGCGCCGCCAATCCATCGCCTAACCCCAGGTCTTCCAATGAAACCAATTCTGCTCGCTGGCGAAACTTTTGCTGTCACATCCTTTGCTGCCAAGGGCGGGGATGTGGGCAGTAGTTGGGAGATTCGCAACGGTGCCCGTCCTTTCATCGCCGCGCTCAATCAGTCCGGCATCGAGGTCGAGCAACTGGGCGGGGAGCGTTGCGAGGCCGAATTTCCATTCTCGGCAGCAGAACTGGACCGCTATTCGGTTGTCGTCTTGTCCGACATTGGTGCTTCGTCCCTGCTGATCACCCCCGAAACCCGCAAGGGCAATCCGGGGGTAAACCGGCTCAATGTCCTCCGCGACTGGGTACAGGGCGGGGGTGGGCTGATCATGGCTGGCGGCTATTGCAGTTTTCAGGGAATGGATGGCTCGGCCCGATTTCACCGAACTGCCGTCGAGGAATGCCTGCCCGTAGAATGCCTGCCTTACGCAGATGGCATTGAGGCGCCAGAGGGGCTCACCGCGGAAGTCACCGATCCGGACCATGCCATCGTCGCCGGTTTGCCGGCCAATTGGCCTCCGGTTCTCGGCATGAACATCACGGTGCCCCGCCATGCACCGGGAGGCAGATATATCGCGCGCGTCCATCACCGGAACCAGATCCATCCCCTGCTCGCAGCACGTACGGTTGGCTCGGGTCGTTCAATCGCCTGGATGACCGATATTGGGCCCCACTGGCTTTCCAGTGACTTCCTCAGCTGGCCCCACTATGCCGACCTGATGGTGCGCATGGTGCGGTGGGCCGCCCACGAACTCTGAACAATACCATTTGCTATTCCCAAGGCTGACGCATGACGACGACAGTGGCATTCGATGAAATAACGCGCGTGGTTGCTGCACGCGGGGCGCACGTTCGCAGCCTTACCGCCATCGCTGGGGCCCCGGCCACGGGAAAGTCGACCATGAGCATGAGGCTTGTGGAGGCTCTGAACCGCGAAACGCCAGGGTCGGCGGTCGTTATGCAGATGGACGGCTTTCATTACGACGACGGCGTGCTTCTCGCCCGGGGGCTACTGCCTCGCAAAGGAGCGCCAGACACGTTCGACCTGGGTGGCCTCATCGCAATGCTGGCTCGCCTTAGGGCCAATTCAGAGCCCGAAATCGCCGCTCCCGTCTTCGACCGTACTCTTGAGATATCGAGGGGCAGTGCAGCGATTTTCCCCCAGGGCGCGCGCCATATCATTGTCGAGGGCAACTATCTGCTCTACCAAATTGGCCACTGGCAGGGCCTCTTGCCCTATTTTGATACCACGATCTGGATTCACACCGCTGCCGATGACCTGAGGGCGCGGTTGATGCAGCGATGGAGCGGCCGGGGACTGTCCGCCAGCGAGATCGTCGACAAAGTCGAGGGCAATGACCTTCCCAATGCCGAACTGGTGCAGCGATACAGCGCCGAGCCAGAGTTCAGGGTCATGAGCCAGGAAGCCGCTGCCGAAACCAGAACTTGGGGGCTCTAACCAAGCATCGCCGCGGCACCAATCTGCGTAGTGAAGCGCGGCGGCCGAAACAATCAGAAGTGTCGCCGCCCCTTTCTTATTGGTTTCATCCGCTAAGAAGCATCTCTGATCTCCACGATCTAAACTAACAGATCAACGGTCATAGCTTCCGAATGACGAGTACTCCTGCCGGCCCCTCCATGAGAATGAGAGCCCCGCGGAGGGCGTCAGCGCAGCCCCTTTGAGCTGAAATATTCGTCCCCCAATCCGCTCGCGTCGCAGGAGGATATTTTAGCACGGGACAGCCATTTGAAACCACGCCATGCGGTTGGGGTGCTACGCATAAACCTATCTATTCTATAGAATATAGGCGCATTTCAAGCATGAGTTTTCTTGACCAAGGGCACATCTCAGCATCGACACGGAGCGCGTGCAGCGCCCGTTGCCAATGGTGTTTCTGAGGGGCAGTGACCCGGCAGGCGATCAACGAGCAGCAGCTCTGAGCCTCTGTAGATCGCAATAGCCATTGCACAAACCTGCGGCTCAAAGCAGCCAAAGGTTCTGCGACACAACTCCAACATCCAGATCCCACAGCACTCGGACAGTTCTCCGATCGCTCTGGCACGCCATGTTTCCAGCCCAGCTCGTGAGACGAGATGACTCAATCCAGACGCATTTTCCGCAGTCTGCTGCGTAACTTTCTGCAGGCCATCCCGACGATTTTCATTATCGTTACGCTGGGTTTCTTCATGCTCCAGCTGGCGCCGGGTGATGCCGCCGACTTCATGGCGGCCGAGGCCGGATCGGCCACCGCTGAGACGATGGCACAACTGCGCAGCGCGTTTGGGCTCGATCTCCCGTTGCTGTCCCAATTGGGCTCCTACTATGCTGGGCTTGCCAATTTCAGCCTCGGCCATTCGCTCCGATACGGCATGCCGGTGTCGGAGCTGATCATGCAGCGTCTGCCCGGCACAATTACGTTGATGGCCGCGGCAATCGTCCTTGCAGTGAGCCTGGGCCTGCTCGCGGGAACGGTCATGGGCATGAGACCCGGCCGGTGGCCTGATCGAATTCTTTCGGTTCTGTCGCTGCTGTTTTATTCGGTCCCCGCCTTCTGGATCGGGCTGATGCTCATCGTGTTCTTTTCCATCCGCCTGGGTTGGTTGCCCACTGGAGGCGGCTACACGCTGGGCGCCAAGCTAAGCGGGCTCGACTGGTTTGTAGATCGGGCGCGCCATCTCGCCCTGCCCGCGTTGTCCTTGGCCCTCTACTATGTGGCGATCTATGCGCGGCTGGTGCGTGCCTCAGTTATCGAGGCCAAATCGCAGGACCATGTCCGCACCGCCATTGCCAAGGGCATGGGCCGCTACCGTCTCATCCGCGTGCACATCCTGCGGAGCGCCCTCGGCCCAATCACTGCCATGGTGGGCATGCATGTCGCCGGCATCTTAGGTGGCGCTGTCGTCATCGAGACGGTGTTCAGCTGGCCCGGCATGGGCCGCCTGGCCTATGAGGCGATCCTTTCGCGCGAATACACCGTCCTTCTGGGAATCCTGATTGTCAGCGCGCTGCTGGTGATCGCCATGAATGCCATTTTTGACATCGTCCAATCGCTTCTGGATCCTCGAGTGGCGGTGCGTTGATGAGCCACAACCCAGATATCAATGACGAGCTCGCGCGCCGTGCCTTGGGCCCCGGTGCAGCGGTTGCCAACGCTGCCGCTGGAAATGCGGAGCCCAGCAGCAGTGTGCGCCGCGTACTGCTCAACCCGCTCGTGGTGGTTGGCTTGACCATTTTGTCCGCTATCGGCGCGCTGGCCCTACTCGCGCCCCTATTGACGCCGGGCGACCCACTGTCGATCGCCGGCCCGGCCCGGTTGTGGCCCGGCGAGATTGCGGCGTTTCCCCTTGGCACGGATGCATTGGGTCGCAATGTGCTGGCGGGGGTGTTGCATGGTGCGCGGGCGTCGATCTTCGTGGGTCTGTCCGCAACGTTGCTCGGCGTTGTGATCGGCATTTTGATCGGTGCTGTGGCGGGCTATTTTGGCGGCTGGGTCGATGATCTGATCGTTCGCTTTATCGAGATTTTCCAGACCATCCCGAGCTTTGTATTGCTGGTGGTTCTGGTGGCGTTTTCCGGGCCATCGCTGCTCACGGTCATTTTGGGCATCGCCCTTGTGTCTTGGGACGTGATTGCCCGGTTAACACGGTCCGAGTTCCGGCGTCTCTCGGCTCAGGATTTCGTCAGTGCGGCTCGTGTGGTGGGCTACGACCACAGCCACATCATTCGGCATGAAATCCTACCCAATGCAGCCCCTGCTCTGATCGTTACGGGCTCGATCATGGTGGCCTCCGCCCTTTTGATGGAAGCCGCGCTCTCCTTCATGGGATTGGGCGACCCAAACCTAGTGAGCTGGGGGTCTATGATCGGTAGCGGTCGCGAATTGCTGCGGACCCACTGGTATCTCACGGCAATTCCCGGCGGCTTTATCGTGGTGTCGGTCCTGGCGCTCAACCTGCTTGGTGATGGCTTAAACGACGTGCTCAACCCCCGGCATGGCGCAGCGGGGCAGATATCGTGAGCGCGCCCCTCCTCAGCGTCCGTGACTTGACGGTTGATTACGCCAGCGTGCGTCGCCAGGGCCGAGCCGTCGACGGCGTCAGCTTCGACATCGCACCCGGCGAAGCGGTCGCTCTGGTCGGTGAATCGGGCTGCGGAAAATCCACCACCGCGCTGGCTCTGCTCCGCCTGTTGCCGGACAGCACCCGGATTGGCGGCAGCATCGTCTTCGATGGACAGAATATCAACGGCCTCGACGAAAAGGCGCTGCGCCAGTTGCGCGGTCGAAGGATCGGCATGGTGTTCCAGGAGCCGATGACCTCGCTCAACCCCGTCCAGAGAATCGGCCACCAGATCGCCGAGGTTCTGCGCGTGCACACCAATCTTGGAAGCTGCGCGCGAAGGGCCCGTGTGCTCGAGTTGCTGCACCAGGTCGCTATTCCCGATCCAACCCGGAATATCCGGGCGTTCCCGCATGAGCTTTCGGGCGGTCAACGGCAACGCGTGGTGATCGCCATGGCCATCGCCATGAACCCCGATCTGCTGATCGCCGACGAGCCCACCACGGCCCTCGACAGTGCCATTCAGGCACAAATTCTGGAATTGCTCGACCGGCTTCGACGCGAGCTCGGCATGGCCCTCCTCCTGATTTCGCATGACCTGCCATTGGTCGAACAATGGAGCGATCGCGTCATTGTGGTTCACCATGGTCAGGTGATGGAAGAGCTGCCGTCCCAGCAGTTATTTGCGCAAAGCCAACATGCCTATACGCGCGGGCTGATCAACGCATCCGTGCGCCTCCACGATGACCTTCATTATACCAACGGGCGCCTCGTCGAAGTGGCGGCCAATGTCGATCCGTCGGGTGATCACAGTTTCACGCTGACCCGTCCGCCACTGCCTGCGTCAGCTCCAGCTTTGACGCCCAGCCCGTGTGATACATCGCTCCTCAGTGTGTCCAATATCAGCGTACAGTATGGTGAGCGCCGGGTGGTCGATGACCTCTCTCTGAGGCTCGGCCGTGGCGAAACGCTGGGTTTGGTCGGAGAATCCGGCTGCGGCAAGTCCACGCTGTCCCGCACCATCGTTGGCCTACTGCGCCCAAGCGCCGGATCGATCCGGCTGAATGGTCAGGACATTCTGAACTCAGATGCGGCTGCCAGGCGTGCCCTACGCCGCCGGGTGCAGATGGTGTTCCAAGACCCCTATGCCTCGCTCAATCCGCGCCATCGCATCGGCGAACTGCTGGGCAATATTCTTGCATTCCACGGCGAGCGCGACCCTATTCAGCGCCAGGGCGAGGTGTTCAAAGTCCTCGACCAAGTGGGATTACCGCGCAGCGCTGCCTACCGATGGCCGCATGAGTTTTCAGGCGGACAGCGCCAACGCATTGGCATTGCTCGGGCGTTAATTCTGCAACCGGAGTTGATCCTTCTGGATGAGCCTGTCTCGGCTCTGGACGTGTCGGTTCAGGCGCAAATTCTCAATCTGCTGGCCGATCTGAAGGCGACCCACGGTCTCTCCTACATCTTCATCAGCCACGACCTTGCGATCGTTCGCTATTTCTCAGACCGGGTCGCGGTCATGCATGCCGGTCGCATCGTCGAAGAGAACGATGCGCGCACGCTGCTGCTCGCCCCAACCCACGCACAGACCCGACGCCTGATCGAGGCAGCGCACTAACCCAACGAAATTCGGGCCGTCGTGCCCGCACCCACCAGCTACACCATGGAGTTTTCCTGATGATTTCCAGACGCCACTTTAGTCAGTTGATGCTGTCCGCATCTGCGCTGCCGTTTATTGCCCCCATAGCGGTGCGGGCTCAGCAGGACGAGCCTCGTCGGGGCGGAACACTTGTCTATGCGCTCAACCAAGCCCCGCCCTCGTTGATCTCGCTGGTTTCGCCCGGCGTTGAACGTGGCATTAGCGCCAAAGTCGTCGAAGGCCTTCTAGACTATGACCACGACCTCAACCCACGTCCGCAACTCGCAACAGAATGGGACATCAGCGAAGACGGTTTGACCTATCGTTTCAAGTTGCGCGAAGGCGTGACCTTCCACGATGGCACTCCCTTCACCTCGCGCGACGTGGAAGCCTCAATCCGCATTGTGTCCCAGAATCACTCTCGCGGGCGGGCGTCCTTCGCCAATCTGGAGAGCATCGAAACCCCTTCGGATCATGAGGTGGTGCTGCGCTTGTCCAAGCCTGCACCCTACTTGCTCCGTGCGCTTCCCGCTGACGAAGTTCCAATCGTTCCCGCGCACCTATTTGGCGAGGGCGACCCGACCGGCAATCCTGCGTTGACCGCCCCGGTCGGCACCGGTCCCTTCCGTTTTATCGAATATGTCCGAGGCAGCCATGTCCTGCTGGAGCGGAACGAGGACTACTGGCAGGCCGGCAAGCCCTATCTGGATTCGGTGATTATCCGGTTCATCACGGATGGCGCAGCGCGGACGGCAGCTTTCGAAACGGGCGAAGTCCATATTGGCGGGGGGGCATCCGTTCCGCTGTCCGATCTGGGTCGCCTGATTGATGAAAACCCGCACCTCGCGCTCGAGACGCGGGGCCAGGTCTATGACGCGGGTGTCAACCGCATCGAGTTCAACCTTGAAAACGAGATCCTGGCCAATCGTAACGTTCGACTGGCGATCGCTCATCTCATCGATAAGGACTATATCCGCGACACCATTTATTACGGTTATGGCGCGGTGATCGATGGACCGTTCGCCCCCGAAGTGCCCTACTACACGCCGGGCCTGCCGCACTATGAGGTAGACGTGGATCTGGCCAATCGTCTGTTGGATGAGGCGGGCTATCCGCGCGATGCCAATGGCGTGCGTTTCCAGATCCGCATCGACCCGCGCCCACTCGCCGATACAGATCGTCCAACAGCAGAGTATTTGCGTGCGCGGCTGGCTGAGGTCGGGATCGAAGCCACACTGCGGACGCAAGACTTCGCCGCCTATGTCAACCGGGTGTTCACCGAGCGCGATTTCGACATCATCGTGAACGGTATCACCAACAGCTTTGACCCCACGATTGGCACGCAACGCATCTATTGGTCGGAAAACCTGCGCCGTGGCGTGCCGTTCTCCAACGCCACAGCATACAACAACCCCGAAGTGGATCGCTTGCTGCTGGCCGCTGCCGTCGAGATCGACCCAAAGACACGCTTCCAGCAGTTCGCGGACTTCCAGCGTCAGGTTGTGAACGATCTGCCCGACATCCATACGGTCAGCCAGTTCCGTTACACGCTCTACAATACCCGGGTTCAGAACCACACAGTCGGGGCGACCGGCATCAACGGCAACTTCGCCGACATCTGGCTTGCCGACTAACGCCCATCTCGTCCCCTGTCTGCCAGCCGGGCGGGGGACGTCTGCCATTGGACCGACTTATGACCCGCAAACTGCATTTGAACGTCAACATCCTGAACTCGGGCTTTTTGGGATCGGCCTGGCGCCATCCATCCAGCGACCCGCGCGCAATCTATGACGTCAATCACTACGTCCGCACCGCGCAGATCGCCGAGCGCGGGCTGCTGGACGCGATCTTTCTGGCTGATACGCCGGTACTCAAGGACAATCCTGCCCGCCGTCCCTACCAGGCGCTGGAACCCACAATCATCCTTGCCGCAATTGCCGCTCAAACCAGCCACATCGGTCTAATCGCTACGGTCTCCACGACCTACAACGACCCCTACAATATTGCCCGAAGGTTCGGCACGCTGGATCACGTGTCCAATGGGCGTATCGGGGTAAACCTGGTGACCACTGCGGACCGGGACACGGCTGCTAATTTCAGCCAGGATGTGCACCCCGAGCATGGGGCGCGTTACACGCGGGCCGGCGAGTTCGCTACTGTCCTCAAAAAACTCTGGAACAGCTGGGAGGAAGAAGCCTTTGTCGGCGACAAGGCCAGTGCGCATTTCGTCAATACCGCTGCAGTCCACGCGATCAACCATCACGGCCAGCACTTCTCGGTCAAGGGACCTCTGACGTTTCCGCGCGGTCCGCAGGGCCATCCGGTGATCGTCCAGGCTGGCGGTTCGGATGAAGGGCGTCATCTGGCAGCGCAGCACGCCGAGGTGGTGTTCTCGGTCGCCCAAACCATCGAGGATGGCGTCGCTTTCGTGCAGGATATTCGCGCACGAGCAGCCACCTTTGGCCGCGATCCATCCGAGTTGGTTTTCTTGCCCGGGCTGGCAACGGTCATCGGCGGCACCGAAGCCGAAGCGAAAGCCCGGCATGAGGAATTGCTGGAACTCCTGCCGCTCGACTACAGCCTCGGACGGTTGGCGGAAGGGCTCGGCCTCCCCATCGAGGCGCTTGAGGTGGATGGCTACCTGCCAGAAGATCTGGTTCGGCCTGCTGGGGCGAGCCATTCCATGTTCGACTCCATTACCAAACTGGCGCAACGCGACAAGCTCACGGTGCGCCAACTGGCGCGTCGCCTGGCAGGAGGCACCGGCCACAGACTTCTTGTCGGTACGCCTGAACAGGTGGCAGATTCAATTGAGGAGTGGTTCCGCGCCGGAGCCGCTGATGGATTCAACCTGATGGCCGACGTCATCCCGTCCGGCGTGGAAGCCATCGTTGATCACGTCGTGCCCGAGCTGCAGCGCCGTGGCCTGTTCCGTACGGAATATGCGGGCGACACCTTGCGCGACCGGCTGGGGCTTACCCGACCAAAATGGCATCACCCAGAGGAGCCCTCGTATGACTGATCGCCTCAACCTCTGGGGCGCAGGCCCAAGCGCACGGTACGACGAGCTCATCGCTCCCTATCGCCCGGTGCTGCAGAATATCGCCGCCGGCGCCGTTAACCGCGAGCGCGAACACGTCCTACCCCGCGATGAAATCGCCGCACTCAAGGCATTGGGGCTACCAGCCCTTCGTCTGCCCCGCGAGCTTAGTGGATCGGGCGCGACATTGCCCGAACTTTTCGCCCTGCTGATCGAACTTTCGGCCGCTGACCCAAATCTGACAAATGCCTTTCGCAGCCATTTCGGCGTCGTCGAAGACCTGCTGATTTCGCGCGATCAAGCCTGGCGGGACATCTGGTTTTCTCGTATCCGCGACGGCCAGACCTTCGGCAGCGCCCTATCGGAAACGGGTGGTGCAGCACTGGGCCGGTTCGGGACCACCGCAACCCGTGATGGCGAACATTGGCGGATCAACGGGCGCAAGTTCTACACCACCGGGTCACTCTATGCTGAATGGCTCAATCTGGGCGTCAGCTTGCCCGACGGTTCGCAGGCCCGCCTTGTCGTACCAACCGATGCTGAGGGGGTACAGATCATCGATGACTGGGATGGTTTCGGACAGCAATTGAGCGCCAGTGGCACAATCATCCTCACCGAGGTTCTGGCAAGTGACGAGCAGTTCCAACCCACGTCCACTCGCTTTCTCTACAGCAATGGCTTTTTCCAGACGGTGCATCTGGCGACGCTGGCGGGTATCGGTCGCTCCGCCGCCAACGAAGTGGCTACGTTGCTGCGCAACCGCAAACGGGTCTACGGCCGGGGCAATGCGTCTGTAGCCTCACAGGATGCCCAGTTGCTCGCCGTCATTGGCGAAGTGCGGGCCGCAGCCTACGCCGCGGCCAGCATCACCCTCACCGCGGCCGCCGCGCTCGAGCGAGCGCATCAGGGCATTCTGCGTGATACCGACGCCAGCGATCTGGCGCAGCTGCGACGCGAGGCAGAGTTCGAGGTTAACCAGGCAGTCACCGTGGTGACCGACCTCATCCTGAAAGCGACGACGACGTTGTTTGACGCACTGGGCGCATCAGCACTACTGCGCGAGCACGGGCTCGACCGCCATTGGCGGAATGCCCGCACCCTCTGTTCGCACAATCCGCGCATCTACCACGCCCGCATAGTGGGCGACTGGGCCGTCAATGGCACCGAACCCGTCGCCCATGGAGGCGTGGGAATAGCCTCGGCCTGACGATACCACTCAGGCCCCGCCCAGCGGGGCCTGGTTGGATGCGAAGGACATGGGATTGGGGGAGCATCCGTGCCACTTTGGCGATCAGCCCCTGCCCATCGCGTTCTTAGCCACACTCGACCTCTTGGTCTCCGACATGGCGGAAGACATTACGGGCACGTCACTGACGCATTAAGGCTTCGCCATCAGTCGAGCCAGCGCGCCAAGCCATCACACCTGCTACCCCCTCAGTTATGAGCATTCAAACGATCCGCTAGGTTCCCGGATGTTGGCTCGCTCGGGATAAGGCCTCGCGCGCGCAAGACAGGGACAACCAAGTTAGCGAATGAACGGAGATCTGCCGGCAACACCGGGCACATGACGCTGAACCCATCGGCCGCGCCGGAGCGGAACCATTCCTCCATCGTGTCGGCGATGTCCTCTGCTGTGCCCGCCAGAAGGAAATGTCCGCGTCCACCACCAACGCGCTGCAGCAGTTGCCTTAGGGTGAGATTTTCGCGTCGGGCAAGCTGAACAATCAACGTGAACCGACTCTTGTTCGCCTGTGTCCGGCCTGCGTCACCCACGTCAGCAGGCAGCGGCGCATCCAGATCAAACTGGCTGACGTCCGTTTGCAGATACTCCGACAGCAGCGCCAGGGCGTGTTGATGGACAACCTGCCCGTTGATTTCGTCGAGCCGAGCTTGCGCAGCCTCGCGCGTCTCTGCAACCACCGGCATGATGCCGGGCAGGATCAGAACATCGTCAGCGCGCCGCCCATGCTCCAGTGCCCGGCGCTTGATATCCGAGTAAAATGCACGGGCGTCCTCCACACCGGGCTGCGCGGTGAACACTACGTCAGCATAGCGGGATGCGAGATTCCGGCCATCCTCCGAAGACCCCGCCTGAACAAGCAAGGGACGTCCCTGTGGCGAGCGTGGGACATTGAGCGGCCCTGCCGTGGATACGAACGCCCCGGCATAGTCAACCGCGTGCACCTTTGCCGGATCGAAATACTGCCCACGCGCTTTGTCGCCCAACCGGGCGCCACTCTCCCAGCTGCGCCATAGAGCCAACGTCGCCTGCACGACGTCTTCTGCCATGGCGTAACGGTCTTTGTGGTCTTGCAAAGCAGCGAGGCCGAAATTTCGAGCTTCCAGCACGTTAGACGAGGTGACGATGTTCCACCCGGCCCGGCCGCCCGAAATGTGGTCCAGCGAGGCAAAGCGACGCGCAATGTGGAAAGGCGGCTCAAATGACGTCGATAGCGTTCCGATTAACCCGATCCGACTGGTCACCGCAGCCAACGCCGACAGGATAATCAGGGGGTCCATGGTATCGGAGAGGTGTTTCTCGGCGCCGGGCAGCAACGACAGCACGTCGCCGAGAAACAGGGTATCGAAACCCGCCGCCTCGGCGATCTGTGCCAGGTCCACCCAATGATTGAGATTGGTCGAGGCAAACGGATCGCTTTCCGGCATTCGCCATGCAGCTTCATGGTTACCGAGGCCGAAGACCACGGCATTGAGGACAAGGTGGCGGCGGGCTTGAGGAGTCATCAGTTCGGCAGATAGTCGTTCGAGGCATAGGTGGAGAAGTCAGGCACTGCGGTCAGCGCCGCGCCGTTGCCATCCTTGAGAATGCCGTTCTCGAAAAGATACTTGCCGATGCCTTCATTTTTAGCTGGATCGATCCGACCGATAACCCCGTCTTCACTGCGCAGATAGTGGCCGTCCACCAGCTCCTTGAGCGAAGCTTGCACCAGTTCGCGGTCGGTCAAGGCGTCGGGATTAGCCGCTATCAACAGGTCAGCAGCTTCTTCGGGATGGTCGGCAGCCCATGCATAGCCCTTCTGCGTCGCCGCCAGAAATGCCTTGGCTGTATCCGCGTTGTTGGCCAAATACTCGTCGCTCGAAACAAGTAGTGTCGTGTGCTGCTCGGGAACGCCATAGTCGCTATATTTGAAAGCACCCTGCTTTTCGCCAACGAGGCGTGCCTTGACACCTTCCCAGGTGACGATCTCAAGGGTGAAATCGACCGAGCCATTGGCCAGCGCTTCATAGGCCGATGTACCCAGGGTCACCGTCTCGATATTGCCCTGCCCGCCATCGGCCTTGATGATCGAGCTGATCAGCGCGCTTTCCCAAGCGCTGCCAAAGCCGCCATAGGTCTTGCCGTCGAGGTCCTTGGGCGAGGTAATGTCGGTGCGATTGGCGTTATAGACCAGACGGCCCGTTTCGTGCTGAACCACCGCATACACCGCTTTGAGATCGGCGCCCGCAGCGTGCTGCGAATAGAAGCCGACGCCAGCTACGCCGAAAGCAGCCAGGCCATTGCTGACCAGCGTGCCAGCGGCAGTATCGCTATAGGGCAGGATTTCAACATCCAGCCCAGCGTCCTTGTAGAACCCCTGATCGCGGGCAACATAGAGGCCGACGTGGTTGGTATTCGGGGTCCAGTCCAGAGCGACGGTTACGGCCTGGTTCTGCGCGAAGGACGGAGCGATAGCCCCGATACTGGCAGCGGTGGCGAGCAGTGCAATTGCAAGCCTGCGATTGATGAGAGTCATTGGATTGCCTTGGTTGAATTGGCGCTTCAGGTCCCGAGCAGCGCTTCAAGCAGCTCGGCTTCAATGCGGGTGGCCTCGGGAGAAGCAAGGTCCGCAACACGGCGCGGCCGCGCGAGCGGCACGCGAATTTCATGGGTAACGCGCGCCGGTCTTGCCGACAGCACATAGATGCGGTCAGACAGGAAAACGGCCTCGCGCACGTCGTGAGTGATGAGCAGTGCGGTCCAGTTGTGCTGCCCCCACATCCGTTCAAGCCATTGTTGCATGGCGGTTCGCGTTAGCGCATCGAGCGCGCCAAAGGGTTCGTCCAGCAACAACATCTGCCGCTGCTGAATCACCGTCCGTAGCAGCGCGACGCGCTGACGCATGCCGCCTGACAATTGATGCGGGTAGTGCTGCTCGAACCCGGCGAGACCAAATTCTTCAAAGAGCGGAGCCACTTTCTCACGCGCTGTTTTGCGGGACAGCCCCTGCACTTCCAGCCCCAGTGTCGCGTTGTCGACAATGCGACGCCACGGCATAAGCGCATCCTTCTGCGGCATCAGGGCGAACTTGTCAGACGCGTCCGCAAGCTCCGAACCGTCAAAGGCGATAACGCCTGTATCGGCTTTGGTGCCACCAGTAAGAATTTGGAAAATCGTCGACTTGCCCGCCCCTGAGGGCCCCAAAATCGAAACGAATTCACCGGGGGCCACATCGATGCTGACATCGCCCAACACATTGAGATCGCCGAATTGTTTTCCAACGCCGCGGAGGGCAAGACGTTTGGTTTCTGCACTCATTGTGCCTCTCCCTCACGTCGAACCCAGGGCGTACTGACCCGCTCCAGCACAACGGTCATGCCAAACAGCACGAGCGTGATGAAGGCACTGCAGAACACTGCAGCAAGGACCAGGTCCGGTCTGAAATTGTTCTTGGCGGAGAGCATGTAGATGCCCAGCCCTTTGGCTGCGCCGGAATACTCAGCAAAGATTGCGCCCACTACAGCGTAAGTGATGGAAATGCGGAGCCCGGTGAAGAAGTAGGGAATTGCCGAAGGCAGTCGTGCGAGCAAGAATACCTTGCGTCGACCGGCCCCCATGGAGCGCAGCAACCACTCCATGTCTTTGTCGGTAGAGTCGTAGCCCTGCACCAGCGACACCATCATCGGGAAAAAGGTGACGAGGGCGATGAGCAGAATTTTAGGCAGCAAGCCGAAGCCAAACCAAAGCACCACCAGCGGAGCAATGGCCACCAGAGGCAGGGTCTGACTGATGATAAAGACCGGGAACAATGCCCGACGCAGCGGTCTGACAAAATCCACCAGGATGGAAAAAACGAAAGCGCTGGTGACCGAAAGGGCAAATCCGCTGGCAGTCGCGATGATCGTCGGCAGCGCGTTGTCAGCCAGCGCAGGTGCGTTGCTGATTAACTGCTCGACGACCCGTGATGGCGATGGCAGCGTCGTCGGCTTGACGCCTGAAAAGCGGGCGTAGACCTCCCAAGCGAGCACGATTGCCGCAATCAAGGTGCTGGCGGGCCAGACCGCATGCCACCAGCGCTGCAACGCCGTCGTCGAAGCGCTCACGCGAACTTCTCCGCGGCAGGGAAGTTGGCAACCAAGGTGGCCTGTATAGTGGCGAGCCCCGATGACGCCCCCAGCCGCTCGACCAGAAACACCAGCGCAGCAATCACCAGGTGGGCGTCACCATCGACACGGATGACCAAAGGCTTACTGTTAGTTGAAAGGCCCAGTAGGTTGAGAAACGCCACGGCCTCAGAACGTGCCTCGTCAGACACGCCAAACGCCGCAAACTGGGCATAGGCAGCGACACCCGATGATATGGGAGCCATAAAGCCAGACAGGTCCAGCGGGCTGACGGCATTAGTCGCATCACTTGCGACCAAAAGTGGCTGAACAACATGTGCGCCGGTCTTGGCCGACCGCACGAAGCTCTGACTAAGCGCGGTCGTCACCGCAGTACCGGAGCCTTCCAACGCGCTGGACACGGCGTCGGTGCTGACACTCAACCCTTCAATAGCAGCAATGCCATCGACAGCGTCGATTATGATTTCGACAAAACGGTCTGATGCTGGGACGAGTGAGAACTGGGCGGTGACGCGATTGCTCATGCGTCGTCTCCTGTCGTTGAATATCGGAAAGCGCGACCGGGATGGTCGGAACGGAGGCGTGGCTGACCGGCGCCGTAAAGGCTTTCCCGGTAGGTCTTGCCCTCGTAGTGCGTGCGCGCACGCCCCCGTCGGCGGAGTTCGGGAAGCACAAAGGTGCCAAAATCGGCAAAGCTGCGCAGGGGCATTGGATCGGTGATGTTGAAACCATCGATCCCCGACGCATCGACCCAAGCTTCGATTTCGTCAGCCACCGTGTTGCCGCTTCCAACGAACTCGGCACCGCCGCCAGCAATCCCCAAGAACTCGCCGATAGCCCGTGGCGTCCAGCGCCGCTCGGGATCGAGCTTGGTGTACATTTCGAGTACGCCCTGAATGCCGGCCGTCGCGACATATTCGAGCGGCACGTCTGGGTCGAGTTGTGAAAGATCGAGCTGCAGGATCGCACTCAGTCGCGCCAGATGGCCCTCAGTACTGACCGTAGCCGACAACGCACGATGCAATGCCTGGGCACTCACGTCGTCCGGCCCAGTTACCACCGTCGCCATGGCAAAGATCTTGACGCTGGCCGGGTCGCGCCCAAAGCGCTCAGCGCGCTGCCGGATATCATCGACGATGCGTCGTGCAATCTCCGGTTTGTGCACCGAGATGAAAATACCCTCGGCGTGATGGGCTGCGAAATCCTTGCCAATCGAAGAACTTCCAGCCTGAAACAGCAGCGGAGTTCGTTGTGGCGACGGTTCGGCGATGAACGCGTCCGGCACGCTGAAATAGCGCCCCTTGTGGCCGATGGCATGCACCTTGGCCGGGTCGGCGAAAACGCCATTGGCGCGATCAAGCACAACCGCATCGTCTTCCCAACTGCCTTCCCAAAGCTTGTAGGCAACTTCGAGAAATTCTTCAGCAATGGCATAGCGCTCGTCATGCGGCGTCTGGCTGTCATAGCCCAGATTACGCGCCGCACTTTCCAATGCCGAGGTGACGACATTCCAGCCGATGCGCCCCCCACTGAGATGATCGAGTGAGGTTAGCTTTCGCGCCAACAAATACGGCTGCTCATAGGTCGTCGACACCGTGATGGCAAAGCCGAGATGCTTGGTGACTGCCGCCATCGCCGACACCGCAAGCAGCGGGTCGATCGATGGGGTCTGCGCCCCCTGCTTCAACGTCTCGTCGATACGCCCACCATGGGTATCAAGCACACCCAGCACGTCAGCGACGAAAAGGCCATCGAACAGGCCAGCCTCAAGCGTCTTTGCCGTTTCGACCCAGTAATCGAGCGCATTATAGCGATGCGACTGGTTACCCTCGTGCCTCCAGACGCCGACTGCCGCATGACTCACCGTGGCTTGCTTGAAGCCATTGAACCGGATGATCTTGTCAGCCATTTCTGGCACTCCCACCAACCAACGGACGGGTGGGGTCTGCATTCCATTCTTCGAGGGATCCGTCATAAACGGATACTTTGTCGGCAGCGCCGATGAGATGCAGCGCAAACGCCACGATGGTCGCCGAAATGCCGCCGCCGCAATACAGCGTAATCGTTGGGGCGCCGGCGACCCCCGCGAGCTTTTGGCGCAAGACTTCGACCGGCAGGAACTGTCCTGCCTCATTCAACAAGCTCGCTGCGGGAATATTGACGCTGCCTGGGATATGCCCATGGCGACCATTCACGGGCTCGCTGCCGTCGAAGTAGCTCTCTGGAAGCGCACAGACCAACGCGCCGCCGCCCGCCCGGCCCAGAACATCTCCAACATCGTTGAAGCCAGTCAGCGCGCGTGCATGAAGCGGCGTGTCCGCGCGCGCTAAAGGTGCTGTCGGGCCCGCCTCCACCGGCAGGCCTTCCGCCACCCAGGCTTTCAACCCGCCGTCGAGCACAGCGGCCCGCTCAAAACCTATGCCACGCAGCAACCACCAAACGCGGGTCGCCCACATATTGAGGAAATTATCGTAGATAACGACAGTTGAATGCTCGCCAATGCCAAGCTCTGCCAGCGCTTCAACGAGCGCATCGGGTTGCGGACGGCTAAAACCAAACCCGGTTGTGACGTCGGATAGATGGGACTGCAGGCGGGCAAATCGCGCTCCAGGAATACGCCCTGCTGCCCATGAGGCAAGCCCGAGTGCTTCGTCTGGGCCATTGGACCCATACGGCACTGTCGCGTCCAGTATGATCAGATCGGGATTTTCGAGGTGCTGTTGAAGCCAGTACGGAGCAACGAGCGGGGAGGGAAGCGTCAAAAGAGGAGGCATTAGGGCACCAAGGAATTTGGCGCACTAATTACACAGACATACTAGACTTCAAATCTGGCGCTGGGCAATGAGGTTCCAAATGCTGGCCGGAACGGAGAGAATTTTACCCGGCAGAGCGACACCCAATGAGGTGCGCTCCATAAAAAATTCGACGCACCGGCTTCAGTCAGGTCTCCAGCGTGTACGTTTTCTCCCCGGCAGACACGCGAACTGCAAGCGCGCCACTCACGCCCATCCCCAGCCGCGATGGTACCCCAAAATCACCCCGCCCAAACACGCCCGCTACCCGTAGCCCCTGTGATCACAAAACGCCCAATAGGTAGCGGTGTTCATCTTTCGCAAACCATTTGGCTTGTATGGGGGCGGCGTGGAGCGTGGGCCGTGCAATCGATGGGATCACATTGTGGCAGTGTCCTCAAATCGCCATCAAGATGCCGTGTTTGGTTTCTATCGCGCTGAACAATGCAATGAGCTAGAGTTTTCGAATGGTTTTTGAAACGACGAAAATGAGTGGCGTGGCAGCAGTTGCGGCGACAGTTTTACTGTCCATCGCAATGTCCGGTTGCTCGATGAGTTCGTTCAAACCAGCCCCGGGCGGCGGGGCAACTGCCGCCATTGCCGCAGTGGCGCCAACCAAGCCCGGCCATGTGCCCAAGGCCAGCACCGTTCCGGAAGCGCCGAGCATGGCGCTGGGGTATGCCGGTGGTGAGCTCGATGGCATGATTGCCCATTATTCCCAGCAATATAGCGTGCCGGAGCGGCTGGTGCGCCGCGTCATCGTCCGTGAAAGCGGCTACAACGCTGCCGCGCGCAACGGGCCCTATTACGGCCTGATGCAGATCAGCCACGCCACGGCCAGTGGCATGGGCTATTCGGGCGCCCCTGCGGGTCTGCTCGATGCCGAAACCAATCTGCGCTTTGCAGTGAAGTATCTGGCGGGGGCCTATGTGACCGCCAAGCAGAATGAAGACCAGGCGATGCGGTTTTACGCGCGCGGCTATTATTATGATGCCAAGCGCGCGGGCCTGCTCGAAGAAGCCGGGCTGCGCTAAGCGCGCGCCAGGACCTGGCTCAGCTTTTCAATCAGTTCTGATTGCAGAAACGGCTTGCCCAACCGCGGCAGGTCAGACACCGCCCCATTGGGCAGCTCATCATATCCCGTCGCCAACAGGATAGGCAGGCCGGGCCGCAGTAGGCGCGCCTTGTCGGCCAGCTCAACGCCGGTCATGCCGGGCATGGCGAAATCGGTAATCAGCGCGTCAACACGCTCACCGCTCGCCAGAATATCGAGCGCCGCCTGTCCCGAAGACACATCGCGCGCCGTATGGCCGAGGTCGCACAGCATATCGACGGTGCCAATGCCGATCAGCGCGTCATCATCTACGACCAGAATGGTGGCCGCCAGTGCATATGCTTCCATGGATAGCCCTCCCATGCGCACCACCATAATGCAGTGTCGCTGACGTTTTGCTAGCGCGTGATCGTGGCTCAAATGGGACCTCGCCCCTTTTGCCGGTCGCCCAACTGCCCTAAAGTCGCGCTTCGTTCACTCCCGGAATCGCCTCATGCATCTGCTGCTCGTCGACGGCTCGGCCTATATCTTCCGTGCCTTCCATGCCCTCCCCCAGCTTAGCCGCAAGTCGGATGGGCTGCCTGTGGGCTGTGTGCAGGGGTTCTGCAACATGCTGTTCAAGCTGACCGAGGACCTCAAGGGCGAGGATGAACCCACTCATATGGCGGTGATTTTCGACGCTAAGGGCAAGACCTTCCGCGACGATGTCTATACCGAATACAAGGCCCAGCGTCCGCCGGCCCCCGCCGAGCTGGTGCCGCAGTTTCCGCTGACACGCTCGGCCACCCGCGCCTTCAACATCCCCTCCATCGAGATGGAGGGCTGGGAGGCTGACGATATCATCGCCACCTATGCGCGCCTGGCGCGCGAGGCGGGCGGCAAGGTCACCATTGTGTCCTCCGACAAGGACTTGATGCAGATGGTTGAGCCCGATGGCTCGATCCGCATGCTCGACACTATTCCGCGCCCCGGCCAGCCGCCGCTGCGCTGGATTGGCGTGGAAGAGGTGTTTTCCAAGTTTGGCGTCACGCCCGACAAGGTCATCGAAGTGCAGGCGCTCTGCGGCGACAGCGTCGATAACGTCCCAGGCGTCCCTGGCATTGGCGTCAAGACCGCGGCCGAGCTGATCAATACCTATGGCACGATCGAAAACCTGCTCGACCATGTCGACGAGATCAAGCAGAACGCCCGCCGCGAAAAGCTGCGCGACAATGCCGATCTGGCGCGCATCTCCAAGCAGCTGGTGACGCTGAGCCAGACCGTTCCGGTGGAACTCGATGTCGATGCGCTGGCGCGCCAGCCGATCGAGCCGGGCAAGCTGTTCCCGTTCCTCAAGGCGATGGAATTTGCCACCATCACCAAGCGGCTCGCGACCCATCTCGATGCCAATCCCGACGACTTTGCCGCCGATCCTGAGCTGGCTGCCAAGACTGCGCCGGGTGCCGTGGGCTTTGATAATGCCGCCCGCGCCGAAGCGCGTGCCGCGCGGCAGGAGGCCACCGGCCGCTCCAATGCCTCGACCGTTGCCCACGCCGCTGACATGCATGCGCAGACCCGCGCCATCCCGTTCAAGCCCGAGGCCTATGAGATCATCCGCGATACCGAGCATCTGCAGCGCTGGATCGACGCGGCCTATTCGGTCGGCCATGTCGCCACCGACACCGAAACCACCGGCCTCGACAACCAGACCGCCGATCTCGTCGGCATTTCCTTTTCCACCGCGCCGGGCAATGGCGCCTATCTGCCACTGGGCCACACCCAGGGCGAGGGCGACATTTTCGGCGGCGGACTGGCCGAAGGCCAGATGGATATCCGCGTGGCGCTCGACATGTTGCGGCCCCTGTTTGCCGACCGCTCGATCCTCAAGATCTTCCACAATGCCAAGTATGATCTGGGGCTTCTGGCGCGCTATGATGTGCCGGTTCATTCCATCGATGACACGCTGCTGCTGAGCTATTCGCTTGATGGTCCGCAGTTCAACACCATGAGCGAACTGGGCGAGCATTGGCTCGGCCATCCCGGCCAGTCGATCAAGGATTTGATTGGTTCGGGCAAGGGGCAGAAGACCTTTGCCCAGGTGAGCATCGAGGATGGCGCGCGCTATGCGGCCGAAGATTCCGACATGACCATCCGGCTCTGGCGCGTGCTGAAGCCCCGCCTCGTCGCCGAGAACATGACGACGCTCTACGAAACCATCGAGCGGCCGCTCGCGCCTGTGCTCGCACGCATGGAAGGGCGCGGCGTCAATATCGATCGCCAGATCCTGTCGCGCCTCTCGGGCGAATTTGCGCAGCGCGCGGCAGCCTTCGAGGCCGAGGCGCATGAGCTGGCCGGGCAGAGCTTTAATTTGGGCTCGCCCAAGCAGCTGGGCGAAATCCTCTTTGACAAGATGGGCCTCGAAGGCGGCACCAAGACCAAGACCGGCGCCTGGTCCACCGGCGCCGATGTGCTGGAAGACCTCGCCCTCAAGGGCATTCCGCTGGCCCGCACCATTGTCGACTGGCGCCAGCTCAACAAACTCCGCGGCACCTATACCGATGCCCTGCCCGATTACATCAACGAGCGCACCAAGCGCGTTCACACTACCTATTCCCAGCACTCGGTGCTGACCGGACGGCTGAGCTCCAACGATCCCAACCTGCAGAACATTCCCGTGCGCACCGCCGATGGCCGCAAGATCCGTACGGCCTTTGTTGCCGCGCCGGGCAAGGTGCTGATCTCGGCCGACTACAGCCAGATCGAGCTGCGCGTCCTCGCCCATATCGCCGATATTCAGGCGCTCAAGGATGCGTTCGAGGAAGGTCTCGACATTCACGCCATGACGGCGAGCGAGATGTTTGGCGTGCCGGTTGAGGGCATGCCCAGCGATGTACGTCGCCGCGCCAAGGCGATCAATTTCGGCATCATCTACGGCATTTCCGCCTTTGGCCTGGCCAATCAGCTCGGCATTGGCCGCGGCGAGGCCGGCGACTACATCAAGACCTATTTCGAGCGCTTCCCGGGCATTCGCGCCTATATGGACGAACAGAAGCGCCGCGTGAAAGCCGATGGGTTCGTCTCGACCATCTTTGGCCGCAAGATCAATTTCCCCAATGCCAATTCGCACAATCCGAGCGAGCGGGCCTTTGTCGAACGCGCCTCGATCAACGCGCCCATCCAGGGCTCGGCCGCCGATATCATCCGCCGCGCCATGATCCGCATGGAGCCCGAGCTGGCCAAGGCCAAGATCGACGCCGACATGCTGCTGCAGGTGCATGACGAACTGATCTTTGAAGTGCCAGAGGGAACGCAGGATCAGGCCATTCCGGTGATCAAGGCCGTCATGGAAGGCGCCGCCGAACCCGCCGTCCGCCTCACCGTCCCCATCCAGGTCGACGCCCACGCCGCCAACAACTGGGACGAAGCGCACTAACGCCCACACCATTGGTGCATAGGGGGGGTCACCTCCCCCCACACCCACCGCCCGTCACCCTCGGGCTTGACCCGAGGGCTCTACACGTGGCGAACTCGCACTCAGTACAAACCCCTCGGATCCAGCCCGAGGGTGACGATCGCGAGGGGGGAACCACTATTTCCAGCGACGAAGAAATCCTAACCGGTGGCGGCCGCACCGCCGTTGCCAAGGTCGGCGACGTCGTCCACCGCGAGACCGGCCCTTGGGCCCCCTCCGTCCACGCCCTGCTCCGCCATCTCGAGGCCGAAGGCTTTGACGGCGGGCCGCGCGTTATCGGCAGCGGCTTTGACGCCACCGGCCGCGAAACCCTCAGCTTCGTGCATGGCGTCTCGCTCCATCCCGGCCCCTGGCCCGACGAGGCGATGTTCAATCTGGGCAAGATGCTGGCCGATTTTCACCGCGCCAGCGCCAGATTCCTCCCGCCGGAAAACGCCATCTGGCGCGACTGGTTTGGCCGGAGTCTGGGCACCCGCCAACCCATCATCGGCCATTGCGATCTCGGCGACTGGAACATCATCGCGCGCGATCACCAGCCCGTCGGTTTCATCGATTGGGAACAGGCCGGCCCCGTCGATCCGCTGGTGGAACTCGCCCAGCTCTGCTGGCTCAATGCCCATCTCTTCGACGACGATCTCGAACTGCGCATCGGCCTGCCGCCCCTCGCCGCCCGTGCCAAAAAACTCCGCTACATCGTCGACGGCTACGGCCTCCCCCATGCCGACCGCCTCGACCTCGTCCCCACCATGATCACCCTCGCCATAGCCGACGCCGCCAACGAAGCCCACCAAGCCGCCCTCACCCCCGACAGCACCGGCCCAGTGGAAGCCCTATGGGCCATGGCCTGGCGCGCACGAAGCGCCGCATGGATGGGGCGGCATCGGGCAGAGTTGGAGCGGGTGTTGGGGTTGCCCCCGACACAACTCCCCCACCGGGTCATTCCGGCGAAGGCCGGAATCCAGGTCCGTGGTGCGCCGCGCCATCCAGATCAGGGATAACCTTCAGCATGGATCCCGGCCTTCGCCGGGACGACATGGGGGTAGAGCGGCAACTAAGCCAGATAACTGGAGACCGCCTCCTTCAGTGCCCCGCTGAGGCCAAAGATATCCTCGACGGCGGCAATATTGTGCCGCGTGCCTTCCTTGTCAGCGCCGAACACGGTCACAAATTTCGACTTGCCGTTGAAGTGCAGCCGTATGATCGGCTTACGATTGTTGTCGTCAAACAGCACCGAGCAATAAGACTGGGCATCCCGCATGACGATACGCGAGACAGGTGCGAGCTCCGCAGCGATAGCCCGGACGATCAGGAAGCCCTGAATTTCGTCAGGCGTCGTCTCGATCTTTTTGTCTTCGACAACAGGGATTTCTTCGTCCGCGCCACCGTCAAAGGCGACGTCAATCTTATGCTTGGCGCGCTGGCGGAACAGATCATCAAACGCCCTGCGAACGATGGGTTTCATCCCCTCGACGACTGCTCCGGTGAGCTTGCCCTCATAGAAATTACGTGCAACTAGACGCACAAACTCCTCGTCGGGATTGGCCCACTGTGCCTCGATAAAGCTCATCGCACCGCGCAGGTATTTCAGCGAAGACGCCGCCGCCTGAATGTTCTCAATACTGAAATTGTTCTTGTGGAACTTCTCAAGCTCCTTGAGGTCATTGTCGTCATAGGACAACAGATCGAATTTGAAGAACGGCGTGGCGTCCATCTTGTTGGGCGCTTCCAGATCGGTAAAGAACCAGATGTGCAGCCCGTTTGTCAGAATGCCGATATTGGCGTCGCAGGTATGAAAGTAGCGGAATAGCTGGCTGAATTGCGCATCGCGCAAGTTGGTTGAGACCGACTTTGCTTCCACGAGATATTCGATGCGGCTGCCGATCTTGACCGCATAGTCGATCTTCTCGCCCTTTTTCAGGCCTACATCGGCGACATATTCGGGAATGACCTGCGTCGGATCAAATACATCGAACCCAAGCACACGAAGAAATGGCATAATAATCGCATTCTTCGTCGCCTCCTCGGTCTGTGCAACTGCCTGCGCACTAATAGCCCGCTTCGCCAGATCGGCGACATCTTCCTTGAATGACATGTAGCCCCCCACAATACTTAAAGCCTATGGGGCCTCCGGGCGCTTGTAAATCGATATCGTTTGGCCCGAGAATTGCCCCACCCCACCGGGTCATTCCGGCGCAGGCCGGAATCCATGTCCGTGGCGGACCGCGTCACCCACATCAAGGATAGCCTTCAGCATGGATCCCGGCCTGCGCCGGGATGACATCGCGGGTGAAACTACCGCCGCGTTACACTCACGCTCCGCCCCTCCCCGCCTGCGGGGATAGCCAGGTCCACCACGACGGTTGCCGCGTCGACCAATTCCGGTGCGCGTTCGGACCATTCCACCAGCACGATGGCGGCCGGGTTGTCCAGCAGGCCGAGTTCGTCGATTTCGCGGGGGTCGCCGAGGCGGTAGAGGTCGGCGTGGAGGATGGGGGCTTTGGTGCTGTCATAGGGCTGCACCAGCGCGAAGGTGGGCGAGGGGACGTCCATGGTCGCGTCATTGCCCAGCGTGCGGATGATGGCACGGGCCAGTGCGGTTTTGCCGGCGCCGAGATCGCCATTGAGGATCACCAAATCGCCGGGGACGAGGCTATCGGCCAGCTCGGCGCCCAGCGCTGATGTGGCGGCGTCATCGGGGAGGAAGCGGGAGATGGTCGAGGGCATGCGGCCTGCCTCAGCTGTGTCGGCGTGTGGTGGGCTAGCACTACCCTTTCAGGCGGCCCACTCTCAAGCCCTCCCGAACGTTCGGCTCCATCGTCCCCTCGCCCCTTTGGGGAGAGGGACAGGGTGAGGGGCGGATGTCCCAGTAGTCACTGCAGCATCGCCCCCTCACCCGCCGCTGCGCGTCGGCCTCTCCCCACAGGGGCGAGGCGATGTGAGGCATCTTGCCCGGGCTGACAGCCTATTCGGCGACGCCGGCCATGGCGCTGTCGCGGGGGAGGTTGACAATGATGCGGCTGCCGCGGGGTTCGCGGCGTTCGGCATTGATGGTGCCGCCATGCAGATTGACGAAGGTCTTGACGATGGCAAGGCCCAGCCCAGCCCCGCGCTGACGGCCCGGTGCGGGCTGATCGATGCGGGTGAGGATGGCGTTTTTCATCTCGTCGGTCAGGCCCGGGCCTTCATCCTCGATGATGAACAGCATGCGCTCGGCGCGGCAGCTGATCGAGAGACGGATTTCTCCGCCCGGTGGCGAGAAGCGCGCCGCGTTCGACAGCAGGTTGTACAACACCTGCACAATGCGCGTGCCATCGGCGATGAACGGCGGCAGATGATCGTCGATATCGACCACCAGGTTGATCGGCTTTTCACCCGAGATCTCGGGGAAGGTCGCCGAAAGACCGGCCCGTGCCTTTTCCACCAGCGTCGAGACATTGAGCAGTTCAGGCCGCAGCTCGGCAATGCCGGCGTCGACCGAGGCCAGGTCCAAAATATTGTCGATCAGCACGCCCAGCGTCACCGAGGAGGCGCGGATATAGTCGATATAGGCGCGCTGGCGCTCGTTCAGCGTGCCGCCTTCGGTGCCGGCCAACAGGTCGGCAAAGCCAATGATGTTGGTCAGCGGGCTGCGCAGCTCATAGGAGACGTTTTCGACGAACGCGTCCTTGAGCAGATCGGCGGCGACGAGAGCGTCATTGCGCTCCTTGAGCACGCGCGAATAGCTGGCGCCTTCGGTCACGTCGAGGAAGGTCATCATGGTCTGCCCGTCGGGCAGGCGGGTGATGGCGAAATCGAGCAGACGGCCGTCCGAGCGGGTGATGCGGCCTGTCTGGTCCGACCGAGTCGGATTGAGATCAATGATGCCGCGCTTGAGGTCGCGCCAGATGCTGGCGCCGTCCTCGGGAATGGCGCGGCCAGAGGCCTCGGCAATCTGGTCGATATGGGGGTTTTGCCCCAGCTCGGTCATCGACACTTTCCACAGCGCCGACAGGCGCGGATTGGACAGGGTCAACCGGCCATTGGTGCCAAACACCGCCACGGCCTCGGAAAGCGCGTTGATGGTCTCGCGCTGCACGTTGGAAAACGTCTTGTTGGTGCTTTCGAGCTTGAGGCGCTCGGTAATGTCCTCAAACACATAGACCACGCCGCCATCGGCGCCCGCAGGCGCCGAGATCACCTTGATCGAGCGGCCATCGGGCAGGTGCCAGGCTTCGTTTTCGTGGGGCGTAGTGCGCTCATAGGACTTGAGATGTTCCTTGCGCCACTCGTGGTAGTCGACGGCGGCAGGCAGCATGCCCTCGGTACGCAGCTTGTCGAGAATGGCGCGCTCATCGAGCCCCAGCACCAGGAATTTCGGCGTCAGGTTCCACAGCTCGGCATAGGCCTGGTTGAACTGGATCAGCTCGCGCTTGGCGTTGAAAATGGCAATCGGGGTGGCCAGCGCATCGACAATGCCGCTGATATGGCTGACGCCGCCATCGCTTGGCTTGGCGGCAGCATCGGTGAGCGGGCGCAGATAACCCGCGCGGCCACCGGCCACGGCGAACTCCACCAGCTCAAACTTGCCCTGCCCCGGCCAGTCCAGCGACAGTTTGGTCGGCATGGTGCTGTCGTCACAGGCATCGAGATGGGCCCGCAACTGGTCGGCGGGCAGCAGTTCGGGCGGCGCAGCTTCGGTGCCGCCTTTGTTCAGGGCCTTGGCCAGCGCCAGATAGGGCGCGTTGGCATAAATCAGGCGATCAGCACCGTCGCGAGCAAAGGCCGGTGCGCCGAGCGAGTCCAGCACGGCCCGCACGCTGTCCATATCGCCGCTGGCGGCCGCCGCCACCACTTGGGGCTCGGCGGTGGGCTCAAGAAAGGCCGGGCGCAGGCGCATGGCGGCGCCACCACCCAACACCCAGCCATTGGCCCGCACCAGGCGCCCATCGAGCGTGTTGAGGCTTTCGGCAAAGGCGTGGCCGTGGACGCGTAAATCTTCGAGCAGCCGTGACAGGCGCTCGGCATCATTGGCGGAGAGCCAGCTCTGGAAATTGAGGACGCTGGCGGGCTGGCGGCCAATGGGCAGCACAGCGGCAGCCTGGCCGAGCAGTTTGGGCGCGCTGCCGGTGTTCTCGGTCCAGAGGACCGTCACTTCACGGGTGCCCGACAGCAGGCCTTCATATTCATCAACGAGGGCGCGCAGGCCCGCAATCTGTTCAGCGGCGCGGCGGCGCGTGGCCTTGCCTTCGCTCTTAACGGTGCGCACCATGACCAGCGCGATCAGCGCAAAGCACCCGGCACCAACGGCGATCGCCAGCGGCGCAGCTCCGGCGAGGCTGGAGACAGCTCCGCTCTGGGCCAGCGCTGGCGAAGCCGTGATCAGGGTTAGGGGTGCTGCGGCCAGTACCGCGAATCCCCTATGCTTCCGGAAGTGATCCGGCGCCATGCGCTGCCTCTTGGTCTTGTTGTCGTTGCCAGCCCGACCCTGATGGATCGGTACACGTGCACTCAAAACAGAGCGGCGAACGCGGAGCCCCCAAAGACACCTGCCGTCTCCCGATTGGCCGCTCAAACCCAGCTGCCGAATCACCCTGACCATAGCGGCACGGTGAATCAGCTAAAAGAGTCTTAATGGGTGCTCAATTAACCCTAAGGCCAGATATCGCCCCTTGACCCGAGAACGAAGCAGCAACGACCAAAGTGCCTCGCCTATCCAGAAATCTGCCCATCTATCGTCATCACCCGGCTTGTCCGGGTGATCCCGGAGTCGGCATGCGCTGTAATTTGGATTGCCCGGACAAGCCGGGCAATGGCGAGGGTGGGTTTCGACATAAAGGAAGCACCCGCGCACATCAAACGCGGTGTGACAGCGTCGAGCCCCCCTGTCCCCTGAACAGGTGTGGGGCGGCGGAGACGAGGGCATCCCCAAACAAAAATGCCCGCGACCAAGGCCGCGGGCACAAAACTCAATGCAAGTCGCTTAGTAGCGGTATTCGCCGGACTTGAACGGGCCGTTCTGGGGCACGCCGATATAGTCCGCCTGGGTCTTGCTCAGCTTGGTCAGCTTGGCGCCCAGCTTGGCCAGGTGCAGTTCGGCGACCTTCTCGTCGAGGTGCTTTGGCAGCACGTGCACCTTCTTTTCCAGCTTTGCCCCATTGGTCCAGAGTTCGATCTGGGCCAGCGTCTGGTTGGCGAACGAGGCCGACATGACGAAGGATGGATGGCCGGTGGCATTGCCGAGGTTCACGAGACGACCTTCGGACAACAGGATCAGGCGCTTGCCGTTTGGCTGCTCGATCAGATCAACCTGTGGCTTGACGTTGGTCCACTTGAAGTTGCGCAGGCCGAGCACGTCGATTTCGTTGTCGAAGTGGCCGATATTGCAGACGATCGCCATGTCCTTGAGATTGCGCATATCGTCAATCATCAGCACGTCGCGGTTGCCGGTGGCGGTCACAACGATATCGGCGCGTGGTGCGGCTTCTTCGAGGGTCACGACCTCAAAGCCTTCCATGGCGGCCTGCAGCGCGCAGATCGGATCGACTTCGGTGACCAGTACGCGGGCGCCAGCGCCACGCAGCGACTCGGCCGAGCCCTTGCCCACATCGCCATAGCCACACACGATGGCGACCTTGCCGGCCAGCATCACATCGGTGCCGCGACGGATCGCGTCGACGAGGGATTCACGGGTGCCGTACTTGTTGTCGAACTTGGACTTGGTAACCGAGTCATTGACGTTGATGGCGGGGAACGGCAGCTCGCCCTTGGCGTGCAGCTGATAGAGGCGCATCACGCCCGTGGTGGTTTCTTCGGACACGCCACGGATCGCGTCGCGGATGGCGGTGAAGAATCCGGGGCTCTGGGCCAGGCGCTTCTTGATGGTGGCAAAGAAGATTTCTTCTTCTTCGTTGCTGGGCTTGTCGAGGACGGAGATGTCCTTTTCAGCCTTGGCGCCGTTCAGGATATACATGGTGGCGTCGCCGCCATCATCGAGGATCATGTTGGGGGTGAGGCCATTGCCCCAGTCCATCATGCGGTCGGTAAAGGCCCAGTATTCTTCGAGCGTTTCGCCCTTGTGCGCGAACACAGGAATACCGGCAGCCGCGATGGCGGCAGCGGCGTGGTCCTGGGTCGAGAAGATGTTGCACGACACCCAACGCACTTCGGCGCCGAGCGCGACCAGCGTCTCGATGAGAACGGCGGTCTGGATGGTCATGTGGAGCGAACCGGCAATGCGTGCGCCCTTAAGGGGCTGGGCCGCCGCATACTCCTCGCGGATGGCCATCAGGCCCGGCATTTCGATCTCGGCGATCTGGATTTCCTTGCGGCCAAAATCGGCAAGGGAAATGTCCTTGACCGCATAGTCGGTCGATTGGGTGGTCATGGCGGGCTCCGCTGACGTGAAACTGAAAGGATCTTGGCTCCTGCTATACGCAAGAGCAGCCGGGCGATCAACCGGGATATAAAGAAAGGTTTATATCTCGCTACCGATAGGCAGGGTAACGCTTGCGCCGGAACGGCAGCGCCAGGAAGCGCCAGATGGCCGAGAACACCAGAAACCCGACAATGAACCCGCCCCCGGCATACAGAATGCCTTCCATGGTGACGGGTACGGCGGGCTTGTAGTTCTCGAGCGTGCGCTGGCCAATGTCGGTATCGAGATAGGCAGGCAGCTCCTGGAAGCGTTCGATAGGAGACGCGCCCTCGATGCGCAGCAGCGTGGCCTGTAGATAATCGTAACGCTGGAAGGTCGCCGCCATCGACACGCCGCGCCCCGCCAGAAACTCGTCATTGGACACTTGATAGCGCTGCAAGGCGCTGGTGCGATCCAGCCCACCGGCCAGCGCCGCGCGGTCGAAGTCGTCGATGATGACGCGTAGTTCATCCACGGCGCCGCCAAGACGCTGGGTATATTGCTGGGCATATTCGGGAAACTGGCTCAGCGTCACCGCCAGACCAAGCCCGCCAATTCCTGCAATCAACCGCCGCATGCGCCACTCCGAGTTCTGACCGGGCAGTCGCTCATCGCCCATCTCCACGGCCACAATTTGGCATCTCCGCCAAATCACCACTATCTGCTACCCTGTGCCGGTAAGGTGACTAAAGTCTTGCCCCGCCAGACGATCAGGAGATTTCGTGCGCAATCTTGATTTCAGTTCCTGGGAGGGCATTGTCACCACCGTGCTCGGCCTGGCCTTGTTTACTCTGATCGGCGTCGGCATTCGCATCGTCATGATGCTGACCATTCAACAGCGCCAGCAGCGCATGAACCGTCAGATCAACGAGCGCCTCAAAACCCTGATCGCTGCCTACAAGGTGCTGGGCGGCTCGTTCACCGGGCGGCTGAGCGTTGATCCCTCTCACCTGCGCGATATTACCCGTCGACAGGCCGAGCTGGCGCTTGAGGCGCATGAAGAGGACGAAACCGAAGGCGGTGAAGTGGCTGAAGCCACAGGGCACGAGCCACCCGCTTCCGCCCTCGAACGCGCCCGCCGCATCCGCGACGCGGTGGAAGCTGCGCTTTCCGATATCGTCCTGCTCGGCACCGAAGAACACGTCCGCCTCGCCGCGCAGGCCGCCAATGACCTGGCGGCAGGCAAGCCGATCCGCACTGCAGAGCTGGTGATTTCTCTCCGCAATTACGTGCGCAAGGCCCTCGACCTCGACCCTATCCCCGCCGACGCCAACATCCCGCTCCAGGGCCCAACCCGCCCCCAAAGCGCCGCCGGCGGCGGTCGCGGCAAAGGCTCCAATGAAGCCGGAGGCTCAGGCGGCGGTGGTGGCGGAGGAATGGGCGGCGGCATGGGTGGCGGCGGAATGGGCATGGGCCTCGGCCTGGGCGGCAGACGCGACGACGACACGACGCGCTAGACGCCCACACTAGCGGTCCCAGGCGACCTTGCGGGCCGGGCCGCCCAATGACAGCACCAGTGCGTCGATGAATTCAGTCTTGTGTCTGGAATAGGCTTCGCGATCATCGCGAAACCGTTGGGCCAGCTCTTGCTTGAGCGCCAGATAGGCGTCGCGTACCTCGGGATGGGCCCGCAGGTGATCACGAAACATCAGGTGCCGCCGCACTTCGTCTGCATCATCATGGATGTGCAGGTGATGGGTCCGCCGCGGCGCGGGCGGTAATCCCTTGGCAAGATAGTACTTGGTCTTGTCCGGGTTGGCTGCCCAATAACGGTAGCCCAGTGCCTCGAGCGCCGGAATGGCAGCAGCTGCGGCCGTCAGATCCTCAACCAGCACGATGATGTCGATGATGGGCTTTGCCGCAAGGCCCGGAATGGCGGTCGATCCCATATGCTCGATCAGCCGGGGCGACGTCGGAAAGCACGGCAGGATCAGGTCACGTTCACTCTCGAACTGCAAAGGCCAGCGCGGATCGGCGCTGTGCAGATCGATGGTTTCACTCACCCAGCGATCCCGTCGCTGTCCTCGTCAAAGCCGTTATTGACCAGCTCGACAATGGCTTCGAGCGCCTCACGGGCTTGTTTGCCGCTGGCTTGCACCAGAATGGTCGAGCCGGGACCGGCACCGAGCATCATCAGGCCCATGATCGAATTGCCCGCGACCGAGGTGCCGTCCTTGACCACGTTGATATTGGCGTCAAAGCACTCGGCGGTGCGCACGAAGCGGGCCGAGGCGCGGGCGTGCAGGCCCTTGCGGTTGACGATGGTCAGTTGCTGGGCAACCGCCCTGTCGCCTGCCGCACTCTCCATCATTTGGCACCAAGGATGGAATTGGCGACGGTGATGTATTTGCGGCCAGCTTCCTGCGCCAGATTGACCGCTTCCTTGATGTCCATGTCGTTGCGCACGCGCCCGAGCTTGACCAGCATGGGCAGGTTGACCCCGGCGATCACTTCGACGTCGCGGTTCTGCATCACTGAGATCGCCAGATTGGATGGGGTACCACCGAACATGTCGGTCAGGATGATGACCCCGGCGCCCTGATCGGCACGGTCGACCGCGTCGAGAATGTCGTTGCGGCGGTTTTCCATGTTGTCATCGGGGCCGATGGCGATGGTTTCGCAGTATTCCTGCGGGCCGACGACATGTTCGAGCGCCGACTTGAACTCATTGGCGAGCGCACCGTGCGTCACCAGAACCAAACCAATCATGCACATTCCCCAGCCTGCCGACACATGCTCGCCGAATGGCAAAGACACATCCCAGCATTCCTTGCCCTCAGCGAGCGCCTGCCAAATAGCAGAACGGCGCGCTGTGCGGAACCCGGCCTATAACGCCAAGCAAACCTTAGTCTTGCCCCGGATGGGACTTCATTCAAGTGGTATTTTGTCACGGATACGTGGCTAAAGGCCCAAGTGCGGCTATTGCTTCTACAACCAAAAGGGTTTGGTGGCCCAGACCAAGCACACGTGAGTCTGGGACAGGCGCGCGCGCCAGAACCACACCCAGAAGCTCGGTGACAAAGCCGTCCTCCTCCACCATCCGTACCAGCTCGGGCACCAGGTCGATGACCAGATGCACTGCGACCCCGCTGCGATGGGGCCGCTCGACAATGCCGCGCCCCCGCAGCTCGATCAGCCCGGCAATTGCCTCGGGCGCATGCATCAGCAGCTGCCCATCGGCCGCCGTCAGATCGACCCGGTCATCGGAAACCAGAAACGCCGATTGCCCGCGCCCGTCCCAGCGGTCAAGCAGGGCCAGTGCCAGGATAGATTTGCCGCTCCCCGAGGGGCCACGCAGCAACACGCCGGTTGAGCCGAGCAAGAGGCCGGTGGCGTGCACATTGGTTGGCGCGCTGATAGCCACAGCCTATTTCCGCGCCCGGGGCAGCACGACGGTGAACACCGCGCCGGAGCGATCATCGCGGTTATGCGCGCGGATCGTGCCCTTATGGGCGTCCACGATCTGCTTGGAAATCGACAGGCCCAGGCCCGAGTGATCGCCAAAGCTCTCGGTGTCGGGCCGGTCGGTATAGAAGCGCTGGAAGATCTTGCCGAAATCGCCGGTAATGCCGCGCCCTTCATCGGTTACGGTGATGGTAATGCCATCATTGTCGGCCGACAGCGCCACGCGCACCACGCCGCCTTCAGGCGAAAACGAGACGGCATTGTCAATGAGATTGGCCAGCACCTGCGCCAGGCGGCTTTCGTGGCCATTGACGATGGCCGTGCCCTTGCCGGTGCGCTTTTCCATCTCGACAGTGACGCCGCGTCCCAGCGCCATATCCTTCTGGATCGACACCATGGCCTCGGTCAGCTTTTCCACGTCGACCCGCTCGGCGCTTTCGCGCGCCAGCTCGGCATCGAGGCGGCTGGCGCTCGAGATATCGGTGATCAGTCGATCAAGGCGTTTAACGTCATGCTGGATGATGTCGTTGAGCCGTTCCTTGTCCTCGGGGCGCTTGGCCAGCGGCAGGGTTTCCACGGCGCTGCGCAGCGAAGTCAGCGGGTTTTTCAACTCATGGGACACGTCGGCGGCAAAGCGCTCGATAGCCTCGATGCGGTTATAGAGCGCGTCGGTCATGCGCCGCAGCGCGCCAGAAAGGTGTCCGATTTCGTCCGGGCGGTCGGTGAAATCGGGAATTTCGGCGCGCGCGTCACCCGCCGTCTGGACACGTTCTGCCGCTTCCGACAGCCGGCGCATCGGCCCGGCAATTGTGCCTGCCAACAGCAGTGATAGTGCGATCTGTACGGCTGCCGCGATCAGCGCGATGCGCAGAATGCTCCAACGCTCCTGCGCCACGACGCTGTCGATATCGCCCGGCGCGGTGGACAACAGGATCGCCCCCACCACGGCGCGCACGCGCTGCACCGGCACGGCAACCGACACGACCAGCTGGTTATGCGCATCGACGCGCACGAAATCGGCGGGCGCTCCGGCCAGCGCCGAGGCCACTTCGGGATAGCGAGTGCCTTCGTCGACGCCATATTCCTGATAGTGCGGGAAGTTCTCGCCGGGCACCCAGCTCAGCACCGCATTCCACCAGTCCCACAGGAAAAAATCCGGACTGGTCTTGGTCTGGATGATCTGGCGCATCACCTCGCCACGGGCATAGATGTTGTCGCTATCCAAAATCATCAGCCCGCCCTGATCATAAATGCGGGCGCGAGTGCGGGTCGGGGTGATCAGGTTGCGCAGCAGCGGCGCCACCCGTTCGGGATTGATGGGAAACTCAAGCGTCGGATCGAAATAGGACAGCGAGGAGACCGTGCCGTCGCCTTGCAATTGCAGCAGGCGGTCGGGATTGATCGAGATGACATCGCTGTCGACCGTGGCCGATGCGGCAATGGCCGCTGCGATGATTTCGCCCTGCACGCGCAGCGATTGCACGCGCGCATCGATCAGGCCGGCGCGCCACTGGTTGAGGTACAAAATCCCCACCACCAGCACCAGCAGGCCCGCCAGATTGAGCACGATGATGCGCCGCGTCAGGCTCGAAAAGATCGTGAAATCGAGAAAGCGATTGATGCCGCTGGCCACTTTGGCAAAGGGCGTCACCAACAGGCGCCAGCGCGACTTGCGGGCGCTGCGCGCAGACTTGGACCGACGCGGTTTAGCCGGGCGCGGCTCGGGAGCCGCGTCTGGCGTGTGGTTCACATCGGGGTCGAGAATAGCCACTGGAAGTGCCTACTGCTCCTTGAAGCGATAGCCGACGCCATACAGCGTCTCGATCATTTCGAAATCGTCATCGGTCGCCTTGAACTTCTTGCGCAGCCGCTTGATGTGGCTGTCGATGGTGCGATCATCGACATAGACCTGATCGTCATATGCCGCATCCATCAGCGCATTGCGCGACTTGACCACGCCGGGGCGCAGCGCCAGCGCCTGCAGGATCAGAAATTCCGTCACCGTCAGCGTCACGCGCTGACCCTTCCAGGTGCAGGTGTGGCGCTCTTCGTCCATCACCAGCGAGCCGCGCTCGATCAGCGCCTTGCCGGTGCTGACTTCGCCGGGCGTACCGGCAGGCGCGGATGGATCGCGCGGCGCGGACCGGCGCAGGATCGCCTTGACGCGCTCGACCAGCAGGCGTTGGCTGAACGGCTTGGTGATGAAATCATCGGCGCCCATCTTGAGGCCAAACAGCTCATCGATCTCTTCGTCCTTGGACGTGAGGAAGATCACCGGCACATCGGATTTCTGGCGCAGGCGGCGCAGCAATTCCATGCCGTCCATGCGGGGCATCTTGATATCGAGAATGGCCAGGTCGGGCTTGTCAGTGGTCAGCCCCTCAAGACCGGATGCACCGTCGGTATAGGTTGCGACCTGATAGCCTTCCGCCTCCAGTGTCAGCGACACTGAGGTCAAAATATTACGGTCGTCATCCACCAGGGCGATCTTGGGCATTGGCAGCCTTTCTTTATCTGACGCTACGGTGTTGCCCTATTGGGCAGCAGGGCGACGTTCAGGTGACAATTACGCGTTAAATAAGGCGCGGCCAAGGGCGTCATAGCCCTCCACTACACTTCGAACAGCGATGCAACTTCCGTCTTACGACCGATTTCGGGATGGTTGTACGAGGAATTGCGGCCCTACCTTACCCCCGTTGATCGCGACACAAAAACATTTGTCGCGCCATACCGGAGTTAAGAAAATGAGCGCGTTCGACCACCAGGCCCTCAGAACCGACATAGCGGCGCGAGCCGGGTCCTTGTCTGCAAACGACATTGCACCAGCCCTGGTTGCATTTGCGCTGCAGGGCGATGAAGTCGAGCTGACTGCCGATGGTGCTGTCAGCGTCCGCACGGGCGCGTTCACCGGCCGCTCGCCCAAGGACAAGTTCATCGTGCGCGACGGGCTGACCGAAAACACGGTGTGGTGGGATAATTCGGGCGCCATCAGCCCCGAGAAATTCGACGTGCTGCTCGCCGATGCCGTCGCCTCGTTCGCCGGCAGCGCCGTGTTCCGTCAGGACCTGTTGGCCGGGGCCGATCCACGCCATCAGTATGGCGTGACGGTCATGACCCCGAGCGCCTGGCACGCCCTGTTCATCCGTAATCTGTTGATCCGCCCCGGCGAGATGGTGGAGACCGGCGCCAACACTACGCCCGTCACCATCGTGCACGCGCCGCGCTTCAAGGCCGACCCGGCCCGCCACGGCAGCCGCACCGAAACGGTGATCGCGCTCGACATGAGCCGCAATATCGTTGTCATCGCCGGCACCTCATACGCTGGCGAGATCAAGAAGAGCGTCTTCAGCCTGTTCAACTTCCACGCACCGCGCAATGGCGTGCTGCCGATGCACTGCTCGGCCAATATTGGCGCCAATGGCGACAGTGCACTGTTCTTTGGCCTGTCGGGCACCGGCAAGACCACGCTCAGCAATGATCCGGCCCGTCCACTGATCGGCGACGACGAACATGGCTGGAGCGACGACGGGGTCTTCAACCTCGAAGGCGGCTGCTACGCCAAAACCATCAAGCTCAGCCCCGAGGCAGAGCCCGAAATCCATGCCGCCACCAAACGCTTTGGCACTGTGCTCGAAAATGTCGTGCTCGATGCTAACAGTGCGCCAGCGTTTGATGACGTTTCGCTCACCGAAAATACCCGTGCGGCCTACCCCATCCACGTGCTTCCGGCCATTGCCAAGGGCAGTGTCGGCGGGGTGCCGCGCACCGTGGTGTTCCTCACCGCCGACGCCTTTGGCGTGCTGCCGCCCATCGCCCGCCTCAGCCCCGAACAGGCGGTCTACCACTTCCTGTCCGGCTATACCGCCAAGGTCGCGGGAACCGAACGCGGCGTCACCGAGCCCCAGGCCACGTTCTCAGCCTGCTTTGGTGCGCCCTTCATGCCGCTGCACCCCACGGTCTACGGCGCCATGCTTGCCGAAAAACTCAAGGCCAGCGGTGCTGGCGCCTGGCTGATCAATACCGGCTGGACCGGTGGTGGCTATGGCGTCGGCAAGCGCATCGATATCGCCTCGACCCGGCGCCTGCTCAGCGCGGCACTCGATGGTGAACTCGACAACGTCCCCATGCGCCGCGATGAGCTGTTCGGCTTTGAAGTGCCCGAGCTGGTCCCCGGCGTTGAAACGCGCCTCCTCACCCCGCGCCAGACCTGGGCCGATGCCGACGCCTATGATCGCCAGGCGATCCACCTGGCTGGCCTGTTCCGGGCCAATTTCGAAAAGTTCGGCGACGGCGCCAACGCTGCCCCGGGCCCGATCCTGGCGCAAGCCGCAGAATAAGAGCTTCCTCCCAAGGGACATCAGGGGCGCCCCAGCGCCCCTTTTGTTTTTGCAAGGGTGCTATTTCCGCCCCCTATGCCCCTTCACAGATCACCTATTGGGGCACCATCAAACCACATCCCCGGACGGTCCCTCCCCCTTTTCAGGGGGAGGTTAGGTGGGGGTAACCTTGCTTCTACGCCGCACCCAGCCTCATGCCGGGATGAATTTGGATGCACCAGTGCAAGCCCCCAACCACCTCACCCCTCACCCTAGCCCTCTCCCCTGAAGGGGCGAGGGGACGATGGAGCTGAGCGCTTGGGGCTTGAGTGCTTGGGGTACAAGGCAGATCGTAGCGCATACAGTTCTGCGACGAGCACCGGACCCCACTCACCTCGCCCCTCAGGGGAGAGGTCGGCGCGCAGCGCCGGGTGAGGGGTGCACCGCCGTAGTCGGCTCGTTCGCCTCGGCAAAATCGGGCCGAGCCTTATTCTCATCCACCGGGTCACCCCGGCCTTGAGCCGGGCCCATCCCGAGATCACGCCCCGCAAGGTGGATCGAACAGACATGGGATCCGAGGCACCACCTCAAGATGGATCCCGGCTCAAGGCCGGGATGACACCGAGGACTGGGGTACAAAGTTATGCAGCCACCGATCCCTCAGCAGCTCATCACCCCAACAGTGTCTGAGAAACCCTCGCCTTAGTTTGGCGAGTAGAAGATGTGCGAGCCGATCTGGGCGACGGCATTGTAGGTGTTGGCCCAGGACGGGTTCACCGCCGTCGTGTGGTAGTAAAGGGCCGAGCCGGGGACGGCGCCAACGGCTTCGCCACGGGCGAATTCGCCGTAAACGCGTTGGGCGAGGTCGGCCGAGCGGTCGAGTGCGCGGCGTTCACGCGGGGCTTCGTTGCGGCCATCGCAGGCGAAGGTGAACTGGCAGCGATAGAGGCCCTTGTCGGCGTTCTGGTAGATCACGCCGCAGAGCGTGGATGGGAACTTGCCGGAGCGGGCGCGGTTGACGATGACATTGGCGACCGCCAGCTGACCGGCTTCGCTCTCGCCACGGGCTTCGTGATAGATCGCCGTGGTCAGGCATTTGCGCTCGGCTTCGGCAACGGCAAGGCGCTTGGACAGCGGCTGGTAGCCATTGTCGATATAGGCGGCGAGCGCCGTGGCATTGAGGCCGGCTTCAACCTTGGCCGATGCCGCTGGTGTGGTGAAGCTGGCAATGGCCGAGACGGCGCTATTGCCACCACCGAACGAGCCGCGAGCGATATAGCCCAGCAGCATTTCGGGGTTGAGTTCTGGCTGGGGCAGCGCCGCCATCACGTCAAAGGCGCGCAGCTGTTCCTGGCGGACAACATAGTTGGCCAGCAGTTCGGCGGTCAGCGCCTGCTCGCCGGGAGCAAGCGGCACCATGGTCGGGCCGATGGCAGGCTGGGCCCGGACGGCAACCAGATCGACCGGTACTGAGAGAGGGGTAACGTCAGCGACGCGAAGGGTTTCGGCGTGGGCTGGAATCAAGGTGATGAACAGCACGAGCGCTACCGCGCCCAAGGCAAGTGCATGCGAAATCGTGCGCGCAATGTGTGCTTGCCAGTTTTGCTGCAATGCCCCGTCCTTACCCCTGAGCCCGTCAGCCATATCTGGCGAGCCTTCGTCCGGATCCGCTTGCGCAGATCCTTGGTCACTTCCGGGCGGCACCCTAGCCAAGCTTGGCACCGCTGGGAAGTCGAAATTTACGGCTGGTTAACCATAGCCGTTAGCTTCTTAAGTTACGGTTAATCGAGCTGAGAACAGATGAAAACCCAATAAATTGAATGGTTTGGTAGTTGGTGAAGACGGTGTTTCGACGATTCTTAAAAGTTTAAGCGTTAATTGCGGGGCGCTCTCAAATGGTCAGCACAACCAGTGACATGACAATAAAGGCCCCGGACGTGTCCGGAGCCTGTGCGTAAAGTCGGCAATCTGTGGGAAAGTTCAGCCCTTGGGAAAGGCCAGCAGGCGCACGTGGTTCAGACTCTCGATCACCGAGACGCCAAGACCGTGAATTTCATCGCTTGGATGCACCAGATCTGGGACCATGATGGTCTGCATGCCAGCGGCATGAGCGGCCCGCACACCGGTATTGCTGTCTTCAAGCGCCAGACAGGTTAGCGGATCGACGCCCAACCGGCGCGCGGCCGTCAGATAAGGTTCGGGGTGCGGCTTGGGATTGACCACGTCATCGCGGGTCACCACCGTGCGGAACATGTCGAGCAGACCGGCCTTGCCCAGGTGATGGTGAGCATGTTCGTGCCGCGAGGAAGTCGCCACCGCCATGGGGATGTCGCGTTCGCGCAGCTCGTTCAGGAACTCATGCGCACCGGCCTTGACCGGAACGCCATCCATGCTCCGCTCGCCCATGACAAAGCGGCACCGCTCGTCAAACAGGGAATAGGGGAAGGTGACGCCATAGGCTTCGACCAGCAGTTGATTGGTGCGCTCGTGGCTGCCGCCGACCATGGATCGATGCACCGCATCGGTCATCTCAAAGCCCAGCTCGGCGCAGACTTCAAACACAATGGTCCGGAACACGGATTCGGTATCAAGGATGGTGCCGTCCATATCGAAAATGACGGCCTGAAAAGGCGCGAGGCGCAGGATGTCGCTTTGGGGTTTCATCTTGAGTGCATATAGGGCGATTTGTCCGCTTCTGCTAGATGTCCCGGCGAAAGGCAGGGTTGCGCTCGGCTGCGCCCAGCAGCATAGAATCGGGGGCAATGACCCAGTTCAAACCCGCCCGCAGCCATGAGACGCTGGGTGACGCCTTCTTTGATCGCGTTACCCCCGCCGATTTTCCCCAGACCATCCTGCGCCACCGCGACCAGCGCTGGGCCAAACGCATGGGGCTCGATGATTTGAGCGATGCGCAGTGGGTCGAGCATTTCGCTCGCTTCGCCCCCCTGCCCGGGTCTATCCCCACCCCACTGGCGCTGCGCTATCATGGCCATCAGTTCCGCACCTATAATGCCGACCTGGGCGATGGACGGGGCTTCCTGTTCGCGCAGGGGCATGACCTTGTCGATGATCGCCTGCTCGATTTCGGCACCAAGGGTAGTGGGCGCACGCCATGGTCGCGCGGCGGCGATGGGCGGCTGACGCTCAAGGGCGGGGTGCGCGAAATTCTCGCCACCGAAATGCTCGAGGCGCAGGGCGTCTATGCCTCCAAGAGCTTTTCGCTGGTTGAAACCGGGGAAGCGCTGCAGCGGGGCGACGAGCCTTCGCCGACACGCGGCTCGGTTTTGGTGCGGCTCAGCCACAGCCATATCCGCATCGGCACCTTCCAGCGGCTGGCTTATCTCGAGGATACGGAATCCCTCGCATTATTGCTCGATTATGCTAACCGCACCTACTACCCCGATGTCTCATATGAGACAGACAAAGCGGCCGCTTTTCTCGGCGCGGTCGTCGCCAATGTAGCCAAGCTTGGCGCGCAATGGATCGCCGCCGGGTTCGTCCATGGCGTGCTCAATACCGACAATATCAACATCACCGGCGAGAGCTTCGACTACGGCCCCTGGCGCTTTATCCCCGCCTATGACCCGGACTTCACCGCCGCCTATTTTGACGAAACCGGACTCTATGCCTTTGGCCGCCAACCCGACACTTTGGCGTGGAACCTGACGCGCCTCGCCGAAAGCCTTTTACCCCTCTCCAGCATCGAGGCGCTGGAGCCGGCCCTCAACACGGTCTGGCCGATCTTCCGCGAAGAACTGCCCCGGCAGATCCTGCGCCGTCTTGGCCTCAAGCCCCGCGATGTGGAGAGCGACGGCGCCTTTGTTACCGAGCTGTTCGGGTTCCTCTCGGCCAGCAAGGCGCCCTATGAGCAGTTCTTCTTTGACTGGCGCGGCGGCAGCCTCAGCGCCGAGCGTGCCGCGGGCAGCCCCTCGGCTGCGCTCTATGCCAGCGAGCTTTTCCGTTCTGTCGCCAATGGTTTGGAGCACTATGGCCCGGCCGATGAGGTCAATCTGGGCCATCCCTATTTTGCGCGCCGAAGCCCGCGCACCATGCTGATCGATGAGGTCGAGGCCATCTGGGCACCCATAGCCGAGGCAGATGACTGGAGCCTGTTCCACGCTACGCTGGCCGAGATCGCCGAGATGCGACAGGCCTATGGCATTGAACCGTGAGGAGACCACAATGAGCATTTTTGCCCTCGATGGCATTGCCCCCCAGATTGATCCCAATGTCGGCTGGATTGCCCCCACGGCGGTTCTCGTCGGCGATATTCATGTTGGCCCCGAGGTCGGCATCTGGTTCGGCGTCGTCGCCCGCGGCGATATCGAAGCTATCACGATTGGCGCGCGCACCAATGTGCAAGAGAACTGCGTTCTCCACACCGACACCAATTATCCCCTCGTTATCGGCGCCAATGTTACAATCGGCCACGGCGCGATCGTGCATGGCTGCACCATTGGCGACAACACACTGATCGGCATGGGCGCGACCGTGCTCAATGGTGCCAGGATCGGGAAAAACTGCCTGATCGGCGCCAATGCCCTGATCACCGAGAATAAAGTGATCCCCGACAATTCCATGGTCCTCGGCGCCCCAGGAAAAGTCGTCCGCGAGATCGATGCCGAGGGCGTCCTCGCCCTCACCGCCTCCGCCGACCGCTACGTCCGCAACGCCAAACGCTTCGCCAACGGCATGGTCGAAGTGCCTGCAAGTCTTGGGGATTTCGAGCCGGCCTGATCGCTGCTCCATCAGTCGACACCCTCCCCCTTGCGGGGAGGGAAGCGAGATAGGACTTAGCTTGCTAAGTCCGTGATCGAGCAGGGTGGGGGCATCGCTCCGCCAACTCAAAGTGGGGCACCACCCCCACCCTTGATCCCTCCCCACAAGGGGGAGGGATATGACTGCTAAGCCCCAGCAAACCCCAGCCACATCATCTGAGCTCTCAGCTCCATCGTCCCCTCGGCCCTTCAGGGGAGAGGGCCAGGGTGAGGGGTGAAGGCCCCTCAGCTCCAGCCGAAGACCAAAAATCACCCGATCTCATAGGGCACAATGCTCCGCCGATCCGTCGGCACGCTGATGCTCGCCGCCAGGGGCGGCACCGAGCGTTGCGGACAGGCCCGGCGCTCACAGATGCGGCAGGAAATCCCAATCGGATCAAAGCTCGCACGGGCTAAATCCATATCCTCGCCATAGACCAGGCGGCCAGCATGGCTCACCTCGCAGCCCAGCGCATAGGCATAGCGCCGCGTCGTGCCGTGGTAGCCCCCGCTGCGCTTTTCTGATGACCACGCAAGGCACAGATACCGATTGCCATCCGGTGTCTCCGCCAGCTGCCGGATGATCTCCCCGCGCGCCTCAAAGGCCCGATGCACATTCCACAGCGGGCAGGCCCCCCCGAAGCGGGCAAATTGCAGCGCAGTTGCAGAATGTCGCTTGGTAATTGTCCCCGCCGCGTCAACGCGTGCGAAAAAGAAGGGGACGCCGCGTTCGCGTGGGCGCTGCATAGTGGAGAGGCGATGGGAGACCTGTTCAAGGCTGGCGCCAAAGAGATGCCCCAGCTCTTCAATGTCATAGCGATGAGCCTCGGCGGCGCGCAGAAACGCCCCATAAGGCATCTGCAGCGCGCCGGCGAAGTAATTAGTCAGCCCCATGCGGGCAATCGAACGTGCTTCGACGGTCTTGAAATTGGCGCTGTCCAGCAATGTCGCCAACAGCGTCGTCTGTTCCATCCCCGCCAGATGCCCGGCAATCTGGAAAAACTGCGTCGCCGGTTCCAGCCGCGCATTGATCGCCAGCGTGCGCGTGGCGCGATCATAGTCCTTGATCAGATCGGGCCGTGTTGGCGCGGTCAGCACGACCTTGAGATCATGGGCTTCGGCGCAATAGGCCATCAGCCGCTGCAGCCGGTCAGAGCCGAATTCGCCCAGCTCTGTTGCCAGCGCCTCGGCGGCGCGATCGAGCGGGTCGACATAATTATCCGCGTAATGGAAGAAGTCGCGCACTTCCTCATAGGCGGTTTGCATACCCGATTGCGGGTCGCGCATCAGCACAGCATCGACGCTGGCCAGCTTTTCATTGGTTTTGCGATAGGTTTCGTAGAGCTGCAGCATGGCGCGCGCCATATCGGGCGCATTGGCGGCGACGGTCTTGAGCTCCTGCAGGTTGGGCACGCCTTCGCCAAACACCGGATCGGCCAAGGCTTCGCGCAAATCAGCCAGCAGGCGGTCACTCGCGTCGGTCATCAGGCTCGACAGATCAAGATTGAAGCCATCGGCCAGCGCCAGCATCACCGAGGCGGTCAGCGGGCGCTGGTTGGATTCGAGCTGATTGACATAGGACGCCGAGATGTCCAGCCGGGCGGCAAGCTCGCCTTGGGTCAGTTTATGTTGGGTGCGCAGCGCCCGCAGCCGCGCTCCAGCAAACACTTTCCGACCCGCCATCTTCACACTTCCACAAAATTACAAAACTGAACTTGTGCGATTGTAACAGCATCGCCCTTTGCCGTCTTGGGGCAAGATTGGGAACGCTGTAGTCTCCACCAAAGCATGGGAGACCGCTGATGCAAAAAATCATCGCCGAACTGGAAGACAAACGCGCGCTGGCGCGGCTCGGCGGTGGACAGCGACGGATCGATACCCAGCACGCCAAGGGCAAGCTGACAGCCCGCGAGCGGCTCGACGTGTTGCTCGATCCCGGTTCTTTTGAAGAGTACGATATGTTCGTCACCCATCGGGCGACCGATTTCGGCATGGCCGAAACGATTATTCCCGGCGATGGCGTGGTCACCGGCTGGGGCACGATTGAAGGCCGCATGGTCTATGTGTTCAGCCAGGACTTTACAGTCTTTGGCGGCTCGCTCAGCGAAACCCATGCCAAAAAGATCTGCAAGATCATGGACCTGGCGCTACAAAACGGCGCGCCGGTGATCGGTCTCAATGACAGCGGCGGCGCGCGCATTCAGGAAGGCGTGGCGTCGCTCGGCGGCTATGCCGATGTGTTCTGGCGCAATGTGCAGGCCTCGGGCGCTGTGCCACAGATATCGGTGATCATGGGCCCCTGCGCCGGTGGCGCCGTCTATTCCCCGGCGATGACGGACTTCATCTACATGGTCAAGGACACGAGCTACATGTTCGTGACCGGCCCTGACGTGGTCAAGACCGTCACCAATGAAACCGTGACCCAGGAAGAGCTGGGCGGCGCCTCCACCCACACCAAGATTTCCTCGGTGGCCGATGCGGCCTTCGAGAATGACATCGAGACCCTGCTCGAAGTGCGGCGCCTGTTCGGCTTCCTGCCGCTGAAGGCAGGCGAAAAGCCGCCTCATCGCCCGACCCATGAGCCGGCAGCGCGCGACGATATCAGCCTCGACACCATTATCCCCGACAGCGCCAATAAGCCCTATGATATGCGCGAGGTGATCGAAAAGGTCGCCGACGAAGGCGATTTTCTCGAGCTGCAGAAGGACCACGCCGGCAATATTCTGGTCGGCTTTATCCGCCTCGATGGCCACCCCGTCGGCGTCATTGCCAATCAGCCGCTGGTGCTGGCCGGGTGCCTCGATATCAACGCCAGTAAGAAAGCCGCGCGCTTCATCCGCTTTTGCGACAGCTTTGAAATCCCCATCCTGACCTTTGTCGACGTCCCCGGCTTCCTGCCCGGCGTGGCGCAGGAATATGGCGGCATCATCAAGCATGGCGCCAAGCTGCTGTTCGCCTATGCCGAGGCCACCGTGCCGCTGGTCACTGTCATCACCCGCAAGGCCTATGGCGGCGCCTATGACGTGATGGCGTCCAAGCACATCAAGGCCGACGTCAACTATGCCTGGCCATCAGCGGAAATCGCCGTGATGGGCGCCAAGGGCGCGACGGAAATCCTTTATCGCTCCGAGCTGGGCGACAAGGACAAGATCGCCCAGCGCACCGCCGATTACGAAGCGCGCTTCGCCAATCCATTCGTTGCCGCCGAGCGCGGCTTTATCGACGACGTCATCATGCCCCACGGCACCAGACGCCGCGTCATCCGCGCCTTCTCGACGCTGCGCCACAAGACGCACAGCATGCCCAAGAAGAAGCACGACAATATTCCACTGTGAGGAGAGACAGCATGATCACCAAACTCCTCATCGCCAATCGCGGCGAGATTGCTTGCCGGGTTATTAAGACAGCCAAGAAGATGGGCATTGCGACGGTCGCGGTTTATTCCGATGCCGACCGGGAAGCCCTCCATGTCCGCATGGCCGACGAGGCCGTCCATATCGGCGCGTCGCCGGCCAAGGACTCTTATCTCCAGATCGACAAGATCATCGCTGCATGCCGCCAAACCGGCGCGCAGGCGGTACATCCGGGCTATGGCTTCCTGTCGGAAAACCTGAAATTTGCCCAGGCTCTCGAAGACGCCGGACTGATTTTTGTCGGCCCGCCCGTTGGCGCCATCGAGGCGATGGGCGACAAGATCACCTCCAAGAAGCTTGCGGCGGCGGCCGGCGTATCGACCGTGCCGGGCCATATGGGGCTGATCGACGACGCCGAGCACGCCGTTACCATTTCCAAGTCCATCGGCTATCCGGTGATGATCAAGGCCTCGGCGGGTGGCGGCGGCAAGGGCATGCGCATTGCCTGGAACGACGCGGAGACGCGCGAGGGCTTTGAGCGCTCCAAGTCGGAAGCGGCGTCCTCCTTTGGCGATGATCGCATCTTCATCGAAAAGTTCGTCACCGAGCCACGCCATATCGAGATCCAGCTGATCGGCGATAGCCATGGCAATGTGCTCTATCTCAATGAGCGCGAATGCTCGATCCAACGCCGCAATCAGAAGGTCATCGAAGAGGCCCCCTCGCCGTTCCTCGATGAAGCCACGCGCAAGGCCATGGGCGAGCAATCGGTCGCTCTGGCCAAGGCCGTTGGCTATACCAGCGCCGGGACGGTGGAGTTCATCGTCGACGGCAACCGCAATTTCTATTTCCTCGAAATGAATACGCGCCTTCAGGTCGAGCATCCGGTGACCGAGCTGATCACCGGGCTTGATCTGGTTGAGCTGATGATCCGCGCCGCCAATGGCGAAAAGCTGCCGCTGACACAGGATCAGGTGCAGTGCAATGGCTGGGCCATTGAAAGTCGGCTTTATGCCGAAGACCCCTATCGGAACTTCCTGCCCTCGACGGGTCGGCTGACGCGCTATCGCCCACCGGCGGAGAGCGCGTCGGACACGCTGGCCGTGCGCAACGATACCGGTGTGTTCGAAGGCGGCGAAATCTCCACCTTCTACGATCCAATGATCGCCAAGCTCTGCACCTGGGCCCCGACCCGCATCGAGGCCATCGATGCTATGGCCGTGGCTTTGGACAGTTTCGAAGTCGAAGGCGTCGGCAATAACCTGCCCTTCCTGTCGACCGTTATGGATCAGGAACGCTTCCGCACCGGCGCCCTCACCACCGGCTATATCGCCGAGGAATTCCCCGAGGGCTTCCATGGTGCAGCGCTCAGCGATGAGCACTTATTCGACGTGGTGGGCGCTGCCGCCATGATGATGGTGCGCCGCGAAAATCGCGCTGTCGCGGCGACCGGCGAGCGCGTGCTGCACGTGCAGATTGGCGACAAGGCGACGCCGGTCCGGGTGGAGGCCACGCCGGACGGTTTGGTCATCGGCGCCGACTGGCACAGCGAGGCCGCACAGCTACTCTGGCAGCCGGGCGAGCGTATCGCCATTATCGACTGGTCGGGCGGCCGACGCGCCGTGCTCAAGGTTCAGCCGACCACGTCCGGCTTCCGCATCCGCTATCGCGGGGCCGATCTCAAGGTGCAGGTGCTGACGCCTCATGTCGCCGCCTTGCTCAAGCATATGCCGATCAAGCTGCCACCTGACATGAGCAAATACCTGCTCTGCCCGATGCCCGGTCAGGTGGTCCGCATCGACGTCGCCGAAGGTGATATCGTCGAGGACGGCCAGACCCTGGCCATTGTCGAGGCGATGAAAATGGAAAACGTGCTCAAGGCCGAAAAACGCGCCCGCGTCAGCAAGGTGCACGTCGTGTCCGGCGCTGTGCTGACCGTGGATCAGGTGATCCTTGAGTTTGAGGCGGTATGATGCGCTTCCTGTTTATGACCAGATCCGCCTACCCTCACTCCCTCCCCACAAGGGGGATGGAAGCCCGCCCTGTGACTGTTGCAGGCATTTGCCCGCCAGAGGCGCAGTCATCTCCCTCCCCCTTGTGGGGAGGGATCAAGGGTGGGGGTTACGATGTCTGATCCAAAAACCAATTTCGCTCATTGGGCCGCACTCGCCCAAAAGGAACTTCGGGATACGCCCGTCGCGTCGCTAGATCGCGATTACGGAGGCATTTCGGTCAAGCCGGTCTATTTCGGCGATAGCCCGGAAGTGCCTGGCGTCGAGCCGTTCACGCGCGGGGTGCGGGCGACCATGTATGCCAACCGCCCCTGGACCATTCGGCAATATGCCGGGTTTTCGACCGCACGAGAGTCCAATGCGTTCTACCGGCAAGCGCTGGAAAAAGGCCAGAAGGGTCTCTCCGTCGCCTTCGATCTGGCCACCCATCGGGGCTATGACAGCGATCATCCGCGCGTCACCGGCGATGTTGGCAAAGCAGGCGTGGCCATCGATAGTGTCGAGGACATGAAGATCCTGTTCGACGGCATTCCGCTCGATCAGATGAGCGTGTCGATGACCATGAATGGCGCTGTGATCCCCGTGCTGGCCATGTTCATAGTGGCTGCCGAAGAACAGGGCGTGCCGCAGGCCAAGCTCGACGGGACCATCCAGAACGACATCCTCAAGGAGTTCATGGTCCGCAATACCTATATCTATCCGCCCGAGCCTTCGATGCGGATCATCGGCGACATCATCGCCCACACCGCCGAGCACATGCCCAAGTTCAATTCGATCTCGATTTCGGGCTATCACATGCACGAAGCGGGGGCGACCGCCGTGCAGGAGCTGGCCTATACGCTGGCCGATGGCATGGAATATGTGCGCGCCGCTCAAGCCAAGGGGCTCGATATCGATGCCTTTGCCGGGCGCCTGAGCTTCTTTTTCGGCATTGGCATGAACTTCTTTCTCGAGGTCAGTAAGCTGCGCGCCGCACGCCAGCTCTGGAGCGAGATCATGACCGGGCTGGGCGCCAAGGATGCGCGCTCAAAAATGCTGCGCACCCATTGCCAGACCTCGGGTGTCTCGCTGACCGAACAGGACCCGCACAACAATATCGTGCGCACCACCATCGAGGCGCTGGCGGCCACTTTGGGTGGCACGCAGAGCCTTCACACCAATTCGTTCGACGAAGCCATCGCGCTGCCGACCGAGTTTTCCAGCCGCATCGCCCGCAATACGCAGCTCATCCTCCAGCATGAAAGCCGCATCACCGATGTGGTCGATCCGCTGGGTGGCTCCTATTATGTCGAGGCACTGACCAAGCAATTGGTCGAGGGCGCGCGCCAGCTGATCGGCGAAGCGGAGCTGGTTGGCGGCATGACGCAAGCGGTTCAATCTGGCGGGCCAAAACTCGAAATCGAAAAAGCCGCTGCCCTGCGGCAGGCGCGCGTCGACCGTGGCGAGGATGTCATTGTCGGCGTCAATCGCTACCGGCTCGACGTCGAAGATCCCATCGACGTCCGCGATATCGACAACGCCAAGGTGCGCGAGGAACAGGTCGCACAATTGCAGAGCATTCGCGCCAGCCGTGACGAGTCCAAGTGCCAGTCCATGCTGTCAGCGCTGCGCGAGTTTGCGGCCAAAGACGAAGGTAATCTGCTTGAAGCGGCCATCGAGGCTGCCCGCGCCCGCGCCACTCTGGGCGAAATCAGCTCGGCCATGGAAGACGTGTTCGGTCGCCATTCGGCTATCACCCGCGTCATCTCGGGCGTCTATGCTGGTGGCTATGGCGACGACCCGGAGTTTTCCGCGATTGTCGACCGTATCGAGACCTTCAAGACGGCCCGAGGTCGCGCCCCATCGATCTTCATCGCCAAAATGGGCCAGGACGGCCATGATCGCGGCGCCAAGGTCATCGCGTCTGCCTTCGCCGACCTCGGCTTCAAGGTGCATATGGGCGATCTGTTCGAGACCGCGCCGGAAGTAGCGAGCCATGTCGATGAGCTCAAGGTCGACGCCGTTGGCGTGTCCTCGCTCGCGGCAGGGCACAAGACGCTGGTGCCCGAACTGATCGAAGCGCTCAAGCTGCGCGACCTGGGCGACGTCACCGTCATCGTCGGCGGCGTCATTCCCGAGCAGGACTATGACTTCCTCTACAATGCCGGCGTGGCGGGCATCTTCGGCCCCGGCACCAACGTGCTTAGCGCTGCGTTCTCGGTGCTGAACGAAATCGAAGGAAGGCTCAGCAATCGATGATCGGTCGTCTCAACCATATCGCTATCGCGGTGCCAGATTTGTCGGCGGCCGCGGCGAAGTATCGGGATCTGCTGGGCGCGCATGTGGGCCAGCCGCAGGCATTGCCGGAGCATGGCGTCACAGTCGTGTTCATCGATACCGGCAATACCAAAGTAGAACTGTTGGAGCCTTTGGGCGAAGCCTCGCCGATAGCGGCCTTCCTCGCCAAGAACCCGAGCGGGGGCATGCATCACATCTGTTTTGAGGTGCCCGATATTCTGGCCGCCGCAGCGGCATTGACCGAAGGCGGCGCGCGTGTGCTGGGGGATGGAAAGCCAAAAACTGGCGCGCATGGCAAGCCGGTGCTGTTCCTCCATCCCAAGGATTTTGATGGGACATTGATCGAACTCGAAGAGGTCTGAGCTTTCTCCTGCTTTCGTTTCACCCTATGATATCTGCGAAACGAAAGTATAGGCTCTATGGATACGACTGAACGACAACAGGCCATCATTGCTCTGGCGCGTGGCCAGAACCGGGTTGTGGTCGAAGATTTGTCCACGCGCTTTGCCGTGTCGGTGCAGACCATCCGCAAAGATCTCAACCAGCTCTGCGACAGGCGCCTGCTGACCCGCGTGCATGGCGGAGCCATGTTGCCCTCAGGCACCGAAAACCTTGAATACGAGGCGAGGCGGCAGATCGCGGCGGGCGAGAAGGATGCGATTGGTCGCGCGGCGGCGGCCCTGATCCCCAATGATGCCTCGCTGTTCATCAATATCGGCACGACCACCGAGGCGGTCAGCCAGGCGCTACTGGAGCATTCCGGCCTGCTGGTGGTCACCAATAATATCAATGTCGCCAACCGCATGCGGCTCAACCCGCGCTTTGAGGTGGTGATTGCCGGGGGCGTGGTGCGCGCCAGCGATGGCGGCATTGTTGGTGAGGCGGCTGCCGGGTTCTTCTCGCAGTTCAAGGTCGACTATGCCGTGATCGGTGCCTCGGCGCTCGATGAAGATGGCGCGCTGCTGGATTTCGATTTCCGCGAAGTGAAGGTGGCGCAAGCCATCATCGCCAATGCCCGTCACGTCATTCTGGTGGCCGACAGTGGTAAATTCGAGCGCACCGCTCCCGTCCGTATCGCGCGCATCGACCAGATCGGCACGTTCGTCACCGACCATTGCCCATCTGAACGCTTTCGCGCGCAATGTGTGACGTCAGGCGTCACTTTGGTCGAAATTGGATCGTCCGCCTAAGCGAGCGCCGCGACCCGATAGATCGCGCGTTGTCGCGGTGCTGGCAGGGTATCCCGCGCCAGCACCACGATAGGTTCTAGCCAGCAGCAGCCAGGGCAGCTTTTTTGGCTAGGCGGGCCTTGATGTGTTCGACACCCGAATTGGGCGTCGCGGCGAACAGGGTCTGCGTGTAGCTGTGCTTGGGGTTGGAGAACACCTCGTCCCGCGTGCCGTGCTCCACCACATCACCGAAATACATCACCATGACTTCGTCGGCGATGTAGCGCACGACGCTGAGATCGTGGCTGATAAACACATAGGTCAGGCCGAACTCGTCCTGCAAATCCTTGAGCAGGTTGAGAATCTGCGCTTGCACGCTGAGATCAAGCGCGGAGACGGGCTCGTCGAGCACGAGGAAGCTCGGATTGAGCATCAGGGCGCGGGCGATGGCGATGCGCTGGCGCTGCCCGCCCGAGAACATATGCGGGTAACGGTTGAAGTGCTCGGGACCAAGACCGACCTTGATCAGCATGGCCATGGCGCGGTCGCGCCGCTCCGAGGCAGGCATATCGGTGTTGAGCAGCAGCGGCTCCGCCAGCACTTCACCAATCTTCTGGCGCGGGTTGAGCGAACCATAGGGGTTCTGAAAGACGATCTGCACCTTCTGTCGCATCGCCTTGGTCACGCCATGGCTGGCATCGACCTTGTCGCCATCGATCAGGATATCGCCCGAGGTCGGGTTGTCGATCAGCGTGATCATGCGCGCAAGCGTAGACTTCCCGCAGCCGCTCTCGCCGACTACGGCCAGGGTGCGGCCCTTCTCGAGGCTGAAGTTCACGCCCTTGACGGCGCGGACCACCTTGGCCGGGCGGAACAGGCCACCGGAGGACACATAATCGCGCTTGAGATCGCGCACCTGCAAAACGGGTGTTGTCATAGGGCAGCTCCCGTTTCGTCGGTGAACTTGAAGTCGGCGACAGTCGGCAGGCGATCGCCCACCGCGTTTTCCGGAAGAGCAGACAGCAGCGCGCGGGTGTAGTTGGATTTGGGGTTTTCAAACAGCGAGAGCACGTCGGCCTCCTCCATTTTGTGCCCCTTGTACTGCACGATGACGCGGTCAGCGGTTTCGGCCACCACCCCCATGTCGTGAGTGATCATGATCAGGCCCATGCCGTGCTCGGCCTGGAGGCTCACCAGGAGGTCCAAAATCTGCTTTTGAATGGTTACGTCGAGCGCCGTGGTTGGCTCGTCGGCAATCAACAGCTTGGGATTGCACGCAATCGCCATGGCGATCATGACGCGCTGACACTGGCCACCGCTCATCTGGTGCGGGAACGCCCCCAATCGATCGGCGCCGTCGGTGATGCCGACAAGACGCAGCAGTTCGATCGTGCGTGCCCGCGCGGCACGGCCTTTAAGGCCCATATGACGCTCGAGCACTTCCTCGATCTGGAAGCCGATGGTGAAGCACGGATTGAGGCTTGCCACTGGTTCCTGGAAGATCATGGCAATGTCCTTGCCGATGATCTTGCGCTTGTCGGCCGGGCTCATCCTGAGCAAGTCGAGCCCTTCAAAGGTCATCACATCGGCAGTGACTGTGGCGGTCGATGGCAGCAGCCCCATCACAGCGAGCATGGCCACCGACTTACCCGAACCGGATTCGCCGACAATGGCGAGCACTTCGCGGGCTTCGACCGACACATCGATCCCATCGACGGCCTTGAACAAGCCGACCGAGGTATCAAAGGCAACGGTGAGGTTCTTGATTTCAAGCAGTGCCATCAGATCAGCTCCGCTTCAGCTTGGGATCGAGCGCGTCGCGCAGGCCATCGCCCACGAGATTGATCGCCAGAACCGTGATCAGGATAGCCAGACCCGGGAAGGTCACGACCCATGGAGCGCGGGTAATGAATTCGCGTGCGGAAGCCAGCATCGTGCCCCATTCAGGGGTTGGCGGCTGAGCACCCATGCCGAGGAAGCCAAGAGCGGCCGCTTCGAGAATGGCATTGGAAAAGCTCAGGGTGGCCTGAACGATCAATGGTGCCACGCAGTTTGGCAGAATGGTCTTGATCATCAGGCGAATGTGGCCAGCACCAGCAACGCGGGCAGAGGTCACATAATCCTTGCCTGCTTCGGCCATCACTGCCGCGCGCACGAGACGGGCAAAGTGCGGCTGCAGCACCAGGGCAATGGCCAGCATGGCATTGAACAGACCCGGTCCCATGATGGCCACCAGCACAAGGGCCAGCAGCAGCGACGGGAAGGCCAGAATGATATCCATGACGCGCATGATGACGACGTCGACCCAGCCACGGAAGTAGCCGGCTAGAACGCCAAGCACGATGCCGACGCTGAGCGCAACGGTCACCACGACAAGACCAATGGCGAGCGAATAGCGCGAACCGTGGATCAGGCGCGAAAGCATGTCACGGCCAACCGGATCGGTGCCGAGCAGGTAAGCCGAGCGGCCACCTTCCATCCAGGACGGTGGTAGCAGCAGCGCATCGCGGAATTGCTGGTCGGCCGGATAGGGGGCGATCCAGGGGGCAAACAACGCCACGATGACCAGAATGGCGAACACGACGAGGCCGATGACGGCGCCGCGGTTCATGGAGAAATAGTGCCAGAATTCCGCCAGCGCCGCGAGGCGCGGGCGTTCGGTGGCAGTCGGGGTAATCTCGGTCATCAGCGCGCCCTTATCCGAGGATTGATGACGGCATAGAGCACGTCGACGATGAGGTTGACCGCCATGACCACCAGCGCGATCAGCAGCAGCCCGGACTGGACCACGACATAGTCACGCTTGGAGATGGATTCGATCATCCATTTGCCGATGCCCGGCCAAGAGAAGATGGTTTCTGTCAGGATCGCACCGGCCATCAGCATGCCAACCTGCAAACCAATGGTGGTGACCACCGGGATCATGGCATTGCGCAGGGCATGGATATTGATGACGCGGCTGGGCGACAGACCCTTGGCGCGTGCGGTGCGGACATAATCCTCACCCAGCACTTCGAGCATTGCCGAACGGGTTTGCCGCGCAATGACGGCGAGCGGAATGGTGCCCAACACCACCGCGGGCAGGATCAGGTGGCGAACCGCCGACACGAAGGCCGCCCAATTGCCGTAGAGCAGGGTATCCACCAACATGAAGCCGGTGATCGGCTTGAAGAAGAAGTTGATAGCGATACGCCCTGACACGGGTGTCCAGCCGAGATAGCCGGAAAAGAAAATGATCAGCAGCAGGCCCCACCAGAAGATGGGCATGGAATATCCCGTCAGCGCCACCCCCATGGTGAGCTGGTCAAACCAGGAGCCGCGCTTGACGGCAGCAAAGATGCCAGCGGGAATCCCCAGCGCAACGGCCAGCAGCATGGCAAACAGAGCCAGCTCGATGGTTGCGGGGAACAGCGCAAGGAAATCGGTCAGCACAGGGCGCTTGGTGGCCAGCGAGATACCGAAATCGCCGTGCAGCACATTCCACACATAACTCAGATATTGCTGCCAGATCGGCATATTGAAGCCGAACTGTTCCTTGAGAATTTCGTAGCGTTCAGGCGACACGCCGTGCTGGCCAGCCATGGCCAGAATGGGATCACCGGGCAGAAGCCGGATGAACGCGAATGAGCAGATGGTGATGCCGATCACCGTTGGCACGATCAGCGCCAGCTTATGCAGAATGTATCGAAGCATGATCCCGCCAATGATGAAGGCGGCGCTTATGCAGCGCCGCCCTTGTTTTCGCTAGAGCCGATATTATTCAGCCACGTCGACGTTGTCGAAGCGGTGAATGCCAAGCGGGTCCATGGTGAAGCCGATGACGCGCTTGCTCATTGGCATGAACACCTTGGAGTGGGCCAGGGTCAGGGCTGGAGCCTGTTCCTTGAACACAACCTGGGCCTGCTCGTAGAGCTTGGTCCGTTCAGCCTGATCGGGAACAGTCTTGGCGTCCTGGATCAGCTTTTCAAAGCCTTCGTCGCACCAGCTGGAATAGTTGGAAACGCCGATAGCCGAGCAGGAGAACAGGGTCGCAAAGAAGTTGTCTGGATCACCATTATCGCCGGTCCAGCCGATCTGGAACGCACCTGGACGATCCTTGGCCTTACCGCGCTCACGGTACTCGGTCCATTCGTAGGAGACGATATTGGCCTTTACGCCAACAGCGGCCCAGTCAGCCTGGATGAGTTCAGCAACGCGCTGCGCATTTGGGTTGTATGGACGGCTGACAGGCATGGCCCAGAGGTCAAGCGTCAGATCCTTGACGCCAGCGGCCTCGAGAGCTGCCTTGGCAGCTGCTGGATCGTAGGCGTCGTCCTTCACTGCAGTGTTGTAGGACCACATGGTTGGCGGGATCAGATTGACGGCAACCTGGCCGGCGCCCTGATAGACGGCCTCGATGATGGCGTCCTTGTTGATAGCCTGGTTGAGGGCCTTGCGGACCGCAACGTTGTCCATCGGAGCAACGGTGGTGTTGTAGCTCATATAGCCGATGTTGAGGCCTTCCTGTTCCTGAACCACGAGGTTCGGATCAGCCTGAAGGTCAGCAATGTCAGCTGGTGCTGGGTATGGAATGATATCGCATTCGCCAGCCTTGAGCTTCTGCACGCGCACGGCCGGATCGGTCGTGATGGCGAAGATCAGGTCGTCGATGGCAACCTTGCCAGCCCAGTAATCTGGGAAGGCGGAGTAACGGATGACAGCGTCGGTCTGGTAGTCGACGAACTGGAATGGGCCGGTGCCAACTGGAGCCGAAGCGAAGTCAGCCAGCGTGCCCGCAGCCTCGAGCTGATCGGCATATTCCTTGGACATGATGGACGCGAAGTCCATGCCCAGGTTGGCAATCATTGGCGAGTTTGGCTCGTTGAGCGTGATCTTGACGGTCAGATCGTCGACCTTCTCGATGCTCTTGAGATACTTGGGCATATCCATGCCCTGGAAGTAGTCCCAGGAAAGACCGGACAGGTACGTGTAATACGCGTTGTCTTCTTTCCACTGACGCTCGAACGAGAAGATCACGTCGTCTGCGTTGAAATCACGGGTCGGCGTGAAGTAGGACGTGGTGTGGAACTTCACATTTGGGCGCAGGTGGAAGGTGTACACCAGACCGTCGTCGGAGATTTCCCAGCTCTCGGCCAGACCGGGTTCAACTTCGGTTCCGCCATGCTTGAACTCAACCAGACGGTTGAAGATCGTGCGCGAAGACGCGTCGAAGTCGTTACCACCAGTGGTCGGACCTGGATCGAAATGCGCGGGCGAAGCCTCAGAGCAGAACACCAGTTGCTTGGCCTGGGCAGCACCAGCGGCCAAAGCAATGATGGCGGTCGCCGCCAACAGGCTTTTCATCAATTTCATGAATGTTTTCTCCCGATAGTTTTTAGCGCCCGGGCGTGTAGACCAGAGCTTGGCCGCCAACAAAGCGTAGAATCCATGGGAGCGCAATGGTTGAGTTTGACCATTTGGTCAATCTGATGACGGCAACAAGGCCATTCCACAGAATTGGACGGATTGAGAATGAACCGTTCGCCACACTTGTCGTGGCTTGACCACGCCCTTTGCGGGTGTTCCAGTCGATCAAACTCCGCCTCATCTTGCCGCTGGAAGAGAGTTCTCACTTTAGTTCACAATTTGATTTTGATGCGCAGTCCGCACCTGAAAAAGGCACCGGACGCGCCTCAAAGATCGAACGGAATGCCTCCAGCGGCGTTTTGCTATCAGCCAACAATGGAGACTTATCATGGACCGCCGACCACTCGGACGCAGCGAACTCGTCATTGAACCTCTGGTGCTGGGGACCAATGTGTTTGGCTGGACCGTCGACCAAGCAGGCGCGTTCGACATTCTCGATGCCTATGCCGAAGCGGGCTTTACCGCGATTGACACGGCCGAAGGGTACCCCAATTGGGTGCCCGGCAATCCTCCCGGCCTCAGCGAAACCATCATCGGCAACTGGTTCAAGGCGCGCGGCAACCGAGAAGCCATGCATCTGTTCACCAAGGTCAACTCGGCCAATCAGCCGGGCGGGCTCAGCGCCGAAGCCATCAAGGCGGGTGTCGAAGGGTCGCTCAAGCGCCTCCAGACTGACTATATCGACCTCTATTTCAGCCACTGGCCTGACCCGACAACCAGCCATGAGGAAACGCTTGGCGCCTATGACACGCTCATTCGGGCGGGCAAGGTGCGGGTGATCGGCGCGTCGAACTTTCCGCCTGCCATGGTGCGCGAAGCCAATGAGATCGCCGTGATCAAGTCGCTGCAGGGCTATGATGTGCTGCAGCCGCGCTACAATCTTTATGATCGCGCCGAGTTTGAAGGCGACCTGCAGAAGCTGGTGCTCGAGGACGATATCGGCACCATCGTCTATTATAGCCTCGCCTCCGGGTTCCTCACCGGCAAGTACCGCAGCAAGGACGACCTCGGCAAAAGCCAGCGCGGTGGAGGGATCGAGAAGTATCTCGACGCCAAGGGCCAGAGCATTCTTGCTTCACTCGACACCGTCGCCAAGGCCAATGACGCGACGCCCGCCGAAGTGTCGCTGGCATGGCTCGTTGCCCAGCCTGGCGTCAGCGCGCCGATTGCATCGGCGACCTCGGTCGCGCAGGTGCAGAGCCTAGCCAAGGGCGTGCGTCTGAAGCTGAGCGAAGACGACGTGAAGGCACTGACTGACGCAGGGAAGTAATCCCCGACCAATCGTCATTGCCCGGCTTGTCCGGGCAATCCACTCTCCACTACAAGGCGATGGATCACCCGGACAAGCCGGGTGATGACGCTCGGTGAAAACGTCGCGCTAGACGCCTACCACTCAAAAGCGGGCCCGTTGATGCGCGCCCCCATCAGGAATACGTCGCTCATCAGACGCAGCGGCGCAGCGTCGACATCGCTTTTGTGCTCGTCGAGCAGGCGCGCGAAGTGCTCATACATGGCGGCATATTCGTCATCGCCATGTTGCAGCACGATCTCGTCATTGATGCGCAGGGTGCGGCCACCGCCCTCAAGCTTGAGGACATCGCCGGTGCCAGTCTCGATCTGCACCGTCCAAATCTCGCCGCTCTCTTCCAGCCAGTTGAAGCCTGCCGATAGCTTGGGCTTGTGCAGTTGACCAGACCTGAAGACGATTTCTACATCAACGGGCGTCTGCCGGTTGGCCGGAAAGGTCAGTCTGGAGCTTTCGACAAAAACCGGGAAAGGCAGGATCTTGGTGAAGATCGACAGCGAATTCATGCCGGGATCGCAGACACCGAACCCACCGGGCTCCCAGACCCAATCCTGATCGGGGTGCCATTTGCGCACGCTTTCGCGCCAATCGATGCGCACCGATTTGACGCCCTGCTCGGCAAGGATCGCCTTGGTCCGGTCCACCGCTGGATTATATTGGCTATGCCAGGTTTGGTAGAGCACGCGATCCAGCCGTTTGGCGTGGGCGATCAAGTCATCCAGCTCGGAAATGGTCGTGGTGGGCGGCTTTTCCATCATCACGTCCTTGCCGACGTCGAGCGCCTCGCGGACATACTGATGGCGAATACCGGGCGGTGTGCAGATCGAGATCAGCGAGACTTCGGGCATGGTCGCATAAAGCTCGGCGGGAGTCTTGAAGACAGGCAGGCCATTGTGGCCGAGGCCCCGGGTCGAGACGGTCGCCGCCAGCTCGAAATCATCGGACCGATCGATGACCGGCAGGTGCTGGTCCTGTGCGATCTTGCCCACACCGATAATTGCAATCTTGCGCTTGGCCATGCGGCAGCTCTCCTCGGAAACTGAGGGCGGTATAGAGCAGACGCCAGCGGGGTCTGCCAAGTCCCGCCGCGTGAATTTGTATGACTATTTGACGATCAGTCTTCGGGCGGCTGCCACAACTCGATGGGACTACCCTCGGGATCGGAGATACGGGCGAAGCGACCGGTCTCGGTAGTGTCCCATTCATCGGGGCGCGTCTCGACCGCGATGCCAGCCGCGGTGAGCTGGGCAATGAGCCCATCGAGATCATCGACGCGGAAATTCAGCATGAACTGGCGGTCGGCGGGGAAGTAGTCTGTATCGGCTTTGAACGGCGCGAACACGGTCAGTCCCGCCGCCTGATCCCAGAAGCCGGTGATACCCAGATGGGTTTCATACCAGGCGGCCAGCGCCTCGGTGTCGCGGGCGCGAAAGAAGACGCCGCCAATGCCAACAGCCTTTGCCATAGCTCTCTCCTACCGGATGATAATCGCGCGAAAGTCATTCACATTCGTGCCCGTAGGCCCGGTCACCAGCAAGTCACCAATCGCTGCAAAGGCCGAATAGGCGTCGTTGTTGGCCAGGGCAGCCTGCGGGTCGATGCCGGCGTGACGCAGGCGCGTGGCCGTCGTGCCATCCACATAGGCGCCCGCATTGTCTTCCGAGCCGTCAATGCCGTCGGTATCAGCAGCCAAGGCCGTCACGCCCTCGAGCCCATCAATGGCGATCGCCAGCGCCAGCAGAAATTCAGCGTTGCGTCCGCCCCGACCATTGCCGCGCAAGGTGACGGTGGTCTCTCCGCCCGAAAGCAGCACGACGGGCTTGTTGAAGGGGCGATTACGCAGGGCGATCTCGCGCGCCATAGCCGCATGCACCTGCGCCACATCGCGCGACTCCCCTTCGATGGAATCTGAAAGGACTGCGGCCTCAATGCCGCGCTGTCGTGCAAGCGTTGCTGCAGCATCGAGCGAGAGCGTCGCCGAGGCGATGGTGCGGACGCTGTTGCGGGCAAACGCCGGATCATTGGGAAGGGGAGCGAGATTGTCTTCCCCGGCCAGAAGGCGCGCGGCCGCCGGGGGCAGGTCCAGCCGGTGGAGATTGACGTATTTGCGCGCCAGCTCGCGCGTGCCTGCCAGCGGGATGGTTGGCCCGGACGCAACAACGGCCGGGTCGTCGCCCGGAACGTCTGACACCACCAGGGTCGCCACCTGCGCAGGTGCACAGCGCGCCGCCAAGCGCCCACCCTTGATGACGGAGAACTGATTGCGAATGAGGTTCATCACCCCGATTGGTGCGCCCGATGCCAACAGCATGCGGTTGATGGCCTGCTCGTCATCGAGTGTCAGACCCGGGGCCGGCGCTGGCAACAAGGACGAACCACCGCCAGAGATCAGCGCGACCACAAGATCGTTTGGCCCCAACCCGGATACTGTTTCCATGATGCGGCGGGCAGCCAGAAATCCGGCCTCATCGGGCACGGGATGGGAGGCCTCGACAATTTCAATGCGCTCGCATGGCGCGGCATAGCCATAACGCGTCACCACCAACCCGGTGAGCGGACCATCCCAGGCCGCCTCAAACGCCCGCGCCATTTGCGCCGAGGCTTTGCCTGCGCCAATCACCACCGTGCGCCCCAAGGGTCGCTGCGGCAGATTGAGCCGAACAGCGAGCGAGGGTTGCGCCTGCGCTACCGCATGGTGAAACATCTCGAGCAGCAGGCTACGGTCCAATGGTGGCTCCCTTCTTGCGATTCGAGGCTGGCAAGGATAGCCAGCATTAGTGGACATGCGGTGGGGACTGTCCAGCAAGTGTCAAACCGTCGACACATCATTGGTCTAGCGCGCTGGGCAAGGAGTTCCCATGACAGAACGATTCGCGATCTATTTCGCCCCGGCAGCGACTGGCACTTTGTGGGAACGCGCCTGCACATGGCTTGGCCGCGACCCGGCCAGTGGCGATCTCTTTGATGGCCCCGTGGCCGGCATCGACCGCCCGCGCCTGCTCAACCTGACCCAGTCGGCCAACCGCTATGGTTTCCACGCCACCATCAAGGCGCCGATGGCCTTGGTCGAGGATACGAGCGAAGCCGATCTCCGCACAGCCCTCGCCGATTTTGTAGTGCAGCATGAGCCGGTCAATCTGGGCCCGCTGAAGCTGGCATCCTTGCAAGGATTTCTGGCGTTGGTACCCGAGGCGAACGAAGCGCTGCAGGATTTTGCGGCGCATGTTGTTGAGAGTTTCGACCCTTTGCGCGCGCCAATGACGGTCAAGGATCGTGCGGCCCGCGCCAGCAAAGGGCTGACCGAGCGGCAGATTGAATTGCTTGACGCCTATGGCTATCCCTATGTGTTCGAGGAATTTCAGTTCCACATGACGCTCAGTGACCGGCTTACCGAGGAGGACGCGCACGACATCGCTCGCGCAGCCACCACCTGGTTTGCGCCGGTGCTCGATGAACCTGTCATCCTCGATCGCCTGTCGCTGTTTCACGAGGCAGATGCCGGCAAGCCGTTCCGTCGCATCGCCGACTTCAAGCTGGGAGCGTCTGCCTGATGGGTTCGAGTGCCTTCCGCAACGCGAAGCTTGTACTCGCTGATGGGGTCATCGAGGGCGCACTATCGGTCAACGATGATCTGATCTCGGATATGTCCACCGGCCCGTCCGGTGTCGGCGAGGATCTTGAGGGCGACTACCTAATCCCTGGCCTGGTCGAGCTGCACACCGATCATTTGGAGAACCATTATCGCCCCCGCCCCGGCGTGTTTTGGGATCCGCTGGCATCGCTGCATGCCCATGACGTGCAGGTGGCTGGTTCGGGCATCACCACTGTGTTCGATGCCGTGCGTATCGGCTCCGACCTCGATCTGCCCGACATGAAAATTCATGCCGCCAAGCTGGTCAACGCCATTCGCACCGGCAATGCGCAGGGCTGGCTGCGCGCCGAGCATCTGATCCATCTGCGCTGCGAATTGCCCAGTCACGACGTGCTGGATCATTTCGAGGCTTTTGCCGATCATCCGACGACCCGACTGGCCTCGCTGATGGATCATACCCCCGGCCAGCGGCAGTTTTTGTCGATGGAGGCCTATAAGCTCTTCTACAAAACCAAGATGGGCACGACCGAGGCTGAGGTTGAGCAGTACCTCGCCAACGCATTGGCCCAGCATGAGCGCTACGCACAGCCCCATCGCAAGGCCATTGTGGCGCGTGCCAAGGTCCTCGGCTTGCCGCTTGCGAGCCATGACGATGCGACGCTCGCGCATGTCGAAGAGGCCGCAACCGACGGCGTCGCGATTGCTGAATTCCCGACAACGCTGGAGGCAGCCGCCGCTGCCCACGATGCCGGGCTTGCTATTCTGATGGGCGCGCCAAACGTGGTGCGCGGGCGCTCGCATTCAGGCAATATCTCTGCAACCGATTTGGTACGGGCGGAGCTATTGGACATTCTGAGTTCGGACTATGTGCCTTTCGCATTGCTGCAGGCAGCCTTTCTGCTGCCACGCCGGGTTGAGGGGCTCAGCCTCTCAAAGGCTTTGGCAACGGTAACCCGCAATCCGGCGAAGGCCGCCGGCCTCGATGATCGTGGCGAGATTGCCATCGGCAAGCGTGCCGATCTGGTACGAGTCAAAATGGTGGGCGAGATGGCAGTGGTGCGTGGCGTCTGGCGCCAGGGACAGCGGGTGAGTTGACCATGGCACGACCACTCGGTTCACTCGTTCTGGTCGTGGGTCCATCCGGTGTCGGAAAGGACAGTCTCATCAATGGCGCGCGCAAGGCGCTGGACAATGACAAGCGCTTTGTCTTTGTCCGCCGCACCGTGACGCGCCCCGCCGATGCCGAGGTCGAAGACCACGACAGCATGGAGGTTGAGGACTTCCGGCTTGCTGAAGACGCCGGCCGCTTCGCGCTGACCTGGGATGCGCACAATCTGCGCTACGGGCTGCCGATCAGCCTTGAAACCGATATCGCCCTTGGCAAAACCGTGGTGGCCAATGTCTCGCGCCATATCATCGGCGCAGCGCGCGAAAAGTATCCCGCCTGTTCGGTCGTGCTGATCACGGCCGAGATTTCCCTGCGCGCCGAACGACTGATTTCGCGCGGACGCGAAAGCGCCGATCAGGTGACGGCACGTCTGGCGCGAGAGAGCGGCCCGGTTCCCGCCGGGATTTCACCTGTTATCATCGACAATTCCGGCTCACTGGCTATTGGCGTTACTGCCTTTGTCTTGGCGCTGCGAGCAATTGCGGCTGTTGAGTGAACCAGACGGCAAGTTGTGCGTTGACCAGCATAATCTAGCGTCAGGAGTTCTCATGAATCGCAATGGTCTTTATGCTGTTATCGCCATCCTGCTGGTGGCTGTCGTGGGCTTTGGTATCTACACCTACCAGCAGCAGTCGCGCCCTGGCATTGAAGTGCGGGTAGATGACGGCGGGCTTTCCATCAATGGAAACAACTAGTTCAAACACCGGGCGCCGCGAGGCGCTCGTCTCCGCTTTGTCGACAGAGCTTGACCGCCAGGCGCAAGCCGGTGCGTCAAAAATCGACGTGGAAGCATTGGCTAATGCCGTTGAGGCATGTCTTTCACCAGCCGGACCGACTGCCGAGGGCAAGCGGCCGAGCGAACTCAATTCCACCAATGACGACTAAATAAAGTGGGTCCGACGCTGCGCTTACGCGGCGTCGGCTGTTCCCTTACGCACAGCCTGCGATACGGCGAAATGCGCCTTCTCGACTGTTTCGAACTGCTGTCCGTCAATGGCGAAGGCTGGAAGCTTCACGGCCAAAAACCGGTAGCCTTCGGCATGCGGCACGACAACGCCCAACGGCTCGCCCGCAACTTCTATCACAATGGGTCTGTGGGCCTTGGCCCGATCTAAGCTATTTTCCTGCATGGGTGGATTCTCCACTTGCGCGCTGAAGGCCAACAGGAATGGGCAATCAATTGCACCATCTGGCCGTCAATGCTGGGGGTCTATCGATTCTGTGAGACGGTGGTGTGACGCAGGTCACATTCGTTTCGAGCGACAGGTCCCTTGCCAGCGTTTGGCGCCATGCAAATTGGTGCGTACGAGTGCAATAGCCGCATGGGTGGTGAAGCTAGTCGATGTCGTCATCTTCAGTCCTTTCCTCATGGGTTGCACGCACACGGTTCGTTGAGTGTCGAACCAGTTTGGTGAAGATAGGTCAGCACCCTGCTGATTTCCAGTGACCCAACCATCGAAAATCGACGATTTATTGAAAAAGACTGCTCGACTTTCGTAGGGCGACAAAATTATGACACAAGCGGTCATAATTCGACACATATTGTCCGGCGAAGGCCGGACGTGCAGAGCGCTTGAACTGTTGATGACACTATGATGTTGTCGCGGCAATAAAGTCAGCTGCGCAGAGAACGCGGCTCCTGGGGTGTAAGAAGTGTCCGACGACAATCAGCCGGTGGCGAGCAAGGCCAAGCGTGGCGTTAAACCATCGGGCAAGCCGACACTGAAAACCATTGCCCAGATGACTGGCTTTGCCGTCACGACAATCTCGCGCGCGCTCAACAATGCGCCGGAACTGGCGCAGGAAACTCGCGACCGGGTGCAGAAAATTGCCGCCGAAATCGGCTATCTGCCGGACCGCGCTGCGCTGCGCCTCAAGACCGGGCGGACCAATGTGATCGCGCTGGTGCTTGAGCCGGACGAGCAGATCTATGGTTTCGGCTCCAACATCGTCAGTGGCTTGACCGAGACGCTGCGCAACACGGCCTACCACGTCGTCATCACGCCGCTGTTCCGCAATGTGCTGCCCATTGAGCCAGTCCGCCACATTGTGCGCAATCGTATGGCAGACGGGGTGATCTTCTCGAAGGCCGAAACGTTTGACGAGCGGGTGCGCTTCCTGCTCGACAATGACTTCCCCTTTATCAGCCACGGCCGTACCCACTGGCCCGAACCACACCCCTATGTCGACTTCGACAATGAGGCCTATGCCTATGGTGCGGTGAAGCGCCTGGTTGAAAAGGGCTGCCGAAAAATCTCCATTGTGCTGCCCGATAGCGAGCTCACTTATACCGAGCATCTCAAAAAGGGTGTAGCGCGCGCGGCCGGTGAGGCGGGGATCGCGTTTGAATTTGCCGCCGACATCAATCTCAGCAGCCCCACCGACGCGATCCGAAACTATGTCATCAAGCGCAGCAAACGCCCCGATGGCCCCGACGGCTATGTCTGCGCGTCGGAAGTGTCAGCGCTGGCCGTCATTGGTGGGCTCAATGACAGCGGCAAGACCGTTGGTCAGGACGTTCATGTGGTGTCCAAGCAATCCTCGATGATGTTTGCCCAATTCCAGCCGGGTGCAGAAACGGTCTCGGAGGACTTCGTCGGGGCCGGTCGTCAGCTTGGCGCACTGTTGTTGCGCCGCATTGCAGGTGAGCCGCTGGAAGACCTGCACACGCTCGTCCAGCCGTCCTTTGACTGGAAATCCTAAGGCGATCTAACGCTCTTTGCTGCATGCTGCTCTGCACAAAAGTCGTGCAGCGCCGGAACGAAATCCCTCCCCTCTGGTTGTTTGAGCACGTGCGTCAAACAAGAGGGTAAAATCAAATGAACTCGATCATCTATCTTGTCGGCTTGGTCGTCATCGTCATGGCCATCCTGTCGTTCATCGGTCTGCACTGATCTTTCAGGGCCCGATCCAAATCAAGAACAACAGGAGCCGCCGCCATGACTATTGACGCGCCCGCGGGCGTTACCATCATCGAAGAGCCAGCAACCCATCGCGACCAATCGTCTTATGTCGATTGGCCCGCTATCATTGCCGGTATTGTCCTCGCAACAGCCATTTCTCTGGTCCTGATCAGCTTTGGATCGGCCGTCGGCCTGAACTTCATCGACCTCAATGATCGCGGCGGCGTGTCGCCGATCTTTGTCGGCATCGCAGCAGCCAGCTGGTTCCTATGGGTGCAAATCTCCAGCTTTATGGCGGGTAGCTATCTGACCGGACGCCTGCGTCGTCGTTATTTCGACGCCACCGAAGATGAAAGCGATCTGCGCGATGGCGCACATGGCCTTCTGGTGTGGGGTGGTTCGGCGATCATCGGCGCAATCATCGCCGTTGGTGGTGTTGGCGCGGCCGCCAGCGTTGTAGGTGGTGCCGCCGCAACCGTCACCACGGCTGCCTCCAATGTTGCCAGCGACGCGGTCGATCCGAACGCCTATTTCATCGATACCCTGTTCCGCTCGACCCAGCCGGTCGAAGCCACCACGGCACGCGATGAAGCAGGGCGTATCTTCGTTCAGGCCGCCTTGGGTGACGGCACTGTAAGTGCAGACGACCGCACCTATCTCGCCAATGTCGTGGCAGCCAATACCGGTCTCTCGCAGGCTGATGCACAGGCCCGCGTCGATACGGTGGCAGCCAATGTCGAAAAGGCCCGTCAGGACGCAATCGAGGCAGCCCGCATTGCCCGCAATGTCAGCATTATCGGCGCCTTCCTGATTGCAGCATCGCTGCTTGTCTCGGCCATCGGCGCCTTTTGGGCAGCCCAGAAGGGTGGCAATCATCGCGACGAAAACACTGTGTTTGCCGACGTATTCCGTCGCTTCTAGGAAAGGAGACTATCCATGTTTAGAGCTCTCGGCCTTTGGCTCCTGGGCGTGCCGATCTGGCTGGTCCTGATTATTGTGTTCTTCATCCACCGGTGAAGACAAAGAAGGCGGGGATTGCTCCCCGCCTTTTGCATTTCAGAAGCCTAGTTGAAGACCCGCTTGGGGCGGAACTGGCCGAATTCGACCCACCCCGTTGCCAGCACTTCGCCCTTAAAGCTTGCCCAGCATTCATCCAGCGTGATCGGCGACCCCGCCCCGGTCAGCAGCACGGTATTGCCATGGCGCACGGCGCTGGCCTGAGCCGCGTCGAGCCGGATTTCCGGCAGATCTGAAAAGCCCGCGGCAACACCCTTGAGCAGCGCATCGCGCTCTGGCTGCTCCAGCGCTTCGAGCTGATCGATGGTCAGCGCATCGGCATCATTGAACGGGCCGACAGCAGCACGGTGCAGCATGGAGACGTGACCACGCGTGCCCAGCGCCTCGGCGATATCGCGCGCCAGCGACCGCACATAGGTGCCCTTGCCGCACACCGCTTCAAGAACGGTCTTTTCGCTATCATGCGAGATCAGGTTGAGTTCATCGACCTGGATTTCACGCTCGGCCAACTCAACGGTTTCACCAGCGCGAGCCAGATCATAGGCGCGCTCGCCATCGATCTTGAGCGCCGAATAAATCGGCGGCCGCTGCATGATGGTGCCCGTAAAGCGCGGCAGGATGGCTTCCACGGCCGCCTGATCGGGTCGGACGTCAGAGGTCGCGACGACCTCGCCTTCGGCGTCATCGGTCGTTGTGGCGCTGCCCCACAGAATTGCAAAGTGATAGACCTTGGTGCCGTCCTGCACCTGCGGCACAGCCTTAGTGGCCTCGCCCAGCGCAATCGGCAAAATGCCGGTGGCCAGGGGATCAAGCGTGCCGGCGTGCCCCGCCTTGGCGGCGCTGAATAACCACCGCACTTTGCCCACGGCCTGGGTCGAGGTCATGTTGTAGGGCTTGTTGAGAACGACCCAGCCCGAGATGGCGCGCTTGGCGCGTTTTGGCGCGCTCAAGACTCTTCGCCATCCTCGTCGTCAGCCTGCAGATCACGCTGCACTTTGTCCGAGCGCAGCAGCGCGTCGATGCGGCTGGCTTCTTCAAAGGTGTCATCGACGAAAAAGCGCAGTTCGGGCGCGAACTTCAGGTTCAGCTGAGGCGCGACGCGACCACGGATAAACTTGCGGTTGCGGTTCAGTGCCGCGACGATTTCCTCGGCATGCTGGCCGCCCAGTGGCATCACATAGGCGTCGGCGATCTTGAGGTCATTGGTCATGCGCACTTCGGGCACGGTGATGACGGCGCCACGCAGCGCGTCATCCTCGACATCGCCGCGGGCGAACATGGCGGCCAGCGCGTGGCGCACAAGTTCACCAACGCGCAGCATGCGCTGGGTAGGACCGGTAGATTTGTTGTCTTTGCTCATGGATGGGGGAATTAGGCCCTTGCCGCCCCGGCGTCAATCAGAGCCAGTGCATTGTCATCCGGGCAGCAGGCGATGCGGCGGCTGATGGCCATCCATAAAGGTGCGGATATTGACGATCACCGTCTCGCCCATCTCAATGCGGGCCTCGAGCGTTGCCGACGCCATATGGGCGGTCAATACGACCTTGTTGGCCTCAGCCAGTGCCAAAAGGCGCGGATTAATGCCGTTGCGATTGTCGAACACGTCGAGCGCGGCCCCACTGAGATGCCCGTCCTCGATGGCAGCGACAAGCGCGGCCTCATCGACCAGTTCAGGGCGACTGACATTGACGACGAAACTGCCCTGCCGCATCAGCGCCATGCGCTCAGCCGACAGAATATGGAACGTCTCGCGGGTATGGGGCGTGTGCAGCGAGACAATATCGACCGCACCCAGCATAGCATCGAGATCGTCCCAATAGGTCGCCTCGAGCGGCATCTCGACGCCGGGCGGACGACGATTGCGCGAGTAATAGTGAATGTTGAGCCCGAACGCTTTGGCGCGCTGGGCCACTGCCGTGCCGATACGACCCATGCCGACAATGCCGAGCGCCTTGCCCCGCAGGCGATGGCCCAGCATAGAAGTTGGCGACCAGCCGGCCCAGGCGCGATCCCGCACCAGCATCTGCGTGCCCTCGACCAATCGCCGCGGCAGCGCCAGCATCAGGGCCATGGCCATATCAGCCGTGTCTTCGGTCAAAACGCTGGGAGTATTGGTGACGGTGAGGCCTGCAGCCAGCGCTGCATCAACGTCGATATTGTCGACGCCATTGCCAAACTGCGCGATCAGCCGCACCGATTTGGGCAGGCGGCGGATCAAATCAGCGTCAATGCGGTCGGTAATCGAGGAAACCAGCACGTCCTTGCCATCAAGCCCGGCCAGAATGTCGTCGCCCGACAAGGTAACGTCCGCCTCGTTGACGTCGGTTTCAAACAGGGTGGCCATGCGTGCCTCGATGGATTCGGGCAGGCGCCGTGTCACGAGTATCTTGGGTTTATGGCTGGTCATGCGGTCCAGAGGCGAGGCGGCCAAGGGCGATAAGCACCACCCTTTCAGCGACCATTAAGGTTCTGTCAGTACTGATAGGGCAATTCCATTTTTCTGCAAAGTCATGTTCGACGAGACCTTACGCGCACGGCGCACCCGTCATTTCCCGCATTTTCATCGCCTGATGACGCGACTGCTATTGGTGGTTCTGGTCATGGTTGGCTCGCTGGCGCCCGCATTTGCGCAGGCAGACAATCCAAGCGGGCTGAAACTGCCGCGCTTTGCCTCGACCCGCTCGACCCCGATCAATGTCCGCGTCGGGCCCGGCACCAAGTATGAAGTGGCGTGGACCTACCTCAAATCCGGCCTGCCGGTCGAGATCGTCCAGGAATTCGACACCTGGCGGAAGATCCGCGATGCGGATGGCGAAGAGGGCTGGGTGCACCAGAACCTGTTGTCGGGCACACGCGTCGGCTATGTTACGCCCCTGATCGCCAACGGGGATATCCCGCTGCTGGCCAATCGCTCTGACGACGCCACAGTGCGCGCCCGGCTGGGACCGGGCCTGCGCGTCACCATCAAGCAGTGTGATGGCACCTGGTGCGAGGTCAGCACTACGCACCAGGAGGGTGACCAGCGCTCGGCCACCTATTCGGGCTATTTGCACCAGGAAGAACTCTGGGGCGTCTACCCGGATGAGGACTTCGACTAGAGCGCCTTTTCGATGGGCCCGGCGATATCGGCGGGCAGCACTTCGGGGCCGAACCGTTCCAGTACCGTGCCGTCGCGCCCGATCAGGAACTTGGTGAAGTTCCACTTGATCGCTTCCGTGCCCAAAATCCCCGGGGCTGAGGCCTTGAGCCAGGCATAGAGCGGGCTCTGATCGGCGCCGTTGACGTCAATCTTGGCGAACAGAGGAAAGCTCACATCATAGGTGATGGAGCAAAACTCGGCGATTTCTTCGGCGCTGCCGGGCTCCTGCCCCATGAACTGGTTGCAGGGGAACCCCAGCACCACCAGCCCCTTGTCGCGATAGGTACGCCAGAGCGCCTCGAGCCCCTCATATTGCGGGGTCAAGCCACACTTGCTGGCGGTGTTGACGATCAACACAAGCTTGCCTTCATAGGCGGCGAGCGACTGGGGCGTTCCATCGAGAAGCGGAAGCGTGAAATCGGATAATGTGGTCATGATACTGCCTGAGGGAGGAGCGGGGATTGTAACGCCAAAAGCGCTCCCCGCAATCGCCCGTCTCAGACGGTTTCGCGCAGATCGTTTTCGCTGACGATGCGCTGGTGCGTCTCGGCGGTGGCCTGCACCTTGTATTGCACGGCGTGGCCCTCATAGGGCAGCAGCGCCATGATCTTGCATTCTCCGGCGCGGCGCAGGCTGCTGCCGCGCATGGGCAGCAGATCGAGCACGTCGCCAATCTGGTATTTGTGCATGGGGTGCCCTCCAAAGGCAGGGCCGCCCGGAGGCGGCCCATTTTGGCTTAGAGAACCTGCAGATCGGTGGCGCTGGCGCGGCCATCGCGACCGGTTTCCACAGTGTAGGACACCTTGTCGCCTTCGTTGAGGCCGGACAGACCGGCCTTTTCGACAGCAGAGATGTGGACGAATGCGTCCTTGGAGCCATCATCAGGCTGAATGAAACCGAAGCCCTTGGTGGAATTGAAGAATTTTACAGTACCGTTGATCATTTGGCGAAACGCCCTTGTAGCGAGGCCCGGAAGCAGGTGCGAACGAGCAATTCCCCGTGGCAACATGCGCACGGGGCCTAAACGTTCGCAAATTTCGGGGATCGCCAAGCAACCGGCACAAGTGTCGGGAGGATCAGGTCGCCTTGGAAGGCTGAAAACGTAAAGCCAGTGTAGCACCCCCGGCCTCCCCCCACAAGGACGCGCCGAAACGCCGGTCGGCGCAGACGCCGCCGGACCCGGCAGGACAAGTGGAGCTCCGAGGCGGTGACCGTCTCTGGGAGGGAGAAGAAGGAGACGAACATCGCCTCGGAGCGCCGGGTTTTTCTCGGAAGGCGGCACAAGACCCCAGCATGGCGCCGTAGCCCCATGCCCGAACATCAAAGCCACGCAGCCCAGGGCGGAGCGCGACCCCTGCCCTCCCGACTGTCGTCCCGGCTACTGGTCGCTGCAGTACCACAAGCATCCCGGACCGATGGCCCAAGAATAGCGCGGCACGCGGGGTGGGGGATAAGCTGGATAATGAGTTAGCGGTTGTTGAACTGCTCGATGCGCTTGGCAAGCTTCTGACGCAGATCGAGCATTTTTGCCTCGCGCGCCGGATCGGCTTCGGCGCTGGCAGGCCCCACCAGCTTGGGCCGCAAGCGCCGCACCGGCAGCGGCGGATCGCCTTTGACCTGCCACAGATAGGCCTTGGCCTGATCATCCCAGCGCGAGCGGCTCGCCTCCCAATAATCCATCGCCGCCAGCGCCTGCCCCAGCTGGGTCAGCAACCCACCATGATCGGGCGCTGCCATCGGCAGGGGATCACCCTTGGGGATAAAGGGCATGGCCTCGCGCAACAGAGCTTCGGCCACGCCAATGGTGTGTGCGGAAACGGGCGTCTGCGGACGTTTGGTGGCGACGGCGGCGATCTGGCCATGCAGCGCGGTAAGTTTGAGCCACAGAGCCTCGTGGCGCGCGGCCAGCATGCGGGTGGTGGTTGGATCGGCTTTGTGGTGGGGCATTTTGCGGGGCTCCTGTTCGGGCGGGCGGACAGAAGAGGGTAAGGCGGAGTGATGGGGGCGGGGATTAGGTTTTGGCCAACGAGGCCTTTGCGTGGGCATAGCCTTCCCGAAGGCACAGAATTTGGCATTGGCGGCTTGCCTGCTACTGACACCCCAGACCATGATGCGGCAGGTGATTGCGCATCTTTTCCCAAAGAAGAAGAGCACGCCATTTAGCTGTTAGGAACGAAACGGAAACATGACCTAAAGCGTGAATCAGATTACTGTAATACTATGAGCAACGATAAGTCCGAAACGACTGAACTGATCGACCGTCAGCTTTACCTTGATCACCGCAAGAGTCTTGTGGAGCTTGGGATCGCACAAATTGGTCTTTTTGATAAAACGCTTATTCTCCTTTCAACTGGAGCGCTTGGCGCTTCTGCTCTCTTCGTTGACACATTCATCGGCGATGGGCCGATACATTTGCAGCCTATTCTAGCTCTTTCGTGGCTGGCCTTCGCCGCCACAATGCTTACTAACTTGCTGTCATATTGGACCAGTTGGAAAGACATGGAAACTGAGCGCAACTCCTGGGACAAAAATTATCTATTAGGCAACGCCGAAATCCCTCATGCGAATATATGGCGGACTATAACAAGCCAACTGAACATCAGCGCCTTCATTTTCTTCATGTCTGGTCTATCCGCCCTATTGATCTTCTGTTTCAACAACCTTGGAGCAACTGCATGAGCCGCTCTTCATCTCCTTCTAAGCCCTATAACCCAGATGGAATTCCATCTCCTTATGCACCATGCCCTGCTCCTGCGATTTCTTCTCCACCCCTGGCGAACAGGTGACCAAAGTGAGCAAACCCAGAACCGGCCTGACACAGGTTATTTCGCTCCAGGTTGAAACTAATCGCGTCGGCATTCCGGGGGCGAGTATTCAAACCCATGGCGCGATAAGCGTCTCACCTCCTATGTCCAAACCCAAACCGCCAGCTGAGAAATAACTGACGCCTTAGATAAGAAGGGCGCAGGTAAAGCGCGTCCAGGCGCGACTTCATGGCCCAACATACCTCGTTCGCCACCTCCACACCCGAGAAATAGGTAATTTCATGGTGCGACCACCGTTTAGTCCAACGCAAAGCAAACCCCATCCTCTTGTGGGCGTGCCGAGTTCGCCACCTCCAGCTCCTCCAACTCCCCCGACTAAGAAGTAGGACGTTCGTCACAGCATGGACGATCATGAGATTTTCGAACGATTAGTTGCAATCTTCATGCCTCAGGCAGCTCTTCTAAGAGAAGAACTCAATGAAAAAGGCCAATTACTCGCCCATTATACAACTGCCGAAAACGCATTGCGGATACTAAAGGGGCAGCAAATCTGGTTGCGCAATGTGCGCTTTATGAATGACTTCAGCGAAGTCCAGCACGGTTTAGGCATGCTTCGGCGCTTCTTTGCACCTAACGAGCCAGACATTGGACGGGCTGACTTCATTTCAGCATTAAACGCCATCCAACCGAACTTGGTTGAGCAAGTGATAAACAAGTTCAACGGGATAATCGGTCACATCGAGAACCAGACTTATATCACGTGCCTCTCAATGCATCACCAGCATGAGAACGAGATCGGCCGACTATCGATGTGGCGAGGTTATGGCCGAGGTGCAGCACCTGTGGCGCTGGTCATTCGGACTCATACTATGGCGCGATTTACTGATGCACTGGGAGTTTTTTCAACGCCGGTAATTTACCAAGATCGCAATACTTTTTTTGAAGTCATGCGAACGCTACCCGCCCGCGTCAGAGCGAATGAAGAATTTCTGCGCGAGGTCGACATCAACTGGCTCTCGCACATGCTATTCCAAACGCTCATTGCCTATTCTATTTCTCAAAAGCATCGTGGCTTTGCCGAGGAGCAGGAGTGGAGGATGTTGCACATTCTTGGGCACCATAATATCGGCGTTCTTGAACAGGACGTAGAGTCCGTGAGCGGCAGTCCACAAAATGTTCTCAAACTAAAACTAGAAAACCCAAAAGAAATTCCGGACATTGGAATCTCCGTTCCAGAACTTCTGGAGCGAATTATTGTTGGACCCTGTGAGTTCCCAGATGGGATCGCCGAAGGCTTTGTCAAAGTTCTTGAAAAATTAGGGGTCAAGGACGCGGCCGACCGCGTAACAATCAGTGATACCCCCCTTCGCACGTAGTTTCGGCATCCGGTTCACGGGGCTGCCCTCGGACTTGACCTGAGGGCCATTGGCGGCTTGGTGCGCAGGATAGAGGCCCTCGGGTGTCAGGCCCGAGGGCAGCGCGGTGGTGGGGGCGGGGCTTAGTCTTGCCGCTATCTGGACTACGCGCTTAGAGAGCATACAAATCCGTCCGCGCCTGCGCTCCCTCCCCGCAAGGGGGAGGGCGTCGACTGGGAGGTCGGTTCCTAGAATTGAAAATCACGCAGCATCCCAAACACCAGGCTGCCCTCGGACGTGATCCGATGGCCCCTGCGGCTTGGTGCGAGGTGATGGTGGCCCTCGGGTCGGGCCCGAGGGCAGCGTGGTGGTTGGGTTGGTTGCGGGGCGAACTCTGGCGTCGAGCTACGGCAGCTTCCTGCGCGGGGTCATTCCGACGCAGGCCGGAATCCAGATCCTTGGTTGTCCGCAGGATCCATATCGAGGTGAGCCTTCAGCATGGATCCCGGCCTGCGCCGGGATGACATTGGGGGCGCGGCTCGTGCTGGGCTTTGACCGCTCACGCGATGGTGGTGCGGCTGGTCGGGCGTGGATTCGGGACTGGGTCGGAATAACCCAGCAGTTGGGAGAGGGTGTGCCCCATTGCCGGCTAGCGAAAGAATACGGCCCTCGGATTGGCTCCGGGGACCGCGTTGGTGGATGCCGGGGCTGGGTTGCTGGCCCTGCCGCGACGGGGGCTAGTGGGTCTGGTTGGGCATTTCGGTGTGGAGGGCACACTTCCAGCCGTCGCCATCGCGCACCCAGACCGAAGTGTCCATGGTGTCCATCTTTTCCGTCTTGCCGCCATTCTTGACCGATTGCTTGACGCGATAGATGCAAACGGCGCTGTCGGGCGTGGGGAAGAACACATCTTCCTCACTCATGGCCCAGTTCTCGATGGAAAACGAGCTGCCTTCGCTCATCTTGATATATTCGCTGGGGCTGAAGGTATGCGTGCCCATGGGGCCGGTCATGGCGGCCTTGCTGGTCAAGAGCCCAGCCGATTGCTGGTGCTCGCCGCCGGCCATGGTGGTCCAGAACTTCCGCTCGAGATCGAGAATTTCGCGTTTGGTCGTCATTGACTTTCCTCTCCGCAAAAAAGTTCGCTGGAGGAGAAACGCCAATGCCGGGAAGGCTGTTCCCGGCATCGCAGAATGTGATCGGTGGATGCTGGCGCTTTGGGCGCAGCGTGGACCTAGTCGTCGCCCATCTTGAGCGCTTTGATGAACGCCTCTTGCGGGATTTCGACGCTGCCGAACTGGCGCATCTTTTTCTTACCGGCCTTCTGCTTTTCCAGGAGCTTGCGCTTACGCGTCGCGTCGCCGCCATAGCACTTCGCCGTCACGTCCTTGCGCATGGCGCGCACGGTTTCGCGGGCGATGATCTTGCCGCCAATGGCCGCCTGGATCGGAATGACGAACAGATGCGGCGGGATCAGCTCCTTGAGCTTTTCGCACATGATGCGGCCACGGCTTTCGGCCACGGTGCGGTGCACCAGCATGGAGAGCGCATCGACCGGCTCGGCATTGACCAGAACGCTCAGCTTGACCAGATCGCCGGGGCGATAATCGGCCAGGTTGTAGTCAAAGCTGGCATAGCCCTTGGAGATGGACTTCAGCCGATCATAGAAATCGAACACGACTTCGTTGAGCGGCAGATCATATTCCACCATAGCACGGTTGCCGACATAGCTCAGATTGCGCTGGATGCCGCGGCGATCCTGGCAGAGCTTGAGAATGGAGCCTAGATATTCGTCGGGCGTCAGGATCGTCGCCTTGATCCAGGGCTCGCGGATTTCCTCGATCTTCATCACGTCCGGCAGATCGGCCGGATTGTGCAGCATGATGGTGTCGCCATTGGTCATGGCGATTTCGTAGACCACCGAAGGGGCGGTCGCGATCAGATCGAGATTGAACTCGCGGCTGAGGCGCTCCTGGATGATTTCCAGATGCAGCAGCCCGAGGAAACCGCAGCGGAAGCCGAAGCCCAGCGCGGCCGAGGTTTCCATTTCATAGGAGAAGCTGGCGTCGTTGAGGCGCAACTTGCCCATGGCAGCGCGCAGCTCGTCAAAGTCGGATGCATCAACCGGGAACAGGCCGCAGAACACCACGGGCTGGGCCGGACGGAAGTCGGGCAGCGGCTCGGCAGTGGGCTTTTTGTCGTCGGTGATGGTATCGCCAACGTTGGTATCGGCCACTTCCTTGATCGACGCGGTAAAGACGCCGAGCTCACCCGGGCCCAGTTCCTTGACTTCGACCAGCTTGGGCGTGTTGACGGCCACGCGATCCAGCTCATAAACGGCGCCGGACGCCATCATGCGGATCTTCTGGCCCTTTTTCATGGTGCCATCGATGATGCGCACCAGAACCACAACGCCCAGATAGGTATCGTACCAGCTATCGACCAGCAGCGCCTTGAGCGGCGCCGTGATGTCGCCCTTGGGGGGCGGCAGGCGGGTGACGATGGCCTCGAGCACGGTGTCGATGCCGATGCCGGTCTTGGCCGAAATTTCCAGGGCATCGGACGCGTCGATGCCGATAACGTCCTCGATCTGCTGCTTGACGCGCGGAATATCGGCTGCGGGCAGGTCGACCTTGTTGAGGACCGGAACGATCTCGTGATTGGCGTCGAGCGCGTGATAGACGTTGGCCAGCGTCTGGGCTTCAACGCCCTGCGAGGCGTCGACAACCAGGAGCGAACCTTCCACGGCGGCCATGGAGCGGCTGACTTCATAGGCGAAGTCGACGTGTCCGGGCGTGTCGATGAGGTTGAGGATATAGTCCTCGCCATCCTGTGCCTTATAGCTCAGCCGGACGGTTTGCGCCTTGATAGTAATGCCGCGCTCGCGCTCGATATCCATATTATCAAGCACCTGCTCCTTCATCTCGCGCAGGTCCAACCCGCCCGTCATCTGGATCAGGCGATCAGCTAGCGTGGACTTGCCATGGTCGATGTGAGCGACGATGGAAAAATTGCGGATGTTTTTGAGCGGCGTTGTCATGACGCGCTGATAGCAGAACCGCTCAAGCCCGCAAAGATGGTTTAGCGCAGGTTAAGAGGGGCAAAACGAGCCTTTTTGCAGGTTCGTGCGTTAAGGGGGATGGCCAAGCTCATTCACCTGCTCATTGCCCTGCCATTGCTGCTGGCCCCGCCAGCGGTCGGGCAGGACCTTTTCGGCTCGTTTCAGGACATGCTGGACCAACTCGCACCCAGTGCCAAACCACCGCCAAAGTCGGTGCCGCGCGCGGAAACAGCACCGGTGCCACGGCCCCGCCCGGTGGAGCCCACGGCGGATGATGTGACCGAGGACGCTGCAACGCCCCTGCCGCGACCCCGGCCAAAGGAAACCGCGGACGAGGCTGAGGCGGAGACAACGCCGAACACTGCCCCGACCGCGACTACCCCCGCTCCTGCATCCGATGACGTTGAGCCTGCGGCGCAGGATGATCGGGTGTACCAAACGGCGTGCCCGGCAGTGATCATGGGACTGGTGGAGGCCGAGGCCCTGCCGCCGCTGAGCGAAGGCGCGTGCGGCGAGCGCTCGCCGCTCAAGGTGACGGCCGTTCTGAGCCGAGGCCGCATGGTGCCACTCTCGACGCCCATCACCACCAATTGCGCCATGGCGAGCGCCCTGCCCGGCTGGATCGCCACGGTAGATGGCTATGCCGAAGCCATGCTGGGAAGCCCTTTGGCACAGGTGGAGACCGGCACCAGCTATATGTGCCGCAAGCGGAACAACGCGGACGCGGGCTTCACCTCCGAACATGGCTTTGCCAACGCGGTGGATGTGACCGGGTTTACCCTGGAGGACGGCAAGACCATCGACGTCACCGCCAACTGGAAACCGGCGGCCAAGCCAGAGGGACGGCTACTGCGGCTAGCCCATGACGCGGCCTGCGCCGGGTTCACGACCACGCTGGGGCCAGAGGCCAATGCCGAACATCATGACCATCTGCATGTCGATCTGGGCTGCCACGGCAAAACCTGTACGGCGCAGCTCTGCGAATAGAAAAAGCCCCCGGGTGACCGAGGGCCTTCGCCTTATGGCTTGGGCGCAGCCGGCGCTTCGGTGCCGACGGGCGCTGGTGTTGCAGCGGCGGCTTCTGCTGGCGGCACGGTGGCCGTTGCGGCCTTTTGTGCGTAAAGGCCAGTCACGGCATCCACACTGGCGCGATCGGCGCTGCCTTCGGCACAATCTGGCTTGGTCTTTTCGACGTCAGCCTTGACCCGTTCATAGGCGGTCGTACCGGTGGCGGCATCGATGCCCATCGAGGTCTGCAGATTGGTGGTGTCGGAATCGATGGCTGCCAGCACCTTGGGATCGATGGTGAGCGCGCACAGCTCGATCACGGCCTTGGTGGCATAGATGCCGGTCAGCATATTGGCGCGCTTGGGCGGCTGGGCCGTCGGCGCGGATGGATTGACCACGATATCTTCGGGGGCCGGCTGGGTGAGAACGGCTTCCTGCGCCAGGGCCGGGGACAGGCCGATGGCAAGCACGGCAAACATCGCAAGGGGACGGATCATCGGAAACTCCTGAAGGGCGACGGGCGTCAACCCGTCCCTTCAAGCGTCCGATTATGGCCTCAGCACGGCGCGCGGTCAGAAACCGGATGGTAGGCCGGCAAGTCCGCCCAGTCGCGTTGGCTCATCATCTCTGGTTCATGCGTAGCGCCAGCACCGGCAAAAGCGGTCGACAGGCGTCGCAGGAGAGCAGCAAGAATTGACATTTTGTGACCTCCTTTATGGGTCGTCATGGATGAATGAGGCCTAGATGCGCCTTGCGCTGGTGGTCCGCAATGGACAAGGTGAGACAGCCATTGTAGAAAAACTATATGGCAAACCCATTTCCCATTCCCCTCAATGCCTTGCGCGCCATCGAGATCGTGGCCCGGCGCGGGGCTTTGGCGCCTGCTGCGGAAGAATTGGGCGTTACCATCGGCGCGGTGAGCCAGCATTTGCGCCGCGCCGAAGAGCGGCTGGGCATGGAATTGTTCGAGCGTACCCCTGCGGGGCTACGCCCCCTGCCTGCGCTGAAACAGGCATTGCCGCAGCTGACCGCGGGCTTTGCCGCGCTGCAGGATGGGCTGGGGAGCTTAAAGGGCAGCGACGAGCATGTGCTGAACCTGACCGTGGGTGCTGTCTTTGCCTCGCGCTGGCTGATCTGGCGCATCAACAAGTTCACCACGCTGCACCCCGATATAGAAGTGCGCCTGACCGTAACGGGGACCATGGTTGATCTCAGCCGCCCCGATATCGACTGCGGCATTCGCTTTGGCACAGGGCGCTGGCCAGGCATCACAACCAGTATGATCGGCGGACAATCGTTCCAGCCGGTGTGTGCGCCGCGCATCGCGCCGCTCCTGACGAGCCCAGCCGATCTCGCCAAGGTGCCAATGATCCATGACGCGACCAGCATGCTGGACTGGGAAAAGTGGTTCACCATGGCAGGGGTCGATCCCAATATCTGCCTGCCGGGCCCCACCTATACCGATCCATCGCTGGCCTTTGACGCGGCTATTTCCGAGCAAGGGGTTTTGCTGGCCGTCGACATGATGAGTGCGGATGCGGTGAGCGACGGGCGGCTGGTGCGCCCGTTCGAGATGCCGTTCGAGGGGCCGAACGGATACTGGCTGGCCACCGCCAAGGGCCGACGCGAAACCAACAAGCTGCGCGCCTTCCGCGCATGGCTGGACGTCGAGGTGCCGGCCAGCGTGCGCGGCTATGTCTATCAGAGCCGCACATAATCAGAGCTGCGCGCATCGTCAGACAAAGTCAGCATAAATTTGCACAAAAGTGGCCAATTGCCGGATGAAACTGGCGTTCAGCGCTGGCAATGCCACAGATATGAACAAAAGCGGCAAACAGGCTATGCTAGCATCCTGCTGTATCACTGCGGGGGAGCATGCCTTTTATGGACGACGTCATCATTCTGGGAGCGGGTATTGTTGGCGTTGCCACCGGCATTTACCTGCTGCGTCGCGGCCGGAGCGTCACCCTGATTGATCGGCGCGAGCCGGGCCGCGAAACCAGCTTTGGCAATGCCGGCATCATTCAGCGCGAGGGCGTGCGCCCGCATGCCTTTCCGCGCGATCTGGCCATGCTGATGCAGGTGGGCCTGCATCTGTCCACCGCGGCGCGCTATGAACCATTGGCCCTGCCCAAGCTGGCGCCTGCGCTGCTGCGCTATTGGTGGGAATCCTCGCCGGACCATTACGCCAAGGTGGTGCAGAGCTATGCGCCGCTGATCGGTCGTTCGATCGTGACCCATGCAGATCTTATGGCCCAGGCAGGCCCCGAGGCCGAGGCGCTGGTCAGCAAGAGCGGCTGGTTGCTCGCCTTCCGCACCGACAAGAAGCTGCGGGCCGAAGCGCTCAAGGCGCAGGAAGATCACGACCGCTTCGGGATTTCCCACCGCGTGGTGGAATGGCCCGAACTCAAGCAGATGGAGCCCGCGCTCAAGGGCGGCCTCGCGGGCGCGATCCACTGGACCGATCCGTGGACGGTCAGCGACCCCGGCGCACTGGTGACGCAATATTTCGAACTGTTCCAGCGGCTGGGCGGCAAATTTGTCTCGGGCGGCGCCAACGCGCTTGAGCCCGACAATGGCGGCTGGACGGCGACCGTGGACGGCGTGCGCCATAGTGCCAAACAGGCGGTGATCGCGCTGGGCCCATGGGCGCCGGATGTGCTGGAAAAGCTCGGCTACCGCCTGCCGCTCTTCGTCAAGCGCGGCTATCATATGCACTACGACACCAAAAAGGGCGCCAAGCTCAATACCCTGGTGCTGGACCCAGAGGTTGGCTACGCCCTCGCCCCGATGGCGCGCGGCATTCGCCTGACCACTGGCGCCGAATTTGCCTTGCGCGACGCGGCGCCAACGCCGGTCCAACTCGACAAGGCGGAGAAGTCAGCCCGCGAATTGATCGATCTGGGCGAACGGGTCGACGCCCAGCCCTGGAAGGGCGCTCGCCCCTGCACCCCCGACATGATGCCGATCATCGGCAAGGCCCCGCGCCATGAGGGCCTGTTCGTCGGGATCGGCCACGCGCATCACGGCTTCACGCTGGGGCCGGCAACGGGTGAGCTGTTGGCGCAGACCATGACCGGGGAAGAAACCGCGATCGACATCAAGCCTTTTGGCATGGAGCGGTTTCTGCATCGGTAGAGTGGAGCGACGCCGAACTGGCCTCCTCCACAGGATCGTCACCCTCGGGTCAGGCCCGAGAGTGACGATCGAGGGTGGGAAACACACTGCCCCCCAACCATCGTCATTGCCCGGCTTGTCCGGGCAATCCATGCCCCGCATGGAGGAAGATGGACCACCCGGACGGGCCGGGTGGTGACGATGGGGGAGGGGTCAGCGGGGGCCGCCTTGCGGTCTTACCGGACATTCTCCAAGTGACGAACCCTTCAGGCCCGAGGGTGACGATCGAGGGTGGGGAGCGCACACTGTCCCCCCAACCATCGTCATTGCCCGGCTTGTCCGGGCAATCCATGCCCCCGCACGGGAGAAAGATGGACCACCCGGACGAGCCGGTTGGTGACGATGGGGGGAACGGGCGGTTGCCCCGCCCCCTTACCGCAGCCAGCCGCTGGGGCGGGGGTGGAGTTCCATCTGGCCGTCTGCTGTCGCGGCATCAATGGCGGCGATTTCCTCGGCGCTGAGGTCGAGATTATTCAGCACGCCCAGATTGTCCTTGAGCTGCTCCAGATTGCGCACGCCGACCAGCGCCGAGGTCATTTCCTTGCGGCGCAGGGCCCAGCTGAGCGCCAACTGCACCATGGACTGGCCGCGCGACTTGGCGATCTCGCCGAGCTTGTCGACGGCGGCGAGGACGCGCGGTTCGATATGGCTGGCCCGGAGCGAACCATTGGGGTTTTCGCCACGCGTGCCCGACTTGTCGCCCGAATTGTACTTGCCCGAGAGCACGCCCTGCGCCAGCGGCGAGAAGGCGATGATGCCAATGCCCAGTTCGCCGCAGGTGTCGATGGTGTGATCGTTTTCGATCCAGCGATTGATCATCGAATAGCTGGGCTGGTGGATCGTCGTGGCGACGCCCATTTCCTTGAGGATGCGATGAGCCTTGCGGGTTTCGGCTTCGGGATAGCTTGAAATGCCGACATAGAGCGCCTTGCCGGTGCGGACGGCATGGGCCAGCGCGCCCATGGTTTCCTCGAGCGGGGTCTCGGGATCGTAGCGGTGCGAATAAAAGATATCGACGTAATCGAGCCCCATGCGCTTGAGCGATTGGTCAAGGCTCGCCAGCAGGTATTTGCGGCTGCCGAACTCGCCATAGGGGCCGGGCCACATATTGTAGCCAGCCTTGGTCGAGACGATCAGCTCGTCGCGATAGGGCTTGAAGTCACGCGCCAGCACTTGGCCGAACAGCTCTTCGGACGAGCCGGCGGGCGGGCCATAATTGTTGGCGAGATCGAAATGGGTGATGCCCTGATCAAAAGCATAACCGAGGATTTCCATGGCGCTGGGGTAGTCGCGGGTGCCACCGAAATTCTGCCAGAGGCCCAGGCTGATGACAGGGAGTTTGAGGCCCGATTTGCCGGAGCGGCGGTACTGCATACTGTCATAGCGCGACGTATCGGCCCGATAGGTCATGGCGACCTCCCTAAGTTTTGTATTTTGCCCATGCGTGACGCTGCGCGCATGCAGTGCTAAGAGCAGGCCAATGTGCCCGCAGAAGATTGATATGACATCCAACCTGCCCCAGTCCGCCCAGCCCTTCAAGGTCATGGCAATTTATAAATTTGCCGACCTGCCAGATGCCGAGGCCCTCCAGCCGATCCTGGCAAAGTTCTGCTGTTCCCACGCCATCAAGGGCACGCTGATCCTGGCGCCCGAGGGCATCAATGGCACGGTGGCGGGCACGGACGCTGATATCGATGCGCTGGCGGACATGCTGTTTGCTGGTCCCGATTTTGCTGGGCGGCTGGCGGGCGCCGAGGTCAAGTATTCGAGCGCGGCGGAGATGCCGTTCCTGCGCATGAAGGTGCGGCTCAAGCCCGAAATCGTGACGCTGCGCGCGCCGGAGGCCAATCCGAGCAAGCAGGTTGGCACCTATGTCGAGCCGGAAAACTGGAATGCGCTGATCGAGCGCAATGACGTGGTGCTGGTCGATACGCGCAATGACTATGAGGTGGGGTTGGGCACATTCCAGCGCGCACTCGACCCGGCGACGCAGACCTTTACCGAGTTCAAGGACTATGTGGCCCAGAACCTCGACCCGGCGCGCGACAAGAAGGTTGCCATGTTCTGCACCGGCGGCATTCGCTGCGAAAAGGCGTCGAGCTATTTATTGAGCCAGGGCTTTGAGGAAGTGTTCCACCTCAAGGGCGGCATTTTGAAATATCTCGAAGTGGTGCCCGAAGCCGAGAGCCGCTTTGCCGGGGAGTGCTTTGTGTTCGACGAGCGCGTCTCGGTCGGCCATGGGCTGGTCGAAGGCGATGCCACGCTGTGCCGGGCCTGCCGCCATCCGCTGACGGCGGATGATCGCGCCCATGAGGATTATGTCGAGGGCGTCAAATGTCCCCATTGCGTGGATGACGCGGCCAAGCACGCGGCGGCCACCGAGCGACAAAAGCAGATGGACCTGGCGCGTCAGCGCGGCGGCGCGCATCTGGGCGATGATGCCGTGCAGGCGGCCAAACGCGCCCGGGCGGCCAAGAAAGCCGACGCCGAAGCCTCGCGCGAGCGCAACAAAGCCGGATAGGGGAATGGCTGGGATGCACGCATCCCGCTTCCCTGATCGTAAATGCTGATGCTAGGCTGGAAAGTGCCCAGAATACTTCCGCCAGCATAAGCATTTTCGATGGATATCGACCAGCTTCGCACCTTTGACCGCATCGTTCGTGATCAGAGCTTTACCCGCGCCGCCGCCTATCTCAACATTACCCAGGCCACCGCCTCGATGCGCATTCGGGCGCTCGAGCAATTGCTGGGCGTGACGCTGTTTCAGCGCGGGCGCACCGTGACACTGACCGATCAGGGCATGACCTTTCTGCCCTTTGCGCGCCGCATTATCGGCACGGCGCAGGAGGGGCGCGAGGCCCTGCGCCGGGTCGAGCGCGGACGGATCGCCATTGCCTCGCTGCGCAGCCTGGTTTCGCCGCTGATCACCGAGCCGCTGCTGCGGTTTCAGGAGAAATATCCCAGCGTCGATGTGGTGGTAATGGAAGGGCGGCAGTCGCAAATTGCCGCCATGCTGCATGAGCGCGATGTGGAAATGGGCATTCTATGCTGGCCCAATCTTGATCCGCTGGTCGTCGATCTGGTGCCGCTGCTGATCATGCGCGAGCGGGTGCCGCTGGTGGTGGCGCCCGAAATTGCCGCCAAGCTGCCAAGCCAGCCGAGCATCGAAGATGTGCTGGCGCTGGTGCCGCGCGTGATCTCGCTGCGTTGGTGGCAGGCCGAACCCGAGACGGCTTCGGCTTTGGTGCGGCTGGCACGAACCAGCGTGGAACTGCCCACCGGCCCGGCGCGTCGTCTGGCGCTCAAGGGCGAGGGACTGGGCTTTTTTGTCAATTCGGCGATCGCAGATGATGTGAAGGCGGGGCGGCTGGTGGAGATTGCGCCAACCAATTTCGAGCCACTCAACCGCGACACGGCCATTGTGGTGCGCTCGCTGGCGGCGCTGGAGCGCGAGATGCTGTCCGACTTCATTGCCGAGATCGCGCGGGAATGCGAAAGCGTCGGCGTGATCATCGAGAACCGGCTGGCTAGCTGACAAGCCCTGCGGCGCGCGCCTCGGGTAGAAAGCTGCGGCTGATCGGCAGGCGTGTGCCGTCGGCCAGTTCGACCATGGGCTTGCCATCTATTTTGAGCGGCTTGCGCACCGCGTCCAGCGCCACCCAGTGGGAGCGGTGGATCTGCAGACCCGGCACGCCTTCGGTTTCACGCATCGCATCGGACAGGCGCAACAGGATCAGCGCACGACCGCGATCAGTGACCACATCGACATAGTGATCTTGCACCGAGATGTGGCTGAGCTTGCCGCGCGCCGGCAGCGGCAGGCGCTGCAGGATGGCGGCTTGTACCGGCGCGGCAGGCAGGGCCAGTTCGGCGACAGGTGCACTCCGCTCGGTGACAGCGATCACCGAGACCAGCGCCAAGGCCACCGCAAGACAATAGAGCCAGAGCCGCACCAACGAGGGTTGATCACCGCTGCTATAGGCGACGAGACTGACCAGCGCCACGACGATCGTCGCCGGCAGGCTGGCAATGAACGCCGAGAGCGTAACCCGGAGCGGCAGCTGCGTGATGCGCGGCGCAAGGCTGGTCATGGCGGCCACCGCAACGGCGCGCGACAGGGTGTAGCTCAACACCACCACGGCCAGCCAATAGACCAGCCGCGTCGCCGCATCAAAACTCTCCAGCGTGCCGAAGGGCCCAGACAGGCCGAGCAGCAGCACGGCGGCGGCCATGCTCACCAACGTGCGCGGTGAGGTGAAAACGGCCTGCATTTCACGCAGCGCCAAATGCAAAGGGGATCCGTTCACGAAGCAGGCTTTCGATTGGCGCAATCGCGTTTGCGATGGGCCGAGCATAGCGCGACACCGGTTTTCGACAAGCCCGCCCCCGGCGGACACACACAGTTCGGAGACGCAAAATGGACCAGACCACACCCACTATTTTCGACATTGTCAGCCACACGCCCTCCTGGGTCTGGATCATTCTGGCGCTGCTGATTTGGCGCGGCATCAAGCAGATGCAGCCCCGCGAAGTGGGCATCCGCGGTCTGGTGCTGTTTCCACTGCTGCTGATGGCGCTGTCGGCCTACACCATCCTCAGCTCGGGGCTGAGCATGGCCGTGATCGCCGGTGTCGGACTGGGCGCGCTGGGTGGCATTGCCGCCGGGCTGTCGCTTGAACGGCGCTATCCATCGGTTCCCGCCGGACGCGGCCGCCTGCTGCTGGCGGGGGAATGGACATCGCTGGCCGTGATCCTCAGCGCCTTTACCATCCGCTATGTCAAAACCGTCGCGGCCAACGTGTCGCCAGAGCTGCTGAGCAACGGGACATTTCAGCTGGTGACCGTGGGGATCTCCGCATTCTTTGGCGTAATGCTGCTGACCCGCATGATCTCGCGGCTGGGTGTGCTCAATGGTACGGAGCGCGTTGGGGCTTAATGCGTGGGGTAGAGTACCCCCTCCTAACCTCCCCCTGAACAGGGGGAGGAACAGATCGTGTTCGCCCGAGCACCGGACGAATTCCTCCCCCTTTTGAGTGGGAGGCTAGGTGGGGGTATGCTTGCTCTCCAGCGCTTCAACCCGCCCAACCAACTCTTGCACAGCCGCAATCAGTGGCGCGATGAACGCATCATAGCGCAGACCCTGTTCGCTGTCGGGATCACCGGGGTCGCCAAGGATATGTCCGGCGAAATCCCTGCCATCGAGCACCGCCTGCACCTGTTGGGCGATGAGGCCGTAATGGGTGCGGGTGCCGGTGGTCCAGCGGTATTTGACCGGGGTGAGGGCACAGATGAAATCGAGGCCGAGATCGGTGGGGGCGATGTCGGTTTTCTGTCTGGCATCGGAGGTCTGGATGGTGCCGGTGGCGGACCAGACGGCGGACCAGCGCGCGCCCGATGCGCCCAGGGTTAGGGCATTGTCGGTAGCGGGACGGAGGGATGCGGCGAGGGTTGTTACTCCGGTGGCGGCGTCGACGGTGATGGCGTTGACCCACGTTGAGCCATCCGGGCTAACCTTGAGGCGCCAGTTATTGTCACCGGCAAGGCCCATTTCGGCGCGGCCGGAGAAATTGGTCTGGTAGAGCAGGCTCGCCGTATCGGCGGTCGCCGCTTTGTTGAGCTTGAGCTGATGGCCATTGCCGGCATGGTTGAACAGCGTTGCCGCTGAGGCCACGGCCAGACGGTTGGTGGTGTCGGCATTGGTGTTGATGCCCAATTTGGGCAGGGCCGCACCCAGCGCGGCCAGCGGCACCCAGCCGCTGGTATCGAACACCAGCAGCGCTTTGTCAGCTTTGAGATAGACCTGCCAGCCGGGCGCGGGATCGTAAAACATCCAGGTGCCGGACTGGAAGGCGGTGAGCTGGTCGCTGTGTCCGGCCCAGACGCCAGTCGCGCCAGCGGGCACGAGATAGGCTTCGCCTTCGACTGGACTGGTCGGCGGCGCGGTGATGGTGCGGCTTTCGACCAGCGGCTGGACGAGCGCATCGAGCGCCTGAATGGCCTCGTTGTGGGTGATGTGCTTTTGCGCCTGGCTGGGCATGATGAAGGGCAGCGACAGGCGGGGCGTGTGATCCATGGGGAACTCCTTTGGGCGAGGAGTATCCGGCTGGGTGAGCGAGCGGGGATAAGGGGGAGAAGCGTGCGGCTGCTTCTCTCGCGCAGAAAAGAGAAGGGTACCCCCTCCTAGCCTCACCCTGAACAGGGGGAGGGACAGATTGTGCCTGAAGCACTATCGCGGAAACCCACTGCGCGGGTTCCTCCCCCTTTTCAGGGGGAGGTTAGGTGGGGGTACTCTTCCTCCCCTAGACCGTCGCCACCACACGCCGTCTGGTGGTGACCACAAACGTCACCATGAAGGTCGCTGACATCAGCAGCACGATGGTGGGTGCCGGGGCGCTGTCGATGAAGAAGCTGGCATAGATGCCGAGCAGCGAGCAGGCCACAGAGACGCAGACGGCGATCAGCATCATCGGCGCGAAGCGCTTACTGATGAGATAGGCGATGGCGCCGGGGGCAACCAGAAGCGCGATGACCAGCACGATACCGACGGCTGTCAGGGCAGCGACAATGGTCAGGGACAGCAGGGTGAGCAGGCCATAATGCAGCACGCGGACAGGCAGGCCAATGGCCCCGGCCTGTTGCGGATCGAAGGTGAACAGCAGCAGGTCGCGCCATTTGGCGAGGATGATGGCCACGACGATCAGCGCGATGATGCCGGTCTGGATCAGATCGCCCGTATCGGTGCCCATGATATCGCCGAACAGGATGTGGTCGAGATGCACATCGGTCTGGATCGAGGTGTAGAGCACGATGCCGAGGCCAAACATGCCGGCAAAGACCACACCCATCACGGTATCTTCCTTGATGCGGCTGTTTTCCTTGAGGTAGCCGACCGAGAGCGCACAGGCCATGCCGGCGCCGAAGGCCCCGATGCCGAGCGGCAGGCCGGCAATATAGGCTAGCACCACGCCTGGCAGCACCGCATGGGAGATGGCGTCGCCCATCAGCGACCAGCCCTTGAGCACCAGAAAGCAGGAGAGCAAAGCCGTGGGCACCGCAACCATGACGGCAATGGTCATGGCATTGGTCATAAAGGGAAACTGGAACGGCCAGAGCGCGTAGACGAGGAACTCGTTCATTTGGCGATTTCCTCCGCAGCGCGGCGCCTTGCGGCGAGCATGCCGTGCTTGGGCGCAAAGAAGAAGGCGAGCAGGAAAACGATTGTCTGCAGCACCACGATGACGCCGCCGGTGGCCCCATCGAGAAAGAAGGAGATGTAGGCGCCGAAGAGGCTGGAGAGCGTGCCGACCAGCACTGCGATGACGATGAGGCGCGGGAAGCGGTCGGTGAGCAGATATGCCGTGGCGCCGGGTGTCACCACCATGGCGATGACCAGGAACGCGCCCACGGTCTGCATGGCGGCCACGGTGCAGGCGGCGAGCAGGGTGAAGAACACCGCGCGCAGCAAAGGCGGATTAAGGCCGATGGAGCGGGCGTGGCTTTCGTCAAAAAAGGTGACCATCAGGTCCTTCCAGATGAACAGCATGACGGCCAGCGAGACGACCGCGATGATGACCAGCTGCAGCGTATCCTCAGGCGTGACGGCCAGGATATTGCCCATGACGATGGTCTGGATATTGACCGAGGTGGGCGACAGAGAAATCATGAACAGGCCGAGGCCGAAAAAGGCGGTGAAGATCAGCCCGATGACGGCGTCTTCCTTGAGCTTGGTGCGCTGGGTGAGGAACAGCATGGCCCCCGCGGCCAGCCCGCCGGAAAAGAACGCGCCAAGCGAAAAGGGCAGACCCAGCATATAGGCGCCGGCGACGCCCGGAACGATGGAGTGGCTGAGCGCATCGCCGATCAGCGACCAGCCCTTGAGCATGAGATAGGCAGAGAGGAACGCACAGACCCCGCCGACCAGGGCGGAGACCCAGATGGCGTTGATCATGTAGTGGTAGCCAAAGGGCTCGAGCAACAGGTCGATCATTTGTCGATCGACTCCCTGGCCTTGTCCGCCGGGTCGGACTGGCGCGTGGTCATGTTGCCGTTCTCGCCATACATGACCAGCGGCCGCTCATCGTCGGTCAGCACGGTGACATGGCGCGGATCATCGTCGTCGTGGAGATCGGACCCGGCCAGCACGAAGTGGCGCAACGCACCGCCGAAGGTGATTTCCAGCCATTCGCGGGTGAAGATTTCGCTGGTCGGCCCCGAGGCGAGCACGGTGCCTTTGACCAGTACGGTGCGGTCGCAGAATTCGGGGACCGAGCCCAGATTGTGGGTGGAAACCAGCATGACCTTGCCCTCGTCGCGCAGGTCGCGCAGCAGCGCCACGATGGCGTCCTCGGTCTTGACGTCGACGCCGGTAAAGGGCTCGTCGAGCAGGATCACCTGCCCTTCCTGCGCCAGGGCACGGGCGAGGAAGACGCGCTTTTTCTGCCCGCCCGAGAGCTCGCCGATCTGGCGATGGCGGAACTCGAGCATGTTGACGCGCTTGAGCGCCGAGGTGACCATCTCGTGGTCAATCGGGCGGGGGCGGCGCAGCAGGTTCATGTGGCCATAGCGGCCCATCATCACCACGTCTTCGACCAGAACCGGGAAGTTCCAGTCGACGTCTTCGGACTGCGGCACATAGGCGACATAGTTGCGCTTGAGCGCTGCCTTGCCGCTGACCCCGAGGATTTCTACAGACCCCGAGGACAGCGGCACAAAGCCCATAATGGCTTTGAACAGCGTGGATTTGCCCGACCCGTTCACCCCAACCAGCGCAGTAATCGACCCGCGCGGGATGGTGAAGCTGGCGTGTTTCATGGCCGTCGTGCCATTGCGATAGGCGACGGTGATATCGTTGACGGCGAGGCCGGGCTGGGAGGTCACTGGGAGAGGCCTTTGACGATGGTCGTGGTGGTGACGGAAAGCAGGTCGAGATAGGTTGGCACAGGACCATCCGGCTCGGAAAGGGAGTCCACATAGAGCACGCCGCCATAGGCCGCGCCGGTTTCACGGGCCACCTGTTCGGCAGGCTTGGAGGAGATGGTGCTCTCGGAGAACACGACCGGAATGTGATGCTCGCGCACGGCGTCGATCACCCGGCGCACCTGTTGGGGCGTGCCCTGCTGATCGGCATTGATCGGCCAGAGATAGAGTTCCTTGAGCCCGAAATCGCGCGCCAGATAGCTGAACGCGCCTTCCGAGGTCACCAGCCAGCGCTCGTCTTCGGGAATGGCATTGAGCGCCGTGCGGATCGGGGCAACGGTCGCCGTAATTTCAGCAGAGTACGCTGCTGCGTTGGCGTTGTACGCCGCCTCATTGGCCGGATCGACCGAGACGAAGGCCTTGCGGATGTTTTCGACATAGATCAGCGCGTCGGTGGGCGACATCCAGGCGTGTGGATTGGGCTTGCCCTCATAGGGTCCCTCGCCAATGCCCATGGGATCGATGCCATCGGTCAGCACGGCATTGGGCACATCCTTCATATTGGAGAGGAACTGGGCGAACCACTGCTCAAGGTTCAGCCCGTTCCACAGAATGAGGTCGGCATCCTGTGCGGCGATCAGATCGCCGGGGGTGGGCTGGTAGTTGTGGATCTCGGCGCCGGGCTTGGTGATCGAGACAACGTCGGCAACGTCCCCAGCCACATTGCGCGCCATATCCGCCAGAATGGTGAAGGAGGTGACCGCCTTGATGCGGTCCTGAGCGAAAGCGGGCAGGCTCGCGACCAGCGCGGTGGACAAGGCGAGGGCGGCAAAAAGGCGACGATGCATTGGTCACTCCGGAACTTCAGGTCCCAGAGTGATAGTGCAATTGCAAATCATTCGCAACAAGAAATGCGCGACCGCGGAATCAGTCCATTTGCGGCACGTCGCCGTGCTGGAACAGGATGACCGGATCACCGAATTCGCCATTGACCAGATCGGCCGTACGCCACCAGGACAATACGCCCGCATAGCTCCCGCTGGCCGCAAGCTTGCGCCCTTCCTGCTTGGCGCGATCTTCTGATTGCACTTCACGCGGCTCGAACGCGGTCTGCAAATCCCCCTCCTCGTCGCGCACGAAGGCAAGCACGACAATCAGCTTGCTGGGCTTGGGCTCTGGCGTATCGCCGGATGAGGATTTGATGGGCATAGTCATACTCTGGTTCTAGCCGGACGAGACTAGAACAAAATACGAACACGACGCAAGAGGTTAGAGCCGGGCGACCGCCGCCTGGATGCGCGAGACGAAGGACTTCGCGCGAGCGGCGTCAGTGGCTTCGGCTGCCGGAAGCGACAGCATGGCGAAGCGCGCCTGGGGGGCGCAGGCGCCCAGCAATGCGGTTTTGAGCACGCGGCGCACCGGGCGGCGCATGACCAGCAGATCCACCCACCAGGGCGAGCCGAGTGTCGTGATGGCCAGGCAGGATTTGAGCCCGGTCAGCAGCGGCTGGATCGGCGTGCCGCTGGAAAAGGCAAAGCCGGGCAACCAGACCCGATCAAACCAGCCCTTGAGCATGGCCGGCATGGAGAACCACCAGATGGGAAACACCAGCACCAGCGTATCGGCAGCAGCAAGACGGGCCTGCAAGGCGGTGATTGCGGCATCGGGTTGGGGCGTTGCGTAATAGGCGCGGCGTTCATCGGCGGTCAGGGCGGGGGCAAAGCCCTCGGCATAGAGATCGAGCACGTCCACCGCGATGCCGCGCGCCCGCAAAGCCGCTTCAGCCTGACGCGCCAGATGGGCGCAGAGGCTGTCATTCAGCGGATGGGCGAGCACGAGAAGGGCGCGCATATCGTCTCCATGGCAATGCCGCCGCGTTTGGGGGCGCGGCGGCACCGATGCCAGCAGATCACGCCAAGGTCAATTGTCGTTGACGCGGCGGCGATACTCGCTGGCAATGTAGATCACCACGACGGCGAAGACGGCGCCGATCCCAACCTGCACCCAATCGAGACGGTTGATCAGGTCGGTCGCGAAGGCGATGCCGCTGAACGGGGTCTCGGAGGTGAACCAGCTTTCGGCATAAGGCGTGTCCGGCAGCGCGGAGCGGTATTCAAGGAAGGTCCAGGTCCGCGTCATGAAAGGGTGGTAGCCGCCAAAGGTGACCCATTCGAGCGTCGAGATCAGCGCGGGTAGCAGGAGGGCAATTGGAATGGCCCAGCGGCCCACCACAGTCGCAATGGCCCCGACAATGGCCATGAACGGCATGTACCAGAGCAGCCCACACACCATCAGCACCAGCAGCGCCAGCGCCACCTGACCATAGATCTGGGTGATGCCACCCAAAAAGCCCATGGTGACGGTGCCATTGATCATCATGGTGACAAAGGCGACGCCAAACAGCAGCACGCCGCTGAGCAGGGCCACGCCGAAGATCACGCCGGGCAGAATAGTCAGCGCGGCAGCCAGTTTGCTCATCAGCACCTTGAAATCTGACATGGGCATGGACTTCCAGAACAGCATGGCATTGTTGCGCTTGTCGGCGGCAAAGCCATCGGCGCAATAAAAGAACAGCGTCGCGATCAGATAGAGTGACCAGCCGATGCCAAAGGCGATGAAGCCCACCTCAAAGACGCGCAGCGGCACGACGGTGAACATGGCCCCCGAGAACCGGGCGTCGACCCGCCCGACGGTGAAGGCCAGAATGGTGGCGCCAAACAGCACCGCCACGAGGATCAGCGGGCCGATCAAAAATGCCCCGCGATGTTCCAGGAACTCGCGGTGAACCATGGCGATAAAGGCCTTCATCGGGCGGTCTCCGGATTGGCGGTTGGACGCTGCATCAGCGCCACAAAGAGATCGGACAGGGTGGGCGTCGAGAGCTTGCCGAGTGGCTCGAGCACGGCTTTGTCGACGCCATCAAAGATCATCACGGTCTGGCCGAACCGGGTTTCTTCATAGACCGGCTTATACTGGCGGGCCGTCGCCATCGCCGCCTCATCGCTGACGACCAGCTGGGTGAACTTGTCGTTCACGGTCTCCATCTGCATGTGCAGGATCAGATCGCCATCGCGGATGAACATGATGTCGGACAGCATGAACTCGATCTCGTCCACCTGATGGGTGGTGATGAGCAGGGTGCGTTCTTCGGTCATGTAATCTTCGAGCAGGCGCCGATAGAAGCGCTTGCGATAGGTGATGTCGAGGCCGAGCGTGGGCTCATCGAGCACCAGCAGCTTGGCGTCAATCGCCATCACCACCGCCAGATGGAGCTGGGCCATCATGCCCTTGGAGAGGTGCTTGACCTTCATCTCCGGCTTGATGTCGGTGCCTTCAAGAAAGCTGCGCGCTTTTTCGGGGCTGAAATTGGGATGGATATTGGTCAGCAGCGCGAACAGCTCACGCACCCTGAGGAAACGCGGCAGGCTGGCCACGTCGGAGATGAAGGCGACGTTTTCCATCAGCTTGGCGCGCTTGGCGAAGGGGTCTTCGCCGAGCACCCGAATGGTGCCTTCGCAATTGGTCAGACCCAGCATGGCATTGAGCGTGGTGGTCTTGCCCGCGCCATTGTGGCCGATCAGGCCATAGATGCGCCCGGCAGGAATATCGAAATCGAGGCCATGCAGGATTTCCTTGCGGCCGAATTTCTTGCGCAGGCCGCGGGCCGACACGATGGGTTCGGCAGTGGCGGGCGCGCTGGAAATGGAATGCTCAGTCATGTGTCTGCCCCTGCGGTGCGATGACGGGATTGAGAAGGTTCTTGATGTCGAGGTCGAGCGCCTTGATCTGGGCGGCGATGCGCGGCCAGTCCTCCTTGAGGAACTTTTCGCGCTCATAAGCGAGCAGCTCTGCTCGCGCTCCGGTTTTAACGAACATGCCCAGGCCCCTGCGTTTTTCGACGACGCCAATGTCGACCAGCGCCTCAAACGCCTTGGTGACAGTGAGCGGATTGACCGACAGATCGGCGGCGATCTGGCGGACGGATGGCAAGGCATCGCCTTCCCCCACCTGCCCGCGCAGGATCATCTCGGTGAGCCTCTGCCGGATCTGCACGAAGATCGGCTGGCTGGAGTGGAAATCATCCATGTGTTGCGCCTATGTAGTGTGCTAGTTTTGTAGCACACTGATTTTGAGAGTCAAGCGGGGTGATTTTGATGCCGTGCCGCCCCACCCCGGATCGTCACCCTCGGGCTTGACCCGAGGGTGTTTGGGCACGCTGGACAAGTGAAGAGCCCTCGGGTCAAGCCCGGGGGTGACGGCTGGTGGGCAGGACGAGAATTGGGACATTACGCCGTATTAGAACGCCCTACCCCACCAGCACGGGATGTGTGCAGCGGACGCCATAGACTTTGACATCGACCTCACCCAGCGACAGGCCAAGCGCCGCGAGCAGGCGTTCGATGGTGAGATCGAGAACCGGGGTAAGCGGCGACAGCAGGGCTTCCAGCGCCGGACCGATCACCCCCAGCGAAATGCCCACGGCGACCAGTTTGAGGTCACCGAGCAGAGAGCCGACCAGCGATGTCGTATAGGTACTGGTGTGCGCGGTCCGAACCTTACCGGCAGCAATATCGGCCGATGAAAATTGCAGCCTGATCGGCGTGACCTGCTCGATGGCGGCATGGGCCAGCGTCGTGACCTTGATGCCCAGCATATTGATCAACACCGCCGTGCCGATGTTTGGCGTGGTGTTGAAGGCGCCGAAGCTGTTCTCGTTCACCTCGCCCAGAGACAGGCGCGCCACCCCCGGCTTGGCCAGAATGGTCACCGTGCCGCGCGGGCTGGATGGCGACGGGCAGGTCGCGCTGTCGGCAATGGCCTCGGCTGGCGCCACATCAAGATAGAGCGGCACGTTCACCTGCAACAGACTGAGGAACAGCAGCTTCAGAGTGAGCCGGGAGATGATGCGCAGCCTCACCTGCGCCGTGCGCGTCACGGTCTGATTGGGGCCGATGGCAAACCACGAGCCGCCCTGGGGTGGCTCCCCCACCGACAGCCCGACATTGATACCGAGCAGGCCCGGGACATTGGCGGCGACGCCCAGGCCGATCTGCCGCTTGCCATTGCTCAACCCGGCGCTGACGCTGAGCAATTCGAGCGCCGACACCGCCGAGTAGAGGCCACGACCACCACCCGAGGTCAGCGTGGCCGCTCCCAATTGGCCCAGCTGAAACAGCCGACGCAGGGGTACGACGCCGTTATTGCCGACGCTGCGGGCAATGTTGCGCGCGGCCACCTGCTGCGTTCCGGTCAGCACCGCAGCGAGTGCGGCGGCAATCTTGCCGTGGTCGGCGCTGGCGGCCAGCACATCATCATAGGTTACCGCCTTGAGATTGAGCTGCTGGGAGAGCGCTTCGAGGAACGAGAACACATCGACCTGCGCGGCGAGCAGGCCATTATAGTCGGCGACACTGACGCTGACCCTGGCGCCAAGCAACTGGTCGAGCACGTCATTGGCAATGCCGCCGTCGAAGTTGGCGAGCCGCGAACCAGCGGAAAAGGCGACCTGAGGCGTCAGGGTGGCCAGCGCCTGCGCACTGATCAGCGGAGATTCGGCCCAGCCACTGGCAAAGTGCAGCGTGCCGCGCCGCTCCAGATGGACCTCGACCGCGTTGGCCGGTTGACCGCCCACTACAAAGCGCGCTTGCGGCGTCAGCGCGGCACTGGCGGTATAGCGCCCCGTCCGGACGCGAACCGTGCCGCTGAGCCCCGCCTCCCTGAGCGCAGCGTCGGCCAGTTGACTGGCCCGTGATGGGTCGGCCGCCGCCGCAAGCGCCGCCAGATCGACCGCGTTCTGCACGGATCGGCGCTCGGAATAAAGCGCGGCACTGTCCACCGCGATGGCGCCCACCACGGCCGATATGGAGAACCCCATGGCGAACATCACCACCATATTGCCCGCCTCGCCCCGCCAGAATCGACCCAAAAGGCTCACATCCCGCCCTTTCGGATGGTCGAGCTATAGGCGATCTGCGGGTTGGGCATGGGCAGCGGCGGATAGAGATTCCAGATCGGCAGATTGGTGGCGTCATAGCGCAAGGTGACGCTGTACTGGCTGGAATCGTTGATCTTGTCGCCGATGCTGAAGACAAGGCGTCGCCGGTCGATCAGCATGTAATCGCCCGCATTGGCAGTGAGAAAATCCCGCACCAGCCGGTCACGCTCGCCGGCATTGAGCCCTGCAATGGACGTGCGCGCCGCGTCGGCGGCCAATTGCTGAATGGAATGCGCCGCACCGAAATAGATGCCGTAAGCCAGCATGCCGGTAAGCAGCAGCAGGAAAACCGGCGTCAACAGAGCGAACTCTACCGCCGATGTCCCACGCGTATCGCGGAGCCAGGCTGCAACGGCGCGCATGACAGACCTCCATGCGCAATACATGACACATTGGCGGATTCTGAATAGTAATCAAACACCTACGTATTAACGCGAGACGGCACCCACCCAAGTCCTCGACGCCAGACGGCGGTGTTCCATGCGCCCTATATTTGCCGCGCCATTATCCTGCTTGCGCCAAACGAGTCCTCGCATAAAACTTCACTTTGCGCCCAAGCGAATCGGGGCGTTTGGGAAGTCGTTCTGGAGGGCGATAGGGGCTATGAATAAACTTGTTGCAGAATTCATCGGCACGGGCGTGCTGGTTTTGTTTGGCTGTGGCTCAGTGGTGTTTGGCGGCGAGGCTATTGGCCAAGTTGGCTTCGCCCTGGCATTTGGTCTGGCGATCGTGGCCATGGCTTACGGCATCGGGCCAATTTCGGGCTGCCACATCAACCCGGCGGTCAGCCTCGGCGCATTTCTGGACAACCGCATGTCGGCCAATGAAATGGTGCAGTACTGGGTTGCCCAGTTTGCCGGCGCACTGGTCGGCGCGCTGATCATCCTCGCCATTGCCGGCAGCAATGCCAGCGGGCTTGGCGTCAATGGCTGGGGCGAAGGCTATGGCGGCGGTTACTCGCTGATCTCGGCCCTGATCTTTGAAATCGTCTTCACCGCGATCTTCGTCGTCGTGATCCTTGGCTCCACCGGCGAAAAGTCGTCGCCCGGCTTTGCTGGCCTCGCCATCGGCCTGACGCTGGTTGCCATCCACCTCGTCGGCATCAAGATCACCGGCGTTTCGGTCAACCCTGCGCGTAGCTTCGGCCCAGCCCTGCTGGTCGGCGGCAATGCGCTGGCCCAGCTCTGGCTGTTCATCGTTGCCCCACTGGTGGGCGGCGCCATCGGCGGCCTGCTCTATCGCGCCAAGATCCTCAAGGTCTGATCTCAGGCGGCAAGAAACGAAACTGCCCGCCCCGTTTGAAAACGGGCGGGCAGTTTGCATTTGAGAAAACCTGATTAGCCTTGCGCCTTGCGCACGCGGATCACCACGTCGACATGGCTCACCATCATGCCCTTGGGGGGCTCTGGCAGGGTGAGGAACTCGACCGAGGAAGCCGGGATATCGATCATCCGCTGCTCGTCTTCCACATAAAAATGGTGGTGGTCGGAGGTATCGGTGTCGAAATAGGAGCGGGACGCGTCCACGGCCACTTCGCGCAGCAGGCCAGCTTCATGAAACTGATGCAGCGTATTGTATATGGTGGCCAGGGAAACATTGACGCTGGCGTCGTTGGCTTCGCCGTGCAGCTGTTCGGCACTCACATGGCGATGAGGGCCGCCAAACAGCAATTCAGCCAGCGCAACGCGCTGTCGGGTCGGGCGAAGACCGGCCATGCGCAGGACTGCCGTGAGGCATGGTTTGCGCGACGGAAGCGACCGGGCGGTCTGGGTACGATCTGACATTGGGTCCTTGTAGAATACAAAAAGGGCCGGAATTCCTGCAATCCTTATAACTATGGCACGATTTTCATACAAGCGGCACAGCTGCCGCAGGCGCACAGGTGCGTCCAAAGGCCGAGGGGCGCCGACTTGACCCCCGTTTGCAGCCCCTATACGAGACAAACCCTAGGGTTAACCGAGGTGTGGTGCATGGCCGATCGGCAAAATGCGTTTGGGTATGAAGAACTGCTGGCACATGGTCGTGGCGAATTGCCGGGACAGGGCGATGCCCGTCTGCCAGCCCCGCCAATGCTGATGTTTGATCGCATCACCCGCATCGACGAAACGGGCGGCGCCTATGGCAAGGGCCAGGTGCGTGCCGAGCTCGACGTCAATCCGGACCTGTGGTTCTTCAAATGCCACTTCATTGGCGATCCGGTCATGCCTGGGTGCCTGGGTCTTGACGCCGTCTGGCAGATGACCGGCTTTTTCCTCTCCTGGATCGGCCAGCCCGGCAAGGGCCGCGCCCTGGGTGGCGAAATCAAGTTCACCGGCCAGGTGACCGATGACGTCAAGCTGGTAGAATACGGTATCGACCTCAAGCGCGTGATGCGCTCACGTCTGACGCTTGGTATTGCTGATGGCTGGGTCAAGGCAGACGGCAAGGTGATCTATGAGGCGAAGGACCTGCGGGTTGGCCTGTTCACCGATAGCCAGCTGGCGGACCAGAAGAGCGCCTAAAGCGCCAATTTTTGACGCTTTCGCAAAGCATTAATGAAGACGCGGCGCCCGGACTGGGCGCCCATCAGACGACAGAACGAGGCCAAGATGAGACGAGTTGTCGTCACCGGCATGGGTATCATTTCCTCGATCGGCAATTCGCTGGACGAGGTCACTGAGAGCTTGCGCAATGCCAAGCCAGGCATTGTGTTTGCACAGGACTATGCCGACCTTGGCTTCCGCAGCCAGGTCAAGGGTGATCCACGCCTCGACCCGTTCGAGCTGCTCGACCGTCGCGTTACCCGTTTTATGGGCAAGGGCGCGGCCTGGAACTATCTGGCAATGCAGCAGGCGATTGCCGATGCGGGCCTCGAAGAATCAGACATTTCCAATCCACGCACCGGCATCGTGATGGGTTCGGGTGGCGCATCGACCCGCACCATCGTCGAAGCCGCTGACATCACCCGCGAAAAGCTCAGCCCCAAGCGCATTGGGCCGCTGGCCGTGCCAAAGGCCATGGGCTCGACGGCCTCGGCTACTCTCGCAACCGCCTTCGGCATCAAGGGCGTGAACTATACGATCACCGCCGCCTGCGCGACCTCCAAGCATTGCATCGGCAATGGCATGGAGCAGATCATGCTGGGCAAGCAGGACATCGTGTTTGCCGGCGGCCACGAAGATCTCGACTGGACGCTGTCGAACCTGTTCGACGCCATGGGCGCGATGAGCTCGGACTTCAACGCAACGCCAGAGGTTGCCTCGCGCTGCTATGATGCGGCCCGCGATGGCTTTGTCATTTCCGGCGGCGCGGGTGTTCTGGTGCTCGAGGAATACGAACACGCCAAGGCACGCGGCGCCAAGATCTGGGCCGAGCTGGTCGGCTATGGCGCGACCTCGGATGGCCTGGACATGGTTGCCCCATCGGGCGAAGGCGCCGAGCGCTGCATGCGCATGGCGCTGGCCAATGTCAAAGGCAAGATCGACTATATCAATCCGCACGCGACCTCGACCCCTGTGGGCGACCTCAAGGAAATCGAAGCGATCCGTGCCGTGTTCGGCAATGAAGGCGCCTGCCCGCCGATCTCGGCGACCAAGTCGCTGACCGGCCACAGCCAGGGTGCGACGGGCGTGCATGAATCGATCTATTCGATCCTGATGATGAAGCACCGCTTCATCGCCCAGAGCGCCAATATCGACAATCTCGACCCCGCCTTTGCCGACATGCCAATCCTTCGCGAGCGCCAGGACAATGTCGATCTGGGCGTGGTGCTGAGCAATTCGTTCGGCTTCGGCGGCACCAACGCCGCGCTCGTGTTCAAGCACCCCGACGCTTAGAGGCTGACACTCCCGCAAGTGCGCTGTGTTCATCGGGACACAGCGCCGTTTCGTCGCGATGGCGCTCATTCATATGAATGATGCGCGGACTGATACGTCCAACCATCCTCCCCTCGCAATTATCGAGGGTTGAACAATGCAAAAATTCTTACTGGTAGCGGCCTTGCTGGCTGGCGCAACGAGCAGCGTTGCTGCCGCCGACATCTATGTCGCTCCGGCGGCTGCGGCCGACCAATATGTCTATGATTGGTCCGGCGCCTATGCGGGCGCCTTTCTGGGCTATGGCTGGGGCGCTTCGGACTTCACCGATGTCGACGGATACAATTTGGGCGGCGAGGTTTTCGGCGTCAATTCGCGGGGCGCGCTGGCCGGTCTGACGCTGGGCTACAATGCGCAGCATGGCGCTTTCGTTCTGGGTGTGGAGGGCGAAGTGAGCTATCTGGGTCTTGATGGCACGACACCCCAGCCCGACAGCCCGATCGACACGCTTGCCTCAATCAATGGCGGCCTCTACGCCTCGCTTGCCGGTCGTCTGGGCGTCACGGCCGATAAGGCACTGATCTATGCCAAGGCTGGCCTGGCATTGACAGGCGCCAAGGGCAGGGTCGACGACAATTGTGATGTCGGCGCCTGCGGAGGCGGCCTGATCAATGCAACAACGGGGGGGCTTTTGGTTGGCTATACGCTGGGCGCGGGCGTGGAATATGCCTTTAGCGAGCAGTGGAGCGCCAAGCTCGAATATTCCTATCTCAATTTCGGATCGGCCACCGCATCCGGCGTCTACAATGGCAGTGACTGGAACTACGACTACGACCTGTCGGCGCACACGGTCAAAGTTGGCCTGAACTACAAATTCTAATCCTGCAAGGATCCCTGCAGGCTGGTGCCATCACCGGCTTGCAGGGCCGGTTGGCAGCGAATTTACGAGTAACTGAACTCGGAAAAACGCGAGTCTTTGCCGTCATAGGTCAGCACTCGGCCAATCAGCGGCGTGCCGATGCCGGTGATCAGCTTGATGGCTTCCATCGCCATCAACGTGCCGATGACGCCGACCAGCGGCCCCAAAATGCCGGTGGCTTCGCAGCTGGGCAGATCGGCATCGTCAGCTTCGGCAGGATAGAGCGCATCGAAGGCGGGCCCGCCGGGGGCAAAAACGGTGACCTGGCCATCAAACATCGAGACGGCGCCAGAGACCAGTGGAAGCCCAAGTGTCGCTGCCGACGCCGCGACGATGCGGCGGGTGGCGAGATTGTCCGTGCCATCGAGCACGAGATCGTAACCCCCAAGAATTGCCCCGGCATTGTCTGCCGTCAGCCGCTCGGCATGAACCATCATCGCGACATGCGGATTGAGCGCAGCGACGAAACGCCCGGCGCTGTCGGCCTTGCTCACACCAACGCTCTCAGTGGTGTGGATCATCTGGCGCTGCAGATTGGAGAGCGAGACCGTGTCGTGATCGACCACCCCCAGCGTGCCGACCCCTGCTGCCGCAAGATAGGCGATGACGGGACTGCCGAGCCCCCCTGCCCCCACCACCAGTACGCGCGCTGCCTTCAGCGCCTGTTGGCCACCGCCGCCCATACCCTTGAGCACGAGGTGGCGGCTATAGCGGGTGATCTCGTCGCGCGAGAGCGGATCAGCGGCCAAGAGGAACCACCAGAAAGCGACGGTCGGGACCTTCAAAGCCATAGGAATAGGCCGAGATGATCGCGACGCCACGCTCGATGGACCAGCCGGGGAACGGCACGGCAACGCCATAGAGGCGATAGGTGACCGTGCAGCGGCGCGAGGCAGGCAGGGTCGTGTCGCGATGCAATTCGACCGTTTTGCCATCCTCGGTGAGGCTGAGCGCAAAGCCGCGCAGCGGATCGCCCTCGAAAGGCTGGCAATTGGCATTGGCCGGAATATCGAAGGTGTCGAGCTTGAGCTGATAGGCGCCTTGGGTCGAGCCGGGGCCCATATAGCCGATGGCGCCAAAGGCCAGCTCGCTGCCGTCATTGTCGGCCACACCATCGCCGATCACGGCCAAGAGGTCGGCGGGCTCACCGATGGCGTGCTTGGCCTGCAGAGGGGCGAACAATTCGGTCGCCTCGGCCCGCACGGCCGCCAGCGAGCGCTCCTCGGTTTCGGCCTGCACCTTGATGGGCGTGCCCTTGACCCATTGGTCCCTAGCGATGTCGATGAGATAGATATTGGCATAGGCAAAGCCTGAGCCGTCCTGGATGCCAAATTCCTCGAAGGCGAAATAGTCTCCGTCTTCGGAATAGCCCAACACATTGAGCGACGCCCGATCGCCCGCAAGCGTGGGCGCCGCCAGCGCCAGCACAAGGGCCAGCGCCAGCACGCAGATGCGGTGAAGCCTAGCGATGACCGGTTGAGCCGAAGCCGTTGCTGCCGCGTTCTGTTGCATCAAGTGCGTCCTTCACCAAAAACTGGGCGGCAGTGACGGGCGCAATGACCATCTGGGCAATCCGGTCGCCCCGCCGCACGGTAAAGGCATCCTGACCCAGATTGATCAGCGGCACCATGACCTCGCCGCGATAATCGGCGTCGATCGTGCCCGGTGCATTGAGCACGGTGATGCCAAATTTGACCGCCAGCCCGGAGCGCGGGCGCACCTGGGCCTCGTAGCCAAGCGGCAGCGCCATGGCAAAGCCACACGGCACCAGCGCGCGGTGGCCAGGCTGCAAAACCAGCTCGACACCCTCGGCAATCGCTGCCGTCATATCCATGCCGGCAGCGCTAGCGGTCTGCTGAGCCGGCACGGCCAGGCCCGTGCCATGGGGCAGCCAGACTAGGTCAATAGACAGTGGAGCCGTCATCACTTGACCCGCACGACGGCATAGATCTCGTCAGGCAGTTCGACGTCGCCCTTGATGAGATCGACAAAGGGGATGACCTTTTCGGCCGAGGTCTTGTCGGCGGACAGGGTCATATTGGTGTCGGTGACTTCAAGGCCCGAAAAGCGCAGCGTCATGGCATGGCCGGTAAAGAAGGCCTCCATCATCTGCATGCTTTCTTCGTCCATGTCCTCTTCGGCATTGATTGACGAGCGCATCTCTTCGGTCGGCAGCGCAACGCGCACAAGTCCGGGACCCGCAGAGGTGAACGTCACCGCCTGAGTATCATCGCCAAAAGTCAGGTCGGCGAAAGCGCCTTCCTCGGTAAAGACGCAGGTCGCGCTGCCGTCTTCGTTCTCGGTCAGCTCACCGTCTTTGCAGAAATCATCGTCCCCGGTTTCGGAAGCGTCCTGTTCCATGCCCTGCTTCATCAGTTCATAGATTTCCGACCCCATGATCTGGGTCACCGTGGCTTTGGCCGTGGTCTCGCTGGTGACTTCAACGTCGACACTGGCGTCGATGCATCCAGCAAGGGCGCCGCCGAGCAGCAGGGTTGCGGCAAGTTTGCCGATGATCTTGATGCCCATGCTTTGTCTCCCAGCAAGTTGGCGGCGTGTATGGGGCGCTTTAGAGCGCGGTGGTGAGCAGACGCCATAGCGCAGCAAGAAGGGTCGCGCCAGCGATGATGATCAGGCCCAGCAGCGCGCGACGCATCAGCTTGTCGCGAGGACGGTCCTTGTTGGCGTGATAGTCCGCGAGCGCCAGTTCGGCCTGCGCCAGAATGACCGGGACGCGGCTGGTGGCGTCAGTAAAGGCCTTGAAGCCATCCTTGATGTCTTCGATGCGGCCCAGGGGGCCTTCTTCCTTGCGCAGCCAATCACCCACAACAGGTTCGGCCACGGTCCAGATATCAAGGTTGGGATCGAGCGCGCGGGCCACGCCTTCCACCAGCACCATGGATTTCTGCAGCAGCACCAGCTCGGGCCGGGTCTGCATCGAAAAGAGATCGGTGATGGTGAACAGCTGCCCCAGGACGCGCGCCATCGAGATGTCGGACGCGGTGCGGCCATGCAGCGGCTCGCCGATGGAGCGGATCGCCAGCGCGAAATCGTCGACCGACTGATCCTTGGGCACATAGCCGATATCGAAGTGCCGCTCGGCCACGAGACGATAATTGCGTGTGATGAAGCCGTAGAGAATATCGGCGAGGAAGCGCCGTTCTTTGCGATTGATGCGCCCCATAATGCCGAAATCGACGGCAATCACGTTGCCTGTGCGCGGATCGGCGAAGAGATTGCCCGGATGCATGTCGGCATGGAAGAAGCCGTCGCGAATGGCGTGGCGCAGAAAGCTCTGCAGCAGCGTCGCCGCAAGCTTCTTACGATCGACCCCAGCCGCATCGAGCGCGGCATGATCGCGGATCGGGATACCGTCGACCCAGGTGGTGGTCAGAACGTTTTGGGCAACATGGTCCCAGCTGACATCAGGAATGACGAAACCTTCGTCGTCCTTGATGTTCTCGGCCATCTCGGAAATCGAGGCAGCCTCAAGCCGCAGGTCCAGCTCCAGTCGTGCCGAGCGGTCGAGCGTTTCGACCACTTCTGTGGGGCGCAGGCGCTGGGTGGATCGCACGAAACGCTCGGCCAGCCCCGCTGCCGCGTAAAAACTCTCGATATCGGACATGAAGCGGTCCGCCACGCCGGGGCGAAGGATTTTCACCGCGACGGTTCTGGAAAGACCAGACGCCGGACGCAACTTGGCACGATGCACCTGCGCAATGGAGGCCGCCGCGATCGGCGGGCTCATCTCGGTCAGTTCGGCCGCCTTGGGGCCCAGCGCCTCTTCGAGAATGGCCGGCACCAGCGCCGCATCGAACGGGTCCATGCGATCCTGCAGCCCCGCCAGGTCATTGGCGATGGCAGGACCAACAACGTCGGGGCGCGTGGCCAGTGTCTGGCCGAATTTGACATAGGTAGGGCCCAAAAGGTTCAGCGCCTTGGTCAGGCGTTCAACATGGCCGGTCTTGCGCACACTGGGCCGCTCGATCAGCCGGCCAAACCAGATACCGAGCCGGAGCGGCGCCAAAGCCGGCGGCAGCCCCTTGGTCGACACCATGGACAGCGCACCCTCGCGCGCCAACACATAGCCAGCCCGAGCCAAACGAAAATACGCAGAAATCAGCATGAAATGGTCTCGAAGCCGTCGGCACTCATCAGCAGGGCGTCATTCCCGCGAAAGCGGGAATCCCTCTTGCTCGACCGAAGGGAGATTCCCGCTTTCGCGGGAATGACTCGGTGGGCAGCCCGCACGCTCATCAAATCTTCCAGCCGGAGAACAGTGTCGCGATGTTGCCGGTGAAGGAGGTGTGCTTGGCGCGTTTGAAGCCGGCTTCGACGAGCATCGAGGTGAACAGGGCCGGGTTGGGGAACTTGCGGATCGATTCGATGAAGTACTGGTAGGGCTGGGAATCGCCGGTGACGACCTTGCCCATGGGCGGAATGACATTGTCGGAATAGGCGCGGTAGAACGCGTCAAAGCCGGGCACGTCGACCTGAGAAAACTCCAGCACCAGAATGCGGCCGCCGCGCTTGAGCACGCGATGGGCCTCGTTCAGCGCCTTCTGGATGCGCGGCACATTGCGAATGCCGAAGGCGATTGTGTAGGCGTCAAAGCTGTTGTCCTCAAAGGGCAGCTCTTCGGCATTGGCTTCAACAAAGCTTGCCTGGGCCGGATAGCGCCAGGATTTGGCGCGCTCGGCGCCGACGCGCAGCATGTCGGTATTGATGTCGGAGACCACCACTTCGGCATAACCGACCGAGGCATTGATGATGCGCTCGCCGATATCGCCGGTGCCGCCCGCCATGTCGAGCACGCGATAGGGGCGCGATCCGGTCTTGGGCGGCGCCAGTTCATTGACCATGGCGTCCTTCCAGAGGCGGTGAACACCCACGCTCATCAGGTCGTTCATCAGGTCATAGCGGTCGGCGACATTGTGGAACACGGCGTTGACCATGCTCTGCTTGTCGTCCATCGCCACGGTCTGCTCGCCGAAATGGGTTGTCTCGCGCGCCTCGGTCATGGCCATGCTCGTTTGCTGTTTAGCGGTTGGCGCGCACCATATAGAAGCGATATGGGCTTTGCCAATCGCGCAAAGCCGCGCAGGTGAACGAGGTTACTATGCCCGAATTGCCAGAGGTTGAAACCGTTCGACGGGGGCTGGAACCCTGGATCGACGGCGCCCGAATCGACAAGGTCACGCTCAACCGCCCCAATCTGCGCTTTCCCTTCCCCGAGCATCTGGCGGAAAGCCTTGAGGGCCAGACCATCATTTCGGTCGGGCGACGGGCGAAATATCTGCTGATCGGCCTCTCCAATGGCAAGACCGTGCTCAGCCATCTGGGCATGACCGGCTCCTGGCGCTTTGCCGAGCACGGCATCGACAAGCCGCCGCGCTATTACGAACCAGGCACCGAGCCCAAACATGATCATATGGTCTGGGACATTGATCACCCCAAGCATGGCAAAAGTCATCTGATCTACGCCGACCCGCGCCGGTTCGGGTTTATCGACCTCTATGATGACCTTGCAGACAGTCCCTACCTCAAGGACCTTGGTCCCGAGCCGCTGGGCAATGATTTCAACGCCGATGAAATGGCCGAGAAATTTGCCGGCAAGAAAAGCCCGATCAAGGCGGCGCTGCTCGACCAGCGGGTCGTAGCGGGGCTGGGCAATATCTATGTGGCGGAGGCGCTGCATCGCAGCCACATCCTGCCCACTGTGCTGGCAGGCACGCTGGTGACGGCCAGGGGCAAGCCCAAGGCGGCGCTGGAGGATCTCTCCAATGCCGTGCGGCAAGTGCTGATCGAGGCCATCGAAGTGGGCGGGTCGACGCTGCGTGACTTCCGCAATGCCGAGGGTGGATCGGGCTATTTCCAGCACCGCTTCGCCGTCTATGACCGTGAAGGCGAGCCCTGCCCGACGCCAATGTGCACAGGGACCATCGAGCGCATCGTGCAATCGGGCCGATCGACATTCTTTTGCCCGGTGTGCCAGAAGAAGCCTTAGAGCCCCAGGAGCCGGAAGGACAGCTCCAGCGTCCCCTCGCCCCTCATGGGAGAGGGACAGGGTGAGGGGTGCGGTGCCGGGGGAACGCACCATACTGCACCATCGGCCCCCTCACCCGGCGCTGCGCGCCGACCTCTCCCCTGAGGGGCGAGGTGGAAGAGGGCTTGCGGCTTGGCTGTAGCCTGGGGGGATGTGAAGAACCTCTCGTTCCCTGAATCCAGTTGACGCTCCCCGCCCCATCCCTTATAGACCGCCCAACTTAGCGGCATAGCTACGCCGCCGATTTCATTTTATTCCGGACGCTTGCACCCCTTGGGGGTCATTTGGCCGGTTGGACGCCAAGAGGACCGTTATGGCCAATACGCCTTCAGCCAAAAAGGCTACCCGCAAGATCGAAGCTCGCACTGCGATCAACAAGTCGCGCCGTTCGCGCGTCCGCACCTTCATCCGCAAGGTTGAAGAAGCGATCGTTGCTGGCGATCACAAGCTTGCCATGGAAGCCCTGGCTGTTGCGGCTCCAGAGATCAACCGTGCAGCGACCAAGGGCATCGTGCATGCCAACCTCGCAGCCCGCAAGGTCAGCCGTCTGAACAGCCGCGTTAAGGCTCTCAGCGCCTGATTGGCTGATACCGCGGCGCCGTTTTGGCAGCCAGCGACATAGATTGAATGGGCTCCCTCGGGGGCCCATTTTCTTTGGTCTGGTCGACAGCGGTTTTTCTTTCATGACAGTACCGAGTCTGTCTTGTGACGCTCGTTACGCCTCAAAGTCTATAAAAGTGCGCGCAACGTTTTTGCCGCACCGCCAGTGCTTTGCCGGTTACACCAGCGCGGTGAACGAGGCGCGACAAAGTCACCAGAGGGTCGAAAATATCCGTAGTGGAAATAAAATTTTTACCTCTTCCACCCCCTCTGTGACGGGAATCTGCGTTGAGTCACAGAGCCTTGGTTTGAGTGGATTTTGGAGCTAGCCGGAAGCAAAAAAGACATCCTCGGAGTCAACCCCCCATTTTGCAGATTCACGTGTTGCGGGGCCAAAACGCTGGCTCTAAAGTAATCTGGTCAGCAAGAAACGAGACGCCAAAAACGAGCGTCTGAATATGCTGGCAGGTCAAACCAATGGTCGTTTTCGGGACACCGAAAATGTTGGGGCGTTAGAACTAGTGAGAGTTGCGTTTGCGGCAGGTTCGCGTTTCGGACCTGGGGGACTGTAAGCCATAGGTCACACCGACCTGGTTCACGGCAAGATTTAGACGAGCTGCTGGCGGGATGAACCGCCGGGCAGAAGTAGTGCGCCCACAACGTTGGGGGCTGGGGGCGAAGCTTTGGCCAAATGGACAACAATGTCCAGGGACAGGGCGATCAGACAAACGCCGACTGGGCTTTGCGGACCAGTTGGCAGAACAGAAATGGGGCTATCAATGACGCGACAGGCGACCGCCGGGAGTGAAGACTGGGCAAGTGCCACCTCTTCCTCCACTCACTCGACCAACAAGGGCGAAAAACCTGTCATGAGCTCCACCGATTCTGCCGAAGGCCAGCGCGAACTCTGGAACCGTGTCCGCGCCCGTCTCAAGGCCGGTGTTGGCGAAGACGTGTTCGCCTCGTGGTTTGCCCGTCTTGAGCTCGAAGAGATTGTCGAAGACGTGGTGCACCTGTCGGCACCAACGCGCTTCCTGTGCTCGTGGGTCCAGTCCAACTATTCCGACCGGATGCTCGAAGCCTTCCGTCAGGACATGGAAGATGTTGCCCGCATTCAGGTGACTTTGCGCGTCAATGGCCAGGCCCGCCCGCGCCTTGCCCAGCCCGCTGCAGAACCTGTTGTCAGTGAGGCGCCAGCCGCGACCGCAAACGCCGCGCCCCAGGCTCCTGCGACCCCACGCCTCGTCCGCGATAATTCCGCCGCCAAGGGCGACGCCCTTGCTGGTAGCGCCATCGATGCGCGCATGACCTTTGATACATTCGTGCCCGGCGCGGCCAACGAAATGGCCTTTGGCGTTGCCAAGCAGATTGCTGCTGCCGCCGCCAACAACACCGTGACCTTCAATCCGGTCTACATTCACTCGACCGTGGGCCTGGGCAAGTCGCACCTGCTCAATGCCATCGCCCATGCCACCCAGCAGGCCGATAGCACCAAGAACATTGTCTATCTGACCGCCGACCACTTCATGTACCATTTCATCACCGCCGTGCAGCGCCAGTCCGCGCTCGGCTTCAAGGAATGGCTCCGCCGCGTCGACCTGCTGCTGATCGACGATATGCAGTTCCTGCAGGGCAAGTCGGCTACAGAATTCGGCCATACCCTTGGCACCCTTCTGACCGGCGCCAAGCAGGTTGTGGTGGCAGGCGACGCGCCGCCACGTGATCTCGAAATGCTGGACGAGCGCGTGCGCTCGCGCCTGTCGGGCGGTCTGGTCGTGCCGATCTCCGGCTTTGACATGGAGTTGCGCAAGTCCATCGTGCAGCGCCGCGCCGATCAGGCGACCGCGCGCTACGGCATGCACTTCCCCGCCCCCGTGATCGATTACGTCGCCCGCGCTGTCATCAGCCATGGCCGCGATCTCGATGGCGCGGTCAACCGCCTCGTCGCGGCCAACCAGCTCACCGGCGAGCTGATCACGGTGCCGCTGGCCGAAAAGACCCTGGGCGATCTGATCCGCAGCCGCGAAGCCCGTCGCGTCCGCATCGAAGACATCCTCAAGATCGTCTCGCGCCACTACAAGGTGCCGCGCAATGAACTGCTGTCGGCCCGTCGCAGCCGCGACGTGGTGCGTCCACGCCAGATCGCAATGTTCCTCGCCAAGGCGCTGACCTCGCGCTCGCTGCCCGAAATTGGCCGTCGCTTCGGTGGCCGCGATCACACCACCGTGCTGCACTCGGTGCGCAAGGTCGAATCGATGATCAAGGACGACGTCGAGCTGGCGCAGGAAATCGAACTGTTGAAGCGTATGCTCGAAGAATAGGGGTAAAATGGGCGGTGCGACCGCCCATGCCCTTGCCTTTGCGTCAACAAATTGTAAATGTCCAACCCCCGGCTTGCCGGGGGTTTTTGCTGCTTATGGCAGCGCGTAAGTGCCAGGGAAGATTTCGATGAAGGTTACGCTCGAACGCAATCATCTGCTCAAGTCGCTGAGCCATGTGCACCGGGTTGTCGAGCGGCGGAACACCTATCCGATTCTGGCCAACGTGCTGTTCAAGGCCAGCGAGGACAAGGTTGAGCTGCGCGCGACCGACCTGGACATCGAAGTGACCGAAGGCGTCCCCGCCATGGTCGCGACGCCCGGTACCACGACCGTTCCGGCCCATACGCTTTATGAAATCGTGCGCAAGCTCAGCGACGGCGCCGAAGTGCGTCTGGAGACCGATGGCGGCGAGAACATGGTTCTCACCTCCGGGCGCTCGCGCTTTAACCTCGCCTGCCTCAGCCCCGAAAGCTTTCCCGACCTCAAGTCGGGCAATTTCGGCCATGAATTCACCATGCCCGCCTCGGCGCTGCGTGAGCTGATCGAACGCACCCAGTTCGCCATCTCCAATGAAGAGACGCGCTACTACCTCAACGGCATCTATTTCCACACCGTGGACGTCAGCAATGTCGGCACCGTGCTGCGCGCTGTGGCGACCGATGGTCACCGCATGGCGCGCGCCGAGATCGACGCGCCCGCAGGCGCTGCGGGCATGCCCGGCATCATCGTGCCCAAGAAGACCGTTGGCGAAGTCCAGAAGCTGCTTGATGGCGCCGATGGCGACGTCAATGTGGAAGTGTCCGACACCAAGATCCGCTTCACCGTGGGTTCGGTCGTTCTGCTGTCCAAGCTGATCGAGGGCACCTTCCCCGATTACGATCGCGTCACGCCCAAGAACAACGACAAGCAGATGACCGTCGATCGCTCGAGCTTCTCGATCGCCGTCGACCGCGTCTCCACCATTGCTTCTGATCGCGGCGGCAAGGCCGTCAAGCTGCAGGCCAAGGATGGTCTGCTCGAGCTTTCCGTGACCAATCCGGATCACGGCACGGCAAGCGAAGAGCTGGCGGTTGAGTTCGACACCGATGGCTTTGAAATCGGCTTCAATGCCCGCTACCTGCTCGACATCATCGGCCAGATCCGCAGCGAAAGCGCCATCTTCATGTTCAACGACGCGGGCTCGCCCACGCTGGTGAAAGACGACGGCGAAACCCGCGCGCTCTACGTCCTGATGCCGATGCGCGTCTAGGCGGCGTCCCGCAGGGGAAATCGCTCCAGTGGAGCGATTTAAGTCGACTAGGCCCGGAGAGCTGCGCTCGCAGGGCCCGGGTGTGCCGCATAAGCGATTTCCCTTCTCTTTAAAAAGGCCCCCTCACCCGGCGCTGTGCGCCGACCTCTCCCCCAAAGGGAGAGGTGAAGGGGGCTCCGCGTTTTGGCATGCACCACCTCTCCCTTTGGGGGAGAGGTCGCCCGAAGGGCGGGTGAGGGGGCCTTTCCTCCACCCGATTACGCCATGATCCGCCACCTCTCCCGCCTGCGCCTCACCGCCTTCCGCAATTATGCGGCGGCGGCGCTCGATCTTGATGAGCGTCATGTGGTGCTGACCGGCCCCAATGGCGCCGGCAAAACCAACCTGCTCGAAGCGGTGTCCCTGCTCTCGCCCGGTCGCGGACTGCGCCGCGCCGCGTTCGATACGGTGCAGGCGCAGGGCTCGGACATTGGTTGGGCGGTGGCGGCGACTGTGGAAACCAATGATGGCCCCGCCGATATCGGCACCGGCGCTGCGCCCGGCGAGGGCGGCGGGCGGCGGGTCCGCATCAATGGCGCCAATGCGCGCTCGATTGAGGCGATGAGTGACTATCTGCGCGTCCTCTGGCTCACCCCCGCCATGGACGGGCTGTTCTCGGGCCCGGCAAGCGATCGCAGGCGGTTTCTGGACCGGCTGGTGACCACGCTCATCCCCAGCCATTCTGCTTCGGTCAACGACTATGAAAAGGCCATGCGGCAGCGCAATCGCCTGCTCGAGGACAATGGCGACAGTTCTTGGCTCAGCGCCATCGAGGCGCAGATGGCTGAACTGGGCGCATCGATCCATCTCGCGCGCACCGATAGCCTCACGCATTTGCAGGGTCTGATCGAACAAAGCCTTGATGATGCCAGCTTCCCGGCGGCCCATCTGGCGCTGACGCCGCTGTTTGAGGGCGGCGAGGAACCGTCGGCTTCAACCGCGCTCGAAACGGCGCTCGCTAGCACCTGGCAGCGCTCGCGCGGGGTTGATCGCGCCGCTGGACGCACCATATCTGGTCCACACCGCGTTGATCTCGAAGTGACCTACGCCCAAAAGGGCATGCCAGCCGCCTTGGGCTCGACGGGGGAACAAAAGGCCCTGTTGATCGGCCTCATTCTCGCCCATGCCCGCCTCGTCAAGCTGCGCACAGCGATCACGCCGTTCCTGCTGCTCGACGAAATCGCCGCTCACCTCGACCCAGATCGTCGCCGGGCGCTGTTTTCGGCGCTGGACGGGCTGGGCACGCAGTGCTTTTTGACCGGCACGGACAAGCTGCTGTTCGAGGCTCTCGGGCCCCGGGCACAGATGCTGACGGTCAGGGATGGGCGGGTTTACCCGGACTAAATTGCTGTGCCTGACCACGATCGGCCCTCCCCGCCGGGGCCACGGACAGCGTTGCGGGTGGAGCGATTTCCACGCTGGTCACAATACCAGCGCAAACAGGCGATGATTCCCCCGCAAACAGCCCTAAAAAGCCCATTTTGCTTGGGGATACACCCCCTATCCGCTAGAACTAAACCCTATAGAAACGACATGATTCGGACCCCATGACCGATAGCGAAAATCCCGTCCCGAACGAATACGGCGCAGACAGCATCAAGGTGCTGAAAGGCCTCGACGCGGTGCGCAAGCGCCCCGGCATGTATATCGGCGACACCGATGACGGCTCGGGTCTGCATCACATGGTCTATGAGGTGGTGGACAACGCCATCGACGAGGCCCTGGCCGGCCACGCCGACCTCGTGACGGTGACGCTCAATGCCGATGGCTCTGTATCGGTCGCCGATAACGGTCGCGGCATTCCGACGGGCATTCACAAGGAAGAAGGCATTTCGGCAGCCGAGGTCATCATGACCCAGCTCCATGCCGGCGGGAAGTTCGACCAGAACTCCTATAAGGTCTCGGGCGGCCTGCACGGCGTAGGCGTCTCGGTGGTGAACGCGCTCAGCCAGTGGCTGAAGCTGCATATCCGTCGCGACGGCGGCATCTTCGAGATGAGCTTCACCCATGGCGATTCGGATGCGCCATTGGCGCAGACCGGCACCTATGTCGAAGACAAGCAGCCCGGCACCTATGAAGGGCGCAGCGGCAGCACGATCAGCTTTTTCCCTTCGGCTGAAACCTTCACCATGGTCGAGTTCGACTTCAAGACGCTGGAGCATCGCCTGCGCGAGCTCGCGTTCCTGAACTCGGGCGTCCGCATCCTGCTCAATGACCTGCGTCATCCCGAGCCTGTCCATGTCGAGCTGTACTATGAGGGGGGCCTGGAAGCCTTCGTCAATTACCTCGATAAGTCCAAAGCCCCCGTCGTGGAGCGCCCGATCACCATGATCAGCGAGAAGGACGGCATCACCGTCGAAGTCGCGCTGCAGTGGAACGACAGCTACCACGAGAACGTGCTCTGCTTCACCAACAACATCCCGCAGCGCGATGGTGGTACCCACCTTGCAGGCTTGCGTGGTGCGCTGACGCGTCAGGTTGTCGGCTACGCGGAATCGAGCGGCATTTCCAAAAAGGAAAAGGTCACGCTCACCGGCGACGATACGCGCGAAGGTCTGACCTGCGTGCTGTCGGTCAAAGTGCCCGATCCCAAATTCTCCAGCCAGACCAAGGACAAGCTGGTCTCGTCCGAAGTGCGTCCCGTTGTCGAAAACATCGTCAACGAGAAGCTCGGCCAGTGGTTTGAAGAGCATCCCAACGAAGCCAAGATCATCGTCGGCAAGGTGGCTGAGGCCGCTGCTGCCCGTGAAGCTGCCCGCAAGGCGCGCGAGCTGACCCGTCGCAAGGGCGCGCTCGAAATCTCGTCCCTGCCCGGCAAACTTGCCGACTGCCAGGAACGCGACCCTGCCAAGTCGGAAATCTTCATCGTGGAGGGTGACTCGGCAGGTGGTTCGGCCAAGCAGGGGCGTGACCGCTCCAATCAGGCCGTGCTGCCCCTACGCGGCAAGATCCTCAACGTCGAGCGCGCACGCTTTGACCGCATGATCTCGTCCGATCAGGTCGGTACGCTGATCACGGCGCTCGGCACCGGCATTGGTCGCGAAGAGTTCAACGCCGACAAGCTGCGCTACCACAAGATCATTATCATGACCGACGCCGACGTGGACGGCGCCCACATTCGCACGCTGCTGCTGACCTTCTTCTACCGTCAGACACCGGAGTTGCTGGAACGCGGGCACATCTACATCGCCCAGCCACCGCTCTACAAAGCGATGCGCGGTCGGTCCGAACAGTACCTCAAGGACGAAGACGCGCTGAACGACTACCTGATCGAGGCTGGCCTTGATGAAGCGGTGTTCACGACGCGCGATGGCCACCAGCATGCCGGCCCCGACCTGCAGGCCATTGTGCAGCAGGCCCGCAGCATCGTCAGCGCTATCAACAACCTCAACACGCGCTACAACCGGAGCCTGGTTGAGCAGGCCGCTATCGTTGGCGGTCTGGACCCAGAGGGTCTCAATGATCCCGCCAAGATCGGCGAAGTGATGAACCGCGTGGCCAGCCGTCTCGACCGCATTTCGGACGAGTGGGAACAGGGCTGGAGCGGCGAAATCACCGATGCGGATGAGCTGGCCTTTTCGCGCACCGTGCGTGGCGTGGCCGAGCGTCACCTGCTCGACAAGCCGCTGCTGCAGAGCGCCGATGCGCGCAAGCTGCGCCTGCTGGCCGACCGCCTCGACGAAATCTATGGCGGCGTTCCCACGCTGACCCGCAAGGGCGACACTATCCCGATTTATGGGCCGTCGACATTGTTCAAGGCCGTCACCGATGCCGGCCGCAAGGGCGTATCGCTGCAGCGATATAAGGGTCTGGGCGAAATGAACGCGTCCCAGCTCTGGGAAACCACGCTCGACCCCAATGCGCGCACCCTGCTCAAGGTCGAAATCAACCAGACCGACGAAGCCGACGCGATCTTCACCGCCCTGATGGGTGACCTCGTCGAACCCCGCCGCGAGTTCATCGAAGAAAACGCCCTCAGCGTCAGCAACCTGGACGTCTAAGGCGTATCAAATCTTGCAACAGCCGGTCCCATGGGCCGGCTGTTTTTTTGTGCCCGTTCTTCCGAGCACTCTATTTTTTCAAGCGCTTGGAACCAAATGTAGGACAACAGCGTCATTAGATTGGGGCGCATCGCTAGCGATGGGGCTCAAGGGGCTGAGCGCTTTGCCCCCCAACGCGCTCGCCCCGTCTCTTTTTCCAGACTGGCCGCCTGAGCCGGGACCATCGTTCGCTCAGCAAGACCAGATCGTTGCGCCAATGCGGCTTTTTCTCGCCCCCTACAGACTATAGCTAAGGTGACAAGCCCCACGGGGCCCCGCCTTTGGCGGGTTATTCAAGCAACGGGTCCGTCACATGAAAAACATCGGCTTTCTGTCCTTTGGCCATTGGAGCCCTTCGCCCCAATCGGGCACGCGCAGTGCAGGCGACGCGCTGCTGCAGTCCATTGATCTGGCCGTGGCTGCCGAGGAACTGGGCGCCGATGGCGCCTATTTCCGCGTGCATCACTTTGCCCGCCAGCTCGCGTCGCCCTTTCCGCTGCTGGCTGCTGCCGGCGCGAAAACAAAAAAGATCGAGCTGGGCACGGCTGTCATCGACATGCGCTACGAGAACCCGCTCTATATGGCGGAAGATGCCGGCGCGGCCGATCTGATTGCCGGTGGTCGTCTGCAGCTGGGCATCAGCCGCGGCTCGCCCGAGCAGGTCATCGATGGCTATCGCTATTTCGGCTACGCCCCCGCCGAGGGCCAGACCGATGCCGATATGGCGCGCAGCCAGACCGAGGTTCTGCTCGAAGTGCTCAAGGGCAATGGCTTTGCCCAGCCCAATCCACGTCCGATGTTCCCCAATCCTCCCGGCATGTTGCGCCTTGAGCCCCATTCGGAGGGACTGGTCGATCGCATCTGGTGGGGCGCGGCAACCGACGCCACCGCCGTCTGGGCGGCCAAGCTGGGCATGAACCTGCAGAGCTCGACGCTGAAGTTCGACGAGAGCGGCAAGCCGTTCCATATCCAGCAGGCCGAGCAGATCCGCGCCTATCGCGCCGCCTGGAAGGAAGCTGGCCACACCCGCACGCCCCGCGTGTCGGTGAGCCGGTCGATCTTTGCCCTGGTCAATGACATGGACCGCGCCTATTTCGGCACGGGCCGCTCGGAGGAAGATCAGTTCGGCTATATCGAGCCGGAAAAGCGCGCCGTGTTCGGCCGTGGCTACACCGCCGAGCCAGAGCAGCTGATCAAGCTTCTGGCCGCAGACGAAGCCATCGCCGAAGCCGATACGCTGCTGCTGACCGTGCCGAACCAGCTGGGCGTCGACTACAACGCCCATGTCATCGAGAGCATCCTCAAGCACGTCGCCCCGGCCCTGGGCTGGCGCTAAGCCGAACCATCTGCCGACATCCCTCCACCCTTGCGCGGAGGGATGTCGGCAGAGCCTTGTCCACCCAAGCGTCGTCATTTTTGACTTGGGCTATCCATGTCAGCTTCTCGCCCGAGACAGACATCCGACTTCCTCACTGACACATCCCCACCATAGCAAGATCGTTTTAACTATCTGCTGGTGTAACAATACTGCTCAACCTTCCAGCTATGCTTTGATGTTTGAAACCGTCAAAGGACTTGGCATGTCGAAGTGGTTCATCGTCGCATTCCTGTTCGCGTGGATGTTGCTGCCGGTTGCTGCGGCGGAACCGACTGCCGACGACTACCTCATCACTGCCGTTGCCCAAGGCAACGCCGATGCCGTGGCGCGGCATTTGGATGACCCCGATACGGTCAGCAGGGAGCTCAACCCCGAATGCCCACCGGGTACGAGGTGCAAGCCGATCACTTACGCCGCTGAACAGAGTGATCCTACAATCCTGCGAATGTTGCTTGAGGCCGGCGCTGACCCCAATGGCACAAACTCAGTCGGTGACAATGGACTGATTATGGCGATCATGAGCGGAAATACTCGCGGGGTAGACATGCTGCTGGCGTTTGGCGCTGATGTGAATCAAGCGAACCGCTTTGGCATTTCCGCGTTGATCGGGGCGACCATGATGGGCGACTCGGTCCTGTTGGAAAAGTTGCTCTCCAATGGCGGAGACCCCAATACCCGGGCCCAGCCATCCGGCGGAGACGCCAACCAGTCCGTAGCCGGGCGCCCGCTGCTGTGCATCGCGGCGGAGGGCGGATATGTCGATGCCGTAGGGGTCCTGATTAGGCAGGGCGCGGCCCTCGACGCTCCATCCGGGGTGGGAGAAACAACGGCGGACTGCATCGAGGCCACCGGATCGACAGAAATGCTCTCGCTGCTCGGAAAGACGCCCGGAAACCATTAATGCGCCGAGATCAAGGGAGGGACAATGTGCGCTCCCAACGTCCGCTTATGGTGCAAGGCGGCATCACACCCTCCTCACTAAGGCAGCTTGAACCGCCCGCCCTCACAGCCGCTGGCCGTCCAATAGCCATCCACCGGTGTGAACTTGCCCGTGGCGCGCTGCTGGATCAGGGCTGCCAGTGCCATGGCGCGGCACTCATCGGGTCCGGCCACCACATGCACCATTTCATGCAAAATGGTCAGCTCGCGCAGGGCATCGGCGCCCTTGGTGAAAAACTGCGGGCACAGCACCAGCGTCACCACGCCCTGATTGGGCGGAATGCGGACAAAGGCGGCAAAGCGGCTGCACGAGCCTTTGCCGTCGCCCATTTCGGTTTTGAGCGTGACCGCGCCCTTCCAGTGGGATGAGGTGAAACGCTTGGCCAGAAGCGCATTACCATAGTCGTCGATATCCACGCCGAACTGGGTCTCGCCCATGCCGGGCAGCGCCCGCTCGAAGGTCTTTTGCGCCGCCCGAAACGCCTCGTCCAGCATTGCCTGTTGCTGGGCCATGGCCTTGCCAGAGAGCAAGAGAGCGACAGCAAGGCTGAGGGCGGCAAGCAGGCGCTTCATGCGGGCAGGCTCCATAAGTGCTTCACGCGTCTGACTTAACCGGCCATATTTGGCGCAACAATGTCGTGCATCACTGTGTGCTCAACGAGGCTTTGTCCATGAAATCCGCTCTCCTTGCCAGCCTGACGCTGACAGTTCTTGCCCTGCCTGCCCATGCCCAGGAAGCCGTACCGCTGCTGCGCGTCTATATCGACGCGCCCTATTTCTACGAAATCACGGCGCAAAAGCAGGATGGCTCGGATGAACGCACCCATGTGCTGCTGGTCAGTGTCGAGGGCAAGGAAGTCGGCTCGTCCTACGTGACCTACGATTGCGAAAACGGCGAGTTTGGCGAGGACGTGGTTCAGGAATGGACCGGCGGCGCCGACCAGTTCCTGCCCGCAGCCCTCAAGGCCTATCGCAATCTCAACTGCTAACTGGCGCGCGGCGCGAACAGGATAATGGCGGCCGCAACCAGAGCCAGTGCGCCGCCGGTCAGGTCCCAGCGGTCGGGTGTGCGGCCTTCGGCCAGCCACATCCAGAGTAAAGAGGCCGCGATATAGACCCCGCCATAGGCGGCAAAGGCGCGTCCGGCATGTTCGGCCGGAGCCAGCGTCAACAGCCACGCAAAGGTGATCAGCGCAGCAAGGCCTGGCACCAGCCAGAGCGGCGACTGTCCCTGTCGCAACCACGCCCAAAAGGCAAAGCACCCGGCGATTTCGGCGAGCGCTGCCCCGGCATAGATCATCGCTGTGGTGGCAAAAATGGGCATGGGAGGACATTCCTGATCAGGTTGAGGTCCCGCCTAGCACAATAAATGGTGCTCCGTCGCGCTTGTGGCGCAGCCGCCACAGGCTGGGCGGAACCGGCAAACCCCACATAAACCGGCCACAATTTATCCGGACAAGGGGGCATGGCCGCGTGGCTGACGCCTCGAAGGAGATGACGTCAACACGAGTCGGTCAGGATTGGCCTTCACCTACGCTAACCTCTTGTTCCCCAATGGCGCGGAACCGGGTAGAAGCGGCAAAAGGCACTTCTTCAGGGTTCGCTTGATGGACTTTCGCATTTCCGCCGATGACCGCGTTGGCGGACAGCCCAAAAAAGCCAGCAAACCGTCTGCACCCACCACCAAGGGTGGGCGGGTTGAACCCGTCATGGGCGCAACAACTGGCCTGTCCATTGGCGATGAACGCTCGAACCGCGTTGCACCAGAGCCCAAAGGCAATGGCGGCGGCGGCAAGCCCCCCAAAACCCCAAAGCGCGGCAAGGCCCAGCCTGCCCGTGGCAAAAAGCCCAAGCGCCGGTCGCGCACCGGCGGCTTTCTCATGGGCATCCTCTATTGGGGCTTCATTTTCTCGCTCTGGGGCGGCATCGCCGTTATCGGCGTCATCGTCTATTACGGCGCCCAATTGCCGTCGTCCAACACCTGGGCAATCCCTGACCGTCCGCCCAATATCCGCATTCTCGCGGCTGACGGCAGCCTGATCTCCAATCGCGGCCAGACCGGTGGCGAGGCCGTGACCTTCCGCGAGCTGCCCTATTATGTGCCCATGGCCATTGTCGCCAGCGAAGACCGGCGCTTCTTCACCCACTTCGGCGTCGACCCCATCGGTCTGCTCGCCGTGGCTGTGGAGTCGGTGCAGGCGCGCGGGGTGACGCGTGGTGCGTCCACCATTACCCAGCAGGTGGCCAAGAACCTGTTCCTCACGCCCGACCAGAATATCGGCCGTAAGGTGCAGGAAGCCATTCTGGCGGTATGGCTCGAGCAGAACTACACCAAGGAAGAAATCCTCGAACTCTATATGAACCGCGTCTATTTCGGCGCCGGTGCAACCGGTATCGAGGCGGCAGCGCAGACCTATTTCGGTGTCTCGGCGCGCAATCTGTCGCTGGGTCAGGCGGCCATGCTGGCCGGCATTCTGCCCGCGCCATCCGCCTATAACCCCAAGAACAATCCTGAACGGGCCAAGGAACGCCAGCGCCTGACGCTCAACTCCATGGCGCAGGAAGGCTATATTACGCGCGATGAAGCCTCGGCGGCGCAGATCAATCCCGACCAGACGGTGCGCACCCGCGTTGCCGGTTCGGAATCCTATGTGGCCGACTGGGTGGAAAGCCTAATGACCGCCTATATCGGCGACATCAGCAGCGACGTCGTGGTGCAGACCACCATCGACTTCAAGATGCAGAAGGACGCCGAGTTCATCGTCAAGGAAATGGTGGCCTCCGAAGGTCCCAAGCGCGGCTTCAGTCAGGGCGCCCTCGTCGCCATGGATGTGGATGGCAAAGTGCGCGCCATGGTGGGCGGCGTGGACTATCAGGCCAGCCAGTATAACCGCGCGGTCACGGCCAAGCGTCAGCCCGGTTCCTCGTTCAAGCCCTTCGTCTATCTGGCCGCCATGGAAAAGGGCTATACGCCCGACACTTTGGCCGAGGATGCCCAGTTCGACTACAATGGCTGGAGCCCGCGCAATGCCTCGGGCAAATATGCCGGCACCGTTACCCTGCGTCAGGGCCTGGCCTATTCGCTCAACACCATTGCAGCGCGCCTCGCCATCGACGTGACGCCAGCGGCCGTGGTCGATGTGGCCACCCGCATGGGTATTTCGAGCCAGCTGACTGCCGTGCCCTCGATTGCTCTGGGCACCCAGGAAGTGAACCTGCTGGAGCTGACCAGCGCCTATGCACCCTTTGCCAATGGCGGCATCGGCGTCATTCCAAATGTCATCACCAAGATCGCCGACGTGCAGGGCAAAGTGCTCTATGAGGCCTCGGACGCCGGTCCTGGCCGCGTCATTGAACCCCGGGTGCTGGCGGAAATGAACGACATGCTCAAGACCGCCGTCGAGGTGGGTACGGGCAAGTCGGCCAGCGTGGGCAAGTGGGAATTTGCCGGCAAGACCGGCACCACCCAGCAGGCGCGCGACGCCCTGTTTGTCGGCTATACCTCGGCCATGGTCACCGGCGTCTGGCTGGGCAACGACAATGACACCAAGACCACGCTGTCGGGCGGCAACGTGCCGGCGGCAATCTGGACCCAGTTCATGACCAAGGCCCATGCCGGCAAGGACCCGCGTCCGATCCCCGGCGGCAGCTATGACGGCCAGATCGTGCCCCAGCATGTCATCGACCCAACGACCGGGCAGGTGGTGATCGACCCGACCACGGGCCAGCCGCAGGTGCAGTATGTCGACAGCGCCACCGGCATGCCGGTGCAGTCCAACCAGCCGATCCAGACCGGCCCGATGGTCGATGGCAATACCGGCCTGCCCGCCGGTGGCACCATTGTTGATGCCAATGGCAACCAGATCGACCCGACCACCGGCATGCCAACGGGGCAGATCATCGTTGATGGTCAGGCCTTCGATGGCGCCACCGGCTTCCCGATCCAGCAGGAGCAGCAGCAACTCGTTGCGCCGCAGGCCCCGATTGACCCGAATACCGGAATGCCCATGGTGATCGTGATTGATCCGGCCACCGGCCAGCAGGTCTGGGCACCAAGCGCTCCGGCCCAGATGCAGCCCCCGGCCAATGTCGGCCAGCAGCAGCCAGTCTACCAGGAGCCAGCCCGCCAGCGCACGCTGATGGACCTGATCTTCGGCAATTGATGTGTGAAACACCGGGTGCCCAGCATCCGGTGTTTTTCTTTGGGGCTGCCCCCGCTCGTGCGTAAGAACGGATGGACGAGATGAGACCTCATCCTGAGCCCGTCGAAGGACGAGGTCGGTGAGTGCGGACTTCTCCACGCACACGACCGACAGGCTCACCCTGAGGTCTTGAGGCGGGGGGGAGCCCCCTACCCACCATGCGCCATCAACTGCCGCCCATGCGCCTTGAGCCAGGCGCGGCCACGGTCCATATCGGGCAGCGTGCGCGTGACCGTGGCCCAGAACGCCGGCGAGTGGTTCATTTCGACCAGGTGAGCCACTTCGTGGGCCGCCACATAATCGAGCACAAAGGGCGGCGCGAGGACCAGCCGCCAGTTGTAATTGATATTGCCCGATGACGAGCAGGAGCCCCAGCGGCTGGCCTGGCTGCGCATCTTGATGGTCTTGACCACCACGCCCAGTCGCGCCGCGTGGATGGCAGTGCGCGCCACAAGATCGGCATGCGCCTCATCCTTGAACCAGTCCGTCAGCCGCCGCGCCGTGTGTTCCGGTGCGCCGGGGACCAATAGGGTCGGCACGCCATCGATCTCGGTGACTTCCACCCGCCCCCGCAGCTTGCCGGTCCCGACAATGGCGTGATCGACGCCGCGCAGCGGTACCACGCCGCCATCGGAAAAACTGGCAGCGGTTGGCGCGCGATGGATACGGGCGGCCAGCCAGTTGCGATGGCGATGAAGGAACCCCTCCGCCTCAGCCCATTTGCCATGCGGCGGCAGCGTCAGCAGCGGGCCACCGCTATGGGGAATGGACAGGCGATAGCTCTTGGCCCGCGCATTGACGCGCACGGTGACCGTCACCGGCTCGCCATCGATCTCGATCACCGTCGAGGCTGGGATTTTCGGCTTGGAGCGGAAAAACAGGTTCATGGGCACCCGAAGAGGGAATCGCAGGGACGAGCATAGCGGGAAAGCCGGGCTTTGACTCCCCACCCCAGCCGCGCGCCGCGATCACAAAACAAAAATGGCGCCCTTGGGAGGACGCCAGTTCAGTCGTGGGAAACGACCGGCTCAGGAGAAAGGTCAGGCCGCGCTTGGGGGCTTATGCGCGGCCTGTAAATAGCTGGGTCAGCTGTTATTGTTGCCCCAGCCATTGTTGTTGTTCTGATCGCCATTGTCTGGCTTGGGCTCATAGCCCTGGCGCGAGCCGCGGCGTTCATTCATGAAGCGATCGAATTCTTCACGATCCTTGGCCTTGTTGAGGTTGGCCATATATTCGTGGAAGGCGTCGATTTCGGCGTCGAGGCGGGCGCGTTCTTCTTCAAGACGGCGCAGCTGTTCAGCGCGGTAATCGTCAAAGGCTGCATTGCCGCTCGAATTGGACGCGTAGCGGTGTGCGCCAAAGCCATGACGGCCCTTATTGGACGTGCACCAGGCCTTGCCCTGATTGAAGTAGCGCTGTGCCTTTTCAGGCGAGCCGCCGAACTTTTCGCCCCAGAGGATATAACCTAGGACGGCTAGGCCAAGCGGCCAGAACGTGATGAAGCCGATGACCATGAGACCGATGGTGAGCGGCGACCATTGAGGTTTGATGATTGCTGTGTTCATTTCGTTGCATTCTCCCAGTCACGATGAGCCTAATTTGGCCCCGTTGCGGACAGGATCAAGAATGTGCCCATCACTTTTTTGGTCTTGAAATGAAAAACATGATCCCCATACGACACGGGCGATTGCGCATAATGAAGGCTCCCTCATGACCATGACCCAGGCAGATGGCCTGCCCTTGCCCTCCACCTGGCGGCCGCTGCGGCTGGAAACGCTGGTCCTGCTGCGCTGGCTGGCCGTGGGCGGACAGGCCATTGGCGTGCTGTTTGTGGCCTTTGGACTGGGCTTTCCGCTGCCACTGATGGAATGCTTTGTGCTGATCGCCATCTCGGCGGGGCTCAATATCTGGCTGGTGGTGCGCTTCGGCGCGGCCCATCGCCCCTCCTCGACCTTCACTGCCAGTCAGGTGGTGTTCGATCTCTGTCAGCTCGGGGGCCTATTGGCGCTGACCGGGGGGCTGGAGAATCCGTTCTCCCTGCTGCTGCTGGCGCCAGTTTCGGTGTCCGCGACAACCCTGCCGCGCCGCGTCACCGTGGCGGTGGCCGTCCTTGCGGCCATCATCGCCTCGGTCCTGTCGGTCTGGCACCTGCCCCTGCCCTGGGATCCCAATCAGCGGCTGGTGTTCAATCGCATCTATGTGATCGGCATCTGGGTCTCGATCATCTGCGGCGTGGTGTTCATCTCTGCCTATACGATGCGCGTCGCGCACGACGCCCGCCAGATTGCCGACGCCTTGGCCGCGACCGAGCTGGCCCTCTCGCGCAAAGAGCAGCTTTCGGCGCTGGATGGTCTGGCCGCTGCCGCCGCCCATGAGCTGGGCACGCCGCTCTCCACCATTGCCCTGGCCGCCAAGGAAATGCGGGCCGAAGCCGAGCCGGGCAGCGATCTGGCCGACGACGTCGAGTTGATCATCGCCCAGGCGGCGCGCTGCCGGGCGATCCTGGCCAAACTGCGCAATCTGGGCAATGAGGGCGGCGACCCGTTTGCGGCCGTGCCACTGACTGACCTTCTGGCCGAAGTCGCTCGCCCGCATGAGGGCCGCGGCAAGGCCATCCTGTTCTATTCCGAAAAAACCGCAGGCGAGCCGCCGGTGTTCAACCGCAGCGTGGGCCTGCTCTATGGCCTTGGGAACCTGATCGAGAATGCCACCGAATTTGCGCGCCAGACGGTCAAGATCGAAGCCAGCTGGGATCGTGAATCCGTGTCGGTGGCCATCACCGATGACGGCCCCGGCTTTGCGCCCGAACTGATCGCGCGACTGGGCGAGCCCTATCTCACCAGCCGCCCCCGTGATCCGCAGGGCGCCGACGCCCACAAACCGGGCGGCCTTGGGCTCGGCATCTTCATCGCCAAGACCCTGCTCGAGCGCAGCGGCGCGCGGCTGGCCTTCGAGAATATCGACAGCCATGGCAATGCCCAGGTCCGCATCGTCTGGCCGCGCAGCGCGGTGGAGGCGGCGTAGGGCCGGCTGCCACCACCATCACCGCGTCATTCCCACGCAAGCGGGAATGACGCGGTGACCTCGGGCCCCCGTCAGCATCTCATCGCCTGAAATAATCTGCTGCCTGTGAGGATATGTCGCCTACCCACAAGGGGGTCCTGCCCCCTATCAGGGGGAGGCTAGGAGGGGGTATCCCACGCAAATTTTGACCTTTTCGCGTCAAGGCCCTAAATGACACCCATGAGCACGATCGAAGATCTTCTGGCCAACGACCCAAGCCTGCTGCTTGTCGATGACGACGCGGCATTCCTCTCCCGACTTGAGCGCGCCATGGCGCGCCGCGGTTTCGATGTTCGCATCGCCGGCTCGGTCGCCGATGGCCTTGCCGCCGTCGCCGAACGTCCGCCCGCCTATGCGGTGGTCGACCTGCGACTGGAAGACGGCAATGGGCTTGAGGTTGTCTCTGCCCTCCACACCAAGCGCCCCGATGCGCGCGCCGTGGTGCTGACCGGCTATGGCAACATCGCCACCGCCGTCACTGCGGTGAAGCTTGGCGCCGTGGATTACCTGTCCAAGCCCGCCGATGCCGATGACGTCATCAACGCGCTGCTGGCCACCGGCGAAGAAAAGCCCGAGCCGCCCGAAAACCCGATGTCCGCCGACCGCGTGCGTTGGGAACACATCCAGCGCGTCTACGAACTCTGCGACCGCAATGTCTCGGAAACAGCCCGCCGCCTGAACATGCACCGCCGCACCCTGCAGCGTATTTTGGCCAAGCGCGCGCCGAAGTAAGACTTGGGGGCACCCACCGGATCGTCACTCTCGGGCCTGACCCGAGAGCGTTTGCAATCCCCCAAAGACCTCATGGTGAGCCCGTCGAACCACGAGGTCGCTGAAGTGGAGCGTTCGGCATACCCCGACCTCGTCCTTCGACAAGCTCAGGATGAGGTCTCATAGGGCTCCCGAGACGAATTAGCGCGTCACCAACCGTGTCTTCTGCATCCCATCCACATCAAAATTGTCCGGGCTCAACCAGCGCTGATATTCCGCGCGCATGGCGGGCCATTCGCTGTCGAGGATCGAGAACCAGGCCGTGTCGCGGCTCTCGCCCTTGAGGATCATGTCCTGACGGAACACGCCCTCGAACTGGAAGCCGAAGCGCAAAGCGGCGGCCTTGGAGGGCTCGTTGTTGTTGTTGCACTTCCACTCAAAGCGCCGATAGCCGAGCTCATCGAAGGCGTGCTGCGCGAAGAGAAACAGCGCCTCAGTCGCCAGCGGGGTCCGCGCCATGGGCAGGCCCCAATAGATGCCGCCGATTTCGATGGAGCCGTGTTCGGGGCGAATGCGCATCCAGCCCTGCTGGCCGACGGCCTTGCCACTGCGCTTGTCGATCACCGCCACATAGCTCGGGTCTGATACCGCCTTGCCCTGCTCGATCCGCGCTTCCATTTCGGCAAGACTTTGCGGCGCGTCGGTGAACAACCAGCGATAGCGCTCGCTGCCGCCCGCCATGGTGGAAACCGCATAAAGGTCCGCAGCGTGCTGCTGACCAATCGGTTCGAGCCTGACATAGCGACCCTCAAGCACGATGGGCTGCGGCGCAGACTTGGCGGGACTTGGGCTCATGGATGCTCGTCCTGATAAATGGCCGCAAGGCCGTCGCGATAGTTTGGATAGATCAATTCGGTCCCCAGCGCGGCCTTGATGGCAGCATTGGAGACGCGCTTGTTGTCAGCATAAAAACTGCGCTGCATCGGGGTCATCTCCGCCGTGTCGAACGCCACTTCCGGTGGCGGCTCCACACCCAGCATCTGCGCCGCCAGCACTACCAGATCCTGCGGTGGAGCGGGCTCGTCATCGGCCAGATTGAAGGTGCCCTCTAGCCGCTGCTGTGCGGCCAACGCGGTCACGCGGGCAATATCGGCGACATGGATGCGGTTGAACACCTGACCCGGCTTGATGACGCGTCGCGCTGTGCCATCGCGCAGCTTATCGAAGGCGGAGCGGCCGGCGCCATAGATGCCCGCAAGGCGCAGGATGGCCAGTTTGACGCCACGCTCTGCGGCGTAATCGCGCCAGGCCTGTTCGGCCAGCACCCGGCGATCGGAGCGATCATTGCGCGGCACCAGCGGCGCGGTCTCATCGATCCAGTTGCCGCCAAAATCCCCGTAGACCCCCACCGTGGAATAATAGCAGAGCCACTCGAGGTCCTCAGCAGCGTCGAGATCGGCGCGGTGATGGATCAGCGCCGGATCACCCTCGGGTCCGGGCGCAATGGAAAGCACCACATGGCTGGCTTTGCGCAGGTCTGGGCCGAGATCGGGACCGGGCGCGGTGCCGTCAAAAACGTGCACGTTTAGCCCAGCGGATTGTAGCGCTTTCTGGCGTTCGGCGGTGCGAACTGTTCCCAGTGTGCTAACGTTTTCGTCCAATGTGTGCATGGCTGTGACAGCCGCCTGCGACGAAAATCCGAGGCCGAAGAAAAAGGCGTTCATGAGATATCCACGGTCCATTCGCTCTTCACCGAGCTATCGCTTTCCCGGGCACTATAGGCAAGAGCCAGACTGTCCGCGCGCGCGGGATCGAGCCTGCGCAGCGCCCAGATGGCAACGCCCCGCACCAGCGGATCCTGCGCCTCAAGCTGGGCTTCCACCAACGGTTTCAGGCTGTCATCGCCAGAATTGCCGATGCCGATCAGCACGTTACGCAGGAACCGGGCGTGGCCGATACGCTTGACAGGCGAGCCGGCAAACAGCGTCCGGAACCCGTCATCGTCGAGCCGCGCCAGATCGGCCAGTGTCGGCCGTTCCAGATCTTCGCGCGCCCGCAGTTTGGCCTCGCGACTGACCGAAGCGAATTTGTTCCATGGGCACACGGCAAGGCAATCGTCGCACCCATAGATGCGATTGCCCATCGGCGTGCGAAACTCCAATGGAATCTGGCCCTTATGCTCGACGCTGAGATAGGCGAGGCAGCGTCGCGCATCGAGCTGGAAGGGCGCCGGGAAGGCCTTGGTGGGGCAGATATCAAGGCACCGGGTGCACTTGCCGCAGCTTTCGGCATGCGGCTTATCCTCGGGTAGTTCTGCCGATGTCATAATGGCGCCGAGGAACAACCAGGAGCCGAATTCGCGACTGACCAGCACCGTATGCTTGCCCTGCCAACCCAGCCCGGCGGCCTCCGCCAGCGGCTTTTCCATCAGCGGGGCGGTATCGACGAAGACTTTAACCTCAGCGCCACTGCGCCGCGCCAAAAGTCCCGCCAGCTCCTTGAGCTTGCCCTTGATGATCTCGTGATAGTCGCGATTGCGCGCATAGACCGAGATCGAGCCAAGAGATTTTTCGCCGAGAATCGCCAGGGGATCGCTGGTGGGGCCGTAATTGTAGCCGAGCAGGATGATCGAGCGCGCTTGCGGCCACAACGCATTGGGGCTGCCGCGCCGTTCGGCGGTCTCGGCCATCCAGTCCATATCGCCGTGCCAGCCGGCATCGATCGCCGTCGCCAGTTTTTCCGGCAGGTCCGGGCGTGCATCGGCAGGCGTAATGCCAAAGCTGCCAAACCCCAAAGCCAGCGCCCGGGCGCGCAATTCGGCAACCAGTTTATCGGGGGATGGAGTGGCAGCTGCCATGGTCATTGGGTCTATCCGTTGGCCGTCATTGCCCGGCTTGTCCGGGCAATCCAGCGGTGCCGCAGCGCCGTATGGACCACCCGGACAGGCCGGGTGGTGACGATCACCTTAGCATTTGCCGCAGATCGAAGGGCCTAGAAATCCAGATCAGCATAACCGCGATGAGGCGGCATGGCGACGACGCGGTCGTTGAGCAGGGTGCGGAAGGCCGGACGCGACTTGATGCGGGAATACCAGTCGCGGGTTTCCCCGGCCTTGCCCCAGTCGATATCGCCCAGATAATCCAGCGTCGACAGATGCGCGGCCAACGCGAAGTCCGCCAGCGTCATCACATCCCCGGTCAGCCACGAGCGGGTGGCGAACAGCCAGTTGAAATAGAGCATATGCTCGTTGAGGTTCGCCTTGGCGATGCGCAGCACGGCAGGATCGGGCGTCGCGCCGCGCTGGTCGCGCTTGACGATCTTTTCTTCAAGCACGTAGCGCGTCACTTCGTCATTGAGCTTGGAGATCACCCACTCGATCATCCGCCACATCTCGGCGCGGGCCAAAGGCTCAGGCGGGATCAGGCCGGCAATGGCATCGGGGGTATAGAGATCTTCGATGGTGTGGATATTGGCCAGGAGCCCCACAATCGGCACATCGCCATCATCAAGCATGATGGGCAGGGTCGCTGCGGGGTTGATTTCCAGCAACTCGGCGGTGCGCAGCCAGGGCTTAATTTCTTCCATATCCAGAGGAACGCCATATTCGGCACACATCAAACGAATGAGGCGCGAGGAGGGATCGAGTGGATGATGGAGAAGGCTCGGCATGGGGGCTCGTCTCTTTTTGGGCCGACGATCGACGGGCGGCTTGGCGCTTATGGCAAACGGGTTTAGTGGGTTAGTACCTCACCGCTCACGAGAATTGAATTAGGGGATCAAATGAACGCCGATCAAGGTCTTTTTGTGCCGCTGATCCTGGGAATTATCGAAGGCCTTACTGAATTCCTTCCCGTCAGCTCCACCGGTCACCTGCTGCTGGCCGGCCACTTCTTCGGATTGACCCAGCCGGCGACCTTCATTGTGCTGATCCAGCTCGGCGCGATCCTCGCCATTGTCACGGTATACTTCGTCAAACTGGGCGTGTTGATCCGCGACGCTTTGACCGGCAAGGCCTATGCTTGGCACTTCGCGCTGGCCGTGGTGATTGCCTGTCTGCCGGCGGTGGTTGCCGGCGTGCTGCTGCGCGATTTCATCCAGGGCGATCTCTGGGAATCGACGCTGCTGATCTGCCTCAGCCTGCTGATCGGCGGCGTGATCCTGTTGATTGTGGATCGCATGCCCAAGCAGGAAAAGTACGACGACATCTACCAGTTCCCCTGGCATCTCGCTCTGATCATTGGGCTTTTCCAGGTGATCAGCCTGATCCCGGGCGTCTCGCGCTCGGGTTCAACCGTGGTTGGCGCCATGCTGTTTGGCGCGACCAAGCGGGCGGCGGCAGAGTTCACCTTCTTTATCGCCCTGCCCATCATGGTCGGCGCGTTCGGCTATGATCTCTATAAAAGCCGCGATCTCATCGACATGAGCGTGGGCATCAATATCGCCATTGGCTTTGCCGCGGCGTTCGTGGCGGGCGCCATCGTGGTGCGCTATCTGCTCGATTTCGTGTCCAAGCACGGCTTTGCGCCGTTCGCCTACTGGCGCATTGCCGTGGGTGGTGCAGGGCTGATCGCCCTGCTCGTGATGCGCTAGGCCTTACTTGCGAACAGCAGAATAGTTCGACGGAATGGAGAAAAAGGCGGGAGGGATCTTCACGTCTTTTTCCACATCATACAGTGAGAAGGTCAGCTCGGCGCCGCTGGGCTCGACCAGACTCCACTGCGACAGATCCTTGGTGTCGGTGTCGAACACCAGCGACACCTGAACGGTACCGGCCACGGTCTCATCGATCACCGTGATCGAGATATAGCCGTCCGAAGACGCAACATCGACAACATTGGCATTGAGCAGGTTGATCTTGTCGCCAAGGAACTGGCGCAGCGGGATCGAGTCCTGCGGATAGGCGTAATAGGTCTCGTCCTTGCGGTTGAGCACGTAAAAGCCACGACCCACCGAGACGATTTCCTCGCGGCTTGGTGGGGCGTAACGGAAGGCGATCTTGTTGGGGCGCTCGAGAAAGAACGTGCCTTCGGTGCGGCCACCCTGGGAATCGATCTGCAGGAAGCGGCCAACCATGCTGCGGATCGCCGAATTGTGGGCGTTGATGTCGGCAATCATCTGCTGCTCGCCGGCCGTCAGGGCGCGATCGAGCGCGAAAGCAGGAACGCTGAGAGCAAAAGCGGCGGACAGGCCGAGCAACAAGGCATCGCGGCGAATCATGGAATAGGTCCCTGACTGAAGAACTTGGTTGAAGCTAACCTAGAAACCAATTGCGGCAACAGGTGGAAGGTTCCATTCACACCCCGTTCATTGCGCCAGCATTGTCAGGTCGGGCGCCTCAGATGCGCCCACGCGAGCGGATGGCCTAATAGCCATCCGCATTGTTGCCCACGAGGATCTCGCGCTTGCCAGCATGGTTGGCAGCACTGATGACGCCTTCGCGTTCCATGCGCTCGATCAGGGTCGCGGCCTTGTTGTAGCCGATGGCCAGACGACGCTGGACATAGGAGGTCGAGGCCTTCTTGTCGGTCAGCACGATATGGACGGCCTTGTCGTAGAGCTCGTCGCCCGAACCGGCATAGTCGTCGCCACCGCCCGAAGCGCTCTCGCCACCAAATTCGCCACCCTCTTCGGCGTCTTCGGTGATGGAGTCGAGATAGTCCGGCGTGCCCTGGCTCTTGAGGTGGTTGACCACCGCTTCGACTTCACTGTCGGCCACAAACGGGCCGTGCAAGCGCTTGGTGCGGCCACCGGAGGCCATGTAGAGCATGTCACCGTTACCGAGCAGCTGCTCGGCGCCCTGCTCGCCCAGAATGGTCCGGCTATCGATTTTGGAGGTCACCATGAACGAGATACGGGTGGGGAAGTTGGCCTTGATCGTGCCGGTGATGACGTCGACCGATGGGCGCTGGGTTGCGGTGATGATGTGGATACCCGCGGCACGGGCCATCTGGGCAAGACGCTGGATAGCGCCTTCGATGTCCTTGCCGGCCACCATCATCAGGTCGGCCATTTCGTCGACGATAACAACGATGTAGGGCAGCACTTCGAGGTTGAATTCCTCGCTCTCAAAGATGGCTTCGCCGGTTTCGCGGTCAAAGCCGGTCTGCACGGTGCGGGTGATGGTCTTGCCTTCGGCCGCAGCCTCACTGACGCGCTGGTTGAAGCCGTCGATATTGCGGACGCCGATCTTGCTCATCTTGCGATAGCGATCTTCCATCTCGCGCACCGCCCATTTGAGCGCCACGACGGCCTTTTGTGGGTCGGTGACGACAGGGGTGAGCAGATGCGGGATGCCGTCATAGATGCTCAGTTCGAGCATCTTGGGGTCGATCATGATCATGCGGCACTGGGCCGGGGTCATCTGATAGAGCAGGCTGAGGATGAAGGTGTTGATACCCACCGACTTACCCGAGCCGGTGGTACCGGCGATCAGCAAGTGCGGCATGCGCGCCAGATCGGCGATCACCGGCTCGCCACCAATGGTTTTGCCGAGACAAATTGGCAGCTTGCCCTTCATCTTTTCGAAGTCGGAGCTGGCCAGCATTTCGCGGAAATAGACGGTTTCGCGCTGCTGATTGGGCAACTCGATACCGATGGCGTTGCGGCCCGGCACCACGGCCACGCGGGCCGAGTGCGCCGACATCGAGCGGGCGATATCGTCGGCCAGCGAGATGACGCGGCTCGACTTGATGCCAGGTGCGGGCTCAAGCTCGAACAGGGTCACGACGGGGCCGGGGCGGACGTTGATGATGTCGCCCTTGACGCCGAAATCTTCGAGAACACCTTCCAGCTGGCGCGCCATTTCCTCAAGCCGCTCAGGGGCGTGCTCGGGCGATGGGCCGTTGTGCTTGGGTTCGGACAGAAGGCTCAGCGGCGGCAGTTCAAACCCACCGGGCTCGTCGAGGAACGAGGCCTGTGCTTCACGCAGCATGCGCTGGCCCTGCACCGGACGCGGCGCGGGTGCAGCAACGGCCACGGCGCGCGGCTTGGTTGGATCGGCGGGATGGAAACGCGAGTCGCCCTGCTGGCGATGATTGACCGGTGCCACGGGGACATCGGGCACGAACGGCATGTCGTCGTCCTCGACCTCTTCAGGATAATCGAGTTCGGTATCGTCATAGCTCGGACGCGCATTGATGCGTGGCGAAACCTCGAGATGTGGCTCGTCCATCGGCTCGCCATAGGACGGCTCGACGAAGGCCGGCTCAACCGGCGCATGGATGCGACGCTGAGTGCTCGACACCTGCGGCTCGCGGCGTTCGACGACCGGGGCATGGCCTTCCATGCTCGGCTCGACCTCGTCGTCGCGCCAGGTTTCAGCATCGGCAGCGCGGCGTTCAGCATGGCTGGCACGGGCGCGGCGATAGGCCGTGCGCACCGAATAGCCCATATGCACCAGCGCCCCGAGCGCCACGTCCATGATGGGATTGGTTTCAGGTTCGTGTTCGGCAGACTGTACAGTCGCGCCCTTGCGGCTCGCATTGGCGGCGGATGCCTTTTTGGGGCCGGTTGGCACAGCCGAGCCAAGGCCCATGCCGATCCAGAACAGCGCCAGGGCAGGCGCGGCGATGATGATGGCAAACAGGGCCGCCGTCACGGCCTGTGGCTGCGCGCCAGTGATCATCGTGGCAATGCCCGAGAAGCCCGCGCCGACCAGGCCGCCCAGACCCGTTGGCAGCGGCCAGCTCGTTGGCATGGCGACAAAAGCAAACACGCCACCAGCCAGAATGGTCGCGCCAATCCAGCCCAGCAGGCGAAGACCCATCTTGGATGGCACGCGGCGGCGCGCCATGGCCCAGCCCCAGATGGCGGGCGGCACCAGAAACACCAGCGCGGCGAGCCCAAGGCACTGGAACAGCAGGTCGGCGATAGCCGCGCCGGGAAAGCCCAGCCAATTGGCGGCAGGCTTGCCGGTAGCATAGGAGAAGCTCGGGTCATCTACCGACCACGTCGCCAGCGCGATCAGACAGATCGCGACCAGCCCCAGCAACACGAACCCGGCCAGACGCACAGGAATGCGAATGGCCAGCGCCGGTGGCGGGGTGGGAAGAGGCTTGCTGCCGCTGCGCGTACCACGTTGCGGCACGGAGCGAATTTCATCGAGCACGGGCGAAGGATGGCTAGGCATGGGCTGTTCCGGGGCGGCCCGGGACGGTCCGGGCCAATCTGGGGTCAGACTAGAACGCACGGGTTAACCCAAGGCTAACCATCGCGATCACGTTCTGGAAATGCCCGCATAAAGCCAAGAAAATGGGCCCGCTTGTGCAGCGAGCCCAGTCTTTCCGCGAGTAACGAAGGGAAGTTACGCCCCGCAGAGAAGCAATTGATCGTGGTGTGCGGCCCGTGCAGTTTGCGAGTGGGAAGCCTCTGTGGCGGGCCAAGAGGGACACGTGCCGCACGCCACGATCAACGCTAAGACGCTCTGGAAGGTACCCGGCGGCAGCGCGCCGCCGGGTGTGTTGCAAGCTTAGTTGTAGGCACGCTCGCCGTGGCTCGAGAGATCGAGACCGTCGATTTCGCTCGATTCCGAGACCCGGGCGCCACCGAAGATGGCCTTGACGATGAGCATGGCGAGGAAGGCAACCACACCCGACCAGATGATGGCCACGAGGACCGCCAGAACCTGCGTGACGAGCTGGCCGCCCAAGGCATAGCCCTCGGCACCAAAGCCGCCCAGAGCCGGATCAGCCACAATGGCGGTGCCGATGGCGCCGACAATGCCGCCGATGCCGTGGATGCCGAAGACGTCGAGGCTGTCATCGTACTTGAGCATTGGCTTGAGGGTCACGACGGCCCACAGGCAGACAAAGCCGGTGACAGCACCGAGAACGATGGCGCCAAAGGTGCCAGCGAAACCGGCAGCAGGCGTGATGGCAACCAGGCCTGCCACGGCACCCGAGACAAAGCCGAGAGCCGACGCATGACCGCGGGTCACCTTTTCACCGATTGCCCAGGCAATGGCGGCGGCGGCAGGCGCGGTGATGGTGTTGAGGAAAGCCTGCGCGGCAAGGCCATTGGCACCAAGAGCGGAGCCGGCGTTGAAGCCGAACCAGCCAACCCAGAGCAGGCAGGCGCCGATATAGGTGAAGACGAGGTTATGGGGAGCGATTGGCTCCTTCATATAGCCAAGGCGTGGTCCCAGAACGATGGCAGCGACGAGAGCGGCCACACCGGAGTTGATGTGAACCACGGTGCCGCCAGCGAAGTCGAGGGCACCCATGTTGAAGAACAGGCCAGCGCCCGACCACACCATGTGGGCGATCGGCAGGTAGGAGAAGGTGAACCAGATGGCCAGGAACGCCATCAGCGCGCCGAACTTCATGCGCTCGGCGATGCCACCAACGACCAGGGTCGCTGTGATACAGGCAAAGCTGAGCTGGAACACCACGAACACCAGTTCAGGCAGGGTGCCCGAGACTGAGTCGGGGTTCACATTGGCGAGGAAGAAGTTGGAGAAATCGCCAATAAAGGCCGAGATGCCGCCTTCGCTTGGGCCCGAGAAGGCCAGCGAATAGCCATAGGCCACCCAGAGCAGCGAGATCATCGAGAAGGCTCCGAACACCTGCGTCACGACCGACAGGATGTTCTTGGAGCGGACGAGACCGCCATAAAACAGGGCCACGCCCGGAATGGTCATCATGATGACCAGGAGGGTCGAAACGATCAACCAGGCGGTGTCGCCGGTGTCGATCTTGGCGACTTCAGCGGCAGCTTCGACGGCCGGGGCCGCCGCCTCTTGGGCAAAGGCTGGGAGAGCCAGCAACAGGGAGGCCAGTGCGACGCTCCCCAGGATCTTTGACGTCTTCATCTGTTTTCTCCGATGACGCTTTAAAGGGCGGCCGCGCCGGTTTCACCGGTGCGAATGCGCGTGACAGCGAGCAGGTCGAGGACAAAAATCTTGCCGTCGCCAATGCGGCCCGTCTGGGCGCTGTCGCGGATGGCCGTGGAGACGGCATCGGCGAGTGCATCGTCTACGGCGATCTCGACCTTGAGCTTTGGCAGGAAGTGGACGGCATATTCTGTGCCGCGATAAATCTCGGAATGGCCCTTCTGGCGGCCGTAGCCCTTCACCTCGGTGACGGTCATGCCGTGTACATCGAGCGAGTTGAGAGCCTGACGAACCTCTTCGAGGCGGGATGGCTTGATAATTGCGATCACCAGTTTCATGTGTGCCCCTTTGCGACTTGGCGCGGTCTGGATGCCTTCCTAGACTCAAGCGCCGTGCCAACTTTTGGCCACATGAAAAATATGTTTTGATTCAGCGGCTTAGCATTTACGCACAATCCCTGCTCAAATCTGGTGATCGCGATTGCTCGCAATTTGTGCAGTTTGAAGGGACGCTGTGCAAAAAACAGGCACTGCACGCGCGACGTTCAGACGCTTGCGCAAATGGGGGGCAGGAGCGCAAATGCGTGCAAAGGAGACCAGCATGACGCAGCCGACAGAACGCTTTGACGTACTGATCGTGGGAGGGGGCCCGGTGGGACTGACCCTGGCGCTGGCGCTGGTGCAATCGGCTCGTGGCATCAAGGTCGGGCTGGTGGATCGGCGCCCCCTGACGGTGCCGCGCGACAACCGCGCTTCGGCCATTGCTGCAGGCGTGCGCCGGGTGTTTGAGGCGCTGGGCGTCTGGGCCGCCATGGCCGATGGCGCGCAGCCCATCACAGAGATGCGGATCACCGACTCGGGCAAGGGCGATATCGCACGGCCGCAATTTCTCGAATTTGGCGGCGAAGTCGCGCCGGGCGAAGCCTTCGCCCATATGGTGCCCAACCGGCTGAGCGGAGAAGTCCTGCTCAATGCAGCCCGCGAGCGCATCAGCGTCATCGCACCCGCCGAGATCACCCAGCTTATCAATGAGAGTGGTAGCGCCCAGCTTGTGCTGGCCGATGGCCGCATCCTCGTCGCCCCCCTCGTGGTCGCAGCAGATGGCGCGCAATCGGCCCTGCGCAATTGGGCAGGCATTGGCGTCACCGGGCATGATTACGGCCAGACTGGCCTTGTCACCACCATTGCCCACACCCTGCCGCACAATGGCGCGGCTTATGAGCACTTCCGCCCAGCCGGGCCCTTTGCCAGCCTGCCCCTCCCCGGCAATCGGTCCTCTTTGGTATGGACCGAGCGAACCGACGACGCACCACGCTTTCTCGCCATGGATGCCGAAAGCCTCGCGCGCGAAATCGAAGACGTCATGGGCTCAAGCCTTGGCGCCGTGACTGTCGAGGAAAAGCTGATGGGCTTTCCGCTCAGGCTACAGATCGCGCGCAGCTTCATCGCGCCACGGCTTGCTCTGGTGGGCGACGCCGCCCACGTGGTGCATCCCATTGCCGGTCAAGGGCTCAATCTTGGTCTCAAGGACGTCGCGGCACTGGCCGAAACCGTGGTCGACGCGATCCGGTTGGGGCTCGATCATGGCGGCGATGACGTGCTCGAGCGCTACCAGTCCTGGCGGCGGCTCGACACGGCCAGCATGGCGGCGATGACCGATGGGCTCAATCGCCTGTTCTCCAATGATGTGGCGCCCGTCCGGGCCATTCGCGACTTCGGGCTGGGGCTTATCGATCGCGCCGGCCCGGTCAAGGCGGCACTGATCCGCACGGCATCAGGCGTTTCGACCTCGGGTCCCAAGCTGCTGAGCGGACTGCCCTTATAGTTGAGGGCGCTTTGCCGCTAGCGTGCCTTTCCATTGCCCCGTTGCTATGTCATCAGGGTAAAAACGCCAGATATATGTGAGCATCATGACCATCAGACTGCACCGTGGCGACCTGCCCGACCTGTCCCGCTACGGCCGCGAAGTGGCCATCGATACCGAGACCATGGGGCTCAATCCGCTGCGCGACCGTCTTTGCGTCATCCAGCTGTCGCCGGGCGACGGCAGCGCCGACATTGTGCAGATTGCCCAGGACAGCAACGACGCACCCAATCTGGTCAAGTTGCTCGGCGACGCCAATGTCACCAAGATCTTCCACTATGCGCGCTTTGATGTCGCCGCTTTGAAGAACCGCTTCGGCGTCGTCACCGGCCCGATCTATTGCACCAAGATCGCGTCCAAGCTGGTACGCACCTATACCGACCGACATGGCCTGAAAGAGCTCGTGCGCGAGCTGCTTAATGTCGATCTCTCCAAGCAGCAGCAGAGCTCGGATTGGGGGGCGGAAAAGCTCACCGATGCGCAGCTCGAATATGCGGCATCCGACGTGCTGTATCTGCACGATCTCAAGCGCCACCTCGACCGCATGCTGAAGCGCGAAAAGCGCTACGAGATCGCGCAGGAGTGCTTTGAGTTCCTCAAGACACGCTGCGAACTCGATCTGCTGGGTTGGGGCGAAACCGACATTTTCGCACACAGTTAGGACGCAATGGACAGCCACGGCGACGCAGCACAACGCCTTGCGATCTACCAGCGCCTCGCCACGCGCAATCGCGTGGTGGCGGTGCTGCGCATCGGCTTGCCGCTGGCTGGCGCAGTCCTGCTGATTGGGTTGATGCTGCAGATATATATCTCCAGCATCGCCAATCGCTTCGGCATCGACAAGATCGCCGTGACCCGGGACCGCGTCACCGTGGAGGCGCCCGAGTATTCGGGCCTATTGGACGATGGCTCGGCCTATCGCGTCTGGGCCTCGATGGCCGAGGCGCCACTGACCTCGACCGACAAGATCAACCTCATCGATGCGGCATTGGTCGTCAACAGCCCCAAGGGCACGACCATGAACGTCAACACCGAAGAGGCCTTGCTCGATACCACCCGCGAACAAGTGACCATCGACGGGCGCGCCTATTTCGAGGATTCAGATGGCACGAAAGGCGAGTTCAGCCGTTCGGTCTTTCGAGCCGAAAGCCAGACACTCGACAGTCAGGGACCGGTCGACATCAATTACGCGAACGGAACGACTGTGATCGCAGAGACGATGCACTACGATGCCAAGGCGATGATCTGGACTTTTTCCAATGTCAGCGTCACCTTGCCCGATACGCCAGGTAGCGCAACGGACGGAGCGGCTATTCCATGAAACGACACCTTTTGATCGCCGCAGCCCTTGCTTTGCTCGCCAGCCCTGCGCTGGCACAGCAAAAGGTGAACATCACCGCAGACCAATTTACGCTGGATGAAACCACCCACCAGGCCGTGTTCACCGGCAATGTCGTGGTGACCCACCCAACGGTGACTGTCTGGGCACCCAAAGTCGTCGCGATTTATGGCGAGGGTGGCACGTCCGATATCAAGACCTTTGACGCGTCGGGTTCCGTGCGCCTCAAGACCTCCGATCAGGACGCGACGGGCGAGCACGCGGTGTTTACCCCGGCCGATCAGTTGCTACGCCTCACCGGCAATGTGAAGGTCACCAATTCCGGTGGTACGGTGAACGCCAGCGAGCTGGTGGTGAACATGAAGACCAATGTCTCGACCTTTACCAGCACCGGCGGTGGCCGCGTGACCGGGGTCTTCACCTCGCAATGACCGACATCGAAACCAAGCCGCGTATCGACCAGACAGGCTGGCTGGTTGCCCACAGCCTTGCCAAGAGCTTTGGTAAGCGCACCGTTGTGCGCGATGTGTCCATCGCCGTGCGTCGGGGCGAGGCTGTTGGCCTGCTCGGCCCCAATGGCGCGGGCAAGACCACCGTTTTCACCATGATCATGGGGCTGGTGAAACCCGACGGCGGCGAGATCCACCTTGATGGGCGCCCAATCACTCATTTGCCGTTGTTCCAGCGCGGACGGCTGGGCATTGGCTATCTGCCGCAGGAGCCGTCGATCTTTCGCGGCCTTAGCGTCACCGATAACATCATGGCGGTACTGGAAAATCACGTTCGGGACCGCAGCGAGCGCAAGGCGCGACTGGCCTCCTTGCTAGAGGAATTTTCCATCGGGCATCTCGCCAAGTCCAACGCATTGGCTCTGTCGGGCGGCGAGCGTCGTCGCGTCGAGATCGCCCGCGCCCTGGCGGCCGACCCGATCTTCATGCTGCTCGACGAACCGTTCGCGGGCGTTGATCCGATTGCCGTGGCCGAGGTCAAAGGGCTGGTGCGACAGCTCACCAAGCGCGGCATTGGCGTTCTCATCACCGACCATGCCGTGCGCGAGACGCTGGGGCTGGTGGACCGTGCCTATGTGATCCATGGCGGCAAGGTGATGATCCAGGGTCGCCCGGAAACCATCAGTGCCGACCCCGATGCGCGCCGGGTCTATCTGGGCGAGAGTTTCGAGCTCTAGGGCGCCCAGCAAACATCCCCGGCCACTTGGCACAGAACTTGCCCTCCGGCTTGCCCCCTGCCCGGAAATGAGTCATGGTCCGCGCGGGAAGCGGCCGGAAACGGCCTTTGTTTGCGCTAAGGTACTCCATTAATGGCACTTTCGCCGCGTCTGGAATTTAGGCAGGCCCAGAGCCTGACACTGACGCCGCAGCTGATGCAGTCCATCCGGATGCTTCAGTTGAGCCACCTTGAGCTCAACGAATTCGTCGACGCCGAGCTGCTGCGCAACCCGCTGCTGGAGCGCGAGGATGGCAGCGAGCCCGGCGACAATGAGTCCAGTGAAGCGCCCGAACGCTCCACCGAAATCAGCGCCTATGAAGACACCGTCGATCGCGGCGATCGCATCCAGGACGCTGATTCCATCGCCGATGGCTATGATACAGCGGTCGACAACGTGTTTCCCGATCAGAGTGCGCAGGATCAGCTCAATCCATCGAGCCGGCTGGATCGCGACGGCAGCAGCGCCACCGGCGAAGCCCCCGATATCGACCAGTTCGTCGCCTCGCGCCCGGTGCTGTCCGATCACTTGGAAGCGCAGGCCAATATGCTGCTGCGCACGACAGCCGACCGGCTGATCGCGCTGCATCTGATCGACGGCCTCAACGAAGCGGGCTACCTCGTCGCCGAACCCAGCGCCATTGCTGAACAACTCGGCGCCGAGCTTGCCGACGTCGAGGCGGTGCTTGAGGCCCTGCAAGGCTGCGATCCGGTGGGGGTGTTTGCCCGCACCGTGCCCGAATGCCTCGCCCTGCAATTGCGCGAGCGGGACCGGCTCGATCCGATGATGCAGGCCCTATTGGGTCATCTCGACATGCTGGCCGAGCACAACATGGCCGGCCTGATGCGTGCGGTCGGCTGCGACCGCGAAGATCTCAACGACATGCTGGCCGAAATTCGGCTGCTCGACCCGCGCCCGGGCCTGGCCTTTGACAGTGGCCCGGTCGAATCAGTGGTGCCCGACGTGTTCGTGCGCAAAGGGCCCGATGGCACCTGGCAGATCGAGCTGAATTCGGAGACGTTGCCGCGCGTTCTGGTCAATCGCGTCTACTATGCGACGGTGACCAAAAAGACCCGCGATCCCGGCGAAAAGGCGTTCCTCAGCGATTGCCTGGCCACCGCCAACTGGCTGACCAAAAGCCTTGATCAGCGGGCACAGACCATTCTCAAGGTCGCCGCCGAAATCGTGCGGCAGCAGGATGGCTTTTTGACCCACGGCATCGCGCATTTGCGCCCGATGACGCTCAAAATGGTCGCCGAAACCATCGAAATGCACGAATCGACCGTCAGCCGCGTTACCTCAAACAAATATCTGGCGACGCCGCGCGGTCTGTTCGAGATGAAATACTTCTTCACCACCGCCATTGCCTCCAGCGATGGTGGGAGCGAGCACTCGGCCGAAGCGGTGCGTCACCGCATTCGCCAGCTGATCGAGGCAGAAACGCTGGCCGATGTGCTGTCGGACGATACCATCGCCGAGATGCTGCAGAAGGAGCAGGGGATCGATGTGGCCCGCCGCACTGTGGCCAAGTACCGCGAGGGCATGAACATCCCCTCCTCGGTGATCCGTCGCCGGCAGAAGAAGAACCTGCAAGCCACCAGCTAACGTCATCGTGATCTGTCGACAAATCAGCGCTTCGCCTTAACTGCCCGCGAAGGCTAAGGCCAATGTATGGCGATGTCCAAGCCATAAACGGCCCCGACGGGGGTCTTGCGCATTGCGAGGGGCCCCCGGCAGGGCTAGCATCACCCCTGCGCCATACCCAGATGATGGTGTAGGCGTGATCCCGAACTCCGGGAAACGGTTTTCGGGATCCTCGTGTCGACTACAACGACAAGAAGGAAGAGGAAGCCATGACCTTACGCGTTTCGGGAAAGAACATGGACGTCGGCGATGCACTGCGCGGCAAAGCGCAGGACCATTTCGCCACCGTCGTCACGAAATATTTCGACGGCGGCTATGACGGACATCTCACCCTCACGCCCGATGGAATCGGTTTCCGAGCGGACTGTGTCGTCCACCTCGATACCGGCGCGACGCTGCAGGCCAGCGCCCAGGGCAATGACGCGACAGCGGCCTATGAAGTGATGGCGCTCAACATCGAAAAGCGCCTGCGCCGTTACAATCGCAAACTCCGCTCGCACCGTCGTGGCGCGGCCAATGGCGACGGTGAAACCGCGCAATACACAGTGTTTAGCGCCTCCGACGACATTGACGAGTTCGATGAGGATTACGCGCCACCGGTGATCGCCGAGACTACAAAAAACCTGCGTCAAATGAGCGTCGAGGAGGCGGTTATGGAGCTGGATTTGACCGGCGGACAGGTCGTGATGTTCCGCCACGCTGGACATGGCGGCCTGAATGTGGTTTACCGCCGCTCCGACGGCAATATTGGCTGGATCGATCCAGCCCTCGGGGCAAATTGAAGCGCCCGGTCGCCACAGTCCAGCGTAGTTGACTCTAAGGCAAGTTTAATGGAATTGGCCGAAATCCTGGCTGAGAGCGCCGTGCTTTGTTGCTCGGACGTGAAGACAAAACGCCAGTTGTTTGAAATCCTTTCTCAAAAAGCTTCCGAGCTGACAGGGATTCCCGTCAACGACATCCTTGCGGCCATTGTTGGCCGCGAGGAACTTGGTTCTACGGGCCTTGGGAATGGTATTGCCATTCCGCACGGCAAGATTGCGGGCCTTGATGGCGTCACCGCTCTCTTTGCCCGGCTGCCCAGTCCGATCGACTTCGATTCGGTCGATGATGAACCCGTTGACCTCGTTGTCATGCTGCTGGCCCCCACCGGGGCCGGTGCAGACCATCTCAAGGCACTGTCGCGCGTTGCGCGCCTGCTGCGGACCGACTCGATTGTCGATGAACTGCGCCAGATCGATGATCCGGCCCAGCTCCACACAATCCTGACGGCGCCGCTTGCCGACACCGTCCCCGCTTAGGGAACGGCATAAGCCCAAAACAAAACCCTCGGTCACGACCGAGGGTTTTCTCATTTGCGGGGTCTGTTGCGCGCCTAGTGCAGCGTCGCCAGGCCCAAATTCTGTTCGCCCAGCCATTCGAGCGCCGCATCTTCAGTGTCGGTCACCAGTAGCGGCTTGCCGTCAGCAGACATCACCAGCTGATAATCGGTATCGCTCTCGAACTCGGCGTCCTTGACCATCGCGGACAGGATATCGCCGTGCACACAGCGCACATAGGCGACAGCATCCCCACCCAGCGCGGCGAACTGCGCGCGGGTCAGTAACTTGAGCGGATGGACCAGGGTGTCGGACGTGGCCTCGTCATTGCGTTTTTCATACATTTGTCGGCCCTTTCCTCAGAGTGAGCGAATGTCGATACGGCGGGCGATCTTGGACGTCTTGGGTCGCTCTATAGCAACAACGAGCATACCATGCCCTAAAGTTGCATCTTTCACGATCATGCCATCGGCAAGAAGGAAGGAACGCTGGAATTGCCGCGCCGCGATACCGCGGTGCAGGAACTCGCGTCCCGTTTCATCCTTCTGTCGGCCACGGACCACAATCTGGTTGTCCTCGGCCAGCACTTCGAGCTCACCCACGCCAAATCCGGCAACGGCTATCGACACGAGAAACCGCTCGGTGCCTTCGGCATCGACTGTCCGCTCAATATTGTAGGGCGGGTAGCCATCGGTGGCCTTGGCCAACCGATCGACACGCTCCTCAAAGGCTTCGAAGCCGAGCAGAAAAGGAGCTGAAAATACCGAAACACGCGACATCCATTCCGTCCTTGATCGTCAAGCAACGTATCGGCGCGGACCCATCAAAGCTTGGCATCGCGCGCCTTGGGCAGATATGGGTCAGGGACAGGATTCATTCAAGACCGTTTGCACGACGGTTCGAGAGCGCCAGATGAGCCAGACCATCGCCGTCATTACCCCCGCCTGGAACGCCCAGGACACCATCGTCACGACAGTGCAAAGCGTGCTGGACCAGACCTACCAGGACTGGCAGCTCTGGCTGATAGCCGATGACGACGTGGATTATGCAGCGTTCCTCGCACAAGCCGGGATCGCCGACGCGCGTATCCGCCATCTCAGCAGCGGCGGCGTCGGACTGGGGGCATCGCGCACGCGCAACGTGGCGCTGGAGCAGATCGAAGCCCCCTATGCGGCGATCCTTGATGCGGATGACCGCCTAAAGCCCACCAAGCTTGAACGCGCCGTGGCGGGGCTTGCCGAGCACGCCATTGTGACGACAGCGCTCGACGTGATGACCGACCGCTTCGAGCATCTGCGCTTTGTCGGAAACGGCACTGACCGCGTGCTGACACCGGGCACCCACAAGGCGGTGAGTCTGTCCATGGATTCCATGCTGGTCTGGGACCGTCGACGCGCTGACGGTCGCTACGATCCGACCATGAGCAATATGACGGATCTGGAATTCCTGCTGCAACTCTACCGGACCACGCCAACCTCGCTGCATCTGGGCACGCCGCTGCATGACTACATCAAGCGCTCAAGCTCGATGAGCAATGGCGCCAATGTCGCGGCGGGTATGATCCGCTCCAAGCAGGAAATCCTGCGCCGGCTGGAAACCGGCTACTACGGCCTGCCGGCAAAAGAGGTCGACGGCGTCGCCGCGTTCCTGCGCATATCGCTGGAAGCCGAGGCGCTCTATGGCGACGCACTGGCGGCCCAACCGGGCCTGCTGTTCGAGGATCACCTCGAACCCATGCTGGCGGCGCGCCCCTAGCCTTCGAGCAGCAGGCTGACGATATCGTCGTGGATGGACTGCCATTCGGCATCGCTGAACGGGTAGAACGCAAAGCCGCGCACCACGAACGCCCCTTCGACCGCCAGCAGCGCCAGGCGTGCCTTGCGGCCACGCTCAGTCGCTGGGTCTATTTGACTGAACAAGTCGCGATAAAACGCCCGCGAGCTCTCCTGATAGGCGGGGGAACGGATGAAGCTGGCCATCAGCGCAATGCCCCGGGCATGGGTCGCCGCGTCCTCATGCCGATTGGCATCGACATGGGCGCGGATCTGGGCGTGCGGCAACCCGCCTTCGCGCGCCAGGTAGTCGGCGACCAACCTGTCATAGGAGTCAAAGACCCGCCCCATCAGCGCATCGATCAGCGCGTCCTTGGTGACAAAGGCATAGAGCACGCCGCCCTTGCTGACCCCGGCCTCCTTGGCCACGGCATCCATGGTGAGGCTGGCCGGGCCGTCGCGGAGCACGACTTTTTCGGCCGCGTCAAGCAAGGCACCGCGATCAATTGTCTGGCGTCGACCCATTTTCGTCTCTTTTCAAACCGTCTGGACGGATATATATCCGGACCTCGTTTTATCTCAATCGATTATTGCCAACGCCAAGAGGTTTTTGATGTCTTCCCCCCGCAACCGCTGGCTCGTCCTGCTTGCCGTCATGCTGGCGTTTACGCCCATCGTGATCGACATGACGATCCTGCATATCGCTGTTCCCTCGCTGACGCTGGCCCTCGGCGCAACGGGTACGGAGATATTGTGGATCATCGACATCTATCCGCTGATGATGGCGGGCTTGCTTGTGCCCATGGGCACCCTGGCCGACAAGATCGGCCATCGCCGCATGCTGCTGACGGGTCTGGTGATCTTCCTCCTTGCCTCGATTGCCGCCGCTTTTGCGCCCAGTGCCGCCATGCTGATCGGCGCTCGCGTGGTGCTGGCCTTTGGCGCGTCGATGGTTATGCCATCCATTCTGGCCACCATTCGCCACACATTCGAGGACAGCCGCGAGCGCGGCATTGCGCTGGGCCTGTGGGGTACGGTCGGCTCGGCCGGTGCCGCGATGGGTCCGCTGGCGGGCGGCTTTCTGCTGGAGCATTTCTGGTGGGGCTCGGTCTTTTTGATCAATGTGCCGGTGATGCTGATCGTTTGGCCGCTGGCCTATTTCACCGTGCCAAAGCGCAAGCCTGATGGCGGCGGCAACTGGACCATCGGTCAGGCCCTGCTGCTGATCGCCGGGCTGATCGCCACGGTCTACGCCATCAAGTCCGGCTTCAAGAGCGGCACCTCACCGCTGATCACCGGCGTAACGTTGGTGGCCGGGCTGGCTCTGCTCGTTCTCTTCGCGCGCCAGCAATTGCGGTCGACTTCGCCCATGCTCGACCTCACCCTGTTCGCTCGTCCGGCGATCAGCATGGGCATGGTCATTGCCCTGATCGTCTCGGGTTCCCTCGCTGGCGTCGAGCTGACCATCGCGCAAGAGCTGCAATTCGTCGTCGGACGCTCGCCGCTTGAAGCGGGCCTGTTCATGATGCCGCTGGTGATCGCCTCGGCCTTGGGTGGACCGCTGGCGGGGTATCTCACCTCTGCGGTGGGCTTACGCGCGGTGGCCGTGCTGTCGCTGGCTGTTGCCGCAGCAAGTCTTGCCGGGCTCGGGCTCAGTGACTTCCACAATCCCGGGATTGGCGTGATTGCCCTCATGGTCACACTGGGCCTGTCGCTCAGCATTGGCCTGACCGCATCGTCCATCGCCATCATGGGCAGCGCCCCCATCGAAAAGGCCGGCGCGGCGGGCTCGCTCGAAGCCACCGGCTATGAGCTGGGGGCCGGTCTCGGCATCACCTTCTTTGGGGTGCTGCTGTCGGCCAGCTATGCCGCGGCCATTCGTTTGCCGTCCGGCCTTGTCGACCTGCCCGCCAATGCCAGCCATTCGATCGGGGAAACCATGACGGCGGCCGGACAGGTAGGCGGCGCCGATGGACTGGCGCTGATCGAGGCGGCGCGGAATGCGTTTTCCGATGCGCATGCCATGGTGCTGCTGACAGCGGCCAGCCTCATCGGTATTCTGGCTGTGGTGGTGCTGATTGCCCTGCGCAATTATCGCGAACCAGTGGGCGAGATCAGTGCACATTGAGGCGGCCGGGGCTTGCCACCCCGCCGCTTTCCTCCTATAGAGCCCACTTCTCCGGATCGCCCGGCCAAAAGGCATGCCGTGGCGATCTTTGAATGCGATGGGCCCAAATCCATCCAAACTACTCTAAAGGACCCGCAAAATGCCCAAGATGAAGACGAAGTCTGGCGCCAAAAAGCGCTTCAGCTTCACAGCGACCGGTCGCGTTAAGGCAGGCGTCGCAGGCAAGCGTCACCGCTTGATCAACCACAACGCCAAGTACATCCGTACTAACCGCGGCACCAAGATCCTGTCCAAGGGCGACGAGGGTCTGGTGAAGTGGTACATGCCGTACAACCGCTAACGCTGAAGGGAAGCTGACACATGTCACGCGTTAAAAGAGGCGTTACCAATCACGCCCGTCATAAGAAGGTTTTGAAGGCTGCGGAGGGCTATTATGGCCGCCGTAAGTCTACGATCCGTATCGCCAAGCAGGCCGTCGAAAAGGCCGGCCAGTACGCGTACCGCGATCGTCGCGTCAAGAAGCGCAATTTCCGCGCTCTGTGGATCCAGCGTATCAACGCAGCAGTGCGTGATTACGGACTGACCTATGGCCGATTTATCGACGGCCTCAGCAAGGCTGAGGTTGCCGTTGACCGCAAGGTGCTGAGCGATCTCGCGATCACCCAGCCAGAAGCGTTCGGCGTGCTGGTCGAAAAGGCCAAGGCTGCACTTGCGTATCTCGAAGCGATCGACGCTACGACCCACGCTCGCGTTACTGCTGCCTAATCTTCAGCATCGCTGAGGCTAAAAATGACGCCTTGCGCTATCCCGAAAGGGCTGGCGTGGGGCGTTTTGTTTTGGTCTATAGCCCACAGAGTTTTTGGATCCCCTGTGAACCAGGAGATCAACCACGCCGACACCCATGAGACCTCATGGTGAGCCTGTCGAACCACGAGGTCGGGTACGTGAGATCGTGCCACGCCCTCGCCCTTCGACAAGCTCAGGATGAGGGCTACTGAAAAACGAGAACCCGCGCATGTCCCTCGAGAACCAGATCGCCACCCTCCGCGCCGAGCTCTCGGCCGCAATTTCTGCTGCTGGCGATGAAGCCGCGCTCGATACGGTGCGTGTTGCAGCCCTTGGCAAGAAGGGCAGTGTTTCGGCCCTGCTCGCCTCGCTGGGCTCCATGGCCGCTGAAGACCGCAAGTCGGCTGGTCCCGCTATTAACGGCCTCAAGGTCGAAATCGCTGGCCTGATCGAGGCCAAGAGCGCGACGCTGAAGTCCGCCGCTCTCAATGCCCGCCTTGCCGCTGAAACCGTCGACATCACCCTGCCGCTGCAGCCTGCCCCCACCGCGCGCGGCCGCATTCACCCGATCAGCCAGACCATTGACGAGATCACGGCGATCTTCTCGGATATGGGGTTCTCGATTGCCGAAGGCCCCGACATCGAGACCGACTATTACAACTTCACCGCGCTGAATTTCCCCGAAGGCCACCCGGCCCGCGAGATGCACGACACGTTCTTCATGAAGCCCGGTGCGGATGGCGTGAAAAAGGTGCTGCGCACCCACACCTCGCCGGTGCAGGTCCGCGTCATGCAGCAGACCAATGAAAAGCCTGCCGCCAGCTACATGACCCCGGCCATGGAGCCACCGATCCGCGTGGTCATTCCCGGCCGCACCTATCGCAATGACAGCGATCAGACCCACACCCCGATGTTCCATCAGGTGGAAGGTCTCGTCATCGATAAATCCAGTCACATTGGACAACTCCGCTGGGTGCTTGAGGAATTCCTCAAGGCCTATTTCGAAGTGCCCAACGTCACCCTGCGCTTCCGCCCCAGCTTCTTCCCCTTCACCGAGCCATCGATGGAAGTCGACGTGCAGTGCGATCGGTCGGGCAATGAGGTCAAGATCGGCGAAGGCAATGACTGGCTGGAAATCCTGGGCTGCGGCATGGTCCACCCCAATGTGATCCGCAGCGCGGGGCTCGATCCCGATGTCTATCAGGGCTTTGCCTGGGGAATGGGTATCGATCGCATCGCCATGCTGAAATACGGCATGCCCGACCTGCGCGCCTTCTTTGATGGTGACCAGCGCTGGCTCGACCATTACGGCTTCCGCCCGCTCGATCTGCCGACCCTGTTTGGCGGGCTGAGCAGCTAATCCACCATGGCTGCACTCCCCGCCCACTATGCCAATGCCAACCAGTTCAGCTTCGGGGATTCCCCCGAGCTGGCTGACGCTTTGCTGGCGCTGGTGCTCACTGGTGAAAAGACCGCGACCTGCGGCGCCGTGCGCGATTTTGGTCCGGGCAAGGAGCCGCTGCCTGTGGCCGGTCGGCGCGATGTGGTGCTGAACGGGGCGGGCGAGCCTGCTGCCGTTATCGAAACGCTGTCGGTCGAGATCGTGCGCTTCGACGCTGTCACGCCTGAATTCAGCGACCGGGAAGGCGAAGGCCCCTATGCCAAATGGCGGGCCGAGCACGAGGCCTATTTTGCCCGCAATGGTGGCTTCTCGCCGGACATGGAACTCGCCTGCGAGCGGTTCCGGCTGGTCGAAGTGCTGCCGGCTGGACGCGCGGTCTACAATCAGGTCGCTTCGCCGATCTTTATCGTCACCGATATCGAAAGCGACGGGCCAACGCCGCTGCACAATTCCATGCTGAGCTTTGCATCGGTGGCCATCGAAGCCGATGGCACGCGCCATGGCGAGTTCGAGGCGCAATTGACCCAGCGCGCTGATCGCACCACCAATGAGCAGACCATGGCCTGGTGGGAAACCCAGCCCGAGGCATGGGCGGCAACCACCGCCAATGCCGAAGCGCCATCGGTGGTGATGCCGCGCTTTGCCGATTGGGTGGAAGCCCTGCCCGGCCCAAAAGTGTTCGTCGCCGCGCCGATGATCTTTGATGGGCTGTGGATGGATCACTATCTGGATGAATTCGCTGGCACCCGCGTGCTGAGCGGTCCGTTCAAGCAGCGCCAGATTTTCCGAGGCGGCGGCGTCTGCCTCTACACCATGGCCGGAACCCTGCGCGGCGCACCCTATCTCGATTGGGGCATGAGCAAGCTGCCGGCCGAATTCTACGGGCATATCGCCCACACCCATAAAGCCATCGACGATGCGCGCGGCTTTGCCAATGTGCTTGTCGAACTGTTCAAACTCTCCCGTGCGTTGCCCGCCATCACCGGCTCCGCCAGCGACTTCCGTTAAAGGCCAAAACCATGAAATTCACTCTCGATTGGCTCCAGGATCATTTGGACACCGATGCCTCGGTCGACGACATCGGCAAGACGCTGACCCTGGTCGGGCTGGAGCTCGAAGGCGTTGAATCGCAGGGCGCGGCGCTCAAGGCATTCGTGACCGCCCATATCGTTTCGGCCGAACAGCACCCCAATGCCGACAAGCTGCGCGTCTGCAAGGTTGATGCGGGCACCGGCGAATTGATCGATGTCGTGTGCGGCGCCCCCAATGCGCGCACCGGCCTCAAGACAGTGTTCGCCTCGCCCGGCACCTATATTCCGGGCAAGGACATGACCATCGGCAAAGGCAATATCCGTGGCCAGGTGTCGAACGGCATGCTGTGCTCGGCCGCCGAGCTGGAGCTGAGCACCGACCACGACGGCATTATCGAGCTGCCCGAGGATGCGCCGATCGGCGTGCCCTATGTCGATTTCGTCGGCATTAATGGCGTGACCTTCGACATCTCGATCACCCCCAATCGCGGTGACGCGACCGGCGTTTATGGCGTGGCGCGCGATCTGGCCGCCTATGGCCTTGGCACGCTCAAGACCACCGACATGTCGCCGATCCCATCCAAGGGCCCGAGCCCGATTGCAGCACTGCCACAGCTTTTCGGCGCAGACGAGCCCAACACCGCGCGCAAGTTCGGTGGCCGCCTGATCAAGGGCGTCAAGAACGGTCCATCGCCCGAATGGCTGCAGCAGCGTCTGCGCGCCGTGGGTCTGCGTCCCATCAACGCCATTGTCGACATCACCAATTGGGTGTCGCTGGGCTGGGGCCGTCCGTTGCACGCTTATGACGCCGACAAGATCGTCGGCCAGCCCGTGCTGCGCAATGCCCGCGCTGGCGAAACGCTCGATGCGCTCGACAACAAGATCTATCCGCTCGACGAGACCATGACGGTCATTGCCGACGATCAGGGTCCGCTCTGCCTTGGTGGCATTATGGGCGGCATCCGCTCGGGCTCGACCGACGAGACTGTGAACGTCTTCATGGAATGCGCCAGCTGGGATCCAGAACTGGTCGCTCGCACCGGCCGCAAGACCGGCATCGTTTCTGACGCGCGCTATCGCCTCGAGCGCAATGTCGATCCCGCGCTGACCGTGCCCGGCCTTGAGCTGGCGACGCGTCTGGTGCTGGAACTCTGCGGCGGCGAGCCGATGGAGCCGGTGTTCTCGGGCGAAGACGTCTTCCCCAATACCGTGGTCGAATTCCCGCTCTCCGAGGTCAAGCGTCTGACCGGTCTTTCCGTCGAGCCGATGATCGTTACCGCCATTCTCACGCGCCTCGGCTTTGAGATTTCGGGCAAGGGCGACGTGCTGACGGTCAAGGTGCCAAGCTGGCGCCCCGACGTGACGCAGAAGGCCGACCTGGTGGAAGAAGTGATGCGCATGGTGGGCGTGGACAATGTCCCCGTCGAGCCGCTGCCGCGCCTCAACCACGTGGCGCCACGCATGCTGACCACGATCCAGAACCGCCGCCGGATCGCGCGCCGGGCGCTGGCGTCGCGCGGTCTCGATGAGGCAGTCACTTGGTCGTTCATTTCCCATGATGAAGCCACCCGTTTCGGCGGTGGGCAGGAAAGCCTGCAGCTGGCCAATGCCATTGCCTCCGACATGACCGACATGCGGCCATCGCTGCTGCCGGGTCTGCTTGCGGCTGCGCGCCGCAACGCCAATCGCGGCACGTCCGATCTGGGTCTGTTCGAAGTTGGTCAGGTGTTCCTGTCCGATACGCCAGATGGCCAGCACACCTATGCCACTGGCATCCGCACCGGCACGGCAAAGCTCGATGGCGCAGGCCGCCACTGGACCGGCAAGGCCGAGGCCGTTGGCGTGTTCGACGCCAAGGCCGACCTTGCTGCCGTGCTCGACGCGCTGGGCGTTGATATCGACAAGGTGCAGGTTCTGCCCGAGCCCGCCGCCTGGAGCCATCCGGGTCGCGGCGGCCGCATTGCACTCGGCCCCAAGGTCACGCTGGGCTGGTTCGGTGAACTGCATCCCGCCTGGGCCGCCGAGCTCGACATCCATGGCCCCGTCAGCGCCTTCGAGATCGACCTCGATGCGCTTCCCGAGCCCCGCAAGAAGGCGACCAAGACCAAGCCCGCGCTGGACCTCTCGGCCCTGATGCCGCTCAGCCGTGACTTCGCTTTCGTGGTCGACAAGGCGGTCACCGCCGCCGTGATCCTGCGCGCCGCGCGCGGTGCCGATAAGGCGCTGATCACCGACGTCAATGTGTTCGACGTGTTCGAAGGCAGCCATGTCGGGGAAGGCAAGAAATCCGTCGCCATCGAAGTGACCTTGCAGCCAACCGACAAGACGCTGACCGACGAAGACATCGAAAAAGTCTCGTCCGCCATCGTCGCCGCCGTCACCAAATCCACCGGCGGCGTGCTCCGCACGTAGTTCGATCCATCAGTCGACGACCCTCCCCCTTGTGGGGAGGGAAGCGAGACAGGACTTAGCTTGCTAAGTCCGTCCATCGAGCAGGGTGGGGGTGTCTCTCCACCCACTTGATGCTCAGAACTGTATCCCTTCTCCCCACAGATGCTGCCCTCGGGCTCGACCCGAGGGCCACTCAGCACGCGGCACAAGCGGGTAGTGGTCCTCGGATCAAGTCCGAGGACAGCGCCGGTGGGTGTGAGAGAGCGCCGCGGCTCCCACTGGACATCGCGCCGCTCCCCCGGTCTTATCCCGACCATGAACGACACCATTCGATTCCCCGATGTCATGCTCCTGGCGGCCGGGTTGGGCACGCGGTTGCGCCCGATCACCGAGGCCATTCCCAAGCCGCTGGTGCCCGTAGCCGGCGTGCCGCTGATCGAGCGGATTGTCAGCAATGCGCGCGCCGAAGGGGCCAAGCGCTTCGTCGCCAATGTGCATTATCGCGCCGACCAGATTCTCGCCCATTTCGGCGGCCTGATCAAAGTCAGCCGCGAGGACGACTTGCTGGGTACCGGCGGGGGAGTAAAGCGCGCCCTGCCCATGCTGCATTCCGACCCGATCCTGGTGATGAATACCGACGCCTTCTGGCCCGCCGGAAGCGACACGCCGCTCACCCGCATGTTGGCGCGTTATGGCGAAGACGCCGAAATCGTGCTGCTCTGCGTGCATCCACGCAATGCCACCGGCTTTGCCCGCAGCCATGATTTTTGCCTCGACCCACAAGGCCGCATCACCCGCGACTATGGCGCGCCGGTGATCTATGGCGGCGTGGCGCTGCTGGGCAAAAAGCTGTTCGAGGACACGCCGGACGGCGCCTTCTCGCTCAATGAGCTGTTCGAGGCGGCGCTGGAGCGCGAGACGCTGATGGGCGTGGCGCTCAACGCACCATGGTTCCATGTCGGCGACCCGCAGGCGCTGGCCGATGCCGAAAGCCAGCTCGCGCCATGACGCTGTACACCATCGCGCCCCATGCCAAATTCATCGCCGTTCTGGCCGACAAGATCATCGACGGCACGCTGCTCGGTGGCTGGAGCCAGGACAATCCGTTCTGGCTGAGCGATGTCACTGTGGTGCTGCCGACGCGCCGCGCCAAGTTAGCATTGGCGGATGAATTCGCGCGAAAGGGTCACAGTCTGTTACCCGATATTCGCACTTTCGGGGGTGAAACCGAGGACGAAGAACCCTTCCTGCCGCCCTTCGACGCCGAGACCCCGCTGCCCGCCGCATCGGCGCTGGAACGCCGCTTGGCGCTGGCACAACTGGTGGATAAGTGGGCCAATTCGGACGCGGGCCGTCAGGCTTTCTCGACGCCGCCGACAGCTGGTGAAATCCTGGCCATGGCCGAGTCGCTCGGCCAGCTGATCGATGATCTTCACACCGAAGAGCGCAGCGCCGACGAGATCGCCGCCATCGTGCCCGAGATCGAAACCAATCTCAGCGCCTATTGGCAGCAGACCCTGACCTTTCTTGATATTGCGCTGCGCTACTGGCCCCTGCGCCTTGGCGCCAAGGGCCATGCCGACGTTGCCGCCCTGCGCGGGCAACGTCTCGACCGGCAAGCCCTTGCCGCACCACTGATTTATGGCGACCGCCCGGTCATCGCCGCAGGCTCCACCGGCTCGATCGCCGCCACCGCTCGCCTGCTCAAGGCCGTGCATCTATTGCCGCGCGGCGCCGTCGTGCTGCCGGGTCTCGATACCAGTCTTACGCCAGCCGGTCATGCGGCTCTGCTCGACGACAAGAACAACCCGCACGGCCACCCGCAATATGGTCTGGCCAAGCTGCTGCGTGGGCTGGACGCCACCATTGCCTCAGTCATCGAACTGGCACCGGCGACGTCGCCGCGCACCACGCTGGTGAACCGCGCGCTGGCGCTGACTAAGGACACGGCGCTGTGGGCACAGCAGCGCTTGTCGCCCGCTCAGCTCGACGCTGCCAGCGAAGGGCTCACCGTCATTCGCGCCCGCACCGAGGACGAGGAGGCGCGCGCCATTGCGCTGGCCGCAAGGCAGGCGCTGGAAGACCAGAAAACCGTTGGCATCGTCACGCCGGATCGCAATCTGGCGCGCCGCATCGCCGCCGAACTGCGCCGCTTCGATGTCGCCGTCGACGATGCGGCCGGTGCACCGCTGTTCCAGTCGGCAGCGGGACGCCTGTTGCGACAAATTCTCGCCGTCGCCAGCACCGATTGCTCGGCCGTTGATCTGGTCTCCCTGCTGCGCAATCGCGCCGCCCTGTTTGGGCTGGACCGCGCCACCATCGGCAAGCTGACCGACGACATCGAGCTGGGCCTTCTGCGTGGGCAACGCGCCAATCCGGGCATTGCCGGGCTGCGCCAATTGCTCCGGGCCAATATCGACAAGGTCACGACGCATCCGAGCAAACGCCTCAATGAGGATCAGGGCATCGCCATCGAGGCGCTGTTCGTGCGCATCGAGGCAGCGCTGGTGCCGCTGCGGTCGCTGTTTGCGCAAAAGCTGATCTCAGCCAGCGGCTTTGCCAGCGCTCTCTGCTCGGCCTTCGAGGCCGTGGCCGATGGCGCCACTCTGCCCGGTAGGCTGGAGCTGGCCGAATGGGGCCGTCAGATGGCCCAACAGGTGGGTGAGGGCCATGAGTTTGCGCCGCGCCAGCTCGAAGGCGTGCTCAATGCGCTGATGCTTGGCTTTCAAGTGCGCACGCATGATGAGCGCCGCGGCGACATCTCCATCTGGGGCCAGCTCGAAGCGCGTCTGCAAAACCCAGACCTGCTGATCCTGGCCGCGCTCAACGAAGACAAATGGCCGGAGGCCGCCGATCCCGGCCCATGGCTCAGCCGGGGCATGCGGCTAGCGGCCGGAATGCAGCCACCCGAGCGCAAGCAGGGCCTGGCCGCGCATGACTTTGCGCAGGGGCTCGGCAATAGCAACGTCATCATCGCGCTGTCTGACCGTGTCGGCGCTAGCCCCTCCATTGCTTCCCGCCTGTTGCAGCGGCTCGAAGCCTTTGCCGGCGAGGACTACGTCAAACTCTGGCAGGCCAAGGGTGCCCGCTGGCTGGAGGAGGCCCGTCGGATCGACGCCGTGGGCCTGCCAACACCCGCAGCACGCCCTGCGCCAAGCCCTGCCGCCCACAGGCGTCCGCGCCGCCTCTCGGTCACCGAGATCGAAACGCTGATGCGCTCGCCCTATGACATTCACGCCAAGCATGTGCTCAAGCTGCGCCCGCTCGACCCGCTGGGCGAAACGCCTGATGCGCGCGAGCGCGGCACCATCATCCACGACATCTTCGCGCAGTTCGTCATAGACAGGCATGATGTGATGGCCGCCGACGCGCCCGATATTCTGCGCACCATCGCGGTCGAAAAGTTCTCCGGGCTCGACGCCATTGGCGAGCGTCGGGATATCTGGCTGCGCCGCTTTGAAACCACCGCTGCGCAGTTCCTCGATTTCGAGCGGGCGCGCAATTCCAATGTGCGCAAGCGCCACGCCGAGATCGACGGCAAGTGGGACCTGGCCATGGACGAGACCTTCACCATCACCGGCCGCGCCGACCGCGTCGACGAGATGGTGGATGGCACGCTGGAAATCATCGATTTCAAGACCGGCTCGCCGCCCTCGCCCGGCGCGATGAAGGCATTTGAAGTGCCCCAATTGCTGCTCGAAGCGCAGATGGCCAAGGCCGGAGCGCTGGAGGCCATCGTGCCGGCCGACAGCTCGGCCCTCACCTATATCAAGATCGGGCTGGGGCCAGATGCCTTTACCCGCAAGGATTTCACCCCAGCCGATGGCTTTGACCTGATGGATGCCGCCGACGAGATTGCCCGCCGCATGCAGAGCCACATTGCCTATTTCCTGTTTCAGGATGTGCCGATGACGGCGCGCCTGCTGCCGCTCAAATCGCAGCGCTTTGCCGGGGCCTATGATCATCTGGCGCGCGTGGCGGAATGGACTGCCGTTGACGGCGGAGAGGACGAAGCATGAGGGGACAGCTTCGCGTTCCGGCCCAGACCAGCGCCAATCAGGCGCGCGCCGCCGACCCTAAATGGTCGATCTGGGTGGAGGCCAATGCGGGGTCGGGCAAGACCTATGTGCTGACGCGCCGCGTGCTGCGGCTGCTGCTGGCCGATGTCGCGCCACAGACCATTTTGTGCCTCACGTATACCAAGGCCGCCGCTGCCGAGATGCGCCGCCGCGTCGCCAAGGAACTGGCGCAGTGGGCGGTCATGGAGACATCTGCGCTGGAAGCCGAACTGGTCGGCATTGAAGGACCGGGCTTTGATCCGGCCCTGCTCGATCGCGCACGAACCCTGTTTGCCAAGGCATTGGAAACCCCGGGCGGGCTCAAGATCGTCACCATTCACGCCTTTTGTGAATCGGTGCTGCATCGGTTTCCGCTCGAAGCTGGGGTGCCGTTTGATTTTGCCGTCATCGAGGATGACGAGCGCGAGGCCATGGTGCTGGCAGCGCGCGAGGCCGTTCTGGCCGAAGGGCTGGGCGTTGAGGGTGCGGTCGAGACGCTGTTTGTCAGCCTCAGCGACAGCCAGATCGGCGATGCCATTCGCGAAGCGCTGAGCGATGGGCGCAAGCTCAAGGCCGTGCTGGCCGATGTCGACACCGCCAAGGCCAACCTGCGCCGCTTTGTTGGCACCGGCACAGAAACACCAGCCGTACTGAACCAGAAGCTGATCTCGGAGAGCCTGCTGTCTCCGCTCGACCTGCGCGAAGCGGTGCAATTGTTCGAGGGCGATCCCAACGGGAGCCGCCGCTTCATCGATCTCATCGCACGCATCGATCCCGATGCCATGACGGCGACCGGATTGCGCGCGGCGTTTCTCACTGACAAGGGCCCGCGCGCTCAATTGCTGACCGCCAAGCAGCAGGCGAGCTACCCCCACATCTTCCAGCGCTTCGTCGCGGAACAGGAACGGATCGTGGCGCTCGATGCGGCGATTGCCGGCGCGCAACTGGTGCAGCGTAGCGAAGCCTTGCTCGATGTGATTGCAGCCATCGCCGAGCGCTATGAGCGGCAAAAACGCAGCCGCTCGCTGCTCGATTTTGACGATCTGGTCGAACGGCTAGCACATCTGTTTGAAACCGATGCGGCAGATTGGGTGCGCTACAAGCTCGACGCCGGGATCGATCATATTCTGGTCGACGAAAGCCAGGACACTAATGGCGAGCAGTGGCGTGTCGTCAAAGCCATTGCCGAAGAATTTTTTGCCGGTGAAGGCGCGGTGACGCGGCCGCGCTCGCTGTTTGCCGTGGGCGATCAGAAACAGTCGATCTATTCGTTCCAGGGGGCCGAGCCAGCGCTGTTTGGCGAGACCGGCGCCGAGTTTGGCCGTCGCGCCGAAGAGGCCGGCATGCTCTTCCAGCCGCTGCCGCTGCACACCAGCTTCCGCACCCTGCCCGAAATCCTCAAGGCGGTGGATCTGGTCAGCGACCAGCACCCGATCCAGGCGGCCTTGCTGTCGCGCGACAAGGTGCATCACGACACCGCCCGCGTCATGACCGGCGGCAGCGTGACCCTCTGGCCCCCGCTGCAGCAACAAAGCGGCGGTCCGGCGAGTGGGGAATGGCCCATCGAGCCGGTGGAAGCCGAACAGACCGCCCCACGCCAGGTTGCCACTCGCATTGCCCGGGAAATTCGCTTCTGGATCGAGAGCGGTCGTGCCCTTTCCGGACGTGGACGCGCGGTGACCGCCGATGACGTTTTGATCCTCGTCCAGTCGCGCAGCACGCTGTTTCAGGAAGTGATCCGCGCTCTTCGACGCGAGAACCTGCCGACGCCGGGCACCGACCGGCTCAAGGTCACCGGCCATATTGCGGTGATGGATTTGCTCGCCGTCTGCGACGTGCTGCTCAACCCTGCCGATGACCTGCAACTGGCGGCCGTATTGCGCTCGCCGCTGTTCGACGTCAGCGACGACGAACTACTCGAAATCGCCAATCCGCGTGCCAGCGGGCAAAGCCTGTGGTCGGCGATGGAGGGCTCGCAGCTTCCCCATGCCATTGACGCCGCCGCAACGCTGGGCCGCTGGCGCAGCGAGCTCGACTTTGAACGCCCCTTCGAGTTTTTGACTGCCGTGCTCTATGCCGAAGGCGGGCTGCGGCGCTTCCATGCCCGGCTGGGGACGGAGGTCGACGAAGTGTTCGCCGAACTGCTCGATCTGGCACTGAGCCATGAGCAGGGCAGTCAGCCTTCCCTGCAAGGGTTCGTTGCCGAGATGCGGCGCCGCGATGTTTCGATCAAGCGCGATCTCGCCGATACGGGCGCCGGCGTGCGGGTGATGACCGTGCATGGCGCTAAGGGCCTTGAAGCGCCCATCGTCATTCTGGCCGATGCCACCAGCAAGCCCAGCGGCAAACAGAAGAGCCGCCCCAGCTATGTGCTGTCTGAAGCGCCCGGTCCCTTGCTGATCCATGCGGCTGGCGACAAGCAACACGTGCTCGAAACGCGCGAGAAGAAGCAGGAGATCGAGGCCAATCTCGAACAGGAATATTGGCGTAAGCTCTATGTCGGCATGACGCGGGCCGAAGACGAGCTTTACGTCACCGGCGCGCTCAATGCCTCGGCCAAGCCCGAGACCCAGCTTGAGGGCAGCTGGTACGCTGCCATCGAGACCGCCTTGCTGCCTCTCAGCACGGTGACCAAAGCCGATGATGGCACGGTCAACGCGATCATCTACCCGGCGACCTGGGCGGCACAACAGCCGCATGCGCCAAGTGGTCGTGATGCCCGCGATGTGGTTGGCCTGCGCTTTGAGCCGCTCGCCGCGCACAAAGCCGTGCCCATTGTTACGCCCAGCGCTGCCAGCACCCGTGTTGCGCCGCTTCAGGCGCTCGACAGCGCCGCTGAGCAGGTTCGTGACGCCGATGCCGCCCGCAAGGACGGGATCGCGCTGCATGCCCTGCTGCAGCATCTGGGGCGGGTGGAGAAGTCGCTCTGGCCACAGGTGGTGCCCAAGGCCCTCCAGGTGCTGTTGGGTGATGCGCCCGAGCGCCACGCCGCCATTGGCGCGCATGCAATGTCCATCCTGACGCGGCCCGAGCTGGCCGAACTGTTCGGGCCCAATAGCCGCGCCGAAGTGCCATTCCTGATCAATGGACAGCGCGATGGCCAGGACATTCGCATTGCCGGGCGCATGGATCGGCTGGTGGTCAACGAATCGGACGTGCTGGTGGTGGACTACAAATCCGACGCGGCCGTGCCCACCTCTCCCAGCGCCGTGCCCAACCAGTATCGCACCCAGTTGGGCCTATATGCACTGGTTGCAGGTCAGCTGTTCCCCGGGCGGTCCGTCCGCGTGGCGATCCTATGGACCCAATTGGAATCGCTCATGAATTTGCCGCTGGACGATCTCGCGGCCGACATATCTGGCTTCACCATGCGGTGACCCTCCTTGCACCAATGCTGGACTCTTCCCAGCTTTAGGCGCACAGAGACCGCCGCTTTCAACCCAAAGGCTAGAACACCATGACTACTCACGTTTCCGACGCCAATTTCGGCGAGGAAGTCCTTAACTCCAAAGAGCCCGTCCTCGTGGATTTCTGGGCGGAGTGGTGCGGGCCGTGCCGCGCGATCGCACCTGTTCTCGACGAGCTGTCGACTGAGCTGGCCGGCAAGGTCAAGATCGTCAAGCTCAACATCGACGAGAACCCGTCCACGACCGTCAAGTACGGCGTCCGCTCTATTCCAACCATGATCCTGTTCAAGGGCGGCGAAGCTGCCGACATGAAGATCGGTGCAGGCACGCCCAAGGCCGGCCTGACCAAATGGCTGGAGAGCCACGCCGTCTAATCCCGGCTGGCCATCAGACTTCGAAACACCGCTGGAGCGATCCGGCGGTGTTTTTGTTTGCCCACGCGCACAATGTTTTGTGCCGCTTCCCAGGCGCGACGACTCCCGCTAATCTCCATCGTAACTTACCGATGGAGAAGACGATGGCCCACCACGTGACTGACGCCGATTTCGCAACAGAGGTTCTGGCATCCGACAAACTGGTGCTGGTGGATTTCTGGGCGGAATGGTGCGGCCCTTGCAAGGCGATGGACCCAATCCTCGAGCAGGTGGCGGGCGACCTCACCGACACCGTCAATATCGTCAAGCTCGACGTCGACAGCAATCCATCCACCGTCACCCAATACGGCATCCGCGCCATGCCGACGCTGGTGATCTTCAAGAACGGCCAGCCGGTCGATATGAAGGTTGGTGCAGGCCAGTCGCGCGCGCAGCTGGTCAAGTGGCTGGAATCCCACGCCGCCTGAGACAGAGCGGCCCGTTCTCTGCTAATTCTTCTGTCAAAAGAAGACTTGGGGAGGATACCCATTGGCCGCCATCGATCTTTCAGCTGCCCCGTTCCATCTTGATGACGCGGCCATCGCCTGGGTCAATACGACCCGCGATGGCCTGACGCCCCGCGACAAGCTCGCCCAGCTTTTTGTGCTGCTGGAACGCGGCGCTCCGGCTGAAGTCGCCGAAACCGTCCGCAATTTCCGCCCCGGCGGCATCACCCGCATCTATTCCAGCGATCTGGCAAGCGAGGTGAGCCTTGCCAACGAGCTGAACGGCAACAGCCCTATCCCCCTGTTCATCAGCGCCGATCTTGAAGGCAGCCGCATGAGCCTGCCGTTTGGCAGCAGCGTGCCCAATCCACTAGGCCTTGCCGCGGTTGACGATGTGGAGGCGACGACAGCCATCTCCACCATCATGGCGCAGGAGGCGGGCGCCGTGGGGCTCAACTGGAGCTTCACCCCGGTCATCGACATCAATGCGGCCTTCCGTAGCGCCATCGTCGGCACGCGCTCCTATGGCAGCGATATCGACAAGATCGAGCGCCATGCGCTGGCGCAGATTGCGGCCTTTCAGGCCAATGGCGTCGCCGCCACAGTCAAGCATTGGCCCGGCGAAGGCTATGACGACCGCGATCAGCATCTGGTGACGACCGTCAACCCGCTCTCCATCAGCGAATGGGAGACCAGCTTTGGTCGGCTCTATCGCAAGGCCATCGACGCCGGGGTGTTGAGCGTCATGTCCGCGCACATCGCCTTCCCCGCCTTTGTGCGCGAACTCGATCCCGATGCAGGCGCCGAAGCCTATCGTCCGGCATCGCTCAGCCGGGTGCTCAACCAGACCCTGCTGCGCGACCAGCTAGGCTTTAATGGCCTCATTGTCTCGGACGCGACGCCCATGGCGGGCATGGGCGATTGGGGCCCGCGCGATGTGGTGTTGCCTGAAGCGGTGATCGCGGGTTGCGACGTCATCCTCTTCTCCGACGATTCCAATGCCGATCTGATGCGGCTGGTCAAAGCCGTCGCCGACGGACGGCTGACGCAGGAGCGGGTCGATGAAGCCGTGACGCGCGTTCTGGCGCTCAAGGCGGCGCTGGGCCTGCACAAGCAACGGTCTGACCTGAGCCTGGCAAACGCGCAGGCAGTGGTGTCCAGCGAGCAGAGCCGGATGACGGTCGATAGCGTCACCGCTCGGGTGCCCACACTGGTCAAGGACGTGACGGGCGTAGTGCCGATCGCACCCAACAAGCACAAGCGCGTGCTGGTGTTCTCAGGCGGGGTGATCCTGCCCTTCGTGCCCCATCCTCTGCCGCTCAGCGTGCCGGAGCGGCTGGAAAAGGAAGGCTTTGAGGTCACGCTCTATACGCCCAGCCTCAATGTCAGCCCCAAGGACTTCGATCTGGTGCTGTATCTGTTTGCCGAGGAAACCACGCTTGGCCGCAGCCGGATTTTCCTCGATTGGGTCAAGCTCACCGGATCAGTGTTCGGCGCCATGGCGCGCTACTGGCACGACATCCCGACGTTGATGATCTCGTTCGGCTACCCCTATTATCTCTACGACGCGCCGCGCGTGCCCGCCTATGTCAACGCCTATGGCTCCAGCGAGGCGCTGCAGGCAGCTGTGGTGGAAGCCATTCTGGGACGGCGCCCCTTTGCTGGCACCAGCCCTGTTGACCCCTTTGTCGGGAGCGAACAGGGCAAGTATTAATCCGGCGGGGTGCCGTTTTTCGCCAGAACATCGCCCGCCAGATACAGCGAGCCACAGATCACCACACGCGCGCCGGGAAGGACCGACGCGGTCTTGAGCGCCGCGCGCACCGAGCGGCTGGGCCGGGCGGCAAACCCGGCCTTCCGCGCCTCGGCGGCGATATAGTCCGCCCTATGGGCATTGGCTTCGCCGGGTATGGTGAGCGTGATCACCTGTTCGGCCAGCCCCTTGAAGTGGGCCAGGAAATCCTGCGGTGATCTGGTGTTCATCATGCCCATGATCAGCACCAGTGGCGCGGGACGGCTCTCGTTCATGGTCCGCATGGCGGCGGCCAGCGCGGCCGAGCCATGGGCGTTGTGACTGCCGTCGAGCCAGAGCTCGGACGCCGGATCGAGCAGATCGCGCAGCTTGCCCTTGATGGGCGTCATGCGCGCGGGCCAGACCACATTGCGCAGGCCACGCGCCAAGGCGTCGGCGTCAATCGGCAGACCGAAATGGCGCGCTGCAGCGATGGCCAGCGTCGCGTTATCATACTGGTGGATGCCGAACAGCGCGGGCGGCGGCAGATCGAGCAGACCGTCCTCGTCCTGAAACACGAGCCGGCCATCCTGAGCGCTGCCGTGGAAGTCCTCGCCCTGCCAGACCGGCGTGATGCCCAGTCGTCGCGCGGCTTTGTCGAGCACCACGCGCCCCTCTTCCTTTTGCACGCCGATCACCGCCTTGGCGCCGCGTTTGAAGATACCCGCCTTGCTCACGGCGATCTCGGCGATGGTGTTGCCCAGAAAAGCCTGATGGTCGAGATCGACGGGGGTGATGATGGTGCCGAGAGGATGCTCGACCACATTGGTTGTGTCGTACGTCCCGCCCATGCCAGTTTCGAGCAGCAGGTAATCGGCAGGCGTCTCAGCGAACAGCACAAAGGCGGCAACTGTCGTCACCTCGAAAAAGGTGATCGCGTTGCCCGCATTGACCGCCTCGACCCGCTCCAGGGTGGCATTGAGGCGGCGGGTGTCGACGAGTTTGCCGGCCAGACGGATGCGCTCATTGAAGCGCACCAGATGGGGGGAATTGTAAACGTGGACGGTCTTGCCAGCGGCCTCGAGGAAGGCGCGCAGATAGGCAATGGTTGAGCCCTTGCCATTGGTGCCCGCCACATGGATCACCGGCGGCAGCTTGGCCTGCGGCTTGCCCAGTGCGTCGAGCAGCGGCAGCATGCGATCCAGGCTGAGATCGATCAGCTTTGGATGCAGTTCCGAAAGACGCTTGAGGATGGCATCTGTGCGCGACATGGCAGGACCCCGATATATGAGCCCCTGAGTTAGCCCTGATCGAAGCCAGTCTCAACATGCAAAAGCATGGGAAGGATCGCTCCCCACGCTTTGGGTTTGCCCGGTCCTAGAACTCGGACCATTCCGGATCAATTGCCACCGCCGCATTGCCGCGATTGAGATAGGAACCGGCAGCAGATTTCAGCTTGTCCCGCACCGAACGGGCACCGCGATGGGCGGGCTCGGACGGCTGGTGGACGATGCGATGACCGCTGACATTGAACACGTCGACGATCCGGTCGAGCTCGCTGGCCTGTGCCTCGGTCTGCTCGATGGCAGCATTGGTTTCCTCGACCAGCGCAGCATTGTGCTGGGTCATCTGGTCGAGCCGCTGCACGGCCGTATGCACCTGATCGAGCGCCGTCGCCTGCTCGCGACTTTCCTGGGCGATGGTCTCCAACGCCTTGGTATTGTCGCGGATCGAAGACAGCATGGATTCCAGCTTGGCCGCCGCGTCGGAGACCAGCTTGGAGCCGCTTCGGACTTCGGTCGCCGACTGGTCGATCAGAACCTTGACGTCGCGCGAGGCGCCGGCCGCCGATTGCGCCAGACGCCGCACTTCCACGGCCACCACGGCAAAGCCCTTGCCTGCATCGCCTGCGCGCGCCGCTTCCACCGAGGCATTGAGCGCCAGCAGGTTGGTCTGGAACGCGATATCGTCGATCAGGCCGATGATGTTGGAGATCTTGGCCGAGGAGGCGGTGATCCGCTCCATCGCCTCGGTCGCCTGGTTCATCACTTCGCCGCCCTGCATCGCCGTCTGCGAGACCACTGCGGCCTGTTCGCTGGCGGACTCGGCCTTTTTGGCGTTGCCCAAAACCGTTGCCGATAACTGATCCATGGCGGCCGAGGTTTCCTCGATGGTCGCGGCCTGGTTGGTGGTGCGTTCACTCAGATCGTTCGCGCCGGAGAGGATTTCACCCGTGGCGATCTTGAGCGAGCCCGATGTGGTGCGCAACCGCCCGACGATCTCGCCGAGTTTTTCTGCCACCGCATTGGTATCTGACTTGAGCCGGGCGAAAGCCCCCTCATAGTGCCCCTCAACCCGCTGCGTCAGATCGGCGTCAGCAAGGGCCGACAGAACGTCGCCGGTTTCAGCCAGACCACGATCGACGGTATCAACCAACGAGTTGACCGAGCGTGCCAGGCCATTGAGTTCGGCATCGGGGAACTGGGAATCGACGCGGCGGCTGAAGTCACCGGCAATGGCGGCATCCACCACCTCGCCAAAGGCACGCTGCAGGGTCACCATCATCTTGGCGCGCTCGGCCTGATTGGCCAGCACCTGCGCGGCCTCGGCCTCGGTCATGCGGGCCACCTGCTTGCCGCTCTCGCGGAACACTTCCACGGCCGCAGCCATGGCGCCCAGCTCATCGCGACGGTGGGCGCCGGGCACTTCGACATCGAGTTCACCCCTGACCAGCGCCTGCATGGTGCTGGTGAGCCGGGTGATCGGGGTTGTGATCGTACGTGAGAACAACAGTCCGACGGCCGCCACAACCGCAAGCAGCGCCGCGCCGATCAGCAGCATCATGTTGCGCATATTGGTGATGGGCGCAAAGACCTCATCGGTTGCCATCACGGCCACGGCGGCCCATGGCGCACCGCGTGTCGTGATGGGCGCAGCGGCGGCCAGCATGTCGGTGCCACGATAGGCGCTGGTTTCGCCTTCATTGGCGGTGCCAGCCAGAGCCAGATCGAGCACGGGGCTGGCAAACGGGGTCACCAGCACATCGTTGGCATCCGAGAATATCGAATTGGTCCGCAGCAGACCGTCGGAACCGGCAACGATCACTTCGCCGCTGTCACCCAGACCGGTCCGGTCGCCGATGACTTCGTCGAGACGCTCGGCGGGAAGCTGGAAAGCCAGTACACCCACCTTGCGGCCCTGCGCATTGAACATGGGCTTAGCGAAAAAGCTCGCGGCCTGACTGTCGGCTGCGATATAGGGCGCAAAGTCGGCAAAAACGATGGTGTCGGCATCATCGATGGCCAGCGCCTGCTGAAACACTTGTCCCAGGCTGGTATCGGCAAACGCGCCGCCGGGCGCGAAATTGGTTCCGAAATCGTCGCGCTTGTTGACGGAGTAGACCAGGAATCCCTTGAGGTCGAACAGATAGAGGTCGCGATAACCACGCACCGCGATCTGGCCACGGAAGCCGTTATGAAAGCGGGTATGGGGCACGTCATAGGCGCCATTAGTGCCCAGCGTATCGAGCGCGGACAGATCATCCTTATGCGGATTGTCGGTCACATAGATCTGACGCGCTTCGGCTGTCGGGTCGACCTTGAACTGGATCCACGCGCTTCCCAGGTCGCGCAGAGCCTGAATGGTCGCATCCGAGCGCGAGGTCGCGATCAGGTCGTCTTCCACCGATTTGAGATAGGTCGAGACCTTGGCTGCGCGCTCATTGGCCAGCGTCACCAAGGTGGATTCGGCAGATTCCCTCAGGGCCTGACTACCGATTGTGTAGCTCGCCAGGCCGACACCCAGGCTGACGAGCAGAGCGGAGCCCAAAAGTGCCAGTGGCAGTTTTCGGGCGATTGGCATGGATAATTTGAACACGAACTTCCCCCCAGAACAGCAAGCGCAGGGGCGGTTTTCACGCCCCTTCGCTGACTGTTACGGGAGACTAAGCAATACCCTTTAAGTGCGGGTTAAGACGTTATTCAGCGTGAGCAGGGTTTGGCGGCGTGGCCAGATCGTCATCCACACCCTCTGCTGCCACAGCTGCGTCCCGGAGGCTGGCCCGGGCAATCGCCGGCGCCGAGCTGGTGAGTTCAGGTGAGGCGTCTGCCTTCGTGAAAATCCCGGCGAGCGAGCCAATGGTCGAGCGCAGGTTATGGCGATGCACAACCATATCGACCATGCCGTGCTCATAGAGATATTCCGAGCGCTGGAAGCCCTTGGGCAGCTTTTCGCGGATGGTCTGCTCGATAACACGCTGACCGGCAAAGCCGATCAGGGCACCGGGCTCAGCCAGCTGCACGTCGCCCAACATAGCGTAAGACGCAGTCACGCCGCCCGTGGTCGGGTTGGTCAGCACGACGAAGAAGGGCAGGCCCGCTTCGCGCAGGCGCAGCACGGCGACGGTGGTGCGCGGCATCTGCATCAGGCCCAGAACGCCTTCCTGCATGCGCGCGCCGCCCGAGGCGACGAAGAGGATGAACGGGGTCTTGAGCTGAACGGCGGTTTCAAGCCCGGTAATGATGCCCTGTCCGGCGGCCATGCCCAACGAGCCGGCAAGGAAATCGAAATCCTGCACGGCAACCGTCACGGGGCGCTCGTAGAGCTTGCCGGTCGCCACCAGCACGGCATCGTCATAGCCGGTCTTGGCACGGTTTTCCTTGAGCTGGTCGACATAGCGCTTCTGGGCGCGAAATTTCAGCGGGTCCTGCGCCGCAGGGGGCACCGGCACGACATCATATTTGCCGTCATCGAGGAAGGTCTTGAGCCGGTCTACCGGCTTGATCTTCATGTGGTAGCCAGAATTGGGCACGACCCACTGATTGGCTTCGAGATCGCGGTAGAACACCATCTCGCCGGACTCGGGGTCCTTGACCCATAGATTTTCGCCAATCTCGCGCTTCTGGCCGAGGATGGAGCGGATTTTGGGGCGGACGAAGTTATCGATCCAGTTCATGGCGAGCCTCGCAATGGGACGGTAACGTCACCTAGGGGTCAATTGTGGCAATTGTTATCAGGCCGAAGGGCCGAGAGCAAAGTGCAGAACCCACTCATTTGTGGATTGTACCGCATACATCCCCGCTCACGCTCACCGCGCGCACCCCCGGGTCACGCCCGAGGGTGGAGATAGGCATGTAGTGGGAGTTAAGCCCGGGCGCGCTTTACGCCCGAAGCCAGATCCGCAACGATATCGCGCACGGCGCTCACCGTGCGATCGGTCGGTTTGCCATTGTCCAGCGACGTGCGTACGGCTTCGACAAGCACCGAGCCCACCACGATGCCATCGGCATAGCGACCGATATCGGCAGCGTCTTCGGCGGTCTTGATGCCAAAACCGACAGCGACTGGCAGGTCGGTGTGGCTCTTGATGCGCGCAACCGCGTCACCCACTGCGCCGCGCGACTTGATCGCCGCGCCGGTCACGCCGGTCATCGATACATAATAGACAAAGCCCGAGGTGTTCTTGAGCACGACCGGCAGACGATTGTCGTCCGTCGTGGGCGTGGTCAGGCGGATGAAGTTGATCCCCGCCTTGAGCGCGGGCAGACACAGCTCATCATCTTCCTCGGTGGGCAGATCGACGACGATCAGTCCATCTACACCGGCATCCTTGGCGGCTGCGAGGAACTTGTCGACGCCGAACACATAGATGGGGTTGTAGTAGCCCATCAGCACGATCGGGGTGTGCTCGTCCTTGCGGCGGAAATCTTCCACCATGCCAAGCACGCCACGCAGGGTCTGCCCCGCCGCGAGAGCCCGCTGGCCGCCCAGCTGGATGGCCACGCCATCGGCCATCGGATCGGAAAAGGGCATACCCAGTTCAATAATGTCAGCACCAGCCTGCGGCAGCGCTTCGAGAATGGCCTGGCCGGTGGCAAGGTCTGGGTCGCCACCCATAATGAAAGTCACCAGCGCCGGACGATTTTCGGCCTTCAGAGCGGCAAAACGGGCATCGATACGGTTGGTCATGACTACAGCAGCCCCAGATAGTTGCCGACGCTTTCGACGTCCTTGTCGCCGCGCCCGGACAGGCACAGCACGATGGACTGATCCTTGTCCATGGTGGGAGCGACCTTCATAAGCTGCGCCAGACCGTGTGCTGATTCCAGCGCGGGGATGATGCCCTCGAGCTTGGTGCAGAGCTGGAAGGCTTCGAGCGCTTCATTGTCGGTGATCGGCGCGTAGGTGACGCGCTTGCTGTCATGCAGGAATGAGTGTTCTGGGCCCACGCCCGGATAATCCAGACCCGCCGAAATCGAGTGACCTTCAAGGATCTGGCCATCCGCATCCTGCAGCAGATAGGTGCGGTTGCCATGCAGCACGCCGGGACGACCACCGGTCATCGAGGCGGCGTGGCCATTGTCGGTGTCGATGCCGTGGCCGCCCGCTTCGGCGCCATAGATCTTGACCGATGCGTCATCAAGGAACGCATGGAACGTGCCAATGGCGTTGGAGCCGCCGCCCACACAGGCCACCACGGCGTCAGGCAGCTTGCCCTCGGCAGCGAAGAACTGCTCCTTGAGTTCGGTGCCGATCACCGACTGGAAATCACGCACCATCTCTGGATAGGGATGAGGGCCTGCCGCGGTGCCGATCAGGTAATAGGTGCTGTCGACATTGGTCACCCAGTCGCGCAGCGCCTCATTCATGGCGTCCTTGAGCGTACCGGCGCCAGCCGTCACAGCGCGCACTTCAGCGCCCAGCATTTTCATGCGCAGCACGTTGGGGCGCTGGCGCTCGACGTCGGTGGCGCCCATGAAAATCGTGCAGGGCAGATCGAACTTGGCGCAGACAGTGGCCGTCGCCACGCCATGCTGCCCCGCGCCGGTTTCCGCGATGACGCGCGTCTTGCCCATGCGCTTGGCCAGAAGGATCTGACCGAGGCAGTTGTTGATCTTGTGGCTGCCGGTATGGTTGAGCTCTTCGCGCTTGAACCAGACCTTGGCCCCGCCGAGATGATCGGTCAGGCGCTTGGCAAAATACAGCGGGCTGGGCCGCCCGGCATAGTGGGTCGACAAATCCGACAGCTCGGCGGCAAAAGCCGGATCGATCTTGGCGGCGCGATAATGCGCCTCGAGATCCAGGATCAGCGGCATCAGCGTTTCAGCGACGAAACGGCCGCCATAAATGCCAAACCGGCCATGCTCGTCAGGCCCGTTTCGCAGCGAGTTCAGACCGTCGGTTTCCACTGCTGATATCCTTCGAATTATCGACCTTTCGGCCGCATGACCGAAGGGCTTGGCTTAGAGGGCGGCGCGCGCGTTGCGGATGAAGGCTTCGATCAAGCCCGCGTCCTTGACGCCCGGCGCGCTTTCGACCCCGGAGGACACATCCACCCCAAACGGGCGCACGGACCTTATGGCGTCAGCGACATTATCAGGTGTCAGGCCCCCGGAAAGCATGAAGGGGAGTGACGGGTCAAGCGCCTTGAGCAGCCCCCAGTCAAAGGTCTCACCCAGCCCACCGGGGCGATCGGCCCCCTTGGGCGGCTTGGCGTCGACCAGAATGCGGTCGGCAACATCGAGGAAACTGGCGACATGGGTAACGTCTTCGGCCGAGCCGATGGGCACAGCCTTCATGATCTCGACGCCCGCCTCGGCACGAATGGCCTCGACACGATGGGGTGTTTCGGGGCCATGCAGCTGGATCCAGTCGGGACCCAGCGCGGCGATTTCGGCGACGGTGCTGTTGTCGGGATTGACCAGCAGCACCACGGTTTGAACGCGGCCACGCGCCTCCGAGATGAGGTTGGCGATATCCTCGATCGAGGCGTGACGGGGGGAGCGCGGAAAGTGAACAAAACCCACCATATCGGCGCCCGCCGCGATGGTTGCTTCAAGGATAGCGGAGGTTTTGATGCCGCAGATTTTGACGATCGGTTGATCGGCCATTTCTATACTCAGCGGAGTTCCAAGAGATCGTCGACATCAGCCGTAGGGCTGGTCGCGGGTTGGCCCTGACTTTTGCGCAGGGCAGACAGCTCACTGGTGAGGTGATTGGCTTCGCGTCGCCAGTGCCGCTCGCGTTGGCGATGATGGCCCTGGGCGAACCAGGTCGCAATGCCGCCCAGCAAAACGCCGATCAGCAGAACAAGGTAGAGCACCACGAAAAGCGGCACACCATAGCCAGGCGCTGCAAGCTGATCGACGGATGCGAACGGATTGAAATTAACAATGACAAATTGGCGGTTGGCGAGGGCGAACACGATCAGCACCGCACAAAGCGGAACCAGCACCAACCAGCCGACGATTTTACTGACCATAAGCGCGTATTTCCGATGGAGCCTTAGCCCCGTTTACGAGCGGTTGAGCCGCTCGCGGATTTCCTTGCCTGCCTTGAACTGTGGCACGTATTTCTCGCCCACGTCCACCTGTTCGCCGGTGCGCGGATTGCGACCGACGCGGGCGGGACGGTTTTTGACCGAGAACGCGCCAAAGCCGCGCAGTTCAACACGGTCGCCCCGCGCCATGGCGTCCCCGATTTCATCGAGGATGGCGTTGACGATGTTTTCGATGTCGCGCTGGAACAAATGTGGATTTTCCGCCGCGAGTTTCTCGACGAGTTCCGACTTAATCATTCCTGGCTCCGGATTTAAGGCCGCCCACCTCTACACTTATGAGGCAGCGCCAACCTGCCAAAGCGACACCATGCCGTCAAGCGTAATGGGGCCTTCAGCGGGTAATCCGAGTGCCGCACGGGCCTGTCCGCCTAAAAATGAGGCAATCCAGTTGAAATCGCCCTGCGGAAGAGGCCAGACGGTCACAACATCGAGATCGGCAGGGACGGCACGCTCGGCCTCCAGCCAGGCCTGCGCCTCAAGCTCGCCGCCAATGGCGTCGATCAAACCGGTCTCGACGCCCATGCGTCCCGTCACGATCCGGCCATCGGCCAAAGCCAGCGCCTTGGGGCGTTCCATGCCGCGCCGCTCGGCCACGACATCGACGAACCACTGAAAGCTGTCATCAACCAGCGCCGCGATGGATGCGCGCGCCGCCCCCTCCATCGGCTTGCTGTAATCGGGCTCGGCCTTGAGCGGCCCCGAAGCGACCTTGTCGAGCTCCACGCCAATAGTGTCGAGCAGTTTGCCGGCATTGACGTGCTGGAACAGCACACCGATCGAGCCCACGATCGACAGACGCCGCGCGAAAATCTGATCGGTGGCAATCGCCGTCATATAGGCCGCCGACGCGCCCAGCTCGTTGATCACCGCCACGGTCGGTTTTTTGGCCCGCAGCCGGCCGAGCGCCTCGTAGAGCTCCTCGCCGCCAGCCGTCGTGCCACCCGGAGAATTGATCGAGATGATCACGCCCTTGACCGCATCGTCGTCGCCAAGGTCAGCAAGCGCCCTGAGGCGCCCCTGGTCGCTGGAAATCGTGCCATCGACGACCACGCGCGCGATGTGAGCGCCTGCGCCGGTCGACGGCAGCGCAAAGCGCGCCGCAATGGCGATGACAGCGACGGCCAGAGCGACAAATGCCAGCACCCGCCAGAGCCCCCGTGACCGGCGATAAATCTCGGCTGCCATCACCGCATGGGGCTCATCAGCCTTACGGATGGGATCAATCGTCGGCTGCTCGCTCATCAGTGCCTCGCATCGTCAGTGCCGTTGGCGTAGCGACCGCCGCCGATCAGGTCAACCGCTTGACCATGAAACGGGCGGCGGCTTCGTAGCTGTTGAGCTTGTCAGTGAGCTCGGGAACGTCGAGCGTGCGGAAGCCGTGTTTATACCAGAACGGCAGCGAGCCATTGACGGCGACGAGGCTCATGGTGGCGTAGCCACCGGCCCTGGCCAGGCGCAGGATATCACCGACAATCATTGCAGCAGCACCCGTGCCGCGCGCGGCATTGAGCAGCGCCAGATCATGCACGTAATAGGTGTCGGCATCGGCCGGGATGGCGCCGAGTTGCGCATTGAGCGCGGGCAGCGCCTTGAAGCGCCAGGGATGGCTGAGGATGTAGCCGGAGGGAACGCCGTCGACTTCGAGCAGGCGCGCGCCATCGGGATACAGCGCAAGCCTCTCGGCAAACACCGCGGCATCCTCGGGGAAAGCCGGGTGAACGATAGCAGCGATCGCCTCCACAGCGGGCAGGTCGAGCGTCGTCAGGGGGCGCCAATGCAATCGCGTACTCATGGACTGATGTTAGAAAGCAAAAGGCCCGCGCTGTGAAGCGCGGGCCCGGGTTCGAACAAGTAAAGCTTACTTGGTTTCGCGATCCTTGAGGGCCGCGCCCAGAATGTCGCCCAGCGATGCGCCCGAATCGGACGAACCGTAGTTAGCGACGGCTTCCTTTTCCTCGGCGATTTCCAGTGCCTTGATCGACAGCTGGATGCGCGAGGTCTTGCGATCGTACTGGGTGACGCGAGCGTCAACCTTTTCGCCCTTGCTGAAACGCTCTGGACGCTGATCGTTACGATCGCGGCTGAGGTCAGCACGACGGATGAAGGCGGTCATTTCGGTGTCAGCGATGCGGACTTCGATGCCGCCTTCGTTGACTTCAACAACGGTACCGGTGACCACAGCGCCCTTGCGGATGCCGCCCTGATCAGCACCAGCTGGTGCGTCCGACGAGGTCTCGCCAGTCGACAGCTGCTTAATGCCCAGCGAGATGCGTTCCTTTTCGACGTCAACGTCGAGGACCTTGGCCGAAACCATGTCACCGCGGTTGTAGTCTTCCAGAGCGATTTCGCCCGACTTCTGCCAATCGAGATCGGAGAGGTGAACCATGCCGTCCACATCGCCGTCGAGGCCGATGAACAGACCGAATTCGGTCTTGTTCTTGACTTCGCCTTCGATGACCGAACCGACTGGGAACTTCTCGGCGAAGCTTTCCCATGGGTTTGCCAGGGTCTGCTTGAGGCCAAGCGAGATACGACGCTTGTCGGGATCGACCTCGAGCACGACAACTTCGACTTCCTGAGAGGTCGAAACGATCTTGCCGGGGTGGACGTTCTTCTTGGTCCAGCTCATCTCGGACACGTGGATCAGGCCTTCAATGCCTGGCTCCAGCTCAACAAACGCACCGTAGTCGGTGATGTTGGTGACGCGGCCGGTGAACTTGGCTTCGATCGGATACTTGGCTTCGATGCCGTCCCATGGATCAGCCTGAAGCTGCTTCATGCCCAGCGAGATACGGTGAGACTCGTGGTTGATGCGAACGATCTGGACCTTGATGGTCTCGCCGATCGTGAGCACTTCGGACGGGTGGTTCACACGACGCCATGCGATATCGGTAACGTGCAGCAGGCCGTCAATGCCGCCGAGATCAACGAACGCACCGTAATCGGTGATGTTCTTGACCACGCCGTCGACAACTTGGCCCTCTTCGAGCTGCTGGACGATTTCCGAACGCTGTTCTGCGCGGGACTCTTCGAGGATAGCACGACGCGACACGACGATATTGCCGCGACGCTTGTCCATCTTCAGAATCTGGAAAGGCTGTGGCACGTTCATCAGTGGAGCAATATCGCGGATTGGGCGGATATCGACCTGCGAACGTGGCAGGAACGCAATGGCGCCTTCGAGGTCGACTGTGAAGCCACCCTTGACCTGGTTGAAGATGGTGCCTTCAACGCGCTCATTGTTGTTGTACATTTCTTCGAGCTTGACCCAGCTCTCTTCGCGGCGAGCCTTCTCGCGCGACAGAACGGCTTCACCGGCAGCGTTTTCGACGCGGTCAACATAGACCTCGACGATCGAGCCCACCTTGATGGTGCCGTCACGGCCAGCCTGGCCGAATTCCTTCAGTGCGATACGGCCTTCGGTCTTCAGACCGACGTCGATGATCGCAAGGTCCTTTTCGATCGCAACGACGGTGCCCTTAACAACGGCACCCTCTAGGGGTTCGTTATCAACGAACGAGTCCATCAGCAGCGATTCAAAATCTTCTTTCGTCACAGTTTGCTGTGCCAAATATCTTCTCCGTTGCACCGGTGGTTTGGGGTTGAAGGACCGGAAACCCGCCATTTCACGAGGAAATGCCGGCGCGCGAGCGCCCGATCAAAACGTTGATTTGCGGTAGTTTCCCGTAGCATCGCTCGGTGATGGCCGGGGCCGAACCGCACAAGGTTGGATTAAGGCCCTAAGACCCTGCCTTGCGCGCCATGGTCCCATCGACAATCGCGATGGCTGCGCGGAGTGCGGCCTCTATATCGAGAAGCGTCGTATCGAGCAAGTGCGCGTCGTCCGCTTTGTAGAAGCCGCCATTGGGATTGGCCAAGTCCCGGGCGTCCCGCTCTTCTATCTGGTGATAGAGCGCATAGCGATCAACCACCACGCCGCGCGATTCCAGCTGGCGCGCGCGCCGCTCCATGCGCGCCTTGCTGTCGGCCTGGATGAAGAGCTTCACATCGGCCTCGGGGCAGATCTTGGTGCCGATATCGCGCCCGTCCAGCACCGCGCCGCCCGGCTGGGTGGCAAAATTGCGCTGATAGTCGAACAAAGCCGCCCGCACACCACCGATAACCGCAACCTTGCTGGCCAGCACGCCAGTCTGCGCCGTGGTCAGCTCGGCCACATCGGTCAGATGGCTGGCGTCGAGCGCTTGAGCTGCCGCGATGGCCACTGTCTCAAAGTTTGGGCGATCCTCGTGGCCCGAAATGGCGAGGCCGACGGCGCGATAGAGCAGTCCGGTATCGAGATAAGGCAGCCCGTAATAATTGGCGAGGCCGCCCGCCAGAGTGCCCTTGCCCGACGCAGCGGGTCCGTCAACGGCGATGATCATGGCTGGCCTTTCTCGGCAGGATCGAACTGGGCGCCAAGAGCGGCCAATGTTGCGGCAAAATGGGGGAAGCTGGCCGAGATCGGCACACTGTCATCAACGCTGGCGCCTTTTTTTGCACCAAGCCCCAGCACCAGAAAGCTCATGGCAATGCGATGATCGCCAAAGGACTGCGCCATGCCACCGCCGGTGACCTTGCCCGTCCCGGTGATGGAGAGCGCATCGCCACGCAGCGCACAGTCAACGCCATTGGCCTTCAACCCTGCCAGCGTCGCGGCCAGCCGGTCGCATTCCTGCTCGCGCAGTTCGGCAAGCCCTTCAATCAGCGTCGGCCCCTCGGCAAAGGCGGCGGCAACCGCCAGGGTCGGGATATCGTCGAGCATCAAAGCGGCATGTTCGGCGCTGACCGTCACCCCCTTCATGCGCGAGGAGCGTACGCGCAGATCGGCAACAATGTCGCCGCCGGTTTCGCGCTGATTGATAAACTGAATGTCCCCGCCCATTTCGAGCAGGGTATCGATCAACCCGGTCCGCGTCGGGTTGATCAGCACGTTTTCCACCAGCAGATCGGATTTGCGCACGATCAGCGCGGCGACAATGCCATAGCCCGCCGAAGACGGATCGCCGGGGACCACCACATGCTGGGGCCGCAGATCAGGCATACCCGCCAGAGTGATCGTTGCGGTGCCCGCATCGTCAACGCTGGTGGCAATCTCAGCGCCAAACGCCGCCAGCAGCTTTTCGGTGTGGTCGCGCGTCGGCACCTTTTCGACAATCGTCGTCGTGCCGGGGCTGTGCAGCCCCGCCAGCAGCAGCGCCGACTTCAATTGTTCGGATGGCGTCACCGAGATGTGATGAATGGGTCGCGCCATGGCGGGACCTTCCAGCGTCAGCGGCAGACGGTCACCCTCGGCGCTGGTCACCTTTGTGCCAATCGCGCGCAAGGCATCGAGCAATGGCCGCATGGGCCGGCGGGTCAGCGTGGAGTCGCCGGTAAAGCTGGTGGCGAAGTCATATGGGGCCAAAAGCCCCATCAGGAGGCGCACGCCGGTGCCGGAATTGCCAAGATCGAGTTCGCCCGCAGGCTGGCCGAGCCCCCGCACACCAAGGCCTGAGACGATATAGGCATCGCCCTGCTTGACGATTGTTACGCCCAATTGCCGCAGCGCCGCCGCCGTCGCCTGCACGTCATCGGCCTCAAGCAATCCATTAATGGTGGACTGGCCCACCGCCAGCCCTGCCAGGATCAGCGCGCGATGAGAAATCGCCTTGTCGCCTGGCGTCGCGAAGCGTCCGCTCAGCGGGGAAGGGGCGGTGGCTGTGAGCGGAATCGCGGTATGTTCAGGACTGGTCATGGGCCGGCAATTGAGAGACGAAACTGGTCGGGCTTAACATGGGCATGGTGGTTTAGGCCATCGCGGCAATGGCGCGCGCGGCAGGCTGGCACATTTTCGGTTTGACAGGGCCGGGGTTTGTCCATAACCGGACTGACCGAACCGGGCCTTGAAAGCCCCTAAACCCTTCCACGAGGAACATCGATGGCCAGTTCCGAACGCGGCACAAAACGGACCGATCCCGATACCGGGAAGAAGTTCTACGATCTCAATCTCGACCCGATCGTGTCCCCCTATACCGGCAAGTCCTATCCTCGCTCCTATTTCGAGCAGGTTCTGGCCGGCAAGCCTTCTCCCGCAACTGCCCGCAAGGTGGATGACGAGGACGAGACCGAAGACGAAGAAGAGGTCGAGGACGCATCGGCGCCCGAGATCGTTTCGCTCGAGGATGCCGACGCCGAAGAATCCGGCGACGAGGACATTCCTGATGTCGAGGACGTCGAAGTCGACGAAGAACTCGGCGAAGACGAAGCTGACGTTTTCCTTGAGGAAGACGAAGACGAGGACGACGAACTCGGCTTTGACGTCGGCGGCGACGAAGACCGTTGATCTAAATGAATTTTTTGGTCGGCTGGCTGGTTCAGCCGACCAAATAAAAAAGTGTCACTTAGGCACTTGCGCCTTCCGGAATCATCCCTTAGGTTCCGCCTCGTTCGACGGGCAACGCCCCTTAGAAACACCCAATGAAATGGGGCCTTAGCTCAGCTGGGAGAGCGCTTGCATGGCATGCAAGAGGTCAGCGGTTCGATCCCGCTAGGCTCCACCATTTCTTTCCATTTTTTGCAAAAACCTGACGCGCTGCTGCAGCGCCTGAGCGTTCGCACCATTTTTCCGGCACTTATTCGATCAGGCGCACGATAGCGCGGCCGCTTGTCAGGTCCGTGACCATCTGCGCAACCGCCTCAGCATCGCCTCGTGGAATCGCCAGAATCAAATCTGCGCCGGTTTCGGTAAAGGCCGGGCTCTGCATTTGCACGCCCACTAGAGCGGTCAGGCGCGCCTGCAGCAGCGCCAGATCCCCAAACAGGCAACTCACCGTGGCCGGAACGGTATCGAGCAGCGCGATTCTCTCGGCGCTGCGCAGACACAGCGCCGCCGTGCCGCCATAGGCCCGCATCAACCCGCCACTGCCCAGCAGCACGCCACCAAACCAGCGCGTCACCACCACCGCCACGCGGTCCAGCGCCTGCCCGTCGATCGCCTGCAGAATCGGTTTGCCCGCCGTGCCGCTCGGCTCGCCATCATCATTGAAGCGATAACCCTGCCCGATCCGCCAGGCCCAGCAATTGTGGTTGGCGGTCAGATCGCTATGGGTCGCGATGAAATCACGCGCCTCGGCCTCGTCGCTCACAGGACCGGCCACCGCGATAAAGCGGCTTTTCTTGATCTCTTGTCGGCCCGTGGCCGTACTGGCGAGTGTGCTGAGACTGCTCATGGCGCCATCTCATACAAAAGCGCCGCCGCAAAAGCACGCCCACCCGAACATCCTGCCCGGGTGGGCGCTGGATTTTAGGCCTTGGCGGTATCGAAGCGCACGCCGAGCAGGCGCAGCGCGTTGAGCGTTACGATCACCGTGGCGCCGGTATCGGCCAGAATAGCGGGCCACAGCCCAGTAATGCCCAGAATGGTGGTGACGAGGAACACCGCCTTCAGCCCCAGCGCGATGGTGATGTTCTGAGCAATATTGCGCATCACCGTGTTGGAAAGCTGGACCATATTGGCGATATCGCCGACGCGACCATGCAGAATCGCGGCGTCGGCGGTTTCGAGGGCAATGTCGGTGCCGCCGCCCATGGCAATGCCGATATCGGCCGCTGCCAGCGCGGGTGCGTCATTGATGCCATCGCCGATCTTGGCAACGACCTTACCCTGGGCCTGCAGCTCACGAACGATGCGCTGCTTGTCCTCGGGCAACAGTTCGGCGCGCACCTCGATGCCGAGGCTCTGCCCTATGGCTGCCGCCGTGCGCGCATTGTCCCCGGTCAGCATGATGGCGCCAATTCCAGCGGCCTTCAGCGCTGCCAGGCCAGCCCGTGCGTCGTCGCGTGGCTCGTCGCGGATGGCGAGAATGCCGACAATGGCATCATCCACCAGCAATACCGAGACGGTCTTGCCGTCATCATTGAACGCCTCGATGCGGCCGACCTGCTCCGGGGTCAGCGCGACAATTGCTGCGGCTGCCTGCGCCGAGGCCAGGAACACCGCCTTGCCGCCTACCGTGCCGGTAACGCCCTTGCCGGGCACCGCCTTGGCTGCAGCGGCGGGGGGCACAGGGGCCTTGTCGGCCTTGGCTCGCGCCAGCACCGCCAGTGCCAGTGGGTGGCTGGAGCCGGTTTCCAATGCCCCGGCCAGCGACAGCACATCGCGTTCACTGCGACCATAGGCGATGATGTCGGTGACGACAGGCTTGCCTTCAGTCAGCGTGCCGGTCTTGTCGAGCGCGACCATGGTGATGGTGCGCAGGGTTTCCAGCACAGCCCCGCCCTTGAGCAGCAGGCCGCGCCTCGCACCGGCCGACAGGCCCGCCGCAATTGCGGCCGGGGTCGAAATGACCAATGCACAGGGGCAACCGATCAGCAGCACGGCAAGGCCGCGATAGATCCACTCGGCCCATTCCTGCCCGAACAGCAGCGGCGGCACGATCGCCACCAGCGCACCGACCACCAGCACGGCAGGGGTATAGATGCGCGAGAAGCGGTCGATAAAACGCTCGGTGGGCGCCTTGCTCTCCTGGGCTTCCTCAACCAGCCGCACAACGCGGGCAATGGTGTTGTCTGATGCCGCCGCCGTGACACGGACGCGCAGCACCGCATCGGTATTGATGGTCCCGGCAAAGACCGTGTCGCCCACGCTCTTGCGTTTGGGCACGCTTTCGCCGGTCACGGGCGCTTCATCTATGGCGCTATCGCCGTCGACGATGTCCCCATCAGCCGGAATGCGGTCGCCGGGACGCACGAGAATGGTCTGGCCGACACGCAGCGCTGCAGCCGCCACTTCGGTGGTCACCCCGTTCTGTTCCAGCAAGGCTGTCTTGGGTACCAGTGAAGCGAGCCCGCGAATGCTGTCGCGCGCCCGGCTGGCGGCAACGCCTTCGAGCATTTCGCCAACAAGAAACAGCAGCACCACGGTCGCCGCCTCTTCGGTCGCGCCGATAAAGACGGCGCCGATGGCGGCAATGCTCATCAGTGTTTCGATGGAAAACGGCGTACCCGTCATCGCTGCGGCAGCAGCGCGCCGGGTGATCGGCACAAGGCCGACCAGCATGGCCGCCAGAAACGCCCAGTGATCGAGCACGGGGAAGATTTGTCCAAGGATATAGGCCGCCACCAGCGCGATGGCGCAAAGCCCGGTCAGCATGGCCTTGGGGCTTTTCCACCATGGGCCTGCGCCGAGATCGAAGTGCGCCGATGGCGCGGCCTCGCCGTGGCTGTGCCCATGGTCGTTGTCGTGCGCATGAGCGGAGTGGTCATGCCCGCCGTCTCGCGTTTTCTCGCCTGCCGGAACCGCGCTATAGCCAAGGAACTTGACGGTCTTGGCGATGACCGCAGGCGGCACGCTGCCCTGATGGGTCACCGTCATCGTCCCGGCGCTGAGCGACACTTCCACCGCGTCGACCCCAGCGAGGCGGCTGACAGCAGTTTGCACCTTGGCCCCACAGGATGCGCAATCCATGCCGCCGACACGGAAGCGGGTTTGGGTGGGGTTTTGGTCGCTCATTGCAGGGCCTCTCATCTTGTGTGAAAGGATGCTACAAGCTCTAGCCACTAGAGGTTCAAGAGGGAAAAATGAACATTTCAATCGGAGAACTGGCCAAGCGGACGCAGGTCAAGGTGCCCACCGTGCGCTATTATGAGCAGATCGGTTTGCTGGCCTCCGCGCCTCGCACCGATGGTAATCAGCGCCGCTATGGCAAGGCCGAGGTCGACCGGCTCAACTTCATCCGCCATTCGCGCGAGCTGGGTTTTGAGATCGAGGATATCCGCGAGCTGCTGGCCATGACCGCCGAGCCACAGGCCTCGTGTCATCAGGTCGACAGCATTGCCCGCAACCACCTGGCTGAAGTCACGCGCCGCATCGAGAGCCTTCAGGCGCTGCAGGCCGAGCTTGAGCGCATGATCGCTGAATGCGGGCGTGGCCGGATCTGCGATTGCCAGATTGTCGAAGCCCTTGCCGACCACGGCAAATGCATGGGCGAACACGCGCACTGAGCCAATGGCGCGATTTGTTGAACAGTGAAATCATTTTTGCGGGCTTGCGATAGACGATCCTGGGGCCTAGTTACGAGGCGGGGAGATCACCACTTTTGCCTTTGGACTTGCCATGACCGCTCTTTTGCCGCGCAGCACTGAACATCGCATTGATCCCGACATGCTGGCGCGCTGGTCGCCCCGCGCATTCACCGACGAAGCGATCCCCGAAGCAGATCTGCTGACCATTCTGGAAGCCGGGCGCTGGGCGCCATCGGCCTTCAACGTGCAGCCATGGCACTTCATTTATGCCCGCCGCGATACCGAACACTGGCAGAGCCTTTTGGGTCTGCTCGCCCCGTTCAATCAGGCCTGGGCGCAGCATGCCGCGGCGCTGATCTTCGTCGCCTCGCGCACCACCCGCTTCAATTCTGCCGGCACCGAAGAATCACCCAACAAGACCCACGCCTTCGATACCGGCGCGGCCTGGGGCATGCTGGCGCTGCAGGCCACCAAGCTGGGCTGGCACGCCCACGGCATGGCGGGTCTTGATTATGAGCGCGCCAAGGTGGAACTGGGCCTGCCCGATTCCATGCGCATCGAAATTGCCGTGGCCATTGGTCGCCAGGGCGATGCGGCTAATCTGCCAGACGGTCTGCGCGAACGCGAATTCGCCAGCCCGCGCAAGCCACTGGCCGAGATCGTCTCCGAAGGCCGGTTTACCCTCTGAGGCCCCTTGGGGTTGGCGGGACCGGGTCGTGCGCTATAGTGACCGCGATGCGATCTGATCCGGCAATGATGTGACCCCTGTAGAAGCCCGCGTGACGGCGATTGCCGCCAGTATCAAGCAGGCCGACGGTGTAACCGCCGACGGCCTGATCGCCATGCTTGGCACCGCGTCCTACACCATGATCGTGCTGGTGCTGAGCGTGCTCAACATGTTGCCCGGCCCGCCCGGCTATGGCGGCACCATTGCCATCATCATTATCAGCACCACTATTGCGCGCCTGCGCGGCGTGCCTTTGCGCCTCAATGGTTGGGTGGGGCAACGCACCCTACCCGCCGGCGTTTTGTCCAAGATGGTCAAGCAATTGCAATGGCTGGCGGGGCTGGTGGGCAAGGTCTCCCGCCCACGACTCGAATTTCTGGTCGGCCCGCGCACCGAAGCGATGACGGGCTGGTTCATTCTGTTGGTCAGCGCACCAATGATCGTGCCGATCCCTTTCATCAACGCTGTGCCCAATGTGGGCATTGCTGTCATCTGCGTGTCGCGGATCAATCGCGATGGTGTTGGGGTTATTGTGGGCGTGCTGATCGCCCTGCTGGGCCTGGCCATTGCTGTGGCAGCCATCTGGGGCGCGATCGCGCTGGGACAAACGGTGATGGGTCGATGAACACGACATTGCGCCTGACCATGCGCCGTCTCGGGCGCCAACTCGACAAGGTCTCCACCGGCGGGTGGTTGCTGGGCCTCGTGTTCTTTGCCCTCTCGCTTACGCCCTCGCTGATCCCGCGTAATTTTGCCGTGCAGGGCGTTTTGTGCGGCTGCACCTTTGCGGCGGGCTATGGCATTGGCGTTTTCCTCGAATGGCTCTGGGATTTTCTTGAACTGTCCTGGCCCAATCGGCGGGTCTCGCGCTGGGTCGGGCGGGGCTTTGCATTCCTGTGCCTCTTGCTGACAGTGACCTTCCTGTGGTTTTCCACCGGCTGGCAGAACTCAATCCGCGAGGGCATGGGTGCGCCGCCTGTGGAGGCCAATCAACCGCTGCTCGTGGCGCTGATTGCCATTGTCCCTGCCGCCATCCTCATCGGTCTGGGAACGGCGCTGGTGCGGGGCGTGCAGTTGGTCTCGGGCTGGCTCGGGCGTCTCATTCCGCGCCGGGTCGCCTTCGTCTTCAGCCTCATCGCCGTGGGCATCCTCACCTGGACCGTGGGCAATGGTGTGGTTGCCCGCAACGCACTGGCGCTGGCGGACCGCTTCTATGGCAATCTCGACCGGCTGGCGGGTAGCTATGAAAGCGCGCCGACCGATGCCAATCGCTCGGGCAGCGCCGCCTCCCTCGTGCCCTGGGACACCATCGGGCTTGATGCACGCATTTATGTGCAGTCCGGTCCAACGCCAGACGAAATCGCCGCGCTCACCAACAAGCCCGCCAAGGAACCGCTGCGGGTCTATGTCGGACTGCGCTCGGCCGAAACGCCCGATCAGCGCGCCGATCTGGCGCTGGCGGAAATGGACCGCATTGGTGCCTTTGATCGCTCGGTTCTGGTGCTGATCATGCCAGTGGGCACGGGCTGGGTCGAACCCTCTTCCATCGATACGCTGGAAATCCTCCATGGCGGGGATGTGGCCAGCGTGGCCGTGCAATATTCCTATCTCACCAGCTGGCTGTCGCTGGTGTCCGAGCCCGATGTGGGGCTCGAAACCGCCAAGGCACTGTTTCAGGCCGTCTATCAGCGCTGGACCGAAATGCCCAAGGACAGTCGCCCAAAGCTCTATCTCCATGGCCTCAGCCTGGGCGCCTATAGCTCGGCAGCGTCCTCGCAGCTCTATGACATTCTGGCCGATCCGTTTCAGGGCGCGCTCTGGGTCGGCCCGCCCTTTGCCAGCGCCACCTGGCGCTCGGCGACGGATAACCGGGATGATGGCTCGCCTTGGTGGCAGCCCAAGGTCGGCGATTCCTCGGTCGTCCGGTTTTCCAATGGTGGGCCCCTCGACCCCACCATTCCCTGGGGCCCGATGCGGATCGTCTACCTGCAATATCCAACTGACCCCATAGTCTTTTTCGAGCCCAGCATGGTCTATAGCGAGCCAAGCTGGCTGATGGGCGTTCGGGGCGCGGGCGTCTCGCCTTTGCTCAACTGGTATCCCGTGGTGACGTTCCTCCAGGTCGCGCTCGATATGGCATTGGCCCAGACCGCGCCCATCGGCTTTGGCCATGTCTACGCGCCACAGGACTATTTCGATGGCTGGGTCGCCGTGACCGAGGCGCCGGGCTGGTCACAGGCGGAACTCGACGCCATGCGCACCAAGCTCACCCGCCACGGCGATGTTTCGGTCATCGGCGGCGGCTGGTTCCGCTCAAGCCTGCCCGTCAATTGACGCGAGCGGCGCTGGCCCCTCATGCTGGCGCTCCGAATCGGAGGCCGCGCCTTGCCTAAATCGCCCATCAGCCTCTCAACGAACCGCGCCCGCCATATCTGGATCGCAGCGCAGAAGCTCGACAGCGCCGCACCGTTTGGCAATGAAGCCGAGGCGACGCTGGGGGCCATCAGCCACCTCGGCTATGTGCAGATCGATACCATCAATGTCATCGAGCGCTGCCACCACCACATCCTGTGGTCACGCATTCCCGGCTATCAGCGCAGCCATCTGGCGCAGGCGCAATCGGTCGACAAATCCGTCTTCGAATACTGGACTCACGCGCTGAGCTATGTGCCGGTGGCCGATCTGCCGTTTTTCTTGGGCGCCATGAAGCAGCACCGCGACAATCCTACGCGCTGGTTTGGCTCGGTCGCGCCGGACGAAGCCAAAAAGATGCTCAAGCGGCTCCGCGACGAGGGCCCGCTCTCGATCCGCGATATTGGTGATGACGAACTAGTGGACAAGAACCACCCCTGGGCCAGCCGCAAGCCGAGCAAGCGCGTGCTCGAAATGATGTTCTATCAGGGCCATGTCACCATCGGGCAGCGTCAGGGCATGCTCAAGACCTATGATCTCACCGGGCGGCATTTCGCCTGGGAGCGCCAGCCCAAACCGGCGACCGAAAATCAGGTCACGGCCTATCTGCTCGACCGCGCCTTGCGCAGCCAGGGCATTGTGAGTCTCGATTCCATCTGCCACCTCGTGCCATCGCGCAAACCTGCGGTCAAAGAGCTGATCGAGCGGCGCGTGCGGCAGAAGACACTGGTTGAAGTGCGCATTGAGGGCGCCGAAAAAGTGCCCCATTGGGCACAGCCGCAAACGCTGACAGCCGAAGCCAGCGAGCCGCCGACGCTGGTGCATATCCTCTCGCCGTTTGATCCGCTGATCATCCAGCGCAAGCGCCTCAAGCTGGTGTTCGACTACGACCATCTGTTTGAGGCCTACCTGCCGGCGGCCAAGCGCCAGTTCGGCTATTTCGCCCTGCCCGTGCTGCAAGGCGACAGGATCGTGGCCGCTATCGACCTCAAGACGGATCGGGCGGCGCGCAAGCTCCTGATCCAGAAATGGACATGGCTCGAAGACGTCGGTGCCGAGGAAAAGGCAGCGATTGACGAGACGCTGGGGCGGTTCGAGACCTTTCAGCTCGGCGCCTGAATAATTATTATGACATAAATACTCATATATTTATTGCAGCATCCGCCGAGACGGGCGATAGCAGGGCATCACTCAAGGAGTTGCCCGCATGATGTCCCGCCGCTTCCCCCTCGCCCTTGCATCAGCCGTACTGCTAACCAGCAGCGCAGCCTTTGCGCAGGCGATCACCGTTCCCACCATGTTTGGCGACATTGCCATCCCGGAAAAGCCCGCGCGCGTTGCCGCGATTGGCTGGTCGGATGCCGAGATCGTGCTGGCACTGGGCGTGCGGCCGGTGGCCATATCCAACTGGATCGGCATGGTCGAGCACGGCGTTGGCTCCTGGGCCCTACCGCTTTTGGGCGACGACAAGCCAGTCATCCTTGAGTCCGGCGAGACCAATTATGAGCTGCTGCTGAGCACCACCCCAGACGTCATCGTCAACATCCGCTCGGACAATTCGGAAGAAACCTTCAAGCGTCTCTCGGCCATCGCGCCGACGGTGTTCGGGCCCGAAGGCACGGCGCCTTATGCCGCCAGCTGGCCGGTTCAGGTGGCTCAGATCGCCGCCGCCATGGGTATTCCCGAACAAGGCGAAGCGCTGATCGCTGCCACCAACAAGAGCATTGCCGATAGCGCCGCCGCCCATCCCGAATTTACCGGCAAGACCGTCGCCGTGGTTGCCAAATATAGCGACACCTATGGTCTCTATCTGCCCGGCGATGCGCGCTTTGATCTGATGACCCAGCTCGGCTTCTCGCCAACCCAGCCGGTGATCGACGCCGCCGGCAGCAATTTCTTCGTCGAAGTTGCGCCCGAGAACTTCGCCCTGCTGGAGGCTGATGTGGTTGTGCTGCTGACGCTCGATACCAGCGTTGCCGAGCTCAAGGCAGACCCGATCCTGGCCAAGCTCCCGGCTGTGATTGCCGGCCGCACCGTCTATCCCGAAGAAGACGTGATGGCCGCGTTCTCGGCGGGCTCTACCCTGGCGCTTGAGTATTCGCTTGAGCATCTGGTGCCCATGCTGGCGGACGCCGCAGCAAAGTAATTTGGTCAGGTGGGCGGCAAGCGCGCCGTCCGCCTTTCCAACCCTCTGCCTGCGCGCTAGAACCTTTGCCGCGAAGAGGAGACACCCAATGGCGACTTACACCGATATGGCCCGGCGGGTGTATAATCACACCTGGAAGCTCGACCCCATTGTGCGCAGCCTCCTCGACACCGATTTTTACAAGCTGCTGATGCTGCAGATGATCTGGGGACTCTACCCCAAGGTCGACGCCACTTTCTCGCTGATCAACCGCACCAAATCGGTCAAGCTGGCCGAAGAGATCGATATCGATGAGCTGCGCGCGCAGCTCGATCATGCGCGCACACTGCGGTTCAGCAAAAAAGAAATGATCTGGCTGGCCGGTAACAGCTTTTACGGCTCCGAACAGATTTTCGAACCCGCGTTCCTCAAATGGCTCGAAGGGTTCCGTCTGCCGGAATACAGCCTGGAAAAGCGCGACGGCCAGTTCGTGCTGGAATTTCCGGGCCTGTGGCTGGAAACCTCGATGTGGGAAATCCCAGCACTCGCCATCATCAACGAGCTGCGCAGCCGTGCCGCGATGAAGCATTACGGCCCGTTCGCACTCGACGTGCTCTATGCCCGCGCCAAGGCCAAGATGTGGGAAAAGGTGGAGCGGCTGCAAAAGCTGCCAGACCTCAAGATTTCCGATTTCGGCACCCGCCGCCGTCACTCATTTCTGTGGCAGCGCTGGTGCGTGGAAGCGCTCAAGGAAGGTATTGGCGAGGCCTTTACCGGCACCTCCAATGTCAAGCTGGCCATGGACAATGACCTTGAGGCGCTGGGCACCAATGCCCACGAACTGCCCATGGTGCTGGCGGCGCTGGCCAAGACCGACGACGCCCTCAAGGCTGCGCCCTATCAGGTGCTGACCGATTGGGAGAGCTATTATGGCGGCAATCTCAAGATCGTGCTGCCCGACGCCTTTGGCACCGACAGCTTCCTGCGCAATGCGCCCGATTGGGTCGCCGACTGGACCGGCTTCCGCCCCGACAGCGCCCCGGCCATTCCCGGCGGCGAAAAGATCATTGCTTGGTGGAAGAGCCGCGGCCGCGATCCGCGCGAGAAGCTTTTGATCTTCTCGGATGGGCTGGACGTCGACATGATCGAAGAGGCGTATCTGCACTTCGACGGCAAGGTGCGCATGGCGTTTGGCTGGGGCACCAACCTCACCAATGACTTTGAAGGCTGCGCACCAGATGGCGTCAATCACGGGCTCGATCCGATCTCGATCGTGGCCAAAGTCAGCGAGGCCAATGGCCGCCCGGCGGTCAAGTTGTCGGACAATCCGGCCAAGGCCACCGGCACGCCTGAGGAAATTGCCCGCTACATCGAGGTGTTTGGCGATGCCGGCCGGATTGCGCACGCCGTCAAGGTCTGACAGCCCCCTCTGATTCCTGCACTTTTGTGACTGTTGTGGAGAACTTTTTGCCCGGACTCCGCGTTGTTGTAATCGGGCGCATGTCGGCTTAGTTCAGCATCGGGGCTCCCGCGTGGGTGACGGATTCGTCGCCCACAGAGCACGTTTACAGGTGTCGTCCGGTTACGGATGGCCCGGCTTGGGACCGAGATGAGTTTCGCGTTGATAGATATATCGGTGAGCGACAAGCAGGCGCATCCACGCCTCAAGGATCGCACCACCGGCCACGTTCGAGCCGTGCTCGCTGAGCAGCAGGATGGGCGTGAACAGGTGCACGAGCTCGCTATTCCAGTGTGGGCCGACATTCCCCCCGGCAGTTCCAATGAGGACATCGACATGGCCCTGATGCTCAAGGCCGCCTCGATCATTGCGCGCCTCAAGGCGACGCTGGGCGGCTAGTCTCGCCCCGGGATCACTGCAGTATTATTTGGCAGCCAGACGGCGCAGGGCACTGCGCTGTGTTTCGCTGAGCCCGCCCGTGCGACGACGCGGCCGAGACGGCTCGGGCAGCGGTGCCCAGGCGTGGGGCTGATAAGGCACGCGGGCATAATATTGAGCAGCACGCGCCAGGGCCAGGTCGGATTTGCGCCGCCTCTCGTCCCGCATGAACAAGACGATCGTGACGCCGACGATCACGACAATCGCTAAAATCTGCCAGGCCATGTCCGATCTCCCGAAATACCGGACTAGACATAGCTAACGAAAGCTTAACGCCCAAGCGAAGCCCTGCGTTAGCCCTAATGGCTAAACTTGTAGGGATTGATCGGCGAGAACCGGCAGCGGCTGGCCGCGGTTGAGCGCCACCAGCATGGTGCGCACATCGTCCTCGGCCGATTTGGTGACGACCTTGCGATTGTCGGTCTCGCGCAACAGGCGCGGCGCACCAAACGCCACCGTCACGTCCTTGACCGGGCCGGAGAGGATTTCGCGGATGTTCTGGCCCATCGATTTGGACTTCACCCAGGCGATCATCGACCGCTCGTTGCGGCTGACCGGCAGGCCCTGCAGCTTGGTATAGGCTATGGTCAGCGGCTGGATCAGTACATCGGTTGCGCCCGCTTCGATCATGGCGTGCTGGGCGGCGCCCACCAGCGCCGAGCGGAATGGCAGCACATGGGTGCCGATGTCGCTCTGGCCTTCGGCAAACAGCAATACCGCATTTCCGCTGGCCATGCGCGCGCCCATTTCCTGGGCGGTGCGACCGGCGTCGGAGCGCCGGGTCCGATCGACGAAAATGGTTTTCTGCAGCCGGGCCATCATGCCGACAAAGAACCAGTCATTCACTTCGCGCTTGGCGACAAAGGTCACCTCAGCGACCGACCCCACCGCGACGATATCGGTCCAGGACACATGGTTGGAGACCAGAAGGGTCGCGCGACCGGTTTCCGGCTTGCCGATCACGGTGACGCGCAGGCCCAAGAAGATGCAGCCGAGGCGATGAAAGAAGCGTGGCAGTACGCCCCAGCACGGCAGCTTCAATGCATTGATCACAGCCTGCACCGGGATAATGACGATCATCACCGGCAGCAGCACGAACAGGAAGAACGGCACGCGAAAGATCATTTCTTGATCTTGTCTCCATCGGCTCCAATCGGCACAGCATAAAGCTCAAGGCGGTGGTCGACCAGCCTGTAGCCCAGACGTTTGGCGATAACCTCCTGAATGGCCTCGATTTCCTCATTGCGGAATTCGATGACGGTGCCCGAGCGAATATCGATCAGGTGATCATGGTGCTCGTCGGGAATCAGCTCGAAGCGCGCCCGCCCGTCCTTGAAGTCGTGCTTGGTGACGAGCCCCGCCTCCTCGAACAGATTGACCGTGCGGTAGACCGTCGAGAGCGAGATACGATCGTCAATGGCCGAGGCGCGCCGATAGAGCTCTTCGACATCGGGATGGTCGGTGGCCGCCTCGATGACGCGCGCGATAACGCGGCGCTGATCGGTCATACGCATGCCCTTGGAGACGCAGGCCTCCTCAAGCGTCGGATCTGCTGAACTCTTGCTCATCAAAACGGGTTACCCAAGATCGCGTGACATGACAAGCGCGGTGGCCGCCGAGCCATCGGCCTTGGCATAATAGCCCTTGCGCGATGAAATGGTGGAAAAACCGTGCCGTGTGTAGAGTTTGATGGCCGCCGTGTTCTGCTCCTCGACCTCAAGGAACATGCGGGTGATAGGGCTCATCATCAGGTCTTCAAAGACCGCCTTGAGCAAGGCATGGCCGATCTTCTTGCCGCGCCATTTCGGGTCAACGGCAATGGTCAGAAGCTCAGCCTCATCGGCCACCGCCCGGATCAGCGCAAAGCCAGCGATCCGCCGCTTGGCGTCGCAGGCGACATAGACCGAGCAATGCCGGTCTTCGAGAAAACTGACAAACTCGACGCCCGGCCAGCCGCGATAAAACCCCTTGGCATGGATGCGGGCGAGTTCATTGGCATCGTGAATCTGCCCCGGCTCGATATGGAGCCCCGCTGGCGCCATCCAGAGCTTGATCACGGCGTCACCCGCGCAATACGCGCCGCCGTCTGCGGCTTGGCATCGGCCTCACGGATATAGGCTGCCTCGGGGATATGAGTTGCCGGATCGGCCTCGGCGCCATAAAGCGCCACCAGCCCGATATCGACGAAAGGCGACTGGATCAGCTCGACGCTGGGCACCACGCCGGCCTGCGCAATCGCCATGGGAAGGATTTCGGCTGGGGTCAGCGGCACGCCGGGACCGGCAAACATCTGGAAATAGGCTTCGTCCCGCCGCGCATCGAGCAACACGATGGCCGGACCCTCCGCCGACAGCGAAATCGCCAAGAGGCTCGGCACGCCGATCACCGGGATATCGCGCGCCAGCCCGATGCCGCGCGCAGCCGAGAGCCCAATGCGCAGGCCGGTGAAGGAGCCGGGACCCGTCGTCACCACCACGCGGGTCAGATCGGGGTAGCCGACATCATTGCGCGCCAAAAGCTCGGCGATGCGCTGGAAAACCAGCTCGGCATGGCCGGTGGCGATATCGTCGACAGAGGTATCCACGCGCCCGTCCGCGCGCAGCAATGCCAGTTGCAGGCGGGGCGCAGCGGTGTCGATGGCAAGGGTCAGTGTCATAGCAAACGCTCTAGCGCCGGGGCGCGCCGGAGTCGAGCCTGCCATTGCGCAAGGGGTGCGCGCACGCGCCTGTGTGCGGCGCTGCCTTGACGCCTCGCGCCCCTAAAGCGAGGTTGCCTGATGCGTCCTGATTCGCCGATTGAGCACCGATGACCTGGCTGGCTGAAACCGCAATGCTCAGCCATGGCTGGCGCCGCTTCCTGCTGCTGATGGTGGCGGGGGCAATCGCCGGGCTGTCCATCCCGCCGCTGTTCATCCTGCCGGCCCTGTTCGTCACCTTCCCGCTCTGGGTTTGGTGCCTCGATGGCGCCGAGCGCAAGCGTGGCCTAGGGCGCATTTTTGGGCCCGCCTTTACCATCGGCTTTGCCTTTGGCTGGGGCTATTTCACGGTCGCGTTCCACTGGCTGGGTGCCGCCTTCTTTGTCGATGGCGGCATCATGATCGCGCTGATGCCCTTCGCCATTCTGGCGCTGGCGGCGATGATTGCGTTCTTCTGGGGTATTGCTAGCGCCCTGGCGCATCTGTTCTGGAGCCATGGTCCCTGGCGCATCGTGACGCTGGCGACCTTTGTCACCATCGCTGAATTTGCCCGCGGCCATGTGCTGACGGGCTTTCCCTTTGATCTGCTCGGCTATGCGCTGACGCCGACTGACGAGATGATGCAGCTGGCCTCGGTGATCGGCGTCTACGGGCTCACCCTGATGGCGGCACTGCTCGCCATGACCCCGGCGCTGATCTGGCCGGCAGATAATCGCAGCCTCAGCCGGCGCCTGTTTCCGTTCTTCCTCGCCATCGCCATTATCGCCGGACAGCTGGGCTATGGCTATAATCGGCTAGTCGGAACCAAGTCCACCGAACGCACCGACGTTGCGTTCCGCCTTGTCCAGCCACTGGTATACGAGCATGCCGACTGGGGTAGTGCCGATCCGGTGGCGTTGATCGACCGGCTGCTGATGCTGTCCGATATGCGCATGGACCCGACCGACAAGGGCCTTGCCGATATCACCCATCTGGTCTGGCCTGAATCAAGCCTGCCGTTTTTCCTCTCGAGCTATCCTGACGCTCTGGCGCGCATTGCGCGGCTGCTGCCGGAAACCACGACGCTATTGGCCGGTGCACCACGCCAGGAGTACATCCCCGGCACCACCGAGAGCAGCGGCCCGCCGTTCAACTCCATGCTGGTGATCAACACCGATGGCGAGGTGATCTCCTCCTACGACAAGTCCCATCTGGTCCCGTTTGGCGAGTTCCTGCCCTATGGCGAGTTCTTCTCCAAGCTCGGCATCAAGCAGTTTGTGCCCGGCGCGGAAGGCTGGGGCCATGGTGATGTGCGCCGCAGGTTGATGAGCCTGCCCGGCACGCCGACCTTCCTTGCGCTGATCTGCTACGAAATCCTGTTTTCGGGCGATCTCGGCGACACGGCCGGTGCGCAGTTCCTGCTCAACATCACCAATGACGCCTGGTTCGATGGCTCTATCGGTCCGGCCCAACATGCCCACCACGCCCGTATTCGGGCCGTCGAAGAGGGCATGAGCCTGATCCGCGCCGCCAATTCGGGGCTGACCTTTGCCACCGACCCCTTGGGCCGCATCACCGCCGAAATCCCGCCCTTGCAAATGGCGGCGCTCGATGTGCGGCCGCATGAACGGCTGGCCGGCACGGTGTTTTCCAGGCTGCGCCATTGGCCTCTGCTGATTGCTTTGATCGCCGGGCTGTTGATTTCGGTGGTAGCGGCACGGGGCGGACGCAAGCGCATTGCTTAGCTTGGGCCAAACCATGCTCTGAAATCGCTCCGCGACATATCAAGCTTTCTTTATATCCTCCTTGACCGGGCCCGCGCCGGGTGTCACAAACCCCTTATAATTGCTCGTTTTGGGCGTATTTCGACAAGCTCAGGGGATTTTTCTGGTGCGGTCTTCTTATCAGTTTACATCCGAATCCGTGTCCGAGGGGCACCCCGACAAGGTTTGCGACCGCATCTCCGACGAAATCGTCGACCTGGTGTTCCGCGAGGCCAAGAAGGCCGGCATGGACCCCTCGCAGGTGCGTATTGCCTGCGAAACGCTGGCCACCACCAACCGCGTCATTATCGCGGGTGAAGTGCGCGTGCCCGAAACGCTGCTGAAAAAGGACAAGGAGGGTAATATCCTGCTTGATGCCGCCGGCAATCCGGTAGTCAATCCGTCCAAGTTCAAATCGACCGCCCGCAAGGCCATCCGCTCCATCGGTTACGAGCAGGCCGGCTTCCACTGGAAGACCGCCAAGATCGACGTGCTGCTGCACGGCCAGTCGGCCGATATCGCGCAGGGCGTTGATGAAAAGGACAACAAGGACGTTGGCGCTGGCGATCAGGGCATCATGTTCGGCTATGCCAGCCGCGAGACCCCCGAATTGCTGCCCGCGCCAATCTATTACGCGCACAAGATTCTTGAAGTGCTGACCGCCGCCCGCAAGACCGGCATCGGCCCCGCTGCCGTGCTCGGCCCCGATGCCAAGAGCCAGGTGACGGTGAAGTACGAAGACGGCAAGCCGGTCGGCGTCAGCCAGATCGTGCTGTCGACCCAGCACCTCGATGAAAACCTCACCTCTGCCGACGTGCGCAAGATCGTCGAGCCCTTCATTCGCGAAGCGCTGCCCGAAGGCTGGATCACCGCCGAGACCGTCTGGCACATCAACCCGACCGGCAAGTTCGTTGTCGGCGGTCCCGATGGCGATGCGGGCCTGACCGGTCGCAAGATTATTGTCGACACCTATGGCGGCGCAGCGCCCCATGGCGGCGGCGCGTTCTCGGGCAAGGACCCCACCAAGGTCGACCGCTCGGCAGCCTATGCTGCGCGTTACCTCGCCAAGAACGTCGTTGCGGCGTCCCTGGCTGATCGCGCCACCATCCAGCTCAGCTATGCCATTGGCGTGGCCCAGCCCCTGTCGATTTATGTCGATCTGCATGGCACTGGCACGGTAAGTGAAGAGGCTGTGGAACGCGCCCTGGCCAAGGTGATGGACCTGACGCCACGCGGCATCCGGACCCATCTCGATCTCAACAAGCCCATCTATGCGCGCACCAGCGCCTATGGCCATTTTGGTCGCAAGGCCGGTCGCGATGGCAGCTTCTCCTGGGAGAAGACCGATCTGGTCAGTGCTCTCAAGGCCGCCGTCAAAGCCTAGGCTCAGCACCTGCATCCGGGCTGCTCTCCAGCGCCCGGATGTTGAACGACGCACAATGTCGGGCTGGGAATATCCATCCATTGCTGTATGTGTGCACGCCATCGCGTGCACCATTTTGTTTCCAGGCCTCGTCATGACCTCAAAGCCCGATCACCAGCTCCCCAAAACCCGTGCGGGTGAGCCACGCGCCTTTTTCGGGCGGCGCTCGGGCAAAAAGCTGCATGGTGGCCAGCAGGCGATTTTTGACGCGACCCTGCCCGATCTTGAAATCAAGGTGGATGGCAAGCTCGACCCGCGTAGCCTCTTCCCTGACGCCGACAAGCTGATCGTCGAGATCGGCTATGGTGGTGGCGAGCATCTGGCCCTGGAGGCCGGACGCCATCCCAATACTGGCTATATCGGCTGCGAGGTGTTCACCGGCGGTATCGGCAAGATGGTGCAGACCATTGCCGCCGAGCAGCTGGGCAATATCCGCCTCTTCACCGATGATGCGCTCAAGCTTTTGGTGGAGCTGCCTGATGCCTCGCTCGACGAGGTCTATCTGCTCTATCCCGACCCATGGCCCAAGACGCGCCATCACAAGCGCCGCTTTGTCTCGCCGACAACGCTGGCCGAGCTGGCCCGCGTCATTCGTCCCGGCGGCAAGTTCCACTTCGCCAGCGATATCGAGGATTATGCCAACTGGACGCTGGCCCATATTCTGCGGGCGCCGCTGTTCAGCTTTGACAGCAAGGTGCCGGGCGACTGGCACACGCCCTATCCGGGCTGGGAAGCGACGCGCTACGAGCAGAAGGCCCGCCGCGAAGGCCGCATGATCAGCTTCTACTTCAGTTTCACGCGCGTTTAGCGAACGCTGTGTTGCCAGTTTGACGGAAGTTTAATGCTGCCGAGGGGTAGCAGGCGCAAAATCGTGCCCCATATGCGAAACTCGCTCTTCGCATATTGAGGTCAAGCGCATGCCCAATCTCACACTCGTGGCCCCGGCCGAAGACGAGGTTCGCCTCGTGGTGCGCCCCGGCAAGTGGACGCTCACCGTGGTGATGCTGCTGCGCGGCGAGACGCAGCGCTTCAACGAATTGCGCCGCCAGGCCAAGGGCATCTCGCAAAAGACGCTGACCACGACGCTACGCGAACTTGAGCGCGACGGCTTTGTCAGTCGCACTATGTATGCGACCATCCCGCCCCGCGTAGATTATGAGTTGACCCCGCTTGGACGCGAGTTCCTGGCGCTGGCCGATAGCTGGCGCGGCTTTGCAGCGCAAAATCGTCGCCAGATTGAATCGGCCCGTCGGCACTACGACCAGTCCGGTGGGGAAACCGCCGTGCGGCTCGTCCACCCTTAACTGCTCACGACCAGTTTAGTCGGTTACGGGCGCCGTCGGTCAAACCGGCGGCGCCGTGTTTCGGCACGTTTACTTGGTCACTGGCTGCAGCGAACCTGGTGTAAAGAATTCCATGGTCTGGGTGCCATTGTCATTGGTGACATAAGCACGGATCAGGTCGCCCCATTCTTCAACCGAAGTGGCATGCACGCCCTTCTGGTTCAGGTCAGCAACGATGCTGTCGGCGACGAACGAGCGGAATTCTGGCGAAACGTCGCCAAAGGCGCTGGCATAAGCAGGAGCGGCAACGCCAGCAAGCGAAGCGGCAGTGAGCAGGGCAATAACTGTGGTCTTGATCATTTTAAGTGTTCCTTTCGTTTGAACACACCGAAGATGATCACGCCCCAATCGCCTTCCAAGTGACGATTTTCATGATTTTGGGTCTTGAAAGCCCCAAGCCCGTTGCGAGAGTTTTTCTGAGGATATCTAGGCATTTGCGCGTGCCTCGGTATCTTTGGAGACACTGTGTATCGCCAGCGGAACGCTCAGGCAGGCCGTGGCTTTGCAGCCCACAGGAACCTATTGGCCGCCACCAAATTGTTCTGGAAAGGAGAGCCAAATGCCCACCAGCGTCCAGATTCTCAAGACCAAAATGGTCACTCATAATGTGCGACACTATCGTGTCGAAAAACCAAAAAATTTTCGATTTGGCCCTGGCCAGGCGACAGAAGTGAGCCTGGACAAGGACGGATGGCGCGACGAGAAACGCCCGTTCACCTTTACCTCACTGCCCGATGAGCCAACGCTCGAGTTCACCATCAAGAGCTATCGCGATCATCCCGGCATGACCAATGCACTGTGGGGCTGCGAGGCGGGCGATCACCTGCTGCTGCGCGATGCGTGGGGCACCATTCAATATAAGGGCGTCGGCACATTCATCGCCGGTGGCGCGGGCGTTACGCCCTTCATTGCCATCCTGCGCCAGCTCAATGCTCATGGCGGCCTTAGGGGCAACAGGCTGATCGTGTCCAATCAGACCGAGGCTGACATCATCCTGTGTGACGAGTTCGAAGCCATGGACGGGCTCGAAACGCTCTGGACTGTCACCAATGATCCAAAATCCAAACTGCTGCAGCAGCGGATCGACATCGACTTTCTCAAGGCCCACATTGCCGACTTCAACCAGCACTTCTATCTCTGCGGCCCCGATGCCATGGTCAAAGACCTGCGCGACGCCCTTCAGCAACTGGGCGCGGACGTCTCCAGCGTCACCTGGGAGAAGTAGCAGCCCCAGGGCCGTCCTGGCCACGCGGCACAAGGCCCCGGCGCCAGCACCCTTGCGACTTTCCCACAATGGCGCTATATAGACGCCAACATCTCAGCAAGTTTGCAGAGTGGGCGCCTCCCGGCCCCGCTCTTTTTTATTACCTGAAGGGACCGATGAGCTTCGATCTCACCGCAAAGCGCTATATCAAGGAAACGGGCGTCGAAGCCCGCATTTCTCGTATTGTCGAGCCAGTGGCCAACGGACTGGGCTTTGCCCTTGTCCGGGTAAAGGTCACCCAGGAAAATGGCATGACGCTGCAGATCATGGCGGAAGACGAGAACGGTCGTTTCACCATCGTCAACTGCGAGGCCCTGTCCAAGGACCTTTCGCCCGTGCTCGATGTGGAAGACCCCATTGATCGCGAATATCACCTTGAAGTGTCCTCGCCGGGCATTGATCGGCCGCTGGTCCGCCAGCGCGACTTCGAGGCCTATATCGGCCACGAAGCCAAGATCGAGCTCAGCGACATGATCAATGGTCGCAAGCGGTTCCGCGGCACCATCAAGTCTGTCGACGATGAATCCATTGTGATCACCGTCCCGGACGCGCCTACAGGCACCGATCCTGACCATCGTCTGCTGCTGTCGACCCTGGCTGAAGCCAAGCTCGTGATGACCGACGCCTTGATGGAAAAGGCCCGGATCGATCAGGAAGCCCATCCCATCGACGACGACGAGACCGAAACGGTCGAAATCGCCGATAATGACGACGACAATCTCTCCGAGGAGACACACTAAATGGCCGTTAGCGCGAACCGCCTTGAGCTCTTGCAGATCGCAGACGCTGTTGCTCGTGAAAAGTCGATCGACCGCATGGTTGTGATCGAGGCGATGCAGGACGCCATGGAGAAGGCAGCCAAGGGCCGCTACGGCGCTGAAACCGAGATCAAAGTGGAGATCAATCCACGCTCGGGCGAGACGCGCATGTGGCGCCTGCTGGAAATCGTCGACACCGTCGAAGAGACCAGCCGCCAGATCGAGCTCAAGCACGCGCAGATCAAGAACCCGACCGCCAAGGTTGGTGACTTCCTGACCGAGCCGCTGCCACCAATGGAATTCGGCCGTATCGCCGCGCAGTCGGCCAAGCAGGTTATCGTGCAGAAGGTGCGCGATGCCGAGCGCGACCGCATGTATGAAGAGTATTTCGGCCGCATCGGCGAAATCGTCAATGGTTCAGTCAAGCGCGTCGAATATGGCAATGTGATCGTCGACCTCGGTCGCGGCGAAGCCATTATCCGTCGTGACGAGCTGATCCCACGCGAAATGTTCCGCTATGGCGATCGCGTCCGCGCTTACGTTTATGACGTGCGCCGCGAACAGCGCGGTCCGCAGATTTTCCTGTCGCGCACGCACCCACAGTTCATGGCCAAGCTGTTCATGCAGGAAGTGCCCGAGATCTATGACGGCGTGATCACCATCCGCTCGATCGCGCGCGATCCAGGCAGCCGCGCCAAGATCGCCGTGACGTCTTCGGACAGCTCGATCGATCCAGTGGGCGCATGCGTCGGTATGCGTGGTAGCCGTGTGCAGGCCGTTGTGGCCGAGCTGCAGGGCGAAAAGATCGACATTATTCCATGGACCGACACCATTGCCGACCTCGTTGTGTCGGCTCTGCAGCCAGCCGATGTGGCCAAGGTCGTGCTCGACGAGCAGGCCGAGCGCATCGAAGTGGTTGTGCCCGATGAGCAGCTCTCGCTCGCCATCGGCCGTCGTGGCCAGAACGTGCGCCTCGCAAGCCAGCTCATTGGTTGGGATATCGACATCCTGACCGAGCAGGAAGAAAGCGAACGCCGCCAGAAGGAATTCACCGAACGCTCGACGCTGTTCATGCGCGCCCTTGACGTTGACGAGATGGTTGCCCAGCTATTGGCTTCCGAAGGCTTCTCCTCGGTTGAGGAACTGGCCTATATCGACGCCAATGAAATCGCGACCATCGAAGGGTTCGACGAGGAAACGGCTGGCGAAATCCAGAACCGCGCCACCGAATACCTGGCGGCTATCGACCGCGCGTTCGACGAAGAGCGTCAGGCCCTTGGCGTTGACGACGATCTGTACGAAATCCCCGGCCTCACCGCAGCCATGCTGGTTGCCCTGGGCAAGGACGGCGTCAAGAACGTTGAAGACTTCGCAGGCTGCGCAGCCGACGATCTGATCGGCTGGAGCGAACGCAAGGACGGCGAAACCAAGCGCTTTGAAGGCACCTTCAAGGACTTCCCCGTGAGCCGTGAAGAAGCTGAGGACATGATCCTGGCTGCACGCCTCAAGGCTGGCTGGATCAATGCCGAAGACGTGCCTGAAGCTGAAGAAGGCGACGTTGTTGTTGCCGACGATGCTGATGAGGCAACGGCTTAGGCCGTTTCGGAGCGAGGGACCAGATGGCCCGGCGCGAAGAAACAACGCGAATGTGCGCACTGACACGGGCTGAAAAGCCCGTGGCGGAGCTCATCCGTTTCGTGTTGGGCCCAGATGGTGTATTGGTCCCCGATACCGACGCGAAAGCTGAAGGTCGCGGGGTCTGGCTCAGCCTCAACCGCGAGCTGGTGGCCGATGCGATCAAGAAGAAGGTCTTTGCGCGCAGCCTCAAGACCGAGGTGACACTGCCCGAAGATCTGGCTGGCCTCACCCAGACGCGGCTTGAGCAACGCTATCTTGCCGCGCTCGGCATGGCCCGCAAGGCCGGTCAGCTGACGTTCGGCGCCACCAAGGTGCGCGGCCTGATCGAGAATGGCAGCCTGATTGCGCTGATCACGGCGACGGATGCTGCCGAAGACGGTCGCAGCAAGATGGTGGGTCCGCTCAAGGCCCTTCATTATGCGGCCGAAGAAGAAGGAATTGCCGGGTTCGACGTGCCCCATTTCGAATTGCTTAGTTCTGAGCAAATGGGTTTGGCACTTGGACTTGAAAATGTGATACATGCTGCCCTAACGAGAGGGGCGGCAGCCCAAGCAGCAGTGGAAAAGGCCCGCAGACTGGCCCTTTATACTGCCAAACCGACGGAAACGGACACCGACCGCGCTGCGGTTGACGGTGACCTTTTGCCCGAGGATCAAGACGAGAGACGCGAGATACATGGCTGATAACGACGACAAGCGCACCGACGACACTGGCGCCAAGAAGACGCTGACACTCAAGGGCGGCCCAGGCCTGGGCAACCGTCCTGGCGTGTCGCGTGGTCCTTCGCGCTCGACGGTTGTCGTCGAGAAGCGCACGCGCTTGGTCCCCAAGCCGAACGCTCCAAGCGGCGCGCCGCAGCGTCCACAATCTTCATCGCCCAATCAGGGCCGCCCGCCAGCAGGTCGTCCCGGCCAGCAGCAGCGTGCGCCTCTGGGCCTGTCGGCTGCAGAAGCTGAAGCCCGCCGCCAGGCACTGGCAATGGCTGGCGCCCGCGCCGCCGAAGATCAGCAGCGCTTTGCCGCTGAAGAAGCCCGCCGCATGGAAGACGACGCCCGTCGTCGCCAGGTGCGCGAAGAGGCTGCACGTCTCGAGCAGGAACGCGCCGCAGCCGACGCTGCCGCCAACGCTCCGGCCCCTACTGCGCCAGCCGTCGAACCCCCGGCGCCAGCCGCTCCGGCAGCTGCTGCGGCCCCTGTTGCTGCCGCGCCTGCTGCAGCCACCGAGGAAGCCAAGCCCGCCTTCACGCCTGCATCGCAGCGCAATGCCGGTCCATCCAGCGTGCGCGTTGTTGCCGGTCGTCCAGGCCAGCCACCGCGTCCGGTTCGCCCGGCTGGTGACCGCCCAAGCGGCAATACCCGTCCGGAAAACGAACGCGGCGCCAATGCGCTGATCAAGCCAGGCACTGCCGGTGCCCGTCCCTCGGGCACCGCAACCCGTCCAGCCGGCGAACGGCGTCCAGCTGGTGCAGGCATGGCGCCGATTGGCAATGTGCCGCCCGCCGGTCCCAATGAAGCAGACGGCCGCAAGGTCCGCAGCGGTTCGCCTTCGGCGCGTCCAACGACCGAAGCCGAATTGGAAAATGCCCGCCGCGCCTCGCGTGCTGCGCCAGAGCGTCCAACCCGCAAGGTTGACGATGGCAATGCCCGTGGCCGCCTGACGGTGACCAATGCCGGCACCGAAAGCGATCGCGATAAGGGTCCATCCCTTGCCGCCATGCGCCGTCGTCGCGACAAGAAGATGGGCCGCAACCAGCAGGCCGCGCCCAAGCTCAGCCGTGAAGTCATCATTCCAGAAGCCATTACGGTTGCCGAACTGGCAAACCGTATGGCCGAGCGGTCCGTCACCGTCATCAAGATGCTGATGGCGCAGGGTACGATGGCGACCATCAACGATGTGCTGGATGCCGATACTGCGGAGCTGATCGCGAGCGAGCTGGGCCACACGGTCAAGCGCGTGTCCGATGCCGACGTGGAAGAAGGCCTCTATGACATCCCAGCGGACGACAAGGCCGAGGATCTGACCGATCGTGCGCCGGTCGTGACCATCATGGGTCACGTCGACCACGGCAAGACCTCGCTGCTGGACGCGATCCGTCACGCCAATGTTGTGTCGGGCGAAGCCGGTGGCATCACCCAGCATATCGGCGCGTACCAGGTTGAGCGTAACGGCGCCAAGATCACCTTCCTTGACACCCCAGGCCACGAGGCGTTCACCGCCATGCGTGCTCGCGGTGCCCAGGCAACCGATATCGCCATCCTCGTGGTGGCGGCAGACGACAGCGTGATGCCGCAGACGATCGAATCCATCAAGCACGCCAAGGCTGCTGGTGTTCCGATCATCGTGGCCATCACCAAGATGGACAAGCCATCTGCCGATGCGCAGAAGGTGCGGACCGAGCTGCTGCAGCATGAAGTGTTCGTGGAAACCATGGGCGGCGACGTGCTGGACGTGGAAGTTTCCGCCAAGACTGGCGAAGGCCTCGACAAGCTGCTCGAAACCATCCTGCTTCAGGCTGAAGTTCTCGAACTTCGCGTGGCCCGTGATGGTCGCGCCGAAGGTCTGGTCATCGAAGCCAAGCTCGATCGCGGTCGTGGTGCGGTGGCAACCGTGCTCGTGCAGCGCGGCACTCTGGCCATCGGCGACATTCTCGTCGCTGGCACCGAGTTCGCCAGGGTTCGCGCCCTGATCAACGACCAGGGTGAGCAGGTCAAGGAAGCCGGTCCGTCCGTTCCTGTGGAAGTGCTCGGCTTTACCGGCGTGCCCAATGCTGGCGACCGTTTCTCGGTTGTCGAGACTGAAGCCCGTGCCCGTGAAATCACCGAGTATCGTCAGCGCGCCATCCGTGAAAAGACGGCCGGCGGCGGCGCAACCAGCCTTGAGCAGATGATGAATCAGCTCAAGATTGCCGGCATTGCCAAGTTCCCGCTGATCATCAAGGGCGACGTGCAGGGTTCGGTCGAAGCTATCGTGGCTTCGCTCAACAAACTCTCGACCGACGAAGTGTCGGCGCAGATCCTGATGTCGGCTGTGGGTGGTATCACCGAGAGCGACGTGACCCTGGCCGCTGCCTCCAGCGCCATTGTCATCGGCTTCAACGTACGTGCCAACAAGCAGGCGACCGAGCTGGCCACCCGCGACGGTATCGAAATTCGCTACTACAACATCATCTACGACCTCGTGGATGACGTGAAGAATGCGATGAGCGGTCTGCTCAAGCCAGAACGCCGCGAAACCTTCATCGGTAACGCCCTGATCCAGGAAGTCTTCTCGATCACCAAAGTCGGCAAGGTTGCCGGCTGCCGGATCACCGAAGGCATGGTGGAGCGTGGCTCGGGCGTGCGTCTTATCCGCGACAACGTCGTTATCCACGAAGGCAAGCTCAAGACGCTCAAGCGCTTCAAGGACGAAGTCAAGGAAGTCCAGACGGGCCAGGAATGCGGTATGGCTTTCGAGAACTACGAAGACATGCGCGCCGGCGACGTCATCGAATGCTTCCGCGTCGAGACCGTCCAGCGCTCGCTCTAAGCGGTCGCAAGCAAGATTTGAAAAGGGCGCGGTTCATACCGCGCCCTTTTTGTTTGTGCGGGCTCGCGGGCCGAATAATGAGGCAACCGCGCTCCCCCCCCCCCCCCCCAGTCGTCACCCTCAGGCCCGACCCGAGGGGGCTTCACTGACTGAGGCAGTGCAAAGTGCGGAGCCCCCGAATCAAGCCCGAGAATGACCGACCGGGGTTGCGACAGCATGCTGCATGCGGCGCCACCCCCGCGAGGCCTTGGCCACTTCTCCCACCACACGCTCCGTCGCCTCCCGCGCACCTGCATGGGATGGATGGGATCGCAGGGAGCAGGAGTACGGGGCGCGAAGCCCACCGGAATAAGGGCCCAAAACAAAAAAGACCCGCTCTTATCGAGCGGGTCTTTTCAAATCTTGGCACCGGGCCAATGTCGCGACAGCGGTGAGCTTCACTTCGGTGACTACGGATTCCGAAGCAAGGATCCCCGCTGCCGCGGCATTGACCCGGCAGCGTCCGTCTTAGTTGATCACCACAACGCGGGTGCCGGACGGCACGCGGTTGTAGAGGTCGATAATGTCCTGGTTCATCAGGCGAATGCAGCCCGAGGAAACGTTGGTACCGATCGTGTAGGGTTCGGTCGTACCGTGCAGGCGGAACATGGTGTCTTTACCGCCCTTATACAAGTACAGCGCGCGTGGCCCGAGTGGATTTGTTGGACCACCTTCGAGACCGCCGGCATAGGCCTTGTAGCGGTCTGGATCGCGGCGGATCATCGAGGCCGTTGGGGTCCAGCGGGGCCATTCAGCCTTGCGGCCGATGGTGGCGGTGCCACGGAACACCAGCGCTTCCGTCTTGCCAACGCCGATGCCATAGCGCATGGCGCGGCCGCCCTCGAGAACGAGGTAGAGGTAACGCTCAGGCGTATTGACCACGATGGTGCCAGGACGCTCGTTGGTGGCGTAATCCACTTCCTGGCGCCACCACTTCGAATCGACGCGGCGCAGGTCCATAGCCTGCACAACGAACTTCTCGTTGGTCAGCGTGCCATACATCGCGCGGTAGTAGGCGCCGATGGAGGGTTCTTCGACCCGGGGAGTGCGCGCTGTCGAGCTACAGGCGGCAAGGGCCACGGCGGGCAGCCCGATCATAAACAAGCGGCGAGACAGCACATCAAAATCCTGAATACGCGTGGCGAAAATTGTTGGATGAACATGGGGTATGCGGAGCAGAACTGCTTCGCTAGTGCAGGAAAGCCTCACTCATCAAACGTTATGCTTGAGGCCATGTAGTTCTCAGAAATTTGATTGTTTTGTTTGCCCGCCGCGAAAAGCGGGGCCTATGGCCCGCTCTGGGCGGGCAAAGCCCCACAAATACATCGGTCCCGGGCAGGTTTAGGGCCAACACCAACTCGCACCAGAGTCTTTGCGGGCACCAGGACTATAAAAAAGGCCCGGATTACTCCGGGCCTTCAAAGAACAGTATAGCGGAGCCCGATTACTCGGCGGCTTCGCCCTGTACGATTTCCTTGCCGGTTGCCTGATCGACAACCTTCATGGACAGGCGAACCTTGCCGCGCTCGTCAAAGCCCAGCAGCTTGACCCAGACCTTGTCGCCTTCCTTGACCACGTCGGTGGTCTTGGCAACGCGGGCTTCAGCCAGCTGGGAGATGTGCACGAGGCCATCCTTGGCGCCGAAGAAGTTCACGAACGCGCCGAAATCGGCGGTCTTGACCACGGTGCCCTGATAGATGGCGCCGACTTCAGCTTCGTCGGTGATCGAGCGGATCCACTTGATAGCCGCTTCGATCTGGCTACCGTCGGACGAGGCGATCTTGATCGTGCCATCGTCTTCGATGTTGATCTTGGCGCCGGTCTTTTCGACGATCTCGCGGATCACCTTGCCGCCGGTGCCGATCACTTCACGGATCTTGTCGGTCGGGATCTTCATGGTCTCGATGCGCGGAGCGAACTCGCCCACTTCCGAACGGGACGCGGTGATGGCCTTGGCCATTTCGCCCAGGATGTGGATACGACCGCCCTTGGCCTGCTCGAGCGCGATCTTCATGATCTGCTCGGTGATGCCAGCGATCTTGATGTCCATCTGCAGCGAGGTCACGCCTTCTTCGGTGCCTGCCACCTTGAAGTCCATGTCGCCCAGGTGATCTTCGTCACCCAGGATGTCGCTAAGGACGGCGAACTTTTCGCCTTCCAAGATCAGGCCCATGGCGATACCGGCCACTGGACGCTTCATTGGAACGCCCGCATCCATCAGTGCCAGCGAGGTGCCGCACACGGTTGCCATCGAGGACGAGCCATTGGACTCGGTGATCTCGGAGACGACGCGGATGGTGTAGGGGAATTCTTCGACCGACGGACGGATCGGGTTGATGGCGCGCCAGGCCAGCTTGCCGTGGCCGATTTCGCGACGACCTGGGGAACCCATGCGACCAGCTTCACCAACCGAGTATGGAGGGAAGTTGTAGTGCAGCAGGAAGTTCTGCTTGTAGGTGCCTTCGAGGCTGTCGATGTACTGCTCGTCATCACCGGTGCCGAGGGTTGCGACCACGAGGGCCTGCGTCTCGCCGCGGGTGAAGATGGCCGAACCGTGGGTGCGTGGCAGAACGCCGACTTCCGAAACGATCGGACGAACGGTGACGAGGTCACGGCCGTCGATACGCAGACCGGTGTCGAGCACGTTCCAGCGGACGACCTTGGCCTGCAGGTGCTTGAACACAGCGCCGATTTCTTCGGCGGTGTAGGTGCCGGCTTCGATCTGGGCTGCGAACTGTGCCTTGACCTTGGCCTTGGCAGCGTCAACGGCTGCGTAGCGGGCTTCCTTGGCGGTGATCTTGTAGGCGTCGCGCAGCTCGGTTTCGATGAACGCAAGCATCTCGGCTTCGAGAGCGGAATAGTCTTCCGGCTCGTAATCGCGCGCATCCTTGGCAGCCAGCTCGGCCAGCTTGATGATGGCGTCGATGACCTTGCGGCTTTCGGCATGACCAAACATCACGGCGCCCAGCATGACTTCTTCGCTGAGTTCCTGGGCTTCCGATTCAACCATCAGCACGGCGTCGGCAGTGCCGGCCATGACGAGGTCGAGCTTGCTGTCTGCACGGCGATCGACGGGCAGGTTCAGCACGTATTCGCCATTGACGTAACCGACGCGAGCCGCGCCGATCGGGCCCATGAAGGGAACGCCCGAAATGGTCAGGGCCGCGGAGGCGGCAACCATGGCCAGCACGTCCGGGTTGTTTTCCATGTCGTGCTGCAGAACGGTGACGACCACCTGGGTCTCGTTCTTGTACCCATCTGGGAACAGGGGGCGGATCGGACGGTCGATGAGGCGGCTGATCAGCGTCTCGTTCTCGGTCGGACGGCCTTCACGCTTGAAGTAGCCACCTGGGATCTTGCCGGCGGCAAAATACTTTTCCTGGTAGTTCACGGTGAGCGGGAAGAAGTCGATGCCGGGCTTTGGCGACTTGGCGCTGACAACGGTGGCCAGCAGCACGGTTTCGCCCAGAGTCGCGAGCACGGCGCCGTCGGCCTGACGGGCGATCTTGCCGGTTTCGAGCGTCAGAGGCTGACCGCCCCAGTTGAGCTCGACCTTGTGGTAATCAAAGTTAATCGTGGACATGTGTCGTCTTTCCATTCTGCCGACTGAGCGGGAACGCGGAGGGCGTAGCTCTCTCCACGAACTCAACCAGTGTGCCCGCACCCGTCGACGCACCCCATGTGCGCTCCGGGCTCAAAATCAGGCACTGTTCACGTCGGGCGAAGACACGAAACATGGACAAGACAATAAGCAGCTCCTGGAAAAATCCGGGGGCCTCACGTGTTCAAAACCAAGAGCTGATTTTGCGAGCGTGAGGCTAAGGGAGCGGCCAATAATCCTGCCATGCTCCGGCTTATCGCCGGTCTACGCTTTATCGTCCAAGCTCAGCGCTGATGCGCCCGAACGTCTGGACGAAGGCGGATGCGGACAAACGCCCGCACCCGCAATCTTTCAGTCCCGTGTCGCTTAGCGACGCAGGCCGAGCTTTTCGATCAAGGTCTTGTAACGGGCCTCGTCGACCTTCTTGACGTAGTCGAGAAGGCTGCGGCGGGTCGAAACCAGCTTGAGCAGACCGCGGCGGGAATGGTTATCCTTGCCGTGACCCTTGAAGTGCTCGGTCAGGTTCGCAATACGCTCGGACAGGATCGCAACCTGGACCTCTGGCGAACCAGTGTCGTTTGGCTTGATCGCATATTCCTGGATGAGTTCGGTCTTGCGTTCTGCAGTGATCGACATCGGATAGATCCTTTTCATAAAGAGGATTGGGTCGCCCCGGCCGGGATGTCGTCCAGGAGGGGCCGCGAAAGCTCAGGCCCTAAAGGCCAGAACTGCGGGCTCTATAGTGCAAATAAGCCCGGAATGCCAGACTTATTCAGAATCCTCGGGTTCGACCGGTGGCGGCGCCAGATCAGGATCGATTGAGGTCAGCGGGATGGAAAAGCGCCATTCAATGCCATCGTCGTGGCAGATGCGCTCAACCTCGGCCCGCAGCGAGCGGCCGACCATGGATTTGAGCACGGTGGTGCCAAACCCGACACGATCCCCGGTGGGAGGGACCAGAGCGCCAGTTTCGCGCCAGACCAGGTTCAGCTTGTCGTCAGCAATGGTCCAGTCAACCACGAGACGCCCCTTGTCGCCACCGAAGGCACCATACTTCACCGCATTGGTCGACAGCTCATGCAGCGCCATGCCCAGCGTCTGCGCGGATTGCGTATTGAGGCGCTGTACCGGGCCGGAAATGGACTTGCGGGCCGGATCCTCCGGGCAGAACGGCTCGAGCTGATGCTCCACCAGCTCGCGCAGCAGCACGCCGGCACGGCCATGGGCCAGCAGCAGATCGGTCGAGCGGGCAAGGCCCATGATGCGCTTTTCAAAGCCCTGCACATAGCTGGCCACATCATCAGCGCCGCGTGCGGTCTGTTTGGCCATGGCCGAGATGACCGTCATCTGGTTTTTCGAGCGATGCGCCACTTCGCGCATCAGGAAATGCACTTCGCGCTCCGCCGCCAAACGCTGGCGGGAGGCAACCGCAAGCGCCTCGTTGACTTCGGCGATTTCGGCCACCGGATAGGCGCGCGCCACGACCTGCTCGCCGCGTCCCAGAGCGCGCGCATCCCGCGCCAGCCCCCGCACCGAGCTGCCAATGGTACGGCTGACCCAGAGCAGGCCGACGCTCACCAGCGCACCCAGCAGCACACCGCCCACCACCAGTGAGATCACCGCTTCCAGCAAGGGCCGGGCAATCACGCCCTCAGGCGCCCAGGTCACCATGCGCCAGCCGGTCAGCGCCGAACGCTGCACCACGACGCGCATCCCGCCTGCGGGCGTATCGATCCGCTGCCAGCCGGTGGTCAGGGGCAGTTCGCTGACGTCGAACGGCTCGAACAATTCGCCGGTCTGCCCGACGTCGCCGCTCGCCGCGATAATCAGATCGTCGTTATCGACCAGCGCCGTGGACCATCCATCGGGGAATTTATTGGCCAAAAGGGTATTGGAGAAATTGTCGGCGCGCTGATTGAGCGCCACGATCTTCTTGCCAAACGGCCCAAGATCGATCGGCATCAGGATGTTGTAGACCCACTCCTTGGAGACAGCACCAAACACCAGATCGGTGACAACCGTCTGACCCGTGCTAAAGGCCTTTTCCGCTGACTCCGGATCAGCTGTCTTGGAACCCGAAGGCCCGAACGGCGAGCGGGTGCTGAGCAGCGTGGTGAAATCAGGGTCGATGACGAAAAGGTTGGCTCCCGTGCCCGCCAGCGCCATCACGGTACGGTCATAAAAGCCCTTGAAGTCACCTTCATAAAAGGACGGGCTCGTCGCCAGCACGCGCAGCGTGGTTTCATTGGCACTGATCTCGCGCTCGACCGCCTGCACCAGCGAGCGGGAGGTGGCCAGAACCAGCGTTTCGAGCACCGCTTCCTGCGCGGCATGATTGCGTTGCAGCAACACGCCCGCAAAGACGAAGCTGGGCAGCAGCGTCAATAACGCAATGACCACAAGATATTGAACAATCGAGCGCGTACGCGGTTTGCCAGCCGCCTCGGTTTCCGTTTTCGTCATGCCCCGCCACCAACGAAAACCGGCGGCCTATTTCACCGGTTACGCGCAACAGTAATCGGTGTGCGCGTAATCGAGCAAGTCGGGATATCGGGCAATCGGCATAACGGACGGAAAACCCTTAGTATTTCGCGCTGGAATCGCTGGCTGGAAAACTCTCGTCCAGCGCATCGTCCTGCTTGTCCCAATCCTTGGGCTTGTCGGCCATGGCATCCTTGCCAGCGCCACGGACCTGCACGGGAGCGTCCTTGGGCCCTGGCTTCTTGCCACCCTTCATCGCGGCGGCCTTGTCGTTTTTAGTCGGCTGGGTCTGTGCCATGAGTGATCTCCTGTTGTGTAGGAGAACAACCCGCCAGCCATGTCGAGGTTGCACAGCATCGGCTTTGAGTCTTGCCGCGCTCTCTGGTAAAGAGCGGCCATGACCGAGATGCGCACCAATACCAAAAAGCTTTTCATCAAGACCTATGGCTGTCAGATGAACGTCTATGACAGTGACCGCATGAGCGATGCGCTGGTGCCGCACGGCTATGAGACGACGCTCGACATCAACCATGCCGACCTCGTGCTGCTCAACACCTGCCATATCCGCGAAAAGGCCTCCGAGAAGGTGTTCTCCGAACTGGGGCGCCTCAAGGAATTGCAGACCGAGCGCCGCGCCGCTGGTGGCGATGTGATGATTGGCGTGGCCGGTTGCGTCGCGCAGGCCGAAGGCGAGGAAATCGCCCGCCGCGCGCCCGTCGTCGATATGGTGTTCGGCCCGCAGGCCTATCACAAGCTGCCCGACATGCTGGCGCGCGCCGAAGCGCAGCGCCATGTCCACCCCACGATGAAGCAGGCCATTATCGACACTGACTTCCCCGAGGAAGACAAGTTCGAACACCTGCCGGCGGCCAAAAAAGAAGTCACCATCAAGCGCGGGCTCACCGCTTTCCTGACCGTTCAGGAAGGCTGCGACAAGTTCTGCAGCTTCTGCGTGGTGCCTTATACCCGTGGCGCTGAAGTGAGCCGCCCGGTCAGCCAGGTCATTGCCGAAGCGCGCGGGCTGGTGGATGCCGGTGTCAAGGAAATCACCCTGCTCGGCCAGAACGTCAACGCTTATCACGGGCTCGACGGGTCCGGTCGCAGCGTCACGCTGGGCGAGCTGGCCTATCTGCTCGCTGACATCCCCGGCCTTGAGCGCCTGCGCTACACCACCAGCCATCCCCGCGACATGGATGATGCGCTGATGGAAGCCCACCGCGACCTCGATATCCTGATGCCCTATCTGCACCTGCCGGTGCAGTCGGGGTCGGACAGCATTCTGAAGGCGATGAACCGTCGCCACACCGCCGCCGAATACATGTCCATCATCGAGCGCATCAAAAAGGCGCGCCCTGATATGGCGCTGTCGGGCGATTTCATCGTCGGCTTCCCCGGCGAGACCGATCAGGATTTCGAGGACACGCTTAGGATTATCGCCGATGTCGGTTATGCCTCGGCCTATTCGTTCAAATATTCGACCCGTCCGGGTACGCCCGGCGCGAACCTGGGAGACCAGGTGGCCGAAGAGGTCAAGAACGAACGCCTGTGGCGCTTGCAGGAATTGGTCAACACCCAGACCACCGCCTTCCACGCATCCTGCGTCGGCAAGACCCTGCCCGTGTTGATCGAACGTCCAGGCCGAATGGCGGGACAGGTCGGCGGTCGCTCGCCTTACCTTCAGGCCGTGCATCTGGATGGCTCAACCGACCTCATCGGCGCGATCCATCAGGTCGAGATCATCGGCACCTCGACCAATTCGCTGGTCGGCCGCCTCAAGGTTGCGCAAGCGGCCTGACCTGCGGCACAGATAGTCCTGAACAGACGTCGAAATGCCGCTTGCTGACGCGTCGTGTCAGCAGCGGCGCTTCAGTGTGCCCGACACGGCGTGACACAGGACAAATTGATGACCCAGCCCGAATACGGTTCGATCACCATTCGCGGGGCCCGCGAGAACAATCTCAAAAACGTCTCGCTCGACATTCCCAAGCGGCAGATCACGGTTTTCACCGGCGTGTCGGGCTCGGGCAAATCCTCTTTGGTGTTCGGCACTATCGCGGCGGAAAGCCAGCGGCTGATCAACGAAACCTATCCGGCCTTCGTGCAGCAATTCATGCCGCATTACGGCCAGCCCGATGCCGATGTGCTGGAAAACATCTCGGCGGCCATCATTGTCGATCAGCAGCGGTTGGGGGGCAATTCGCGCTCGACCGTCGCCACGGTGACGGACGCGGCGCAAATGCTGCGCGTGCTGTTCTCCCGGCTGGCCGAACCGCGCCTCGCCTCCCCCTCGCTCTATTCCTATAATGATCCGCGCGGCATGTGCCCCGATTGCGAAGGAATCGGGCAGGTGGCGGCGATGGACATGTCGGCGGTGCTCGACGAAACCAAGTCCCTCAAGGCTGGCGCGCTGCTGCCCAAGGATTTCGCCGTCGACAGCTGGTATTGGGAAATCTACGCCAATTCGGGCCTGTTCGATCTCGACAAGCCGATCAGCCAATATTCCGCTGAAGAGCGCGAAAACCTGCTGCATCTCGATGATGGTCGCAAAATCAAGGTTGGCAAGATCGGGCTGACCTATGAGGGCGTCGTTGCCAAGCTCAAAAAGGGGCTGGGCGCCAAGGACCCCGAGAGCCTGCAGCCGCATGTGCGCCTCGAATATGATCGCATCTTCACCCGCGCCCTCTGCCCTGCCTGCCATGGCGCGCGGTTGAACGCGGCTGCGCTCGCCAGCAAGATCGACGGCCACAACATTGCCGAGCTCTCCGCCATGCAGGTCAGCGACCTTGCCGTCCTCGTGCGCAAGATCGATGCCCAATCGGTCGGGCCGATGCTGAACGCGCTGGTGCTACGACTGGAGAACCTTGTGACCATTGGGCTGGGTTATCTCAGCCTCGACCGGGAAAGCTCGACCCTGTCGGGCGGCGAAAGCCAGCGCGTCAAAATGGTGCGCCATCTCGGCAGCTCGCTCACCGACATCACCTATGTGTTTGACGAGCCCTCTGTGGGCCTTCACCCCCACGATGTCGGCCGCCTCGCCGGGCTGATGCAGCAGCTCCGCGACAAGGGCAACACGGTGCTGATCGTCGAGCACAAGCCCGACATGATCGCCATTGCCGACCATGTCGTCGATATGGGCCCCTTCGCCGGCAGCAAGGGCGGCGAGATCGTCTATGAGGGCGATTATGCGGGCCTGCTGACCTCCGGCACATTGACGGGCCAGCACATGCGCAAGCACCAACCGATCAAGCAAGATGTGCGGAAGAGCGACGGAGCGCTCAACATCGTACATGCCAAGCTCAACAATCTCAAAGATGTCTCGGTGGCCATTCCAAAGGGTGTGCTCACCGCGGTGACGGGCGTGGCCGGGTCGGGCAAGTCGTCATTGATCCAGGGTTGCCTGCCTCTGGCCTATCCCGACACCATCATCATCGACCAGAACCTGGCGCGTGGCTCGCGCCGCTCCAATACCGCCACCTATACCGGCATTCTCGACACGGTGCGCAAGGCCTTCGCCAAGGCCAATGGCGTCGAGGCGTCGCTGTTCTCAGCCAATTCCAAGGGCGCGTGCCCGGACTGCAATGGGCTGGGTGTCATCTATACCGACCTCGCCCATCTCGACCCCATGGTCACCACTTGCGAAACTTGCGAGGGCAAACGCTTCCTGCCCGAAGTGCTGGAGCATCAGCTGCGCGGCAAGTCGATCAGCGATGTCTATGAAATGAGCGTCGACGACGCGGTGGCCTTTTTCACCGAGCCAGCCGTCGCCAAAATCCTCAAGGGGCTCGACGATGTGGGGCTGGGTTATCTGACCCTGGGCCAGCCGCTCTCAACGCTGTCCGGCGGCGAACGCCAGCGCCTCAAGCTTGCCGCCGAACTCGGCAAGAAGGGCAATATCTATGTGCTGGACGAGCCAACAACGGGCCTCCACATGAACGACGTCGATACGCTGATCGGGCTGTTTGATCGGCTAGTCGATGCTGGCTCCACCGTCATCGTCATCGAACATAATCTGGATGTGATTTCCCGCTCCGACTGGGTCATCGACCTCGGCCCCGGCGCGGGTCAGGATGGCGGCAGGATTGGCTTTGAAGGCGTCCCCGCCGACCTCGCCCAATCCAAAACCTCGCTCACCGGCCAGCATCTGGCGGCGCGGGGGTAGGCACATACACCTCGTCATTCCCGCGAAAGCGGGAATCTCCCATCTAAAGCTCGCAATACCAAAGGGGATTCCCGCTTTCGCGGGAATGACGCGGTGGGTGATGCACAACCCATCGGTCGACACCCTCCCCCTTGCGGGAGGGATCAAGGGTGGGGGGCTACTCGCCCAAATCCTACCGCTTTAGCGGCGGCTCGATCAGGTCGTCCTCGACTTCGGTCTCGGGGCGGTCGCCGCCGTCGGACTGTTCTTCATGCCATTTGCCCTGGCCATCCTGATACTGGATCGCCTCGCTCTTGCCGGCCACCTGTTGGCGGTTGGCGGCGGAGATGGCGGCGTCGAGCGCTGCCTTGTGGGTGGGGAAGGTCTCGGAGAACACGTCCCCGACCTTATAGGCGTAGCCGCCATCGTGTTCGACGACATCGTAAGTCACGTGGGCCATTTTATGCTCCTGTGCCTGCATAACCCGCAGAACCGCCGGAGGTTGCCTCGCTGACGGGCCCTGCCTACATGTTTGTGCATTCGAGATGGGGGCGAGCGTGCCGGAAACCGATCCTAACATTCGCGTCGCGCTCAAGCTCGACATTGTCGTCATCGGCGCCGGTCAAGCAGGCCTGTCTTCGGCCTATCATCTGGCCAAGCAGGGGCTGGTCGCGGGCAAGGATTTTCTGGTGCTCGATCAGGCGCCCAAGCCGGGCGGCGCCTGGCAATATCGCTGGCCGTCGCTCACCCTCTCCACCGTCAATCGCGTGCATGATCTGCCCGGGATGAGCTTTGCCGATACGGCGGGTGGAGATGACAGCGTGCAGGCCGCCGTGGCCGTGCCGCATTACTTCGCCGCCTATGAGGAGCACTTTGATCTCCGGGTCCTGCGTCCCGCCACGGTCAATGTGGTCTGCGACCGGGGCAATCGGCTGCGTATAGAAAGCGATCGAGGCCTGTTTTCCGCGCGCGGGCTCATCAACGCCACCGGCACCTGGGAAAAGCCGTTCATTCCCGACTATCCCGGCGCGGCGAGCTTTACTGGCCAGCAGCTGCATACCCGCGACTACACAACTGCCGACGCCTTTTCCGGCAAGCATGTCCTGGTGGTCGGCGGCGGGATTTCGGCGATCCAGCTGCTCGATGAAATCTCCAGGGTGACCCGCACCTCATGGGTCACCCGCACGCCGCCGCGCTTTCGCGAGGGGCCGTTTGATGCCGATGCCGGGCACAATGCGGTGGCACTGGTCGAGGCCCGCGTGCGACAGGGCCTGCCGCCCGGCTCGGTCGTGTCGGTCACCGGCCTGCCCATGACCCCAGCCATCGAAGCGATGCGCCAGCGCGGCGTGCTCGAGCGCCAGCCGATGTTCGATGCCATCACGCCCACGGGCGTCAAATGGGATGATGGGCGCGAGCTCGATGTCGACGTGATCCTGTGGTGCACCGGCTTTCGCAGCGCGCTCGATCATCTGGCGCCGCTGCAATTGCGCGAGCCCTCTGGCGGCATCACCATGACGGGACGGCTGGCAACGCAGGTGGCGCGCGATCCGCGCATTCATCTGGTCGGCTATGGCCCTTCGGCCTCCACCATCGGGGCCAATCGCGCCGGCGCAGCCGCCGCACGCGAATTGCTGGATTATCTTGGCTAGCGCGCGGCCTTTTTGGGCCTGCTGCGCCAGCCCTCCAGCCCTCGCTTGGCATTGATCACGGTCTGCCGCGCCATTAGCGCTGCCTGCCCCAGCACCCGCGGCACGATATGGGTGGCAATTTGCGCGCTCGGGGCAAACGCCATTACGGCGCCGGTCTTGCCGACCAACCCGGTCTTGAACGTCCGCAGCCCCTCATTGTCGTCATGACCGCCCAGATTGTACCATTTGGTCCGCGTGTTATCGCGCAGCCAGCGGATGATATTGTACTGCATGAAGTGCCCCGCGCTCAGCGGCAGCGCGGCATCGTCGCTCGCGCCATATAGATAGGTCGCCGTGCGGCCCGCTTTGACAACGACGGCCCCAGCCACCGCCTTGCCCTCGTGCCGGGCAAAAAACAGCTCATAGCGCAGGGCGGGTATCGGGTGGTTCAGCAGCGCGGGGATCGTCTCATAGGCGGAGTGATCCACATATTGCTTGCGCTCCAGCATGGTGCGGAATAGTGCGGCAAATTCCGGCTCCTGCTCGGCCGTGGCCCGCTCGAACACCAGGCCTGAGGCCTCAGCCTTGTTCAGCCGGTTGCGCCATTTCTGGGCAAAGCCAGCCCGCAAGCCTGCATCGTCGTGGCGCACATCGACAAAATAGCGCTCCGGCGCACGCAATTGCGCACCGGGCCGAAAGCCAAGCGCCAGTAACTGGTCAAACTCGTCCTGATTGACCGCAGGGCGCGCCATCACCGAGAGCAGCATGTTCCTGCGTTCGGCAAACTCGGCTTTCAGCGCCTCCACCATCTGCCGGTAAACCAAAGCCGCATCCGGCGCGGTTTCATCGGCCAGCACCGGGCCCCATTTGGTCACGGCGATGCCACCCAGATTGAGCGGCAGCCGCCGCACCAGCACCAGTGAGCCGCCGACAACTTCACCATCGCGCTCAAACACCACCGGCTCGGCGGTCAGACTGCTATAACGCAGGCGTGCATAGGCATAGAGCTGCTCCTGACAGACGAAATCCATCCGGGCGAGATAGCCATCCCAGTCCTGTGGCGCCACATGGCGCAGCTGCAGCGCAGAGCGTCGCGTGGGGGTGGAAAGCTCCGGCAATGCAGTCGACATCTGTTCTGTCCTGGCACTCAGCGCACACGGCTAAACTCTGCCAGCCCGACTAACAAATCGTTCCATTGCAGGGAGCCGGTTCCTGAATCTGATTCTCGCGGCGAATGTGGTCACCGAATCACTAATGCAGCGCGATTGGTCAAATCGAATCACCGCGTGGTGATTCGGCCACATCATTGATTCGATTAGAGGAATTTGTGGCCACAGTTCAGATTGCGGCCCCAGAAACGACGAAGGGCCAGACTTGCGTCTGACCCTTGGATCGTGTCTTCCTTCGCGGGAAGGAAGATTGGAGCGGGCGATGGGATTCGAACCCACGACCCTAACCTTGGCAAGGTTATGCTCTACCCCTGAGCTACACCCGCGCTCCGTTGTCAGCCCGTTGCCTTGGCACCGCGTCGACGAGGGCCTATATGCCTAATCGAAACTCCGATTGCAACCCACAATTTCAACGAAGTGACATCTTCGTGTCAGCGTGGGGTGCAGGGACTTGCCACACCATCGTTTGCGGGCTCAACTCAAACCCCAAACACACCTAAGACCGCCTAGCGCAAAGGCCTTTTTGCCATGTCCACTCCGTTCAACGGCGTTACCGCCGCTCCCCAGTCCACCGTGCCCGCCGGGGCTCTGGTCAAGGATTCGACCGATCAGGCCTTCAAGGTTGATGTGATCGATGCCTCTCTCGACACGCCGATTCTGGTCGATTTCTGGGCGCCATGGTGCGGACCCTGCCGCCAGCTCACGCCAACGCTTGAAAAAGTCATCGCGGAGAAGGCCGGCAAGATTCGCCTGATCAAAATCAATATCGACGAAAACCCGCAGATTGCGGGCCAGCTCGGCATCCAGTCGATTCCTGCCGTGTTCGCCTTTTCGGGCGGTCGGCCTGTGGATGGCTTTATGGGCGCCATGCCCGAGGGCGAAGTGCGCCGCTTTGCCGACAAGGTGATTGCCGGTGCGCCAGAGCCACAGCCTGAAGAAGGCTCGCTCGAATCACAGATCGCCGAGGCCGTGGCTGCTGCCGAAGCAGCGCTGGCTGCGGGCGACCTTGGTCAGGCCGCACAGGTGTTTGGCATGGTGCTGCAGCATCAGCCAGATCACGCCGCCTCGCTGATCGGGCTGGCGCGGGTCTATCTGGCGGCTGGCGAAGTACCGCAGGCGCAGGCAACACTGGACCTGCTCCCCGAAGAAGAGCGCAAGGGCGAGGCCTATACGACGCTGATCAATTCGATTCGCCTGTTGAGCGAAGCGGCTGATCTGTCGGAAACCGCCGCACTCGAATCAGCTGTTGCGGCCAATCCCGATGACCATCAGGCGCGATTCGATCTGGCCCTGGCGCTCAATGCCGAGGGAAAGCGCGTCGAGGCTGCCGAAGCGCTCGTCGCCATCTTCAAGCGCGACCGCACCTGGAACGAAGATGGCGCGCGCAAGAAGCTGCTGGAATTCTTTGAGGCGTGGGGTCCCAAGGAGCCCGCGACGCTCAAGGGCCGCCGCATGCTTTCGGCCGCCCTGTTCTCCTAAGGGGAGGTTTTATGCTCAAGCGTCCCGCTTCGCCGGCCGACCTGCCCAAATCCGTTCCGCTGTTCCCGCTCACCGGGGCATTGCTGCTGCCGTTTTCCCATCGCCCGCTCAATATTTTTGAGCCGCGCTACATCGAAATGGTGGACGCAGCCCTGCGGGGAGACCGGTTGATCGGGCTGATCCAGCCCGAGGATACCAGCGAAGAAAGCCCCAAGGGCCGCAGCCCGCTGCAGTCCATCGGCTGTCTTGGTCGACTGACCCATTTTGAGGAAAGCGGCGAGGGGCGTTATTTTATAATCCTCGAAGGGGTGACGCGGTTCCGCCTCGCCCATGAGCTGACGGTGATGACGCCCTATCGACAGGGCGTCATTGCGGCCGATGGCTTCACCAATGATTTCACCCGCGACTTCGGTGAAGACGCGGTGGATCGCGAGCGATTCGTCAAAATGATGCGCGACTATGCCGAGTTCGCCTCGATCGAGCTCAACTGGGAAGAAATCGAGCGCACAGGCACGGCCGATCTCGTCAATTTCTGCTGCATGGTGGGGCCCTATGGCGCCGCCGAAAAGCAGGTGCTGCTGGAAGCCGAAACGCTCGAGCAGCGCGCTGAAACGCTGATCGCCATGACCGAATACGAAATTGCGCGGGGCGGCAACGGCGCCTCCCCGCTCAACTGATGCAGACGCCCCGCATCGATCCGCGCCACGTCTTTGACGTGAAAACGCTCGAAATGCTGGTCTGCCCGCTCACCAAGACGCGGCTGACGCTCTCCTCGGACAAGTCCGAGTTGGTGTCGGTCGCCGCGCGGCTGGCCTTTCCAATCGTCAAAGGCGTGCCCCTGCTCAGCCTTGATGAAGCCCGCACCGTCGAGCCCGAAGAAATCAAAGCCGTCGCCAAACGCCCAAGCGAATAGCGCGAATCGGCGCTCGCTTAGCTCAACCAGCCTCGATCGGTCCCCTCCCCCTTGCGGGGAGGGAGACGACTGCACATTCAGTCCCACCCTCACCACACCCGCGATGTCATCCCGGCCTTGAGCCGGGATCAATCCTGAGATGCCTGTCGGAGCCACCGCGCGGCGCTGCGTGGTCGGGAGATGGACCCCGGCTCAAGGCCGGGGTGACAGGACCTTTGCCGGGTTGGATGCCTGGGGAAGGCTCGCTAGCCCGCCAACGGAAATGCGTGAGCCCAGAAAACCAAAAACCCCAGTCACGACTTTCGTCATGACCGGGGTTTAAAACTTGGTGCCCAGAAGAAGACTCGAACTTCCACACCTTGCGGTACACGGACCTGAACCGTGCGCGTCTACCAATTCCGCCATCTGGGCAGGCGCGGTCTAACTAGGTCGAGCCTCGAAGGATGTCAATGCGCTTTTATCGTCTCATCACCAGTTAGCCCCATCCCAGTGCTTTATCGTGCTGCGATCGATCGTTGGGACGCCCTCCAGACAGTTCACATTGATCATCACCATGGCATTTCCCTTGCCATCATCACCGCGCGCGAATGATTCGATGCCGCAGGTTTTGCAGAACAGGTGGTCGATCTTTTCGGTGTTGAACCGGTAGAGCGTGAGATTGTCCTCTCCGCTCAGCAGATTGAAGGCACTGGCAGGGGCCGATTGCAGGATCCAGCCGATTCGCCGGCAGCGCGAGCAGTTGCAGTCGCCCATGCCCGACAGATCGGTGTCGACGGTGTAGCGGACGGCGCCGCAATGGCACTGGCCGGAATAGGTTTTGATTTCGGGCATCGTCTTACTCCATGACATTTCGAACAAAACAAGAACATAGACCCATCAGAGTCAAGCCGATTCGCGCCACCGGGCCTCGACAGCGGCGCGGCGCATGGGCTAGAAGCGGGAAAGCCCTGCAATGCCGGAGTTCTCCATGGCTCGTCACGACCAGAAAATTGTCACTGTCTTTGGTGGTGGTGGTTTTGTCGGCACACAGGTGGTGCAGCAGATTGCCCGCCTCGGCCACCGCGTCCGCGTCGCCGTGCGGCGGCCAAATCTGGTTGGTCACGTCACCACACTGGGCAATGTCGGCCAGATCCAGCCCATTCAGGCCAATGTGCGCAATGCTGCCTCGGTGCAGCGTGCCGTTGCCGGCGCCGATATCGTCATCAACCTTGTGGGCGTCGGCTATGGCCGTGGCGCGCAGACCTTTGACGCCGTCAACACCGACGGCGCCGCGACGGTCGCGCAGGCCGCCAAGGCTGCTGGCGCCAGCGTGCTGGTGCATATGTCGGCGCTGGGCGTCGACAAGGCCGCCGAGACCAGCCAATACGCCGCCTCCAAGCTGGCTGGTGAAGAAGCCGTGTTTGCCGCCTTCCCCAATGCGGTGATTATTCGCCCCTCGATCCTGTTTGGTCAGGACGATGGCTATTTCAATCTGATGGGCACGCTGTCGCGCCTGTTCCCGATCATGCCGGTGATTGGTGGCAGCTCGCGTTTCCAGCCTGCCTATGTGGGGGACGTGGCAGAAGCCATCGCGCAGGCCGCCGAAGGCAAGGTCAAGACCGGCCGCATCTATGAGCTCGGTGGGCCAGACGTCGAGACCCACAAGGCGCTGCTCGAGCGCGTGCAGCGCGAAACCCAGCGCAACCGCTTCCTGCTGCCGCTGCCCGGCGGCATTGCCAAGCTCCTGGCGCTGCCCTTCGCCATCCTGCCGTTCCCGCCATTGATCACCGCCGATCAGGTCGAGCTGCTCGGCCAGGACAATGTGGTTTCGGACGCCGCCATCAAGGACAAGCGCACCTTTGCTGCTTTTGGCATTACGCCAGCCTCGATGGACAATATCCTGCCCACCTATATGTGGCGCTTCCGCCGCCATGGCCAGTTCGACCGCCAGCCGGTACTGGACCAGACGCCCGCCGCGTAACCAGCGACGCGGTCTCAAGAATTTTGAACCCTCGGGCAGACGCCCGGGGGTTCTTTGTTTTGGCCTGTCGCAGCGCAACAAAACAATCTTACGATATATCTTGAATTCGCCTTTATCCGCGCCAATCTTTGGTCTCAGTGAAACGAAAGATATATCGGAGACCCATTATGGGAACCTATTGGAAAGATGGAGAGCCAAATTGGCGCCGCATGGAAGCCATGGCCCGCCGCAGCTGGGACCGCTTTGCCGGCGCAGGCGGGGAAGCCGGTGAAGGCTTTGGCAAAATGGGCGGCAATTTCCGCATCGGGCGCATGCTGGCCTCGGGCGATCTGCGGCTGGTGGCGCTCTACCTGATCGAGCAGAAGCCACGCCACGGCTATGACCTGATCAAGGCCATCGAGGAAAAGTCGGCCGAATTTTATTCGCCCAGCCCCGGCGTGGTCTATCCCGCGCTGACCTTCCTTGAGGAAGCCGGCTACGTGACCTCGGAAGCCGATGGCAACAAGAAGCTCTATACCATCACCGACGAGGGTCGCGCCCATCTCAACGACAATCGCGAGGCCATCGAGGCCACGCTGAACTTTCTGGCCAAGGCTGGCGAGCAGATGGCGCGGTTCCGCGAATTTGCCAAGGCCGACTGGCCATTCAATCGCGGCGAAGCTGGCCCAGAGGGCGGCAATGAGCCTCCCCACCGTGGCGAGGGGCGTGGCGAAGGTCGCGGCCCCGGTCGTGGCCCCGGTCGGGGTGCCCCCCGTTTCTGGGGTGACGAGCATGAAGGCCCTGCCGATCGCGATCTCAAGGACGTGGTGCCCGAGCTCAACGAGGCCCGCAAGGCGCTGAAGGCGGCGCTCAAAAAGGCCCGCCGTGGTTCCGAAGAACTACAGCGCGAAGCCGCCGCCGTGCTCAATCACGCCGCCACCCAGATTGATGCGCTCGGCGACGACGATATCGATATCTAAGCCGACCCTTCAGTGGCGCCCCCGGCAACGTCGGCGCCACTTCTCGCTTGCAGCTTGGAACTAACATGTTAGCCTTCGGGCATGCAGCAAGCCACAATCCCCTCCCTCGTCCACACGCCCACGCCCGACCGTCTGGCCGCCGGTGAGCGCCTCGTGGCGCGCCTCAAGGGTCGCGTCTCGGGCCAGATGTATACCGATCCGCTGATGACCTATGCCTGGAGCGGCGATGCCAGCTCCTATCGGCTGGTTCCGGCCGCTGTGGTGTTCATCAATACCGAGGACGATGTGCGCGCGGTGCTGGCAGCCTGCCGCGCCGAACAGCTGCCCCTGACCTTCCGCGCCGCCGGAACTTCCCTCTCCGGTCAGGCCATCACCGATGGCGTGCTGGCGGTTCTGGGCGACGGCTGGCGCAAGCTCGCCATCCATCCCGGCGCCGACCAGATCACGCTGGGGCCCGCCATCATCGTGGCTAACGCCAATAAGGCGCTCAAGCCCTTTGATCGCAAGATCGGGCCCGATCCGGCGAGCCAGGCCACCTGCAAGATCGGTGGCGTGGTCAATAACAACTCGTCGGGCATGTGCTGCGGGGTGGCGCAGAACACCTATCACACCATGGCGCGGCTGCGCATCGTGCTGGCCGATGGCACCATGCTCGATTCGGGCGATGCGGCGAGTTGCGAGGCGTTCCGCATCAGCCATGCCGCCATGCTCGAGGGGCTGCATCGCCTGCATCATAGCGTGATGGACGATGCCGAGCTGGTGGCGCTGATCCGCAGGAAATACCGCATCAAGAATACCGTCGGCTATTCGCTCAATGCCCTGGTCGATTATCACGACCCGCTCGATATCCTGATCCACCTCATGGTCGGCTCGGAAGGCACGCTCGGCTTTGTGTCCGAGGTCACTTACAACACCGTTCCCGAGCATCCGTTCAAATCGACGGCGCTGGTACCTTTCCCCGATCCGCAATCGGCCGGCCGGGCAATCATTGAAATGGCCAATGGCGGGGTGCAGGTCACCACCGGCATTACGGCCGCCGAATATATCGAGCGCCGGGCGCTGGCGACGGTGGAACACCTGCCCCCCATGGCGCCGCTGCTGCCCTGGCTCACCGAGACCTCTCCGGCCGTGCTGATCGACGTCACCGCTCCCGACGCGGCCGAGCTTGAGCGCCAGGTGGAAAAGGCCGTGGCAATCCTCGCCTCCAATGGCGCGACCCATATCGATTTTTCGACCGACGACGCGCGCAGCCACGCGCTCTGGGATATTCGCAAGGGCTTCTTTGCCTCGGGCGGGGCGGCGCGCCCCAAGGGCACCGCCATGCTGACCGAGGACGTGGCCGCGCCCATCGAACGGCTGGCCGATTTCGTCATCGATATGCGCAGCCTGCTCGACGCACACGGCTATCAGGACGCCATCATTTTTGGTCATGCCCTGGCGGGCAATCTGCACTTCCAGATGAGCGACAACTTTGCCGAACCCGGTTCGGCAGAAAAGTTTGACGCCTTCTCGGCCGCCCTCTCCGATCTGGTCTCGGTTCAATATGGCGGCTCGCTCAAGGCCGAGCATGGCACGGGCCGCGCCATCGCGCCGTTTGTCGAGGCGGAGTGGGGCTCCAAAGCCTATGGGCTGATGTGGCAGATCAAGGCGCTGTTTGATCCCGATAACCTGCTCAATCCGGGCGTGCTGCTCAGCAAGGATGCCTTGGTCCATATCAAGCATCTCAAGGTGATGCCGCCTGCCGACGAGCTGGTGGATCTCTGCATTGAGTGCGGGTTCTGTGAACCGGCCTGCCCCAGCCAGCACATGACCCTGTCGCCGCGCCAACGCATTGCCGTCACCCGCGAACGCGAACGCCTGCGCGCCTCGGGCGAAGACCCCGCCCGCCTCAAGCGGCTGGATGAGGATTTCCAGTATCCCGGCCTTGATACCTGCGCGGCCTGCAATCTCTGTTCGCTCCGCTGTCCGGTCGGTATTGAAACCGGCACCATGATCATCGGCCAGCGTGCCCAGCGCCGGGGCGCCACCGCGCGCGCCGTCGCCGGTTTTGTCGCCGACCATCGGGGCGCCGTGGAAACCATAATGGCAGGCGGTATCGGTCTCGCCGACATGGCCCGCACCATCATTCCGGCCCCCGCTGTAGAAGCCATCACCGAAACGGCCCGCCGCCTCACCGGCAAGCGTGTGCCGCGCGTCTCGCGCGCCCTGCACCATGGCTCGGGCGCGCCGAGGCCAACACCGACCCGGCAGGACCCGCGCAGCACGGGCTTTCCCGTGCCGATCGCCCAGAGCGGGCGCCCCTCGATCGTTTATTTCCCCAGCTGTGCCACGCGCATGTTTGGCGCGCCCAAGACCGAGCATGATCTGCTGGCCGTGCCTGACGCCGTGGTGGCCCTGCTCGAGCGCGCCGGGTTCGATGTGATCGTGCCCGAGCACCTCACCGGCCAGTGCTGTGGCCAGCCGTTCCAGTCGAAGGGGTTTCCCGAGGAAGCGGCCCGCGTCGGCAGCGACCTCAAACGGGAGCTGTCCACCCTGTCCGATGCCGGTCGCCTCAGCGTCGTCACCGATGCCTCGACCTGCGCCAAGCATCTCAAGGAGTTCCCCGGCGACGCGCCAGTGCTCGACTCAGCGCAATTCCTCATCGCCCAGGTGCTGCCCCGCCTGACCATGACGCAGAAACTGCCCAGCGTTGCCGTGCACCACAATTGCTCGGCCCAGCGCCTCGCCGAACAACCCATGACCGAAGCCATCGCCCGCGCCTGCGCCGACGAGATCGCGGTCCTGAGCTCGGTGACCTGCTGCGGCTATGCCGGCGACAAGGGCCTGTTCGTCCCCGAACTCAACGCCCACGCCACCCGCTTCGCCAAACAGGACATCCCGGCCGGGTGTACCCTCGGCGTCTCCACCGTCTCCACCTGCGCGTCGGGATTGAGCGAACATGCGGGCGTGCCGTTTGTGGGATTGGCAAGCCTGCTCGAATGGGCCAGCCGGCCCGTGACAACCCACTGAACCATCAGTCGACCTCCCTCCCCCTTGTGGGGAGGGAGACGACTGCCACGCCATGGGGTGACCTGCGGCCACAAACCGGGTACTGAAGCCTTCAGCAAGCCCCGGACGAACATGACCATCACCACGACCATCACCAGCCTCGGCCACAAGGGCGAGGGTGTTGCAGAAATTGACGGCCGCAAGGTCTTTGTGCCGTTGACCCTTCCCGGCGAGACCGTTGTTATCGAGGCCGATGGCGAGCGCGGTACGCTGGTGGACATCGTCACCCCCTCGCCAGACCGCGCGACGCCGTTCTGCAGCCATTTCGGCGCCTGCGGCGGCTGCCAGCTGCAGCATATGGATCGGCCGAGCTACGAGGCGTTCAAGATTGGCCTTGTGGAAACGCCGCTGCATTTCTCGGGGATAGACGTCAAAGTCGGCCGCTTTATCGACGCAGCGGGCGATGGCCGTCGTCGCGCCACCATGCATGCCCGCAAGGAGGGCGCCGGCTATATGCGGCTGCGCAGCCATCAGGTGCATGATCTCGATACCTGCCCCATCCTGGTGCCCGGCCTCGCCAAGGCCCCCGACATTGCGCGCGCCGTGTTCCAATCGGTGGGTGAAGCCGACGTCAGCTTCACCGCGACGCTGACAGGCCTCGACGTCGCCGTGCGCACCGAGAAAAAGCACGCGCGCGCCGATCGTCTGGCCCCGCTGGTCAACCGGTTCAAGCTGGCCCGTCTGGCGCTGAATGGCGAAATGGTGCTGCAAACCCAGCCGCCGATCGTCGAGATGGGCAAGGCGCAGGTCGAAATGCCGATTGCCAGCTTCCTTCAGGCCACCGCGACCGCCGAGCAGGTGCTGGCCGACTACGTGCTCAATGCCGTGGGCAAGGCCAAATCCGTCGCCGATCTCTTCTGCGGCGTGGGTCCCTTCGCGCTGCGGCTGGCCGAACAGCGGCCGGTGTTCGCCGCCGACAATGATCGCGCCGGTATTGCCGCGCTCGACAAGGCGCGCCGTTTTGCCAAGGGCATTCGCGAAGTCACGGCGCGGTATCGCGACCTGTTCCGCGATCCGATGACCCAGTTCGAGCTCAATTACGACGCCGTCGTGCTCGATCCACCCCGCGCGGGGGCCGAGGCGCAGGTGCGCGAACTGGCCAAATCCAAGGTCAAGACCGTGGTGATGGTGGCCTGCGACGCGCGTACCTTCGCCCGCGATGCCGCCATTCTGATCGGCGGCGGCTACGCCATGAGCGATCTCATCGCCGTGGACCAGTTCAGCCAGTCCACCCACATCGAAATCGCCGCCACCTTCCGGCGCTAGCCGACAAAAAAGGCGGGGATCGCTCCCCGCCTTTCAAATCAATCAAACCCTCACTTACAGCCCGTCGGTCACGACGTGGCTGAAGGCACCGACGGGGGCCTTGGTGATGGCTGGGTTTTCTGGCGACACGGCCGAGAGCAGCGTGTCGACCGTCTGCTGGTAGTCGGCTTCGTCCAGAACGCCGGTCGAACCTTCTGTCAGCTTGTTGACCTCGGAGACCTGATAGAGCTGGTCTTCCACGGACATCGCGCCGGTCTGGTCGTTATCGACAACGATCTGTGCGGCTTCTTCTGGATGGGCGCGGGCATATTCCCAGCCCTTCATCGAGGCGCGGACGAACTTGGTCATCTTGGCGACGAAGGCTGGGTCGGCCAGCTTGTCTTCCATGACATAGAGACCGTCTTCGAGCATGCCGACGCCTTCGTCACGATAGTTGAATACCGTGAGTTCTTCGGGCGTGATGCCGGCCTTCAGCACCTGACCATATTCGTTATAGGTCATGGTGGAGATACAGGCGGCCTGCTTCTGGATCAGCGGGTCGACGTTAAACGCCTGCTTGAGCACTTCGACGCCATCAGCGCCACCATCGGTGGGCAGGCCGAGTTTGGCCATCCAGGCGTAGAATGGATATTCGTTGCCGAAGAACCAGACGCCGAGGGTCTTGCCCTTGAAATCGGCGGTGGTTTCAACGCCTTCCGATTTCAGGCACGTGAGCAGCAGGCCCGACTGCTTGAACGGCTGGGCGATATTGACCAGCGGCACGCCGCGCTCGCGCGCTGCAAGGCCAGGGGCCATCCAGGTGGTGATAACGTCAGCGCCACCGCCGGCAATCACCTGCTCAGGGGCGATATCGGGGCCACCTGGCTTGATTTCGACGTTGAGGCCTTCATCGGTGTAAAAGCCCTTTTCCTGGGCCACGTAATAGCCAGCAAACTGGCCCTGCGTCACCCACTTGAGCTGCAGCGTAACGCTGTCCTCAGCCCAAGCCCCGCCCACTGCCGCCATCGTCATTGCGCCTGCAAGGGCGCCGATCAGAAGTGTCTTCATTGCCGTTTTCCCTCAGTTTTGCTCCGTCCTATGCACCACGCACGGACGGATGCCAGAAAGTGACGCCCCTCTCGATGAGAGCAACACCTGCGTAAAAGACCGATCCCGCGACAGCCGCCACCGCGATTTCGGCCCATACCATGTCGACATTCATACGGCCGACTTCGGTAGAGATCCGGAAGCCCATTCCCACGATGGGTGTCCCGAAGAATTCCGCTACGATTGCGCCGATCAAGGCCAGGGTCGAGTTGATCTTGAGGGCGTTGAATATGAAGGGGCCCGCAGCGGGGAGCCGGAGCTTCATAAGGGTTTGCCAGTAACCGGCAGCATAGGTGCGCATCAGGTCGCGTTCGATGACCGAGGATGCGTTGAGCCCCGCGACCGTATTCACCAGCATGGGGAAGAAGGTCATGATGACGACGACAGCCGCCTTGCTGGGCCAGTCAAAGCCGAACCACATGACCATGATCGGGGCGACGCCAACGATTGGCAGCGCCGAAACGAAATTGCCGAGAGGCAGCAAGCCTGCCTTAAGGAAAGGCGAGCGGTCGATCAGGATCGCCACCACAAAGCCCAGACCGCAGCCCAGCACATAGCCGATCAGCACGGCCTTGAGGAAAGTCTGCTGGAAATCGGCCCACAGCGTTGGCAGCGAAGCCATGATGCGCGCCCCGATCATCGAGGGCGGCGGCAGGATCACTTGGGGCACATTGCCCGCGCGGGTCACCACTTCCCAGATCACCAGGATCGTCAGCCCGAACATGACCGGGATCAACAGGCCCAGGCCCGCGCTATCGGAAATGCGCCAGGCCAGAGCGTGGCTCAGCCTTTCCACGAACAGCCACGAGAACAGCCACGCCCCCACCAGCGCCAGCCAGAAAAAGGCCGGGGTCGGCGCGTAGACGCCCAGCGTCGTCAACAGCGCCACGGCGCCGAACACGGCGATGGCGCCATCGATCCACAGGCCCAGCGGCACCACAAAACGCAGCAGCGATAGCGTGCCCACCGCAAGGAAAGCCTTGAGCAACAGACCGCTCTCCAGCGGCGTCAACAGGCTGAACCCCAGGGCTGCGGCACAGATGCCACCGGCGACGACGGCGAGATAATATTGGAGCTGGCTCATGCCGGACGCGCCCCCATGCTGCGATTGACCAATTTTTCGACCACGCCCACCGCGATCACCAGCAGCGCCGCCAGGATCGAAGCGGCAAACAAAGCCGCCCAGATCTGCGTGGTCTGGCTGTAATAGGAGCCCGCCAAAAGGCGCGCACCGAGCCCAGCGACGGCACCGGTCGGCATTTCGCCGACAATGGCACCGACCAGCGAGGCCGCCACGCCCACCTTGAGCGAGGTGAAGAGATAGGGCACGGCCGCTGGCCAGCGCAGCTTCCAGAAGGTCTGGTTGGCCGAGGCGTTATAGGTGTGCATCAGGTCGAGCTGGATGGCTTCGGGGCTGCGCAGGCCTTTGACCATGCCCACCGCGACCGGGAAGAAGCTGAGATAAGCCGAGATGATGGCCTTGGAGATCAGCCGCGCCGGATCGGTCGGAATGCCCAGCGTGCCGGTGAAAATGTTGAAGCCGATGACCACGATCAGCGGCGCCAGTGCCAGAATGGGAATGGTCTGGCTGGCCACGATCCAGGGCATCAGCGAGCGGTTCATCGCCTCGTTGTGGACAATCAGCACCGCCAGCCCGATCCCCAGCAGCGAGCCCATGACAAAGCCAAGCGCCGTCGCCGAGAAGGTCACCCAGGCATGAAACAGCAGGCTGCGCGGCTTGTTGGGCGCGACCAGAACAGTGGAATTGTAAAGCTCGCCAAACACCTGATGGGCCGTCGGCAGCACCGGCTTTTCCTGGTTCCATGTGTCCATGGCAAACTGGGTGAAGGGCACATCAGTGACATTGGCGCGGCGATACACATCGCTCTGCCACTGCGCATTCATGCCAATCGCCGCCGCGTACCACACGAGCACGATGGCGATCAGCACCACGATGATTGGGAGAACGCGCTTCATACCCGCCACCCACCGCTCAAACTCCCTCGCCCCTGAGGGGAGAGGGTGGGGGTGAGGGGTTCAGCGCCGGTGAAATCCTCAGCGCCAACAACGAACGCTGAACCCCTCACCCGCCCCTTCAGGTCGACCTCTCGTCTCAGGGGAGAGGTGAGCATGGTGCAATACCCCGCCCCCATCATACGTGATCCCCATCATACGAGTGCCCGGCCCGCAGGCCATCGCGCACACGTGCGGCGATCTCCAAAAATTCCGGGGTTTCGCGGATATCGAGCGGGCGCTCGCTGGGGAGATTGCTTTCGATGACGTCGGTCACCCGGCCGGGGCGCGGGGACATGACGACGATCTTGGTGGAGAGATACACTGCCTCGGGAATGGAGTGCGTCACAAAGCAGATGGTTTTCTGCGTCGCCGCCCACAGCTTGAGCAGCTCGGAATTGAGGTGGTCTCGAACGATTTCGTCGAGCGCGCCAAAGGGCTCGTCCATCAACAGGAGATCGGCATCAAATGAGAGCGCACGGGCAATCGAGGCGCGCTGCTGCATGCCGCCCGACAGCTGCCACGGGTATTTCTTTTCAAACCCGGACAGGTTCACCAGATCCATGGTGCGCTTGATGCGCGCGTCCTGTTCGCTTTTGGAATGCCCCATGATTTCAAGCGGCAGGGCGATGTTCTTTTCGATGGTGCGCCAGGGATAGAGCGCAGGCGCCTGGAACACATAACCATAGGCGCGGCTCTGACGCGCCTGTTCGGGCGTCATTCCATTGATGGTCAGCGTGCCCGATGTGGGCTGTTCGAGATCGGCAATGGTGCGCAGAAACGTGGTCTTGCCACAGCCCGATGGGCCGATAAAGGAAACGAACTCGCCTTTGTTGATGGTGAGATTGACGTCAGACAGCGCGACGACATCGCCATCATTGGTCTTGAATGTCAGACCCAGATGACGTGCAGAAATCACCGCATCTTGCGTGGTGGTGCCTGCTGGATTGGATAATTCGGTCGTCACGGACAAAGTTCAGCCCCTCCTACTACGTGATCTGCCAGATGCTGGTCCTGAAGCCAGCCCGATCATCTTTTCTCGATCGCAACTTGTGTTGCAATTTGCGTGCCGATCCGGCTTTGCCGGAAAGGCGGTCTTCAAGGCCTCCTCCAAGACCTTCCCGCTGTTGCGGGATGGGCAGGCTGCCGCTTTTTGCGGCAGTGCCCGCCCGACCGTCATTGCGGTCGGGCCCTTATCCGTCACACCCCGGAAGCCGGGATGCCGGACCGCTCGATCTTGCGCGGCGCGACAATGTCTTTCCACTGGCTCAATGCGCGATTGACCGGATTTTTTGCCTCGCGGCCAACGAACTTGCCATGGCCGGGCTCGGCCTTGACCTCTGCTTCCACCACCGAGACCTTGCCGCGGCTGAGGACGTAACGTGGCATGCCGGTCAGTTCGAACCCTTCAAACACATTGTATTCGATGACCGACTGCTGGCTCTGGGCCGTGATGGTCTTCTTGCGGGCTGGGTCCCACACCACGAGATCGGCATCGGCGCCGACCAGCACCGCGCCCTTTTTGGGGTAGAGCCCCAGGATCTTGGCGATATTGGTCGAGGTGACGGCGACGAACTCGTTCATGGTCAGCCGGCCAGTATTGACGCCAGCGGTCCAAAGCACGGGCAGGCGATCTTCAAGGCCACCGGTGCCGTTCGGGATTTTCGAGAAGTTGCCGATGCCCGTCCGCTTCTGCGCCGTGGTGAAGGCACAGTGGTCGGTCGCGACGCAGGAGAGCGAGCCCGATTGCAGCCCAGCCCAGAGCGAATCTTGATGCTGCTTTGTGCGGAACGGGGGCGACATGACGCGGCGCGCGGCATGGTCCCAATCGGGATTAAAATATTCGCTCTCGTCCAGCGTTAGATGCTGGATCAGCGGCTCGCCATAAACCCGCATGCCCTTTTGGCGGGCGCGGCGGATGGCTTCATGGGCCTGCTCGCAGCTGACATGCACCACATAAAGCGGCACACCGGCCATATCGGCGATCATGATGGCGCGGTTGGTGGCTTCGCCCTCGACTTCCGGCGGACGCGAATAGGCGTGGCCTTCGGGACCATTATTGCCCTCGGCCAGAAGCTTGGCCGTCATGGCCGCAACCACATCACCGTTTTCGGCATGGACCAATGGCAACGCGCCGAGATCGGCGCAGCGCTGGAACGACGAGAACATCTCGTCGTCATTGACCATCAGGCTGCCCTTATAGGCCATGAAGTGCTTGAAGCTGGTAATGCCGCGATCGACCACTTCGGCCATTTCGCGCCAGACCTGTTCGCTCCACCAGGTGATCGCCATGTGGAAGGAATAGTCAGCCGAGGCCTTGCCGGTTTTATTGTCCCACATTTGCAGGGCCTCAAGCAGGCTCTGGTTGGGGTTGGGCAGGCAGAAGTCCACCACCATCGTCGTGCCGCCTGCCAGACCCGCCCGCGTGCCGCTTTCAAAGTCGTCTGCGGAATAAGTGCCCATGAACGGCATTTCGAGATGGGTGTGCGGGTCGATGCCGCCCGGCATGATGTAACAGCCAGTGGCGTCGAGCACTTCATCGCCGGAAAGGTTGGTGCCGATCTCGACGATGATATCGCCCTCGATCTTCACATCGGCCTTGTAGGTCAGGTCCGCCGTGACGACGGTGCCATTCTTAATGACCTTGCTGCCCATTATTTGCTCACTCCCTCAAATACAAATTCGTCTGCGCCCCAGTTGCGAGCCCGATCCTGGCCTGCCTGCAATTGTATCTTGCAAGTTCAGTGCCAGTCGGCCCCGCCGGATGATCGCGGCCTCCCCGCCACGATCACCCCCGGGTCAGCCCGTTCAGGGCCGCATCATTCGACAATCTCCGCAGTCTCGACCACGGCATGGAACAGCACGTCGGCACCTGCCGTCGACCATTCCTTGGAGATTTCTTCAGCCTCGTTATGGCTCAGCCCATCAACGCATGGGCACATGATCATGGTCGATGGCGCCACTTTGTTGGTCCAGCACGCGTCGTGTCCGGCGCCAGAGATAATGTCCATGTGGCTGTAGCCGAGATCCACGGCCGCCTTGCGCACGCGTGCCACCAGCGCGGGATCAAACGCCACCGGATCAAAGTGGCCCACCGCTTCCATGGCGTAACCGACCCCGAGTTCGGTGCAGATCGCCTGTGCCTTTTCTTCGATCTGGCTGCGCATGGAGGTGAGCTTGCCCAGATCGGGCGAGCGGATATCGACGGTGAACACCACCGTGCCCGGCAGCACATTGCGCGAATTGGGGGCAAACTTCATCTGCCCGACGCCACCGACAGCGCCCGGCTGATGGTCCATCGCCACGCCCTGCACGGCCTCGAGAATCCGCGCCATGGCCAGCCCGGCATTGACGCGCATATTCATCGGCGTTGAGCCGGTATGGGCCTCGCGACCGGTCAGCGTAAACTCGAGCCACCACAGGCCCTGACCGTGCGTCACGACGCCGATCTGCTTGCCTTCAGCCTCGAGGATCGGACCCTGCTCGATGTGATATTCGAAATAGGCATGCATCTTGCGCGCGCCGACTGGCTCTTCGCCGACCCAGCCAATGCGCTGCAATTCATCGCCATAGGCCTTGCCGTCGCTGTCGCGGCGGTCGTAGGCGTATTCGAGCGTATGCACGCCCGCGAACACGCCCGAGGCCAGCATGGCCGGAGCAAAACGCGCGCCTTCTTCATTGGCCCAGTTGGTGACCACAATGGGATGCTTGGTCTTGATGCCGAGATCGTTCATCGATCTGACGACTTCTAGCCCGGCCAGCACGCCCAGCACACCATCATATTTGCCGCCCGTCGGCTGGGTATCGAGATGACTGCCGACATAGACCGGCAACGCATCGGGATCGGTGCCCGGGCGCGTCATGAACATGGTGCCCATCTTGTCGACGGCCATGGTCAGCCCGGCATCCTCGCACCAGGCCTGAAACAGTCGACGCCCCTCGCCATCCTCATCGGTCAGCGTCTGGCGATTATTGCCCCCGGCAATCCCGGGGCCAATCTTGGCCATATCCATCAGGCTATCCCAGAGCCGATCACCATTAATGCGAAGGTTTTCACCGGGAGAGGACATGGGCTTACTCGTTGGGCTGTAATGTGTGGAGGATGGTCTGCAAAACGCCCTCGGTGTTGCCGAGAATGTCGTTGTTCCAGAAGCGCAGCACGGTGAAACCGGCCTGGCGTAAGGCAGCGTCGCGCACGCTATCCCGCTGCTTAGCGTGTTGCCCGCCGTCGGCCTCGATGATGAGCATGGCGTCGCGACAGGCAAAGTCGGCGTAGTAACCGGCGACGGGCAGTTGGCGGACGAACTTAAAGCCTGCCAGACGACGGTCGCGCAGGTGATACCAGAGCCGGTTTTCTGCATCGGTCATCGTTGAGCGCAGGGTGCGGGCCCGCTCGATCTGAGCTGGCTGGGCGCGCGGTCCCCTCACCCGCCGCAGCGCGGCGACCTCTCCCCGAAGGGGCGAGGTGATAGCTTCGGCGATCTTTGAACTCTCGGCGCTTTCACCGCACCATCCCCCAACGTCCCCTCGCCCCTCCGGGGAGAGGGTCAGGGTGAGGGGAGCGATGCTGGTGAAAGCACTGAGCATCGGGCTACTTCACACTCGGGAAGCTGAATTCCGCGCCGCCCTTGATTCCGGCGGGCCAGCGGGTGGTGACGGTTTTGAGGCGGGTGTAGAAATGCACGCCTTCGGGTCCGTAGATGGAGTGATCGCCAAACAGCGAGCGCTTCCAGCCGCCGAAGCTGTGATAGGCCACCGGTACCGGGATCGGCACGTTGATGCCGACCATGCCGACTTCGATCTTGTCGGCGAATTCACGGGCGGCGTCACCGTCCCGCGTGAAGATGGCGGTGCCATTGCCGTATTCGTGGTCGTTGATCAGCTTGACCGCTTCGTCATAGCTCTCGGTCCGCACTACGGAGAGCACGGGGCCAAAGATCTCTTCCTTGTAGATGGTCATCTCGGGCGTGACATTGTCGAACAGCGTGCCGCCGACATAATAGCCGCCTTCATAGCCCTGCAGCGTGAAGCCACGGCCATCGACCACCAGCTCAGCGCCCTGCTCCACACCAGCGTCGATGTAACCAACGATCTTGTCGCGATGCATCTTGGTGACGACAGGACCCATTTCTGCGTCCTTGTCGGTGGATGGGCCGATCTTGAGGCTTTCAACGCGCGGCTTGAGCTTGGCAACCAGCGCATCGGCGGTCTCCTTGCCCACTGGCACGGCGACGGAGATCGCCATGCAGCGTTCACCGGCCGAGCCGTAGCCCGCGCCCATCAGGGCATCAGCCACCTGATCGAGATCGGCGTCAGGCAGGATGACCATGTGGTTCTTGGCGCCGCCGAGGGCCTGCACGCGCTTACCGGCCTTGGTGCCGCGCTGGTAGACATATTCGGCAATCGGGGTCGAGCCGACAAAGCTCACCGCCTTGATATCGGGATGATCGAGAATGCCGTCGACCATTTCCTTGTCGCCATGGACGATGTTCAGGATCCCCTCGGGAAGCCCGGCTTCCATGAAGAGGTTCCAGCTCAGCATCGAGGCACTGGGATCGCGCTCGGAGGGCTTGAGGATGAAGGCATTGCCGCAGGCGATGGCCGCTGGATACATCCACATCGGCACCATGGCCGGGAAGTTGAACGGGGTGATGCCCGCCACAACGCCGAGCGGCTGGCGATCGGAATAGCTGTCGATCGACGGGCCGACATTGCGGCTGAATTCGCCCTTGAGGAGCTGCGGAATACCGCAGGCAAAGTCGACGCAGTCGATGCCACGGGCCACTTCGCCCAAAGCATCGTCATGCACCTTGCCGTGTTCCTTGGAAATGGCGCGGGCCAGATCGTCGGCATATTGGTCAAGCAGCGCCTTGAACTTGAACATGACGCGGGCGCGCTTCATTGGCGGGGTATTGCCCCAGGCGACCTGCGCCTTTTTGGCGGAGGCGACGGCGTCGTTAAGCTCGCTCAGCGTCGATAGTGGCAGTTCGGCCGAGACTTCGCCGGTGGCCGGATTGAACACGGGCACGCGGCGGCCAGTCGAGACATAGCGTTTGCCGGCGACGGCATTTTCGATGATGTCCATTAGTCGATGCTCCTCAGGACCGCACGAAGGCCGTCGATCAGTTCTGCAATCTGCGCCTTGGAAATGATCAGCGGCGGCGACAGTGCGATGATGTCGCCCGTGGTGCGGATCAGGAAACCGGCTTCGTAGGCAGCGAGGAATGCCGAGAAGGCGCGCTTGGTGGGGGACCCCGCGATCGGCTCAAGCTCGATGGCGCCAACCATGCCGATATTGCGGATATCAATCACATGGGGCTCACCCCGAAGCGAGTGCAGCGCCTCGGCGAAATGGACGCCCATTTCGGTGCCGCGCGTCAGCAGGTCTTCGTCCTTATAGGTTTCGAGGGTGGCAAGAGCCGCCGCCGAGGCCACGGGGTTACCCGAATAGGTATAGCCGTGGAAGAATTCGATAACGTGTTCCGGCCCGCCCATGAAGGCGTCGTGGATTTCAGCAGAGACCATGACCGCACCCATCGGGATGATGCCGTTGGTCAGGCCCTTTGCCGTCACCATGATATCAGGGACGACGCCGAAATAGTCGGCACCAAACGGGGTACCAAGACGACCAAAGCCGGTGATGACCTCGTCGAAAATCAAGAGAATGCCGTGCTTTTTGGTGATTTCGCGCAGGCGCTTGAGATAGCCCGCTGGCGGGATCAGCACACCGGTCGAGCCAGCAACGGGCTCAACGATGACAGCGGCAATGGTCGATGCATCGTGCAGGGTGACGATGCGTTCGAGCTCGTCGGCCAGCTCCACGCCATATTCCGGCAGGCCCTTAGAGAAGGCGTTTTTGGCGAGGTTATGGGTGTGCGGCATGTGATCGACGCCGGTCAGCAGGGTGCCGAACATCTTGCGGTTGGTGACAATGCCACCCACCGAGATGCCGCCGAAATTGACGCCGTGATAGGCGCGTTCGCGGCCGATCAGGCGGGTACGGCTGCCGTCGCCTTTGACGCGGTGATAGGCCAGAGCGACCTTCAGCGCCGTCTCGACCGATTCAGAGCCCGAATTGGTGAACAGCACGTGGTCGAGCCCTTCGGGGGCAATATCGACCAGCCGATTGGCCAGCTCGAACGCCTTGGGGTGGCCCATCTGGAAGGCCGGGGCGTAATCGAGCTCGGCGGCCTGCTTGGCAATCGCTTCGGTAATCTTGGGGCGGGCATGGCCCGCATTGACGCACCACAGGCCCGCCGTGCCATCGAGCACCTGGCGGCCATCGGATGTGGTGTAATGCATGTCCTTGGCAGCCACGAACATGCGCGGGGATTTCTTGAACTGCCGGTTCGCCGTGAAGGGCATCCAGAATGCGCTTAGATCGTTCGGCACCACACTGCTTGAATTGGACACGAAACCCTCACTCCCGTTGAATTCGTGCTGGATCTGTTTTTGGCACTTGACGTGGAACGCCATTGCCAAGAATTTTGACCAGTTGGAAAAATGTTAGCACTCCCAAACTTTCTAGCAAGGCGAAAATGCCGCCCTCAAAGCTGAAAAGTAACGAAGCCCCGGTTCCGCCGCGGCGCCAGCAAGATGCTGACGCCAAGGCAGGCAGCGGTGTGCCCGTCAAAGCGCGACCGCTCACCCGTATTCAGCGGGAGAAGCAGGACATAATCCTCGAAGCAGCGCTGGAAGTGTTTTCCGTCCACGGGTTTCGCGGCTCGACGATCGACCAGATCGCCGAGGTTGCGGGGATGAGCAAACCCAATCTCTTGTACTATTTTCCGCGCAAGGAAGAGATCCATCGCCGCCTGATGAGCGAGCTGCTCGTCACCTGGCTGGCGCCGCTGCGCGAGATGGACGCCAAGGGCGATCCCTTCCCCGAGATCCGCTCCTATATTCGCCGCAAGCTGGAAATGGCGCGCGACTTCCCGCGCGAAAGTCGCCTCTTCGCCAATGAAATGCTGCAAGGCGCGCCCCGCATCATCGAAATGATCGAGGTCGATCTCAAAAATCTCGTCGATGAAAAGGCGCAGGTGCTGCTGGGCTGGATGGACGAGGGCAAGCTGGCCCGGACCGACCCCTATCACCTGATCTTCTCGATCTGGGCGACCACCCAGCACTATGCCGATTTCGACGTGCAGGTGCGCGCCGTGCTGGGACCAGCACGGGGCGGCGAAGGGCGCTTTGAAGATGCGGCGCGCTATCTCGAACAGCTGTTCCTGTTTGGCCTGACGCCACGCAAGCAGCCCGGCAAGCCAGCCTAGCTCTTGCGGCGCGCCTTGCCGATGCGCCCCATATGGGTGTGCTCGAACCCGGTTTCGAATTTGAGGCCATAACCCAGCATCCGGTCGGCGCCGATATGGGCGGTCCAGATGGCGGCGATGCCATAGGCAATCGGGCCCAGCATCAGCCCCGACAGGGCAACAAGCGCAGGCGCTGTATAAGTGTGCACCAGATTATAGCTGATCGCCCCGATGCGCGGCGAACGCAGATAGCCCAGCATGAAAAGATCGGGCACGAAGAACAGCAGCGCGAACACCAGCCAGGACTGGCCGAGCCAGACATAGGCAGCAACGCCAAGACCCAGCGCCGCCAGCCCCTCCAGCCGCTGCAACAGCACGACATTGCCCAATAGGCTGGGATTTCTGGTTTGCTCAATTGTCGTCATGGCGCGATCCTCATCTGTTGCGAGCAAAGCTAGACGCATTCACTGATGATGCGAATTGGCGAAATCTGGATGCGATCCATTCATAAATGTATAGATGCTAGCGCGCGCTTCGCTCCGGCACCAATGCCAAAACCAACAGTCCCAGCACCACCACAGCCGCCCCGGCCAGCACTGACAGGCTCGCCCAGCCGTGTCCGACAAGGCCCTCAAAGCCGATGACAAACACCGGCGTCAGATAGCCATAGGCAATGACCTTTGCGGCGGGCAGGCGCAGGGAGGCAAACTGCACGCAGAAAAAGCTCAGCGCCGTAGGGAAGATGGCGAGATAGAGGATCACCCACCAGACATGGCTGGGCAGCGCCAGCCAGTTGGTTGCCGCAATGGAGGGGACGCCATAAAGGCAGACCCAGAGCGCGGTGCAGCTGAGGGTGAAAAAGCTCGCCACAACGGCCGGCTCGCCGCGACTGAACTTGCGCAGCAGCGGGGTATAGATCGCGTAGCACAGGCAGCCGACGAAATAGATCAGCTCGCCCTTGCCGATATCGAAAGCCGCCAGCACCGCCAGATCACCCCGGAAAATCACCCAGACCGACCCAAGCGCGGCCAGCAACAGGCTGAGCAGCCCCACCGGCCCGGTGCGCTGACCCAGCAGCACCAGCCCAAACCCGGCTGCCATCAGCGGGATCAGAGTAAACACCGCGCTGGTGGCAATCGGCGCGGTGAACTGCAACGCGATGAACATCGAGACGAAATAGACCGCCATCAGCAGGCCCAGAATGGCAAAGCGCCACGGCGCGGCCGGGAATACGAATTTCTGCCGCATCGGCCCAAAGGCAAAGGCCCCCATCATGGCCGCGCCAATGACAAAGCGGATCGCATTGAGCGGCACCGGGCCAATATCGTCGACCACCATGGCGCCGAAAGTGAAGGAGCCCGCGATCATCAGGGCGAAGGCCAGCATGGCCAGATGCGCCAGAAGGCGCTGGTTGGACGTATCAGTCATGGATGTTTTGAATTCAGCCCAGGGCGATAATGAGGAGCATGGCACCGGCCAGCGCCGTGTTGACGGTGACCAGATAGACGTGGTTGTCGCGCTCGGGCTTTTTGAACAGCAGCGCGTTGTGGAACAGGCCCGTCGCCAGAACGAGGAAGACGATCAGCGCTGCCGCGCCCCAGGCCGGATAAATCCCCAGCACCACCGACAAGCCGCCCAGCAATTGCACGGCAAAGCCCAGCACCGTTACCGGCGGGGGCAGCACAAACCCGTAATTGGTGGGAATGGTCACGCGCTGCTTGAGGTTGATCAGGTTCTGGATGGCAGCAATGACGAACAGCGCCCCGATCAAAACCCGACCGATAGCGATGAGAACGAGCGACGTGGTCACGGCGAACACCTGTGTTTGACGCGCCAAACTCCGCCTGGGCCGTCCCGACGTCAAGCAAAAGGCCACAATCGCCGCCACATTTGCGCCCAGATCTGACGGCGACGGGGAGTTTTGACCGTAATTCACAGGGTCAGATTCCTGAAAAGCCCGGTTTTCCGGCACTTCAGCGGGAACCGTGGCGCATGGGCCACAGTGCGGAAGTTGAATCCGGGTTTTCCGCTTATGGCTCGGAGTCGTTCTAGGGACTCGGCGAATCCCGGATTCATTTCCTCCAATTGGGGCAGAGTCACGTCCAGTATCGTCAGCAGCACTGACGCAAAACTGCGACTTGGCTGCAACACAGGCCCGACTGAGGCCAGTTGCGCCCAATATGCCCACATTCTGGCCCGTCCAGACATTTAGAGCACCACTCACGTTAACTATTGTGAGTTCTTAGCTTGATTAGAAAAGCCGTTTCAGTCGCCGCAATTGCTGCAGCCCTCCTCACCTTTTCCACTGCAGCCTATGCCCAATGCGGCGGCGCCTCCTGGTACGGTCCCGGCTTTAACGGGAAGAAAGCCGCATCCGGAGAAACCTTCAACGAGAACGCCATGACGGCGGCGCATCGTTCCCTTCCCTTCGGCACCAAACTGATGGTGACCGACCAGCGCACTGGCAATCAGATCCAGGTGACCATCAATGATCGCGGGCCGTTCCATGGCAGCCGCATCATCGATTTGAGCAAGGCCGCTGCAACCAAGCTCGGCTTCCGCAATCGCGGCACCACATCGGTGTGCATCGAGCAGCTCTGAGCTGTACCAAACTCGTTTTTGACCGGGGCCGCCTGACCATCTGGCGGCCCGTTCTGTTAAGGGCTCCGTACAAATGCGCGATGCTCTGGCAACAAAGACTTCAGTTTCTTAGCCATCCTTTAGCACCCAGCCTCTAGGCTCCCCCTTGGGAACGCAGGAGGCATGGATGAACGCCACCGCCTATATTGTTGGGCCGATGGACGGGGCTGGCGCCGCCTTGATGGAGTTGGCGCGGCGGCTCGAATTCGTGGAAGTGCTGCCCTATGCCGGCATTGCGCAGGCCGAGCTCCAAGCCAGCGTCACCCCGCTCTGCTTTTTCCTGTTTGCCCCCGTGTCCGATCCCGCGAGCCTGCAGGGTATTGCCGATGCCATCCGCTTCAGCCCCGGCCGGCGCATCCGCTTTTGCCCGCTGATCTACTTTTCCGAGAGCCCACAGCGCGTCACCATCAACCGCTGTATCAATATGGGCTTTGATGACGTCATTACCCGGCCCTTCACCGAGGCACGCGTGGCGAGCCGCATCGAGCGCCAGATCGGCAGGTCGCTGCTGTATTACGAGACCGCGAGCTATTTCGGCCCGGATCGACGCGATCGGGTCACCGCGCCAACCCGTGCGGCCGAGACGCGGCTGGGCGGTCAGTTCCGCCGTCTCGAGATCGTTCGCGACACCACCCATGGGGTCAATGTGCTGCGCGACGAACCCTATGTGCAGCAGCAGGGCTAAGCTCGGCGTGACGCAATTGCAACGTTGCAATAAAGTTCAGAAAACGTTTCAACCCCCTATTTCCCCGATTCACTATTTCGCATAGCCTCGCCCGCAATATTCGACTCCGCGAGTGAAGTTCCCATGAAGTTCGGCCTAGACCTGCCCCCCCAATTCAGAGTGTTCGGGGCATTTTTCATTTACTCGTTCTGCATGGGCTCCATGTTTCCCCGCCTGCCCGAAATCCAGCAGGCCATGGGCGTTGGCGAGGGCCAGCTCGGTCTGGCGCTGATCGGCTCGGCCGTGGGCACGCTGATTTCGCTGACCTTTGCCGGGCGCTTCATTGAGGCTATCGGCTATCGCCGGGTGCTGCTGGTGGCCATTCCGCTGCTCTCGGCGCTCTACGCGGTGGCGCTGCTGGCGCAGAACCCCCTGGCGTTCTTCCTGCTGCTGGTGCCCGTGGGCCTGACCATTGGTTGCATCGAAGTCATCATCAATATCGAGGCCGACCGGGTCGAGCACGCCATTGGCCGCCGCATCATGAGCCGCGCCCATGCCTTCTGGAGCCTTGGCTTTTTCTCCACCGGCATTCTGGGATCGTTCATCGCCCGCACCGGCCTGCCGCCCCAGATCCACCTCATGCTGATGGTGCCGCTGATCCTGGTCGCCACGCTGGTCCTGCTGGGCCGTTTCGAGCCCGCCGCGCACCGCATTGGGTCGAGCACCGATGAGACGCCGCATTTCGCGCGCCCCACCCGCACCATCATGATGCTGGTGGCGGTGTGCCTGTCGGCCATGCTGATGGAAGGCGCGGGGATCGACTGGTCGGCCATTTACATGCGCAACGTCTTTGGCGCCGAACCCTTCTGGGCCGGTCTTGCCGTGGCAACCGTTGCCGGCTCGCAGGCCTTTGCCCGCTTCTTTGCCGACGGGTTCGTCGATCGCTATAGCCCGGTTCTGGTGGCGCGCAGCCTCCTCACCATTCTGGGGCTTGGCGTCGTGCTGGTGTTCTTTGCGCCGTTTGCCTGGTCGGCCTATCTCGGCTTTGCCATGATCGGGGTTGGCTCCAGCGCCCTGTTCCCGCTGGCCATGTCGGCGGCGGCGCAGCAGACCGATCGCCCTGCAGCCATTAACGTGGCGGCACTGGCGCAGTTCTCCTTCACCGCCTTCCTGCTGGGACCGCCGCTGCTCGGTTACGTCGCCGAACACTTTGGCATTCAGTGGACCTTTGGTATTGGCTTGCCGCTCGTCATTCTGGGGATCGCCACTGCACAGGTCCTCGCTCCGCGCCGTAGCGCCAAGGTTGTCACGCCGTGAATATTGCTCCCCAACACCGTATCTATGCCTGCTTCTTCCTCTTCGCCTTCGCTCTGGGGGCGCTGCTGTCCCGCATGCCGGATCTGCAGACCCATCTGCAGGTCACCGAGGGCCAGCTCGGCATGACCATTATCGGCATGTCCGTCGGCTCGCTCCTGTCGCTGACCTTCTCGGCGCCCCTGATCGACCGTCTCGGCGCCCGCACCACGGCCTTCGTCACCGTGCTGGGCACCGCCGTGTTCTATGCCATCATTCCCTGGCTGCCGTCGGCGCCAGCGGTGTTCGTCGCCTTCTTCTTTGCCGGGCTGCTGGCTGGTGCGCTTGAGATCAATCTCAATGTCGAAACCGACCGCCTGGAAGGCCAGTTCGGCAAGAGCTTCATGAACCGGGCCCATGGCAGCTGGAGCCTTGGCTTTTTCATCACGGCTCTTTTGGGTGCGTCGGTGCGCCAGACCGGCATCTCGATGGAGATGCACCTGGCCATGGTCGTCACCATCGTTTTCGTGCTCGGCATTTTCATGATGTGGGGCCTGACCAACGCGCCCAAGCGGGCCAACCTGCATCAGGGCGAAACCCCGCGCATTGCGTTCCCCACTATAGGCCTGTTGCCGCTGTGCCTGATCGGTATTGCCGCATTCCTCGTCGAGGGTGCAGGCATCGATTGGTCCACCATCTATATGCGCGACGCCTTTACCACGCCGGTCGAGCCGTTCGTGGGCGGGCTGGCGCTGACGCTGTTCTCGGGCTGCATGGCCGCGACGCGCCTTCTTGCCGATCCGATCGTTGACCGCTTCGGCCCTCGCACCACCGCCACGAGCCTGCTGGCTCTCGCCGCCCTTGGCGCGTTGGCCGTATCCTTTGCTCCCGCCCCCTGGGTGGCGCTCACCGGCTTTGCCCTGCTCGGCATTGGTTGTTCGGCGGTTTATCCGCTGGCCGTGTCGGCTGCTGCGCAGCGCACTGACCGTCCCTCGGCGGTCAATGTCGCCGCGCTCGGGCAGGTGACGTTCGTAGTGTTCTTCCTCGCGCCACCGCTGCTCGGCTTTGTCGCCGAACACCTGGATATCCGCACCTCCTATCTGGTGGTGTTGCCCATCATGGTTGTCGGGCTCATCGCCTGTCAGGCGCTGGGCACGCGCAAGGCCCCGACGCCTGCCGGCCTGCCGCCCGAACCGGCCACCCCGCACGGCTAGATCATGAGCGATCTGCCGCCCATCGTTGATCTCCGCCAATCGGCCACCGCGCTGCGCGTGCAGCGGGGTGTGATGCGGATGCTGCGCGAGCGGCACGACATGGCCTGCTATGCCGAGGTGCCCCTGCGCAATGGACGGCGGGCCGATGTGCTCGCCGTTGGCCCCAAGGGCGAGATCTGGATCATCGAGATCAAATCCAGCCTGATCGACTTTCAGGTTGATCGGAAATGGCCGGAATATCGCGAGTTTTCCGACAAGTTCTTCTTTGCCAAGCCGCCCGAACTGGATGCCGAGATCTTTCCCGAAAGCGAGGGGCTGATCGTGGCGGACGGGCATGACGGCGCCATCCTGCGCGACAGCCCCGATACGCCTCTGCCCGGCGCGCGCCGCAAGGCGCTGATGCTCAAGCTGGCGCGGCTCGGCGCCGATCGCATTCACGTTCTCATGGACCCAGGCCCGAAATGAACCCTTCCAATCGCTGGCGCATCATCGCCGTCTTCGTGCTGCAGGCGCTCGGTATCGGCGCCATCCAGACCCGCGTTCCCGATGTGCAGCTGGCGATTGGTCTCAACGACGCGCAGCTCGGCTTTGCCCTGATGGGCCTGCCTACCGGGGCGCTGGCGGTGTTCCTGTTTTCCAGCCGCATCATCGAGCTGTTCGGGCCCCGCCGTACGGTGCTGTGCTTTTTGCCCATTCAGACGCTGGCGGCGCTCGCCATCGCCGTCGCCCCCAATTTCTGGACGCTGTTCTTCCTGTTGCTGGTCATGGGTGTGGGCGCCGCTGTCACCAATATCGCCATGAATGTCGAGGCTGACCGCATCGAAGCAGCCAGCGGGCGGCGCATCATGAACACTTGCCACGGCGCCTGGAGCATTGGCTTTCTCGCCGTGGCGCTGTTGGGTTCCCCCATTCGCGGCCTCCATATTTCGCCGCTCCTGCATCTTGGCGTCGTCACGCCGCTGATCCTTCTGGCGACTCTGGCTGTCGTCCTGCCGATGACGGACGCGCCCGAGCGCGCCCACCGCGGCGAAGTCAGCGCCAAGCGGCGTCTGGCCTGGCCAACGCTGATGACGCTGGCGCTGGTTGCCTTTGGTCTGGGCGGTGAACTGCTCGAGGGCGCATCACGCTCCTGGTCGATCATTTTCCTGCGCGACAGCTTCTCCATTCCGGCCTGGCTGGAATCGCTGGCGCTGCCCGCCCTGCTGGCCATGATGGCGATCGGACGGCTGCTGGCGGATCGGCAGATCGACCGCTTTGGCCCGGTGCTGGTGGCGCAGGTGATGTCGGCGATGGCCTTTGTCGGGCTCTGTGCCGTGGTGTTCTCGCTCAATGCCGGCATGGCCCTTGTGGGCTTTGGCCTCGTGGGCCTGGGCATCTGCGTGCTCTATCCGATGATGCTGTCGGCGGCTGCCGGCACTGGTGACCGCCCCGCCGCCGAAAACGTCGCCGCCATGACCCTGGTCGTTCAGATCATCAGCCTTGGCGCGCCCCTGTTGATCGGCGCCGTCGCGCAAAACTTCGGCATCCGCGTCGCCTTCGGCATGCTGCTGCCGCTCCTGGCCCTGGGCGGCCTCATGGCGGGCGTGCTGGCGCCCCGCGGGCAAGTGGAGAAGGTCGCGGCGTAACGCCAGTTGGCTGAAATGACGCAGAATTTGCCCGCCCTCCGCCTTTCCCTCCCCCTTGTGGGGAGGGAAGCGAGATAGGACTTAGCGCGCTAAGTCCGTCCATCGAGCAGGGTGGGGGTATGGCTCCGCAAACGCAGCGCGCGTTGTCCCTATCCCTCAGCCAGCCGCAACACGGCGTCGCGCAACCTCACCAGATCTTCGTCGCGGCTCAGTCGGTGATCGCCGTCCGGGATCAGCGTCAGCGTCACCGGGTCATGCAGCAGATGGGTCACCAGCTTGATGGCATGAGCCTGCGGCACATCGGGGTCCTGACCGCCCTGCAGAATGATGATCGGGCACCCCGCCTCGATCACCCCGCCGAACAGGCGATGGTTTTCACCATCGGCGATCAGTGCCTGATTGATGCGGTAGGGCTGGTCGGAATATTGGCTGGGCTGATCGAAAAAGCCCTGGTTCTCCAGCGCAGCCTTTTCCTCGGCGCTGAAGCTGGGCAGCATCAGATCATGGGTGAAATCCACCGCCGGCGCGATCAGCACCAGGCCATGGGCGCGCTTTTCGCCCTTCGCCGCCAGCGCCTTCACCAGCAGCAGCGCCAGCCAGCCGCCCATCGACGAGCCGACGATGATCTGCGGACCTTTGGTCGTTGCAAACACCGCCAGCGACTCTTCGAGCCAGCGGCTGATCGTGCCCTCATTGAAATCGCCGCCCGAAATGCCGTGACCGGAATAATCAAAGCGCGTGACGGCCCGCCCGGTTTCGGCCCCCAGTGCGTCGAGCGCCAGCGCCTTGCTGCCCGCCATATCGGAGCGGAAGCCACCCAGCCAGAAGATGCCGGGGGCACTGCCCGGGCGGGTTTCGATAGCGATTTCGCGGGCTTGCGTACCGGTTCCGACGACGAGGCGATGCGACTCGATGTTGGGCATGTTCCTTTGGGCCTTTCGGTGCTATGGTGGCGACATGGGCGCAGAGGAGCGCTTTGTGCAATTCAGGGCGTTTCTGAGGCGCAACACATCGGATTTTCCGCATGTTTGCCTGTTGACTTATGCCCCCGCTAACACGATTTTGTGGACGAATTCACCCCCACGCTTAAACAGCATAAGGAACGCTTGCCATTCGCCGTCCCATGAGACCAGTCGCGCCCCAGAAAGATGGGCCGCTCTCGAACGAAGATATCACCAGCGCCGATGTTCAGCTCATCGATGCTGAAGGTGAGAACCGGGGGGTCGTCCGTACCCGTGAGGCTCTCACAGAGGCACAGGAACAGGGTCTCGACCTTGTTCTGATATCGCCAAACGCCGTCCCTCCTGTTGCCAAGATGCTCGATCTCGGCCGCTTCAAATACGCCGCGCAGAAAAAAGCTGCCGAGGCGCGCAAGAAGCAGAAGGTCATCGAGGTCAAGGAAGTCCAGCTGCGTCCGAATATCGACACGCATGACTACGAGACCAAGATGAAGGCCGTGCAGCGCTTTCTCGACGATGGCGACCGCGTCAAGGTGACCATGCGTTTCCGTGGCCGCGAAATGGCCCACCAGGATATCGGCATGCAGCTCCTGCTCAAGGTTCGTGAGCAGACTGAAGCCATCGCCAAGGTGGAAAGCCAGCCGCGCTCGGAAGGCCGCCAGATGGTCATGGTTCTCGCGCCCAAATAAGCGCCTGACCGCAGACATCAAAAAAGGGCAGACCCGCGGGTCTGCCCTTTTTTGTTTGTCCCGATCGGTCCCTCCCCCTTTTCAGGGGGAGGCTAGGTGGGGGTAACCTACCCGTCCCGGCATCTGGTGCCGAAACGGGTGAGTGCGTTTATCGATGCGGTCGCTGAAGGGTTTTGCGACGACTATGCCAGCGCGGCTTCAACTTCGGCAACATAGGGGATCGCAGGCTGCGCGCCGGCCTTGAGGCAGGCAAGGCTGGCCGCAACCACGGCGCGGCGCATGGCGGTTTCAAGGTTCAGGCCCTGGTCGAGCCCGGCGGCCAGATAGCCGCAGAACGTGTCGCCCGCGCCAACGGTATCGACGGGCTTCACCTTCATGGCGGGCACGGCAATCTTTTCGCCGTCCTTGGTGACACCCTTGGCGCCATCGGCACCCAGCGTCACGATAACGGTCTGGTTATGCGCCTTGGCCCAGTCGGCCATGGCAGCGTCCAGCTCGGCAATGCCACGACCGGTCAGCAGTTCAAATTCGGTTTCATTGGCGATCAGGATGGCGGCCTTGGGGGCCACTTCCTTGGTCGTTTCGATGAAGGGCGCGGTATTGAGGATCGAGGTCACGCCCTGCGCCTTGGCCAGATCGAGCGCGCGCACGGTGGCCGCCTGCGGCACTTCCTGCTGCAGCAACAACACCGAGCCCTTGCTCAGGCTTTTGAGCGCCACTTCGGCCTGATCGGCCGACACCGTGCCATTGGCGCCGGGCAGGATGGCAATGACGTTCTCGCCGTGGGTATCGACAAAGATCATGGCAATGCCGGTGGGGTTTGGCGTGGTCTTGACCTCGGAGAGATCAACGCCGTCGGCCTTGAGCAGCTCCAGCGCCAGATCGGCAAAGGCGTCGTCGCCCACCGCCGAGATATGGCGCACATCGGCGCCGGCACGGCGCGCGGCCAGGGCCTGATTGGCGCCCTTGCCGCCTGCAGCCATCGAGAAGGTGCCGCCAGCAACGGTCTCGCCCGGCTTGGGCAGGCGGCTGACAGTGCCGACCTGATCGAGATTGGTCGAGCCGAAAACGGTAATCATGCTGGGGTCTCCTTGCCGCTTATGCTGCGGCTTTTAGCACGGTGTTGAAATTGCGCGAGGTCCAGAGCACCCGCTTGCCGAAATGTTTCCATATCTGGTCCATGCCTTCTCCGAAACGGCCATTTGGCATGCGGAAGGCCAGAATGCAGATTTCGCGGCTGGTGACATGCACCACTTCGAAATCCCCCTCCACCGCGCAGGGCATGGGCAGCGTGTGGGCGGCATCGGCATCAAGAAACGTCACATAGAGCTTGGTGTCGCTGTCTTCGGCGCGGCCCTTGAACGGGTCGAGCGCAATCAGATCGCGCAGCGCGTCTGTGGTGCGCAGCACGGTGCCGATATCAAAGCCAAAACGGGCTTCCAGCGCCGCTTCGATCGCGGCGCGATCAGCCTTGTCGGCATCGAACAAGACATTGCCGCTGGCCAACAGGGTTTTGACATTGGCAAAGCCCATGGCCTCAAAGGCCGCCTTGAGATCGGCGCTCTTGACCTGCCTTTTGCCCAGATTAACGCCGCGCAATAGCGCCAGATAGCGCGTCATGGCTTGGACTTTTGCGGATAGATGGTTTCGCCGCGCTCGAGCATCTCGACAAAGCCGGCGATCTTTTTCGCCCGGCCGGTCGGGGTCTTGAGCGCGATGGTGCGGAAGATCAGCGCGAAGCGGTTCTGCGCGCTGAGCCCGGCATAGGTCCTGGCGGCAGCCGGGTTTGCGGCAATGGCCGATGCCAGGTCCTCGGGCGCGTCCATGGTGGTCGAATAGGCAGCGTCCCAGCGCCCGTCAGCCTTGGCCGCCTCGACATGGCGCAGGCCATGCTCGGTCATTCGCCCGTCCGCGATCAGCCTGGCGACATTGTCGCGATTGATCTGGCTCCACGCGGACTTACCCTTGCGGCGCGTATAGCGCTGCACGAAGGAGACCTCGTCCCAGCTCTTCTTGATGGCGTCGATCCAGCCCCAGCACAGCACCACGTCAATGGCTTCTACGGCATTGATCGACTGGGTGCCGGAAGCCTTTTTGAAGATGCGGATCCAGATTTCGTCGGCCACGTCGTGGTTGCGCGCCAGCCACTCGTAAAACGCGGCCTGGGTGGCAAACTCCATGACCTTGGCGGGATCGACGACAACCGGCGCCATGGCTTAGCTCGCTTCGACCGGCTGAGCGTCCAGCACCCGCTGCAGAGCCGGGTCCAGCTCCTGTGCCGGTGGCAGGGCAATGCGAAAGGTCTCGCTCAGGATCGCCTTGAGCTCCTCGACCGAGGTGGCATAGCGCCGCTCACGCTCGACACCGGGGCGATGAATGGTCAACCGGTTGCCGCTGAGATTGTAGCGCCCCTCCTTGTCGCCACGCGACACGAACAGCAGGGCGCGCTCGTGATAGACGGTTTCGACATAGGTGCTGAGCGCGGCGATCGCTGCCGCATCATGCTCGATGAGATCGAACTGATAGACAGCGTGCCAGGTCTCGTTGAGCTTGACGTCGAGCCGGAAACCCTCGCCATTCCGTGTGATGCGGTAGGTTTCCTGGCCGATGGTCTGCTCGCTGTCGGCGCGCAGCTTGAGCGGCGCCAGCAGGGTGAAGGTGCCAAAGCCGACATCGCAGAGATAGCTGGTGCCAGCGATATCGACGACCAGCACCATATGGCTGATCATGCGCTCGGCGCCTTCGGGGTGGCCCCAAAGCGTGCGCGCGCCATAGGCCCGTACCGTAAAGTCCAGATCGCGCAGGATATTCATGAACAGCGTGTTCTGTTCGAAGCAATAACCGCCGCGCTGATTGTGCAGCAGCTTCTGTTCGAGACTGGCCTGATCCAGCCGCACCGGGCGGCCCATGACCGGGTCGAGATCTTCGAAAGCGATGGCAGCTGGATGCAGGGCATGCAGCTGCTCGAGCGTCGCCAAGGTCGGGGCGATGGAACCGGCAAAGCCGATTCGCTCGAAATAGGCATTCAGATTGACCTTTTGGCTCATCGGCCACCCTTGCGCTTGTTTCGTCCTGGTCGAATATGGGGGATGGTCGGCCCAGTGTCACCGGGCCGCAATGCGATTTATTGGCGTCGCGGCCTGCGATAGTCCATTGCGTCCGGCCCCGATTTGTCGTTTCCGCTGGCGGGGCAACGGGGTAAACTGGCGCTCGAACACCCGATTTTGCAGGCTCCGGACGCGCTCTTGACCACTCGTTCCTATCTTTTTGCGCCCAATGACGAGGCCAGCGCCACCACCCGCCTGATCGCCACGGCGGCGAGCCTCACCGGTTTCATGAAGGGAGCGCCCGGCGGGCCGCTACCCGGCTGGCATGTGCCGGGGGCCGACAATAGCCAGCTTCTGGGTGGGCTCTACGATCACCTCCGTCTCACCTATCCCAAGGCTGGTCCGGCATTTTGGGCAGTGCGGCTGTGGACCAATCTGATCTGGCAGCCGGCCTATCTGGCAGTGATATCAGTTCATGCGCACGCCGCCGTGCCGCCGCTTTCTGGGCTCTCCCAATCGGCGCGCGGGCTCTATGTCGATGGCTACCGCCTGCCCAATGCCGCGCAATGGTCGGGGAGCGTTGAGGAGATGATCGAGCGTGCCGGGAGCGAGCTTGGGACCATCACCGCCGCTATGCTAGAGGAGGTCAACGCCTTCGCCCGCCTCAAGCCCTTGCCCGCACGGCGGCTGCTGGCCGACCGGATGCTGAGCCTGATGGTGCGGCTGGGCCAATGGCAGCGCCATCTGCCCCCCGCCACCATTCGCGCTTATTCCGATCAGTGGCTCGCGGTTCTGGGCCTCACGGGCCAAGGCGATCTGGAATCGGTGTTTCTGCCAGGTGGGCGGGAAATCCTGATCGTTGCGCGCAAGGGCTGTTGCCTTGATTATCGCATTGATCCCGACAAGCTCTGCGCCACCTGCCCCAAACAGGACAACGCCCTGCGCGTCGCCCGCCAGACCGCCAATGCATTGGCTGAACTCGATTAGGAACAACCATCGTGTCCGACACCAAACCAAGCCTCGCCATCACCTATTGCACCCAGTGCAACTGGTTGCTGCGCTCGGCCTGGATGGCGCAGGAAGTGCTCTCCACCTTCAGTCTGGAAATGGGCGCGGTGACGCTGGTGCCGGGAACGGGCGGGATTTTCGAGATTACGCTTGATGGACAGCTGATCTGGGAGCGCAAGCGCAACGGCGGCTTTCCCGATGTCAAACAGCTCAAGCAGATGGTGCGCGACCATATCGATCCCGAGCGCAGTCTTGGCCATATCGATCGACACAGCCCGCAATAGCCGGCTCGCCCGTGCAAGCAAAGGCAGGGGTCTTTTCTTTCTTTGTCATAGCGATACTGTACTTGCGATGAGCGGCCGGGTCGCGGTCGCTCCTTTGAGGAGGCACGGCGTCAATGGCGCATAAGTTCAAGATCACTGCCGCAGCGAATGAACAGTTCAAATTCGCCTTTGTTTACAACGCTGAATCCATTGTCTGGTCCGAGAACTACAAGGCCAAGGCGAGCGCCAAGGGCGCCATCGAATCGCTCAAGAAGAACGCGCCCGACGCCAAGACGGTGGACCTGACCAAGGACGAGACCGGCACCGGCTATCGCTTCGAAATCGCCGGCTCCAAGGATGGCCAATTCTTTGTGCGCTTCGTGGCTTCCAATGGCGAAACCATGGTTCGCTCCGAGACCTACAAGGCCAAGGCCAGCGCGGTGAACGCGATTGAATCGGTCAAGAAGAACGGCCCGGGCGCTGAAGTGGTCGACGAATCCTGATCTTGCCCGGCTCTTGGGAATTCTGGTTCCAAGCGTGACAGGTCTGGTTTAGTCTCCCGGCAAAACCTTATCGGGAGACTGCCGCCTCATGTTGCCTTTCGCCAAGACTCTTGCCGCCGCAGCGGCCACCGTTACGCTCGGCCTCGGTTCTGCTCAGGCTCTCGACATGGTCGCGCTGCCCGATCTGGCGGGCCGCACCATCGTCGCCGTCACCGAAAATGCCTATGTGCCGCTGAACTTCGTCGACCCCAAGACCGGCGAGAGCGTCGGCTTTGAATATGACCTGTTCAACGAGATCGCCAAGCGCCTCAACGCCAAGGTTGATTGGCAGCTCTCGAGCTGGGACGTGATGATCCAGGCCGTGCGCGACGGTCAGTTTGAAGTCGGCATGGATGGCATCACCATCAATGAAGACCGCGCCGACCTCATCGAGTTCTCCGACAGCTACCTCACCAGCCAGCAGCTGATGCTGGTGCGCGCTGACGAAACCCGCTTCACGGATGCGGCAAGCTTTGCCCCGGACGACAAGTTGCTGGTGGGTGCCCAGGCCGGCACCACCAATTTCTACGTCGCTGTCTATGACGTGCTCGACGGCGATGAAGCCAATCCGCGCATCAAGCTGTTCGACACCTTCGGCGCTTCGGTGCAGGCGCTGCAGTCGGGCGACGTCGATACCGTGCTGATGGATCAGACTTCGGCCAATGGCTATATCGGCGCCAATCCCGGTGCGTTCAAAGTCGTCGGCGAGCCGCTCGGTTCGGAAGATTTCGGCTTCATCCTGACGCCCGGCTCGGACCTGGTCGAGCCCATCAACGCCGCCCTCGCCCAGATCAAGGCCGACGGCACCATCGATGCGCTGCAGCAGAAGTGGTTCTACGAGTACAATTCCGCGCAGTAATCGGGCCCTGCAGTCATCGCCCTCCCCCTTGTGGGGAGGGATCAAGGGTGTGGGTCGATTGACCCTGATCTGCGCCCATCCCTCCTGATCTCCCCTCAGCGGGAGGCGGCCTCCAGTGCCGACGACGAGCCTGCGGACCCTTATAACCAGCCATGACCTATAGACCGCGTCCGCCTTCCATTCTGTCCCGCATGCCGTGGTGGCTGCTCGCCATCGGGCTGCTGTTCGTGCTCGGCGTCTGGGGCATTGCCAGCAGCGACAGCTATGCGCAGATTTTCCGCGTGCTCTCGGGCGGCATTGTCACCACGCTCTGGGTCACCGCCGTCGCCTTTGCCGCCGCAACCTTTATTGGCCTTCTGGTCGCGTTGGCGCGCACGTCGGGCAATCGGGTCTTGCGCGAGATCGCGGCGTTTTATGTCGAGATCATTCGCGGCATTCCGGTGCTGGTGTTTCTGTTTTACGTCGCCTTTGTCGGTGCGCCCTGGGCGGTATCGGGGGTCAATTGGCTGCTCGGCCCCTTTGGCAGCGCCATCACCATTCGCGACTTCGACTTCGTCTGGCGGGCCATTCTGGCGCTGACCATCTGCTACTCGGCCTTCATCGCCGAAATTTTCCGCGCCGGCATCGAGTCGGTGGATCGTGGGCAGATCGAGGCGGCGCGGGCCCTGGGGTTCACCCGCTGGAAGTGTTTCCGGCTGATCATTTTCCCCCAGGCGCTGCGCACCATCCTGCCGCCTCTGGCCAATGATTTCGTGTCGATGATCAAGGATTCCGCGCTGGTCTCGGCGCTGGGGGTGCAGGACATCACCCAGCTGGGCAAGGTCTATTCCTCCGGCACGTTCCAGTTCTTTGAGACCTATAATGTCGTGGCGTTCCTCTATCTCACCATGACCATCACGCTCTCGCTGCTGGTGCGTCTGCTGGAAAAGCGTCTGCGCAATGACCACCGCCACTAGCCATAGCGCCAAAGATACCCATCTATCGCTCAACCACAGGAGAGCCCGCCGATGAACCGCTTCGCCGCCCTCGCCATGACTGCCGTCGTCGCCGTGACCCTTGCAGCCTGCGGCGACAGCCGCGGTGTTGGCACAGTGGGGGTCGACTGGACCGGCAATGATATTGCCATCGACGCCGTCGCCGACCCCCAGGTGCAGGGCGTTGTCTGCCACCTGGCCTATTTCAACCGCTCCTTCCTCGATCGGCTGAGCCAGGGCAACTGGTTTGAAGACCCGTCCTATTCGGCACTGGATTGCTCGGTGGTCGGCCCCATCACCATCGGCAATATCTCCACCCGCTCAGGCGGCGAGGAGATCTTCAAGGAAGGCCGTTCGCTGATCTGGAAGTCGTTGCGCGTCACGCGCATGTATGACGCGGCCAACAATGCGCTGGTCTATCTCGCCCATTCGCGCGAACTGCAGCAGGGCAGCGCCAAGATGAGCCTTTCCGTCATCCCGCTCAACACCGAGCAGGTGACCTGGACCAATGGTGCGCCGGCCCGCCCAAAATAGGCCCGTTTGGCACGATTTTTCTGGCTGGAATCCCGTCATTCTCAAAATCCGGCACGCCATGGAAAAACATGGCGCGCTAGACCCTTAGAACATAAAAAGATTTCGCGGGGTGGCGCTTCTATGCGGTGCCCGCAGTACGATATTCTAGAGCGAAGGTTACCCGTCCCCACAGGGACGCGCGAGGAAAGCAAGAGCATGTCTATTCTGATCGGCGATATCGCCCCCGATTTCACCCTTGAGTCCACCGAAGGTCAGATTCATTTCCATGACTATATCGATGGGTCATGGGCAGTGCTGTTCAGCCATCCCAAGAATTTCACCCCGGTCTGCACCACCGAGCTGGGCTATACCGCCAAGCTGAAGCCCGAATTTGAGAAGCGCGGCGTCAAGGTGCTGGGCCTGTCGGTCGACAAGCTGGAAGACCATGCTGGCTGGGCTGCCGATATTGCCGAAACCCAGGGCACGGCGCTGAACTTCCCGCTGCTGGCCGATACCGAGGGCGAAGTCGCCCGCAAGTACGACATGATCCATCCCAATGCCGACAACACCCTGACCGTGCGGTCGGTGTTCGTCATCGGGCCGGACAAGAAGGTCAAGCTCAAGATCGAATACCCAGCCTCGACGGGCCGTAACTTCGATGAAGTGATCCGCGTTATCGACAGCCTGCAGCTGACGGCAAAGCATCAGGTCGCGACCCCGGTGAACTGGAACAATGGCGATGACGTGATCATCGTTCCAGCTGTGTCCAACGAGGCCGCCAAGGTGAAGTATCCCGAAGGCTGGACGGAACTGAAGCCATACCTGCGCATTGTGCCACAGCCCCGCGGCTAATGCCGCGACTGCGGTTTCTCCCCTGACGATCTGGGCGGCAGCACTCCTGCCGCCCTTTTTTGTGCCTAGCCGACGGCGAAGCTGGAATTGACGTCCTGCGGACGCACAAGGCTCACCATGCGCCAGGCTGCCAGCACCGCGACAATGGCCACTGCCACGCCCAGCACATAGATCGGCACCACGGCGATCTTGTAGTCGGCGGCGGTCACCGCCGTTGCCAGCCCCGCCGCATTGGCGGCCACACCCGCCAGCGCTGCACCGATGGCATTGCCGGCCGATTGGGTCGTCGGCAACAGGGCCGAGGTGCGATCGCGCTCGGCGTCGCTGGCCGCTTCCATCATGGTCAGGTTCAGATAGCCGTTGCAGATACCAAAGCCCGAACCGATGGTCAGCTGACCGATGACGACGATGGCCGCCTGATCAAGCTGCAGACCGACCAGCACCAGCGCCAGACCCGTGCCGATCAGGGTTGGACCGGCCTTGATCAGGATCTTGCGGGTTTCCTTCTGGCGCACATTGGCCACCGTGATCGAGGAGGCGCTCCAGGCCACCGCCAGCACTGCCGCCATCGCCCCGGCCAGGGTCGGGCCGTAGTGCCACATTTCCTGCAGCACCAGCACGAGGTAGACCGCCGAACCGGCCGCCGCCACATTGATCAGCAGCACCATCCAGAGCCCGGTGCCCACCACCGAGATCGGACGGAATGCGTCGGGCGGCATCAGCCGGTCACGGCTGCGGCCATCAAGCCAGACCGCCGCCACCAGTAGCGCGCCAGCAGCAATCAGCAGGGCTGTTGCCGGCAGGGGTGGAGCCAGCGCGGCCAGCGCGACCAGCATGATGCCCACGCCGATAAACAGCAGACGCAGGCCGGGGAAGGTTCCGGCATTGGCGACATTGGTGGCGTTTTTCACCGGCACGACGAACATCACCATGACGGCAAAGATCAACACCAGCGGCACGCTGACGAGGAAGGCCGCGCGCCAGGACACCATCTCGGTCAGAAGGCCCGCCACAGCGGGACCACCAAAGGCGGCAATGGCCCAGATCATGGCCTGCAGGCCAAACACCTTGGGCACGAGGCGGGAGGGAAACAGTTCCGGGATCAGCGCAAAGCAGATCGCCGCAACAATGCCTTCGCCCAGACCCTGCAAGGCGCGGCCCACCAGCACCTGTTCCATCGAACCGGCGGTGCCAGCAATCAGGGTGCCGATCAGAAAGACGCTGGAGGAAATGAGCAGGGCGTTGCGCGAACCGAGCCGCTGTTTGAACAGGGCAGCGCCCGAGCCGCCGACAATGGCGAACACAAGAAACAGCGTCAGCGCCCAGGAAATCAGCGCGACGCCCCCCATCTCGCCGACGGCGGTGGGCAGGGCAATGGTGGCAAGGAAGGAGTTGAAGGCCAGCAGCGCCACACCGAGGCAGAGGATCAGCGTGACGGTCGCGTAGCGCGGCACAAAGATTTCGGCCCAGCTGCCAGAGCTAGAATTGGCGGACATGAAAGGTACTTTCGGAAAAGAAATCTGCAGCCGTCATAGACCCGCATAATTAAAAAAGCAATTGCTTGTTTAATTATGCGGGCGCCCGGCGCCTGCACCCGATATTAACTCGCGCTGGATCACTGTCGGCCACCATTGCACACAGGACCTCGCCGTGACCGGTCAATCCACCACCAAACCCGATCTGCGGTATGTCGCCGGCGCTTTTCTTCTGGCCCTGTTCATCCTGATCATGCGGAACGCCATTGGCGCCCATGATGATGCATTCTTCAACGATACCGATGACGCCATGCGAATGGTGGTGGTGCACGACTTCATCAACGGCCAGGGTTGGTACGATCTGATCCAGCAGCGCCTCAACACACCCTGGGGCGCCGAAATCCATTGGTCGCGGCTGGTCGATCTGCCGCTGGCGGCGCTGACCCTGTTGTTCCGCCCGTTCTTTGGCTTGGCTGGTGCCGATATCGCTGTCGGCTATGTCTGGCCACTGGCGCTGCTGGCCGTGCTGCTGTGGCTGAGCGCCCGGCTGGCGCTCCGCCTGGTCGGCCCGGCCGGTGTCTTTCCCGCGCTGATCCTGCCGCTGCTGGCGCCATCCATCATCAGCGAGTTCGTCCCGGGGCGCGTCGACCACCACAATGTCATCATTGTGCTGACGCTCGCCATCGCCTGGGTGACCATCGAAGCCATCCAGCGCCCGCGCTATGCCATTGCGGCGGGCCTGCTTTCGGCCACCGCCATCGCTATCGCCACCGAATCCATCCCCACCATTGCTGCCGCCGCGCTGGTGTTCGGCTTTATCTGGGTTTTGGATCCCACGCGTGGCCGCACTGCCCGCCTGTTCGGCCTGACCTTTGCCATTGGCTCCATTGTGCATCTGGCCCTCTATCGCCCGCCCAGCCGCTGGTTTGAGGCCGCCTGTGACGTGCTCTCGCCGGTTTATGTTGGTGTCGCCCTGGTTGTGGCCGCCGCCTTCACCATCGTGACGCTCCTGCCTGCGCCGCGTCAGGCCTGGCAGCGTCTGCTCTGGCTGGGCGCGCTGGCGCTGGCTGGCCTTGCCGTCGTCGTTGCCCTCTATCCGGAATGCCTCAAGGGTCCCTATGCCGCGCTCGATCCGTGGCTGCAGGCCAATTGGATCGCCTCGATCAACGAGGCCATGCCGTGGACTACCGTCGTGCTGCAGCAACCCGCGGTTCTGGCCGTCGGCCTGCCGACACTGATCGGGCTGGGCGTCATCGTCTATCGTCTGGTGCGCGTCCAAGAGGAGCGCGCCGAATGGGCGGCACTGCTGGTGTTCCTGCTGTTGTCAGCGCTGGTCATGTTCGCGCAGGTGCGCGGCGCCCGACTGGCCCTCATGCCCGCCATGCCGGCCGCCGCCTGGCTGATCGTCGTGGTGCGCCAACGCTATCTCGCCAAGGCCAGTGTCTGGTCCGCCCTGGCTCTGGTGGGCAGCTGGGTCATCTTTGCCGGCACCCTGCTCACGCTGGTCATCGGCTATGCCCTGCCGGCGCGGACCCAGGAAGTGGCCGAGGCGCGCACCAGCAAGTCCCCCTGCATGATGCCGTCGGCCTTCGAAGACCTGGCGGCCATTCCAGCCGAGCGAATGATGACGCCAATCGATCTGGGCGCCCATATGCTGCTCTATACGCCGCACGCGGTCGTCGCTGCGCCCTATCATCGCAATCAGCAGGGCGTGCGTGACGCCTTCCGCTTCTTCAATGACCCGATTGCCGAAGCCCGCACCATTCTGGACGAGCGCGGCATCGGCCTCGTCGTCATCTGCCCCGGTATGGCCGAGATGCAGGGTCTGCCCGACCGCGCCGAAGACAGCTTCGTCAATCTCTATGCCCGGGACGCCCTGCCCGCCTGGCTCGAAGACGTGAGCCTGCCGGATGCTGCGCTCAAGGTCTTTGCGGTGCTGCCGCAATAAGATCTTCAAGATCGAGATCGGCGCGCAGTTTGCGCGTCAGTTTGGTCGCGATCAGGCGATGGGCTTCGGTGATATAGGCCCGGATCTCGTCATCGCTGAGCTGGCTGGCCTCTGAAACTGCCACCCAGCGCGCACGGGCGAAATAGGGCGCGGGGCGGATACCATCAAGGTCGCAGAGCAGGTCAAAGGCCATGTCTGACGCCTTGAAGCAGAGCTCACCGGGATCATCGTCGAGTAGCGCAAAGATCTTGCCGCCGACCTTGGCGACCGAGTCATCGCGCCATTGCCGCACCAGCGTGGCGCCCTGAAGGGTCAGCACGAAGCGCTCGAATTCAATTCGCCGCATTATCGGCCGATAATGTTCACCCATGCCGTCTCGTTTTGCTAACAGTCTGTGAACAAAAAGCCGACCCGGTTAACCCGGATCGGCGCAATTTGAGCTGATTCGATGCCCCCGGTAAGCGGGGATAGCGTCTGGGATTATTCGGCCGCAGCCGTCACGCCAAGACCGATCGGGCACGACACGCCCGTCCCTGCCAGACCGCAATAGCCGTTCGGGTTCTTGGCCAGATATTGCTGGTGATAGGTCTCGGCATAGTAGAACGGGCCAGCCGGGGAAATCTCGGTGGTGATGGTGCCCAGCCCCTTGGCGCTGAGGGCCGCCTGATAGGACGCCCGGCTCTTGGCCACGATCTCGGCCTGCTCCGGCGTTGTCGTGTAGATGGCCGAGCGATATTGCGTGCCCACGTCATTGCCCTGGCGCATGCCCTGGGTGGGGTCATGCTCTTCCCAGAAGCTCTTCAGCACCGTCTCGAGGCTGATGATCTTGGGATCGAACACAACCTTGACCGCCTCGGTATGGCCGGTGAGGCCCGTGCAGGCCTCTTCATAGGTCGGGTTGGGGGTGATGCCGCCCTGATAGCCCACAGCCGTCACGATCACGCCGGGCAGCTCCCAGAACAGGCGCTCCGCGCCCCAGAAGCACCCAAGGCCCAGATAGATCGTCTCTGCACCCTCGGGATAGGGTCCCTTGATCGGCTGGCCGTTGACGAAGTGACTGGCAACAATGCTCATTTCGGTGTCGCGACCCGGCAGGGCCTCGGCGGCACTCGGCAGATTCGTCGGCTTGGTTTTGAAGAACATGACGTTTCCTTTCAGGCGCGGCGGCACGCTTGGCGTGCGCCTCAGATCTGGTCCTGCTGCAGGAATCGATCGCGGCGGCGCGCGCGTCCCAGCAGGGCTAGCACAATTCCCGGCACGCCGATCACGGCAAAGGCGGGATAATTCAGTACGGCCCTGAAGGCCGCATCCAGCAGGTCGGCAAAAAACCGTGTGGCGAAAAAATCTTCCACAGCCGCCAGACTGGGTTCGTGAAGTTGCGACCAGTAATCATCCAGCGTGGTCAGGACCAATGCGTTGGCACCAAGCGACTTCGTCCCGTCGACGACAATCAACACCACCGCCAGGCCAATCAACCAGGTGCCCAATATTCTAAAGACCAACCGCATTCCATTTCCCGGCGCCAGGCGGGGATAAGTTAAGGCTGATCCAGCTATTCACCCCGTGCATAAGTCTTTTTGCCATGCCCGCGGCCTCGCTCACAAGATGGGAATGGCACGAACGCAAAACAATCGTCATCTCATTGACGTGATCACTTGCGCTAACCCCGCCGATAAGTATATTGCGCCTCGCTCGCGTCGGCCAACCAGCTGACCCCTCCGGCGTTTTCCAGCCCGAGGACAGGCGATGCGGAGAGATGGCCGAGTGGTCGAAGGCGCACGCCTGGAAAGTGTGTAGGCGGGGAACCGTCTCAAGGGTTCGAATCCCTTTCTCTCCGCCATAAATTCAAACCCTTGATATCCTTGGCTTTGCTGACTTTGGCATGCGCGGTTGTACTCCCGAAAGTACTCCCTCATGTGCGCCAAGTATCTGGTTCGCAAAGGCTCGACCTGGACCTTCCAGATCCGTGTGCCGGTCGATTTGACTCCGGATTCGACTCAAGGATCCGTATTCCCATAGGTGCAGCACAACGCACACCCGCAAGCAGGCTCTGCTTATGGCGGGTGTCGCGCAGGCGTGAGGGCATCGCTACGGGAATTTTGAGCGATGCTCTTGCCGGCGCCTGGCTATCTCACGGGGCGCCGGGTTGGGCTACTGGCGATGCTTTATCGTGAAGACGTGCTACAAATACACGTCCTCTGAGCTTTTCGGGTCCGCTCGCACCACATTCACAACGGGGTGTGGGAAAAGGTTCCGACAAAGCCTGATGCCTCCACCGAGATCATTATCGTGACTCAGGTTATGGTTGACGCCGGGTTTGTAGAATGGGTGCGGCTATCTACACGGCAGCGTTTCCCTGCGCTCATGGTATGGCAACGCGTCGAACCGCCACTGGTGGTGGTGCAGGCCCGCTGCTTCAAACACACAATGCTTACACCACAAAAAACCAGCCTCAATAAGTGGCGCGGCCGCCGGAGAGGTCGAACACTGCACCAGTGGTGAAGGAGTTTTCCGCCGACACCAGCCAGGAGACCATAGAGGCGACTTCCTCGACCAGCAGGAACCGACCACGCGGAATCTTGGACAGCATATAGTCGATATGCTGCTGGCTCACCTGCTCAAGGATGCGCGTCTTGGCAGCAGCTGGGGTGATGACATTGACCGAAATGTCGAGCGCGGCAGTTTCCTTGCCGAGACTTTTGGTCAGTCCGATCAGGCCCGCCTTGGCTGCCGAATAGGCCGAGGCATTGGGGTTGCCTTCCTTGCCCGCGATGGAGGCGATGTTGACGATCCGGCCATAGTTGTTGGCGATCATGCGGCGCACCACGACCTGATTGACCAGAAACGCGCCATAGAGATTGATGTCGAGCACGCGCCGCCATTCCTCGCGCGGATAGTCGGCCGTCGGCATGGTCGGACCAGATATCCCGGCGCTATGGACAAGAATGTCAAAGCCACTGCCCGCTGCATCGGCCGCTGCGGCGGCCGCATCAACCGAGGCCTCGTCGGTGATATCGACGGCAAAGACCGCGACCTTGCCCAGACCCGCCAATTGCTGCCGTGCTTCAGCCAGCACTTGGGCATTCACATCCCACAGCGTCACGCTGGCGCCCTCGGCGAGCAGGCGCTGGGCGATGGCAAAGCCAAGGCCCTGGGCGCCACCGGTGATGATGGCGGACCGATTGTCCAGACGAGACGTCATGATGCTTTCCCTATTCCCCGAATGCCGGCCGTACCGGCAAAATGCGCATTGGCTCCGAGTGCCTCTTCGATCCGCAGCAGTTCATTCCACTTGGCGGTGCGCTCAGAGCGCGCAAACGAACCAACCTTGAATTGCTGCGCATTCCAGCCGACTGCGAGGTGGGCGATGGCCACATCCTCGGTTTCCCCCGAGCGCGCCGAAACGACGGTACCAAAACCATGGCGCTGCGCTGCTTGCAGCGCCGCGCGGGTCTCGGTGATGGTCCCCGCCTGATTGACCTTGAGCAAGACGGCATTGACCGCATTGTCGGCGGCGGCCCGCTCGACCTTTTCGGCGCTGGTGACGAGATAGTCGTCGCCGATCACCTGCACCTTGCCGCCCGCCGCAGCGGTAAAGCGGATCAGGCCCGCGCGGTCGTCTTCGGCCAGCGGGTCTTCGATCGAGGCAATCGGGTAGCGCGCGCACCAGTCGAGCAACAGGTCGCACATAGCGTCGCTATCAAGCTCGCGCTTTTCCAGCCCGAGACGATAGTGGCCGTTCGAGCCAAATTCGGATGCCGCGATATCGAGCGAGATCGCGGCCTCGGTCGCCGGATCAAATCCGGCGCCTTCAATGGCCGCCACCAGCGTATCGAGCGCCTCTTCATTAGTGGAGAAGGCGGGCCAATAGCCACCCTCATCCGCCACGCCGGCAATCAGCCCGCGCGACTGCATGATGCGACCGGCAGAGAGATAAATCTCGGCGGTCATCTCAAGCGCCTCTGCAACGCTTTTAGCGCCGATGGGCATGACCATCAGGTCCTGAATATCGATGCGCCGACCGGCATGGGCGCCACCGCCAAAGATCTGGATTTCGGGCATGGGCAGGCTGACCGGACCGTCACCAGCCAGATATTGCCACAGCGGCTTGCCCGCGCTGGCCGCCGCTGCATGCAGCACGGCCAGTGACACCGCCACCAGCGCATTGCCGCCAAGGCGGGATTTGAGCGTCGTGCCATCGAGCGCGATCATCGCGGCATCGATCCCGGCCTGATCGGTGCCATCGCGTCCGATGAGCACAGGAGCAATTTCGGTTTCGATGGCGCGCAGGGCCTTGACGACGCCAAAGCCACCAAGGCGCTCGCCGCCATCGCGCAAGTCGAGCGCTTCACGCGACCCACGCGAGGCACCGGCTGGGGCAACGCCGCGACCGGTGCTGCCATCGGCCAGCGTCACGTCGACTTCGACCGTCGGGCGGCCGCGAGAATCCCAGATGCGGCGAGCCCTAATCTGAGTGATTGCGGTATCAGGCATGGCGCAGGCTCCAGAAATCAGGAAGTTGAGAAAGCGACGTCCCCGGCGTGACCAGCAATTGTCGCGCCAATTGGCGAAGCCAGTCGCGGGCGGGTTCATCGAGGTATTCGACAGGCGATTTGCCATCGACACGGGCTAGTAACAGACCCGGCAAAAGGTCCGCGCAACGCCGGGCAAGATCGTCGCGATCCTCCCAATCCACTTCGGCGAGATAAGCCTCGGCGATGGCGGAATGGGCGGCGAGATAGGGCGCGGGCTGAGTGTGGAACAGCGTGGCCTTGAGCAGCAGATGATTGAGCAGGAACGCCAGATCAAACGCCGGATCGCCAAAGCAGCCGCATTCAGCGTCGAGCAGCACCGGACCGCTCGGCCCCACCAACATGTTTTTGGGGCTGACATCGCCATGCATCAGCGCCTTGCGCGTGCCAGCCACCTTGTCGGCCAACGCTTCGAGCGTTGCCGCAAGATCGGGATGCGCGCGGCCGGTGGCGCGGAGATAGGGATCGAGACGGAGCGCTTCGAAGAGGTTCATGTTGTCGAACTGCGCGGGCACGTCGGGATCGGCCGCCGAGCGCTTATGGATGCGCCCCAGTGCCGTGCCGACCGACGCGGCGAACGCCACATCGACCTTGCCGTCGAGCAGCTGGCGCTTCCACACCGGATGGGTCTCTTCAGGCAGATAGGCCATGGTGAACAGGCCCGCCGCGCGGTCCTCACCCAAGATCTCGGGCACCAGCCCCGGCAACCAACCCGCGACAATCCGCAGATAGGCCGCTTCGACCGCATTGCGCTCCACCGGGGCTAGCCATTGCGCCGCCACCTTGAGCTGGGGCAGCGCGCGCTTGACGCAAAAGTGGCGGTCGCCGACTTCGGCCAGCATGATGTCCGAGGAGACCCCGCCGGTCAGCGGGGAGAGGCTGATGCTCTCTCCCTCACCCACGAGGCCCATCTGCACCAGTGCGTCGACGACAGTGTCAGTCATGGCGCAACACGCGCTGACGCTGCTCGCCCAGCCCGTCGATACCAAGGCGAATGACCTCGCCGCCCTTGAGGAAAATCGGGGCCGGCTTTTGACCCATACCAACGCCGGGCGGGGTGCCGGTGGCGATCACGTCGCCGGGCTGCAAGCTCATGAACTGGCTGAGATAGGAGACAATGTGGGCGACGCTGAAGATCATGGTGGCGGTCGAGCCGTCCTGCATGGTCTTGCCGTCCACTTCGAGCCAAAGGCGCAGGTTTTGTGGGTCCGGCACTTCGTCTGCCGTCACCAGCCACGGGCCGAGCGGGCCAAAGGTATCGCAACCCTTGCCCTTGTCCCAGGAGCCGCCACGGTTGAGCTGATAGTCGCGTTCGGAGACATCATTGATGACGCAATAGCCAGCGACGTGGTCCAGCGCATCGGCCTCGTCGATATAGCTGCCGGCCGTACCGATGACGATGCCGAGTTCGACTTCCCAATCGGTCTTGCTCGAGCCGCGCGGGATCAGCACGTCATCATTGGGTCCGACAATGGCCGAGGTCCATTTGTTGAAAATGATCGGCTCGGGCGGAATGGGCATGCCTGCTTCGGCGGCGTGATCGGCATAGTTGAGCCCGATACAGATGAACTTTCCCACTTCTCCGACGCAGGGGCCAAGCCGCGGCTCATCCTCCACCAGCGGCAGGGTCTTGGGATCGATGGCACTCAGCCGGGCAATCTCATCGGGGGTGATGGTGGCGCCGATCACATCGGCGATCTGTCCGGACAGGCTGCGCAAGCGCCCCTCAGCATCGAGCAGTCCTGGCAGTTCCTTGCCCGGCGCGCCGTATCGCAAAAGCTTCATGGGACTGTTCCTTACTGTTTGGCGCTGTAGCGCAGATTTTGGTCGTCGGCGCCGAACACCATGATCTGCTCGGGAGCGATCTGGAGATCGAGCGAGGACCCCACGGGCGGATTGATCTGCCCAGCAATATTGAGGGTGAGCGACTGGCCATCGTCGAGGCGGCAGTAGATCTGGGTTTCATTGCCCAGCTGTTCGACCAGATCGACCGTCACCGGCACGATGCCGGCGCCCGAACCGATGGAGAAACTTTCGGGCCGAATGCCGATGCGGATAACTTCGCCAGCCTTGAGCGCGCCATTGATCGAGGGCAGAGTCAGACGACCGGCATTGCCGACGCGCAGCACCAGCGCGTCGCTGCTCGACTGCTCGACACTGGCCGAAACGATATTGGTCGGCGGCTGACCAAGGAAGGTCGCGACGAACAGGTTGCGCGGATTGTTGTAGAGTTCGAGCGGCGCGCCGACCTGCTCGATCACCCCTGCGCGCATCACCACGATCCGGTCGGCCATGGTCATGGCCTCCACCTGATCATGGGTCACATAGATCATGGTATTACCGATGCGGCGGTGCAGCCTTGTGATCTCAACCCGCGTCTCGCTGCGCAATGCCGCATCGAGATTGGACAGCGGCTCGTCGAACAGGAAGATCTTGGGGTTGCGCACAATGGCGCGGCCAATGGCAACGCGCTGGCGCTGGCCGCCCGACAGGGCCTTGGGCTTGCGATTGAGCAGATGCTCGATCTTGAGGATTTTGGCGGCGGCCAAAACGCGCTCGGCAATCTCTGCCTTGGGGCGGCGCGCGATGCGCATGCCAAAGCCGATATTGTCCGCCACGTTCATATGGGGAAACAGCGCGTAGGACTGGAACACCATGGCTACGTCGCGCGCGGCGGGCGCCGCGTTGGTCACGTCCTGCCCTTCGATTTTGAAGGAGCCGCCACCGATATCGTCGAGCCCGGCAATGCAGCGCATCAGCGTGGACTTGCCGCAACCCGATGGCCCCAGCAGCACGACGAATTCGCCGCGCTCGATGGTCAGGTCGATGGATTTGAGAACGGCGGTTTGCGCATAGGACTTGCTGACACCGCGCGCCTCGAAGGCGGGGATTGATTGGCTCATTTGACGGCGCCCATGGTCATGCCGGCGATCATCTTTTCGGAGAGGAGCGCGTAGGCGATTATGGTGGGGATGATGACGATGGTGACGCCGGCAAACATGCCCGGCCAGTCACCTGTGTACTGCATGGCGTTCTGCAGCGAATAGAGCCCGAGCGGCAGCGTTCGATTGTCCGGACTGTTCAGGATCACCAGAGAGAGCTGATATTCGTTCCACAGCCAGATCAGGTTGAGGATCAGCGCGGTCAAAACGCCAGGCATCGCCATGGGCAGCATGACATGCCAGAACACCTGAAAATCATTGCAGCCTTCTAGCACCGCAGCCGATTCCAGCTCGGACGGCAGCGAGGCGAAAAAGCCGGTCAGCAGGTAGATCGTCACCGGGATGGAGATGGCGATGAACACAAGGCTCAGACCCGTCAGGCTATCGGTCATGCGCAAATATGACAGGATGCCGAAGATGGGGATGAACAGCATGGGAATGGGGATGCCCATGCCGAGCACGAAGAGGTTGGTCACCGCTTCGCGGCCGGGGAACTTGGCGCGCGCCAGCACATAGGCGGCGGGCGTCGAGACCAGAAGGATGGCAAACACCGAGCCGCCAACCACCATGACCGAGTTGAGGAAATAGTCGCCGAGCCGCCCGACATTCCAGGCGGTGGCGAAGTTGGACCAGATGAATTCCTGCGGCAGGTTCCAGCCCGAGCGCAACACTTCCCGCTTGGATTTGACGGCGCTCAACAGAACATAGGCGATAGCGGCGAGGGTGAAGGCCGTCCACATCCAGACCAGGAAATAGGCTGGCAGGCGACGGACCCAGCCAGGCACACGCGAGATGCGGCGGGCAGGCGGCGGGCTTTGATAAACGGTATCGCTCATGCCTAAAACTCCAGCTGCTCGCGGCGCAGCAGACGGCGCACGACAACGATGAGAACGAAGGTGATCACCAGCATGACGACGCCAATGGCGGTCGCATAACCGAGCTGGTAGATCGGGTCGCGCTGGCCGAAGCCCATGATGTAGAGGTAGATGCCGAGCGTGTAGAGCTGCTGGGGCACCTGCAAGAACCCGAAGGCGTAGGGGAATTCGAACATCTTGATGGCGTTGATCATCCAGATGACGAAGGAGATCGCCATCACGTCCCAGAGCATGGGCACGGTGATGAACCAGAACTTCTGCCAGAGCGAAGCGCCTTCAAGATCGGCGGCCTCATAGGCGTCCGTCGGTATCTTGTCGACGCCCGCCATCAGCAGGATCAGGAAGAACCCGGTGAACACCCAGACCAGCGCGGCCAGCATGGCCCAGAAGATATTGTCGGGCGAGGTCCACAGCGTTTTGGCCACATCGGTCAGCCCGACCGCCGAGAGTGTAGTGTTGAGCAGCCCGCTGCGGGGATTGTAAATATAGGCCCACATGCCGGCGAGCGCGACGACCGACACCACATTGGGCAGGAAGAACACCAGCCGGAAGAACTTCTTGCCCCAGATGCCCGAGGTGAGCAGTACCGTATAGAGAAACGCCAGGCCGAAGACGAAGAAACCGCCGACAAACAGGATGGCGAGCGTATTGCGCAGGCTCAGCCAGAACACGGTGTCGTTGAACAGGCGCGTGTAATTATCGAGACCGATAAAGGTCATCTGCTCGCCGAACCCCGACCAGGAGAACAGCGAGAAATAGAAGGTCGACAGGGTCGGAACCAGAAACAGCCCGCCATAGATCAGACTGGCCGGAGCCAGGAACAGCACAATCAGCCGCTTGCGTATCACGCGACACCACCGGAAAAGCGAGGGAGGGTGCAGCGCAGACTATGCATCCGCGCTGCAATCGATCAGGAGCGGTTGGCCCAGAATTCCTTGGTGCGCGCGACCATCTGGTCGACGAACTCGGCGGGCGTGATGCTGCCGAGGAACACCTGGTTATGCAGGGCCTCGTACACATTGGTCGAATAGTCCGGATACTTGGCTTTGATGCCGTGGTTTTCCGAAAGGATCAGCGTGGCTTCATCGAGCGACTTGCGCGCGGCGGCAACTTCCGGAGCCCATTCGACATTGCGATTGGCAACGCCGATCTTGGCGTCGGTCGCGTAGCGCTGCTGGGATGGGGTCGAGGCGATAAACTTGATGAACTCGCGCGCTTCGGCCTCATGCGTCGAGCTCGCAAGGATCGCCATGCTGTGCGAGTTGATCTCGACGTGGTTCACATCGCCCAGACCACCTTCAACGGATGGGAAGCGGATCGCGCCCCACTTGAAGTCGTCTTCGACCGTGTCGGCCAGCTCCACCGGCAGCCACGAGCCAACCAGCTCGACTGCAGTTTCGTCAAACGCGATGGTCTGCTGACCGGCTGGCCACTGATAGCCGCGGCTTTCAGCCGGGATCAGCCCGCGCGCCCACAGGTCGAGTTCAAGCTCGACAGCCTTGAGCACGGCAGGATCACGCCAGGTTTCGCCGGTCTTGTCTTCGGTGGCGCGCATCAGGAAGTCGGGACCGGCAACGCGCTCGATCAGGTAGTTGAACCACTTGATGTTGTAGAAGGCGATATCGCTTTCCACCGCAATGCCGTTGAGGCCGCTGGCCTTGACCTGCTCGAGGGCGGCAACAAAGCCATCCCAATCTTCGGGCAGCGCCGAGACGCCAGCCTTTTCCAGCGCACCCTGGCTGTAGAAGATGTTGTAGGCGTAGAGCATGTAGGGGATCTGGTAGAGCGTGCCGTCATTGGACGCCATATCCAGCAGGTGCGGATAGAACAGATCGCCAAAAGTGCCGGCTTCCCCGCCCGGCGCTGGCGCTGCCAATTCAGCATCCCATGGCAACAGCGCCCCGGCGGCCGCCAGGCCACCCTTGAGCCCGTCCATATCGGAATCCATAATGTCGATCTGGGTGCCACCCGCCAGCGCATTTCGCACTGTCGTCTGGTTCTGGCGCCCGTTCCACACTGGGGTGATGGTCACGCCCGGATGGGCGGCCTCGAAGTCAGCGATCAGCGACTTCATCACATTGGCGCCGGGCTCGGGCTCGTTCCACAGCGACCAATAGACCAGATTTACACCGTCCTGAGCCATAGCGCCGAATGACAGCGCGCTCAGCGCCGTCCCCAGCCCAAGGGCGAGTAGAGTTTTTTGCATACATCCCTCCTGAAGCGCACCCCTCAAGGCGCAGGAGAAACCCTAGCAAGGCATCTGTAGTTTTGCAACGCGATTCTATATAGCTGCGTAGTTTTGCAATTAGTCGCCGATTGGCTGGAATTTCATCGTGCCATGCAAACCGCTGAGCGTGCGGCGGATGTTTTTCAGGTGCTGCAGCGAATGCGGGCTCAATTCCACCGCCACGGCTGCCGCAAGGCAATCGAGCAGATAGAGCTGCGCGTAACGCGTCGGGCTGGGCAGGTTGAAATAGACCTCGTCGTTGAAAACGCTAATGGCGAGGTTCACATCAGCCACTTCCGCCAGTGGACTATTGGCAGGCGCAATGGCGATGACTTTGACGCCATTGGCCCGGGCAATTTCGGCACTGTCGATCACAGACACAGGTTTGCCCGTCGCCGAGAAACACAGCAGGACATCTTCGGGCGCCATGATGGCCGCGATCATGCGCGACTTGTAGGGATCAGCGCTCGATTGCACCGCAATGCCCAGTCGGAACAGCCGGTTTTCCGCTTCCTGCGCCATGATAGCCGAACTGCCGCCGACGCCTAGGCACTGAATGCGCCGCGCCTTGGACAACAGCTTCACCGATTGCTCGAAAGCCTTTTCGTTCAGCATCGTCATGGCTTCGGTCATGGTCCGCGTCGCGGCTTCATACATGCGCTCGGCGATCGAGGCGGGCTGTGAATTATGCACCAGCGCATCGGGCGACAGGAACATCCTCGTCACCACGAGATCTTCCGCCAACTGCAGCTTGAAGTCAGTGTAACCGGTGCACCCCAGCTTGCGCGCCAGCCGGATCACGGTGGGCTCACTAACGCTGGCGCGCGCTGCCAAAGCCTTGATCGAGGAGCGACTGACCCAGTCAGGATCGGCGAGAATCGTTCGAGCGACCTCCAGTTCGGCGCTGTGCAGCGTTTCGGATGCGACCTGTAACCGCTCCAGCAAATCGGGACGATTTTCGCGCGAAGACCGAGCCTGCGGGGCCTTTTTGGGGCCAGCTTCTAGTTTGGATCGCTTGTCGATGATCAGAACTCCACGCCGCAAAATTCGCCTGCAACCAATCCTATGCCAGCGGTCAACCCGCCATCAATCGGAATGACTGCGCCGGTGATCATACGCGATGGACCATAGGCGAGAAACCACGCCAGCTCAACAATGTCGGATGGCGCACAGACATCGCGCAGCGAATAGTATTTCTTGACGTTGTCCATGATAGCCGGGTTCACCGCAAGCCGCTCATCCCAGGCCTTGGTGCGCACCGTGCCAGGCATGATGGCGTTGACGCGAATGCCGTTGGGGCCATATTCGGTGGCGGCAAATTTGGTCAGCTGGATCAGCCCCGCCTTGGCCGCGCTATAGCCGGGATAGCCATACATGGCGACGCCATTGACGGATGCGACGTTGATGATCGCACCACTTCCGGCCGCAGCCATGGCCGGATGCACCGCCTTGATGCAGCGGAACGCGCCATTGAGATTGATCTCCATGTCGCGCATCCATTCGCGCTCGTCCGTCTGCTCCAGACGCGGCTCGGTGACGGCGCCGGCATTGTTGATCAGAACTGCAACATGGCTGCCATTGGCAGTGGTCGCCGCATAGGCGTTGGCAACGGCGTCGGCGCTCGAAATATCGACGACAACGGAGGTGTAGCGCTCGGCAAACAGGGCATCATTGTCGGCCAGTCGCACCGGATCGATGTCCCAGCCGACGACGGTTTTTCCACGCTCCAGAAACAGTGTCACCAGCGCCCGGCCGATATCGCCAGCCGCCCCGGTCACCACCACGCAATCCGCCATTTCGGCCTCCGTCATTACTCGCTTTCAAAAGTAGTTTAACTACTCCTGATTTGCAAATATGTAATTTTGCGATTGCAATGACTAAGGCGCGGACCTATCAATGAGATATCTCCAGAGGGAATGCGGATGAGCCTGGTACCAAACACTATTGTAGAGTTGCGCTTCGAAGAAGTAATCGTTCCCGCCAATCCCGGCTCGGTCAACACGCCAGGCCACGACAAACCTCTCCATATGCTACCCGTGGGCGGAAAATCGGGCTGGTCGGTCCAGTTCGACGAGCTGCCAAAACTCATTCTGCAACTGCGCCTTGCTGACGGCACTGTGGGCTGGGGCGAGTTTTATCGCGACCACAACTGGGCCACCGTCAGCGCCGTTTCACAGAATCTGCTCGGACGCACGCTGGATGAGCTGCCACTGCAGGATCTACCTATTCCGCTGTCGCGCGAATATGACGGCTTTGAATGCGCCATTTGGGACGCCACCGCCAAGTCGCTGAATATTCCGCTGCATCGCCTGCTCGGCGGCGCGGTGCGCGACAAGGTCAAGGTCGGCTCCTGGAGCAGCTGGCGCGAAATGGACGAGATGGGCCCGCTGGCCAAGTCGTTCCAGGATCAGGGCTTTGACACGATCAAGCTCAAGGCCGGCCTTGACGATGATATCGTCGGCTGGTGCCAGGAAATCCATAACCATGCGCCGGGCATGTGGGTCATCGTTGATCCCAACCAGCGCTGGGAGAATGCCGGCGAGGCGCGGCGACGCCTGCAGGCCCTCGATCGCATCGGGAACCTGATGTTGATCGAGGATCCCATTCCACGCTGGATGTTGCAGGACTATGCGCGGCTGCGCACGTTCACCGCAACGCCCGTGGTTCTTCATCTCTCCCTGCCCTATGTCTACCAGGGCCAGCGCCCCTATGATGCCATCAACGCTTTGGCCCATGGCGCCGTCGATGGCTTCAATTTCAATTGCGGCCTTGCCAAGTTCAAGGAACTGGACGCCATTTCCACCGCCGCCAACCTGCCCTGCTGGCATGGCTCGGAAGTCGATCTCGGCATTTTGGAAGCGATGTATGTGCATCAGGCCGCCGCCGCCAAAAGCTGCACCTGGCCATCGGACATTTTTGGCCGCCTGATCCGCTCGCATGATCTGCTCGAGACCCCATTGGCGTTCAGTCCGCCCTATGTGGCGCTGCCGCAAGGTCCAGGCCTTGGCGTCACGCCATCGCCCGAAGCCATTGCGCGCTTCAAGCAGTCCGAAAACGTCTTCGCGCTCTAAGGCTTATTCATGTCGTACGATATCAATCCCTTCCCACCAGCGGACACCGACCGGCACGCCATCTGGGAAATGCTGGTGCGGCGCGACATCGAGGCCTATCTCAATGTCGATTGGGACAGCCACGCGCTCGACTTCGACGCTTCGGGCTTTTTCGGCATTGATGGCCTTAGGACCGGCAATCCCGATGGCTGGCGCCCGCTGTATCCGACGCTCGAGAGCTACGCGAAAAGTTGGGTCGCCTTTGCCCAACAGGGCGCCAATGCCAGCTATGCCGAAGATCTGCGCATGGCCACCTATCGCTGCACCATCCTGCGCGACATCGACATCATCGGCGATCTCGCCATCGCCCATAAGAAGTTCGATGGCTCGGTGGCGCTGACCGGTGGCGGCTTTGACGTGCTCAACTGGCAGACCATCTACGTCTGCCGCCGCGTCGATGGCGTCTGGAAGATTGCCGGGTTCCTCGGCTTCCTGCCCAACCCGATGGGCGCGACCCTTGCCAGCGCCCCCGCCATTCGCGCCCCGGCCTCGCGCCAGCACGATACGGCAGGTCCCTATTCCCCCGTGCTCGAAGTCTCCGCCTCGCGCCTCGTCGTGATTTCGGGACAGGTGGGCGTCGATCAAAGCGGCACGCTACGCCAGACCGACTTTGCCGGACAGGCGCGGGAAACGCTGATCAATTGCGCCGCTCAACTGGCCGCTGCCGGCTGCACGCTGGCCGATGTGTTCAAGGTCAATTGCTACGTCACCGATCTGGCCGACTGGCCAGAGTTCAACGCCATTTATCGCGAAGTCATGCCCGAGCCGCATCCCGTCCGCACCACAGTACAGACCGGCCTGCTGGCAGACTTCAAAATTGAAATCGAAATGTGGGCTGCCAAGAAATGAAGTGGGAAGACCTCACCACCGTCGAATTCGACGCGCTTGACCGCACCATTCCGGTGTTTCTCAACATTGCCGCCATCGAGCAGCATGGCCCCCATCTGCCCGTGGCCACCGACGCGCTGATCGGCAATCATTTTCTCGACCGGCTCGACACCGTACTCGGCCAGCAGGTTCTGGTGTTGCCGCAGGTCAAGGTCTGCTGCTCGCGCCACCACCTCGATTTCGCCGGCACCCTCAGCGTCAGCCATATGACGTTTCTGGCCTATGTCACCGAGGTTCTGAACAGCGTCGTCCATGCCGGGTTCAAGCGCATCGTCGTGGTCAACAGTCACGGCGGCAATCAGGCCATCGGGCAGGTGCTGGTCGAACAGTTCGGTTCGGACAATCCGGGCGTCACCATCGCCATGGCGACATGGTGGACCCTTGCGCGCACGGCGCTGGCCGAGATCAGCGAAAGCGGCCCGTTCGGCGTTGGTCATGCCTGCGAGTTTGAGACCTCGCTCATTCAGCTGATCGCCCCCGAAAAGGTGCGCGGCCCGATCCCCGACGGCAAGCACTATGTGCACACCTATGAGTGGGCCGAAGGCGATATGTTGCGCGGCGCCGGTGGCAGCGTCTATCGCTCGATGAAGGATATTTCGGGCGGTTCCGGCATTGTCGGCGAGCCCTCCTATGCCTCCCCCGAAAAGGGTCAGCGCATAAGCGATGCCGTGGTCGAGCAGTTGATCGCCGTGGCGAAGACCCTCGCGCCCGGCACCGGGCCACGCCCATGAGCGAGATCGGCAGCAAGCGCCTCCTCAGCAAGCGCGCCCTTGTTACCGCCGCCGGTCGGGACGTTGGCCGTGCCATTGCCGAGCGCTCGTGATTCCACCGGCCTTGGTCCGGCGACACTGCTGCAGAATTTCCCTCTGCCACGGTGACCTCTAGCGCACCCATACAGCGGCGCCTTCGTTGACGCGATCATAGAGATCGATGACGTCCTCGTTGAGCATGCGGATGCATCCCGATGACGCTTCAGTGCCGATGGTCCAGGGCTCAGAGGTGCCATGAATGCGGTACAGCGTGTCGGCGCCCCCCTCGAACAGATAGAGAGCCCGGGCCCCGAGGGGATTTCCCGGGCCCGGATCGATCCGGCGCGGCAGGTTCGGCGTTTGTTGGTGCATATCATCGGTCGGGTACCACGCGGGCCAGACCGCCTTACGCCCGATGGTCGCTGCTCCCGACCAGCGATGACCCGCCGCCCCAACGGCCACGCCATAGCGCTTCGCCGTTCCGTTCCCTCCAATGAGATAGAGAAAGCGTTGCTGGGTATCGATCAGGATGCTGCCCGCAGGCGCGCTGATGGGCGCATCAACGGTCACAGGCCAAAAGCGTTTGTCGAACCGGCTGCGATCAACAATCCTGACTTTGTAGGGCTCTCCCGCATAGGAGGTCGCCTGCACAGCTTCAGGCCTTGCAGGACCCGTACTCGTGCAGCTCGCCACTCCGAGCAGGCAAATACACAGCAGCAAGACCCTCGACACAACTGCACGCAAATCAGGTTGCCCCAGGCCGGTCTGTAGCGCCTACCATTTTACCGTGAGCCCCAGCGTGCCGCTCAGCGATGCGCTTTTGCCGAAGTTCATCAGGCTGGTCGTGCCGGAAATCTCCCCATGGAGCGCGTATTTGCCGTCGGCCCAATGGTAGGTTCCACCAAGCCCGATACCGCCCCAGAGGCGATCGCCATCGCTGCTGAAGCGCGCGCCCGCAACGTCCACCTGGGTGCCGTCGAGAAACTCATTGTAGAGATTTAAGGTGGCAGTGGCGTCAAGGCTCGAAGCCTCGCCGGACTGGTCCTTCCACGTGCTTTGATAGCGCGAGCCAAGGCCGAGGCGTCCGCGCAAACTATCGCCCTTCGCCAAGGAAACGGGGGCACCATAGGGGTCGACGAAGGGGTCAAAATCGACGGTCGAATAGGTCAGCTGGATCTGCGGTGTGAGCATCCAGCTGTCACCGAGCCTGACGTCCTGACCCACTTCAACCCCGACAGCATAACCCATGCCGTTATTGTGGCTGACCATGGAGTGACCCAACGTCCTTGAATACAGGGTGCTGTCGGAGCGGTTCAGCTGCGCCTGGGCATCAGCGTAAAAACCTGTCTCGCCCAGCCATGTCAGAGAGCCGCCCAGACCGTACGCTGTTGTGTCGATAGAACCCTCGCCATTGGCGGAGGTGATGTCCGAGCGGGCTGTGCCGTATTGCACCGTCAGGGCGGCGATCAACCTGCCCTGATCGCTGTCCACGAGCAGGGTATCGACCCCCGCCTGGACCTGCAGCGCATTGGTGGCAAAGGTCATGCCGCTGGTGGAGAGCCTTGGATCAATTCGGTCGTGGCCGGCCTCCATACGCCCCCAGATGCCAGTGCTCGAGCGGCTCGGGTTGGCATCGAGGTAATAGGCGGCCTGCTCGTTGTTGATGATGCAACGGAAGTTTTGCGACGCATCCTTGCAAAAGATGGTCTCCGGCTCACTGGGCGCGAAAGCTTGACCGCGATTTTTGTCGCCGACGCGCTGGCGCAGCGTGGGCAATGTGTTGAGGCGCAGCAAGGTGTTCGGATAAGCCTCATACAGCGGCACACCCGGTTGATAGGCCGTGGAGCGAAGATACCAGTTGCCGTCATCGGCGTCGGCTCCGACGCCGTTGTGATTGAGTGTATAGCCGTAAGCGCCCGCGACAAGGGCCTGCTGCCCATTGTTCACATAGTCCCCGTTGAGCGCGAACGCGCGCGCGGCGGATGCCGCCTTATTCCGCACTTCAACCAGTTCAATGCCGTTCCCCAAGGTTGCGGCGCCAAGGCCGCCCTTGTTGGTGACCGAGATGGTGGTCGCGCCTGTGCCCAGCTGCGTGCCATCGACGATCAGCATATCGGCGTTGGAGCCCGTCTGCCCCGCCACGGGGATGCCGGCGTTGAGAATTGCATTGAGGTAGAGCGCGCCACCGTTGGAGACGAAGACACCATTTCCTGCGGGGCCACCCGCTGCGCCATTGGCGGTCATCACCAGCGTATTGCCCACCGCAGGGCCACGCAGGTCGACCAGGCCCGCATTGTTGAAGGTGGCGAGATTGGTGAACTGACCCTGGACGACGCCTTCGCGGGCCATGTCGTAAAAGGCGACGTCCAAAGCGCGACTATTGGTGCCGGTGGTGGGCAGGTAGAAGCCCGAAGTATCGGTGGTTTTCGCCCCCAACACGTCGAGGAACCGGACGGCACCGGGCGCAAAATTGTTGAACACCGCGCCAGGGCCGCCAAAATCGGAAATCGCCACCCGCTTGGTGTCGCGGATTCCATCGAGATCGGTGTCGGTGAAGTGGCGGATATCGAAGGAGTTGAACGAGCGGTTGTTGAAGATATTGCCGCCCCCGCCGGCCAGCTCGACAAAGCCGGTAACGGTGCCGTAGTTCTCGATCCTTAGGCTGCCCGCCGCCCCCACCTGGCCGATGGCGCGGTCAGAGCCTGCCTGGATGGTGCCGTAATTGGTTAACAGACTGGTCACGCCCGAACCAATCTGGACGCCAGCTGCAGCGACACCAAGGGGGGCACCAACGCCTGATGTCGTAGCCTGCCACCCCCCGGTTACAGTTGTGCCAGCCCCGATGGCAATCTCAGCCGCCCCCGTTTGCGTGGTGGCCATCAGACCAACGCCATACTCGCCCGCGGCAGAAACCGTTCCATTGGAAGCAATTTTGGCGCCCGTATCGCCGGCCGCCCGAATACCCGCCGAATTGGCGCCGTCCGCCGTGATGGCGGAGCCGGCGGTTTGCACGATCGTTGCCGTATCCCCGCTCGATGAGGCGGAGACACCCGAACTGTCATTGCCAGATGTCGAAACCGCTCCCGCGATGGCTATGTCGACAGTGCCCGCACTTTCCCCAAGGGCACCAGCAGAGCCATTCCCACTCGTGGTCACATAGGCGCCACCGCCCAGCTCGATAGTGACCTGCCCGACACCAGCATGGGTCGCATGAATACCGGTCGCGGAGTTACCGGAGGTCGATACGCTTGCACCGGCAGACGTGGTGAGGAGAATGGGCTGGGAATTTGCGGCATTGCTGATTTGTGCGCGAAGTCCAGCGGATCCGTCACCGTAAGTTTGTACTTCACCGGCTGACGCCAGGGTAACAGTCCCCATGCCCCCGCTGAGCGCCCAAGCTCCTTTGGCATTGTCTCCTCGAGTGAGGAGCGAGGCGGAACTGCTCAGGTCAACCGACACAGCGCCAGGACCGTTTGAGTCAACATAGGCCAGCGCCGCATCGGCACCGTCCTGTTTGGTCTCCACGGATCCTGCCGCAGTGACGAACGCTCCGCCATCACCATAATTGAGGGCATACATGCCGACCGCGTTGACGCCGTCCGTGATGATTGATCCCGAGGCGGTCAAATTGACCGATGCATCGCCTCCCTGCGTAGCCAGGGCGTTCATCCCGTAAGCAGAATACCCGTCGGTTGCTATCTTTCCTGACGAATTAAGAAAAACCGAACCACGCCCCCAATGGACACCGTAAACACCGATTGAATACTCCCCCGATGTCTTGATGGTGCTCCCTGCTATTTGATCTATTGAGACAGAAGCAGTACTCAGGAGATCATGGATGGTTCCATTCAAGCCATTAGCACCAAGTGTGATGTTTGGGTCTGGGATTGGACTGCTGGCCGTTATGTCGGCGCCGGAAATGATGCTGATGGCCCCCGAGCCATACTGTTCCAAAAGCACGCCATTCGTATCCACCCCACCCACACCGATTTTCACGCCGGTACTCAAGACGACCGCGAGCGGAGCGGTCGAAGAACTGCTTAGATGAACACCATTCTCTCCATCGTTGATAGCGCGCTGGATGACAACGCCATCCTGCACATGAAGGGTCATGCCATTGAGGTTGGTATACGAAATGCCCCCGGAGAAGGGCGAGGTATCCCCCACGTCGCTGTTGGGGGTTATGTTCACCGTTCCAGCACCAGAATTGCCTGCTATGCCATCACACACGGCCGTCGCCGCGAGCACAGAAATGGTAATAACGCCGCACTCTTCGTCCGCTAACACCTCGCCTTTCGACAGCAAAGCGCCTGCCAGAGCCAAGACCATCAAAACCGGCAGGGCAATCCGTCCACGGCAAGAAGCGCTTAATTGCGTCCCCGAGACGCCAATAATATTTGCATTGTGAACAGGTTCGATCGCCAAATTTGTCGAGATGTTTGGCATAGGCGTCCTCGCATCACTGTATCGATGTAAGTCTTGAACTCATCCGTATGATTAGAAACAAAATCGGCAACAACAGTCGCCACGCAGGCAATGCGCATGGGTAGCCTGCTGCGCAGGAGCAAACGCGCCGCCATATACATTTGAGAAAAATGGTTAATACGCCATTAATTTGCAGTACGCAGGAATACTGAGTCGTCCGCAGCACAGCAAAAATCGGATCTTTACTCGGAACACTATTCGCCCGGCCGTGCGTTTGATCTAGCTCGCTAAGAATGCGCGGGCGCTACCCGGCGCGCAATGCCAACTATCGAGCAGGCGTCGGCTTCCGGCTGGCACCGCCCCCTCCCAGAAGGCCATCGCTGATCGTCCGTGGCAAAAAGGGCGCATCGGAAACGGCGCGCCCTTGCAGTCCTATGCCGTTGATTTGTTTGATTTCACGCCGCCGCAGCGATCATATGAGACGGATAACGCCGTCCCGATTTGCGCCAGCCGTAGCGCTTCGACAATCGGCCAGCACCAATCACGGCTAATTGGCGAGCAAGCTGCCGACTGCGGCGCCGCCGGCACCACCAATAACGGCGCCGCCATAGCCGGCAAGGGCCCCACCCACCAAAGCACCACTGGCACCGCCGATAGCTGCGCCAGTCACGGTGCGCTGTGTGGTCGTGCATGCTGTGAGCGAGAGCGCGCTAATAACGACGAGCGCAATGGGTCCGAGTTTTCGCATAGCAGTCCTCCATGCCAGCGACTCAAGGATGCGGTCGCCGGTCCCACCACCATTGAGCCCCCGGCCCCCGGCTTTTTTGTGGCCAGGGCCAGACGGGCATCAATCAGGGCTTAAGCGTGTCCAGCATGTTCAGACGCATCTGGGCCATGGCACTGCGGGCGTTGTGAAACTCGGTATTGCCAACGCGGGCGAAGGCGATGTCGTAGAGGCGCCGAGTCTCTTCATCCATCGAGCCCAGCAGAGCGAGCCCTGCATCGGAGGCGAACACCCTCTTGATGCGCGCATCGGCCTCGTCATTGATGCGAAACACCAGGCCGCGCTCTTCCATGCGGGCAATCAGCTCACCCGCTGCCGCCCTGCCCATCATGCAGATGGCGGCCAGTTCGCTCTGGGTGGAGCCGTTATGCCGGTGCAGGTGCATAAGCATCCACCATTGCGAATGCGTCACCCCCAGATGGTGCACCGCCTGATCGAACCAGGTCGCCATGAGCCGCGACAGCTCATGCAGCATGTAGAGAAGATCACCTTTTTCTTCCCAGGTTGGCAGACTCGCTGCCGACTTGTTTTCAGGTCCTGTGCCCACAGACGGTCGCTCCGGTTCCACTCTTCGCATGTACTCCTGAAAATGCCGCCCGACAACGCAAAGGGGCTTGCCAACTCGTATGGTGCCGTACAAGTTTGCGTGCGATCGAAACTTCGATCCGAGGGAGAGGGAAAATGTCTAACACTGAAGAGTCGCGCGTTTCGCGCCGTGGATTCATGCGCGCTGCCGGTCTTGGCGTTGCCAGCACGGCACTTGGCGCCACCACAATAACAGCGGCTCAAGCTGAAGAATTTGCCTGGGACGGCGAGGCCGACGTCGTTGTTGCTGGCTCCGGTGGCGCCGGTTTGGCTGCCGCCGTTTCGGCCATCCAGAACGGTGGTTCGGTCATTGTGCTGGAAAAGGCGGAATATGTCGGCGGCACCACGTCCAAATCTGGCGGCGGCTGGTGGGTGCCCAACAACCATCACATGCATGCCAAGGGCATTGTCGACACCAAGGAAGATTTCCTGCGCTATAGCGCACGCGTGGCGTTCCCCGAGCTCTATCGGCCCGGCAGCCCGACCTTTGGCCTTTACGAGCGCAACTACAAGCTGCTCGACCACTTCTATGATCAGGGCGCCCGGATCGCCAAAACGCTGGACGATACCGGCGCGCTGCCCTCCACCATGTTCCTGTCCTGGGATGGCAAGCCAGCGCCCGATTATCACGCCCAGCTGGTCGAGAATGCCGATATCCGTGGCCGCCAGATGGCGACGCGCTCCGAAGACGGCTCGATCGGGTATGGCGGCGACATGATCGTCTATCTGTCGATGTATGTGGAAGATCATGGCGGGCGCATCGAGGTTGGCCACCGTGTCTCCCAGATCCTGCGTGATGAAACCGGCCGCGTCATTGGTCTTGAAGCCACCACCACTGACGGCACCAAGCGTTTCCGCGCCAAAAAGGGCGTGGTCTTTGGCACAGGTGGCTTCACCCACAACAAGGAAATGGCCACGGGCTTTCTGCGCACGCCTATTCTGGGCGGCTGTGCCGTGCCAACCAACGAGGGCGACCTCATCCTGATGTCGAGCCAGATCGGGGTAAAGCTGGGCAACCTCAACGAAGCCTGGAACCAGCAGGAAATCCTCGAGGAAGTGCTTGAATATTCCAGCGTGCCAAGCGGCGTGTTCTTTTTGGGCGGCGACAGTTCGATCGCGGTCAACAAGTTTGGCCAGCGCATGTATGACGAAAAATACGTCTATCCCGAACGCGGTCGCTCGCACGCCGTCTACGATCAGTGGACCGGCGACTATCCCAACCTCTACCAGGTGTTCATTTTCGACGAAAAGGCCCGCGAGTTTGGCGGCATGCTGATCCCCGAACCGGGCTCGGATATCCCGAACTATGTCATCCAGGCCGACACGCTTGAGGCGCTTACCGAGGCGGTGCAGGTGCGCTTTGACAGCCTGGAAGACCGGATTGGCCCCTATAAGCTGGATCCAGCTTTCCTCGACAATCTCAAGGAGACGATTGGTCGGTACAACACCTTTGCCGAAACCGGCAAAGACACCGACTTCCACCGGGGCGAAGCGCCGATCGATGCCTATTTCCATGCCGTGCGCGTGGATCGTGGTCTGCCCAATCCATACATGGCGCCGCTGTCGGACACCGGCCCCTACTTTGCCGTGCTGCTGGCGGGCGGAACGCTCGACACCAAGGGCGGCCCGGTGTTCGACGAAAACGCGCAGGTGGTCGATATTCATGACCAGCCCATTCCCGGTCTCTATGTGGCGGGCAATGCTGGCGCGTCTCCGTCCGGCAAGAGCTATCTGGGTGGCGGGGGCACATTGGGCCTTGGCATTACCTTTGGATACCTGGCCGCCGAACACGCCATGAAGCAGGCCTGAGGACTATGGCGCCGGGATATCCCGGCGCCATATCCGGCACAATCATGAGCAGTTTACTTCACACCTATACGGACGGCCCGACTACGGCCCCAACCTGGCTGGTTCTGCATCCGCGTTTGTCCGACCTCGATCAGGCGCGCACGATTGGCGCCTCCTTGCTGCCCGCCCTCACCCGGCGGATTGCGGTGCAATCGGGCCGGACCCAGACCTATGGCGGGGCGGGGTTGCCGCTCGGCTATTTCTGGTACGTCGGCCCCGAACATAACCCCGAACTGTCCACGCTCGGCGATGGCCTGTTTCAGCTGGAGCAATTGCTGCTCGAGCGGTCCGGCCACGGCAAGGTGGGGCTTTTGGGCGTGGGCGAGGGCGGCACCATGGCCTTGTTGCTCGCCCTGACCTGGCCCGACCGGGTCCATGCCTTGGCGGTGATGGATGCCGCCTGGCCAGAGAACCTTGATCGCATGCCCATTGCCGCCCGCGATCTGGCAGCACTGCCGACCTATCTGGGCGGCGCCAGTGCCCAAACCCAATACCCAGACCTTTTTGCAAGCCGCGGCGCCACGGTCGCGACCGGAGACGCAGCTGGCCTCCGAGCCTGGCTTGAAACACAAACGACCTCTATTGAAGGACACACCCATGCTGAACCGTAAGCTCGCCATGATCGTCGCCCCAATCATGCTCTCCCTGACGATGAGCGCCATGGCGGCAGATCATGAAATCAAGATGATGAACCGCGGCGAAGCCGGGCAGATGGTGTTTGAGCCGGCGTTCCTGCAGATCGAAAAGGGCGATACCGTCAAGTTCATCGCCACCGACAAGGGGCACAACGCCGAAACCATCGCGGGAATGATTCCGGAAGGCGCGGCACCCTTCAAGGGCAAGATCAACGAGGAAATCGAGGTCACCTTCGATGTCGAGGGGGCCTATGGCTATAAATGCGCGCCGCACTTTGCCATGGGCATGGTGGGGCTGATCGTGGTGGGCAGCGCGCCCGCCAATCTCGATGCCCTCAATGGCGCCCGCGTCCCCAATCGCGTGCGGCAGATTTTCGATGGTCTGGTCACCCAGATCGACCAATAAGCCCGCCCGGACTTTACGCGCAAAAAAGGGGCCGCTGCGGCGGCCCCACGTGGTTTGTGCGCGCCCGTTGGCGCTAGAGGCTCTCGGCAATGATGTCGAAAGAGCGCATCCGGGCCGCGTGATCGAAAACATCCGAGACGATCATCAGCTCGTCGGCGCCAGTCCGTGCCACCAGATCGGCGATGCCTGCGCGCACCGTGCTGGGCGAGCCGTAGATGGAATGGGCCAGCATGTGCGCCGCCTGCGCCTTTTCTGCCGGTGACCAATAGGCTTCGATATCGTCGATCGGGGGCTGGCTGAGCCCGCGCGCGCCCCGGAAAATATTGGCGAAGGACATTTGCTGGGTGGTGGCCAGACGCCGCGCCTCGGCGTCGGTTTCAGCGGCGATGATATTGACGCCGATCATCGCATGAGGCGCCGCCAGCTGCTCGGAAGGCTTGAACCGGCTGCGATAAATCTCCAGCGCCGGCATCAAGGCGTCGGGCGCGAAATGAGAGGCAAAGGCATAGGGCAGGCCGAGCTCGGCGGCCAGCTGCGCGCCATAGGTGCTGGAGCCCAAGATCCACAGCGGCACCTCGGTGCCAGCGGCGGGCACAGCCTGCAGGCGCTGATTGAGTTCTGCGGGGGCAAAATAGGCCTGCAACTCCAGCACATCCTGCGGGAAATTATCCGAATTGGTGAGGGAGCGGCGCAGAGCGCGCATGGTCATCTGGTCGGTGCCGGGTGCGCGTCCCAGACCAAGATCAATACGGCCAGGATGGAGCTGAGCCAAGGTACCGAACTGCTCGGCGATGACCATGGGGGCGTGGTTGGGCAGCATGATGCCGCCTGCGCCGATGCGGATCGTGGCGGTGCCGGCGGCAATATGGGCCAGCGCGATGGAGGTGGCAGCACTGGCAATGCCGGGCATGTTGTGGTGTTCGGCGACCCAGAAACGCGTATAGCCCAGGCGCTCGGCATGTGCCGCAGCGGCGCGCGCATTGTCCAATGCCGCTTTGGGTCCCGACCCCTCGTTGACCCGGACGAGATCGAGAATAGACAGCGCAACCATGACGAACTCCATAATATCGTAATTTTACGATATAGGTTGAACGATCTGGCTTTGCGAGGGCGCGCCACGCCGATTTTTGCCGAGGGCTCACGCGCGGGCCAGAACGTCCCACAGGCGCTCGCTATAGACGCCGTCTTCGGTGTGGCTGCGCATGTAATTGTCGATGACGGAGCCGAACGCCAGCCCATTGGGGAAAATATCGGCAATCTGGGAGGCATAGGCAGCAATGGCGCCGAGCTTGCCGGGCAGATCGACGGCAATCAGACTGGACCCCTTGGGCGCAAAGGGCGAGCGGCGCAGCGCCGCCGCGACCGTATCGGGCGCATTGGGCGGGAACAGGCCGGTGGCGTACGGCATGTCCTCGTAAAGGCCCAACTGGATCGGGCGCTGTGCGGCCAGACGATACAGCGCCCTTGTGGTGACGGCATGATCGACATGGCCACCAACACCCAGCGGCCCCAACACCAGATCGGGCGCGAAATCGGTGACCCAGCCCTGTAGCAGCTGCAGCAATGGTGCGCCGATCGGATCATCGACATGGGGCGCGGCAAACACTGACTGGCGTGTCGGATAAAGCGGGGCGCCGCCATGGCTGGTGCGATAGAGCGCGTCGAGCAGGCCGCCAAACACCGGCCGCGCACCGAGCGAGGTTACGGCAATCTCGTCTTCGTCGCGCCGCGGGGCATAGGGATTGGCGCCCAGATTCCACATGCCGTGCAGCTCCTGCGCCAGCGGCGAGAGCGCACCGCCCTGCGGGCTATCGGCGGTGAACACCGTGGCAACGATAACATCGGCGCCATTGACGGCGGCCCGCTCGATCAGGCCGCCAACGCTGAGCACGCCATCGTCAAGGTGCGGTGAAACCACCAGGATTGTCCTGCAGGCGTCGATGTCGATCATGTCCGGCGTGTCCCCTACCCCGGGCTCACTGTGCCGCGCAGGCGGGCAAATATCCAGAGGCAGATGCCGGGGTGGCTCAGGCTTTGATTGCCATATTGGCGATATCGGTGAGCAGGCCAGGTCCGGTGGGTGTCCAATCGAGTTCGGACCGCGTCCGGGCGCTGCTGGCCGACATATCCTTGCCAACAAACGCGGCGAGCCAGCCGAAATGGGCAGCGCAATCGGGCCGGGCCACTGACAGGGTGGGCACGCCCAGATAGGCCCCGACGGCTTCAGCAATATCGCGGAACGGGATCGCGCCTTCATCGGTCGCGTGATAGCGCGCACCGGGCTGGCCCTTTTCCAGCGCCAGCCGGAACAGGCGCGCCGCGTCATCAAGATGGGTGGCCGACCAGCAATTGTCGCACGCATCGACAAAGGCGGACACCCCCTTGTGCCAGGCCAGATCGATCACATCGGTCACGAGGCCCTGTTTGACTGTGTTGTGGATCTGGGACAGCCGCACCACCGACAGGTTGACCCCGCGCTCGAGCAGAGCGGCACCGGCGCGCTCGGAGGCGACGCGGGGATTGGGGCTCTGTGCATCGAACTCATTTTCGCGTGCAGGTTCGCCCGCCTTCGTCGCGCCCATTGCCGTGCTCGAGGCAATGACCAGTGGACGATCCGACCCCATCAGCGCCTGGCCCAGCGCCGTGATGGCCCGCCCATCCTTTTGGCAATTGGCGGCGAACTCAGCGAAATTGTGGTCGAACGCGGTGTGGATCACCCCATCGCACGAGGCCGCCGCGCGGCGGAGGCCATCAAGGTCTTCGATATCGCCGAGATGGGGCTGGGCCCCCGCTGCTGCCAGCACGCGGGCGCCAGCCTGCGATCGGGTGAGGCCCAGCACCTGATGGCCAGCCCCCAGCAATTGGGCCAGAACGGCCGAACCGATAAACCCGGTCGCGCCGGTGAGAAAGATCTGCATGTGAACTGCTCCATTGGTCTTTCCCCGATCAGCGCCTATTCTCTATCCCGTTAAAGTAGTGATCTTATCCCGGTATAATTGGTAACAGCATGGCGGCGACGACGGGCTCGGGAAATCTGCTGGGGGCGTATCTGAGGGATCGGCGGGAACGGCTCGACCCGGTGGCGCTGGGCTTTTCCGCAGGGCGACGGCGTACGCCCGGCCTGCGCCGCGAAGAAGTGGCGCAGCGCGCCAATATCAGCCCGACATGGTACACCTGGCTGGAACAGGGGCGCGGCGGCGCGCCCTCGGCGGACGTGCTCAACCGCATCGCCAATGGGTTGATGCTGACCGAGGTGGAGCGCGAGCACCTGTTCATGCTTGGGCTCGGTCGCCCACCCGAAGTGCAGTACCGCGCCGTCGATGCGGTGACGCCGCGCCTGCAACGCCTGCTGGATGCCTTCGAGATCAGCCCCGCCATCATCAAGACAGCGACCTGGGACGTAGTGGCGTGGAACCGCGCCGCCGCGCTGATCCTGACCGATTACGGCAGTCTGCCCGCCGCAGAGCGCAATATCCTGCGGCTAATCTTCGGGCGGCCCGATATTCGCGCTGCCCAGCTCGACTGGGACAGGATGGCACGGTTCGTGGTCGCGGCGTTTCGCGCCGACGCGGCACGGGCCGGTGCGTCCAGCGCCATCACCCAACTGGTCAGCGAGCTCAGCGCCATCAGCCCCGAATTTGCTGCCATGTGGAGGGACCATGATGTGCACAGCCATGGCGAGGGCACCAAGCGGCTCGATCACGCCGTTCTTGGGCTGATCGAGCTGGAGTATTCCGGCTTCGCGGTGGACGGCCGACCCGACCTCGGCATGATCGTCTATAATCCGGCCACTCCCGCCGATGCCAACCGTCTGCGCGCCCTGCTGGCGGCCGACCACGGCGACACTTCCCAAGTTTCACGCTCGAGATAAATTCGCTATAGATCAAATGATTGGACCCGGATCGGCGGTGAAAGCTTTGATGTTGAGACTTTTTCCAGCGCTGCTGGCTGCGGTGAGCCTGGCGGGATGCACGGGCACCGCCCGCGCCCCATCCGTGCCGGTCTTTGGTTCGTTTTTTCCGGCCTGGATCATCTGCGCCGTGGGCGGCGTGGTGCTGACGCTGATCGTCCGCGCCATTCTGATCCGTCTCAAGATCGATGAACATCTGCCAGCGCCACCGCTGGTCTATCTTTGCCTCACCATATCGAGCGGTATCGTGTTTTGGCTGATCTGGTCGGGAGCTATTGGCTGATGCGGACGATTTTGGGAAAACTCATCGGCTACGGCATCATGCTGGCGACGCTGGTGTTGGTCTATCTGGCTTTTGCCGCCAATGCGCAGAGCCCCCGCTCCGACGTGGCTGAAATTGAAGCGCCGCTGGTGCATATTTCTTCGACTGTGCCAGGCCGGGTGATTGCCATCGAGGTGGCCAACAACGCCAAGGTGCAGAAGGGCGATGTGCTGTTCCGCATCGATCCAGAGCCCTATCAGCTGCGGCTCGATCAGGCACAGGCGGAACTGCGCGCAACTGAATCCGAGCTGGCGCAGGGCCAGCGCAATATTGCTACCGAACAGAGCAATGCCGAAGTGGCGCAAAAGCAGATTGAGCGTGCCCAGTTCAATTCCGACCTCGCCCAGCAGACATTGGATCGTCTCGAGCCACTGCTCGACCGTGGCTTTGTCACCGCACAACAGGTCGATCAGGCGCGTACCGCGCTCAATGATGCGCTGGTGAGCCTGGCGCAGGCTCTGCAGCAATCGCAGGGCGCCAGCCAGATTATCGGCACGCTTGATACGCGTCAGGCACAGGTCGACACCGCTCGCGCCACCGTGTCGCTTGCGCAGCGCGACCTCGACAATACCATCGTGCGCGCGCCGTTTGACGGTCGCATTGTCGGCCTTGTCATGCCGGCGGGCGAGTATGTCATTACCGGCCAAACCGTGTTTTCGCTGATCGATACCTCGGGTTGGGAAGCGGTGGCGTTTTTCCGCGAAACTGAACTGCCGTCGATTTCGATTGGCGATCACGCGCAGGTCTTTGTCATGGCCGATGCCGACAACCCGATTTCGGGCACGGTTTCGGCGATTGGCTGGGGCGTGCGCTCGGAAGATGCGGCGACCATTCTGGGCCTGCCGCTGGTGTCCAACTCGCTCAACTGGGTGAAGGTGGCCAAGCGCTTCCCGGTCTATGTGCATCTGCATGAGCCGCCCGACGACATCATGCGCGTGGGCGCATCGGCGGTCGTCGTCATTTCCGAGGCGGCAGCAGAGACCGGCGATGGCAACGCTAGCCACTAGGGTCGGGCTGCTCGCCTTTCTCGCGGCCGAGCTCAAACCCTATGACGGGCGATTGGGCCGCTCGCTGCGCATGGCGCTGGCCTGCATGATCGTGGTGCTGGTGGCGATGAGCCAGCAGGTGCCGGAAGCAGCCTTGTCCTGCTACCTGATCTTTTTTGCGTCACGCAATAATGCGGGCTCGGGCATTCTGATTGCCGTGGGGCTGATCATTGCGGTGTCCGTGGGCATTCTGATCGGCCTGCTGTTCCTGCAACTTGCGGCGGACGAACCGATGTTGCGGCTCGCCTTCCTCGTGCTGTTCACCTTTGCCGGCATGTTCTTTTCGCAGGCCAGCCGGCTGGGGGCGATCGCCGCCACCGTCGGGTTCGTACTGGCCTTTGTCATGACGCTTTATGACATCGTGCCGATCCCAGAGTTGCTGTCGCGCGGCCTGAGCTGGATGTGGGTCGTGGTGTTTTTTCCTATGGCAACGCTCATTCTGGTCAATGTGCTGTTCGGCCCCAATCCGGCGCGGCTGGCCCGTCGCGCCATTGCCGACCGCCTGGCCGTTGCGGCACGGCTGATCGCGGGCGATGCGAGCGCCCGCACATGGGCTCATGCGCTGCTCGAAGAGGGCGTGGCCGAGCTCAATACCAATGCCCGGATGGGTGGCCTGTTCGGCTATTTCTCCAAGGCCGAAGGCGCGCGTCTAACGGCCATGGCCCCCGATGCCCAGCGTCTGCTGACCCTGGCGATGGCCCTGCCAACCGGGGCGCAGGCAGATGTTGATCGCTTGCTGGCAATGGCCGACGCTGTGCGAGCGGGCAAAGCGTTTGCGCTGCCGCCGGCCCCCATTGCCAATGCGCCGATTGACCTGACGACACGCAATCTGGCGGGCCTGTGGAGTGGTGCGATCACGGCGCCCTCCGGCCCCGCTGACGACAAGGCGCCGCTGATTGCGCCCGACGCCTTCACCAATCCGGTCTATCTGCAGTTCGCGCTCAAGGCGCTGCTGGCGGTGCTGGTCACCTATATCATCTACACCGCCTGGGACTGGTTCGAAGTCCATACGGCCATGATCACCTGCTTTTATGTGGCGCTGGGCAGCGCCGGTGAAACCCTCCACAAATCGGCCCTGCGCATTGCCGGATGTTTGATCGGCGCGGTGATGGGCGTGGGCTCGATCGTGCTGTTCATGCCGCATATGACCGATATCGGCCATTTGCTGCTGCTGGTGGGCGTGGGCAGCCTGATCGCCGCCTGGGTATCCAACGGCACGAGCCGTATCCAGTATATGGGCTGGCAGATGGCCCTGGCCTTCTTCCTGTGCATTCTGCAGGGCTATGGGCCGGGCCTTGATACCGCCGTGGCAACCAATCGCATCATTGGCATTCTGATCGGCAATGTCGTGGTGCTGCTGATTTTCCTCGGCATCTGGCCCGTGAGCGTCGCCGGGGCGTTCTCCAGGGCGCTGCAAGGCGCGGTACAGGTGTTGACCCGTACGCTGCAGCGCCAGCCGAACCGGCTGGCCACTGTCTGGCCTATGCTGGCGGAAGCCCGACGTCTGGGCAGCCTGTCCATTTTCGAGGTCAACCGCCTGCGCATCCTCTCGCCCGTGCTGCCGCATGGGCGCACCATTGCCGATGCAATCGACGAGGCCGCGCTGACGCTGGTGCAGGTGGAGGCGGCGCGCAACGCCCCGCGATATCTCTTTGGCGCACCCCGCTGTGTGAAAGCGGCAACGCTTGCCTATGAAGCGTCGGTCGCCGAGTTTCTCGCCGGGGCAGGTTCAGCTATGGTGACTCCGGAGCCAGCGCTGCGCGGCCAGCTGACGCACAGGCTGGATGAAAGCGCCAACGCCCTCCGGCGACTTGAAACTCTGGCAGCACGCAAGGGCGGACCACGCTCTTGGTGGAAACGGGATCTGGATCGAACCATGGTGCTTTATCGGCAATTGCAGGCCACCCTTTCCAGCGCCGCAGGATATGTGCTGTGAACGCGCGCCGGAACTGGATGGTGCTGATTGCCGGGCTGGCCATGGTCGGGCTCGCCGCCTGTTCATCGTCGAGCATGAAGCTGGCGCCCGCCAGCGCCACCACGCCCTATAAGGGCGTTGCCGGGCAGGCTGCGGTCAATGGCGGAAGCGCTGATTTTGGCGTCGCGACGGACCCCAGCATGCCCATCGTCATTGCTGCGCCCAAGCTTGACGCCAACCATACCTATAGCCTGCCCGAGCTGATCAATATCGCCCAGCTGTCTAACCCCGTCACCCGCGCCGCCTGGCAGCGGGCGCGTGAGGCAGCGGCGGCATCGGGGGCGGTTGAGGCCACCTATCTCCCCATTCTGACCGCCGACGTGCTGGCCGGATATGCGGTGACGTCCAATACCGTGCCCGGCATTGATATCGGCCCGGTCACCGTGCCATCGGGCACCGTCACCACCTCGGGCATTCAGGCTACCCCTGCCCTTGCCGTCAAATGGCTGCTGTTTGATTTCGGCGCGCGCGACGCGGCGCTGGCCAGCGCGCAGCAGCTCTCGTTTGCCGCCAATGTCACCTTCAATGCGGCCCATCAGAAGCTGATCTTCGACGTCAGCAACGCGTTTTTCCAGTATAGCGCGGCCCGCTCGCAAAGCCGGATCAACCGCGATGCGCTGGCCAATAGCAAGGTCGTGCTCAGCGCGTCCGAGGCTCGCCTCAAGCAGGGTATCGCCACCACGATGGAGGTGGCGCAGGCCAAGCAGCAGGTGGCGCAGGCCGAGTTCGACCTGACCCAGGCAACCGGGCGCGAGCGCAATACCTATCACTACCTGCTTGAAGCCATGGGCATTTCACCCACCACCACGATCAAGGTGCAGGATGTGTCGGGCCGCGCATTGCCGCGTGTGGTGCCGACCAATCTCGATACGCTGATTGTCGCCTCATTGCAGCGTCGCCCCGATGTGCAGGCGGCCTTTGCCCGCGTCAAAGCCAATAAGGAAGGCATTGCCGCCGCGCGCGCCGAATACATGCCCAAGGTTGCCGTCACCGGTACGCTCAATCAAAATGTGGGGCATTACTCCATCGACGACAGTCGTGTCGGCACGGTGGGCAGCCTCAACGTCAATCAGCCCAATGCGGCTGTGCTCGTGGGCCTCAGCCTGCCGCTGTTCGATGGCGGTCTGCGCGATGCGCGGATGGAGGCGGCCGTGGCACAGGCGGCTGCGTCCGAGCAGGAATTTGCCCAGCTGCAAAACCTTGCTGCCCGCGAAATCGTCGTGGCCTATGACGTGCTGCGCACCAGCCTGTCGGGCCACGCCGCGGCGACCGAACTGGTCAACGCCGCCCAGACCAATTACGACGCGGCGCTCGACTATTACAAAAACGGGCTGGGCACGATGGCCGATATCAGCATTGCCCAAACGGGCCTGCTCAAGGCGCAATATGCCCGCGCCCAAGCCCGCAGTGACTCGCTCAGCGCTGCCGCAACCATGGCCTTTGCCACCGGGCAATTGACCAATGCCAGCGTGCCATAAGGCGCGTTGGTTCCCTTGATCGAGCGGCGTTTACCAACACATATTATTGCGTTGGCGCGCCTGGTAATATCAGCGATCCTCTTGCCAGCACGGGCGATTTTCTGGCGCGCCGCTGCGTGAGCGAGGGATCGACGCAAGATGGACAGTACATCCACACCGCCTGGCGCACCGGGGATTGCGCCCACCTGGACCTCGAGCAACAAAGACGCCGTCACCACCGCGCTGGGCTCCAGCCGCGTCTGGGCGACCATCGGACATGGCATCGTCAACGAGGTCTATTGGCCTTCGACCGGGCACCCGCAGATCCGCGACCTTGGTTTTATCGTCACGACGCCGAATGGCTGGCACGAGATTAAGCGGGAGAACCGCTATGTCATCTCGACCCTCCACCCCAATGCGCCGCTGGCCCGCGTGGTGCACGAGGGCCCCGGCTACCGGCTTGAGCTGGAATTCCTCTGCCATCCACAGCGCGATAGCCTACTGATCAAATATGAGCTGTCGGGGGATGATGTCCGGCTCTATGCGCTACTGGCGCCTCACCTCAATTCCAGCGCCAGCAACGACGCCTGGGCCGATGGCGACCTGTCGGCTCGAAACGGCGCGGTGGCGCTGTGCCTGCGCGCCAATCTCGGCTTCAGCCGCACCAGTGCGGGCTATGTCGGCGCCTCCGACGGCTGGCAGGATTTCCACGCCAACGGCGCGATGACCTGGACTTATCCCGAGGCCATCGAGGGCAATGTCTCGCTGATGGGCGAGCTCAACGCCAATAGTGGCGTGCTCTCGCTCGGCTTTGCCGAAACGCTCGAAGGCGCGCGCACGCTGTCGCGTTCAAGCCTTGCCGATGGCTATGTGGAAACCTGCGCCAATTTCGTCGAGCAGTGGCATGACTGGTCCACATCGCTGCAAATTCCCTATACGACGCCGCAGCTGCGCCGCGAGGCCGAGCTGTCGGCCACCGTCATCAAGGTGCATGAGGATCGCACCTATGCCGGCGCCATGGTGGCCAGCCTCAGCGTGCCGTGGGGTAATAGCCATGACGATGCGGGCGGATACCATCTGGTATGGACGCGCGACACGGTGGAGGCGGCCTTTGCGCTGGTCGCCGTGGGCCAACTGGAAGATGCCGGGCGCACGCTCGATTATCTGATCGGCACCCAGGGCGAGGATGGCAGCTGGGCGCAGAACTATTTCCCTGATGGACGTGGCTATTGGACCGGACGTCAGCTCGACGAAGTGGCGCTCCCCGTGCTGCTCGCGGCCAAGCTGCGCTCAGTGGGGCATCTGACCTTTTCGGGGCCGGAACTGGCCATGGTGCGCGACGCTATCGGCTTTATCGTGCGCAACGGGCCGATGAGCGATCAGGATCGCTGGGAGGAAAACGCTGGCGCGAGCCCGTTCACCCTGGCCATCGCCATCTCGGCGCTGGTGGTCTCTGCCGATTATTTCGACGCCGAGGAGCGCGAATATCTTCTGGCGCTGGCCGACAGCTGGAACGAGCGCATCGAGGAATGGACCTATGCCGAACAGGGTCCCCTGGGCGCCGATCTGGGGATCGATGGCTATTATGTGCGCATGTCGCCCAAGCCCGCCGAAGGCGGCCTTGCCGGGCTGATCAATCGGCGCAATGTGGCGCATGGCGAAGTCCCCGCCAATGACCTGATCGGCATGGAGTTTCTCTATCTGGTGCGCGCCGGACTGCGCGATGCCCATGACAAGCGCATCACCGACACGGTCAAACTGGTCGACACCATGCTGCGCGCCGAGACCCCGAATGGCCCGGCCTATTATCGTTATAATGGCGACGGTTATGGCGAAAAGGCTGATGGTAGCCCGTTCGACGGCACTGGCGTCGGGCGACTGTGGCCGCTGCTGACGGGCGAGCGCGGCCATTACGCCGTCTTGGCGGGCGGAGACGGCATGCCTTATCTCGAAGCCATGAGCCGGATGATCGGACCGGGCGGGCTGTTACCTGAACAGATCTGGGATGGCCCATCCATGCCTCAGCACGAATTGGAACCGGGCTTTCCCACCGGCAGCGCCATGCCGCTGGTCTGGGCACATGCTGAATTTCTCAAGCTCCTTGCCGCCATCACCACCGGGCGCGCCGAAGAGACTTTCACCGAGATCGAAGCACGCTATGCGCGCACCATTCCGTCTGCGTCGCGCTGGTTCTGGCGCGAAAGCAGCGCCTTTGAGGCGATTGCGGCGGGCAAGGATGTGCAGATTGACCGCGATACGCCCTTCACCCTGCATCTGGGCGACGGGCAATGGCATCGCGTGGTTGACCTCACCTCAACGCCCGGGCCCTTCGGGCTGCATAGCGTCGTGCTGTCTGCCTCCATACTGGAGGACTATCAGACCCTGCGTTTCACCTGGCGTGACAGCCAGACGGAAGCCTGGCGCGGGCAGGACTTTGCCATCACTGTCCGCAGCGCCTAAAGCAGCGGCCCCAGTGTCGCGATCGCATTGTTCCAGAGTTTGCGGTGCATGGGCCAGGCATCAACATCCTCGGCGGTCACCGGCTTGGAGTGATCGATATAATCCATCTGGCGCTGACGCACCGACTGCGTCAGGGCCTCGTCATAGACCAGGATATTGTTCTCGAAGTTCAGTTCGAAACTGCGCCGGTCGAGATTGGCCGAGCCGATCAGGGTGACTTCACCATCCATGGTGATGGACTTGGTATGCAGCAGGCCGCCGACATATTCGTGGATCTTGACCCCGGCCCGGATCAGATCGGCGTAATAGCTATGGCTGGCTGCCGCTACGATCCATGAATCGTTGCGCTCGGGCAGGATGAGAATGGTCTCGACACCGCGATAGGCACAGGCGCAAAGCGCGCTCTGCAAGCCTTCATCGGGCACGTAATAGGGCGTCGTGACCACCAATTGCCGCCGCGCGGCAAAGAACAGCGATTCAAACACTTCCGACATGGCAGAATAGCGCACCGTTGGTCCCGTGCCGATAGCCAGCGCCGGCATGCTGGTGCCAGCGGGGGCGGGAGGAACGCTGTCGAGATCTTCAAGCCGCTCATGGGTCGCAAGCGCCCAGTCGGCGGCAAACAGCGCCTGGTTCTGCTGCACGATTGGGCCTTCGAAGCGCACCATGGCATCCACCCATGGCGCGAACTTGGCCTTGGGCAGAAAGTCAGGGTCGGCGCAATTCTGGCTGCCGCAATAGGTTACGCTGCCATCGACCACCACGATCTTGCGGTGGTTGCGCACGTCGATGCGCCCGGTAAAGGCCTGCAGCAGCGGGTTGCCGATGGGCAAGGCCCGGCGCACGTCGACGCCCGCATCGCGCATGGCCTGCCAATGGGCGGACCGCACCAGAACGCGCGAGCCCAGATCATCGGCCAGCGCCCGGCAAGTGACCCCGCGCTGGGCGGCGCGGCACAGCGCCTGCACCATTTTGATCCCGTTGCCATCGGCCAGCCAGATGTAGAAGTCGACATGCACCTGCCGGGTGGCCCCATCGATATCGGCCACCATGGCATCCACCGCCGCATTGGAGTCGGCGAGCAGCGCCGCGCTATTGCCGGCGACTGGAGGAAACCCATTGATGGATTGGCCGAGCCGGAACAGGTTGCGATGCCGGTCTGGTAGCAGGCGTTCGATCTCCTCGGGCCATTCGCGCAGCAGGGTCTGGCCGCGCAATTCGCGCCGCTGACGGCTGCCGGTGCGCACTTCGCCCAAAAACAGATAGGCCAATACGCCCACCACCGGAATGACACCCACCACCACCAGCCAGGCAATGCGCGAGGCTGGATCGCGATGCGGCCGCAGCAGTACGCGGGCACAGACCGCCAGCGTCACCAGCGGCAGGATGATGGTCAGCGCCGTCCAGACATAAACAAGCATGGGCATACTCCAGCCTGTTTGATCTCACAAATTGTCTGGGCTGCGAAGGGGCTTGGCGGTCACAACCGCTTGGCCCTGCCCCTGCGGCAGTTGCCTTAAGGCGTCCTGCGCGTTGATAGTGTGCCGCATCGAACTCAGGATCGTCCGTGTTGCAATCGCCAGCCTTGGCCAGCCAGATCAGACAGCTCGTCACGCCCTTTAACCGGCGCGACATGCTCGCCTGCCTGCCCGGCTTTGCGCTGTGCCTGGTGCTGTCATCAATTTTTCTGGGACGCGGTGACGCGATCATCGCCTCGAGCGCGGCCTTCACGGTTTCGCTGGGCGCCAATTACACCCTGGGAGGCTACCGCTGGGGCGCCATGATGGCGACGATCGGCGCAACGACGCTGGCCGCCTTTATCGGTACGCTGGCTGGGCAGGAATATCCGCTGCTGGTCATGCTCGCCGCGCTGGGCTCGGCCATGGCCGCCTATTTCGGCCTGACGCGCAATGATGCGGCCTGGTGGCTCTCGGTGCAGATGGTCATTGCGCTCCTGGTGGCCGGCTCGTTCCACAATGGCGTCGATGCCGCGCTGCACCGGGCGCTGTTTGTGGCGCTAGGCGGCGTGCTGCAACTGGGCTGCGTCATCATGGTCAACCGCCTGTTGTGGCGCGAAGCCGCCATTGTGCCGGTGAACCGGGAAGTGCAGTCGCGCCATGCCATTGTGACCTATCTCGGGCAGGCTGCGGTCTGCGTCGCCGCCGCGATGATTGTGGCCAACGCCGTTGGTCTGCCGCATGGCTATTGGGCGCCGATGTCGGCGCTGCTGATCCTCAAGCCGGGCCGGGTGCAAACGCAGGCGCGCGGTCTCGCCCGCTTTGCCGGGACTGTAGCGGGCAGCATCGCCGCCTCGACCTTCGCCCTTCTGGTCCAGAACAGCGCGCCGCTGCTGATTGCCGGAGCAATCCTAATGGCGGGCGCGGCCTTCGGATTGCGCAAGGCGCACTATATCGCCTTCACCTTCGCCATCACCGCAACCATAGTGCAATTGCTGGTTCTGGTGCAAGGCGGCGCGATCGAAGAGGCACTCGATCGCGTTGTCGCCACCCTGATCGGCGGCAGTATTACCCTGTTGATTACCCGGGTTTATCCGCTGCGCCTGAGCTAGTTGCGCCAGTTCGGCGTGGGTTCGGCCATGGTCTGCAGTTGGTCGACCGGCACGCCCTCGATGCGCTGCAACAGCAGGCGCGTCAGCTCGACCCCAGCCGCAAACACGTCCTCGCCAATGCTGTCCAACGTGGGAAACAGCGTGGGCAAAATATCGGAGGTCTGCTTGTAGATCAGCTGGATATCGACGCCCGGCCGCAGCCCACCCTCCTGCAGCCCACCCACCAGCGCGATCGTGCGCATTTCGCTGTCGCAGATCAGCCCATCAGGCCGGTTGGGCTGACGGCTGATGTCGAGGCCGAGACGGCGCATTTCCGCCGAGCTGCGGCGTTGAGCACCATCAAGGATCGTGCCCTCGATTCCGGCACGCGCCGTGGCGCGGTGATAGGCGGTGACAATGTTGTGGTAATTGGTGGTGCTGTCGTCGCCCACTACCAGCAGGGCGTGCTTGCAGCCCTTTCGCGCCAGTCGCTCCACCGCCATGGCAGTGAAGGTCTCGGAGTGGAAGTCGTGATAGGCGTGCGGGGTGAAGAACTCGGTGCGGCCGTGGCTGACAAAGGGGAAGTTTGCATCGATCAGCATCTGCACGCGGCGGTCGCGCGGCTCGGTATGGGTGATGATGACGCCGTCGGCGGTGCGGTTATCCAGCACATAGCGGATGGTGTCGGCCGACAGGTTCCGTTCGAACTCCGGCGTCACCGTTAAATGGTAGCGCGTGCCCTTGATGCCCTGGCCAATACCCCGGATCATCTGACGCGCGAAATCAATGGAATCCTCGGCGCCGTCGAGCACCAGAGCGATGACATTGGTCTTTCCGGTGCGCAGACGAACCCCAGCGCGATCAGGCACATAGCCCAAAGAGGCCGCGGCCTCGGCCACCTTGTCGCGGGTCTCCTGCTTCAGCGTGGTACCGCCGCGCAAAGACAGCGACACCGTCGACAGGCTGAGCCCCGTCATTTCGGCAATGGTGCGCAGGGTGACGCGCTGATTGCCAGCGCCGCGCGCCATGCCCGTTGATGTGGATTTGCCGTTCATCTCGTCACTCTTGCCCCGCCACGTTTTACACCGCTCTGCGATGAAACCAAACTCCCCTTATTTTGCAACGATGCATATGTTTTCCACCACGTTTGCAAACGATACAAATTTCGTATCACATTGTATTTTATAGCTCAATTTCCCGTTACGTCACCAGACCTGTCCAAATACGATTGTCAATTGCAACGTTGCATTCGATGTGTTTACCTTTCGCCGTGTCCGGATGAGGGTCCGGATGCAGGCCGCCCGTAAGAGGCGGCGCGAGCAGCAGAGGAGGAGTTGATGCTCAAAAAGGGTTTTCTGACCACGGTGGCTGCGCTGTCGCTGATGGCGACTGCCGCCATCCCCGCGCGGGCCGAAGTCACGTTCATGTATCCCGAATGGATCGCTGCGCTGGTCGAACCAGGCATTGCCAATTTCGAGAAAGAAAGTGGCGAAACGGTCAAGGGCATCAAGTTGCCGGGCCAGGGTTATGATCAGCGCATCGCGCTCGATCTCAGCGCGGGCACTGCTGCCGACGTCAATGTGATGGACAGCTTCATGGTGTCCGAACTGGCTGCCGCTGGCTATCTTGAACCCATCGGGCCCCTAGCCGAAAAGTGGGACCAGTATCAGTACTACCTCCCAGGCCTGCTCGAAGTGGCGTCCTATCAGGGCCAGGTCTATGCCCTGCCCACCGATACCGACGTGCGCATGCTCTGGTACGATAAGTCCAACTTCGAAAAGGCCGGGATCACAGTGCCATGGGAGCCCAAGACCTGGGCCGACATTCTCGACGCTGCCCAGAAGCTGAAAGATGCGGGCGTTCAATACCCGTTCCAGCTACCCGCTGGCACCAAGCAGGCAGAAGCGGCAACCATGCAGGGTGTCTACATGGCCCTGCTCGGCGCCGACGTTCCAGAAGGCGATCGCAACCGCCTGCTCAACCGCGAAACCAACCAGTGGATCGGCGACAGCCCTGCCCTGCGTCGCACCTTCGATCTCTACCATCAGGTCTATGTCGACAAGAAGCTGAACCCGGCCGATCTCAACTACGCCACCGATATCGGCGCAGCGGTTCGCCAGTCTCTGGCCGATGACAAGCTCGGCATTCTGGCCTCTGGCTCGTGGGAAGATGCATGCCTGTGGGATTGCAACACCCCTCCAAGCCGCGAAGAGCGCGATGCCCAGGTAGGCTGGACGCCATGGCCAGGCTCGGGTGAGCCCGGTGCCAAGACGACCACCAATATTTCGGGTGGCTGGACGATCGGCATCAACTCCAAGGCCACCGACAAGGACCTCGCCTTCAAGCTGGTGACGGCTATTTTTGACGAAGCCAACTTCAAGGCGTGGACGCTTTCGACCCACCGCATGGCGGTTCGGACCGACATTTCGGAATCCCCGGAATATATGGCCGATCCATTCCTTGCCAAGGCAACCGCGCTGGCGGCCGACACCACCGGTCGTGACACTATTCCTGGCTATCAGACGGTTTCCGCGCTGATCCAGCAGGCGACGTCCGACATCCTCGATGGCGTCTCGGTCGATGAAGTCGTCCAGAACTATCACGACGCTCTGGTCGATGAGTTCGGTGCCGACAAGGTCATCACCTACGAATAAGCCACACCTCCCGATGCGGCGGCGCCCAACCTGTCCTCTGGGTGCCGCCGTGACGGGACGCGGTTTGTCCCAATAGCCTCAACACCACCGTGTCACCCCGGCCCCGAACCGGGATGATGCAGCGTTTGAACCGTTTGCGTGAGTGAGATTAGACCCATGAAAAACCAGGCCAATCCCTGGCTCACCAGCAATCTTCTGGTTCTCGGCCTTGGCATGTTGCCAGCGGCGCTGCTGATCGCTGCATTGCTGTATTTCACCGCCTGGGCCTTCGCTTTCAGCTTCACCGATCTGGCGCTTGTCGGCACCAAGGCCGTGGACTGGAGCTGGGTCGGCTTCCAGAATTTTGAGCGCCTGTTCACCCGCCGCGGCTTTCTGGAATCGCTCTGGACCACGGTTATCTTCGTGTTCTTCTCGGCCCTTGTCGGCCAGTCGGTGCTGGGCTTCCTGCTCGCCGCCACATTGCGTGGTACTGCGAGCCGCCTCAAGTCGGTGATCGAAGTCTGCATCATGCTGGGCTGGCTGTTGCCCGATATCGTGGCGGCGTTCCTGTGGTCGGCGACCACCAGCCAAACCGGCCTGATCAACGCGATCTTTGTGCGTCCGTTTGGCCTGCCGCCGATCAACTTCATCAATGATTACGCCCTGCCCATCGTCATCATCGCCAATATCTGGAAGGGCACGGCCTGGTCCTACCTGCTGTTCTCGGCAGCGCTCGACTCGGTATCGCGGGAGGTGGTGGAGGCGGCCAAGGTGGATGGTGCAACGCCGTTCCAGCGCATCTGGCTGGTGCAGCTGCCGATCATCCGGCCCCATATCGCCACCAATATGCTGTTCATCACCATCTGGACCTTCACCTACTTCCCGCTGATCTACGCGATGACCGGAGGTGGCCCGGGCCGACAGACCGAGACGCTGGCGGTGTTCCTTTACAATCAGAGTTTTGCCCGCGGCAATCTGGGCTTTGGCAGCGCCATTTCGGTGGCCATGCTGGTCATCGTCGGCCTCTTGTCGCTCGTTTATCTACGCATGCTGCGGGAGCCCAAATAATGGAGTCCAACGCCACGACCAGCCGCCTCACCGCCATTGCGCTGAGCTTCATGGCCGTCATCTGGGTAAGCCCGTTTTCCTGGCTGATCCTGAATGCCTTCAACCCCATGTCGACCGGGCAGCTGGAAATTCCAAAGTCCATCGGCCTCGACAATTTCGCGCTCGCCGTCAGCGGCAATGCCGGTCGGCAATTTCTCAATTCGCTGCTAATCGCGGCGGGCACGGCAACGCTCAGCGTCGTGGTCGGCATTTCGGCGGCCTATCCGCTGTCGCGCCTGCGCATTCCGGGCCGCAACGCGTTCCTGTGGACGCTGGTGCTGCTGCGCATGCTGCCATCGGCGGGCGTGCTGGTGCCGCTCTATTTTGCGGCGCAACGCGGGGGCCTGCTCAACCAGTTCGGCGTCATCATCGCGCTGACCATTCTCAATCTCCCCTTCACCCTGCTGCTGCTCAAGAACTTCTTCGACACTGTGCCGATCGAGCTTGAGGAAGCCGCCTATGTGGAGGGCGCAACCCTATTCCAGATCGTCACGCGGATCGTGCTGCCCATGTCGCGGGCCGGTATCGCCGTGGTCTGGTTCTTCAGCTTCACCGGCGCCTGGAACGAGTTCCTGCTGCCGCTCATTTTCTCGCGCGTGCAGGACGGCTTCCCGATGTCGGTGGGCCTTTACGCCGCCTTCGGCCAGCAGGGCGCCATCAATTACGGGTTCCTGACGGCCTTTTCGATCATCTACGCAGCGCCGGCGGTCGGCGTCTATTTCTTGTTACGGCGCAACATGAACACAGGTTTCGCCGGTGTCGGAGTCAAAGGATGACTTATTCCAATCCCCTTTCGTCCAAACTGGCTTTGGTGGACGATGATCTCAAGATGGAAGGCAAGCTCCTTCGTCTTTGCGCCGATCTCGGCAAGAAGATCCTGACGCCCATCTCCGATGCCCCCTTCCAGTGGCATGTCCAGCATGCCGACCTATCAGCCGACGCCGCGCTGGCCGCCGACTGGCGCAAGTGGGAAGAATTTGGCTCGCACTCCGTCTGGGCGAAAAAGCAGGGTCACACCTGGTTTGCCGCCGAAGTCACGGTGCCCGAAGCCGCCAAGGGCAAGACGCTGGTGCTCAAGTTTACCAGCCAGTGGCAGGATCGCCCCGGCTCGACCGACCCGCAATGCCTGGCCTATATCGACGGCAAGATCGCCCAGGCGCTGGATGGCAACCACACCGAGCTGGTGATCGAGCGCAAGGCCAAGCCGGGCAGCAAGCACACGCTTCTGGTCAATGCCTTCACCTTCTTTGATCGTCCGCTTGTGGGCTTTACCGTCGAGTTCTTCACCCGCGATGAGCGCGCCGAAAAGCTTTATTACGATCTGCAGACCCCGCTCGACGTGGCGATCCGCCTGCACCAGTCCGATCCGCGCCGCCATGCCATTCTAGCTATCGTTGACCGCTCGCTGCGCGCGCTCGACCGCCGTGGCGGCCATACGCAGTCGTTCACCGACTCGCTGGGCGCTGCCGAAAAGATCGCCGCTGAAATCTACGCGCTGGTCGACACCGAGTTGCAGCCACAGATCACCGCCGTTGGCTCGACCCACCTCGATGTGGGCTGGTTGTGGCGCGTCATGCATACGCGCGACAAGACCGGGCGCAGCTTCGCCACAGTGCTCAACCTTATGGAAGAGTACCCCGAATTCATCTTCATGTATAACCAGTCGGTGCTGTTCGACTTCCTCAAGAAGGACTATCCCGAGCTGTGGGAGCGCCTCAAAAAGCGCGTCAAATCCGGCCAGTTCGAGATCGAAGGCGCCATGTGGGTGGAGCCCGACGTCAATATCGTCTCGGGGGAATCCCTGGTCCGCCAGATCATGCGCGGTCGCCGCTTCCACATCGAGGAATTTGGCGTCGACCCCAAGACGGTCTGGCTGCCCGACACCTTTGGCTATTCGGCCAACCTGCCCCAGGTCATGGACAAATCGGGGCTGAAATACTTCGTCACCTCCAAGCTCAGCTGGAACGACACCGATCGCCACCCCTATGACAGTTTCCACTGGCGCGGCATCGACGGCACCATCACCAAGGCTCAGCTCATCACCGCCCAGCGCTATGAAAGCGAAGAGATTTTCACCACCTATAATGGCGATCTCTCGGTGTCTGAAACCATGGGCGCCTGGAAGCGCTACGAGCCAAAGGCCGTCCACAATGAAGTCGTCATGTCCTATGGCTATGGCGATGGCGGCGGCGGCCCAACCCGCGGCATGGTCGAGCGCGGCATCCGCATGGAGCGCGGCATCCCCGGCGCGCCGCGCGTCAAGCTCGAAGGTATCGTGCCGTTCCTTGATCGCCTCGGCGCCAAGATGGACGCCCCCGGCAACAAATTCCCCACCTGGAATGGCGAGCTCTACCTGCAATATCACCGGGGCACCCTGACCTCGGTGGCCAAGAACAAGGCCAATAACCGCCGCGCCGAGCGCCTGCTGCGTGAGCTGGAATTCCTCGGCGCCATGGCGCTGACCCAGACCGGCGCCCCCTACCCGGTCGACACTTTGGCCGAGTTCTGGGAGCTAGTGCTGATCAACCAGTTCCACGACATCCTGCCCGGCACCTCGATCCCGGAGGTCTATGAGGACAGCGACAACGAATACGGCCAGATTTTCTCGACGCTTGGCTCGCAGAACGGTCCTTGGCATTCGGCCGCGCAGGCCTTCGCCAAGCCCGGCGTCGATCAGCTGCGCCTGTTCAACTTCACCGGCCAGACCCGGTCCGAACTGGTCCGGCTCGGCACGGATGTAGCGCTGGACGGCGCGTCGCTCGCCACTGGCACGTCTGCCGCCCCGATCCAGAAACTGGTCGGCGCAGACGGTTCGACCAGCTTTGCCGCCCCCGCACCCAACCTCTCCGCCCTTGGCTGGACCGGTGGTCAGGTGGTGGCAAAGGCCGACAAGGTGACATCCACCCTTTCGGTCTCTACCAGCCATCTCGAAAACGAGCTGCTCAAGCTGAGCTTCGACAAGTCAGGTGAAATCACCTCGATCTTTGACAAGTCCCGCAACCGCGAGACCTTGGCTGCCGGCGAAAAGGCCAACCGCCTCATCGCTTATGAAGACAAGCCGATGGAGTGGGATGCCTGGGATATCGACCGCTATTTCGAAGAGCAGTTCTGGCCGCTTGCCGATGGCAAGTCTTCGATCAGCGTGGTCGAAACCGGACCGCATCGTGCCGCAATCCGCATTGAGCGGGCGTATCAGGCCTCCAAGATCGTTCAGGTCATCTCGCTGGCCGCTGGCGCGCGACAGGTCGAGTTCGACACCTTCATCGACTGGCAGGAACGCCAGACGGTGCTCAAGGCCCAGTTCCCCTTCGATCTCAACACCTCGGAAATCCGTTCGGAAATCCAGTTTGGCCACGTCAAGCGCGCCACCCATCGCAACACCAGCTGGGACAAGGCGCGGTTTGAGGCCTCGATGCATCGCTGGGTCGATCTCAGCGAGAGCGATTTCGGCGTCGCCCTGCTCAATGACTGCAAATATGCCTATGACTGCCTCGAACAGTCGGTGCGCCTGACGCTGGTGCGCGGCTCGACCTTCCCACATCCAGAAGCCGATCTTGGCGAGCACCATCTGCGCTATGCCCTGTTCGTGCATGACGGCGTTGCCGATCTGGCGGAAGTGCACCGCGCAGCAGAGCGGTTCAACAATCCGGTCGCCGTCATCGGCTCGCTCAAGCCAGCCAAGTCGGTGGCAGGCGAATTGGCCAATTTCAGCTTTGCCAGCGCCGATCAGACCAATGTGACACTGGAAACCGTCAAGAAGGCTGAGAAGTCTGACGCCGTGGTGTTGCGCGTTTTCGAGCACGCCAATATCCGCGCCGAAACCACGATCCGCTTCGGCATTTCCGTCAAATCGGTGCGGGTGGTCAATCTGATGGAAGATGGTGACAGCAAGCCTTTGCCGCTCAAGGGCAATAGCGTGGCGCTGAGCCTGCGTCCGTTTGAAATCGCCACCCTGCTGATCGAAACCTGAGGAGGCATAGATGGCTGACGTTTCGCTGCGCGGGGTCCGCAAATCCTATGGGTCACTTGAAGTGGTCCATGGGGTCGACCTCGACATCAAGTCCGGAGAGTTCGTGGTCTTTGTGGGCCCCTCGGGCTGCGGCAAGTCCACCCTGCTCCGCATGATCGCCGGGCTGGAGCCCATTTCGGGCGGGGAAATCTCGATCGAGGGGCGGGTTGTCAACGACATCCCGTCCCCGCAGCGGGGCATTTCCATGGTGTTCCAGTCCTATGCGCTGTACCCGCATATGTCGGTCTACGAGAACATGGCGTTCGGGCTCAAACTCGCCAAAACGCCCAAGGCCGAGGTCGATCAGCGGGTGCGCGAAGCCGCGCGGATCCTCCAGATCGAGGACTATCTCGACCGCATGCCCAAGGCGCTTTCGGGTGGTCAACGCCAGCGCGTCGCCATTGGCCGCGCCATCGTGCGCAACCCAAAGGTGTTTCTGTTCGACGAACCGCTGTCCAACCTTGACGCATCCTTGCGTGCGCAGACCCGCATCGAGATCGCCAAGCTGCACGATACGCTCGACGCCACGATGATCTACGTCACCCACGACCAGGTTGAAGCCATGACCCTGGCTGACCGGATCGTTGTGCTCAATGCCGGGCGGATCGAACAGGTCGGCAGTCCACTCGAGCTCTATCGCAACCCGATCAACACCTTCGTTGCCGGGTTCATTGCCAGCCAGCGGATGAATTTCCTGCCGGTGACGGTCGAAGGCGACCGGCTGGTGCTGCCTGGTGGCAAGAGCGTGGCCTCAAACCACCCACAGCGTGGCAATGCGCGCACATTGGGTATTCGTCCTGAACATCTGGTGCTGGCGACGCCGGAGACCGCACAGTTCAGCGGCACGCTGTCGGTGATCGAACAATTCGGCGAATACGCCCTGGCCTATGTGGAAATGCCCAATGGGGATCTGATGACCGTCAAGCTCGACGGCGCGCCCGATCTTGAACTGCATCAGGCCATCCATGTCGGCCTGCCGCGCGATCACATTCACCTGTTCGACGAGGCCGGGCGCGCCCTGCGCTAGGCCTTCCGGTGGCGGCGCATCGGTCTCTCAGGCCAGTTGCGCCGCTCAATTGCCCAATACCGACAAGTAATGCAGGGCCAATCCGACACTATTGGAGCGCGACCCAACGGGCGTGGCATTCTTGCCGCGCCCGCGTCGTCATATTGTCTCATCGCACCTATACCTCTGGCCTATCTGGAAAAATGCCAATAGACATCAAACGCATAGCGCTCGCAGATGACCAACGGGGGTTCGTTGTTCACGGTGATTCTGCTAAGCTTTTATTTGCGCAGTTTTTTGCCCGATAGCCTGAGCGCCAGGCTGGCGGGTCTATTGTTATGGTTGGGAAATGTCATTGCTGACGCGCACTGTGGTCGATCTCATGTCGCGCCATCCCGATATTGATGCGAGATGTTGCAATGGCGCCCAGGGATAGGCCTGAACGAGACATTTTCGACGCGGGTGGACGAGGGCTGCGGCATGAGGGATTGAGGCGCGCCAATGTGCGTGTCGTCCTGATGACGGTTGGCTTCAATCCCGGTCTGTCCAATGCCGAAATTGCCAGAATTTCCGGCCTCGCGCCGCAGACCGTTTCCGCCATTCTGAGCGAGATTGAAGCGGCCGGATTGATCCGGCGCGGCGATGTGCTGCGCGGTCGACGGGGCCAGCCGGCTACCCCTATCTATTTGCGGGCCGAAGGCGCTTATGCCATCGGCGTCGAGATTGGTTGGCGCCATGTGGATGTGCTGCTGCTCGATCTCAATGCGCAGATTCAGGGTCGCCGCCGATGGCATCACGATTTCCCCGAGCCGCACAAAGTGCTGCCCGAGATCGCCCGGATGACGGCCGAACTCATTGAGAGCCTGCCGGAAAGTGGGCAGGCCAGGCTGTTCGAAATGGGCATTGCCATGCCCTCCGCCATGGCCATCGACCACACAGCCCAAAAGCACGGGCGGGCCAGCACACGGCCATGGTCCGACATCGATGTTGCCACAGACCTGCAGCAGCGCACCGGGTTGGAAGTTTCGGTGTTCAATGATGGCAATGCGGCCTGCTGGGCCGAGCTGCTGGCATTCGATGCGCCTCGTCCGGCCAGCTTTATCTATTTCATCATTTCACGCTTTGTCGGCGCCGGCATTGTCGGGGAAGGCACCCTATGGGAGGGTCCGACCGGTAACTCCGCCAATCTGGGCGGCATGCTGATCGAAGCGCCAATCGGGAGCCTGTTGCCGGTCCACGACATTGCCTCGATTGATGCGCTGACGCTCCGGTTGGCCGAGAGCGGCCATTGCCTCAATGGCGACGTGCCCGAGGATTGGGCTTGGGAGCAATTTGGCGAGGTGCTGGAAGAGTGGCTGGCCGATAGCGCAAAGGCGCTGGCCAAGGCGGTGTTCAACACCACGACCGTGATTGAAACCGGACTTGTGGTGATTGACGGTGTCATGCCCAAGCCAATCACCAGGCGCCTCGTTGAACAGGTCAAGGTCGAGTTGGCGCTGCTGCCCAATCCGCCCTTCGCCCTGCCGCAAATCCTGCATGGACATGTCGGCGCGCTGGCCCCGGCGACGGGCGCAGCCGCACTGACGCTTTATCGGCGGTTTCTGTCGCGCGACCTGATCGATATCGTCAGTTAAGATCTTTGGCTGGCGGGGTGAGTTTGGACAGCATTTCGCGCAATTGCGCGCTGGGCGTAAACACCACCGTATGACGTGGCGGAATGCGATGCTCGGTGCCGGTGCGTGGATTGCGCCCGACCCGCTCAGCGCGGGAGCGGAGCTGCAACGAACCGAAAGCAGTCAGCTTTACGGTCTCGCCGGACATCAGCGCCTGCCGCATCAGCAAAAACATTCTATCGGCTATGGCGGATGCTTCTGCCTTGCTGACCCCGGCACGGTCGGCAGCGGCTTCACTCAACATGGCCCTCGTGACCGTTTTGTCCACGATATCTGGCTCCTTGATGCTTAAGTTCTTACAATGAACTTAAGAAAATGTCCAGATAGCCCCCGTTCAAATGAAACCTGAACGACCTGATCAAGTTTAGTTGACATATTTTAGAATGGTTATAAGCTAGGAGGCAGGTTAAGAAGCAGCCGACAGTTCGAATCGATGGTGAAACGCCAGAATTTGCTGGCATCATCGTCTGTAAGCCGCGCCGCATCGAAGTCGGCGACAGAGAGGTCTAAAGTGAGACTGACACGTCAATCCAACTATGCCATTCGCACTCTGGTGTACTGCGCCGTCAATGATCCTGGCCTGAGCCGCGTCGCCGACATTGCCAAGGCATACAATATTTCCGAGCTCTTCTTGTTCAAGCTGATCAAGCCGCTAGTCGAGAACGGTCTGCTCGCCACCGTGCGCGGCCGCCATGGCGGCATCAAGCTGGGCAAGGCCGCCGAGGACATCACGCTGCTCGATACCATCCGCCTCACCGAAGAAAACTTCGCTCTGGCAGAATGCTTCGAAGATGGCGCCGATTGCCCGCTGATCGGGGAATGCGACCTCAATAGCGCGCTGCGTGAAGCGCTGGGTGCCTTCTTTGAAGTGCTCGCCAGCTACACCATTGCCGATCTGGCCAGCAAGAAGCGCTCGATCCGCGAGCGGCTTGGCCTCACGGCGCTCGAAGCCGTGATGGAGCCTGCGCACTAAGCGCCCTCCAGCAATCCCAAATTTCGCATCACCCCCGGCTCACCGATCCGGGGGTGATGCATTTTCTGCTCCCCGAATTCTTATTATGAGTTTGACAGTCATAATACATTGTGGTTCTCTGTCGTCATCGCGCGGCGCTGATCGGTCGAGGGGATCAATCTTCAGACGTCGCAGCAGAGAGACGACGGGGCTTGCTGCTACCGTCTCCCCGGGCTGGTCAGGGTCCTCAACGCCCTGACCAGCCTATTTCGTCTCCCCAGACCACTCCAAACCTTCACCCGCATTGATATCGGGGGCCCGCTATGATCTATCCGGGCCGAAATCCGGGATCCCCATGGCCGCAGCTCCTCTTCTTTCGCTTCAGAACATCCATTTGACCTTTGGCGGCACGACGCTTTTGGAAAGCGCCGAGTTGATCGTGTCGCCCGGCCAGCGCATCGCGCTGGTGGGGCGCAACGGCTCGGGCAAGTCCACCCTGCTCAAGATCGCCTCTGGCGATGTGCAGCATGATGGCGGCGTGCGCTTTGTCGAGCCCAGCGCCACCGTGCGCTACCTGCCGCAGGAGCCGGACCTGTCGGCATATGCGACGACGCTCGCCTATGTCGAAGCAGGCCTCGGGCCTGGCGACGACGACTACCGCGCGCAATATCTGCTCAATTCGCTGGGCCTGACCGGCGAAGAAAACCCCAAGAACCTGTCGGGTGGTGAAGGCCGCCGCGCTGCCCTTGCGCGCGTGCTGGCGCCCCAGCCCGATATCCTGCTGCTCGACGAGCCGACCAACCATCTCGATCTGCCTGCCATCGAATGGCTGCAGTCCGAGCTTAATTCTATGCGCTCGGCCATGGTGTTGATCAGCCACGATCGTCGCTTCCTGTCCGATTTGACCCGCGCCACCGTATGGCTGGATCGCGGCATCACCCGTCGCCTCGACAAGGGCTTTGCCGCCTTTGAAGGCTGGCGCGATACCGTGCTCGAAGAAGAAGAGCGCGACCGCCACAAGCTGGACCGCCAGATCGTGCGGGAAGAGCATTGGCTGCGCTATGGCGTCACCGCGCGCCGCAAGCGCAATGTCGGCCGCCTCGAACGGTTGGGCAATCTGCGCCAGGACCGTCGCGAGCAGCGCCGCGTCACCGGCTCGGTCAATATGGTCGTGTCCGAGGGCCGCACCTCAGGTGCGCTGGTGGTTGAGGCCGAAAACATCGTCAAGGCGTTCGGCGACCGCATGATCGTCAATGATTTTTCGACCCGCGTGCTGCGCGGCGACCGCATCGGCATTGTCGGCCCCAATGGCGCCGGTAAGTCGACGCTGATCAAGATGCTGACCGGCATTCTCGCGCCCGATAGCGGCACCATCAAGCTTGGCTCGGCGCTGGAGCTGGCCATGCTCGACCAGGGCCGCGCCAAGCTGCAGCCTGAAACGCGGCTGCGGGATGCGCTGACCGGCGGGGGCAGCGACACCATTTATGTGAATGGCGAGGGCCGTCACGTCATCGGTTATATGAAGGACTTCCTGTTCACCCCCGAACAGGCCAATACCCCGATCGGCAAGCTGTCGGGTGGTGAACGCGCCCGTGTCATGCTCGCCCATGCGCTGTCGCTGCCATCGAACTTTCTGGTGCTGGACGAGCCGACCAACGATCTGGATCTCGAAACACTCGATCTGCTCGAAGAAATGGTCTCGGACTATTCCGGCACCGTGATCGTGGTCAGCCACGACCGTGACTTCCTGGACCGCGTTGCCACCTCCATCGTCATCGCCGAGGGCGACGGGCTATGGCAGGAATATGCGGGCGGCTATTCCGACATGGTCATTCAGCGTGGCGAGGGCGTTAATGCCCGCGCCGCCATCACCAAGGCCCACCGTCCCGGCAAGACCGCGCTGGCCCAGACCACTACGGCCACCGGCAAGCGCAAGATGAGCTTTAAGGAAAAGCACGCGCTCGAAACGCTGCCCAAGGACATCGCCAAACTCGAGGCCGAGATCAAATCGATCAACGCCGCGCTGGCCGATTCCAACTTCTACACCAAGGACCCGGTTGGCTTTGCTGCCAAGTCCAAGCTGCTTGAAGCGACCGAAGCCAAACGCGCCGCCGCCGAAGAACAATGGCTTGAACTTGAAGTCCTGCGCGAGGAACTCGAGGGCTAAGATCCTCGCCTCTTGAATAATCAGCCAGCCCTGGCGCCCACCACATAGTCTCGGTTGGCGCGCCAAGGCTGGCTTTTCTGGTCCCGACATGGTGAGCTTGCCCAATGCGCGCAGTTTGCCAGCGGGGCCTCGTCTATGACTGATCTCAGCTTTGCCGCCATCGGCATCAATCACAGCCATATCTATGGGCAGGTTGAGTGCCTCAAGCGGGCAGGGGCGCGGCTGGTGGCCTTTCACGCGGTGGAAGATGATCTGGCGGCAGCCTTCGCCAACAAATTCCCCGAAGCCCGGCGTGTCGCCGAGGCGCGGGAGATCCTCGAAGACCCTGCTATCGCCATCATCACCACCGCAGCCATTCCTGCCGATCGCGCGGCGATTTCCATTGCGGCGATGCAGCATGGCAAGGATGTGCTGTCGGACAAACCGGGCATGACCAGCTTTGCCCAGCTCGACGAGATCAGGCGCGTCCAGCGGGAAACGGGGCGGATCTATAGCGTGCTCTATTCCGAGCATTTCGAGGTCAAAAGCACCGTCGAGGCAGGCAATCTGATCGGGCAGGGCGCCATCGGCGAGGTCATCAATACGATCGGTCTCGGCCCCCACGCCATTCGCAACAACCAGCGCCCCGACTGGTTTTTTGATCGCACACGTTATGGCGGCATCCTCTGCGATATCGCCAGCCACCAGTTCGAACAGTTCCTGTTTTTCTCAAACGCTATGGACGGCGAGATTACCTCGGCCAGCGTGGCCAATCGTGCGCACCCGGATCATCCGGGCCTGCAGGATATCGGCGACGTGCATCTCAGGGCCCCGCGAACGTCGGGCTATATCCGCGTCGACTGGTTCACCCCCGACGGCCTGCCGATCTGGGGCGATGGGCGGCTGACCATTCTGGGCACCGAGGGCTATATCGAGCTGCGCAAATATATCGACATTGCCGGCCGTCCCGGGGAAAACCACCTGTTCATCGTCAACAACCGTCAGGGTCCGCGCCATATCGATTGCTCCGATATCGAACTGCCCTTTGGCCGCCAGTTCCTCGACGATGTGCGCAACCGCACCGAAACGGCCATGCCGCAGGAGCGGTGCTTCAACGCCATGAAGCTGGCGCTAACTGCCCAGCAATTGGCCGAGCGCGGCACGGAGTGGGCGCAATGAGCGATATCAGAAATGTCGCCGTGATCGGCATGGGCATTGGCCGCAGTCATATTCTGGATGGCTATGTATCCAATGGCGACAAGTTCAGGGTGATCGCGCTCTGTGATCTCAGCCCCGAGCGCATGGATGCGGTGGGCGAAGAGTTTGGTATTTCCCGCCGCGTCACCAGTTTTGAAGATGTGCTGGCCATGGACGATGTGGATGTCATCGACGTCTGTACGCCGCCAAACCTGCATTTCCCCATGGTGATGGCCGCGCTCAAGGCTGGCAAGCATGTGGTGTGCGAAAAGCCATTGGTCGGCTCACTGGCGCAGGTGGACGCCATCGTGGCGCAGGAGAAAGTCTCACGTGGCCTGCTGATGCCGGTGTTTCAATATCGCTTTGGTGATGGCATCGAGCAGGTCAAAGCCATCATCGATGCAGGGATCGCGGGCCGGCCGTTTGTGGGGACGGTCGAAACCTTCTGGCGCCGCGATGCCGATTATTACGCCGTGCCGTGGCGCGGCAAATGGGCCAGTGAGCTGGGCGGTGTCCTGATGGGACATGCCATTCATCCCCATGACATGTTCACCTATCTCATGGGCGATATCGCGCGGATATTTGGCCGCGTGGCGACCCGCGTGAACCCCATCGAGGTCGAAGACACCATCACCGCGTCGCTCGAAATGAAAAGCGGTGCGCTGGCCAGCTTCACCGCAACGCTAGGCGATGTCGGCAATATGACTCGGCTGCGCCTCGCCTTCGAAAACGTCTCCTTCGAAAGCGATCACACGCCCTACAGTCCCGGCGACAAGCTCTGGACCATCGAACCGCGCAATGGGGAAACCAAAGCCAGAATCGATGCCCTGCTCAAGGATTGGGTACATGTTCCCCCCGGCTATGCGACGCAGATGGCCCGTTTCCATGCCGCCCTGATGGGAACGGGTCCGCTGCCGATCACCAGCGCTGACTCCCGTCGTTCGCTCGAGCTGGTGACCGCGTTCTATCACTCATCGTCGACACACAAGGATGTGGCGCTCCCCATCGCCCCCGATCACCCGCTCTATCACAGCTGGGTGCCGCCCGACTTCCGTTCGAGCTGAGCCGCGAGCTGACTGTTGAGGAATTATTAACCGCGCCAACGGTTTGACTAAAATCTACGTAGAGCATCGAATTCTGCACGCTCCCCCCTGGAGAGATGATGGACCCACCATGCCGCGCGATTTGTCGGCACAGAGAGGGACGTCATGAAACAGTGCATCGGACTGACGATTTCCATCCTCGCCTTCGCCCTGGCCAGCACGGCCGCCAGCCATGCGGGCGGTCTGCTCGGCATTATCGGCAATGGCGATAGCGGGGCCCTGATCACCATCGACAAAGGCTCGGCCGGGACTTCGGGCCTGGTCAATCTCGGGCTCGGCGGGGGTGGCGGCAATGTGGTCAACGCCAATGTCGGGGGCGGCAGCGCGCCGCTGGCCAATGCCAATGTAAACGTTGGTGGTGCATCGGGGCTGGTCGATGTCAAAGCCAATGTGGGCGGCGGGCTCGTCACAACAAATGTCAATGTCGGCGGGGGCGGCAGTCTCGTCGACGTCAAGGTCGGCATTGGCGGACCAGGCACGCCAGGCGGCCCAGGCGGCCCCGGAGGTCCCGGCAATCCTGGCGGCCCCGGCGGACCTGGAGGCCCCGGTGGCCCGGGCAATCCCGGCGGACCCAGTGGGCCTGGGGGCCCCGGCGGCCCTAGTGGGCCCGGGTATTCCGGTGGGTCCAGCTATGGCGGCGTCACCATGGCGCCGCCAATGGGTGTAGCCTGCGCAGGGACCAGCTCGGCCCAACTACTGCAGATCTTTGAGAATACCAGCCTACGGGGCTGGAGCCGAGCCAAGTCGATCCAGCTGATCCCGATCAAGCTCTGCCCCAATATTCGCGGACAGTTGGCCGCTTATCTTGCCGCCAATCGCGCCTATCATACGCTGGTGCGGGCGGTGGCGGACGACGCCCTGATCCATGCTGCTCTGTCGCGCACGCGCTATCAGCCCGGCCACGTGCTCGGCGTGGTCCAGAGTGACAACGCACTGCTGGTTTATGTGTTCTAGTGAACGTGCCCCCAAAGGCTCCTACGCGTGGAGGCCGACGCTGCTGGCGCCGGCTTCCTTGGCCAGCGACATGGCCTGCGCGTCGTCGCATCCGGCATCACGCCGCACAATTTCCGCCCGACCGATAAAGGCGCCAACCTTTTCCATGGCGGACAGATAATCGACATCCTTGGCAGCGAGCCAGGCCGGGTCATACATGGTGCTGCGATAGCGTTCGCCGGTGTCGCAGATCAGCGTCAGGATACTGCCGGAGTGGCCCTGCCGGTGCATCTCCTGCGCCAGCAGTATGCTCACCCACAAATTGGTGCCCGATGAGCCGCCAACCAGCTTGCCCAGACGATGGGACAGCGCATGGGCCGCACCAATGCTCGACGCATCGGCCACGGCAATGGCGCGATCGATCAGCATGGGCAGGAACGAGGCTTCGCATTGCTTGCGGCCAATGCCTTCCACCAGCGAACCAGCCGGGACGCGCTCGGCGCCGCCGGGATTGTTGATGGCATAGTGATAGGCCGACCCCTCGGGATCGGCGAGGCAAAGCTGAGTGGCGTGGCCGCGCGCGCGGATAAAGCGGCCAAACGACGTCGCCGTGCCACCGGTCCCGGCACCGACCACGATCCAATCGGGGATGGCGTTCGGCTCGCCCGCCAATTGCTCAAAGCTCACATTGGCCATGCTGGAACGCGCCTGCCAGTCGACGGCGCGCTCGGCATAGGTGAACTGGTCCATGAAATGGGTGCCGGGTTCGCGCGCCAGGTCCACGCAGGTCTGCTTGGCCTCGGCCTCGGTATCCACCAGCATGCAGGTGCCGCCATGCGCCTCGATCAGCGCAATCTTTTCGGCCGAGGTCTTCTTGGTCATCACGGCCGTGAAGCGCAGACCCAGCATCTTGGCAAAATAGGCTTCCGACACGGCGGTCGAGCCCGAGGAGCATTCGATGATATGGGTGTCGGCATCGATCCAGCCATTGCACAGCCCATAGCTGAACAGCGAGCGGGCCAGCCGGTGCTTGAGGCTACCGGTGGCGTGGGTGGATTCGTCCTTCATATAGATGGTCGGATAGCCCAGAGGCGTTTCGATACGGATCAGGCTGGTTTCCGAACAACAGCTGGCGTCCTCGGCCAGCTGTGCTGCCGCCTGATTGACCCAGTTCCGGTCCGCCCGCATCATCGCTCATCTCCATGCCGTCCAACGGCGCGTCGCCCAAGACGCGGCCATCGCATTCCATTCTACAAATTAGACTACCACGGGCATGGCGTTCTGTATAGCTGCATCATCTTGGGTATTTTTTGCGTATGGCGATCGTTTTAGGGTATACGATACCCGAACAGGCAATCCGCCCGAACCCAAACCCTTGTCGCGGCGACGTATCGTCACAATATTGCTACAGACATCGCTGGCAAAACGGCCTAGCGTCCTTCTATTCTCGCGGAGCACTCCCGCGCCGCGTATGCACGTGGAGCAACACCAGTTTGAGCAGGCATTTGGCCCCGACCGCCGACAACGCACTCGCATCGCAACTCGAACTTGCTTTTGAAGACAACCGCCTGGCCGCACAGCTCTATGGCGATTTTGATCAAAATCTCGCGCTGATCGAACAGCGGCTCAAGGTCACGGCTACGCCGCGTGGCAACCATGTCTTGCTCAAAGGCGCATCCAGCCAGGTCGATCAGGCCCGGCGCGTGCTGGAATCCCTTTATGGCTCGCTTGAGGAAGGCCGCACTGTCGACATTTCTGATGTCGATGGCGTCATCCGCATGATCGAGACCGAAGACAGCCAGCTGACCCTGCCGACCCTTGAGCGCAAGGGCAAGGTGCGCATGGCCCAGATCGCCACGCGCAAATCCACTATCGTCGCCCGCACACCTGCCCAGGATGCCTATATGCGCGCCATGGAACGGAGCGAGCTGGTGTTTGGTGTCGGCCCGGCCGGTACCGGCAAGACCTATCTCGCCGTCGCGCATGCCGCATCCTTGCTGGAACGCGGCGATATCAACCGCATCATCCTGTCGCGTCCCGCCGTGGAAGCGGGCGAACGCCTCGGCTTTCTGCCCGGCGACATGAAGGAAAAGGTCGATCCCTATCTGCGTCCGCTCTATGACGCGCTCTACGACATGATGAAGCCTGAAAACGTCGAGCGCTGCATCACGTCCGGGATCATCGAAGTCGCGCCTCTGGCCTTCATGCGTGGCCGCACCTTGGCGAATGCCGTGGTGATCCTGGACGAAGCCCAGAACACCACATCGATGCAGATGAAGATGTTCCTGACTCGTCTTGGCGAGAACTCCAAGATGATCGTCACCGGCGATCCGACACAGGTCGATCTGCCGCGCGGCGAAAAATCGGGGCTGGTGGAGGCCATTGGCCTGTTGGACGGCGTTGAGGGCGTGCATATTTCGCGCTTCAACGATAAGGACGTGGTTCGCCACGCTCTGGTGGGCCGCATCGTGCGTGCCTACGAGGCCGATACCGCCAAGAAGCTGGCCGAAAAAGCCACCGAAGGAATACCGCGCTGACCGTCTCGCCGCTCGACATCGCCATTATCCGCAACGACGAAGCCTGGCCGGAGGATCTCGATCCTCTGGCCGAACGTGCCGTGCTCGAAGCGCTCAAGCAATCCAAGGCCAAGGTGAGGGGGGCGGCAGAGCTGTCGATCCTTTTGACCGATGACGAGGAGCAGCATGAGCTCAACAAGCAGTGGCGCGGCAAGGACAGCTCAACCAATGTGCTGAGCTTCCCCCAGATCGAGCCCTTTGGGCCGGTCGTGGGCATTCTGGGCGATATCACGCTGGCGCGTGAGACGCTGGAGGCCGAAGCGCTCGACCTCGGCAAGAGCTTTAACGATCATTTCACGCACCTGATCGTGCATGGATTCCTCCATATTCTGGGTTATGATCACATCACTGACACAGAGGCCCTTCAAATGGAGAGCCTTGAGACCCAGATATTGGCTACATTGGGAATAGACGACCCCTATGCCGATTGATGTGCCCGCCGTATAATCGGCGGTGCAGTTTTCCTTTTTAAAGGTCAGAAAGCCGTCACCCGACGGCAGCAAACGATGAACGACAGCGACAGTTTGGGCCCTCAGACGCCCGCCAACCCCGAGCCTCCTTCTAGTCCCGCCTCCGTGCCTGCACGGAGGCCGTCGATCTGGAACCGTATCCGGGCCCTCATGGCCCTTCGCACGGTTTCCCTCCGCGATGACCTTCAGGTCGCGCTGGAAGAGCAGGGGAGTGCGGAGGCCGATTTCTCCGAGAGCGAACGCACGATCCTCACCAACGTCCTCAAACTGGGGACTGTGTCTGTGGGCGACGTCATGGTCGAACGCTCCGACATTCAGGCCGTTGAATCCGACATCAACCTGGGCAGCTTGATTGCCCGTTTCCGCGATGTGCGCCATTCGCGCCTGCCGGTTTACGATGATGGCCTCGACAACATCCTGGGCTTCATCCACGTCAAGGATGCCCTGGCCAAGATCACCGAGCCGGTGACCGATCCCGAAAAGGAAGTGCCGGTCAAATTGGTCTCGACCGTGCTTAAGCAGAAGCTGGGCAAGCTCGACATCATCCGCGACGCCATGTTCGTGCCCACCTTCATGCCCGTGGGCGACCTGTTGCAGTCGATGCGCGCCTCCCGCGTGCATATGGCTATCGTGGTCGACGAATATGGTGGCACCGATGGTCTGGTGACCATCGAGGATCTGCTCGAAGCCGTTGTCGGCGAGATCGAGGACGAGCATGACGAACTCGCGGCCGCGCTGATCCGCAAGGTCGGCACGGACACTTATATTGCCGATGCCCGCGCCGAACTCAGCGATGTCCGCGCCATGCTGGGTCCCGAATTCGATCCCGGCGAGTACGCCGAGGATGTCGACACCATTGGTGGCCTGGTCTTCGACCTGGCCGGCCATGTGCCCAAGCGCGGCGAACGCGTCACCAAACTCGACGGCTTCGAATTCGAAGTCCTCGCCGCCGACAGCCGCCGCATCAAACGCCTCCGCATCCGCCGCAAGGTCGAGGGATCAGCCGAAACGCTGGCCATCACCGACCAACGCACCGACGCCCAGAAGGCCGCTGCGGAATAAGTCAAAAGCCCGGAGTGATCCGGGCTTTTTCTTTTGGTTTGGCGCCACCCCCAACGCTCGTCACCCTCGGGCTTGACCCGAGGGTGACGATCTGGGGTTGGGGGCATCGACCCAAGCCCAAAGCGCCAGTCTACAGTCCGTGCATCACCTCAATCTCCCCACACCCAACGGCGTGGCCCTACCTCTCCCCTTGGGGGAGAGGTAAGGGCAAAAAACTAAGGGCCCAGGGATTACTCCCCAGGCCCTCGGCTTGCTGCTAACTGGTGTAGATCAGACCTGGTGCACGCCTTCAACACCGGGGACGAAGTGGCGGAGCAGGTTTTCGATGCCGCTCTTGAGGGTTGCCGTCGAGGATGGGCAGCCCGAGCAGGCGCCCTGCATGTGGAGGAACACCTGGCCTTCGCGGAAGCCCTTGAAGATGATGTCGCCGCCATCCATGGCAACGGCCGGGCGCACGCGGGTGGCCAGCAATTCCTTGATCACTTCGACGGTTTCGGCATCGCTTTCGTCAAAGAACTCTTCAACCTCGTCGAGATTGGTGACATCAGCGCTGCCTTCCACGATCACGGGCTTGCCGGACAGGAAGTGGTCCATGATGACGCCGAGAATGGCGGGCTTGATGTGGGCCCAATTGGTGTCGTCCTTCGTCACCGAAATGAAGTCGGAGCCGAGGAACACGCCATTGACGCCGGAAATGGCGAACAGGCCCATCGCCAGAGGCGAGATCGAAGCGGCTTCGGGGCTGCGGAAATCACGGGGTTCACCCACCAGCACATCGCGGCCCGGCAGGAACTTGAGCGTCGCAGGATTTGGCGTGGCTTCGGTCTGGATGAACATCTGGCAGCCTTGAAATTTACGATTAGAATGCTTCTAAAATAGACTTTTATGCGCGGAGTGCAAGGGCGATTGCGCATAGCGACCATGTGCCGCCTTCACGGCGAACCCGCCCGGCGATAGCACAAAGCCATGATCCGCTTGTTCCGCACCATCGGCCTTATCGAAGGCCTTACGACGCTGGCCCTGTTTCTGGTGGCCATGCCGCTGAAGTACTGGTTCGATTATCCGCACCTGGTGCCGCCGGTGGGCATGATCCATGGCGTGGCCTTCGTGGTCTATCTGCTGGCCATGGTAGTGTGCTTGTGGGGCACGGGCTTTACCGCCGTGCAGTGGCTGCGCACGACTGTCGCCTCGTTCTTCCCGTTCGGTACGTTTCTCAATGATCCGATGCTGGCCCGGCACGAACGCGCCAAGGCCGCCGCTTAACAGATAGCCACGATCTCTTCGTCGCTCATCCGGCCCGGCACGACCGTGAGCGGGATGGGCAGGGCATTGGCACGGTTGGCGAAGTGCATCACCAGTGGGCCGGGGCCTTCCGATGATATCGAGGCGCCCAGCACCAGAATGGCGATATCGCGGTCCTGATCGATGACGCGCTCGATCTCCTCGGCCGCTTCGCCTTCGCGGATGACCGATTCAACCTTCACTTCACCGATATCGCGAATGCGGGCGAGGCGCGTGTCGAGGTTGCGCTCGGCATCCTCGACCGCTTCGGCGCGCAGCACATCCTCGACGCCCAGCCCGATAAACTCGGGCTTGGGCACCACGCTCATCAGCACAACCGTGCCGCCAGTGCGCTTGACGCGATAGGCGGCAAAGGTCAGGGCCCGGTCGCATTCAGGCGTCTCGTCAATGACGACGAGGAATTTGCGTTTGTACTCGGTCTCGTACATTGCGCCTCCGTTTAGCGGATGAAGCCGACGATATTGCGCACGTCCACCATGGTCTTTTCGGCGATGGCGCGGGCGCGCTCGGCGCCGTCCCGCAGAATGGCGTCGATCGTAGTGGTGTCCTCGATCAGGCGACGCATTTCATTGGACATGGGCGCCAACTGGGCCACAGCCAGATCGGCCAGAGCCGGCTTGAACGCGCCCCAGCCCTTCCCACCATATTCGGCAATGACCTCAACCTTGGTCTTGTCGGACAGCGCGGCATAGATGCCGACGAGGTTGTCGGCCTCGGCGCGACCGGCCAGACCTTCGACGGTCTCGGGCAGGGGCTCTGGATCGGTCGTTGCCTTCTTGATCTTTTTGGAGATCGCATCGGCGTCGTCGAGCAGGGAGATGCGCGACTGATCGGAGGGGTCCGATTTGCTCATTTTCTTGGTGCCATCGCGCAGGCTCATGATGCGGGTCGCGGGACCGGCAATCAGTGGCTCGGTGATGGGGAAGAACTCGGCGTCCAGCCCCTGATCGGCAATCGACTTGGCATAGTCATTGTTGAACTTGGCGGCGATATCGCGTGTCAGTTCAAGGTGCTGCTTCTGGTCGTCGCCGACCGGCACTTGAGTGGCCTTATAGAGCAGGATATCGGCTGCCATCAGCGATGGGTAGGCCAGCAAGCCCAGCGACACGGCTTCGGAGTTCTTGCCGGCCTTGTCCTTGAACTGGGTCATGCGCTGCATCCAGCCCATGCGGGCGACGCAGTTGAACACCCAGGCCAGCTCGGCGTGCTGGATGACCTGAGACTGGTTGAAGACGATCGAGCGCTTGGGGTCGACGCCTGCAGCGATGAAGGCAGCGGCCACTTCGCGCGTCGCGCGGCGCAGGTCATCGGGGTCCTGCCACACGGTGATCGCATGCATATCGACCACGCAATAGATGGTCTCATGCGTGTCTTGCAGCGGCACAAAGCGCCGGATGGCGCCGAGGTAGTTGCCGAGATGCAGATCGCCGGAGGGTTGGATGCCCGAAAAGACGCGCGAGGTAAAAGCCATGAAGTCAGCCTAGCCGTTCGAAAGTGCGGTTATTGGTGAAACCCTTATATCCGATATGGCGCGTTGTCTAAGCCCGCTTGCGCCGCAACCGGCTCGCCAGCATGCCCAGCTTCTGCGCCCCGGTGATATGGACCAGCGTGAAATAGAGCACCGCACCAAAGACGCAGATGGCAAACAGCGCCGCGATCTGCAGCAGGATGGGGGTGCCCGGCGAGAAGATCGCATGGGCGCGCAGGCCTAGCACATAAAGCACCCCGGCCATGACAAGGCTGCTGGCAATGGTGAAGAGGTGTTTGCGCAGCGACGCCAGTGGCAGCGAGAAATAACCGCGCAACGCCAGAAACAGCGCCAGCATCACGGCATTGAGCCACGACGACAGCGTGGTCGCCAGTGCGATGCCGACATGCTGCAGGCTGGGGAACAGCCACAGCGACAGCCCGATATTGGCAACCACCGAAATACCGGCAAAGACGGTCGGCGTGATGGTGTCCTTGCGCGAGAAAAAGCCCGGCTGCAGCACGCGGATCAGCACAAATGCCGGCAGGCCCCAGGCATAGCCCACCAAGGCCTCGGCGACATGGCCCGTGGCCGCCGCATCAAACGCGCCGCGCTCGAACAGCACGCGGACAATGGGCACCGAGAGCGAGGCCAAAGCGGCAGCGGCAGGCATGGAGAGCAGCATGGCGAGCAGCAGGGATTGATCCTGGCTCTGCTTGGCCGCCTCATTGCGTCCGGCGCTCAGATGGCGGCTGAGTTCGGGCAGCAGCACGGTACCGATAGCAATGCCGATAATCCCCAGCGGCAGCTGATAGAGCCGGTCGGCATAGGAGAGGATCGAGATGGCCCCTTCGGCACTCGAGGCGATGATGGTGCCCACGACAATATTGATCTGGGTAATGCCACCGGCCAGGATTGCCGGAATAGCGAGCAGCCAGAAGCGGCGCACTTCGGCATTGGGTCGGGGCAGGGTGATGCGGGGCACAAACCCGGCCCGGCGCACCGCGCCATAGACCAGCGCCAGCTGCGCTATACCGCCCAGCATGGTGGCAATGGCCACCCAGAAGGCCGCGTCGGCGCGATCATCGAGCACGAAAATGGCCAGCGGCACGAGGGCGGCGATATTGACGATGTTGAGGATGATCGGGGCGAAGGCAGCGGCAAAGAACCGCCCCAGCGTGTTCAGGATCGCGCCATAGGCGGCCATCAGCGACATGCAGGCGAGATAGGGGAACATGATGCGCGTCAAAAACACCGTCAGCGCAAACTTTTCCGGATCATCGAACCCGGGCACGAAAACCCGCATGATGGGTTCCATGAAGATTTCGGCGAGGATGGTGACGATAAGGATCGCCGCCACCAGCCAGCTCATGATGCGGCTGGCGAGAAGTTTGGCCTCCTCCCGGCTCTGCGTTTCCAGCGCCGTCGAAAACATCGGCACAAAGGCGGTGTTGAAGGCACCCTCGGCAAACAGGCGCCGGAATAGATTGGGAAAGCGGAACGCCGCATTGAACGCGTCCGCCGCCGGGCCGGTTCCCAGCACAGCCGCCATCAGCGCATCGCGGGCAAAGCCGGCCACGCGCGACAAGAGGGTCAGGCCGCCGACAGAAAGAAAATTGCGGTAAAGGCTCATGGGTAAGGGGATCCCCCCTCCCGGCCTCCCCCTGATAGGGGGAGGAGAAGGATGGCACCATCGCGCCCCAAACACCGCTCCAGCGCCTCCCCCTTCGAGAGGGAGGTTGGGTGGGGGTGTGCCAAGAGCATGGCCCTACCCATTAGCCACCTTTTCCGTGGCTTTGGGGTGGAACACGGCCATCAGCGCGTCGTGGATTTTGCGCTGGCGGGGCTTGCTCATGATCTTCTGGCCGGTGAGGTCGGTGACGTAGAAGACGTCGACGGCCTTTTCGCCATAGGTGCCGATATGGGCCGAGCCAATGGTGAGGCTGAGATCGGAAATCTCGCGCGTCAGGGCGTGCAACAGGCCGATGCGGTCGAGCCCCGACACCTCGATGACGGTGAATTTTTCGGACAACGCATTGGAGACCGTGACCTGCGCGGGCAGGGCAAAGGGTTTGAGGCGCTTGTTGTGGCGCGATTCCTTGCCCAGATCGATCAGCACCTGACGCTGGCCCTGCAACAGCTGGCGCACGGTGTCGATGATGCGGGTGGCGCGGACCTTTTCGTCTTCATCGGAGGCAAAGCTGCGGCGCAGGCGGAAGGTGTCGATGGCGCGGCCATCGCGGGTCGAGAAAATCTGCGCCCCGATAATGGAGGTATCCTGCATGGTGCAGGCACCAGCAATCAACGAGAGCAGGCGGGGATGGTCCGGCGTATAGAAACTGACCTCGGTAATGCCCTCGAAGGCCTTGATCCGCATCGAGCCCGCGAAAGGCTGCTCGGCCAGATCGGCCTGGCGGATCATCTTGGCATGGGCCACCTGCAATTCGGGCTCGGCGCGCAGCCAGTAATGGTCGTAATGCCGCGCGATATAGGTCTCGATATCGCTTTGGGGCCAGGCTTCGAGCGCATTGGCCAGCGCGTAACGCGCCGCATTGATGCGATCCGATTGCGTCACCTGGCTATGGCCACCGGACAATAATGGTTCGGTGGCATAATAGAGCGCGCGCAGCAGGCTACCCTTCCAGCCAGTCCAGACGCCGGGACCCACCGCGCGAATATCGCAGGCGGTGAGGATCATCAGCAGGGCCAGCCGCTGCGGCGATTGCACCACATCGGCAAAGGCTTTGGCGGTTTCGGGGTCCTGAATATCGCGGGCCTGGGCGATTTCGCTCATCAGCAGGTGATGCTCGATCAGCCAGCTCACCGTATCGGTTTCAGCCGGGGTGAGGCCAAAGCGCGGGCAGAGCTTTTTGGCAATCTTCATGCCCGCGATGGAATGGTCTTCGGGGCGGCCCTTGGCGATATCGTGGAGGAACAGCGCCACATAGAGCAGCCGCGTATCGTTGAGTTGCGGTAGGAGCTCATGGGTCAGCGGCAGCTGATCGCGCAGCCCGCCATTGGCGATATCGGCCATGACGCCGACCGAGCGGATCAGATGCTCGTCCACCGTATAGTGGTGGTACATGTTGAACTGCATCAGCGCGACGATTTTGCCAAAATCCGGCACAAACTTGCCGAGAACGCCGCTCTCGTTCATCTGGCGCAGAATGCGCTCGACCGATTGCGGCGCCGTCAGAATGGTCAGGAAATTATCGTTGGCCTTGGGGTCATTGCGCAGCTTGTTGTCGATCAGGTGCAGCGAGCGGGTGATGACCTTGATGGCGTCCGGGTGAAACAGCAGCTGTTCGCGCCCAGCCACGAGGAAAATGCGGATCAGGCTGACCGGGTTTTTCTCGAACACATCGGGGCTGGCAATGTTGAGCCGACCGGTGTCGAGCACGAAATCGGTCTCGCCCTTGATTTTGGACTTGCCGGAGCGGAACGGCGCCAGCACACGCCCAACGAGATCCATATCCTTGGCGTGATTGAATTCCAGGCTCGCGCAGATGATGCGGGTCAGGTCGCCCACATCCTTGGCCACGAGAAAATAGCGCTTCATGAAGCGCTCGACGCCCAGCATGCCGACGCGTTCGGCATAACCCATGCGACGCGCCAGTTCGGGCTGCACGTCAAAGGTCAGCTTTTCTTCGGCGCGTGCGGTGAGGAAATGCAGGTGGCAGCGCACTGCCCAGAGGAAATCTTCGGCGCGGGAGAACAGGCGATACTCGGCCTGCGACAGCACGCCCTTGCCGACCAGTTCATGGCTCGATTTGACCTGATAGAAATATTTCCCGATCCAGAACAGTGTGTTGAGGTCTCGCAGCCCCCCCTTGCCGTCCTTGATATTGGGCTCGACCACATAGCGCGTATTGCCCATCAGCTTGTGGCGTTCGTCGCGCTCGGCCATTTTGGCAGCGATGAATTCCGGCCCCGTCTTGGGCATGATCTCGGTTTCAAAGCGATGCACCAGCTGCTCGAACAGGCCCTTGTCGCCCGTGACATAGCGGGCTTCGAGCGTGGCCGTGCGCACCGTCATATCAGCGCGGGCCATGCGGATACATTCATCGACCGAGCGGACGGCATGGCCGACCTTCTGGCCCAGATCCCACAGCATATAGAGAATGTATTCGGTGACCTGCTCGCCCCAGGGCGTCTGCTTGTAGGGCAGGATGAACAGGAGATCGATGTCGCTGCCGGGGGCGAGGGTGCCCCGGCCATAACCGCCAACGGCGGAGAGCGCGATCGCCTCGGCGCCCGAGGGATTATCGACCGGATAGACGCGGCGGGTGGCAAACAGATGCACCGCGGTGATGATTTCGTCCTGCGCATTGGAGAGGTTCTGTGCGCAGCGGGTGCCCTTGCTGGTGGCCAGCAATTCGGCTTCAGCGCTGGTGCGCGCATCGGCCAGGGTCTGGCGCATATGGGCCAGCACCACAGCCCGCGCGGCGCTCGATTTGGGATCGAGATCGCCGACAAGGCCGTCGAGTTCCCCCATCAGGGTCTCGGCGGATTTCAGCGCAAATTGCGGTTTTCGCGGTTTGGCGTCAGCTTCGGCGAGCGTCATCGCGGATTTTCTTCAACTCGTAGAGCGCTTCAATGGCTTGTTTGGGAGTCATTTCGTCTGGGCGAACGGCGTCGAGCGCGGCAAGAACTGGATCGTGCACCACCGGCTTGGGAGCAGGCTGATGTGCAAACAGCGGCAGATCGTCTAGCACGCTGGCCTTCTGGCTGGAAGAGGCGGTCCCCGCCGAGCGCAGCTCCAGCACGGTCAATACCTGCCGCGCCCGCGCCAGCACCGGTTCGGGCAGGCCGGCAAGGCGCGCCACTTGAATACCATAGGAGCGGTCGGCCGCGCCGGGACCGACTTCGTGCAGGAACACCACTTCGCCTTCCCATTCGCGCACCTTCATGGTGACGTTGGAAACGCGGCTGAGCGTTTTGGCGAGGCTGGTCAGCTCGTGAAAGTGCGTCGCAAACAGTGCCCGGCAGCCGGTGGTTTCGTGCAGCGCTTCGACCGCCGCCCACGCAATGGACAGCCCGTCAAAGGTCGCCGTGCCGCGGCCGATTTCGTCGAGAACGACAAGGCTGCGGCGCGTCGCACGGTTGAGAATGGCTGCAGTTTCAACCATTTCGACCATAAAGGTCGAGCGGCCATGGGCAATGTCATCGGATGCGCCGACGCGCGAGAACAGGCGATCGACCACACCGATATGCGCCGAGGTTGCGGGCACATAGCTACCCATCTGCGCCAGAATGGCGATCAGCGCGTTCTGGCGGAGGAAGGTCGATTTACCGCCCATGTTCGGGCCGGTGACCAGCCACAACCGGCCACCGCCAATGTCTTCGGCGCCGGAGAGATCAGCATCATTGGCAACAAAACTATGCCCCTCGGCCTGCACCATATCCTCGACCACCGGGTGGCGACCGCCCTCGATGGCGAAGGCCAGCGAGGTGTCAATCTCGGGGCGGGCATAGCTGCGCGTCGCGGCAAGATGTCCCAGTGCCGCCGTGACGTCGAGTTCGGCCAAAGCATCTGCCAATTGCCGTAACGCATCGGTGCGGCCCAGCACCGCTTCCCGCAGGCGGGCGAAAATGGTCAGTTCAATCTGCAGCGCCGCGTCATGCGCCTTGGCGATACGCCCCTCGAGTTCGGCCAGCTCCGTGGTAGTGAAGCGCATGGCATTGGCGAGGGTCTGGCGGTGAATGAACACCTGCCGATGTGGCTCCTCGAGCAGCTTGGTGCCATGGGCGGCCGGGACTTCGACGAAGTAACCGAGTACGCCATTGTGCCGGATCTTGAGCGAGCGAACGTCGGTCTCGTCGATCAGCCGCGCCTGCAGCGCTGCCACGACCTCGCGGGTGGCGCTGGCCAGCGCACGCTCATCGTCGAGCGTTGCGTCATAACCCCGGCGTACAAAGCCGCCATCACGCGAGAACAACGGCAACTCATCATCAAGCGCCAGCGCCAGTTCCGACGCCATCTGCACGGGGGCCTCCGCCAGGGTCCTCGCCAAGCGCGCCAAAACCGTCGGCGCATCGCTGAGCCGGGTAAAATGTCCCGCCAAGGCCACGGCAGCGCCCACGGCCTTGCCGATGGAGGCCAGATCGCGCGGGCCACCGCGATCGAGCGCGAGACGCGTCAGAGCGCGGGCCAGATCGGGGACCGATTTGAGATCGGAACGGATGCGTCCCGACAGCATGGTGTCCTCGGCCAGCAGGCCCACTGCATCAAGCCGTTCATTGATCGCCACAGCATCGGCCAAGGGCGCGGCCAGGCGGGCCGACAACAGCCGCGATCCGGGCGCCGTGACTGTCAGATCGATCACCTGCCGCAACGAGCCCCGTTGCAGGCCGCGCTGGGTCTGATGCAGTTCAAGGCTCGAGCGGGTGGCTGCGTCAATCGCCAGATGGCGGCTGGAGCCATCAGCCACAGGCGCGCGCAGGGCAATGCCGACGCCCTTCTGGCTTTCCCCGACATAGGCGACGACGGCCCCCAAAGCCGCGCGAGCGGCGCGCGACAAAGCGGTCGGATCAAAGATGCCAATCGGAAAGGCGGCGCGCAGTGAAGCGGTCGCGGTTTCGCTATCAAAGCTTTCGGCGGGCGCGGCATGAGTGATGCCAGCCCAGGCGGGGGCAAACAGATGTCGCTCAACCAGAGCTTGTCGTGTGGCGTCGGCCATCAAGAGTTCGGCCGGATCGACGCGGGCAAGCTCGTCCTGCAATTGATCGGCGCTGAGATCGACGGTGAAGGTCTCGCCGGTCGACACATCGGCCCAGGCAAGGGCGAAATCGGTTTCGCCGTGCCGCACCATGGCCAGCGCGGCGAGGAAATTGGATTTGCGGGCATCGAGGTGATCGTCCTCGGTGAGCGTACCGGCGGTGATCAGGCGCACCACGTCGCGCTTTACAACCGATTTAGACCCGCGTTTCTTGGCTTCCTTTGGGTCTTCCACTTGCTCGCAAATGGCGACGCGATGGCCCAGCTTGATCAGTTTATTGAGATAATCATTGGCCGCGTGGATGGGTACGCCGCACATGCCGATATCTTCGCCCAGATGCTTGCCGCGCTTGGTCAGCACGATGCCCAAGGCCGCGCTGGCGATCTCGGCGTCCTCAAAGAACAGCTCGTAGAAGTCGCCCATGCGATAGAATAGCAGATAGCCCGGATTGACCGATTTGATCTCGAAATACTGCGCCATCATGGGCGTCAGGGCCTGGGTCTGCGCGGGTTCGAGCGGCGTCTGATCCATCAAGTCATCTGGTCTCGGCTAGGAAAGCCGAGACCCTAAGGCCTTCGCTGATAAATTCCAACCGCTGCGCGCGGCTTTGTCCCAATGTTTGGACGGCTAAACCACCAGCTTGCGATAGAGATGCCAGGTGGCATGACCAAAGATGGGAATGACCACCGCCAGCCCGACAAAGACCGGGATCGAGCCGACAAACAGCCCCACCGCAACAATCACGCCCCAGGCGAGCATCGGGATCGGATTGCGCATCACGGCGCGGAACGATGTTTCAACGGCCATATAGGCCCCGACATCGCGATCCAGCAGCAGCGGGAAGGCAATTACCGTCATGCACAGCGTCACCACCGCAAAGAGCAGCCCGATCAGATTACCAACGATCAACAGAGTCATACCGCCCGGCTGGGTCAGCACCTGATTGATCAGACCGCCCAGCGCCATGGGTGGGGCGGAGCCAAAAAGGCTCTCATACAGCGCCTGCGCGGCGGTCAGCCACAAAGTGAAAATGGCGAACAGCAGCACGGCGATGGCCGCAATCGAGCCAATGGCGGGAGAGCGAAGGACTTCAAAGGCATGTTTCCAGGACGTGTCTTCGCCCAGCTCGCGACGCCGGGAGATTTCATAGAGCCCAATCGCCGCAAAAGGCCCGAGCAGGGCAAAGCCACCGACCAGCGGATAGAGCATGGGCCAAGTGTAATAGCCGTTCATCCACACGGCGAGCGCAATGCCGACAATGGGATAGATCAAGGTCAACATGACGTAGTGGGATGGCTTTTCCCAGAAGTCAGCGGCGCCGCGCCGCAGCACGTCGAACAGGTCAGCAATGGTGATGGTGCGGATGGCCGGCCGATCAAGCGTGTCGCTCGCGCCGGACAGGACGTGAAAATGGGCCATGACGAAACTCCCGTTGCAATGCAGGGAAAACGCCGCCGTCTGGCCAAGGCAATTACAGAGCGGTCAGGGACGAACGCTGGTCTGCAAGTGAAGAGAGTGTAGGCCCGACCCGAGGCGCTGTCGCCCCGGATCGGGAAATTGTGATCGGCTAGGCCTTGGCGAGGGCCTGATCGATATCGGCGAGGATGTCATCGATATGCTCGATGCCGACCGAAATGCGGACCAGATCTTCCGACACGCCTGCCTTGGCCAGCTCTTCTGGCGAGAGCTGACGGTGTGTGGTCGAGGCCGGATGGCAGGCCAGGGACTTTGCGTCGCCGATATTGACCAGGCGCAGGATCATCTGCAGCGCATCGATGAAACGGCCGCCCGCTTCCTTGCCACCGGTGATGCCAAAGCTGAGGATGCCCGAGCCCGAACCCTTGGAGATCTTCTGGGCGAGGGCGTGGAACTTGCTGTCTGGCAGGCCGGCATAGTTGACCCACTCGACCTTTGGATGGGCCTTGAGGTGCCTGGCGACCTTGAGGGCATTTTCGGTGTGGCGCTCCATGCGCAGGCCAAGCGTTTCAAGGCCCTGCAGGATCTGGAAGGCGTTGAACGGGGAGATCGCCGCGCCGGTATTGCGGAGCGGAGCCACGCGCGCGCGACCGATAAAGGCCGCAGCACCGAGCGCCTCGGTATAGACGACGCCGTGATAGGACGGATCGGGCTCATTCAGGATGGCAAAGCGCTTGGCATTGGCCTTCCAGTCGAACTTGCCGCTATCAACGATAATGCCGCCGATGGAGGTGCCGTGGCCGCCAATATATTTGGTCAGCGAATGCACCACGATATCGGCGCCGAACTCGAACGGGCGGGTGAGGTAGGGCGTCGCGACCGTGTTGTCGACGATGACAGGCACGCCATGGCGATGGGCAATCTCGGCGATGCGCTCGATATCGACCACGTTGCCGGCTGGATTGCCGATGGATTCAAGGAATACCGCCTTGGTGTTCTCGTCGATCAGGCGCTCCAGCGCATCATAATCGTCGTAGCTGAACAGGCGGGTCTCGATGCCCTGGCGTGGGAACGAGTGCACGAACAGGTTATAGGTGCCGCCATAGAGCTGGGAGGTCGAGACGATGTTGTCGCCGGCACCCGCAATGGTCTGGATCGCATAGGTGATCGCGGCCATGCCCGAGGCGACGGCCAGCGCGCCAATGCCGCCTTCCATTTCGGCGACGCGGGCTTCGAGCACCGCGGTCGTCGGGTTCATGATGCGGGTATAGATATTGCCGGCGACCTTGAGATCGAACAGGTCGGCGCCGTGCTGGGTGTCATCGAAGGTGTAGGACGTGGTCTGATAGATCGGAACGGCAGCCGCCTTGGTGGTGGCCTCCGACGTATAGCCGTGGTGCAGGGCGAGCGATTCGAGCTTCAACATATCCTCCTGGGTGCGGATGGGCGTTCTACGCCCTTGCCGTAATTTGACCATTTCGGGTCAACCACGGGCAAGCCCACCTCGCAACAAGTCTTTTCGTCACGCAGCCCTGCCACGCCAATCCGTGCCCGCGATGGTGAACGGATCGTGCCGCTGTTTCACGTGAATCTGCCCGGGGCGCTCGCGCCAAAACAAAAACACCCCCGGGCGGGGCCCGAGGGTGCGTATTTATGGGGCAGGGCGACTGGCCCCACCCAAATCTAAATCAAACGAAACGGTTGATCAGGTTTTCGAGGTATTCCTGCTGACCGGACTTTGGCTGCGGGTTGATGTTATCCTTCTCGACCTTGGCGGCGAGGTCGGCAAGCGACACCTTGCCCTCGAGGATCGCCTTGCCTTCAGCTGTGTTCCAGCCGGCGTAACGGGCGTCGACGGCCTTGTCATAGGTGCCGTCAGCGATGATCGCAGCAGCGGCTTTGAGCGAGCGGGCCAAGACATCGAGACCACCAATGTGGCCATGCAGCAGGTCTGCTGGATCGATCGACTGGCGACGCACCTTGGCGTCGAAGTTCCAGCCACCGGTGGTCAGGCCACCGGCCTTGAGGATCTGGTAGAAGGCCAGGGTCGTCTCAGGCACCGAGTTGGGGAACTGGTCGGTATCCCAGCCGGACTGGATGTCGTTGCGGTTGGCGTCGACCGAGCCGAGAATGCCCAGAGAAGCGGCCAGAGCCAGCTCGTGCTCGAACGTATGGTTGGCGAGGAAGGCGTGGCCCACTTCGATATTGCACTTCACCTTGGTCTCAAGGCCGTACTTCTTGAGGAAGCCATACACCGTGGCGACGTCGAAGTCGTACTGGTGCTTGCTGGGCTCCTGTGGCTTTGGCTCGATCAGGATCTGGCCCTTGAAGCCGATCTTTTCGGCATGCTCGATCACCATGTGCAGGAAACGGGCCATCTGGTCCTGTTCCTGGCCGATCTTGGTGTTCAGCAGCGTCTCATAGCCTTCACGACCGCCCCAGAGCACGTAGTTCTCGCCGCCCAGTTCGTGGGTCAGCTCGAGCACGTTCTTCACCTGGCCAGCGGCATAGGCGAAGACTTCTGGATCGGGATTGGTGGCAGCGCCCGACATATAGCGGCGGTTGGAGAAGAGGTTCGCCGTGCCCCAGAGGAGCTTGGTGCGGCTGGTTTCCATCTTGCGCGCAAAAATCTCGCCGATTTCGCGAACATTGCGGTTGCTCTCGGCCAGCGTCGCGCCTTCAGGGGCGATATCGGCGTCGTGGAAGCAGAAGAAGGGAATGTCGAGCAGGTCGAAGAATTCGAACGCGACGTCAGCCTTGAGGCGGGCGCCGTCCATGCCGGTATCGTACCATGGACGATCGAAGGTACGGCCGCCAAATGGGTCGCCGCCTTCCCAGGCAAAGGTGTGCCAATAGGCGACGGCTGGACGGATGTGATCTTCCATCCGCTTGCCGGCGACGATCTCGTCCTTGTTGTAGTGGTGGTATGCCAGTGGGTTGGTGCTGTTGGCACCTTCAAACTTGACCGGCGAAATACCCTTAAAGAAATCAGTCACTTACGAGCCTCCTCGATGGCGGGATAGAGTGCGCGATAGCGCGCATATTGGTCGGCATAGGCAGATGACAGCGCGCGATCGGGCGCGATGACGGTCTTGATATCAGGCATGGTGATGATGGTGTGCGGGTCCGCGCCCTCCGCGGCGCAAAAGCCGAGACGGGCGGCGCCCAGCGCGCCACCGAAATCGCCGTCCTCGGGGAGGGCGATTTCCATGTCGAGATTGGTGGCGATCATCTTGAGCCAGAGCGCAGACTTGGCGCCGCCACCCACCGCCAGAAGGCGATCGATTTTGGTGCCCGCGTCATGCAACACGCGCTGGCAGTCGCGGAAGGCAAAGGTCACGCCTTCCATCACCGCCTGGGCCAGCTTGGCCGGATCGGAGCGATGCGACAGGCCCACGAAGGAGCCGCGCGCACCGGCATTATTGTGCGGCGTACGCTCACCCGACAGGTAGGGCAGGAAGATTTCCTCGCCCGGACCGGTGAAATCAGCTTCGGCAGCCCCCGACAAGGCAGCCTGCTTCTGGCCCGTGATATGCGACAGCCAGTTGAGGCTATCGGTCGCCGAGAGGATGACGCCCATCTGGTGCCAGGTATCGGGAATGGCGTGGCAGAAGGCGTGGACCGCCGCTTCGGTATTGGGGCGGAACTTGTCGTTGGAGACAAACAGCACGCCCGAGGTGCCAAGCGAGACAAAGCCTTCGCCGGGCCGGATCGCGCCGATACCGCACGCGGCAGCGGCATTGTCACCGGCGCCACCAGCGACGACAACCGTGCCACCAATGCCCCAGCGCGACGCCAGTTCGGGCTTGAGATTGCCCGAGGGCGCCGAGCCTTCGACAAGGCGCGGCATGTGGGAGCGATTGAGGCCGGTGACGGCCAGCAGCTCGTCAGACCAGTCGCGCTTGGCGACGTCGAGCCACAGCGTGCCAGCGGCGTCGGACATGTCCTCGACATGCTCGCCGGTCAGCAGCAGGCGCACATAGGCCTTGGGCAGAAGGACCTTGGCGATCTTGGCGTAGATTTCAGGCTCATGCTTGCGCACCCAGGCGATCTTGGGCGCGGTAAAGCCGGGCATGGCGATATTGCCCGAGATTTGGCGCAGGCTTGGAAGCGCCGCTTCCATTTCCTTGCACTCGGCAGCCGAACGACCGTCATTCCACAGGATGCAGGGGCGCAAGACTTCGTCGTTTTTGCCGAGCAGGGTCGCGCCATGCATATGACCGGAGAGGCCAATGCCGCGCACTTTTGCCACCTCAGACGGATGCGCCTTCGACAATTTATCGATGGCTTCGAGCGTCGCAGTCCACCAATCGGCGGGGTTCTGCTCGGACCAGCCGGGATGCGGGCGGACCGGCTCAACGGCAGCGGCAGATGCTTCGCCGAGGGCGCGACCATGCGCGTCGATCAGCAAAACCTTGACGCCGGACGTGCCGATATCAATGCCAAGATAGGTCATGAGGCACGTACCTCATTTACGGTGACAAACAACATCTGAACGTCCTCCCGGCCCATTTTTGGGCCACGCCGGTTTGATGAATGGCGCTTCTCTTAGCGCAAATTGTCGCGCAGGAAAATCCCGATTTCAATAGGGTCGCTGACAAGGGCGCCGTGTCCACCCAAAGCCAAGGTACGCGCCGCCGCAATCGCCTCGCGGATTTCGCCATCAGGGTTCTGGTCCAGCACCACGTCGATCACCCCCGAGCGCAACCCACGCCTTGTGGGCTCGGTCAACTCATGGGCAATGACGCGCAGGGCACTGGCGCTTGGCGCGGCATCAAGGGCGGCGACAAGCCCGGCATTGCCCGCACCGAGATTATATAGCCCAGCCAGATCGGGATGACGCGCCAGCACATCGGCGACAATCGCCTCGGTTTCGCTGCGCTCGTCATGGCCCTCGCTCGGCCCGATCAGCTCGAGGGCAGGGAACTCGGCTGCCATGGTCGCGCGAAACCCGCTCAGGCGTTCGCTATGGTCTCGCAAATGCAACGAACCGGCGATCACAGCCACCTTGCCGCCCTGCGGCAGGAAGCGACCGAGCAGGCTTGCCGCCGTGCGTCCGGCGGCCACATTGTCGACGCCGATGAAATGGTGGCGCTGCGTTGCCGGCAAGTCCGACACCAGCGTCATCACCACTATGCCGCGCTTGGTGGCGCTATCGACCGCCGTCAGCACCGATGGTTCTTCGCCCCCCACAATCACGGCGCAATCGGTGGTGCGGGCATCGAGCCCGTCGAGCGCCTTGGCCAAAGCCCCGGCATCGAGCGCGCGCAAGCGCTGGGTTTCGATATAGATGCGGTCGGTCAGGGCCTGTCCGGCGCGGCGCGTCACGGCGTCGGCAAGGCTGGCCATGAACTCATTGGAGCTGTCGGGGATGATAAACACCACGCGCAGATCGCGCGCCCGGGCCAGCAGCGAGGCGGACAAATCGCGCTGAAAGCCGATCTCGGCAATGGCGGCCTCGACCTTTTCGACCGTCGCAGCCCGCACCCCGGGCCGCCCGTTCAGCACGCGATCGACCGTCGCCAGGGACACGCCTGCTGCCCGCGCAACATCGTGGACAGTGGCACGGCGTCTCAGTCCAATTTCGTTCACTTTGGCTCCCACGGCTTTGCGGCCACCTTTGGCGCGCTGCGACAAAACGTCAAGAGTGCGTTGCTTGGGGCCTGTGAAGCGCGCTACAGGTGCCGCGCTCATAAAACAGGGGGAGGCACCGATGCCGATCGACGTTTCGACATTTGGCGAATTCAAAGGCAAGCGCGTCGACCAGTTCCGCCTCGTCAGCACGACCGGCGTCAGCGTCGACATTATCGGCTACGGCGTTGCCGTGCGCGACTGGCGTGTGCCGGTTGCCGGTGGCGAACGCTCGGTGGTTCTCGGCTTCGACAATTTCGACGCCTATCCTGAACACAGCCCCCATTTCGGCTCGCTTGCTGGCCGCGTGGCCAATCGCGTCAAGAATGCGAGCTTTGATCTCAACGGCAAGCACTACACGCTCCCCGCCAATGCTGGCACGTTGCAGTTGCATGGTGGCGATGAAGGCTTGGGCCGCCAGGTGTGGGATGGTCAGGTCGATGAGGCCAACAATGCCGTCCGCTTCACCCATTTCAGCCCCGATGGCGCCATGGGTTATCCCGGCAGCGTCAACTTCTCGGCCACGTACACCTTGCGCGGCAACAAGCTGCGTCTCGAGCTGAGCGCCACCACCGATCAGCCCACCCCGATCAGCCTGGTTCAGCACCAGTATTTCAACCTCGGCACCACGGCCGATGTGCTCGACCACTCCATCCAGGTCAATTCGAGCGCCTATACCCAGCTGGGCGAAGATCTCGCGCCAACCGGCGCCATTCTGCCATCGCGCGGCACGATCTATGATCTGCGGACCGCCCGCACCATGCGCGACGCGTCTGGCGCACCGGTGGACTATGATATCGGCATGGTGCTCGACACCGGTCGGGCCACCTCAGAGCCGATCGCGACCGTTATATCCCCCGACAAGGATCTGACGCTCAAGCTATGGAGCGATCGTCCAGGCGTGCAGGTCTATAACAGCGTCACCACCGATGTGGCGGCGCCCGGCCTCGGCGGCAAGCACTATGGGAACCATTCCGGTTTCTGTCTTGAAGATCAGGCCTTTGCCGACGCGCTGCACAATCCTCACTTCCCCAATATCATCTATTCCCCAGAGCGCCCCTACCGCCACTGGTGCGAATTCGAGATCGCGTAAGACCACGACCTCCCCATAACCGTCATCACCCGGCTCGTCCGGGTGATCCATCTTCTGCCGGGCGCATGGATTGCCCGGACGAGCCGGGCAATGACGATGGATCGGTGGCCGGTTGCTATAGTGACCGGTCGAGGTGAAGCATCCTTCAGCGAGCGTTACCCTCGGGCCTTATCCGAGAGCCTTTCTGGTCGATCACCCTGTGACCCGCGATCTCCTCACAACCGTCATCACCCGGCTCGTCCGGGTGATCCATCTCCCCCGGATGCACCAACGCATGGATTGCCCGGACAAGCCGGGCAATGACGGCCACTGAGGGACTCGGCGTTTCTGCTGCCACGCCCTGTCAGCACCGCTGGCGCATAGCTCTCTCCACGATGCAGCCCATGGCTGCGCCCCTGGAGACACCGGAATGCACCCCTTTACCATCGCTATTCCCGACGCGGCGCTGTTTGATCTTGAAGCACGGTTGGGCCAGACCCGTTTTGCCAAAACGTTGCCCCATACCGGCTGGGACTATGGCATCGAGGATGGGTTTCTCCGCGAATTCATCACCTATTGGGCCGAGCAATATGACTGGCGCGGCGCCGAGGCCCGGCTCAACGCCTTCCCCCAATTTGTTGAAGAGATCGACGGCGAGGCCGTCCATTTCGTCCATGTGCGCGGGCAGGGCGACACCAATGTGCCGATCCTTCTGACCAATGGCTGGCCCTCCAATTTCGTCGAATTGCTGCCGCTGGTGCCTCTGCTCACCGCGCCGGTCGATGGCGTGGCGTTCGACGTCGTCATCCCCTCGCTGCCCGGCTTTGGCTTTTCCGGCCAACCCAACAAGCCGGGCATGAACCTCAGCGCCGTTGCGCCGCTCTGGGCCGAGCTGATGACGCGTTTGGGCTATGATAAATTCCTCATCTCGGGCTCGGATATGGGCACTGGCGTTGAAATGGCGCTGGTGCGCGATGTCCCAGAGCGGTTGATCGGGGCGCATTACGTCAATGTTTTTTCAGGCTTTCCCCGCCCCAGTGACCCAACGCCGGAAGAAGCAGCCTTTCTCCAACGCGCCGACTATATGGCCTTTACCGAGGGCGCCTATGTGACGATCCAGGGCACCAAGCCGGCCACGCTGGCGGTTGGCCTCAATGATTCCCCGGCGGGCCTCGCCGCATGGATTCTCGAGAAATATTACGTATTTAGCGACAATGGCGGCGACATAGCCAATGCCTTCGCCCTCGATGATCTTGCCACAATCCTCTCGGTCTATTGGTTCAGCCAGACCATTGGCAGCTCGGTGCGGCTCTATAAGGAAGCCTTTGCCGATCCCCAATTGATGGGACCCGCGCCGCGCCATCAGGTGCCGCACGCCGTGCTGTTGCCGCCCTTCGATAATCCTGCGCCGCGCGCCTGGGGCGAGAGAAACCTGCAAAACATCGTGCGCTGGAGCGAAGCGCGGGCAGGCGGCCATTTTCCTGCGCTCGAAATCCCCGAGGAGATGGCCCATGACATCCGGGCGTTTTACGGCCAGATCGCATAAACTGCAGCGCCTGCCCAGAATCGAGCAGTCCCCGCACCGCACGGAGAGCAAACCATGGACAAGACCGAGCGCCTTTTTGCCGTCATGGACGCGCTGCGGCGGCATCGTCGTCCGGTCACGGCAGCCGCGCTTGCCCAGGAGCAGGGTGTGTCCGTCCGCACGCTCTATCGCGACGTGCAGACGCTTATCGGCCTTGGCGCGCCCATCGATGGCGAGGCGGGAGTTGGCTATATGCTGAAGCCCGGTTTCTTCCTGCCGCCACTGATGTTCACCCCCGAAGAGCTTGAAGCCTTGGTGCTGGGGGCCCGCTGGGTGGGGGCGCAGCCCGATGACGGCCTTGGCGCCGCGGCACAAAACGCACTGGCCAAGATCGCCACCGCATCCCCCGAAGATCTGCGCGACCGCATCAACGATACCGGGCTTTGGCCCGTCGCCGTCTGGGGCGAGAAAAAGCCGATGCCGGTGCTGGGGCAGGTCCGGCAGGCCATGCGCACCGAAAAAGCGCTGCGCATTGGCTATCAGGATGAGGGCGGCAATCCGTCCGAGCGCACCATCTGGCCGGTGCAATTGGCCTATTACGAAGGCAAGCAGATCATCGCCGCCTGGTGCTGCCTGCGCACAGCCTTCCGCAATTTCCGCACCGACCGCATTGTCGAGCTGACCGTCACCGAGGAGCGTTACGGCAAGCGCCGCGCCGTGCTCGAACGCGAATGGCGCGACGAATGGGAGGCCGAATGGCGCGCCCATCAGGCGGCAGTTTCACGTGAATCACCGGCCGGGGATTAGGCGGAGAACGGCACGAAGACCACAAAGGCCAGCGCGACGGTGTGCAGCAACGCGATTGCCCAGGTGGTGGCAACAAAGCGCGGCTTGACGGTCTTGTGGCGATAGACCTCCTGCGCCGCCAGCCCGCCGATGATGCCAAAGGTAAAATCGACGATGTGCAGCGAGCCCTCGCTGACCCGATACTGCCCGCTGAGCGCGTAGAGCTTGTCGAAGCGATAAAACAGCGCCGACGCCGTTCCCATGAAAATATAGATCAGGCTGAACCAGGGCGTCATGTGGCCATTGGCAATGGCCAGCACGATCAGCAGGGTCATCATGGTGGCTGCCGCGGTGCGCAGGCCAAGTTTATAGGGCGACACATTGGATGAGGTCGGGCGCAGGCTGGGTCTGGGAGCAGGCGTCGTCGGCTGTGGGGCAATGATCACATCGACCGCGGCAGGACGCCCGTTTCGCCCGGTCGCGACGTCGAACGTCAGCCGATCCCCCAGGCGCGGACGGCTGTCACCGGGAACCTTTGAAATATGGACGTAATATTCCCGCCCCTGCTCGTCACGGACAAAGCCGTAACCGCCCTTGTTATTCCACTGAATCAGTTCGCCACTACGTCGCATATGCCACCCCACGCAACCTCCGTACCGCAGGCGCGTTTAACGAAAGCTGAGCGCTATTGATCGTCGATTGACGATGAAGCATACTCAGCGTCCCTTAAGCCAACTCATGCTGCCATCATGTCCAGCACTGCAAGGCAATTCGTAGAAACCCAAATCGCCCGCGCCGACGTTCGCATAGGTGGGGATCGCCCTTGGGATATCCAAGTTCACAATGAGGCCCTGTTCAGCCGGGTTCTCAGCCAAGGCACTGTGGGCCTTGGGGAAAGCTACATGGACGGCTGGTGGGACGCCGAGGCGCTCGACCAGATGGTGTTCAAGTTCGCCGCCGCCCATATCCAGGATAATTTTCCCCGAGATCTCGCCCTGATCGGCAGCGTGCTGCGCGCCAAACTGCTCAACCTGCAGCGACGACATGTCACGGAAGTCGGCGAGAAACACTATGACATCGGCAATGACCTTTATGGGGCCATGCTCGACAAGCGCATGATTTATTCCTGCGCCTATTGGAAGGATGCGCCCAACCTCGATGCCGCGCAGGAGGCCAAGCTCGACCTCATCTGCCGCAAGATCGGTCTTCAGCCCGGCATGCGCATTCTCGACATCGGTTCGGGCTGGGGCGGCTTCCTGCAATTTGCCGCCGAGCGCTATGGCGTGACCGGTGTTGGGGTCACTGTCTCCAAAGAACAGGCGGCCTTGGCCAATGCCCGCACGGCGGGCCTGCCGGTCGAAACGCTGCTGCTCGATTATGAGGCGCTGGACGGTCAATTCGACCGCATCATCTCGATCGGCATGTTCGAGCATGTCGGCTACAAAAACTATCGCAGCTATTTCGAGAAGGCCGCAACGCTGCTGGCGCCCGACGGGCTGATGCTGCTGCACACCATTGGCGGCAATCAATCGAGCACGCATGGCGATCCGTGGACCGAAAAATACATATTTCCCAATGGCATGCTGCCATCGGTCGCCCAGATCGGCAAAGCCCTCGAAGGCCTGTTCGTCATGGAAGACTGGCACAATTTCGGCGCCCATTATGATCGCACACTGATGGCCTGGCTCGCCAATTTCGATGCCGCCTGGCCGACCCTGGCGCATCATTATGACGAGCGCTTCCGCCGCATGTGGCGCTATTACCTGTCGGTGTCGGCCGCATTGTTCCGGGCCCGCAACATCAATCTCTGGCAGGTCGTGCTGTCGCCCCACGGCGTTGCGGGCGGCTATACCAGCGTGCGGTAACAAGGATTCACGTGAAACACCTATTCACAGGCTTATCCACCGGATCCAATCCGGCCTATAAAGCTGTCGATGAGCACCAAACCGAAAATCCTGATCAGCGCCTGCCTTTTGGGTCGCCCCGTGCGCTACAACGGCAAGGGCAAACCGCTCGATCATCCGCTGGTTGCCCATTGGCGCGACGAGGGGCGCCTGGTTGCCATTTGCCCCGAACTCGCAGGCGGTTTTTCGGTGCCGCGTCCACCGGCCGAAATCGCTGACAACAGCTCCGGCGATGCCGTGCTGTCCGGTTCGGGGCGCGTCGTCGACAATACCGGCGCCGACGTCACCGCGCCGTTCCTTGCTGGTGCCGAAGCGGCGCTCGCCTTGGCCCGCGAGCACGATATCCACCATGCCCTTCTCATCGACGGCAGTCCGTCCTGCGGCAGCAGCACGATCTATGACGGCAAATTCGACGGCACCCGCCATCATGCTGCCGGCGTCACCGCCGCCCTGCTGCGCCAAAACGGCATTGCCGTCTTCACCGAGCGCGACGTCGACGCGCTGGCTTCAGCGCTAATCGCGTGACTGTCGCGACGCTGGACGACATCATCACGACAGTCACCAATCTGGCATCACCCGGCCTCATTGCCATTGATGGTCTTCCGGTCTCGGGCAAGAGCACGCTGGCCGACCAGTTGATCGACCGACTTGATCTCAACTGCATCTATCTCGATGATTTCATTGCCGCTCCGGCAGACTGGCCCAGCCGAACCCAGCCTGCCTTTCCGTTCCAATACATCCGCTATGACGCATTTCTCGACGCCATCCAGGCTTTGGCGCAGACGGGCAGGTGCAGCTACCAGCCGTTCGACTGGTCAACGCTCAGCATCGCTCCGGAAGCGCGGACCGTGACCCTCGACAAATCAGTGATCATTGAGGGCGTTTCATCGCTCCATCCTGATGTCGCGGCGCTCTACAGCCTCAAAATCTTTGTCGAAAGCGACCGCTCCACCACGCTGGCCGCAGCCTATGCGCGGGGCGTCGGAGAGTGGGCGACGGAATGGCAGCAGCTGTTCCTGCCCAGCGCCGACCTCTACATGCAATCGCGCCCCCAGACGCGTTGTGACCTCCTCTACGCCGGGCGCGGGGCGGTTTGAGCAGGGAGATTCCTCTCCCATCCTCCACCCCAGCCCCCAACACCGGCGCTGCCCTCGGACTTGATCCGAGTGCCACTCTCAGCGCGGCACAAGTGGAAGACACCTCGGATCAAGTCCAAGGGAAGCGCCGATGTGTAGAGATGTTCAGTGGAAAGAGCAGGCACTCAAAACTGCATACGCCGCAGAGGCAGTTTGATCGGATGCGGGAACCCGGTCGCCAGATCATCCCAGAACCGTGTACGGAGCGGATCGGGAAACACATGCCCTTCCGGCAGGTCATCGCGGGTAAACCAGGCGGCCTCCACGATGGACTCGCCGTCAGCAGGATTGGCGTTCACATCGAGCGCGCCGGACACATAGTCGGCGAGAAACCAGAACTTGATCGCACGATCGGTGTCGCTCCACAGCTCGTCGATATAGGCAAGGCGAGAAACCCGCACGGTAAGGCCGGTTTCCTCAAGGCATTCGCGCTCAGCCGCAGCGGGGAGCTCTTCGCCGCCTTCAACGCCGCCGCCCGGACCCACCCAGAAATCGTGGTGGTCATTGCGATAGTGGCGCACCAGCAAAATCCGGCCCTCATTCAGGGCGAGCACGCCCGCGGAAATACGATGGGCCAACTAAGCCACTCCGAAATTGAGCCGATAGCTGAGCGCTTCAGCGATATGAGGGCGCCCGACAGCGTCGGCTCCGGCCAGATCGGCCAGCGTCCGGGCCACCTTGAGCACGCGGTGATAGGCGCGGGCAGACAAATTGAACCGCTCGGCGGCCTGCAGCAACAGCGACTGGCTTTCGCGATCAGGATTGACCACGGCCTCGATCAGGCTGGGCCCAGCCCCGGCATTGGTGAACACCTCAGGCGCGCCATGGGCGAGATAGCGCTCGCGCTGACGATGCCGCGCTTCGGCGACGCGATGGGCCACATCGGCCGAGCTTTCGGCAGCACCGGAGGGCGCGATCATATCGGCAGCCGTCACAGCGGGCACGTCGACGCGAATATCGATGCGATCGAGAAAAGGCCCGGAAACGCGGCTCTGATAGTCGTCGGCGCAGGCTTTACCGCGCTTGCAGGTATGCCCGGGTGTGCCTGCCAGCCCGCATTTGCAGGGGTTCATCGCCGCGATCAGCTGCACGCGGCTGGGATAGCTCACCCGCGCATTGGCGCGGGCGATCACCGTTTCCCCCGCTTCAAGCGGCTGGCGCAGGCTGTCGAGCACGCTGGGCGCAAACTCAGGCAGCTCATCGAGAAACAGCACGCCATTATGCGCGAGGCTGACTTCGCCCGGGCGTACCTTGAGCCCACCACCCACCAAAGCGGCCATCGAGGCCGAGTGATGCGGCGCGCGGAAGGGACGGCGATCGGAAATCGCGCCGCCCGCCAGCTCGCCGGCAATGGACTGGATCATCGAAATATCAAGCAATTCACGCGGATCGAGCGGCGGCAGGATGGAGGGCAACCGCGCCGCCAACATGGATTTACCCGCACCGGGAGGGCCGATCATCAAAAGGTTATGCCCGCCCGCCGCCGCCACTTCGAGCGCGCGCCGCGCCACCTGCTGGCCGCGCACTTCGCTGAGATCGGGCAGGCCTGTCGCGTTCAGATGCTTGCGGGGCAGGGGGCGCGCCGCCAGTTGATGGCCGGTCAGATGATTGGCCAGCGCCAGAAGGCTTTCGGCGGCAATGATATCAAGCCCTTCCCCCGCCCAGGCGGCCTCGGAGCCCGACGGTGCCGGGCAGATCAGGCCCAGCTCACGCCCCTGCGCGGCAATCGCCGCAGGCAAGATGCCGCCGACATGGGCCAGCCGCCCGTCGAGCCCCAGTTCGCCCAGCGCCAGATAGCCATCCAGCGCATCCTGCGGAATGGCGCCAATGGCGGCCATCAGCGCCAACGCGATGGGCAGATCGTAATGGCTGCCTTCCTTGGGTAGATCGGCGGGCGCGAGATTAATGGTGATGCGCTTGGGCGGCAGACCCAGCCCTGAGGCAACCAGCGCCGCGCGGACGCGTTCGCCGCTTTCCTTGACGGCTTTATCGGGCAATCCGACGAGCACGAAGGCGGGCATGCCGGGCGCGATTTGCACCTGCACATCCACCGGAACCGCCTCGATACCGAGAAATGCCACCGTCGAAACGCGCGTGACCATGTCAAAACGCCCCAAGCCCTGAACGAGGCTAGCAGAGGCTTTCCGGGCGAACAAGAACGTAGGGCGAACGAAAGACGGCTTGTTAACCATGCTCGCTGCCACAATGGTTACCCTAATCCTCCATTAACCGCGCCATGGTGATTGAAAGGCTCAATTAAATCTAATGCGTTGAGTTCTGCCCATGACCGCCTGCCGGCCATTCCCCTCGCTCCGTGGACTTGCGAAAATCACGCTGGCTGCTGCCCTGGCCGCCATATTGGTCGCCTGTTCCAGCGGGGGTGGGCTCTATGGCCCGATCCAGGGCGATAACCGGCCGCATTCGGGCGTTGATCGCGCCCGCGCCATGCCCATTCAGGGGATCGATGTGGCGCGCTATCAGGAAAACGTCGATTTCCAGCGTGCGCGTGCCGCCGGGATCAACTTCGTGTTCATGAAGGCGACCGAGGGCAAGGACTATATCGACCCCAATTTCCGGGTGAACTGGGTGCGGGCGCGCGAATCCGGCATGCCGCGCGGCGCCTACCACTTCATGACCTGGTGCTCGCTGGCGTCCGAACAGGCGGCGTGGTTCGTGGCCAATGTGCCCAATGATCCCGATGCGCTGCCACCGGTGCTCGATCTGGAATGGAACAACCATTCGAGCTGCAAGGTCAAACCGAACCGCGCCGATGCGCTGGAAAAGATCCGCGTGATGCTCGACGCGATGGAGCGCCACACCGGCAAGCTGCCGATCATTTACACCGACATGAACTTCCACCGCGATATTCTGGAAGGCGAGAGCTTCCCCAATGCCTTCTGGCTGCGCTCGACGGCGGCCCAGCCGCATGAACGCTACCGCAATCGCACCTGGACCTTCTGGCAGTGGACGCAGACCGGCGTGGTGCCGGGCGTGAAGGGCGAAGTCGATCGCAATGCCTTCTATGGCAACCAGAATGACTGGCTGACATTCCTCTCGACCGGATGCGATCCGCGGGCCATTGCCTATCTCGCGCCGACCGGCCGCTGCCAGTTTGCCAAATAGGATAAAGGGGCGCTTTTAGCGCCCCTGCCACATCCGGGCCTGCCCATAGGAGCGCACTTCGGCGTCTGCCTCAGGCTGGAACAACACGGATTCGACCGAAACCGCATCGGCCGAGCCGTCATAGGCAAAGACCTGTTCTTCGCGCATGCCCAGCAGCGCCAGCCCATGCATGGAGCGCAGCGACACGGTCTGGCCGATCACTTCGCGTGCCGCCCCGATCACCAGCTTGTGCTCCAGCCAGCGGCCGTCGCCGAGCTTGTAGCGAACCTGGCTGTTCATGGTTACGACATCGGGATCGATCAGGTCGGGCGCCACGATGTCGGCATAGACAAGCTTATGCCGCAGCAGATCGAAATAACCGCGTTCGCCGGTCGGCCGGGCCATCGCGATCCCGCGCAGGATGGCATAGTCCCGGTCGGTCATGAAGAACTGGGCGGGGGCACCCATGGTTTTGGTTTCCTTTTGTGTTGAGAGAAATGGGAGAGAGGGCGCCGCGAGCACGCATGGCGACGCCCGGGCCACCTAGAGCTTGCTGGTCGAGAGGGCCGAGAGCACCCGCGCGCGATCTTCCACCGCGCTCAGGCGAATGGTCATGGTCTCGGTCTTGATCGGGGTTTGCGGGGGCAGACGATATTGCAGGTCGGGCAGGGTGGCTTCGGCCCACTGGGTGAAACGCTTGAGCTTGTGGCTGCCGCTGATGGCGATGGTCAGGCCGTATGGGAAAGTCATAATCGTCTTGTTCCGTAAAAGCGCATCGCCCCGCGCCATCGCTTTGGGGGCAATGGATCGGCGGACGATGACAGGCACGCCGCGCGAAGCGGGTGCAGGGATCACTGATGGTATGGGGGCTTAAATCCTGGCACGGCCCTTGCGCTTGCCCGAGGGCGTGGCAGGTGGCCGAACCAGGTCAAACGCCTCGGAGGAGGCGGAACCGGTAATGCTGGCGATGGCAACAATCGAAAGCGTGCATGGCGCTATCAAAGCAGAACCGGGGGGAATGTCAAATCTGCGCGCCGGCACCGGGCATGGCTTGCAACCGTCCGTGGGGAGGACTAGCTTTTAGCCATCATTCCCGGGCGAGCCGCCCGATGTGAGGAGAATGGACATGGCCAAGGGTCAGATGCGCAGCAACAAAGAAGCCAAGAAACCGAAAAAGGACAAGGTCGTCGCCAATACGCCTGTCACGGGTCTGGGCAGCGGCAGCGCCGGCAACAGCAAGAAGTAATTGCGGGCTTTGAAAAAAGCTTTTGGACGGTCGGCGCAAGCCGGCCGTTTTTGCTTAATTGGCGGTCGATGTCAGGGGCAGCAGCATTTCGGAGCGCGCAGCCGTGGTGCCGCTCGAGCTGGCGGCCATGATCGCAAGAATGAATAGACTGATAGCGGCCGCGATACGCATGACTGTCGTTGTCTCCAGGAGAAGCATTGAGCCTTGCAATGGCCTGTTTGGGGCGCCGCGTCAACGACTAGGTTAAGCTTTGATTAACCCTGTAAATTAAAGAAAAGTTTACCGATCAGGCGCGGCTCCAGCCCCTCTGGGCTAAGCCGCCACGCCGCTCAGCAGCCCGCTCGATTTGATGCCGTCAAAGACGAACTGCACCGCCAGCGCCGCCAGCAGGATACCCACCACGCGCGACACCACCGCAAGGCCGGTGACCCCGAGCAGGCGCTGGATGGGAATGGCCACCAGCAGGGTGAGCCAGGCGAGGAACAGGATCACCACGATCGCCAGCAGCACAGCCCAGAACTCAAGGTCCGTCGTGGTGCCGGTTGTCAGCAGGATCACCGCACTGATGGCGCCGGGACCGGCGAGCAGGGGCATGGCGAGCGGGAACACGGCGATATCATCACGCTGGCGCGCCTCCACCTCTTCCTCATCGGTCGTGCCGGTGCCGCCCGAATGGCGGGCGAACACCATGTCGATGGCGATCAGGAACAGCAGCAGGCCACCAGCGGTGCGCAGCGCGGGGATAGTGATGCCGAAGAGATCGAGGATAGGCGTGCCCAGCACGCCAAACAGCAGCAGGATGATGCCGGCGATGATGACGCCGCGCGTGGCAAAGGCAAAGCGCTGCTTGGCCGTATTGTGCTTGGTCAGCGCGGCAAAGATGAAGGCGATATCGGCGACGCCAACCGTGGCAAACAGGGTCGCAAAGGCGACAAAGAATGTGGTGGTTGGCATGGTCTTGATCCCCCAAGGCTGGGCATAGACCTAGCCCGATTGCGCTGCTTTGCCCAGAGCCCGGCAAAAACAGGGGATCACAGCATCCGTGCTCCGGTTGCCAGCCCCGCCAATGCCAGCAGCGCCACCGCGTCAAGCCAGCCGCGTGGCCGCGTCAGCCAGGCCGGTTGCGGCTTTGTCGTTGGCAGATAGCGCAGCATCCACACCGCGCCATAGCCCACCCAGACGATGAAGAAGGCGACCATCAAGAGATCCGCCCAACCCCCGCGATTGAACCCCACCATGATGCGCGTCACGCCTGCGCCGAGCAGAATGGACAACAGGTATGCCCCGAGCACGAGGCCGGAATTGCGCCAATAGGCCATTGTCAGGCGCGGATCGGTCGGAATGGTCCGGCGCCATCGCCGAAACAGAAACCAGCCACCGCTACTGAGGAGTGCCGCCACCACCAACCACATCAGACAATGCACCCACAGGTGACGGCGATAAAACTGGATGGCACGGTGCAGCTCCCCAAGGCCCGCATGAGACCTAGCCGGTTCGACGCCGATTGCCCAGCCCGTCCCATCTCGTCTACCAAGAGGCGACGAGCATCAAGGTGTCGGGGGGCATATGCGCGCATATCTCGGCAATTGCTTCTGGCTGATGCTTCCGGTGCTGGCGATCAACCTGCTCTTCGCCGGTGCGCTGCCGCCCATGCTGCAATCCGAAACCTTCTGGCGCGATATTCCGATGCCGCTGGCGCTGGCGGAAAATCTCTGCCGCTATGCCGTCACCGGCCTGCCGGCTCTGATGTTGCTGCGCCTCCGCACCCGCCGCCAGAAAGTCGGTCTCGCGCTCTACGCGCTTGGCCTTCTCGCCTATGGCTTCGCCTGGTGGCCACTAATTACCGCGCCAGCCTCAGGCTGGAGCCAAAGCTTGCTCGGCCTTGCCGCGCCCGCCTATACGCCTGCGCTCTGGCTGGCGGGCATTGGCCTGATCGGTTTTGACCTAAGCTCGACATTTCGCCGCTGGGTCAGCTGGGCCTATCTCTTTGCCGCATCGGGCTTTGTCATCGCCCATGTTCTCCATGTGGCCTTGGTAGCGGGGCGGGTCCTCGGCTAGCGCGGTGACTTGTCAGCGACATCTTCGCCCCCTAGCCTCGGGGCAGCAGTAATTCCCAAGGAACCTCATGCCCGACATTTCAGCCATTCGCGGCATTCTGTTCGACAAGGACGGCACGCTGATCGACTTCAACCAGTCGTGGTTTTCCATTCTGATGGGTCTGGCCCGCGCCGCCGCCAAGGGCGACGAAGACGCGGCGCGCGAACTGGTGACGCGGGGTGGCTATGACTGGGACGCCGAGCGCTTTGTCGGCGGCTCGGTGATTGCGGCGGGGACCACCGCCGAGCTGGTGTCGCTCTGGCATCCAGAGCTCACGCCCGATGCGGTGCGCCAGCGCGCCACCCATTATGAGGATCTGGTCAATGCGCAGATCACTCACACCGCCGTCGAAATTCCCGGCCTCACCGAAACGCTCGAGGAGCTGCTTGCGCTGGGCTATGTGCTGGGCATTGCAACCAATGATTCAGAGGCGGGCGCCCGCGCCATGGCCGAAAGCTCGGGCATCACCAATCTGATGGCGGCGATCATCGGCTATGACTCGGTGGCGCGGGCCAAGCCTTATCCAGATCAGTTGCATCTGTTTGCCGAAAAGACCGGGCTTCCACCCTCCGCCATCGCCATGGTGGGGGATAACCTCCACGATCTCGAGATGGCGCGGGCCGGTGGGGCAGGGCTCGCCATCGGCGTGCTCTCGGGTAATAGCACGCGGGCGGAACTGGCCGCCCACGCAGATATCATTCTCGACAGTATTGCCGATCTCAGAGGTCTTTTTACCGGCGTTTAGGCGCGACGCTTTTCGATCGCATCCCAGATCAGCACGGCAATATCAGGCCCGCCGAAGCGCTTGATTTCGCGAATGCCGGTCGGGGAGGTGACGTTGATCTCGGTGAGATAGTCGCCGATCACGTCAATGCCGACAAAGATCATGCCGCGTTCTTTGAGCGCTGGCCCAATCGCCGCACAAATCTCGCGCTCGCGTGGGGTCAGTTCGCTCAGCTCGGGGCGACCACCCACATGCATGTTGGAACGCGCTTCGCCATCGGCCGGGATGCGGTTGAGTCCAGCCACCGGCTCGCCATCAACGATGATGATGCGCTTGTCGCCCTTGCGCACGTCCGGCAGGTAACGCTGGATCATGAAGGGTTCGCGATAATTGCTCTCGAACAGTTCGAGCAGGCTCGCCAGGTTATGGTCGCCTTCCTGGATGAAGAACACGCCCGCGCCACCATTGCCGTAGAGCGGCTTGACGATGATGTTGCCGTGCTCCTTGCGGAAGGCATGGATCTGCTCGCGGTCACGCGTCACCAGCGTTGGCGGCATCAGCTCGGGGAAATCGGTAACGAGGATTTTCTCGGGCGCATTGCGTACCGCCGCAGGCGGGTTCACCACCAGCGTCTTGGGGTGCAGCTTTTCGAGCAGATGGGTGATGGTGATGTAGTTCATGTCGAAGGGCGGATCCTGGCGCATATGGATCACGTCCTGGGTCGACAGATCGACACGACGCGCCTCGCCCAGTTCGAAATGCTCGCCCTTAGGCTTGTCGAAAACGGTGATGGGCTGGGCCAGAGCGCTGACCTCATGGCCACGCAGCGCCAGCGTATCAGGCGTATAGTGCAGCAGCTCATGGCCGCGCGCCTGCGCCTCCAGCATCAGCGCGAACGTGGAATCGCCGCGTGGATTGATGGTGGAGACATGGTCCATCTGGACGGCGACTTTAAGTTTCATATGAGACCTCTTGCGCTGCGTCATTCCCGCGAAAGCGGGAATCTCCCTTCGCCATCACGCTCCCGCAAAAGGGGATTCCCGCTTTCGCGGGAATGACACCGTGGGTGAGCCCGTGTCAGGCGCTTACGTCGAAGGCGTTGATGACATGGCGCGGCCATCGACCGGGTGCAAGGAAAATAACATCGAAGCGGAATGGCGTTTCCGTGAGACGGGGGTGTTTGGCCAACCAGTACTGCGCGGCGCGGACAATGCGCGATTGGTTGACCGCCCCCAGCGCCTCGGCTTCCGCCGCGGATCGCGCGCGCGCCTTGACCTCGACAAACACGGTGACGCCAAAGCGGCGCGCAATCAGATCGATTTCGCCGACCGGGGTTTTGTAGCGTCGGGCGATGATGCGGTAGAATTTCAACCGCAGGAACAAAGCAGCCAGCGCTTCGGCGCGCTGACCACCGGAATGGGCGGCGATGCGTGCCTTACTCTTGGGCCTTGAGGGCGAGGGCGGCATCATAGACTTCCTTGCGCTTGAGCCCGTATTTTTTGGTCACTTCGTCGACCGCTGCCCGCGTCGGCTGGTCTGCCATCGCTTCGACCAAAGCCGCCTGCCAGTCCGCCGCATCGGGTGCGGTGGGCGCATCGGCACCAGCCACCACGATCACAGCTTCACCCTTGGTTTCGTTATCGGCAAATTCTGCAGCCAGTTCGGCCAGCGTGCCGCGACTGACGCGCTCGAAGCGCTTGGTCAGCTCCAACGCCACTGCCGCCTGCCGCTCGCCAAAGATTTTGGCCATCGCTGCCAGCGTATCATCAAGGCGGCGCGGGCTTTCGTAAAACACCAAGGTTTCACGTGAATCCCTCAGCGCCGTGATCGCATTGGCGCGCGCGCCAGCCTTGTTGGGCAGAAAGCCATGGAAAGCAAAAGCGTCGGTCGGCAGGCCCGCCACCACCAGCGCCGAGAGCAAAGCCGAGGCACCGGGAATGGGAAATACCGGCTGGCCCGCTTCTGCCATGGCACGGATCAGGGGAAAGCCGGGGTCGGAGAGCAGGGGGGTCCCCGCGTCCGAGATCAGCGCAATGGCCTCGCCAGCGGCCACATGGCGGACGATCTCTTCGGCCTTGTGCCGTTCATTGTGCTCGTGCAGCGCAATACGCCGTCCCTTGATGCCATAGTGATCGAGCAGGCGGGCGGACATGCGCGTATCTTCGCACAGCACCACCGAGGCGGCGGCCAGGGTTTCGAGCGCGCGGATGGTAATGTCGCGCAGGTTGCCGATGGGCGTCGCCACCACATAAAGACCCGGCGCCAGGGGCGGGGCGGTAAAGGCGGAGCCGGCGATGAAATAGCCGGAATGTGGATCAGTCATGCGCCTTGGGTCTCGCCTTCGCAGATTTCAACGTTCGGTTAACCTATTGATAGCCTCAATGCTAACAGTATGTGCACGCTTTGGGGACATCGGTGAACGCGTTCAACGCTGCCAAAAGCTGGAGGCGAGCTGCCCTCGGCGCCACCCTGCTGATGGTGCTGTCGGCCTGCACCATGAGCGATATCCAGATCGGCTCGCGCACGCTGAGCTTTGGCGGCGACGATGGCGGCCAGCCCCAGCAGAGCTTTCCGACCCAGCAACCCGTGATGCCCACCGGCCCATCCCAAAGCTTTGGCCGTGGTCCGGTCAAGGTGGCGCTGCTGCTGCCGTTGAGCGGCGACGCGGGCCTTGCCAGTGTCGGCACCTCGCTCGCCAATGCCAGCCGGCTGGCGATTGCGTTCATCGAAGCCAATCCCAATATCGCCGAGAATATCACCATCACCCTGCGCGATACCGGCGCGACCGTGCAGGGCGCAACCAGCGCCGCCAGCGCTGCTGTGGCCGATGGGGCCAAGCTGATCCTGGGGCCGTTGCGCGCCGATCAGGTCACCGCCGCTGGCGCTGTCGCGCGCTCGGCTGGGCTGCCCCTGATCGGTTTTTCCAACAATCCCAACGCCGCCAGCCCCGGCGTGTACCTCCTGAGCGTCTTGCCGGACGCCGAGATGAAGCGCTCACTGGACTGGATCAAAACCCAGGGTCGCCGTGGCATTGCCGGGGTGTTCCCTGCCACCGAATTCGGTCAGGCGCAGGAAACCGCGTTCCGCCAGCAGGCCGTCGCCGCCGGGTTTTCCCCGCAGGCGGTCTATACATTTTCCAATGTCGGCGAGGCCAAGCAGATCATCGATCAGGCCCTGCCCGCCATTCAGCGCGGCATGATCGACACGCTGATCCTGCCCGATCGCGCCAGCGCGCCAACTTTCGGAACGCTCCTGGCACAGGCCGGTCTGCCGCCAGGCGATCTGCAGATTGTCGGCTCGGCCGATTGGGAGGGCGATCCCGCCATTGCCAGCGCCACCCAACTCAGCGGCGCGGTTTACCCCAGCGTTGACCCCGCCGGCATGGCGGCCATTCGCGGGGATTACACCGCCCGCTTTGGCGGCCAGCCCCACGCCCTCGCCACCATCGCCTATACCGCGACGATCCTCGCCAACGTCAACACGCTGTCCATGGCCGGCCAGCCCTACAATGCAACCCTGCTCACCGCCGCCACCGGCTTTAACGGCCGCGACGGCGTGTTCCGGTTCCTCGGCAATGGCCGCAGCGAATATGGTCTCGTGCTCAAAAAACTCGCCCCCGGCGGCAGCCAGGTCATCGAGGGCGTCAAGCTCTAGGCCCGGAGTTTCCCGCGAGTGCCGAATGGAGAGTGGCCCTCGGATCAAGTCCGAGGGCAGCGCCGGTGTGTGGGGAAATTGGGCAGTTCCATAACCGCCCCAATCCTCAAAGACCTCATCCTGAGCCTGTCGAAGGACGAGGTCGAGCGAGTGGAGGTCCCTTTGCCACGCCCTCGTGGTTCGACGGGCTCACCACGAGGTCTACTGGGGCAGCGCGGACGCTACCCTATGCCGCCAGATCAGCCACCACCGCGTCGAGAACAGGAAAACCCTTCTCGGTGACGCGCAGATTGCCATTGGGCAGGGTTTCGACAAAGCCATAGCCCTTGAGATCATCGATCTGGCGCTGGTTGATTTTGCGACCGGAAATGGCGGTAAAGCGGGCCGGCGAAATGCCTTCCTTGAGGCGCAGGCCCATGACGAGGAACTCGTCGCCCTGTTCTTCCCAGGTCAGCACATCGTCCACCACCATGCCGTGCCCATTGGCCATGACCTTCTTCTGCCAGTCGAACGGCATCTTTTCAGCCGCCGTCGCATGACGCTGATTGTTGATCATCAGACGACCATGGGCACCCGGGCCAATGCCGGCATATTCGCCATAGCGCCAATAGAGCATGTTGTGCAGGCTCTCCTGACCGGGGCGGGCGTGGTTGGAAATCTCATAGGCTGGCATGCCCGCTGCGGCCGTCAGCTCCTGGGTGATTTCGTAGAAATCAGCCGCCAGATCTTCATCGGGCATGGCGAGCTTGCCCGCCTTGTGCAGGTCAAAGTAGCGCGTGCCCTGCTCGATGGTCAGCTGATAAAGCGAGAGATGTCCCTGGGCCAGCCAGAGCGCTTCCTTGAGCTCGTCTTCCCAGTCATCAAGGGTCTGGTGGGGACGCGCATAAATCAGATCAAAGCTGGAGCGTTCGAACACCGATTGCGCGATGCGCACGGCGGCGACGGCTTCTTCCACCGAGTGGCGCCGCCCGAGATCGGCCAGCGGCTTGGGCCGCAGCGACTGCACGCCCAGCGAGACGCGATTGACGCCAGCGGCGCGGAAGCCCTTGAAGCGATCGACCTCGACGCTGGTCGGATTGGCTTCGAGCGTAATTTCGGCATTGCGCTCGACGGTCCAATGCTTGGCAATGGCGTCGATGATACGCCCGGTTGCCCAGGGCGACATCAGCGAGGGCGTGCCACCGCCAAAGAACACCGACTGCACCACGCGACCGGGCGTCAGCTCGGCGGCATGGGCGATTTCGCGCTCATAGGCGGCGACATAGGCTTCTTCATCGAACGCACCGCGATGGACGTGCGAGTTGAAGTCGCAATACGGGCATTTGCTGGCGCAGAAGGGCCAGTGCACGTAAACGCCAAACAGGTCGTTGCGAGTCTTAACGGCCATGACCTACTCCAGGACCTGAGCGTGACACTGTGAGGTCACGCCTGATCAATCTGACCCTCGACAAATTTGGCGAAGGCGCGGGCGCGGTGAGAGAGGCCTTCTTTGCCCGGCTCCCAGGAATGCTTCATTTCAGCGGGCATCTGGCCAAAGGTGATGTCGTAGCCATTGGGCATGAACACCGGATCATAGCCGTGACCACGCTCGCCGCGTGGCGGCCACACCAGCGTACCCTCGCATTTGCCGACATAGAGCTCGTCGCGGCCATCGGGATGGGCCAGGCACAGCGTGGCATTGAACGAGCCGTGGCGCTGGCTGGGCGAGGTGGCATTGGCGGCCTGCAGCGCATCTTCGACGCGCTTCATGGCATGGTCGAAATTGCGCGGCACACCGGCCCAGTCGGCGGTGTAGACGCCGGGATCGCCGCCCAGCGCGTCAACGCAGAGGCCGGAATCATCTGACAGCGCCAGCATGCCCGAGGCCTGCGCCGCAGCATGGGCCTTGAGACGGGCGTTTTCGGCAAAGGTGGTGCCGGTTTCCTCGGGCTCGGGCAGGCCCAGCTCTGCGGCGGAAACAATCTCGAGGCCAAAAGGCTCGAACAGCTCCTGGAACTCGACCAGCTTGCCCTTGTTGTGGGAGGCCAGAACCAGACGGTCACCAGCGCGCAGTTTGGGGATCGATGTCATTTGCGGGTGTCCTCGGATTTGGTTTTGCCGACCAGGTCGCGCGGGGAAATGTCAAGCGCGCGCGAAATGTCGTTCCAGATGGCGCAGTCAGGGGCGACCTTGTCATGGGCAGGGTGATGGGCAGCTGGCTTTGCTCGCCGCACGGCACCGTCGCGGTTGGCCGCGTTCACGATCAGGTCGAAGAAGCGTTTCATGCTTGCAGCGCCGCCTGTTGCAGAAGGGTAAGCTCGCCAATGCCATCTTCGGCAAGAGCCATCAGGGCGTTGAGCTCATCGCGCGAGAAGGGGACCTGTTCGGCCGTACCCTGAATTTCAACGAATGTGCCGCTGCCGGTCATGACGAAATTGGCGTCGGTATGGGCTTCAACGTCTTCGAGATAATCGAGATCGAGCACGGGCGTGCCGCGATAGATGCCGCAGGAGACCGCCGCAACGCTGTCGCGCAGGGCTTTGCCCTTGGTCAGCTTGCGCTGGTCCATCCAGGTAATGGCGTCGGCCAGCGCCACATAGGCGCCGGTGATCGAGGCGGTGCGCGTGCCGCCATCGGCCTCCAACACGTCGCAGTCGACGGTGATCTGGTTTTCACCCAAAAGCTGCATGTCGACGACCGCCCGCAGCGAGCGGCCGATCAGGCGCTGGATTTCTTGAGTGCGGCCGGTCTGCTTGCCAGCAGCGGCTTCACGACGGGTCCGGCTGCCGGTGGCGCGGGGCAGCATGCCGTATTCGGCAGTGACCCAGCCTTGACCTTTGCCACGCAACCAGCCGGGGAGGCTCGTTTCAACCGATGCCGTCACCAGCACCTTGGTATTGCCGAACGACACAAGGCACGAACCCTCCGCCTTTTGCGAGACGTTGCGCTCGATGGTCACAGCGCGCATCTGATTGGGTTCACGTCCGGAGGGCCGCATGGGCAAATCACCTTAAGAGTGCAAAAAGTCCTGTTAACCGCCTCTTAACCCTCCTCGGACCGCCTCACAAGCGCCGGGCGCTTGGCGCGGGCGCTCATAAGGCTTAAATGAGCCACCAGGGTTAAAGCGGACGATTTTATCAAAAACATCATGGCAAAGCCCCCAGAAGACTTTCTTGCGGTGCTCAACACCCGCAGCCAGGACATTTTCCGCAAGATTGTGGAGCGCTATCTCGACACCGGCGTGCCGGTGGGATCGCGCGATCTGAGCCGCATGTTGCAGGTCGGGCTGTCGCCTGCCTCGGTCCGCAACGTCATGGCAGATCTTGAAGATTTGGGGCTGATCGCGGCGCCCCACACCTCCGCCGGTCGCGCGCCGACCCAGGAGGGGCTGCGGTTTTTCGTCGATGCCATGCTCGAGGTGGGTTCGGTCGATGAGCGCGAGCGCAGCCAGATTGCCAAGCATATTCAGGGGCAGGGGCAAGGTCAGGTCGAAGACTTCCTGACCGAGGCCAGCCAGATGCTATCCGGCCTCAGCCAGGGTGCCGGAGTTGTGATCGCCACCAAGGCCGACATGGTGCTCAAGCATCTCGAATTCGTCCGGCTCGACGCCATGCGGGCCATGGCGATTCTGGTGGGCGATGACGGACAGGTGGAAAACCGCATCGTCGAACTGCCACCGGGCCTCACCGCCAGTGCCCTGCAACAAGCCAGCAATTACCTCGCCCATCACGTTATTGGCCGCACCATTGCCGAAGCGCGCAAGGCTTTGAGCGAACAGCGCGCCGAACAACGTGCCGAACTCGACGAGTTGACGCAAAAGCTGGTCGATGCCGGGATCGCCACGCTCGGCCAGCCCTCAGCCTCGAGCCAGCCCACGGTCATCGTGCGGGGCCGGGCAAACCTGATCAATGACACCATGGCCTCGGACGACCTGGCGCGGATACGGCAATTGTTCGACGAGCTCGAAAGCAAGGATGGCCTGCTCGACCTGCTCGGCGACGCCGAAAAGGCGCAGGGCGTGCGCATTTTCATCGGCTCGGAAAACAAGCTGTTCTCGCTCTCCGGCTCCTCGGTCATCCTGTCGCCCTATAAGGATGCCAATGACAAGGTGGTCGGCGTTCTGGGCGTCATCGGTCCGACGCGCCTCAACTATGCGCGCATTGTGCCGGTGGTCGACTACACCGCCAATGTGATCACCGCGATGATGGCGCGCAAGCGCAGTTAATCCGGTGCGGCTTTGGCAAGGCTTGAAAACCGTGCCGCTTTGGCCGATATGCGGGTTCAAACCCTAGTGACATGCGGAACAGATAATGATGAGCGACGAAAACGCCTCGCCCGACGAGACCCCAGAGATCGACATTTCGGCGGACGTTACCCCCGAAATCGACCCGGTGGACGCGCTGCGCGCTGAGAACGCCGAGCTCAAAGATCGGGTGCTGCGCACCATTGCCGAGATGGAAAACCTGCGCAAGCGCACCGAACGCGACGTGGCCGATACCCGCAGCTATGCCATTGCCGGCTTTGCCCGCGACATGCTGAGCGCCACCGATGCGCTGAGCCGCGCGCTGATGGTGCTGCCAGCCGAGGCGCGCGAAAGCGGCGACGCAACCACAAAGAGCCTGATCGAAGGCATCGAAATGACCGAGCGCGAAATGCAGCGCCTTCTGGCCAAGCACGGCGTGACGCCAATCGAGGCCGACGGTCAGAAGTTCGATCCATACAAGCATCAGGCGATGTTCGAAGTACCCGATCCCACGCGCCCCGAAGGCACCGTGGTTCAGGTGGTTCAGGCCGGTTTTGCCATTGGCGACCGCGTGCTGCGTCCTGCCATGGTGGGCGTTGCCAAGGGCGGCCCGAGCCACGCTCCGGCCGACGAAGCAATCGACAAGAGCGTCTGACGCTTCTGTCGCCACAAGAATTAAAGGGCGCCCCAGCGGGCGTCCTTTTTGTTTGGCATAATGAGAATGGGCCCGATGAGAGCATCGCTTCGACACAAAGCCATCGCCGTGTGCACAGCTAAGATCGCCGCAAAAGGCGAGGGGGTCGGGCTGTCCTTTTACGCCTTTTTCGCCAACCGTAATGAAGATCCGGACCTGCTGATGGAAGCGGCGACTTGGTGGATCCAGACCCACAAGCTCGACCACTTCGAAAAAGCCCAAAAGATCAAGGTTATGCTCGAGGCCGGTGCCTGACAGAGGACGATGGTTTCACGTGAATCCTTGGGACAGGGTCTGTCCACCCCCACCGGTCGTCACACTCGGGCCTGACCCGAGGGCTCTGCACTTTCTGCGGCCTCAGCAAACACCCTCGGGTCAAGCCCGAGGGTGACGCGGTGAGTGAGGGGGCGGGACTCAGCGCAGTGAAGAGGGAAACACCAGCCCATCAGTCGTCTCCCTCCCCCTTGTGGGGAGGGATCAAGGGTGGGGGAGAATCCCGCGCATTGAATGCGGCCTACCCCAAAATCTCCCGGCTCATCGCCCGCACCACGCCGGCGTCTTCCATATCCGCCCAGGCCTTCTCCAACGATCCAGCATTATCGATGGCGCGAGTGGCGTCCTCGATGACGGTGACGTCAAAGCCCGCCGCAGCCGCATCGATGGCAGTCCAGCCGACGCAGAAATCCGTCGCGAGGCCGACGATATAGAGCCGGTCGACATCGCGCTCATTGAGATACCCAGCCAGCCCGGTCAGCGTCTCGCGATCGGCTTCCTGAAAGCCGGAATAACTGTCGATCTGGCGGTGATAGCCCTTGCGGATGATCAGCTGGCCGTGCGGCACATCGAGTTCACTGGTGATCGCTGCGCCGTGGGTGTTCCAGACACAGTGATCGGGCCACAGCACCTGGGTGCCGTAGGCCAATTCCACCGTTTCGAATGGCGTTTTGCCCTGATGCTGGCTGGCAAAGGAGATGTGATCAGCCGGATGCCAGTCCTGGGTCAGCACCACATTGGTGAACTTCTTGGCCAACTGATTGATCAGCGGCACGATCTCGTCGCCTCCGGCCACCGCCAGATTACCACCCGGCAGGAAATCATATTGCACATCGACAATGACGAGCACGTCGGTGGGGCGGATGGCGGTGGTCATGGCGTATCCTCGGTTTTGATCCATTGGGCGGGCAAGAGGCCGCGCACCGAATTGCCGAGCCAGAGTGCATCGGCGCGTTCGAGGTCGGCAAGCCGCAAAACCTGCTCGACGGCCTTGCCGCTGGCGAGCAGCTCGGCCCGCAAGGTGCCGGGCAACAGCCCGGAGCTGAGCGGCGGGGTCAGCAGGATGCCGTCGCGCTCGACAAAGAGATTGGTGATCGAGCCTTCCGTCAGCTCATCGCGCTCATTGAGAAACACGACTTCATCCACGCCCCAGGCGGCATGGGCGCGCTGGCGGGGCTCATCGTAAAACGCGCGGTTGGTGGTTTTGTGCGCCAGCCACAGGCTCGCCGAATCAAGCCGGTCTGGCGCGATGGCAAAGCGGAATACATCCGGATTGGGGGGCAGGGCGACGGCGGTGACGGCAGGACCCTTGGCGTCGAGCGTCAGGCGCACCCGCATCTGCTCGGCAGCAAAACCGGCGCTGGCCTGTTCAAGCTGGGCGAGAACAGCCTCTCGCGCGTAGGGCAGCCCAAAATACTGCGCCGACAAATCCATGCGCGCACTATGGCGGTCGAGCAGGTCATAGCCTGTTGCCCGGTCCCAGCGCAGGGTTTCGATCAGCGTCACCGGAACAGCCGAATTGGTCAGGAATGCCATTTTGAGCAGGGCCTCGCGATACTCGTCCTCGGCGGTGGAGTCAGCGACAATGCCGCCGCCAATGCCGATCTCGCCACGACCCTCTGCGTCGATCACAGCGGTGCGGATGGCGACATTGAGCGTGAGATCGCCGTCAGGCGCAAAATAGCCGATGGAGCCGGTATAGACGCCGCGCGGTCCGGCCTCGACCTCGTGAATGATTTCCATGGCGCGCAGCTTGGGGGCGCCGGTGATCGAGCCGCAGGGGAACAGATTGGCCAAAACCTCGGTGGTGGAAATCCCCGGCCGCCGCTGGGCAGCAATCCCCGAAGTCATGGTGTGAAGCGTCGAATAGGTTTCGACGGTGAACAGGTGCGTCACCTTAACCGAGCCGATCGTGGCGATACGGCCGAGATCATTGCGCAAGAGATCGACGATCATCAGGTTTTCGGCGCGGTTCTTTTCATCGCCAGCCAATGCCGCGCGACCGACCGCATCTTCGGCGATGGTGCGTCCGCGCTTGAGCGTGCCCTTCATCGGACGGGCCGACAGCGTATCGCCCTTGCTCGCGACAAACAGTTCGGGCGAGCGCGACAGGATCCATTGGCTGCCGGTATGGATCAGCGCGCCATAGCTGACAGGCTGCTTGGCGACGAGATCGCGGTAGAGTGCCACTGGATCGCCGTCGAGCCGAAAGCGCGCCTTGAGCGTCAGATTGACCTGATAGGTATCGCCTGCCTCGATCAGCGCTTTCACCCGCGTGAAGGCCTTGGTGTAATCGGCCAGGTCCAGGCTGGGCACCACATCCACTGCTTGCCCGGTTGCTGTGCCAGCGGTCTCGGCGAGCAGCTGATCGACCTCATCGACGCTCAAGCGCTGCGGTGCGTCATAAAGCCCAAGCCAGAGCAGGGGCGTTGCCGAGCGTTCGGGTAGCAGATGTGCCAGCCGCTCTTCGAAGACAAAGCCCATTTCATAGGCCAGATATCCCGCCGCCCACAGGCCCTGGCTTTTGGCCGCATCCAGCTCCGCCAATGCAGCGCGCACGCCGGCGGCGTCATGGGCCACCAGCACAGAGCGGGGCGCGCTGAACAGCAGGTTTTCCCCGCCGGGAGCGCGCGTATCATGGAGCAATACGGAGCCAGGTGCGAACATGGCGGACTTCTAGGCAATTTCGGGCGCGCCGTCACCGCCTCAACCCAACAATTAGCTATTGGCGAACGGGAGTGTCCGTGGCAGAAAACCCGACCCGACGCACCACCCCGCGCCGCCATTTGGGATAGTATGAGCATGGACACATTTTTGAGGGGCGGCACGGCCGTACTCAGGCTGTTTGCCGCGCCGATTCCTTAGGCCAAGCGGCCCGCTATCCTGGCGGGGCGTCACAATGAAACACCCCCGAGGCAATTCAGTGCTCTGCGCGCTTGAAGCGCCAAGGCCACCCCCCTATATACGCCCAAGGCCCAGAGATGGGCGCATTCCAGTTGCAAGGAACCCGGCCCGCGCGGCCACGGGGCTGCTTCGCAAGGAGGGCTCTGACTTGGGTTTGCTGAAAGAGAGGCTCGTTAATGGCTAAAGTCATCGGTATTGATCTGGGCACCACCAATAGCTGCGTTGCAGTGATGGACGGTTCTTCCCCTAAGGTCATCGAAAACGCGGAAGGGGCACGCACGACCCCATCCATGGTTGCTTTCTCCAAGGACGGGGAACGTCTGGTTGGCCAGCCGGCCAAGCGCCAGGCCGTGACCAATCCGGAAGGCACGCTGTTTGCCGTCAAGCGCCTGATCGGGCGCCGTTACGACGACAAGGTCGTTGCCAAGGACAAGAACCTCGTTCCCTTCAAGATCGTGCCCGCCGACAATGGCGACGCATGGGTGGAAGCCTCGGGCGACAAGTACTCGCCCTCGCAGGTTTCGGCCATGATCCTGCAGAAGATGAAGGAAACCGCTGAGAGCTATCTCGGCGAGACCGTCACGCAGGCCGTCATCACGGTTCCGGCTTACTTCAACGACAGCCAGCGCCAGGCCACCAAGGACGCAGGCAAGATTGCCGGCCTTGAAGTGCTGCGCATCATCAACGAGCCAACCGCAGCGGCTCTCGCTTACGGCCTCGACAAGAAGAACACCGGCACCATCGCGGTCTATGACCTTGGCGGCGGTACCTTCGACGTGTCGATCCTGGAAATCGGCGACGGCGTGTTTGAAGTGAAGTCCACGAACGGCGACACGTTCCTGGGCGGCGAAGACTTTGACATGCGCCTGGTCGATTATCTGGCCGACGAGTTCAAAAAAGAGCAGGGCATCGACCTTCGCTCCGACAAGCTGGCGCTGCAGCGCCTGAAGGAAGCCGCTGAAAAGGCCAAGATCGAGCTTTCGAGCGCGACCCAGACCGAAATCAACCTGCCCTTCATCACCGCTGACGCATCGGGTCCAAAGCACCTGACGCTCAAGCTGACCCGCTCGAAGCTGGAAACTCTGGTCGATGACCTGATCCAGCGCACTTTGGACCCTTGCAAGCTCGCGCTCAAGGATGCCGGCGTCACCGCTGCCCAGATCGACGAAGTCGTGCTGGTTGGTGGCATGAGCCGCATGCCCAAGGTGCAGGAACTGGTCAAGCAGCTGTTCGGCAAGGATCCCCATAAGGGCGTGAACCCTGACGAAGTCGTGGCACTGGGCGCCGCCATTCAGGCCGGCGTGCTGCAGGGCGACGTCAAGGACGTGCTGCTGCTCGATGTGACCCCACTCTCGCTCGGCATCGAAACGCTGGGTGGCGTGTTCACCCGTCTGATCGATCGCAACACGACCATCCCGACCAAGAAGAGCCAGACCTTCTCGACCGCTGAAGACAGCCAGTCGGCAGTGACCATCCGCGTGTTCCAGGGCGAACGCGAAATGGCCGCCAACAACAAGCTGCTCGGCAATTTCGATCTCTCCGGCATTCCACCCGCACCACGCGGCGTGCCACAGATCGAAGTGACGTTCGACATCGACGCCAACGGCATCGTGAACGTGTCGGCCAAGGACAAGGGCACCGGCAAGGAGCAGCAGATCCGCATCCAGGCTTCGGGTGGTCTCAGCGACGCTGACATCGAAAAGATGGTCAAGGAAGCCGAGCAGAACGCCGATGCCGACAAGGCCAAGCGCGAAGCTGTGGAAGCCAAGAACCAGGGCGAAAGCCTGATCCACTCGACTGAAAAGTCGCTCAAGGAATATGGCGACAAGGTTTCGGCCGAGGACAAGACGGCCATTGAAGCTGCCATCACCGACCTCAAGGGCGTGATCGACGGTGACAATGCCGAAGTGATCAAGGAAAAGACCTCGGCGCTGGCCGAAGCCTCGATGAAACTTGGCGAAGCCATGTACAAGGCCAGCCAGGCAGAAGCCGAAGCCAAGGCCAATGGCACCGATGATGAGGACGAAGACGACGTCGTCGACGCTGACTTCGAAGAGGTCAAGGACGACGACAACGGTCAGAAGTCCGCCTAAGCTTTTCTGAATTGACGACCACAGGGGTCCGGCGCAAGCCGGGCCCTTTTTCGTTGCCGGCCCGCTTTGACCGGCAATCCGTTAGCAATGGCTATTGAGGCGGGGATGGCCTACTGTGCTTCATGAACATTCCAGACCCCCAAACCTTCACCGACCCTGAGAAACTGCGCAAGCTGATGGCCAATGCTGTCCGGCTCGGTTATCCCGACCTCGCTTTCGGCTGCCAGATGCGCATCGCCGAGCTGGCGGGCAATGCCCACAAAGACGCCGTCGAGCGCGCGTTTTTCACTGGCCTGACCGCTGTCGAAGAATTCCGCACCGCCGAAAAAGGCCGCACCACGCGACTGGTGACCGTGCGCTCCAAGCACAAGCGCGTTGGCGCGGTGCGTGTCCTGACCGACATGATGATGACAGCCGACCTCAGCGAAGGCTTTGAAAAGCTCGTCGAACACGGTCGCAGCGATCTGACCGCCGAAGCCATCGTGCTGCGCAATGAAGACGCGTTTACCGTCGACGCCGTCAACGCCGCGCGCAAGAAGCTGATGGACAACAACGTCGTGATGGCCGACGCACTGACTGAGTAAACTCGGTTAGGCCTGTTCTTCACCTCTCCCTTTGGGGGAGAGGTCGGCCCGCTTGGGCCGGGTGAGGGGGCCCTGTCGGAGCCAACCGAGCGTGGGCCCGCGCCATTCGGGCACAGCTCTCATGGCCTTCTCGCCTCAAAACGCTCCACCGGAGCGTTTTTGCCCTCTTGGGCACGGCTCGAAGTTTCACGTGAATCCTTGCGGCTCCGGGTCAAACCGGGGCCGTTTTGCTTGATGATCACACCATTGTTGCTGCCGCCGATCACCCTTGCTAAAGGAGGCATCAAATGGTTTGCCCCCTTGACCCGCAAGACCCCTTGCGAGATGGGCGGGCGATTGCCATCTAGGGGCAGGGCATTTTGTAATTGGCGCCGGCAATGGCGCGCCGTTTGGGCGCGACTGGTCGCACGCTTTATGTTTCGGAGACACGACACTTGGCCAAACGCGATTTCTACGAGGTGCTCGGCGTAGCCAAGGGCTCCGACGATGCAGCCCTAAAGAGCGCTTATCGCAAGCTCGCCATGCAGCATCACCCCGATCGCAATCCGGGCAATGCCGAATCCGAGGCGACCTTCAAGGAAATCAACGAAGCCTACGACACGCTCAAGGACGGCCAGAAGCGCGCCGCCTATGACCGGTTCGGCCACGCCGCGTTCGAAAATGGCGGTGGCGCCCGCGGTCCATCCGGCTTTGGCTCGGACTTCAACTCCTCGATGTCCGATATTTTCGACGACATCTTCGGCGATTTCATGGGCGGCGGTGGCCGTCGCGGCGGCGGTGGCAATGCGGCCAAGCTGCGTGGCGCCGATCTGCGCTATAATCTGGAAATCAGCCTCGAGGAAAGCTTTGAGGGCCGCACCGTCGAAATCGACGTGCCGACCCTTGTCGGCTGCGACACCTGCGATGGCTCGGGCGCCAAGCCGGGCACCGGCACCCACACCTGCCGCCAGTGCAATGGTCACGGCAAGGTGCGCGCGGCGCAGGGGTTCTTTACCATCGAACGCACCTGCCCCGTCTGCCAGGGCCGTGGCCAGATGATGGACCAGCCTTGCACCGATTGCGGTGGCCAGGGCCGCCGTCAGGAAAATCGCAAGCTCAGCGTCGATATCCCAAAGGGCATTGAGGACGGCACCCGCATTCGCCTCGCCAATGAGGGCGAAGCCGGCCTCCGCGGTGGCCCTCCGGGCGACCTCTATATTTTCATCTCCATCCGCCCGCACGATCTGTTCCAGCGCGATGGCGCCGACCTTTATGCGCGCGTGCCGATCGCCATGGCGACGGCGGCTCTGGGTGGTGAGTTTGAAGTGCCCACGCTCGACGCAGCCCGCGCCAAGGTCAAGGTTGCCGCTGGCACCCAGCCCGGCCAGCGCGTTCGCCTCAAGGGCAAGGGCATGCCGGTACTGCGCAGCAAGGATGTCGGCGATCTCTATGTCCAGCTCGACATCGAGACCCCGCAAAACCTCAGCCGCAAGCAGCGCGAACTCCTCGAAGAATTCCAGCGCCTCACCACCGAAGAAACCAACCCGACCTCGGACGGCTTCTTCGCCAAACTCAAGAAGATGTTTGAGGCGTGAGTTCAGATGGGTTGCAGGCAGAGGCTGCGCCTAGTCTGGGGAAAGCGGACAGCATTGAGATCGCGCTGACGTTCGACGACGGCTTCTGGGCGCCTTGCTATGCAACGATGCGCTCGGTGTGCCTCACCACGCACAATCCCCGGCAGATCAGGTTTCATCTTCTTCACCGGATGCTGACGCCAGAACACCGGGCAGCGCTTGAGAGCATCGGCACCGAGTATGGTGCGACGATGAACTTCATCGATATTGATGCACGCGCCTTGTTGGACGAGCGGATCGCCAGCCTGCCAAAAATCCGCATGCGACGGTTCAGCAAGGTTATCTACGCCCGACTGTTTCTGGCAGACCTGCTCGATAAAGACATCGAAAGAGTACTCTATCTCGATTGCGATGTGTTCGTGCGGGCAGCGCTCGACCCGCTGTTCTTCATGGACATGCAGGGTCATGCCATTGCTGCGGTCGTCCAGCCGGATCGGATCCACTGTGTCGCGGGCACCGATTTGCGCACGCGCAATGCGTTCTCGATGGCCGAGCCATATTTCAATTCAGGCGTCATGCTGATTGATATGGCCCAGTATCGTGAAATGGATTTCCTGCAGACCCTGTCCCAGGGGCTGCCGGAATCCGAACTGGCAATGTTCTACTACGACCAGGACATCATCAATTTCTGCTTCAAGCATCGTATCCTCGAACTTGAAAACACCTGGAACCTGCAGAATGCCGAACCGGCGCATGAGGTTCTGAACCCGACCATCGTGCACTACTCTGCCAATGACAAACCGTGGGTCGTGTGGTCACGCGTCGCCTTCAAGCGCACCTATCGGCATCTGATGACCAATGCCTATTTCTACCAATATCGCCGCGAGCGCATCCTGCGAAGCGTGAAGCGCTTGTTCCGCCTGGCCTGACTTGGCCGAGACCTCACCCCTGCACGTTGGCGGGGTCCATCCACATGATTTCCCAGATATGGCCGTCGAGGTCAGAAAAGGCTTTGCTCATCATAAAGCCATAGTCGTCGCCCGGGCGCGCTTCGGTGGCGCCGGCGGCAATGGCTTTGTCGAAGAGGTCGTTGACCGCATCGCGACTATCGCGTGACAGGGCAATCAGCACTTCGCTGGTGGTCTTGGCGTCGGCGATGGCCTTGGGGGTGAACTGACGGAATTTGTCGTGGGTCAGCAGCATGGCGAAGATGTTGCTGTCGATCACCATCGCCGCCGCGGTTTCGTCGGTGAATTGCGGGTTGAAGGCGAAGCCGAGCTTTTCAAAAAATGCCTTTGAGGCATCAAGATCGATAACCGGCAGATTGACGAAGATATTGGTGGCCATGCTGTATCTCCACACGTCTCGCTCAGGTGATGGCGCGAGTGTCAGATTGGCGCGGTCGGGAGTCAAGCCGCTTGCCAGCGCGCGGGGGCAACGGCACAGTCGGGTGACCCAGACTGAGGAAACTGCCCGATGACCAAAGCTCTCACCCTCTCCGGCTCGATCCGCAAAGGGTCCTATAATCGCGTGCTGCAGGCCCATATGGGGCGTCAGCTGGAACTGGCGGGTGTCGCGGTCACCGCGATTGACCTCAGTGATTTCGACATGCCCATCTTCAATGAAGACCTTGAGCCCGACCATATTCCCGAGGCGGCGGGACGGCTGGCCGAGCTGTTTCGCAGCCACGACATCGTCTTCATCGCCACGCCCGAATACAACGGCGGCGTCCCCCCGCTGGTGGTCAACACCGTCGCCTGGCTTAGTCGGCAAAAGCCCAGCCCATTCCGCCACGCCGTCTTTGGCATTGGGGGCGTCAGCTCGGGCAAATACGGCACCATCTGGTCGCTCAGCCACTTGCGCGAATCCCTCACCAAGATTGGCACCCTGGTTGTCCCGACGCTGCTCGGCATCGGCCCCGCCGAAACCGCGTTCGATGCGGCCGGGGCGCCCGTCGAACCCGCCATCACCGCAAAGGTGGGCCAGATGGTGCACGAGCTGACCCATTTCAGCCGGGGCTAAGATGCGCGCGCTCTATGTCACCCATCCGCAAGTGCGGGTTGATCCCAGCGTACCCGTGCCGCAATGGGGTCTGTCAGACGCCGGTCGGTCCCGCGCCGAGGCCTTCGCCCGGCGCGGCATCATCCCGAAGGGGGCCGTGATCCATTCCAGCGAAGAGACCAAGGCGGTTGAACTGGCCGAGTTTCTCGCCGCTGCGGCCGGAACGCGGATCATCACCGATTTGGCCATGGGCGAGAACGATCGCAGCGCCACCGGCTTTCTGCCACCTGACCTGTTTGAGGCGACGGCCGACCGGTTCTTCGCGGACCCCAATGCCAGCATTGACGGCTGGGAGCGGGCCATCGATGCACAAATCCGGATCGTCAATGCGGTGGTAACAGCGCTCGCCTCCGCCCCGACAAACACGCCCATGGTCTTTTGCGGCCACGGCGCCGTCGGTACGCTGCTCAAATGCCATGTTGCAGGGCGCTCCATTTCACGCGCCGAAGACCAAAACCGCGGCGGCCATAAAGGCGGCGGCAATTACTTTAGCTTCGATCTCGACGCCATGCGGCTGGGCAGCGAATGGACTGCGATGGAAGATTTCGCGCCGGGCTGGTTCGGCTAGGATGTTCCAGCAGGTTGCGGTGTGCCGGGAATTGCTCTAGTCCCAACCAAACATTCGACATTGGAGGCAAACTCATGACTGGCCAATTGATCGTGGGCCTTGACGTTTCGTCACGCGCCCGCGCGGAAGAGATCGTTGCGGCCCTGGGCGACGCTGTCGATTTCTACAAGATCGGCTATCAGTGCTTTTATGGCGCTGACGGCTATGCGCTGGGCAAGGCGCTGATCGCGGCAGGCAAGAAGGTGTTCTTCGACCTCAAGCTGCTCGACATCGACAACACGGTCGAAAAGGGCGTTGCGGCCTTTGCCGAAACCGGCGCCGCTATGCTGACGGTTCATGCCTATCCCAAAACCATGCGCGCCGCCGCCAAGGCCGCTGCCGGGTCGGGCCTGTGCGTGCTCGGCGTCACCGTCCTCACCTCGATGGATGATGCCGACGTCAAGGAGGCTGGCTACGAGCGCGACGCGGCGGGCCTTGTGGCGCTGCGGGCGCAGCAGGCGCGCGACGCGGGCATTGGCGGCATTGTCAGCTCGCCTCACGAAGCCGAAATGGTGCGCACCATCATTGGGCCCAAAATGGCCATCGTTACCCCCGGCATTCGCCCGGCGGGCAGCGCGGCAGGCGACCAGAAGCGCATCATGGGACCAGCCGAAGCGCTGGCCGCAGGCGCAACCCATCTGGTTGTCGCCCGTCCCATCATCGAGGCAGCCGATCCGGCTGCCGCAGCCCGCGCCATTCTGGCCGAAATGAACAGCGGCACGAGGTTCGCATGATGCGCTATTCCGCCTGTGTCGACATGCTGTTCACCGGCGAAAGCGCCGACGTGGCCCAGCGCATCCGTCTCGCCAAGGCGGCGGGCATGGATGCGGTGGAATTCTGGCTGTGGTCCAACAAGGATCTCGATGCCATCGAAGACGCGCTGGGCGAAACGGGCCTGCCACTGGCCGGCATTGTCGCCGAACCCTTCGCCGAGCTGACCCGCACCAGCGATCACCAGCGCTTTCTCGATGGCCTCGAAAAAAGCCTTGTCGTCGCGCAGCGCCTTGGCACCAGGGTGATGATCGCCCAGGCGGGCCCGGACCTAGCTGGTATCGAGCGCAACCAGCAGCATGATGCGCTGGTCGAAGCCATGGCCCGCTCGGCCGAGGTGCTCAAGGGATCAGGCGTGGTCCTCGCGCTCGAGCCGCTCAATACCCTGGTCGATCACGTCGGCTATTACCTGCCCTCGACCACCGAAGGCCTCGACATCGTCGACGCGGTCAACCGGCCGGAGATCAAAATCCTCTACGATCTCTACCATTCCATGGTGATGGGCGAAGACACCGCCACCGTGCTGGCCGGACGCGTTGACCGCGTGGCCCATATCCACGTTGCCGACCATGTCGGCCGCAACCAGCCCGGCACCGGCAAGCTGCCGCTCAAGGCAAGTCTCGATTGCCTCTTCGCCAATGGTTACAATGGTTTCGTCGGGCTGGAGTTCAAGCCGATTGGCGGCACGGCTGCGGCACTGGATGAGACCGTGCGGATCCTCGGACGGTAAGTTACCCCTGACACCCCCGGGTCACCCCGGCCTTGAGCCGGGGTCCATCTCGATATCTCGCCACATCCGCAAAGTGGTTCAATGGGCCATCTCAGGATGGATCCCGGCTCAAGGCCGCATGATACCGACAGGGCCAAGCGGGACTGTGGACGACGCCAAACGGCGATAGAATTCCTCCCCCTATCAGGGGGAGGCAAGGTGGGGGTATCCCCTAAAACCTACCCAACCAGCCCATGTTCCTGCGCCAGTGTCGTCAGTTCGACATGGGGGCGGGCGCCGATGTGGCTGATGATTTCCGATGCCGCCAGGCACCCGGTCTTGAGTGCTGACTCCAGCGTCTGGCCGCGCGCCATGCCGAGCAGGAAGCCCGAGGCGAACAGATCGCCGGCGCCGGTGGCGTCGACCACGCGGTCGATCGGAAAGGCGGGGACCGAAGTAATCTCGCCGTTATAGATCGCCATGGCGCCATCTGCGCCCATGGTGATGGCGGCCAGTTCGGCGTCCTTGGCGATTTCGCGCACCGCCTCGCCGAGATCGTCGGTCTGGTAGAGCGATTTCAGCTCATGCACATTGGCAAACACGTAGTCGATCGTCTTGGAGCGGATCAGGTCGAGGAATTCGGCGCGGTAGCGATCAACGCAGAACGGATCGCTGAGGGTGAAGGCGGCGGCACGTTCGTTCTTGTGGGCATAGTGGGCGGCCAGAACGAAGGCCTTCTTGGCCTCGACCGGGTCCCACAAAAAGCCTTCCATATAGGTGATGCCAGCGCCGCCGATTTCGTCGGGATCAATGTCCCGCTCGGTCAGCTGGTGGCAGGCACCCAGATAGGTGTTCATGGTGCGCTCGCCATCGTCGCTGACAAAGATCATGCAGCGGGCGGTCAACGCGCCTTCCTTGAGACGGCTGGTGGAGTAGTGCACGCCAAGCGCGTCGAGATCGCTGGCAAAGACATCGCCCAACGCATCATCGGCCACCTTGCCGATGAACGCCGCGCGGCCACCCAGCGACGCGACACCGGCGGCGGTATTGCCGGCGCTGCCACCCGAGATCTGCTGACGGCTCAGCGGCATCTTGCCATAGAGATGTTCGGCGCGTGCGCCGTCGATCAGGTGCATGATGCCCTTGCTCATGCCCTCGGCTTCAATAAAGCCTGGCTCGACCGGCGCGATGATATCGACAATGGCATTGCCGATGGTGAGGACGTCAAAGCGGGTCTGGGTCATGAACGGGGTCCGGAGGGAGGAAACCGTGAGCCGGTTTAGAGGATCGCGCCTCCCCGCGCAACGCCGCAGCTAGAGATGCCCAATGACTTCGGCGATCAGCGCCTCGGTATCCTCGCCCGCGCGGATGGCAATCTGCCCGTCGAGTAGCAGCACGGCCAGCCCGTGCACGCGTGCCCAGGCGGCCAAGGCGGCGATCCGCCCGGCCTGAACGTCACCACCGCTGACATGGCGTAAGGTGTCGAAGGCAGCGTCAGCCGCCATGCGCAGGCCCGGGCGCCCCTCGCGCTTGAGTTCGGCTGAGAACATCAGCCGGAACAGGTTGGCGTTTTCCAGCGCGAACAGCACATAGGTCTTGCCCATCAGCATCATCTTGTCGGGCACGGGGCTGGCCGCAACATCTTCCATGGCGGCGGTGAAGCGCTGAAAGCCCGTTACCGCAAGAGCTTCGAGCAGGGCCGCGCGGCTATCGAAGTGGCGATAGGGCGCGGCCGGCGACACGCCAACCGCCCGTGCGATATCGCGCAGCCCCAGGCCCGCTTCCCCGTCGCGTTGCAAAATGATCAGCGCCGCCTCCAGCAAAGCCTGCCGCAGATTGCCATGGTGATAGGGAGAATTGAGTGATGTTGACATTGATAACTTTGCGCTGAATATATGTGATCGCTGATAACATAGAGCGTTGAGGGCTCCAAATGGATATCGATCTGCTGCTCGCCATTGCCCACCATCTTGCGGTGTTCACCCTTGTGGCGATCTTTGCTGCCGAATTCGCGCTGGTGCGTCCGGGGCTGGGCGGAGCGCGCCTGCGCCAGCTGGCCAACATCGATGCCGTCTATGGCGCCATGGCCGGGATCGTCATTGTGGTTGGCATCGTGCGCGTCATCTTTGGCGCCAGCGGTTGGGAGTATTACGTCGGCAATATGATGTTCTGGGCCAAGATGGCGGCCATTCTCGTGGTCGGCTTGCTCAGCATCATGCCCACGCTCGCCTTTCGCCTCTGGCACAAGGCGCAGGCAACTGATGCGGCCTATGAGCCACCGCTGGCCGATATCAAGCGCCAGCGCCGCTTCATTCATGCGCAGGCCGGCGTGTTTTTGTTGATCCCCATTTTTGCCGCTGCCATGGCCCGCGGTTACGGCGGCTGATCACTTGCCGCGGGGCAGGGGCGATTTGGGCTCGTAGTGGCACCATTCTGCAATGATGCAGCGCCAGCATTCGGGCGTGCGGGCCTTGCAGATATAGCGGCCATGCAGGATCAGCCAGTGATGCGCATGGAGCATATATTCGGCTGGCACCATCTTTTCGAGCTTCTGCTCCACCGCCAGTGGCGTCTTGCCGATGGCCATGCCGGTGCGATTGCCGACGCGGAACAAATGGGTATCGACCGCGATGGTGGGCTGCTTGAAATAGATGTTGAGCACCACATTGGCGGTCTTACGGCCCACGCCGGGCAGGGCCTCCAGCGAGTCCCGATCATCGGGGACTTCCCCGCCATGCAGGTCGATCAGCATCTGGCTGAGCGCATAGACATTCTTGGCCTTGGTGCGGAACAGCCCGATGGTCTTGACCAGCTCCTCGATCCGCTCCTGACCCAGCGCCACCATCGAAGCCGGATCGGGCGCCAGTTCGAACAGGCGCTTGGTCGCCTTGTTGACGCCAACGTCGGTGGCCTGCGCCGACAGCACCACGGCAACCAGCAGGGTATAGGCATTGATGTAATCGAGCTCGCCCGTCGGCTCGGGGTCCATCTGGTGGAAGCGGTCGAAAATCGCCTGCGCCTCGGCCTTGGTCAGGCTCTTCACTTTTTTGCTCGCGGCCATTCTCTCGCCCCTGATTCTGCGCCTATAGTTATCTCGAAGAGTCACGATGCCAATGCAAGCCACAACCACAACGCCGCTGTTTGCGGCGGAACTGACCCCCAATCGCTCGCTGTCACGGCGCAGCGCGAACCTGCTTGTCGTGCTCACGGTATTGCTGACGACGCTGGCAAGCATGATGCTGTTGGAGACCGGGATCTGGTTCATCCTGGGGGCCATGGCGCTCGACCTTGTGGCGATCGGCGTGGTGCTGTTCTCCGCGCTGCGCCGAAGCCGCCAGCGCGAACTGGTGACGCTGTGGACCGACGGGCTTGAAGTGCTGGTGACCGACGGGGCGGGGGAAAAGACCTTGCGCCGCTTTGATCCCAAATCGGTACGCCTGCTGCTCGAGCGCGACAGCAACGAAAAGACCACCGCCATTCACCTGCGCGCCGAGGCCGAGCAGGTCGAGATCGCGTCGTTCCTCAGCCTTGATGATCGCTCGACCTTTGCCCGCGCCTTTGGCACGGCGCTGCGCAAGGCCCGCGCCTAAGCGGTTAAAACCGGGTCGCGGCGCCGCGCCTGACGCCCTAAATATGGCTATCTGCAAACACGCGACGGGTGCTCCGATGAACCAGATGATGCCAACGACCCCGGCGACGGATTACGACACGATTCGTGCGGCAATCCGCTACCTCAGCGAGAACGGCCCGGACGTGGCGGACCTGCCCGGTTTTGCGCGCGCCCTTGGCCTCACCGAACGTCAGCTGACCGATCTGTTCCGGCGCTGGTGCGGCCTGAGTCCGAAAAGCTTTGCCCAGGCCGTGGCGCTCGATCATGCCAAGTTCCTGCTGCGCAACAAGGAGAGCGTGCTCGACACCACTTATGAGGTGGGCCTGAGTTCGACCTCGCGGCTGCATGATCTGTTCGTCAACTATGAGGCCATGCCCCCCGGGATTTTCCGCGCCGGTGGGGAAGGGCTCGACATGATCTGGGGCGCCGCGCCCTCGCCGTTCGGCATGGCCGTGGTCACCGCCACCGAATATGGCATGTCCGGCCTTGGCTTTGCCGATGCGGAAACCAGTATTGAACAGGCCTTCGAGGACCTCGCCAATCGCTGGCCCAATGCCCGCTTCACCCGCGACGACGCCCGCGTTGCTCCGATGATCGCGCAAGCCTTCGATCCCGAGAAATGGTCAGCCGACCGCCCGGTGCGCGTCGTGCTGATCGGCACGGACTTCGAGGTCAAGGTCTGGGAGACGCTGCTCAAGATTCCGGTGGGGCAGGCAACAACCTATCAGAAGGTGGCCAACCATATCGGCCGCCCCACCGCGCAGCGGGCGGTGGGTGCCGCCGTGGGCAAAAACCCGATCAGCTTCGTCGTCCCCTGCCACCGCGTCGTCGGCACCTCGGGTGCGCTGACCGGCTACCACTGGGGCGTGCCGCGTAAACGGGCAATCCTCGGTTGGGAAGCCGGGGTTATCTCGGCGGCGCATTAAGCCGCCTCTCCCTAGCTCCTGAGGGGAGAGGGAACCGTCCGGCGCTTCAGCGGCGCCAAGCCACCCGGCAAAGTTTCACGTGAATCCGCACAAGGCTGGAACAATCACTCTGCCCATGGCTTAGTACCCCGTAAGTCATTGGGGGAGCGTCCATGCCGGTCACTACGCGTTCGATCATCATCGGGATTTTCCTGGTCGCCGGGCTGATTCTGGCCTGGCACCTGTCGCATATCCTGCTGGTCATCTTTGCCGGCATTCTGATTGCCTGCGTGCTCGACGCGGCCGTGCGTGGCCTGGGGCGCATCCTGCCAGCGCCGCGCCCGGTCCTGCTGACGCTGGTCAGCCTGGCCATTCTCATCGCCATCGGTATCGCTTTGTCATTTGGCGGGTTCGGGCTGTGGCGGAGCCTGCAGGATTTGTGGCGCGTGCTGATCGCCGAGGCGACGCGACTTTACAATCAGCTGGTCGATATGGAGCTGGTCAACGAGGTCAACCGCAGCGACTTCGAAGCCATGCTGCGCAATATGCTGCCTGATCCGGGTGGCCTGCTCAATCAGGCCGGCTCGATCTTTGGCAGCACCATCGGCGTGATTGGCGATGTGGTGATTATCGTCTTTCTCGGGCTGTTCTTCGCCATCAACCCCGTCGGCTATCGCGATGGCTTCCTGCTACTGGTGCCGACGGCGCAGCGCCCGCGTATTCTCAATGCCCTCAGCGCATCGGGCGAAGCCCTGCGCGGCTGGATCGTCACCCAGCTCGCCATGATGGTGCTGATCGGTACGCTTGTCGGCCTGCTGCTCTGGGCGCTGGGCGTGCCCAATGCCTTCGTGCTGGCGCTGCTGGCCGGCGCCCTCAACTTCATTCCGTTCCTGGGCCCGATCTTTTCGGCCGTGCCGGTGCTGCTAACCCTGGCCGCCCAGGACACCCAGGTGCTGCTGCTCGGCGCCATCGGGCTCTTCCTGATCCAGAATCTGGAGGGCTATATCCTCACCCCCATGCTGCAGCAGCGCATCATCAAGTTGTCGCCAGCCTGGTCGCTCAGTGTCATGGCGGTATTGGGGAGCCTGTTCGGATTGATGGGCGTCGCGCTGGCGACACCCATTTTCGCTGTTATCCGCACCATGGTGCTCAAGCTCTATGTCGAGCCGAGAGACGAAAAACCGGTCCTGTTGGGACCGGTCGAGGGTCAGAGTTCGACGCGTTCCACCAGTGCGCCGTCAGCCCCGATCTTGTAGATGGTGGGCTCGCCCGTGCCGATTTCGCGCTTGAGGATTTCGTCCGGGGTCAGCCCCTCGATGGCCATCACCAGCGCGCGCAGCGAGTTGCCGTGGGCGGCAATCAGCACGGTCTTGCCGGCCTTGAGCTGTGGCACGATCTCGGCGTCGTAATAGGGCAGGGTGCGCGCTGCGGTATCCTTGAGGCTCTCGCCGCCTGGAGGGGGAACGTCGAACGAGCGGCGCCAGACCAACACCTGCTCCTCACCCCACTTATCGCGCGCGTCGTCCTTGTTGAGACCCGAGAGATCGCCATAGTCGCGTTCGTTCAGCGCGATGTTGCGGGTGATGGTGACATTGAGAATGTCCATCTCTTCGAGCATCAGATCGAGCGTGTGCTGGGCGCGGCGCAGGGCCGAGGTGTAATAGAGATCTGGGACGATGCCATGGGCCTTGAGCGCCTTGCCGGTGGCCCGCGCCTCGGTCTGACCGAGTTCGGTCAGGTCCGGATTGCGCCAGCCGGTGAAAAGATTCTTCAGGTTCCATTCGCTCTGGCCGTGGCGCACGAGGATCAGGGTGCCGGTCATTGTCAGTCTCCGAGATTGAATTGGCTGCCGACGCCCATGGCCTCGGCGATGAGAGAAAAATCCGCCGCGCCGACCTTGAACAGCGATTTGCGGAAATGCATGCCCCAATGGCTGGGGTCGGTGACGAATTTGAACTGGGGCAGTAACAGGTAGATGTCAGCTTCCTGTGCCTCGAGATAATGCGCCCGGCGCTGCCAGGCGTCCTCAATCCCCATGATCGCCGAAGGCTCAGGTTCGCCCTCTGCAATGGTGCCGATGGCGACAAAGCGCCGGACTGTGTCCTTGCCACCCAGCGTTTCGGCGGGCGCGTAATAGGCAAACCAGTCGCCCGGCGCGAGCTGCTTGACGGCGGAATGTTTGCCATGCGCGAACATCACAAAGCCACCCGCCTTGCCGCCCATCACATGGGCGCGTGCCGCAACGCCGATCCAGCAGTTCGGCGTTGCCATGGTGCTAGAGCCCCAACACGTCGGTCATAGCGTAAAGCCCCGCCGGCTGGCTCGCCGCCCACAGCGCGGCGCGTGCTGCGCCATTGGCATAGATGGTGCGGTCCTGCGCCCGGTGAGTCAGCTCGATGCGCTCGGACTGACCGGCCAGAATAACCATGTGATCGCCGATGACATTGCCGCCGCGCAGGGTGGCAAAGCCGATCGTGCCGGCTTGACGCGGGCCGGTATGACCGTCGCGGACGCGCACCGAATTGTCCTTGAGCGCAATATCGCGCCCCTTGGCGGCAGCTTCACCCAACAAAAGGGCGGTGCCCGACGGCGCGTCGACCTTCTTGTTGTGGTGCATTTCGAGGATTTCGATGTCGTAATCGGCCAGAGCCACCGCGGCCTTTTCGACAAGATTGGCCAGCACCACCATGCCCATCGAGAAGTTGCCCGACTTGACGATGCGCGCGCCCGACCTGCCAGCTGCAGCAATCGCCGCGTCATCGGCTTCCGAGCACCCCGTGGTGCCGATGATATGGACGAGGCCCAGCGAGGCTGCCTTCTGCGCCAGCGCGACGCTGGCCGCAGGTGCGGTAAAATCAATGATGGCATCGGCGCCCATTAGGGCCGCGTCCATGTCATCGGTGATCAGAACGCCAAGCGCTTCGATCCCGGCAAACAGGCCCGCATCCTGCCCGATGGCCGGGGTGCCTGCGCGATCGACGGCGGCGTGGAGTGTCAGGTTGCGCGCATTGGCTACCGCGCCATGCAGCGCCAGACCCGAAAGCGCCACCACGGCCCGAATATTGGCCGCCCCCATGCGCCCACCAGCGCCCGCTACCACGACCTTGAGATCTGCCATCCATCCGTCTCCAAAACTCAGGTCCGGCTATAACAGCGCCATGACAAAACGCCAACAGCCGTGCCCCATTGGTGCCACCATGCTAGGATGCAAACTGGTTTGAACAAAAGGACCAATGATTTGACCATCACCAATGCGCTGGCCGGCATAGCTGTAGACAATCTTGCGGATGCGCTCGATTTCTACGAGCGCCTGTTCGGTCGCCCCGCGGACGCAAGACCGATGGGGGAGGTGGCCGAATGGAAGCTGCCCGGCGGCGGCTGGGTCCACATCGCCACCGACGCCGACCGCGCCGGCGCCTCGCTGGTCACGCTGATCGTCGATGACCTGTCAGAAGAGCTGGGCCGCCTCAGCCTCCAGGGCCTGATGCCGGTCGCCAAATCGATGGGCGATTTCTTCAAAACCGCCAAATTCCGCGACCCCGACGGCAACCAGATCATCTTCAGCCAACCGCAGCATGGCACGTATTAGGCCCTTTGCCCTTGGGGACACGGACGCTCCCCCATCGTCATCACCCGGCTCGTCCGGGTGATCCACGCCGCTACGCCCGGTGAGCGATGGATTGCCCGGACAAGCCGGGCAATGACGATGACTTGGAAACTTACGCCCACGGCCCTTTCCCTCCCCCTTGTGGGGAGGGAAGCGAGATAGGACTTAGCCTGCTAAGTCCGTCCATCGAGCAGGGTGGGGGTATCCCGCCGCGAACTCATCGCCCTTGGCCGCCCCCCACCCTTGATC
>NZ_LANJ01000015.1 GCF_000971295.1 Devosia epidermidihirudinis | reverse complement strand
GATCAGCGCTGCGCGTGCCCGGCTAGCTGCCGAACACCACGCGCTTGAAAATCACACCCAGAAAGAAGACCAACGCGATGGTGGCGAGGATGAACGCGAGGCGGCGATTGTTGGCACGCTGCTCGGGCGTTGGGCTTTTTTGTGGATTCGACATCGTTCTCGGGGCGGCTCGCGGGGCCGGCACCAACCAGCCCCGCGACACCTGCATTAGTGCACGTGCGGCGGTTCTTCCAAGGTGTGGAACGGCGCCGGCGACGGCACGGTCCACTCCAGGCCTTCCGCGCCAGCCCACGGCTTGTCGGCGGCCTTATCGCCACCGCGGTAAGACAGCAGCACCACGAAGAAGAAGAAATACAACTGCAACAGGCAGAAGCCCAGCGCACCGATCGAAGCGACCTGGGTGAAATCGGCGAACTGCTGCGGGGAGTCCGCAAAGCGGCGCGGCATGCCGGCAAGGCCGAGGAAGTGCATCGGAAAGAACGGGAGGTTGAAGAAAATCATCGAACCCCAGAAGTGGAGCTGGCAGCGAGTCTCGTTGTACATGTAGCCCGACCAC
>NZ_LANJ01000014.1 GCF_000971295.1 Devosia epidermidihirudinis | reverse complement strand
AAGAATAGAGGAATTGAAAGAGGAGGGGAAGGCAATAAAGGGAGGAGGGGGTGGAGGGAGGGGATTGAAAAAGGAAGAAGGATGAGCGGGGAGGGTGAGAAGAGCAGGGGAGGAAAGGGGGGAGAAGGAGGAGGGAGGGGAGGAGGAGGGGGAAGGAGGGGGGAGAAAGGGGAGATGGGGAAGGAGGGAAAATGACGGGGAGAAAGGGAGGAGAAAGAAGAGAGGAAAAGAGGGGGAGGAAGAGGGAAAAAGAGGCAGGAGATGAGAGGAAGAGAAAAAGAGAGAGGGAAGAGAAAGAGGGAAAGAGGAAAAAAGAAAATGGAAGGAGAGAAGAGAGGAGGGAAGGGATGAGAAAAAATAAGAAAGGACAGAAAAAAGAAAAGGAAGAAAAAGAGGAAAAGAAAGAAAGCAAGGAAGATAGAGAAGAGGGAAGAGAATTGGTAAGAAAAAGAAGACAGAAAAGAAGAAGAGGGGAAAAGAAAAAGGAAGAAGAGAGAGAGGAAAGGATGAGGATGGAGATGAAGAGGGCGAGAAAAGGTGGCGCGGGCCGTGCTGCCGCCGTTGTACCGCTCTGGTC
>NZ_LANJ01000013.1 GCF_000971295.1 Devosia epidermidihirudinis | reverse complement strand
CTCCTTTTGCTTTCCTTTTTTTTTCTTCTTTTTCTTCTTTTCTCCCCTCCATTCTTTCCTTTTTTTTTTCTTTCCCTTCTCTATTTCCTCCCCCCTGCTCTCTCTGTTCTTCTTTTCCTCTCTTCCTCTCTTCCTTTTCTCCCTTCCGCTCTTTCCCTCTCTTCTCTCGCTCTCCATTCTTTGTGACTCTTGTGTCCTTCCGCGTCCCTCTTTTTTTTTGTCCCGCTTTTGTTACCTTTTTCGTCCGTTTTCTCCCTTTTCTCCCTCCGTATCTACTCCTTCCTCTTCCTCCGCCTTCGCTCTCCCTGTTTTTCCTTCCCCGGCTTTTGCCTCTTTCTTTCTGTCTTTTGCCCTTTTCTTTCCTGCCCCTCTTCCTCTTGCCGTCGCTCCTTTCTTCCTCTCTCTTTCCCCCTACTACCATCAGCGTAACCTTCCCCACCGCTTTCTCGCGCACCTTGTCGTTGATCTTCTCGTTTCGCACGTCTATCTCGTCACGACTCCCGGCCCCCTTGAGCTGCCGCCTCACCTCCTCTGCATACCCTTCCGCTTCCCTCACGTTCTTGGCCACCACTACCTCTCTCCTCGCCCGCTACTTCTCCCTCTTCCCGTTCTTTCTTCCCCTCACCCTT
>NZ_LANJ01000012.1 GCF_000971295.1 Devosia epidermidihirudinis | reverse complement strand
GGGTTGGGGCGGGGGCGCGGCATCGGCGGCATTTCTGCTGCGGCTTCCTGCGCGAATACGGGGGCGATCATTGGCGCTCCCGTTGGAACGGCAACTGCCAATGCGAGCAACAGAGAAAGTATCGTTCGCAACCGCATGTCGTTTCCTGGCCTCGCTCCACTGAATCGGCATTGCCCGATAACGGGTGAATGGGGAAAAGCTGTGTCACAGACATGGCAGGATGAAAACACCGCACGTGTCGCTCAGGTGATTTTTACCGCTCAAGTGGGATCGGCGCTGGCCGGGAGGGCGCTATCTCGCTAATGCTCAGCCACTGTTTTCTGGAGCCGTACCATGCCCGCCAATGCTGCCCTGCGCGATTATCTGCTCACCCGCCGTTCGGTCGGCATCGCATTTCTGCAGGAGCCGGGCCCGACGCCAGATGAGCTGACACAGATACTGACTATCGGCACGCGCGTGCCTGATCACGGCAAGATCGCGCCGTGGCGGCTGGTGCTGATTGAGGGCGATGATCGCGCAAAGGCGGGCGAAAAACTGGCGGAAATTGCTGCGCGCAAGACGCCGACTCTGGACGATGCGAGCCTTGAGATCGAGCGCAACCGCTTCCTGCCCGCGCCACTCACCATCGGCATCATTTCCTCGCCCAAGGCCCACCCAAAGGTGCCTGAGTTCGAGCAGCTGCTGTCTGCTGGCAACGTCGCCTTCAACATTATCCACGCGGCCTACGCACTGGGTTATGCTGCGTCGTGGATTACCCGCTGGTATGCGTTCGACGAGGAGGCGGCTACCATGCTCGGCGCGCGCGAGGGCGAGCGCTTTGTCGGTTTCGTCCATATCGGCACACCAACAGCGGTGATCGAGGATCGGCCACGCCCGGATCTGGCCGACATCGTCAGCAAATGGACACAAGCATAATCGTAGCCTGATTGGCGCGAATGGTTAACGCGGCGTTAGCAGTTATTAAGGTTATGCTAACGCGTGTGATTCTGCGGGACGGTGATGGGCGTACAGCCGATATCAGTGCCACAAAGCCTGGCTTATGTGCTGACGTCCGCGGGTGACCGGAACGGCGTTGATTTCGACTATCTGCTGCAAACTGCCATGCGCGAAAGCAGCCTCAACCCACAGGCAAAAGCCCAGACATCCTCGGCTGTCGGGCTTTTCCAGTTCCTCGAAGGCACCTGGCTTCAGGTGATGAAAGAGGAGGGACCGCGCCTCGGCTACGGCAAGATCGCCGATAGCATCGAGCGCTCCAGCGACGGCGGCTACACGGTCCGCGACCCCACGCAAAAAGCGCAGATCCTCAAGATGCGCGAAGATCCCCAGATCGCAGCCGATCTGGCGGCGGCATTCACCAAATCCAACGGTGATTATCTGCGCACGAAGTTTGGCCGGATGCCCAGCGCGGGCGAGCTTTACATCGCCCATTTCCTCGGGGCCCAGGGGGCCGAGCGCATGTTCACGGCGGGGTTGCAGAATCCCGATCAGATCGCGGCAAACCTCTTCCCCAAGCAGGCAGCCGCCAACCGCAATATTTTCTATTCCAATGGTACGCCGCGCACCATTCGCGAGGTCTATCGCTCGCTGGTCGCAAAGCACGAAATCGGCGCGCCCAATGCCGGATTTGCTGCCCAGCAGATGGCCAATGGTGCTCCGGCTGTTCCCGCGGCGCCACCGATCCCATCGCGGTTCTCGCCAGACAATATGTCGTTCACCGGCCTGTTCCGCACGGAGCCGGAGACACTTGCTACAGACGCAACCGATGCGGTCGATGGCAGCGCGTTCTTCACCCAGCTTTATGCGAAGTGAGTGGCCAACGCAGTCGCGCGCGAGTTTGAGCCAAATGCCGCGTCCCGCAATAGACGCCACATTAACCGGCAGCATCTGTAATCGAGCTATGCGGGAGCTTGATCTTCCGCGTTGGAGGGGCCGAAAATGCGAGAAAGAGCAATAAGACCTGCCCTGAGCGGGCTTCGCGCACTGCCGCGCGGCTGGGTCATTCTCGGCGCTGCGGTGGCGAGTTGGGCGCTTGTGATCGCAGTTGGTGCGGGCATCGCCCAGATGTATGCGGTCGTTGTGGCTGCCCTCTGATCACACATCATGCCGACCGTTCGGTATGGTGAACCGTTCCTTAAGCCTTGATCGCTAAATTTGTCTTCGCTGGTGGGCGGAGAGTGTCATGGTTGCGTATCAAGAGTTCGTTTCGTTGTCCCAGTCGCCCGATAGCGAAGAGCGCGGCAGCGCGGCACATCTCTCCGCTCTGGCCTATCTCAACCATGTTGGCCCCGCCGACGAACAGGCAGCGCTCTATGCGTCGCTGATCGGCTTTCTCGATGATCCGTCTGTCAAGGTGCGCGCGGCGCTGGCTTATGGCCTGCTGCATTCCAGCGAAGCACCACGCCCGATCATTCTTGCGCTGCTGCATGATAGCGCCGTCATTTCCCGCGCCGTGCTGCAGTACTCCCCAGTACTGATTGATGCCGACCTGATGGGCCTGATCAAGACCTTGGACCAGCCGATGCTGCTGGCCATTTGCCAGCGCACCACTGTCAGCGCGCGTCTTGCCGCAGCGATGATCGCCCGCAACGATTTCCAGATTACCCTGCGCCTGCTCAAGCGGACCGAGATTGCGCTCAGCGACACGCTGCTGCGCGATCTGGCGACCAATCTGGGCGAGCAGAGCGATGTTCGTGGTGCGCTGTTGGCGCGCAGTGATTTGCCGGCTGATGCTCGTTTGCTGTTGGTGCAGCGCGTCACTGAAGCGCTCAAGGGCGCTCGCATCGTCAAAGGCGCGCTGGCGCCGGAGCGGCTTGGCCGGGTGCTGCGCGATGGTGCCGATACAGCGCTTGCCGCCATTGGCGAGCGTGAGGCGGTCAAGGCGAGCGGCGCCTATGTGTCCTGCCTCGTGGTCTCCGATCGCATCAATACCCGCGTACTGCTGCATGCGGTGGTCACCGGCCACGTCATGTTCTTCGCTGATTGCCTTGCAGAGCTGGCCCAGGCGCCGCGCGCCAAGGTGTTTGCCTTGCTCGAAAGCGGTAGCCGTCCGTCGCTGAACGCGTTGCTGGCGCGGTGCGGTCTGAGGGAGGGCGTCCGCAATCTGCTCGCCCGTCTGGTGCTGTACGCACGCGCCAGCGATCTGGCCGACGATGCCGCTGCTCGCCACTATGTGGTGACGGCGCTCACCGAAGAGCTGATCGTCGAGCATGACGGCGTCATTCCGGATGAGCTCGAGGAGGCTTTCGCCTATCTCAGCGAGCAGAACATTGTGCTGGCGCGCAAGGCTGCGCGGGGTGTGATGTCGGCCTTTGCGAGCGATGCGACTTCGCCCATGGCGTTGCCCGATATGGACCCGCGCCTGGCTTTGCCGGCGGCCTGATCAGAACCGGAACTGTTCGCTCAAAACGCGTTCTTCCAGGCTCGTGCCGGGATCGAACAGCAGCGTCACGCCGCGCGAGCGATCTTCGCGCACGGTGACTTCAAGCACGTGCTGGAATTCGACATTGTCGGCCACGGCGCTGACGGGGCGCTTGTCTGCCTCGCGGGTGATGAACTTCACCACGGCTCGGTTGGAGAGGATTGCTCCGCGCCAACGGCGAGGCCGGAACGGCGAAATCGGCGTCAGCGCCAGCAACTGCGCCTCGATTGGCAGAATCGGCCCATGCGCCGACAGGTTGTAGGCGGTGGAGCCCGCCGGCGTTGACAGCAGCGCGCCATCGCAAATCAGCTCATCCAGCCGCGTCTCGCCGTCAACGATGATCTGGATCTTGGCGGCCTGATAGCTCGCGCGGAACAGAGATACTTCGTTCAGCGCCAGCGCCGTCTGGGTCTGTCCCGTGGTGTCGAGAACTTCCATGGACAGCGGGTAGATATGGGTCGGCTGTGCCGCGGCGAGGCGGCTTTCCAGATCATCTTCCGAGAACGTGTTCATCATGAAGCCGACCGAGCCGAAATTCATGCCATAGACCGGAATATCGCTGCTCATCACCCGATGCAGCGTCTGCAACATCAGCCCGTCCCCGCCCAAGGCAACGACGAAGTCAGCATCCTCTACAGCATTGTCGCCATAGCGCGCGCGCAGGCGCGACGCAGCAATATCGGCCTCGGCGGTCCCGTTGGTGACGAAGGCAACGCGATCAAAAGAGGGGCTGGCCAAAGTCTTCTCCGGTATGGGTTGAGCTTGCCTACCACGCGGGGCCATGCAGAGCCAGCAACGCTCATGGCTAAGTCGTCTTTGTACGGTCTTGCGGTAGCGATTCTGAATTCGACAAAAGACGGCCTTGCGTTTTGCCACGGGCCGGTTGTTGCCTTGGGTCGCCCACTTATCCCCGCCATTTGTCGCACTGCTAGTCTTGCCATCATCGAGATGGAGATGAGCCAATGAACGATATTTATGGAGACAGCGCGCAAAGTTTGCTGGCGCCTGCATCGGGCGCCTATACCGTCGTGCCCAGCGACACCGTTTCGCTGCCACAGGTGAGCCGGGCGATCTATGTGGGGGCGGCAGGCAATGTGACGCTCGAAATGCTGTGGGGCCCAACCGTCACCTTCAGCAATGTTGCAGCCGGAAGCATCCTGCCTGTGAGAGCGCGCAAGGTGCTCACCAGTTCCACGGCCTCGTTCATGGTTGGGCTCTATTGATGCTGGGCCTAGTACTAGGCCTGCACCGGCTTGCCGGGGGTGTCGCCCCGGCTTTGCCACTTCTGGATCTGAACTTCGCCGAGGGCAGGTTTTCTCACGCAGGGCGCAGCTTTGTGGCGCTAGAAGCGCTTGTGAGTGAGTTGGGTGGTGCACAGGTGGGGCAGAGCGTCGTGCTCGGCCCCTATGTGGCGCCGGGGGCGCCCGAGCTTGTCGTCAATGGCGGCTTTGACGCAGGGACCACAGGATGGACGGCCTACACCAATGGCGGTGCGGCTGCGAGCTTGATGGTGACTGCGGGCGAGCTGGTGGTCGACGGGCAAAACGGTCCGTCCAACGGGTTTTCGCAGGCTGTGACGCTTGGTCTGGGCAAAGCCTATCGCATTTCGGGCACGATGCGACGGGGCACGACCAGCACGTACGGCGTGGAACTGCGCATTGGCGCCGCCAACAGCGCGCTCAATAGTGCGGTGGCGGCGACGTCGGCCCATAGCTCAACCGTTCCCGCCACGCGCAGTGCCACTGGCGGGGCCGAAGCCGTTACCTCCTATATCGGCGGACGCCTCAACGGGTCGGGCAACGTGGGCACGTCGATCTTTGACAACATCTCCCTTAAGGAGGTCAGTCCGTTGCCGGGGTGGAGCAGTGATGGCTTTTCTGCACAGCTGACCGGGCGTACGCCTGCAACGGTGGGGGCGGGCGACAAAGTGCTGCTGCAGGCCGACCACGAGGACGGTGCCACAGCGGGCTCGGCGCGCAACCGCGTGCGCATCTATTGGGACAAGGACCGGCATCTGCAGGTTCTGGTCAATCAGGCCGGAGCCGTCGTGGCCCAGCTTGATCTGGGTGTGGTCGCCCTGGACACCGCATTTGATCTGCGCTTCTCAGTTTCGACCAATGCGTTTCGCGCTGTGCTGATCGGGCGGGGCGCTGTGCAAACCGATCTGTCCGGCATCATGCCGGGCGTGGCGGTGCTGAGAATTGGGAGAAGCATTGCGGGAGAAGTGTGGGATGGCACGATTGACCGCATTGCACTCAATCCGGCTCTTTCGGAAGCGGAGTTTTATGCGGCGCTACCGAACTCGCAGCTGATCGCCTTGTGGGGCGACAGTCTGGCTGGCGGCATCAACGCTTCGAGTGAGGCGTTCCGTACTGGGCCTGCCGCAGGGGCCTTGTTCAGCCCGGCGCGTGCGGTGGTCAGTCAGGGTATTGGCGGGCAAACCTCGACACAGATTGCTGCCCGCATGAATGCTCTGCCAATCGCTGTCAGTGTGAGCGCCAACCAGATCCCAGCGTCCGGCTCCGTGGCCGTCACCGCGAAATCGATCAACATCTTGGTGAACTCTGGTGTGTTCTCAGGCAGCCAGACCGGCAGGCTCGCAGGCGTACCCGGGACGGTTAGCACTGATAGCTCGGGTAACTGGACCTTTACGCGTCTACGGGCTGGGGCGCCGGTGGCATGCCCGCCGGGAACGGCCTTTGTCTGCGATCTGGGTCTGGCGTTGCGCCCGTATCCGGCCTGGCTTTGGCTGGGGCGGAATGGCGCGCAAGCGGGCAACAGTGTGGAAGGCGATATTGCGGCCGCCGTCGTCAGTCTTGGTCACGACCGTTATCTGGTGGGGGCAATCCTCACCAGTGCCAGCGACACGTCTGGAGTCATTAGTGCCATTGTCGCCCGCAATGGCGCTTTGGCCGCCGCCTATGGCACGCGCTTCGTTGACCTCATGGGCGCTCTGCAAGCCGCTTCCGACGGATCAGCGGGCGACATTGCCGATATCGCAGCTGGATATGTGCCGCGTTCAAAGCGGTCCGACGTGCTGCATCTCAACGATGCTGGTTACGCCATCGTCGCTGCGGCGTTCAAAGCGCGGCACGTGGCGATGGGGTGGTGAAGTTGGCCCTGTGGCGAATAAACCGAGCCGGATTGCCCACATAGACTGAACGCGCAGGCAGGTCCTTGAATGTGACGGCGCAGGCTCCCAGCACTGCGCCGTCGCCGACCGTCACGCCGGGGCCAACAAAGGCCTTTGCAGCGATCCAGGCATCGGCGCCGATGGTGATAGGCCGGGCGATCAACCTGAAACCCGGCTGGTCGATGTCATGCGTCCCAGTCACCAGTTGGGCAAACTGCGAGATGATCGCATTCTCGCCAATATGGATCGGGGCCATGCAGTAGCATTGGGCATGCCGACCCAAGACGGCGTTTCTGTCCATGCGGAGGTTTTTCGGGCTCCATATGCGCGCGCTGCCATAGACGCGACAGTCCAGCGCAATCTCGGCGCCAAAGGCCTTCAAGAGCAGGCACCGCCAGCGGTGGAATGGCGGTGGTGTCCATGCGGCGAGAAGTAGCCAGACCAGTGACCATGTCGAACGATAGAGTCGGTCCGAAAACGGGAAGCTGGTTCGCGCGAGACCACGATGGGTGAGGGCGGGATCGGTCATCTTGCTGCCTCCGCGGCCCATTCCAACACGCGCAGCAGATCGCGCGCCGCCTCATCGAGACTGAACTGCTTCTCGTAACAGGCGCGGGCTAGCCGTCCAATTGATGCCTGCTCCTGTGGTTGCAGTGCCATAAAGCGCGTGAGTAGGGCGCGGGTCCCCTCAAGTGTGTCGGGCTCGACGAGTCCTGCGCCGGACGCCGCGACTTCCCGCCAGATGTTGATCTTGTCGGAGATGAGCACCGGCGTACCGCTCGCCAAAGCTTCCGCAACCGCCATGCCGAAGTTTTCCTGATGCGACGGCAACACGAACGCTGTGGCGTCCCGATAGGCACCCCATTTCGCTGAGCCTTGCAGCAGGCCCGGCCAGTGGAGGCGATCCGCGATACCGTTTTCTGCGGCAAGGACTTGCAGGTGGGCCTGCGTTCCCCCTTCGTCGGGTCCCGCCATCACGAGATCGAGGTGTGGGTGCTGCGCTGCGATCTCCGAGAAGGCGCGAATGAGCAGGTCGCAGCCCTTCTTGGGGTGGAGGCGTCCTAGATAAAGTAGATAGGGGCGGGCGTTGAGCTGTGGAGCTTTGCCCGCAAAGGCCGCGCGCTGCTCATCGGCTTGATCGGGGATATCGGCAGCGCCATAAGCCACAACACGCCCCGCGTATGAGTGGCCAATGAAAGCGGTGCGGGCGCGCAAGCCTTCCTCTTCGGAAGTGAACAGCACTGTCTTGGCGTCATGCAAAACCCGGCCCTGCGCGAGCAGCCACAGCGCTTGTTTGGCCCAGCGTTTGATGGGCTGGACGGTGTTGAACCATGGATCCAGCATGCCGTGGGTAAACTGCACATAGGGCAGGTCGCCCCCCGCGAGCCCCCGCCATGCCCCAAGCGGCGCGTAGTTCCACAGGCCATGCAGCACCGCCACATCGAAGCGATGGGCGTTGCGCCGTATCCATGGCGTCAAGCGGCCATTGAAGCCGAATTTTCCGATGTTGGGTCCCGTCGCGTGCACCTTGTGCCCCACCGCCGCCAGATAGGGCGCCGACGGCGGATCCAAGGTCAGGATTTCCGTGTGATGGCCCCACTGCGCCATTAAAGCAGTGGTATTCAGCAAGCCCTCAACAGGCCCGCCTTGCCGAGGATCAAGGGAGGCAATGACACGGAGGATGTTCATAGTCGGTCACCTGCCGGCTCAGGCAAAGGCTGTCTCCATTCGGTGCGTGACAATATGATGAGGATCACGATCTGGCAGGCGGCGAGTGGCAGCACTGCACCGACTGGGCCGCGCAGCATGATCGGCAGCGAGGCGATGATGACGGCGTGCAGGAGCGATACGCCATAGAAACTGCCCAGACGGCTGGCGCTCGCTTGGGCGGTGAACAGGGCCAAAAGCAGGCCGCCCATCACCACGCCCACGAAGCCGAAATCCATATAGGCATCGGCGCCGATGAAGAAGGACAGGTTGTCCGTTCCCGCCATGCCGCCGTTCAACAGATCGCCGCCGATATCGAGCCCGCCGACAATAGGCTTGTTCGGCCAGAGCGCGCGGGGCACGAAGAATAGACCGACTGCCAGCAGTTTCTCGCCCAGCATCCAGTCATGCGTGCTCATGAAGCGCACGGCATGGACAGTGGTGTCGAAGATATCGACGAAGGGCGTGCTCAACAGGTTATCAGCGAAATCTATGTCTTCGACCTGTCCCAATCCGACCAGACCAAGGCGCGTAGTAATGCTGAGGATCGGGAACAGCACTAGGAGCGCGAAGAGCGCCACAGCATAAAACCATGCCGCTTGCAGCCGCCCCCTGAGCATGGCGAGGCCAACGGGCACCCATGCAGCGAGCAGGCTGAAGCGAGACGCGTTGAACGGATTGCGAGTGATCGCCAATAGCCCAATGGCGACGGCGACCAACGTGACTAAGGACCAGGTTCGGCCAGCTGCCCTCGCATTGGCCACAAGGACAGCTGTGGTAACGGTTTGGAGGGCAAGAAATGCCTCGCTCAGCGCGCTTGCCTCGGACCATGTCTTGTCGAGGCGAGGCAGCAGAACCTGTTGCCAGCCGCCTTGCAGCACAACAAAAAGGGAGAAGGCAAGGATGTTGAGGGCGAGCATCCATTCTGCGGGTGGAGTGGCCGTGGTGGTATCCGGATCCTTGGCTTCCATAGAGATGAAGCCGAAGGGCAACAGGAAGACCACGACGATTGCCATGGCCGTGATGTATTCGGCGGCATCATAGGCGTGTCGCGTGACCGTCCAGTCACCTCCAATGGTCCCATCGCCCATGCGCTGGAGTGGAGAAATGGCGAAAAAGATGAAGACGCAGAACCAGAACATGTCGCCGATCTGAAGATTGGGCGAACGGATTTTTCCCAGTCCGACAAGAACGAGGATGAGTACAGGCAGCGTCAGGGCAATCGACGCCTGGTTCGGAGCGTAGATCGCGTTGAAGCTGTAAAGGGCGAGAACGATGGCCAACCGCATCAGGATGCCCCTCCGCCCGCAACTCTTGCCCCCCGGACGCCTGCCCCCAAACATCGAAAGAGATAGGCGCCGCCGACCAGATGCGCGGCAACCTCGCCAACGGCAAAGCCTGCGAGACCGATCATCGGCGACACCGCCACGCTCACAGCGAGGCCCGCGAGCAACCCAAGATTGGCCGCCACCGCTGCGTGGTGTGGTCGCCCAAGCGCAAAGGCGCCTTGCGACATCGCCATGTAGACCGCACCGGTCAGAACGCCAGCCGAAAACAGGGCGAGGACATGTCCGGCATCCGTGATGATTGGTTGGAAGAACGTCCCAACGAGCATCCCGGCAATCAGCAGGAAAACGCTGGTGCACAGAGCAACAGACGTTCCCCGTTTCTGCAGCTTGAACAGGGTTGGCAATGAGGCGTCGGCATCCTCAAGGTGCTGCACCAGTGAAGGAAATTCCGCTCGCCGCAGAAAATGCAGAATCTGGGAGAAGGCTGCCGTTATCTGTCGGGCATAGAGAAAGAGGGCTGTTGCGGTCGTGCCCAATAGCAGGTTGCAGAGCAGGATTTGCAGTCGGAACAGCGCTTGGCCGGGTAGGGCCGCGAGCAGCATTGCCGCGCTATCTCGAGCAGTCCTGAGGACGTCTTCCCGCCCTGGCCGGACCCAGTGCGGCCTGTATCCGAGCCATACCAGAATGGCGAACTGGCAGGCGAGCGCGATCGCATAGCCGAGGCTGGTCGCGAGGCCGAGCGCGATGCCTGCTTCTGCGCCCACAGTGAGCGTCGCGACCAGTAGGGCGAGGGCGGGCATTAAAAAGACTGGGATATTGGCCAGACCGGCGAGCCCGCTGCGCTGGAGGCCGTCCAGCATTCCCGAGGGAGTGAAACTGCAGATCAGTAACAGCGGCAGTGCGGCAAAAATGTAGTGCCGTGAGAACTCATCCGGTGCTGTTAGCGCGTAACAAAATCCGAGAGTGCCGAGCAGCGCCGCGAGTATCAGACGGGTGACGCAGATCGCCCAATAAGGTCGCCAGAAGCCGTCGCGCTCCCCTGCATCGGCGAGCGCGATAGCACGGGCCAGCAGGGTTTGCGCGCCGGCATCGACGATCATCGCGGCGAGGATGACAAAGGTGAAATGGAGCCCGAAGCCGGCGAGCAGGCCGAACTGGCCAGTGGCGACAAGCCGTGTCTGTGCAAGAAAGAGCGCGCCCTGGCCGACAGCAAAGCTTCCAATCAGCAGTGCGGTATTGTGGGGGCTGCTCAGGCCGAACAGGCTCTTTGTGCTCAGGGCGCACCTTTGAGATGGCGGATGGGAGCACCGTGAGGCGAGGGCGCAGCAAGGGCTTCAAGTCGTTTGGCGAACCCGTCCAGAATAGTTTCGCCATTCCATCGCAGTTCGGCGCGAGATCGTGCGGCTTCACCAAGTCGGGCCCGCAGTGGCGTGTCGTCGAGCAGGGTCTCAACGGCTGCTGCGAGGGCGATATCATCTCCCGGCGGCACCAGAAGGCCGCATCCGTGCACTTCCTCGGCGAGCCCCGTACCCGGATGGGCTGTCGCGACTATCGGGCGACCGGATGCCAGCATATTGCTGAGCTTGCTAGGCAGCATCAGATCGGCCGCACTCGCGCGCTGTGGTAGCAGGTGGACCCTCGCGAGACCCAGAACGTCGTTGAGGCGCTCATGTGGCTGCAGGGGCCTAAACTGTACGTTGCCAAGTCCCGCGGCCTGCCGCCGAAGGGCCGGGAGCGTTGGGCCATCACCGCAGACGACAAACGTGAGGTCTATCCGGTTCTGCAGACGCCGGGCGGCTTGAATGATGGCCTCAATGCCCTGCTTGTGGCCGATGCTGCCGGAATAGAGTGCGACGTGCCGCGTGGAGATGCCCCATTCTGCCCTGAGGGGTGAAGGGGCCTTCATTGGAGTGATCGCCCCTAGGTCGGCCCAGTTACGGAATTTGACGATGCGCCTGTGTGGAACTCCGAGACTGCGCAGTCTGCCGCTCATCTGGGGGGAGATCGTGCTGACGCGATCAAACGCTGCCACGAGACGCCGCTCGAGTGTCTTGGCCAACCGGTTCGCCCACGTGCCGTCCTTTAGGAGGCCGGTAGCAACGGCGGCCTCGACCTCGAAGTCCTGGACGTGAAGCCAGGTTTTAGCGCCGCACAGTTTTGCTGCGAAAAGGGCGAGCGGGGCCGAGGACAGTGACGGCGCGATGGTCAGTATGACATCGGGCTTTTCGCTCAAAGCCATCGCGAACGTCGGCACTATTGCCCCAACGGCAAAGCTCAGATGGTGGAGAACGCGACGAATACCTGTCGGCTTCTGCGGCACGTAATGCGGCACTCGTATCACCGCAACGCCGCTGCGAAGCTCACGGCCAAACCAGACGCGAGAGTGGCCGTCGAACACGCGCCAGGCCGGGAAGTAGGGCTGCCCGGCAATGACCCGTACCTGATGCCCTCGCGCTGCCAACGCTTCAGCCATGCCGGTTGTATAAATGCCGGTGCCAACCTGTTCAGGCGCATAGTTGAGGCCGACGATGAGGATTTTCATGCCGCCACCGCCTCGTTCTGATGTTCGAGGAACCACGCATATGTCGCCGCCAAGCCATCGCGCAGCTTGAGTTTTGGCGCCCACCCGGTAGCGCGCAGTCTGCTGGAATCCAGCAGTTTGCGCGGTGTCCCATCGGGCTTGCTCAGGTCGTGGACGATCCGGCCTTCAAAACCGACGATGCCGCAAATCAGTTCGGTTAGGGCGAGGATGCTGATGTCCTGGCCAAAGCCCACATTGATGTGGCTTTCCCCCGCATAAGTCTTGAGCAGAAAGACCAAGGCGTCGGCGCAGTCGTCGACATGCAGGAATTCGCGGCGCGGCGTACCGGTGCCCCAGATCTTGATCTGACGCGCACCTGCCAGCCTTGCCTCATGTGCCTTGCGCATCAGCGCCGGGACGACATGGCTGGTGGATAGGTCGAAATTGTCTCCGGGGCCATAAAGGTTGGTGGGCATAGCCGCGATGTAATTGCGGCCATACTGCTTGCGACATGCCGACGCCAGTTTCAGCCCGGCGATTTTGGCCAGCGCGTACCATTCGTTCGTCGGCTCCAGAGGCCCGGTCAGCAGTGCGTCTTCACGAATGGGTTGGTCGGCCAGCTTCGGGTAGATGCAGGAGGAGCCGAGGAACAGCAGCCGGTCGACGCCCGACCGGTGGGCTGCGGCGATGACATTGGTCTCGATTGCAAGGTTTTCGGCCAGGAAATCGGCGGGGTAAGCGTCATTGACGTGGATGCCGCCCACCCTGGCGGCGGCGAGCACTATGGCGTCGGGCTTTGCCTCCGCCAGAAAATCTTCAACCTGCCCCTGACGGGTTAGGTCGAGAACGCTGCGCTCTGCCGTGAGAATAGTGCAGCCTTCGCCAGCCAGCCGGCGCACCAATGCGCTGCCCACCATGCCGCGATGCCCGGCGATCCAGATGGATCTACCCCGGAGGTCAAACATTTTCGCCTCCTAACCGTGCGGCTTTCACGTCTGCCTCGACCATTTCGCGCACGATGTCGCGCACTGAGGTGTGATGCGCCCAGCCCAGCTTCTTCCTTGCCTTTGTTGCGTCCCCCAATAGGTGATCGACCTCCGCTGGGCGGAAGTAGCGCGGGTCTACCTCGATCAGGCATTGACCAGTAACTGCGTCGTATCCCTTTTCAGCTGCACCGCTGCCGCGCCACTCGATGGCAGTGCCAACTTCATCAAAGGCCCATTCGACAAAGGTACGGACGGTGGTGGACGTGCCGGTGGCCAGCACATAGTCGTCGCCTGTCTCCTGCTGCGTCATCAGCCACATGCCCAGCACATATTCCCGCGCATGGCCCCAATCGCGCCGGGCGTCGAGATTGCCGAGATAGAGTCTTTGCTGGCGCCCAAGGTGGATGGCTGCCACGGCCCGGGTGATCTTGCGGGTGACGAAGGTTTCGCCGCGCAAGGGGCTTTCGTGGTTGAACAGGATGCCGTTGGACGCGTGGATGCCATAGGCGCGCCGATAGGTCGCGGCCATCCAGAAGGCATAGAGTTTTGCTGCGGCATAGGGCGAGCGTGGCTGGAACGGGGTGTTCTCGTTTTGCGGCGCATTGCCTGCGCCTCCATAGAGTTCCGATGTCGACGCCTGATAGAAGCGGGTCTTGCCACTCAGACCTAAAATACGGATCGCCTCCAGTAGTCTCACCGTGCCCATGCCATCGGCGTTTCCGGTGTATTCGGGCGTTTCGAACGACACCTGAACATGGCTTTGCGCCGCCAGATTGTAGATTTCATCGGGCTGCGTCTCGTGGACAATTCGGATCAGATTGCTGGAGTCCGTCATGTCGCCATAGTGCAGGGTAAGGGCGGAATTGGAGAGATGCGGGTCCTCGTACAGGTCGTCGATGCGGCCGGTGTTGAGCGATGAGGATCGGCGCTTGAGCCCATGCACCACATAGCCCTTTTCCAGCAGTAGCCGCGCCAGATAGGCGCCGTCCTGTCCCGTTATCCCTGTGATCAGGGCGACCTTGCCAATACTCATGCGTCCCTCGTCGTCGTTGCGTATTGTTCGCGATTTGGCGGCCGGGCGGTGACGTGTCGGACGCGCTGTCTGCCTTTGTTTGAGTGATTGAGCGCTGCGGCAAAGACCGTGGTTGGCGGTGCTGCATGGCGCAGGCTGGAAACTGTGCCCGCCGCATCCGCTTGTGCTACCTGATCGAACCGGGTCACGAACGCGATGGCGTCGGCATGGCGGGCCAGCAAGACAGCGGCGATGTCAGTATTGACAGGTGGAGTGTCGATAATCACCGCGTCAAAGGCCCCGCGCGCGGCATTCAGCAGGCCCGCGAATGCAGGGCCGGACAGCAGGTGTTCGGTGGAACCCAAGGCGGCGCGTGAGCTGGTGATGACCAGTGCGGTGGAGGCAGGGTCCCCGATGACGAACGGGGCCTTGTGCTCAACGCTATCCTCCGTGAGGAAGTCCAGCAGGCCATATTGCAGGTCAAGCCCGAGCCGACGGTGCAATGTTGGTGCGCGGAGATCGGCGTCAATGAGTAGCGCTCTATGCCCTGTTTCCGCGTAGGAGCGGGCCATTGCCAGGGCAACGGTGGTCCTGCCTTCCCCCTCCTTAGTGGAGCAAACCAGCACGACGCGGCCTTGGGGCTGGTTGGCGGTAGGGACGGTGGGGTCAAGCTCCGCGCGCAGTCGACGGATGGCAGTTACGAAAGCGGGGGAAGTAGTGCGGTCCCGGCCGCCTTTCCCTCTGTGACGTGGAATCGATACCGCTGTGCCCGTCTGCAATGCGCCCTGCAGCTGCGTCAGACTGGTGATACCACCGAAGGCATTCTCGTAGAGAAAAGCGGCGGCGATCCCGATACCCAGCGCCGCGAGCCCGGCGAGCACCATCGTGGTCGATTTGTTCGGGAAACTGGGCGTTGTCGGAACGAGTGCGGGGGAAACGATCCGGCTGTCGTCCACCTGCAGATTGGCCTGAGCCGTCAGCTCGTCCGACAAAGCCTGCAGCCGGGCGAACTTGTCGCGCGCTGCATCAAGGGTCAGTTGCGTTTTGATAGGGGCAGGGGCGTCTCGGCTGCCCGCGGATAGCTCTAATCCTGGCGCCTGGTCAAAAGGCTGCGGCGAGGTTCTGAGCATCAGATCGAGCTGCGAACGCTCGAGGCTGGCGTATCGGCTCTGGCTGGCATCGAGGGCGGTGCTTGCCTGTGAGAGCAGATCCGAAATCGCGACCTGCGTTGCCTGAATATCGGCGACCTTATTGGCATGTTGTTGGGAAATATAGGATTGCGCCAAGGTGTTGGCGAGGCGCGCCGCCTGATCCGGATCGGGGGAGCGCGCTCGGACGGCGATCACATAAGTCAGACCCCGCCGCTGGATCGTGTAGGCCGCGCGCAGATTGGACAGCGCGCGGCCTTCTAAGTCATGGGCGGTTGCAGGCGCCCCTTCCAGTCGGCTTTGCAGGTGCTCGACCAGGGACGACGGCCTCATGAAATATGCGTCGCTCGTCAGGTCCTCGGATGCGATCACGTTCAGCAATAGTGTGTCGGACTTGAGTATCTCCACCGCATTATCAATGCGGGCGCTATCACGCAGCGCGTTGTCGGTCTGTATACCAGACTCCAGCAAGTCATTGTCGCGGGCTTCCGCCAGAATGAGGGCGGTTGCTGAGTATAAGGGCGCGAGAGATAAGGTGATCGCTCCGACAATCAGAACGATACTCGACGCAGTGATCACGATTATGCGTATTCGACGCCACAGCACCATCACGATGCCGCGTACGCCGATAGCGTTCGCGTTCATACGTATAGAGCCCCCCAATGATTTATCTTAATCTTTAGGGATTAGCGGGCGCAACTGAGGGGGATAAATATATAGTCGAGGCGTGAGAAACGTTTAGTGATTCGCTTTGATTTGTGGCGATCGCTGTTTTGCGTCGATTTCCAAAATGTGAGTTTTTATTGTGCATCTGCTGGGGGCTGCGGAGCGCGCCTAATATTGGGTTCTAGGCGACCGTCGGTCGACTGATCAAGCGCCGATAGAGCGTGACTGTTTCTTCCTCATGCTCAACGCCAAGTTCTGAACGGAACCGTCGACTGCTCTCCTCGAAAAGCTGACGAACAAGTGAGAACTGGCCTTTAGACGCCGCGTCATACAGCAAAGCACGGTGGGCGCCCTCGTGGTAAGGGTCGACTTGGAGAAGGTGCGAGGCGCACAAGTGGCGATCATGGCTATTGAGGCCGCTATCGAGCAGCACCGCCTGCGACAGCGCGCCTATGAACTTGTAGCGCAGCGCTGACCGTTGATAGCCCAGCCACTCCTCGAAGCCTTCGCCTGCCGTCCGCACAGATTCCAGCAGATCACCGTTATAGATTTCGCACAGGCGGAGCCATGCTTTGGGGGAGGGGTTTTCGATGTGGTCGACAAATTCGGCCAGATCGAAATAGATGTTCTGGTCAAGATTGAGCCAGACCATGTTGGCGTCGGCGGAGAGGAGCTGGAAGTGATGATCTTCCTGAAAACGCCTGATCCGGGCCACAGCCTGGCGAATGTCGGCGCTCGCCTGTTCTGAGCCATAGTCCGACCATATCAGCCCGCCAACGCGGCGCCGCATTACCGGTTTACCATGCCCCTCAAGAAGCAGAAATGTCAGGATGCGCAGAAAGCTGAATGGGGGTGTGATTAAGCGACCCGAGGAAGATACGTGGCAATCTCCAAGGACCCGGATTGAAACCTGAGCTGTCCGTCCGTCGATCACGTACATGATGATCCGATATGGTTAACGCACGCGTTTGACCTCAGTCACCGCGCAATCCATTCAGACAATGAACCTTGCTGCAAAAAGTTGCGGGTGATGAAATATATATGTCGCTGAATTGATTGACAAATCACGTTTTCGCTCAAAAAAATCCATCGTGCGCGACGGATGAGCAGTAGTCGGTCAAAAGCTGCTTGTATGAATCTTTATCAGTCTCTGATTTATGAATTCACGTCGTATCGGTCCGGGGGTTTGCTAGCCCGAACCGATATTTGTTTCTTGATAGTCATTTACACAGCCCGTGCGACGACAGGGGCGGTGTTGAGTTGAGAGATCTCGTAGCCACTCCGACGATCCAATGACCGGAACACGGCTGCTGCCTGGGTGCGGTTGTGCACGTTAAGCTTGCGAATGATATTGTGGACGTGAACTTTCACTGTGTGTTCGGACAAGTCCATTTTGGCGGCTATGATTTTGTTCTGGAGGCCGTCGGACATGAGTTCGAGCACTTCGGCTTCCCGGCTTGAGAGGACGCCCGCCTGATGGCCGGGACCGTCGTCCGATCCGTTTGGCTGGTGGCGGCGGGTGAGAAAGCCCCGAGCGGCTGACCGTGGCGTCAGGATGCTGGGGAAGTATTCTCCGCCGTTCAGCAGTAGCCAGATAGTGGCCAGCCACACATTGATCTGCAGATTAAACGGCACCATTCCCTGAATTGCGCGTTCAGCGACAACGGCACGGAGGGCAGGGTCTTCGTTCCATCCGCTTTCCACCAGTAGAGCCAGTGGGGCGTGAGGATAGCGTTCCCGGCATTGCGAAATGACGCCGGGGATGTTGCGGAACGCGAAGGCGTCCAGAAGGATGAGGCGCGGCTCGAACTCTGCCTCGTCATCATCGGGCAACTGGTTTGCCAGCGTGACTCCAACGCGAGGGAAACACTCCTGGGCGGCGCGTAGCAGGCTTTGAAAGGTCACGCCTGTGTCGGCCAGAATGAGGATGCCATCGCGGCCTGCGGCGTCCTGTGACGGTGGTACATTCCAAACGGCGTAGATGCCGTGTTCTGCGACTGAGCTAATTGCTTCTGACATTTTCTCCCCGATCGATGTGTTATTAGTCATATTTAGTTCAACTGCCATGACTACTCACCACACCTCGCGTGACAGAGCCGTGACTCGTGAAAAATCACGAGGGCCGTCCAGACTGGTCTACCCCGCTACATCTGCCAGTGGTCGGTTACGTCAAACAGGCAGTCGGGGCCGACGGTATTTTGCGATAAATCTCCCTGACCGCCGATGTATGGCGGGTTTGGCGATGGGAGAGCGTCGTGGTGCCAGCATCTTCTATGTTGCATCGATTGCAGACCGCGCGTGACAAGTTTGGCTGGGGGCTGCGGGTTGTTGGGCCCGCTGCTTCGCTGGCCGGTCTGGGCCGCTTCTTCAGTATCCGGATGCGCCGCCCGGACCGGTCTGAAGTACATCTTCGGTCGGGGCCAGTCCTCGAATTCGACTATCCGCGTCAGTTTCCGCCGACACTAATGATATTCGGAGATTTTATTGATCCTGAGTTCGACTTCCTCAAGCGTGTCGCTCGGCCGGGGTGGCTGGTCGTGGACGTTGGTGCGGCCATTGGCCAGTTCACCGCCTTTACCGCGACATGCTTACCCGATGCCTTTGTGCACGCCTTCGAACCCAGCAGCGCCAACGTAGCGACGCTGCGACGCAACATCACACGTAATCGTGTTGAGGGTCGGGTTGCCATCCATCATGAAGCGCTCGCCGACCATGCTGGCACGGCGCAGTTTGAGACCACCTCCGATACCTGGAATAGTGGGCTGGTCCGTGACGAGGCAGAGCACGGTAACACCGAGATCGTCACCCTCAACACGCTCGATGCGCGGCTCGATGTGCTCGGGATCGCTCACCTTAATGTGCTGAAGGTCAATGTGGCTGGTTTCGAGCCTGCCGTGCTCGATGGTGCCATGCGCACGCTGTCGGAGGGCAGGGTGGATATTCTTATCCTGCTGCTGGGACTCGCGTCTTTGCCTTACTATGCGACCATCGCGGCCTTGGGCTATCGCTGCTTCTACTATCATCCGGGCGAGCAGAGCCTTTTCGAGGTGACTGAGTTCGATGAGGCCTCCGTTCTCAATCACCGCCCCTGGCCAGCGCGGCATCTCATCGTGATCCGGGCTGAGGCCTTGCCCGGCTTGCTGGCCGGGCTGGTCACAGTGCAGCCAGCCAAAGCCGGTCCATAAAATGAGCTAGCCCGCGAAAGTGCTTGGCCCGTCTGGCTGATTGTTGGTCTGGCGAGCCTTTGCGAAGGTGCCACAATGGTCCAGCCTTTGGGAAATTCCGTGAGCGACGACAAGATCGAGGCGACTAGGGCGGAATCCCGCTATGGGCAGATCCTGCGCTCTACGTCGCTGATCGGCGCATCACAGATCATCAACATCGCCATGTCGGTTGTGCGCCTCAAGGTACTGGCCGTGCTGCTTGGGCCTGCTGGGGTAGGGCTGTTCGGGCTCTACAATGTCATCACCGATCTCACGGTGAGCCTCGTTGGCTTCGGGGTGCAGTCGAGCGGCGTACGACAGGTGGCGGTGGCGGTCTCGACGGGTGACGTCGAAAAGATCGCCCGTATTGCCAAAGTGCTGCGCCTGACCTCCTTGATATTGGGATTGCTGGGCGCGGGGGTCTTGCTGGCTTTTGCCGCACCGATCTCGGCCCTGTCTTTTGGAACCGAGGCCAGGGCATCGGGCGTCATGCTGCTCGGAGCGGCTGTGCTGTTTCGCATTTTCGCCGGTGCCCCGACGGCGATCATTCAAGGCAATAGGCGCGTCGGCGATCTGGCGCGGATGACGGTGGTCGGCGCGGTGCTCAATACGGTCGTTGCCATTCCCCTGGTCTATTTTCTGGGCGAGGCGGGGGTGGTGCCGTCGCTGTTGGCCGTTGCGCTGACAAGCTGGTTGGCGGCGCAGTTCTACTGCCGAAAGATAGCGCTGCCTGCGGTGCGGCTCGATTTCAGCGCCTTCACCCATGAAACGAGGTTGCTGCTCAATCTGGGCTTCGCGTTCATGGCGAGCGCACTGCTGACCACTGGATCCGCCTTCGTCATCCGTATTCTGATCGTCCAACAGCTCGGCGTCGACGCGGCGGGCAATTATCAGGCGGCCTGGGCCTTGGGCGGCATTTACGTGGGGGTCATCCTTCAGGCGATGGGCACGGATTTCTATCCGCACCTGTCGGCTGTCTCCCATGACCATGCAGCGAGCAACCAGATGGTCAATGAACAGTCGCGCATCAGCATCCTCCTGGCTGGGCCGGGCTTGCTGGCGACGCTGGCGCTCTCTCCGTTGGTGATGACGGTGTTCTATTCGCACCAGTTTACTGAAGCCGTGCCTATCCTGCGGTGGTTTTGCCTTGGCATGCTATTGCGCGTTGTTGCTTGGCCCATGGGCTTCGTCATTGTCGCCAAGGGGCGCCAGCAGATGTTCTTTTGGACGGAGCTGGCCGCTGCTGTGGTGCAAGTCGGGCTGGCGTGGGCATTGTTGAGCTATGCGGGGCTGGCCGGCGCCGGCATTGCCTTTGTCGGGCTCTATGTCTGGCACGGTGGCGTGATCTACCTGCTGGTTCGGCGGCTGACGGGATTTCGCTTCTCGCGCGAGAACCTGGTGCTGATCGGCATGTATGTCGGGCTGACCTGCTTGGTGCTGCTTGCGGTCGAGTTGCTGCCAGTCTGGCCGGGCACTTTGGTAGCGCTAGTGGCAACTGCGCTGGCGAGCTGGTTCTCGCTGGGGCAGTTGGTGCGGCTGGTGCCGGTGCATTGGGTGCCGAGTGGGCTGCGGCCAGTGGTCTACTTCCTGTTGCGGCACCAGCCGCTGGCCGCCGATCCGCGCTAGGACGCGAGCTCGGGAACACGCGCTAACGCATGGCCCAACGCCTCCACGACGTATTGCACCTCATCGTCCCGCATCTGTACGAAGAGCGGGAGCATGATCGAGCGGTTCTGCGCCCGGGCGGAGCGGGCAAGAGACCCCGCGTTGCGATGCATATCCTGATTGCGATAAGCCGCCTCAAGATGAGAATTCATCACGCCGCGCCGGGTCGATACGCCATTGTCCAGCATCGACTGCATAACCTGGATCTGGTCGGCGTGGGTTGGCAGGGTGATGCAATAGCTCTGCCAATTGCTGCGAGCCCAGACAGGCTCTGAGGGCGGGACAACGCCGGCAATGTCACGCAACAGGCTCGTGTAGAGGGCGGCCAGCCGGCGGCGGGTCGCGATGATTTCGGGCAGCCGCTGGAGTTGAACGCGGCCAATGGCTGCCTGCAGATCGGTCATCCGGTAATTATAGCCGACCTCGTCATAGGTCTCGAAGATCACGCTTTGCGAGTTGTGCCGCACCGTGTCTGGCACAGTCATGCCGTGCTGGCGGAGCAGGCGGAAGGAGCGGTCATAGTCGGCGTTCTGTGTGGTCAGCATACCGCCGTCGCCCGTGGTGACCACCTTACGCGGGTGAAAGGAGAAACAGGCAATATCAGCGCGGGGGCGACCAATGCGCTCCCACTGCTCGTCCCAGAGGATTTCGCTGCCGGTCGCGCAGGCGGCATCCTCCACGACCTTGAGCCCATACTGGCGGGCGATTTCGACGATCCGACGCAGATCACAAGGCATGCCGAGCTGATGCACGCAGACAATGGCTCGGGTCCGCGGGCTGATAGCGGCCGCGATGCGGTCGGGGTCGATGTTGAAGCCGTCGGCCTCGATATCGACAAAGACCGGAGTGGCGCCGCAATAGCGGATGGCATTAGCGGTGGCGATGAACGAATGGCTGACGGTGATGACCTCGTCACCTGCTTTCACCCCAACGGCCATCAGGGCAAGATGTAACGCCGTGGTGCAGTTTGAAACCGCGCAGGCATAGGGCGCGCCGACATAGGCGGCGAACTCCTTTTCAAACTGGGCAACTTCGGGGCCTTGCGTGACCCATCCGGAAAGGATCACCCGCCGCGCAGCTTCTGCCTCGCGTTCATCCAGGATGGGTTTGGCGACGGGTATCTGGCGTCCGGCGGTGCTCATGCCACGTCGCTCCGTTCGATTTCGCGGCTGGCGCGCCACCATGCGACCAGATCGCGAAGTCCCGCTTCGAGGGTGATTTCGGCGCGGAAGCCGAGCTCGTCTGCCGCCTTCTCGGTCGATGCCAGGCGGCGGGCGACTGGGTTCACCTTGCGCGCGGGTTCGTGGATCGGCGTCAGGGATGATCCCATGACGTTGAGCAAAATGCGCGCCAGATCGCTGAGGCTCGTTTCGGTGCCGCTGGCGACGTTGTAGACCGCGTCCGAGGCATCCGATGTCGCCGCCAACATATTGGCGCGGGCGATATCGCGGACGTGAACGAAGTCCATGGTCTGGCTACCGTCACCCATGATGATGGGGGGCAGGCCGGCTGCGATGCGCTCCATCCAGCGGATCAGCACCTCGGTATAGGCGCCGTAGACATCCATGCGCGGGCCATAAACGTTGAAATAGCGCAGCGCGACATAGCGCAGGCCATACATCTCGTTGAAGCTGCGGAGCAGGGCCTCGTTATAGGTCTTGGCCGCGCCGTAAATGGTCCGGTTGTTGTAAGGGTGATGCAGTTCAGTCGTTGGGAACTGATCGGCAGCCCCGAGGACCGAAGCCGACGACGCCGCGACGACCTTTTCAACTTTCGCCGCAACTGCGGCTTCAAGCACGTTGAACGTGCCGGTCGCCAGCACATCGTGGGCAAGGCGCGGGTCTTCGGCGCATTGGGTGATGCGGATGGCCGCTTGATGGAAGACGATATCGACCCCCTCCATGCTGGCGGCGAGCTGGTCCACGTCGCGGATATCGCCCCGCACGAGTGTTATCGGGCCCGCGCGTTGCGCTTCGGCCAGGTTCTCCATGCGGCCGCGCACGAAGTTGTCGTAGATGATGATCTCGGCGGGCGATTGCCCCGCAACCAGATCGGCGATGTGCGAGCCGACCAGCCCGGCTCCGCCCGTTATGAGAACCCGCTTGCCGTTCATGTCGCTTCTCCTTGATCAGTCAATCTCTTTGCGCGCCCGCAACACGCGTGCCGGTACGCCGGCTGCGATGACGTAAGGCGGAATATCGGTTGTCACGACAGCGCCGGCGCCGATGATGGCGCCCTCGCCGATGGTTACGCCGGGCAGGATGGTCGCGTTGGTGCCGATATCGGCGCCTGCGCCAATGCGGACCGGCTTGATCTCAAGATCGGTCGAAATGATCGGCTCGCTGATCGGTGTGCCGGTATGCTCTGACCCCAGCACTTTTGCGCCGGGGCCCCAGCCAACGTGATCGCCAAGGATCACATCGCGGGCGTCGAAATAGGCGTGTGGGCCGATCCAGACGTGATTGCCGATGATGCAGGTGCCGTCAAAGCGCCCTTGCAGGTAGGCGCCGGTACCGATGAAGACATTGGCGCCGATCTCGAAGGTCTCGAGGTGCTTGAAGCCCGCCTGACTGCCGACCATAAGGCCGGGGCCACATTTGCGGGCTGCGGATTTCCAGATTGCCTTGCGCATGAGGGCGTCGAGTTTGCCGTCGCCGAACGAAAAGCGCGCATAGGCGTCATGCAATGCCACTGCGCCATAGTGGTCGCGAAACCACTCCGCCAGCCCATCCTCGAAGGGCGCGTCGGCCTCGATTTCGCGGCGGCCGTGCACCGAGGGAATGCTGCGACTGGCCTGGATGTTTTCAATCGACATAGGCATTTTGCCGAACCAGTTTTGAGACGATTTCGACCTCCTGAACGCTGAGTTCGGGATAGAGCGGCAGGGACAGCACCGTGTTGGCGGCAGCCTCGGCCAAAGGGAAATCGCCAGGTTCATAGCCAAGGTCGGCATAGGACGGCTGCAGGTGCACAGGCACCGGATAATGGAGGCCGGTCTCGACGCCTTCTTCGGCGAGAAACTTCTGCAACTGGTCCCGATCCGGCGTGCGCACGGCAAAAATGTGCCAGACATGGCGACGTCCAGCCGCCTCCACCGGCAGATCTACAGGGCCGCCTGCGAGCAGTTGCGTATAGGTGCGGGCGCGATAGCGCCGCGCGTCAGTCCAGGTGTCCAGCTCATGCAGCTTGACCCGCAGGATTGCGCCCTGAATGGCGTCCATCCGGTAATTGTAGCCTTCCAGAACATGGTGATAGCGGCGATCCTGGCCCCAGTCACGCAGCATGCGCATGAGGCGCGCCTGTTCGTCGTCACTGGTGACGATAATGCCGCCTTCGCCACAGGCGCCGAGGTTTTTGCCGGGATAGAAGCTGAAGCAACCCGACAGGCCCATGCTGCCAGCGCGCTGACCAAAATAGCTCGCGCCATGGGCCTGACAGGCATCTTCCACCACGATCAGCCCATGCCGCGAGGCAATCTCCAGGATGGGCGCCATGTCGGCCATCTGGCCATAGAGGTGAACCGGGACTATGGCCCGCGTGCGCGGGGTAATGGCGCGCTCGATCAGGTTGGGGTCGATGGTGAAGGTCTTCGGGTCGATATCGACAAAGACAGGCCGTGCACCAATGTAGCGGATAGCGGCGGCCGTCGCGACAAATGTGAACGGCGTGGTGATGACCTCGTCGCCCGCCTTGATCCCTGCGGCCAGTAGCGACAGGTGCAAGGCGCTGGTGCCGGTGTTGACCGCAATGGCGTGGCGCGCACCACAGGCGGCGGCAAATTCGGTTTCAAAGGCCGCCACTTCCTCGCCGAGCACATAGCGGCCCGAGCGGAGCACTCCCAGCGCTGCGGCCTCTATCTGTGGCTGCAGCGCCGCATATTGGGCCTTGAGATTGAGGAACGGGATCATGCGAATACCCGCTCCGGTGCAAGTTCAACCAGAGCGCCGCCTTTGGCCATGGACTGTGTGGCGGCCTCCAGAATGCGCACAACCCGAAGGCCCGCTTCGCCGTCAGCGATTGGCTTGGTGCCGTGCTGGACGCAGGCCACGAACTCGGCTAGTTCGGCGCCGAGCGCCTCGGTAACATCGAGCTGAGGCGCGAACATATCGCCCGCGCGGTACCCGATGCGCATTTGGTTCAGGCGCTCACCGGCCTTGGGCGACATTGGGTCGATGGTGACGCCGCGATCATAGACCTTGATCTTTTCGCTGGTCTCCAGGTCGTCATAGACGATCATCTTGTTGCTGCCGCCGACAAGTGTGCGGCGGACCTTGACCGGCGCCAGCCAGTTGACGTGGACATGCGCCATCAGCTTGCAGTCGAAGTGCAGGTTCAGATAGGCGATGTTTTCCGGGGATCCGGCAATGTGCGACATGCCGGTGGCCGACACGGCGCGGGGGTGGGCGTCGAGCACGTAATCCATGATCGAAAGATCATGCACGGCGAGGTCCCACATCACGCTGACGTCGCGCTGGAACATGCCCAGGTTCACCCGGACTGAGTCATAATAGTAGACTTCGCCGAGGTCCTTGCGGATCAACTCGCGCAGCTTTTTGACGGCGCCCGTGTGGATGAACGTGTGGTCGACCGCGATTGTCAGCCCGCGCTTGTCCGCCTCCTCGATCAGGCGTTCCGCCTGTTCGGAAGTGGAGGTGATGGGCTTTTCCACAAACACGCTCTTGCCGGCCTTGAGCGCCTGCATTGCGAGGGCGAAATGGCTGGAAACGGGGGTAGCAATCGCGACTGCATCGACCTTTGGGTCATTAAGCACCAGCTCGAATTCTTCGGTGATGTTCACCGCCGGGTATCGTTGCCGCAGCCGGCCAAGCCGCTCGGTTTGCAGATCACAGACCCAGCGCAGATCCACGCTGGGTATCTCCGCCAGATTGCGGACGAGGTTGGGTCCCCAATAGCCATAGCCGATCACGCCGAAGCCGATCATTGTTGCAGCCTTCCGTGTTGCTTGTTTTGTTCGTCGCGCATGGGTTTTGCGATTGGTCGGGCAGGGACACCTGCCACGACCGCGCCCGCGGGTACGTCGCGGGTGACGACTGCCCCAGCACCGACGAGGGCGCCTTCGCCTATGGTGAGGCCGGGCAGAATGGTCGCGTTGCTGCCGATCGAGGCATTGCGGCGCACGATCGTGGGCACCACCGTCCAGTCCTCGCTGCCCTGCACGTCGCCGTTGGCGGTGGTAGCGCGGGGATAGAGGTCGTTGGTGAACATCACGCCGTGGCCGATGAACACGCCATCCTCGATGGTCACCCCTTCACAGATGAAGCTGTGGCTGGAGATCTTGCAGTTCTGGCCGATGGTGGCGTTTTTCTGGATTTCGACAAAGGCGCCAATGCGGCTGCCTGCACCGATCGAGCAGCCATACAGGTTGACGAGGTCGAGTTGGTGAATGACCACTCCCTCTCCAAGGGAAACCTGTTTCAGCATCTGGATTGTCCCAAAAAAACGGCCAATGCGAGCGAGTTAGCGCTCCGCCCCATCATCTATGCGACGAAGTTATCAGGACGCCGGTCACCAGCAATTTCTCAATGGAGCTACAGATTTAGTTGGCGTATGGATGCCAGGGCTATAGTGGTTGCGACAAATTGGCTTGCGCAGACGGAATATAGACCGAACGATTTACTCGTTGTCGCTCAATGATTTTTTGAACGGGCGAAGAAGAGGTGACGTAATCGGCGTGACTGTGCATGGCTAACCTGCGCAGTCGTGTCCTCAATTGGAACATTTTTTGCCCCTTGATGGTCGAACGTCCCGAAGCAAAGGGGCAGAAGAACAGTCGAGGATGAGCTTTTGAAGCCAAATGAACACAAGATCGGACACAGACCGGTGGGCGACCTTATTGGGTTGGCGCGCGGTCAGATTGTTGTTCTCTTCGCCCTAAGCGTAACCTCTAACTTACTGATGCTGACCGGTTCGGTTTACATGCTTCAGGTCTATGACCGCGTGTTGCCTAGCCGCTCAATTGATACGCTTCTGGCGCTCACCGCGCTCGTGGTGGTGCTGTATGGCTTCTACGCCTTGATCGAATGGGTCCGGGCGCGGATGGCGATTCGTCTGGGCGGAATGATCCATGACAGGTTCGCCGCGCAGCTTTTTCCACTGACAGTTCGCCTTAAACTTTCCGGCGGCGATAATGGTCGCCCGAACCCAATGCACGATCTGGACATCGTCCGCCTCTTTGTGTCGGGGCCGGGCGCGATATCCCTGCTGGATATCCCGTGGGTGCCGATCTACGTGGCTCTGGCGTTCTTCCTGCACCCCCTGCTCGGCGCATTCACGCTCGCCGGCGGCGTGGTGATTGCAGGCTTGCTGGTGATCAATGAGCTTCATTCGCGCCGGCCAGGCCTGGAGACGACGGCCGCAACCGGCGAACGCGCCGCGCTGGCGCATGATGCAGAAAGCAATGCCGAGTCGATTGTAGCCATGGGTATGCTCCAGGCCGTCACCCAGCGCTGGGGACATGCGGCAGACAGGCTTGCCCATGCCCAGCAGCGCTCCTCCGATCGCACCGCGTTTTATAGCTCTCTTACCAAGGGCGTCCGCTATCTGCTCCAGTCGGCAGTGTTGGCAGTCGGCGCCTATCTCGTCATTCAGGGGCAGGCCACTGGCGGTTTGATGATCGCGGCATCCATCCTGACATCGCGCGCGCTGGCACCGATCGAGCAGGTGGTCGCGCACTGGCGCGGGTTCGTCAGTGCCCGGCAGGCGTCCTCGCGTCTGGCGCGTATGCTGGCGCTGAGTGTGCCGACCGAACGTGCCACCCAATTGCCCGTGCCAAACCAGGTGCTGGCGGTCGAAGGCATGTCGACGGGCGCCGATTTGCAGCGCCCTCCCGCCGTGGCCGAGGTCAATTTCAACCTTGCAGCGGGTGATGGGCTCGGGATTATCGGGCTATCGGGTTCGGGAAAGTCGTCTATCGCCCGTGCGCTGGTTGGCGTATGGCCAGTTTTGCGCGGCGCCGTGCGGTTGGATGGCTCGGAACTCGCCCATTTCGGGTCCTCTGTTCTGGGTGGCGCCGTTGGCTATCTGCCCCAGACCGTGGAGCTGCTTGACGGTACGATTGCAGAAAATATCGGACGGTTTGATCCCAGCCACAATACCGAGGCCATCATTGCGGCAGCCCGCGCTGCCCGGGTCCACGATTTTATCGTTACCTTGGACAATGGCTACGAAACCCGGATTGGCGCGCATGGTTCTGCGCTCTCGGCGGGGCAACGGCAGCGTATCGGCCTTGCGAGGGCGCTCTATGGCAATCCGTTCCTCATCGTGCTCGACGAGCCCAATTCCAATCTGGATATGGAAGGTGATCAGGCGCTGACCGAGGCGATTGCCGACGCACGCCAGCGGGGCTCGATCGTCGTCGTGGTTGCTCATCGTCCGAGCGCGATCGCAGCCATCAACAAACTGCTGTTCATGCGTGATGGCCGCCAGGTCGCGTTCGGCAACAAGGATGCGGTGCTGCACCAGATTTCGCAGCCGCAGGCTATCGTCAGGAAACAAAGTGCTTAAGGCCATGAACTCTAACAGTCCGCTCGCCTATCCCGTTCGGGCGGCTGATCACAATCAGAAAAGCCTGCGTCGCCACGCGCTACTAGGCGTGGGGATTATTGGCGCGCTGGTGTTCGGGCTTGGCGGCTGGTCTGCTGTGACGAGCGTCGAGGGCGCGGTGATCGCCAATGGCGTCATCGTGGCCGAAGGTGGGGCGCGCAAGGTGCAACACCCCGAAGGCGGGATCGTTCGGAAGATTCTGGTGCAGAACAATCAGCACGTGGAGGCCGGCGACTTGCTGCTGACGCTGGATGATGTTTCGGCGCGGGCTGAGCTTGAAGTGATCCTGGCGCAATTGCGCGAGGGGCTGGGCACTCAGGCCCGTTTAACGGCAGAGAGTACCGGCGCGGCCTCGCTGGTCATGCCGGCCGTCGCTGCGAACTGGCCATCCGATCCGACGCTTTCGGTGATTATGGGCGATCAGCAGGCCCTGCGGCAGCAGCGCAAACTCTCCCTGGAGAGCGCGGTCGCGCGGTTCAAGGAACTGATGGCCGAAAAGCGCTCCCTTATCGGCGGCTATGAGGCACAGCTGGCCGCCTATGAACAGCAGCAAGCAGTCGTGCGCGAGGAATTAGGCCAGCTGGAAACCCTCCATGGCAAGGAGCTGATTTCCAGCCAGCGCCTCAACGAAATGAAGCGCGGCGAAGCCGAGCTCGCGGGCCAGATCGCAACGGCAAAAGCCTCCATCTCGGCGACTGAAAGCTCGATCTCTGAGCTCGGGATGCAGGCAGATCAAGCGGTGAGCGACTTCCATTCCTCGGCGTTGACCGAACTCCAGACCGTGCAGCAGAAAGTTGCTGAGCTGATGCAGAAGATGATCGCGGCAGAGGCCCGTTTGGCGCGGCTCGAGATCCGTGCGCCGATCAGCGGCACAATCCACGATTCCGAAATCCGCACTGTGGGTGGGGTTATCGCTCCTGGCGAAACGCTGATGCAGGTCATTCCGCAGGAAGAGCATCTGGTTGTCGATATGCGGGTCAGCCCGATGCAGATCAACAATTTGCATGTGGGGCAGGTGGCCGAGGTTCGTCTGCTCAGCTTTGACACCAAGAAGACGTCGGACCTTGAAGGCAAGGTGGACACCATCTCGCCGGACCTGTTGCAGGACCCGACGACTGGAGCGCAGTACTTTTCGGTTCGTATCGATGTGCCAGATACCGAACTCTCCAAGCTGCCCGAAGGTGCTCAACTGGTGTCGGGCATGCCGGCAGAGAGCTTCTTCCAGACCGGGCCGCGCACGGTATGGTCTTATCTGATGGGCCCGATCGCAGAACGCTTCAGCCGGACTTTCCGCGAGAACTAGACCTGGAAGTTGGCGCTCTGCTCAGAGGTGTACTGGCATTTGTTCAGCACAACTCCGAGCAGCCGCGTCTGGGCCTGCAGCTCGCGTTCAGCGATATCGATGTCGCTGACGGTGCTGTATTCGGCCCCCACGGCCAGCAGCGATGTTTCCACCAGGGGCAACATGCCCAGGCAGTCATCGCCATCCAGCAGCGCGGGCAGGTTGAAGATCAGCATGTCGGCGTTCAGCTCATCGCGTAGCCGCGTCAGTGTTTGCGCTGCTTCCGGCCCATGCAGCAGCTCGGCAGGATGGCCGACTGCGTCTCGGCTGGCGCCGATGGCGAGATTGTCGCCAATGCGGACGAGGAAGTCCGAAGCGCGGCACTCACCCCGCAGATAGTCCTCGGTGCTGATCTGCCCGTTCTGCGCGAAAATACTGGCAATGCGCGGGCGTCGCAAATCGAGGTCGATGAGGCCGACACGCAGCTTTTCGTGCTTGGTGAGGCTGATCGCCAGGTTGGCTGCGACAGTTGCCTTGCCGCAACCGGCTGTCGGCGCAGTGACGCCAAGCGTTTTCCAGCCATGCTCGCGGGCATCCTTGAGCAGTTTGGTGCGCATGATGTCGAAGGCGAGGGCCGCCTTGTGGCGACGCTGGAACGAGACAATGCGCTGGCTCTCCAGCCAGCTCGGATCCACCGGTAAGGCAGGCAGGCGCGACCAGTTGATCCTGTTCTCGGCGACAACTGGAGGCGGGTTGCTGGAGCGGTCCATGACCGCGTTCTGCGGATCGAAGATCATGGCTGGTTCCTGAACAACGAGGATGGGAAGCCGCTGCGGGCGTGACTGACAAAGTCCTTGAGACCGGTGGTGTAGCCCCGCGTTGAGGTGCGTTGGGCTTTAGGTGCTTCACCCGTGCGCACTGCGGGCGCGCGGCTGGGTACCGGCTCCACAGGCTCGACATAGGGTATGGTGATGTAGGGCAGGATCTGCAGCCGCGAGACGAGTTCCTCCGGGCGGCGGATTTTGCGATTGATCAATTCGGGCAGGATGACCGCAACCAGGCCTGCCACGACGGCAAGGATGCCGGTTGCCGCTAGGAGCATCTTGAGCCCTAGCCCCTGGGCGGTGGTTGGCGGAATTGCACTCTCGATCAGCGACAGGCGTTCGCCCTTGAGCAGCAGCTCGATCTGCTGGCCAGTCGAGGCTTCGGCCAGCCGTGCCACAGCCGAGTCATACTGCGCCTGAATGTTCTGATGGTCCCGGTTCAGCGAATTCAGCACCGTTTCATTGCCGGGTGTCGCAGCGATCGAGGCCTCGAGGTCCACCAGCGTTTGTTCGATGCTCTTGCGCTCATCGGCGATGGCGGCCAGCCGGTCATTGATATCGGCGATCTGAAAATCCCGGGTATTGAGCGGTTTGTCCGCGCCGCCGGTCGTTCCCGTGATCTGTTCCTGGAGCGTTGCGATGCGGGCTCGCAGGGCTGTGATGGCAGGACTGTTTTCGGCAAACAGCCCTTGCTGCTGGGCCAGTGACTGGCGAAGGGATTGCAGGTTCTGTTCCTCGGGCGTCACCGGCACGGTTGCGCCAATGTCAAAGGGGCGGGTCTGCAAGTCGGTGAGTTGTTTACGCAGGGTTGCCTCTTCCTGCGCCAGCACGAGGAGCCGCGTTTGTTGCGTCGTCTGCAGGTTGCGGCGGAAGTCGATGCTGTCCGGCATGGAGTTGATGTGGTCGTTCTTGAAGGCGAGCAGCTTTCCATCGAGCTCGCGCAGCAGGCCATCAAGCCGCTGGGTTTCCTGATTGAAGAAGGTCATCGTGTCGGTCGCCCGCGCCGTGCGCAGCTGGACGTCCTTGTTCAGGATCATGGTGACGAGGTCATTGACCAGATTGGCCGCCACCTCCGGCTTGCTGGCGCGGAATGCAATGCGGATCACCGTCGCCGAGGAACCGCCGCCATTATCGACAGGCGCTGCTGCAATCGTGAGCCGCTTTTGCATGTCGTCGAAGATTTCCACCGGCGACATGTTTGGGCGGTCTGCATAGAGGCCGAACCGTGTTGCCAGTGACAGGACATTGTCCCGTGACAGCACGTCTTCCTGGATAATCTGGAATTGCTCGGCGGCGCCAGTTGGCACGGTGGACTTTGCTAGATCAGCCGGGATTTGCGCGGTTTCGACGAGAATCTTGGCGGCCGCCTCATAATTTGTAGGGCGCAGGAATGACGCGATCGCGCCGATCACCGCCACGGTCGCCGCGACCATGAGAAACTGTGGCAAACGCCGCAGGAAGAGCCAGAAGTAGAACTTGAAGTCGATAGCGCTCAATGCATTCACTTCGATCACCTGCATGGTCTGCCCGCTGCGGCGGTTGCACAGTCAAGGTATTGAGGTCGAACCATAATGCGCGCTTATCGCGGCTCACCATCGACAACACGGGTGAGGGTGGGGGCCTCCATAGGTACGTCGAGCTAAGCCGCACTAGTCGGTTATGGACGTGGCTGCCGCGCGCTAAGGTGTTGTCACCTTTCGCAATCCTCAGGGCGACACAGACAATGTTCAGCTTTCACAAACGTGCTTCGCGCCAAGCTGCGCTTTGCGGTGTCCTGCTGGCCTCCGTTTCTTTTGGCAGCGTTTTGGCGGCTCCCATGTCCTTGGCGCCGCTGACAAAGCTGCGGCTGACGGTGGTGCAGTTCCAGCCCGCAAGCGGCGACTACAAGCGCTGGGATGCCTTGGGCGGAGACTTTGCTGTGGCGCCCGATGGATCTTTGACCGTGCCCACTCTGGGCGCCATTGATGTCGCGGGGCTGAGCGCGGAGCAGCTGGGTACGCTGATTGCAGAACGCCTACAGGCGAAGCTCGGACTGCTTGATACGCCCGATGCCTCGGTTCAGGTGCTCGAATATCCGCCGGTCTATGTGGTCGGTAGCGTTTCAACCCCGGGTGAATATGCCTTTCGTCCCGGCATGACGGTGATGCAGGCGCTTGCCGTCGCTGGTGGTGAACAACGTCTGGATAGCGCTGGCGGATTGTCCGAGACGATCCGGCTGCAGGCCGACCTGACCGGCTTCGCCAGCGACATCCTGCGCACGACCGCCCGCCTGGCGCGGCTCAAGACCGAGTTTGATCGTGGCAGTGAAATTGCCTTTCCACCGACCCTCAATGCCAGTGATCCGGGGATTTCCGAGATCATGGAGCAGGAACGGCGCATCTTTGATGCCCATACCAACGAGCTTTCCCGGCAGCAAACTGGCCTCGATCAGCTGGGCGAGCTGTATAACGCCGAAATCGACGCCCTGAGCCAGAAATCCCAGGCTGTCGACGAGCAGATTGCCCGTGCGGAAAAGCAGGTGGAGTCCATTCAGGCGCTGGTGACCTCAGGTTCGGCGACGACCGCCCGACTGTCAGACGCCGAGCGGGTGCTGGCGGATCTGCGGTCTCAGCGGCTGGACAATGTTATTGCGACGATGACCGCGCGCGAGAACCTCAACCATTCCCAGCGCGACCTCGCCAAACTGCAAGACGAGCAGCAATCCGCGGCTGCGGCGCAGCTCCAGCAGGAGCAGGCCAATCTGGAAAAGCTCATGCTCAACCAGACCTCCACCATGCGCATGTTGCGTCAATCGACCGAAGCCGATGCAAACACCACTCTGGCCCGTACGGCTCAGATGGGTTTGACCTACACAATCATGCGCGACAAGGACGGCCAGTCGCTCTCTATAGATGCGACAGAGGCCACCCCATTGCTGCCGGGAGATCTGGTGAAGGTTAGCTTACAGATGCAGTTGCCGATGGGGCCCACCGGCGGGGTGGCCGCGGCCACCACAAGCAGTCAGCCTTGAGTTGCCCTCAGCAACCCGTTCCCCTCAAAACCACGCTGACCGTGCAGGCCAATATCCGCAGGTCAGTGGCGAGGGAAATCTCCTGCGCATAGAGATTGTCGTAGCTGGCGCGGTCGGCAAAAGAGCAGTCATTACGGGCACTGATTTGCCACAGGCCGGTCAGGCCGGGTCGAAAGTCGTAATACGCCGTGCCTGGGTAGAGGGTGCGCTGGCTCGGCATCATGGGCCGTGGTCCTACTAGGCTCATGTCGCCCATCAGGACGTTCCACAGCTGGGGCAGCTCATCCAGTGAATAGCGCCGCAGGGTGGCACCAATGCGGGTGAGGCGAGGGTCATGCCTGAGTTTTTGGGATCTGTCCCATTCGGCGCGAGCCGCCGCATCGCTTGCGAGATAGCGCTCGAGTGCCGCGTCTGCGTCAGGCACCATTGAGCGAAGCTTCCATAATAGGAAAATGCGGCCATTCTTGCCGATGCGGGGCTGACGGTAGATGGCCGAGCTCCCATCCAGACGTACCAGCGCAGCCAGGATAAGGATCAACGGCAGGAAGACGACGCCGCCGATCAGCACGAGTATCAGGTCCAGCATTCGCTTGCCGCCGTTCCCATAGATGCCCGCGCCGATTTTGCTCCTCCGCAAGGGCGCTAATGCGGCTGTCACTGCCGGCTGCTTCTCAGGAAGTGTTGGGAACATTTGGGGCCTCGAAGGTTGGCGCTGCCGTCAAATCGTATTGTGGTGACGGTCATCCTATCCGCGCCCGGACAGGCCAAAATCGGCTGAGGGATTTACCGCGACAGCCGGAGTCACGGTCGTGGAAGGGGCGCCTAGGCCTTCGTGCGGGAGAGGTAGATTTTTCGGATATGGAGAACACCGACGATAGGCTTAACGACCTATTAACTGTGCGCGGCGGTGCCCCGGAAACGCTCAAAAGGGCGGCCGTTCACCCAAGTATCTGGCCGTCTCACCCACAAGGGGTGTGCGGTGGTCAGACCATGTCAATATCTACCGATATCGAGTTATTCTGGTTGATCTGACCGGCCTTTAGCGTTTTCCCGAAGCCCATTCTGGGCGTGGAACAGGGATGACGATATGCGCAGGATAATGGTGGTTTATGGAACTCGGCCGGAGGCGATCAAGGTTGCTCCGCTGATTGCGGCCATGCGGGCCTCTAGCAATCTGGAGCCGATCGTGACCGTCACCGGCCAACACCGGCAGATGCTCGATCAGGTCAACGCGCTGTTCGGCATCGTGCCCAAGCATGATCTCAACATCATCATGGATCGCCAGACGCTGCCGGGGATCACCTCCCGCGCGCTGGAGGGTGTCTCGGGCGTGATTGAGCGTGAAAAGCCCGATGCGGTTCTGGTGCAAGGCGATACCACCACCTGCTTTGCCGCGGCGTTGGCCGCCTTCTATCAGAAAGTGCCGGTGATCCATCTTGAGGCGGGTCTTCGCACGGGGGACTCCTACAATCCGTTTCCCGAAGAGATGAACCGCGGCATGGTCTCCCGCATCGCTTCCCTGCATCTGGCCCCCACCGAAACCTCGTCACAAAACCTCATAGCTGAGGCCATTCAGCCCGATGCTATCGCAGTGACAGGAAACACGGTGATCGACGCACTGCTTGAAGTCGCCACACGCGTCACCCCACCAACCAATCGCGATCTGCTCCGGCTGGCGGGCCGGCGTACGGTCCTCATTACTGCACACCGCCGCGAGTCCTGGGGTGAACCCATGGCACGCGCAGCGCGGGCAATGGCGCGTCTGGCGCAGATGTTCCCAGAAACGGTGTTCCTGTTGCCGGCGCATCTCAATCCGGCTGTCCGAGAAGTCCTGCTGCCGGCCTTGCAGCATTTGGAGAATGTGTTGATCACCGAGCCGCTCGGCTATTGCGACTTCGTCACCGCGATGCGCGCGTCTGACCTGGTGCTCACCGATAGCGGTGGCGTGCAGGAAGAGGCGCCGAGCCTCGGCAAGCCGGTTTTGGTCATGCGGGAAACGACGGAGCGTCCAGAAGCGGTTGTCGCCGGGACGGTCAAACTGGTGGGGACGGATGAAGACCGGATCGTTGCAGAAGTTAGCAGTCTGCTAACCAATCGTGACGCTTACGACGCAATGGCCAAGGCCGTAAATCCTTACGGCGATGGCCATGCATCAGATCGTTGTGTGCAGTCTATCGAGCATTTCTTCGGCCATGCGACGAGGCCGGTGAACTTTGTCCCCGGCCTTATCCACGATCAGGCCCAGGCGCCGCGCGTGTCGTAAACGACCTTGCCGTTGTGCCGCGTATGGCGCAACGCCTTGAATGCATCGTGCTCCACCAGGAGCACGATAATATCGGCAGCGTCGACCGCTTCGCCCGCATTGACCAACCGCAAGTTCGCGTTGCTCTGCAATTCCTTGGGCAGCTCGGGCACATAGGGGTCGGCCACCATGATTTCGACCTCGGGCAGGGCGCCCGCAATCAATCCCACCACCTCGACTGCCGGGCTTTCCCGGATGTCATCGACATTGGCTTTGAAGGTCAGGCCGAGGCACGCGATCGCTGGTGAGCGGAAGCGGCGGGCCTTGTTGATCACCTGCTCGGCGACGTGGTGAGGCTTGTGATCGTTGACCTCTCGGGCCGTGCGGATGAGTTTGGCCAGGTCCGGTGCAGCCGCTACGATGAACCACGGATCGACGGGAATGCAGTGACCGCCGACGCCTGGACCGGGCGATAGCACATTTACCCGGGGGTGTTGGTTGGCCAGCTTTATGACTTCCCAGACATCGAGCCGCAGGGATTCCGTGATGAGCGACAGCTCATTGGCGAACGCGATATTGACGTCGCGATAGGCGTTCTCGACCAGCTTGGCCATCTCTGCGCTGGCGGCGTCCGTCAGCAGAATCTCGCCCTGTGAGAACACACGGTAGATGCTGGCGGCCTTGATGGCGCAGGCCGTCGTCAGCCCGCCGACCACGCGATTGTTGGTAATCATCTCGATCATGATGCGGCCCGGCAGCACCCGTTCCGGGCAATGCGCCACAAAGATATCCGCGTTGCTACCAACCACATGGGGCATTTTGAGATCCGGACGGACCGCGCCGATCCACTGGCTGACCTTCTCGGTGGTGCCCGGAGGGCTAGTGGATTCCAGCACCACGATGTTCCCCGGTTGCAATTTGGCCGCGACCTGCTCCGCAGCGGCCTGCACATAGGACAAGTCCGCGGTGTGGTCAGGATTAAAAGGTGTAGGAACTGCAATGATATAGGCGTCTGCCTCGGGCATTTCGCGCGACATCGACAGCCGCCCCATCGCCACGGCGCCGCTGACGGCCACCTGCAGATCGGGCTCGATAAACGGCGCTTCACCACGGGAGATGGCATCGACGATCCGTGGGTTCACGTCCACGCCGACCACCTGGATACCGCGCGTCGCCAGCACGGTCGCCGTGGGCAGGCCGATATAGCCCATACCAATTACCGCAAGCCTGCCGCCAAATACTTCATTGAGCATAGTCGTTTCCTGTCAACAGGTTAGAGTTCATGTTTGAGGGGATGAGATGTCCTGCGCGTAAGCCGGACTGGGGCGTACGGCCTCCCGGACCGTCAGGGCGATGAATACGCTATTGGTGGTGAGATACCGCTTCCACATGCGGCCCGGTTCCTGAAGCAGGCGGTACGCCCATTCCAAACCAAGCTTCTGCCAAGCGAGCGGGGCGCGCTTCGTGAGGCCCGCCATCACGTCAAATGAGCCTCCAACGCCGTGCATGACGGGCACGTTGAGCGATTTGTGGTAACGACGGAGGAAGATTTCTTTCTTGGGTGAGGCCATGCCGAGGAAGAGCATGTCAGCGCCGGAGGTGCGGATTTCCTGCGCAATGGCGTCCGCTTCCTGGTCGTTGAAGTAGCCATGATGGCTGCCAGATATCCGCATGCGGGGCCAACGCTTAGCGATGGTCAGTTGAAGTGCCGTGAGAACTTCAGGCTTGGCCCCTAAAAGATAGATGCTGTGTCCCCGGGCGTGAGCCAGGGAAAGGAGGTTTTCGAAAAGGTCGATGCCGGCGACGCGCTCCGGCAGAGGCTTGTGGAGCAGCTTGCTGGCCCAGACGATGGACTGGCCGTCCGCGAGCAGCATGTTGCAGTCGAGCAAAGCATCGCGCAGCGCTGGATCGTGTCGCATGTTGACGATCTTGGCGGCGTTGACGACCCCGATAAGCAGGGGCTGCCGCGTCTGGATGGCACTATCGCATCGACTGACGGCCTCACTCATGCAGAGGCCATCTAAATTGAGGCCAAACAGCAGCCGGCTCTGGGCGAGAGTGCTTCGGGGGGCGGCCTCATCATGCGTCTGGCCATCAACTGCGAATGCCATCTAAGCCTCCTGTGTTTGACCGGACACTAGGAGGAGGCTGTCCGAGCCAACAATCAGTCGGACAGGGGCTGAAGATGAATAGTAGGAGTGCGCCCAAGTCCCGGATTGTAGCCGTCGTGACTAGGGTGCGCTGAGCGCTAAGCAGATTGGCTCGAGCTTAGCCTAAAATCTCTAATTCACCCCAGTCGCTGCAGAAGGTTAGCTCGCCCCAAGACTTCAAGGAGGTTGGGGTGACCACTGCCAGCGTGATCGACTATTCCAGACACCAGAGGCCCGTGAAGCGCCCGTTGGCTGTTGTTATTGTCACCTATAACAGCGCCGACGCGTTGGGCGGTTTGCTCGATACGCTGGGACATGGGCTGAACGGGGTCCCGTTCGCGGAAGTGGTCGTGGCCGACAATGCATCCAGCGATGAATCCGTTTCGATTGCAGAGAGCCATTCAATCGGGGCGCGAGTGGTTCGAACCGGACGCAATGGCGGCTATGCGGCGGGTATCAACGCTGCTGTCGCAACTATTGATCCCAGCGCCGATCTGCTGATCCTCAACCCCGATATTCGCCTTGAGCCGGGGACCGCGGCGCTGCTCGCTGCGCCGTTGCAGCGTCGGGGGATTGGCATGGCCGTTCCTCGGATCCTGCACGAAGACGGCACTCTTTATCACTCCTTGCGGCGCGAACCATCTCTGGCAACCGCCTGGGCGGATGCGTTACTGGGCACCAAGTTGGGCAGCGGTCTCGACCGCGGCGAATGCATCTGTGACAGCAATGTCTACGATCACGCCAATATGGTCGATTGGGCGAGTGGGGCAGCGTTGGCTGTGTCCGCCGAGGCCCGCGCCAAGGTCGGAGACTGGGACGAGAGTTTCTTTCTCTATAGCGAGGAAGTTGATTATCAGCGGCGGGTTCGCGCGGCAGGCTTTCACATTGTCTATGTGCCGGAGGCCAGGCTGGTTCATATCGGCGGCGACTACCAACGCAACGCCCGATTGTATTCCATTCTCACCGCCAACCGGGTGCGCGACTATTCTCGTCATCACGGGGCCTTTTCGACCATGCTGTTTCGCTTCGCGGTGGTGACCGGTGAGCTATTGCGCAGCGTGGGGGGCTCTAAAGTGCATCGTGCGGGCGTCGAAGCGGCGCTAAAGTGGACCGGGGCGTCCGAGGCCGTTGCTATCCCAAAGGCCCGAAATGCTTGAGCAGTTGGCGGGCCGCCGCAGGCGTGGGACAGGTTTGATGTCGTCGATCCGTCAGCTCAATGCCTGGCGCCACTATCAGCAGATGGCGTGGATATTGCGCCATGAGGGGATATCCGGAGCGGCTGACCGCTTGCGCGAGAAAGCCGCAACTGCACTTGAGCCCAGCATGGCCCGCCGTATTGTGCGCGACGAGGACATTCTCAGGGCCGATCTGGAGAACCCGCCCCAGCATCTCTATGCGCAACCGAAGGGCGACGAGACAATCTGGTTAAACTGGCTGATGACAGCGCCCAATGCCGGTTCAGGTGGGCATACGACGATCTTCAGGATCATCCGGCATCTTGAGGAAAATGGCTATCGCAACCGCGTCTATTTTTATGATGCGCGCCTGACCAGCATCGATGGTTATGTGTCCGCGCTACGCAACTATTACGGTTTCCACGGACCAGTGGCCCGATTTTCCGGCGCAATGGAAGATGCTCACGGGGTCTTCGCGACCAGTTGGCCGACAGCTTACGCAGCCTATTCAAGCAACAATGCGGGCAAGCGCTTCTATTTCGTACAGGATTTCGAACCGGACTTTTATCCGGTGAGCGCGGATCGCATCCTTGCCGAGAACACCTACCATATGGGGTTTCATGCGATCACGGCCGGACGCTGGCTCAAACAGAAGTTGATGGACGAATATGCCATGGAGGCGGACGCCTTCGATTTCGGCTGTGACACCCAGCATTACTTCAATCGCAGTGGGCCCCGGAACGGCATCGCTTTCTATGCCCGACCGGGTACGGCGCGGCGGGGCTATGAGATTGGTATTCTTGCGCTGCAGCTGTTCGCAGCACGAAGACCCGATATCGAGATTCATCTTTATGGCGAGGTGGTGGATACTCTGCCGTTCCCCGTCGTGAACCACGGGCTTGCGACGCCGGCGACGCTGAATGATATCTACAACGCCTGTTATGCCGGTCTCAGCCTGTCTCTGACCAATGTGTCCCTGGTGCCGCTCGAAATGCTCGCGTCAGGCTGCATTCCTGTCCTGAACGACGCGCCACACAATCGCATGGTCATCGATAATCCGCATGTCCACTACGCACCCGCGACGCCGCAGGCCCTGTCGCGAAGTCTTGAGGCCATAGTCGGCATGTCGGATTTCCAGCCGTACTCGCGGGCGGCGGCCGAGAGCCAGCAAGGCGTGCGATGGGAAGGGGCTGGTGAGGCCGTGGATCAGGCGATCCGCCGCGCACTGAGTGGAGGGCAGGGGGTATGATCACTATCGACGTTGTTGTGCCCTGCTACAACTATGCGCGTTTTTTGCGCCAGGCTGTCGAAAGCGCGGTGTTTCAAGACGGCGTAGACGTGCGCGTTCTGGTTATCGATGATTGTTCCAGCGACCAGACGCCCCAGGTTGGCGCCGCCCTGGCCCATGAATATCCGATGGTGAAATTCACTCGGCACCTTTCCAACAAGGGGCATGTGGCAACGTTTAACGAGGGGATCGCGACACTGACAGCGGACTACTTCCTGCTGTTGTCTGCTGACGACTATCTGTTGCCCGGCGCGCTTCTGCGGGCTGCCCAGTTGATGGAGAGTCGGCCGGAGGTGGCTTTCGTTTTTGGCCGGGCTTTCCTCTTAGGCGACAATCATGCGCCTGCCGCCATGGTACCCCTGACGCGCGGCATCACGCCCGAGGGCGCCTGCGTGCTCCCAAGTCGACGCTTCATTGCCCTATCCAGTGCCAACAATATCGTGCCCACGCCGACGGCGGTGGTGCGCACGCGCGCTCAACTGGCAGCGGGCGGCTATCGATCTGATCTGCCACATACCGGCGACATGGAAATGTGGCTGCGGCTCGCGGCATATGGTGATGTTGGCTATGTCGACGCCGACCAAGCGGTTTACCGGTTGCACGGCACCAATATGTCGATTGCCTATGACGGCCTCGCCGACCTGGAGGCGCGTCGCATGGCGCTGGCGATTTTCATTGCCGATGGCGCTCAGCGTATCGATCCGACCGGGGCGCTGGAGCGGGAGTGTCTGCATCGCTTCTCGGGCGAGGCCTTCCGGATGGCGAGCATGGCGCTCAATCGGGGAGAGACAAAAGCTGCCGCGCGCTACCGTGACTATGGGCTGTCAATTTCGCCGACCGCCCGGTTTTCAACGCGCTGGCTGAAGCTTCTCGCCAAGCAGGTTCTCCACCATCAGATGCTCCCCGTCAGCCAGTGAGCACCGTGAGGTCCTCCCTGGCTAGAACGAGCTAGTCGCCTTACGTGGCGACAGTGGATGTCGGGCGCTAGCTCTATGGGCCTAAGCAACTCCGGCAATTGTCGCTATCGCAAATTCACGAGTACCGTCAGGCCTTAAGCGGCACCTGACCGCCCATTATGCGAAGGCAGCTGAGATGACAATTCTCGTGACGGGCGGCGCCGGATTCATTGGGTCAAATTTCATTCGCAACTGGATGGCGGAAACTGAAGAGCCCGTTGTTAATCTAGACAAGCTGACCTATGCGGGTAACCTCGACAACCTGCGGGCTGTGGAGCAGTCCTCCCATTACAAGTTTATCCATGGCGATATTGCTGACGCTATCCGTGTGCGGGCGCTTCTGGGGGATTTTGGCATTCGGGCCATTATCCATTTTGCCGCCGAGAGCCATGTCGATCGGTCCATTTCTGGGCCGATGGGTTTTGTGGATACCAATGTGGTGGGCACTGCGCATTTGCTGCAGGCGGCGTTGGAGCACTGGCAGCGGGGCAATCCGCTGACCTTTTTGCATGTATCAACCGACGAGGTTTTTGGCTCGCTGGAGCCAGATGATCCGCCGTTTATCGAGACTTCGCCTTACAGGCCAAACAGTCCGTATGCAGCCAGCAAGGCGGCCTCTGACCACTTGGTACGCGCCTATGGTGAGACCTATGGCCTGCCGGTGCTGATCTCGCATTGTTCCAACAATTACGGGCCCTATCACTTTCCGGAAAAGCTCATCCCGCTGCTGATCTACAACGCCACCAATGGCCGGGACTTGCCGCTTTATGGAGATGGCAAGCAGGTGCGAGACTGGCTCTATGTAGCCGACCACTGCCAGGCACTTCGCATGATTTTGCAGGGCGGTGTGCCCGGCGAGACCTACAATATCGGCGGCGGCGCAGAGCGGCAAAACATCGAGGTGGCGCGCAGCGTATGTGCCTTGCTTGACGACTATGTACCGCTGGTCGATGGCAGCTATAGCGACCAGATTGTGCTGGTCCGCGATCGTCCGGGTCATGACCGACGCTATGCGATCAGTAGCGCCAAGCTGCAATCTGACCTCGGCTGGTCGCCGACGCATAGCTTTGAGGCGGGGCTGGCCAAGACGGTTCAGTGGTATCTCGATCATCGCCATTGGACGGCCATGGTTACGGGCGGCAGTTATCGCGACTGGGTCGCCGAGCAATACACATGAGGATCCTGATTGTGGGTGGTTCGGGGCAGGTGGGCTGGGAGCTACAGCGCGCGCTGGCGCCCCTTGGCGAGATCGTCGTGGCGTCGCGCACGTCGTTGAATCTGCTTGACCCAATCAGCGTAGGGCACGTGTGGGACGACCATCGCCCGGACGTTTTGGTCAATGCAGCTGGCTATACCGCTGTCGATCGCGCTGAGGCTCAGCCGCAGGAGGCCGACGCGATCAATCATCGAGCGGTGGATATCCTCGCGCGCCTTGCCGCCCGGCATGGTGGCTGGCTTGTCCATTTCTCCAGCGACTATGTTTATGACGGGGAGGGGACGGCGCCTTTTGTCGAGACCGATACTCCGGCACCCCTGAACACTTACGGGCGCAGCAAGTTGGCGGGCGACGAGGCAATTCGAGCTTCCGGATGCCGCCACCTGATTTTTAGAACATCCTGGGTGCATGCAGCGCGGGGACAGAATTTCGTCCGAACCATCCTGCGTCTGGCGGCTGAGCGGACAACGTTGAACGTGGTGGACGACCAGGTCGGCGCGCCGACCAGCGCTGAACTGATTGCCGATATCACTGCGCATGCCCTGCGGCAGATGATCGATGGGGATGCGCCCGATGGCGTCTATCATCTGGCCGCGGCGGGAGCGGCGAGCTGGTATGATGTTGCCCTGCACATCATTGCGGAGGCGCGCAGGCTAGGTGCTTCGCTCGCGCTAGAGGCCGATTCCATCACGCCAATTCCCACGCGAGACTATCCCACTCCCGCCACACGGCCGCTGAATTCGCGGTTGGACATGCAAATGCTTCGCGAGACGTTCGGCATAACGGTGCCAGATTGGCAGCACGGAATCGCGCGCTCCGTTGCCGAATTGGTGGCAGCATGAACCGGTGTGGCATCATTCTGGCGGGGGGCAATGGCACACGGCTGCATCCCGCCACCTTCGCAATGTCCAAGCAGCTGCTGCCTGTCTATGACAAGCCGATGATCTACTACTCGATGACCACGCTGATGTTGGCGGGCATTCGGGATATGCTGGTTATCTCGACGCCAGAGGATCTGCCGCGTTTCCGTCGCCTGTTGGGCAGCGGAGAGCAGTGGGGTGTTTCGTTCGCCTATGCTGAGCAGGCGACCCCGGCCGGTCTGGCGCAAGCATTTTTGATTGGCGAGGACTTCATCGCCCAGCGCGCCAGTGCCCTCGTGCTGGGGGACAATCTGTTTTTCGGGCATGATTTCCCGGCGCTGCTCAACCGGGCCGATATGGGCAATCACGGGGCGACGGTGTTCGTCTATCACGTTGATGACGCCAGCCGGTATGGCGTGGCCGAGTTCGACAAGCACGGCGTTGTCATCGGCATCGAAGAAAAGCCCGCCGTTCCGAAATCGAACTACGCGGTAACAGGGCTGTACTTCTACGACCCTGATGTGGTCTCGCTCGCCAAAAGCCTGAAACCTTCGCATCGCAACGAGTTGGAGATTACCGATCTCAATCGGCTCTATCTCGATGGTGGCCGGTTGCATGTGCAGATCATGGGGCGTGGCTATGCCTGGCTGGATACCGGCACGCATGACTCACTGTTGGAGGCCGGGCAGTTCATCGCGACGGTCGAGCACCGGCAGGGGCAAAAGATCGCCTGCCCGGAGGAAATCGCCTGGCGACAGGGCTGGATTGATACCGCCGAATTGCTCGCTCTGGCCGCCCCACTCGAAAACAGCGGTTATGGGCGATACCTGCGCAACCTCGCGACAGAGGCGCTTTTGACGTGAACGCCATTGAGCTGGAACTCGAAGGGCTGGTTGTGCTGGAGCCGCGGGTACTTGCGGACGAGCGCGGCGCATTCTTTGAAAGCTACAACGATGCGCTCTTTACTGAGCTTACCGGCTATCGACGGCCGTTTGTTCAGGACAATCACTCAATATCGCATGCTGGCGTATTGCGCGGGCTGCACTATCAATTGGAGCCAGGCGCGCAGGGCAAACTGGTGCGGGTGCTACAGGGCTCGATCTTTGATGTGGCGGTGGATTTGCGGCCACAGTCCGACACCCTAGGGCAGTGGGCCGGGGTCACCCTGTCAGCAGAGAACCACAAGCAGCTCTGGATCCCGCCGGGATTTGCGCATGGGTTTTTGGCGCTGAGCGATTGCGAGGTGCTCTACAAGGCTGACGCCTACTATCAGCCTTCGCTGGAACGCTCGATCCGCTGGGATGATGCCGATATCGGGATTGCGTGGCCGCTGTTCGGCGACCCGCTTCTGTCGGGCAAGGATGCCGCTGCCTTGCCGCTGCGGGTTGCCTTGATCCCGGCAGATCCGAAACTGGTCGGCGAACTAGACCGGCAATAATCCTTCGATTGATTTCGGCACCCCGTCTCGCGTGCAAACCTCGTGCACGTAAGCTCATGGGGACTCGTATGAAAACGTACAGCACCGCCATCCGCAGCCAACCTGGTACCCAGTTCAGCACGGTCGCGAAGACCGCCGCCGCAACGAAGATGCACCGGCAGCGCCTGTCCCAACGGAGCAAGGCTGTTACCAATTATCGGAGCGAGGCTAAGTCTGTTTGGGACGCCGCGCCGCTTGCTTCGCCGCAGGACCATGGTGGGGCCGGAAACGTGTTCCGCCGCGCATTTTCTGCGCAGCCTTCGAGTACTGGTGGGCGGTTTTTTGCAACGGTACCGTCGTTCGTCGAGCCGTTCGTCGCCGGACCATCGAGCGCTTCTGCTGCCGCTCCGACGTCAGGTGCGCCGCAACCTGCACTGACGCCGCCCCCGGTTACCTCGGCTCCGCTGAATGTTCCGCCAAGTGCGACTTCGTCCGGAGCGTCGGTCCCAAACACCACGAGCCAACCCTCCACTCCAAACACGCCGCTGCCAGTTATGCCCGAGAGCGCGGAGGCCGTTGCGCCGCCAAGTGAAATCGCGCCTTCAACTGCTTTGGCGGATTGGCGCGGCAGTTGGGTTTCGGCTGCCGCGACGACGCCCTGTGGCTCTTGTACCGGTCGCGCTTGCACCATGTGTTCGATCCGCACTGGCGGGCCGACGGCATCCAATGGGCAACCGACGGGTTACGCGTCGCGGACGCTGATGTTCTTTGATTCATCGGAGGAGGCCGTGAGCGTCAAAGCGATCGCGCCATCCCTGACCGTGTCGAGCGCCGCGCCAGAAGCCAAGGGGCTAATGGCGCCTGCGGCTGCCGTGACGAACGCGATTGTGCTGGAAAACCAGAAGCAGGGCACGCCCGAAAGCGTCTGGATGATCGGCAAGGCGGACGCCACCATTGAAGGCTATGCCGCCCAGTTTACCCTGAACCATGGGCAGACCGTCGATTTCAAGATCAACACAGACTCCAAGAACTACCAGATCGATATCTATCGCCTTGGCTACTATGGCGGCATGGGCGCGCGGAAGGTCGACACGATCAATCGCACCCTCACGACGGCGCAAGCCCAGCCGCTGCCGCTGTTTGATCCCACAACCAAACTGGTTGATGCCGGGAACTGGTCTGTGTCCGCCTCATGGGCCGTGCCACAGGATGCGGTGTCTGGCGTCTATTTCGCCAAGTTGACGCGGTTGGATGGCTCGGGCGGGGCCAATATGATCCCGTTCATTGTGCGCGATGACGAGGCACCAAGCGATATAACCTTTCAGACCTCCGACACGACCTGGCAGGCCTACAACTGGTGGGGCGGCTACAACTTCTACGGGGGCATTGACGCCGGAGGACATGCGGGCCGGGCCAGCGCGGTCAGCTATAACCGGCCGATCATCACGCGAGATGGTGGCTTCTCAGCGGGACCGCAGGATTTCGTGTTCGGCGTCGAATACCCCGCCATCCGGTTTCTCGAGCAGAACGGCTATGACGTAAATTACATCTCGGGCATCGACACAGCCGCCAACGCGGCGCAGCTGTTGAACAGTAAGGTGTTCTTGTCAGTTGGCCATGACGAGTACTGGTCCGGCGAGCAGCGCGCCAATGTCGAGGCAGCACGTGATGCGGGCGTGAATCTGCAGTTCTGGAGTGGCAACGAAGTCTATTGGCAGACCCGCTGGGAAGCCAGTATCGACGGCTCGGGGACACCCTACAAGACTCTCGTTTCCTACAAGGAACGCTGGGACAACGCCAATTCGGATGTCGAGGGCACGACATCGACTTGGCGCGATCCCGTCTATGGATCGGGACAGCCAGAGAACAGCCTGACCGGCACGATCTTCACCGTCGACTCCTATCGGCTCGATGCGATCAATGTGCCTTATGACATGTCGCAGCTGCGCTTCTGGAGCAACACCGCGGTAGCTGGCCTTGCGCCCGGCGAGGTCTACACGCTCACCAAGAACCTCCTGGGCTACGAGTGGAACTCAGATCTCGACAATGGCTTCAGGCCAACAGGGCTTGTGCCCCTGTCATCGACTACGGTGGATGTGAACTCACTGTTGCTGGACTATGGCAACGCTGTGGGACCGGGTACGGCGTCGCACAGCCTGACCCTTTACCGCGCCCCGAGCGGCGCCTTGGTCTTCGGTGCGGGCACGGTCTACTGGTCGTGGGGGCTTGATAGCCACCACGACAACGAGCCGACGCCGACCGATCCCAATGTGCAGCAGGCGATGGTCAATCTGTTCGCTGATATGGGCGTTCAGCCGGCAACGCTGATGCAAAGCCTGGCGGTCGCGGCGCAAACAACCGATCACGCCGCTCCGACAACGACGATCACCTCACCAACCTCCGCTGGCGCTTTGACCGCGGCCCAGACGGTCACGATCACCGGTACGGCAACCGATACCGGTGGTGGCAAGGTGGCGGTGGTTGAGGTGTCGACCAATGGCGGCGTCTCCTGGCATCGCGCGTCCGGCGCTGCCACCTGGACCTATAGTTGGACCCCGATTGTGGGTGGGACCTACACCATTCTGTCGCGGGCCGTTGACGACAGCGTCAATCTTGAAACCCCCAGCGCGGGCATTACCGTAAACGTTGACCAAGGCGGATCGGGCAATCTGTTTGCCGCCAATGAGTTGCCGACCCGGCCATTTGTCAGCGACACGACGCCCGTCAATGTTGGCGTGACGTTCAGTGCTAGCCAGTCTGGCAGCATTGTCGGGTTGCGCTATTACAAGGGCGTGGGCAATACCGGCGAGCATGTAGGCTCGCTGTGGACCTCTACTGGGACATTGCTTGCAAAGGCGACTTTCAAAAACGAAACCCTGAGCGGATGGCAGACGGTCATCTTCGACACGCCGATTTCGATCCAGGCCGGCACCAGCTACGTCGCCAGTTACTTTGGATCGCTTGGTTACGCGGCTACCGCAGGTTACTTCGACAGTCCCGTCACGCGTGGCGCGCTGACGGCGACGGGTGGCAAGTATGTCTACGCCAACCAGAATGCGTTCCCGACGCTCAATAACACCGCGGGAACGAACTATTGGGTCGACGTGATCTATAGCGGCGTGGCTTTGCCCAACGATCCGCCGATAGCGAGGAACGATAACGGCTTTCTTGTCCAGCGCAACACGCCGATCACGTTCTCGGCCGCCACCTTGCTGGCCAATGACACCGATCCAAACAATGACCCGCTGACGATTATTGGCGCGGGCGCGGCTTCTGGCGGCACGGTGGTGTTTAACGCACAGAACCAGACGCTCACTTTTACGCCCAACGCCAATTTCACCGGCCAGGCGAGCTTTGGGTATTCGATTTCCGACGGTCGCGGTGGCACCGGCTCGGCCCTAGTCAACATGGAAGTGGTGGCTGCTGTCACCAACAGTTCGCTGTTCAACACCAACAACACGCCCACGAACCTGTCGAGCAACGACGCGGCTCAGGTCAATCTAGGCGTCAAGTTCGTCGCTTCAGCAGCCGGGACGATCACCGGTATCAAATACTACAAGAGCGCTACCGACCTCGGGACACATACGGGCTCGCTCTGGAGCAGCACCGGCACCTTGCTGGCTTCGGCAGTGTTCGCCAATGAAACCGCCAGCGGCTGGCAAACGGTGACATTTGGCAGCCCTGTGCAGATCAGCGCCGGGACCACCTATGTCGCGAGCTTCCATAGCAATGGGAACTACGCGACATCGCCCAACTACTTCACGACCGATCATGTGAGCGGCCTGCTGACGGCGCCCGCTGCAGGCAATGGCGTCTTCACCTATGGAACCGGCAATGTGATGCCGACCAGCAGCTATAACGGCACCAATTACTGGGTGGACGTCGTGCTCGCCTCGACGGGTACGGTCAACCGCTCCCCAGTCGCCGTCAATGATAGCGGGCAGACCACGCCGCTCAACACGGCGCTAACGTTCAGTTCCGCCGCCTTGCTGGCCAATGACACTGACCCTGACGGCGACCCATTGACGATTACGGGGGTGAGCGGCGCGGTCAATGGCACGGTGGTCTACAACGCCCAGGCCAACACCGTCGTGTTCACACCGACTTCTGGCTATTTCGGCACGGCGTCGTTCATCTATGCCATCTCGGACGGCAAGGGCGGCACCGCATCGGCGACGGTTGGGCTAACCGTTCTGGCAGCCCCAAACCGTCCTCCGGTGAGCAATAATGATAGCGGCTATGTGACGACAACCGGGCAGGCCCTGCAGATCGCTGCGGCGAGCCTCTTGGCCAATGACACCGACCCTGATGGTGACCTGCTGACCATCTCTGGCGTCAGCGGTGCGACCAACGGCACGGTCAGCTTCAATGCTCAAACCAACATCGTGACCTTTACGCCCAATGCCGGATACACAGGCGCTGCTGGCTTTACCTATTCGGTGTCAGACGGAAAGGGCGGATCGGCCTCGGCTGGTGTGTCCCTGGCGGTCAATGCACCAGCGACCGGGAGCTCCGTGTTCGGCAGTGGCGCGACGCCGGCCAATGTGACGGTCAATGACACCAGCTCTGTCGAGCTCGGCATGCGGTTCACTGTGGCCTCAGCGGGCGCGATCACGGGTATCAAATTCTACAAGGGTCCACAGAATGTCGGCACGCATACCGGCACTCTGTGGAGCAGCACAGGTGCGCAACTAGGCACAGTCACCTTCACCAATGAAAGTGCGTCTGGTTGGCAGACAGCCACGTTCAGCAACCCGATCGCGGTGGCGGCGGGCGGCAGTTACATCGTCTCCTACCACGCCCCCACCGGTTACTATTCGGCTACCGGTGCTTTCTTCGGCGCGGCCACAACCAACGGGGCGCTTACCGCGACGCAGAGCGTGCCCGGGAGCCTCAACGGCCTTTACAGCTACGGCTCCAGCACGGTGCTGCCGACCAATAGCTACAATGCGACCAACTACTGGGTCGACGTCGTCTACCAGCAAGGCGCCAATGTCGCGCCGACGGCGGTCAATGACACCGGCCTGGTGACGCAGCGGAACACCGTGCTGCAAGTCGCAGCGGCGACGTTGCTGGCCAATGACAGCGATGCCAACGGCGATCCTTTGGTGGTTACAGGCGTTGGCGGTGCGTCCAATGGCGTTGTCGCTTTCAACCAGCAGACCAATACGATCACCTTCACGCCCACGACTGACTACTCCGGCGCCGCCGGGTTCAGCTACTCGATCTCTGATGGTCGCGGTGGCACGGCGACGGCCAATGTATCGCTGACGGTGGCTGCACCGGCCACGGGGATCTCGCTATTCCCGAGCAGCGCGACGCCGACAACGGCAGCGGTGAACGACCCGAACAGTGTCGAACTGGGCATGAAATTCACCACGAGCCAGAACGGCACCATCACCGGGATCCGCTTCTATAAGGGCGCACAGAACACCGGCACCCATACGGGTACGCTGTGGAGTGCGGCGGGCGCTAATTTGGGGACGTTGACGTTTCAGAACGAGACCGCGAGCGGCTGGCAGACTGCCTCGTTCGCGACGCCGATCTCGGTTACGGCAGGCAACACCTACGTGGTCTCCTACCACAGCAACGGTAACTACTCCGCTTCGGCGGGTGGTTTCGCGTCCGCTGTCACCTCCGGGCCGCTCACTGCGCCATCCAGCTCAACTAGTGGCGGCAATGGGCTTTATGCGTATGGCAGCACCAGCGCATTTCCGACCAGTAGCTACAACGCCACCAACTACCATGTCGACGTCGTCTTCAACGGATCGCTGGCGTCCTGAGCCAGTTCGAACGCAAGGAAAGCTATTATGCAAGGCGAACTCTACGCTGACGCCATCGGCGAAATCACCGTCACCGGGACTGTGGTGCGGCTCGATTTGGTGAGCCTATCCGCCACCATGCGCGACGATATGGGCCAGCCTGTGCCGGAACATCGCCAGCGCATCGTTATGTCGCTGGAAGGCTTTGCCAACAGCTTTGATGTGTTGCAAAAGGCAATGGCTGGGCTGATCGAGGCTGGCGCCATTCGCCGCAATGACGATGTGGTCGTGCCGGTTGCCTCGGGCAAGGCCAATGGCAGCGCACACCACAACGCCTCGCCGAACTTCGTCTGAGCGGTGGCGCCACGTCCACCATGGGTCCCCAGGTTCAAACCGGCCCTGAATGCCTCGCGGTAGCGCTGCGGCATCACGGGTTTGATGGCAATGCCGAGCGATTGGTTGCGGATTATGCGATCCGCGACGAAGGCATCAGCTTTGAGCTGATGCTGCGCATGGCGCGCGACGCCGGTTTGCGAGCCCATCGCACCAAGGTCAACCAAAAGGCCATTTTGCGACTTGGTCAGGCCTATCCGGCCTTGGCCCGACTTCAAAATGGCAATTGGGTCGCCGTGCTGGGCGCTGAGTTGGGCGAAGGAGGGGAAGCCGTTCTCCGCCTCTATGATCCGCTGGCGGAAGCGCCGGGCGGGCAAATTGAAGTCAAGCTTGACCAGTTCGCCAAGCACTGGAACGGCGACCTGTTGCTGACCAAGCGCAGCTATCGCCTGGCGGATCCCGAACAACCCTTTGGCTTTCGCTGGTTCATTCCAGAGATATTGCAGCAGAGGCGGTTGTTCATGGACGTCGCTGTGGCGGCGCTCTTCCTTTACGCGCTGGGGCTGGCCACGCCGATTTTCTTCCAGCTCGTGATCGACAAAGTGTTGGTTCACCAAAGCTACTCGACATTGTCGGTGCTCGCGGTGGGTGTTGGCGTCGCGCTGCTGTTCGAGGCGATGTTTGTTTTCCTGCGCCGATACCTGTTGATCTACGCAACGAACCGCATCGACATTCGTGTTGCCACGCGGACATTCAAACACCTGCTCGACTTGCCGATCACCTTTTTCGAGCAGGCTTCGGCCGGCGTCCTCGTCAAACACATGCAGCAGTCCAGCCGCATCCGAGAGTTTCTGACGGGTCGGTTGTTCCTGACGCTGCTCGATGCGCTGTCGCTATTCGTGTTCGTGCCGGTGCTGCTGCTCTACAGCACGACATTATCGATGATCGTGCTCGGATTCAGCGCGCTGATCGGGCTGGTGGTGGCGCTACTTGTCGCGCCATTTCGCAAGCGGCTTGCGGCGCTCTATGCGGCTGAGGGCGAGCGGCAGGGTCTGCTGGTGGAGACCGTCCACGGCATGCGGACGCTGAAGTCGCTGGCGATGGAGCCCTTGCAGCGGCGGGTATGGGATGACCGGTCGGCGCAGACAATCAATACGCGGTTCAAGGTCGAAACCATTTCGATTACCGCCCAAGCGGTCACTGGCCTGCTGGAAAAGCTGATGGGGGTGGCCATCATCGGCGTCGGTGCGTTGCAGGTGTTCGACGGGATGATGACGGTCGGAGCGCTGATCGCGTTCAATATGCTGGCTGGGCGCGTCTCAGGACCGCTCGTCCAAATCGTGACTATGGTGCACGAGTACCAGGAAGTGGCGCTCTCGGTTCGCATGCTCGGCGTCGTGATGAACGAGAAAGAGGAGCGCTCGGGCCGCACCGAAGGCCTCCGGCCAGATCTGGCCGGTGGGATAGATTTCGAGAACGTGGCGTTTCGCTATCGGCAGGATGGGGCCTTTGCGCTCAACGACATCAGCTTTTCGGTGCCTGACGGCAGCATTATGGGCGTGGTTGGGCGAAGTGGGTCCGGTAAGAGTACGGTTACGCGTTTGATCCAAGGCTTGTATCCGATCCAGCAGGGATTGATCCGCATTGGCGGGCACGATGTGCGCGAGCTCGACCTCAATCATCTGCGCAGGAGTGTCGGCGTTGTGCTGCAGGATAATTTCCTGTTTCGGGGCACGGTGCGCGACAACATCGCGGCAGCCAAGCCTGACGCGACTTTCGAGCAGGTCGTGGCGGCGGCAAAACTGGCTGGCGCCGTCGAGTTCATCGAGCAATTGCCGCGTGGCTATGACACGCTGATCGAGGAGGGGGCCGAGAATCTGTCCGGCGGGCAACGCCAGCGACTGTCCATCGCCCGGGCGCTCGTCACCGACCCCAAGATCCTTATTCTCGATGAGGCCACGAGCGCTCTCGATCCAGAGAGCGAAGCCATCGTCAAACGCAGCATCAAAGGCATCGCGGCGGGCCGCACGGTGATCATCGTGTCCCATCGCTTGTCCATGCTCACCGACGCGGATGCGATCCTGGTTGTTGATCGCGGGCGGTTGGTTGATGTGGGGCCACATAGCCAGCTGGTGTCGCGCTGCACGACGTATCGGCACCTGTGGAACCAGCAGATGAAGCTTGTCGGATGAGTGCTCAACCCAAAATCGTCCGCCCGGCAAAAGCCACGAAGGTACCCAAACTCATCCTGGTAAAGCCCGCCGCACAGGCTGCGGTGATGGATTTTCAAACTGATGCGATTGCACTGGAAGAGCGCAAGCCGCCTATCACAGCGCGGCTGACGCTGTACCTGGTGGCGACTGCCATTGGTTGCGGCATCTGGTGGGCGAGCGTGTCCAATATCGACGAGATCGTCGTGGCGCCCGGTAAGCTCACGACGTCTGAGCCAACGCTGGTCATGCAGCCGTTCGAAACGTCGATCATTCGGACGATCTCGGTGAAGTCTGGCGACATCGTCCACAAAGGGCAATTGTTGGCCACACTGGATCCCACCTTTGCCTCAGCCGATTCCGGGCAGTTGCAAGCCAAGCTCGCGGGCTTCAAGGCTCAAATTGACCGGATCAAGGCGGAGCTGGCGGGCACGCGCTACGTGGCGCCTGCTGGCGCTTCGTCTGAGGCGCAAATGCAGGGCCAACTCGCAGCGCAGCGCTATGCCGCCTATCAAGCCAAACTTGCGGATTTCGACGCTCAGATCGCCCATGTCAACGCGACGCTAGAGGCGTCCAAGGCGCAAGAGGCGATGTTGGACAAGCGGCTGACGGGCCTGCAGGAAATCCAGACCATGCACGAAACGCTGGCCGATGCCGGCAATGGCTCGCGTCTCAATTTCATGCAAAGCCGTGATCTGAGCCTCGATATTCAGGTAACGCTCACGCAGGTGCGCGGCCAGTATGCCGAGGCTGTGCAACAGCTCGAGCAGACCAGGGCCGAACGGCAGAACTATATCGAGGACTATCGTCGGCTAGCCATGGAGGCCCTCGTTGATCTTGAGGACAAGCAGGCTGGCGCAGGCGAAGAGCTGCGGAAGGTCAATCTGCGTAGCTCCATGTCGGAACTAGTTGCCCCCGCCGATGCCGCTGTTCTGGAGGTTGCCCAGCGCTCCGTTGCGTCAGTGGTGCAGCCAGCCGAGCCGTTGATCACGCTGGTGCCACTCAATGTGCCGCTGGAGGTCGAAGTCACCGTCGCCAGCAATGACATTGGCCATCTGGCCATTGGCGACGCGGCGAGGATTAAGTTTGATGCCTTCCCCTTTCAGGAGCATGGCACGATCGAGGGTAAGGTCATCTCGATCAGCGAGAACTCCTTCGCTAAGCCAGCCGACGCCAATCCTGCGGGTGGCGCCGCATTCTATAGGGTACGGATTGCCTTGGGAGAGGATCAACTCAAGCAGGTTCCGGCGACGTTCCGGCTGCTGCCCGGCATGACCGTCTCAGCAGAAATTCACGCCGGCGAGCGCAGCGTGATTTCGTATTTCCTCTATCCGCTGATCCGGGGGTTGGACGAAAGCCTGCGGGAGCCCTGAGGCTCCCGATGGTTTATGTGTTGGCTCGCAGTTGTTGCACCACGCCGCGCGAACGCCAGGCGTAGAGCATCCAGCCGAATTCATAGGGGCGGCATTCTCGGTCCACTTTGCCGGGGGGCATGGTGACGTCGAGGCCGGGCAGGTGCCAGCCGGTCTTGATGGCAGTCGTGGCGGCCGAAATGGTCCGCACGAGTTTTGGTGGCTCGCTGCGGCCAACCTTTCGCCAGATGACGCCGTCTTCGACCGATACCATTGCTTCTTTGGTTTCCGGACGCTCATCGATCCACTTGAGGCCCTTTGCCAGTGCGTCACGATGGTCAGCGCCGCCGGCCTCCTGCAAGTCGAGCAGGGCCATGGGGGCCATGGCGTGCTGGTGGACGCTGTAGACGGGATAACCCTCGACCACGCTGCCGTCGCGGGTGTCGTAGTGCCACCACCATTGACCGGCTGGTCCCTGGAGCGCCACGATCCGCGCAGCGCAGGCTTCTGAAGCTCGCATCGCGCGATCATCTCGGTCGACATAACCGAGGCGGGCGAGAGCCTGAATGGAATAGACCTGATCGGCAAAGCAGCCGACATGCGATCGACCCCATCCGGCTGCCGAGGTCGGCGTAACGTGAGGGAACAGGCCGCTATCCGATTGGCTTGCCAGGAGCCGATCTGTCGCCAGTTTCTCGAGCTCTCTCGTATCGCCGAGGTGACGAGCCGCCAAAGCAGCAGTCAGCGTCCAGGCGCAGGAGACAGTTTCGACGCTTGCGCCGGGACGCAGGGCGTTTTCAAGCAGATCGAGAAGGCCTTTGGCGTATACACCGGCAGTCTCGGCCGCCGCCCATGCAGCAAGCGCTATCGCGCCAGTGTCATCAGAGCGCGCGGCGCGGCTGATGCAGGACAGGGCGAGTTCCGCTGCGGTTTTGCCGCCCAGAATACGCCGTTGTGTAGAAATTGGTGTCCAAAGGAGACCTTGGGCCACGTTGATCGTATAGCGCAGATTGTCGCCTTCGGCCTTGGTGCCGGAGCCGTTGCGATTGCCGATGCTGCGCATCGTGTGGGGGAAGCGCATGCCGCTCATGGCCATGCGGCTCAGGCCTTTGACCGCAAGGTCGCAGAACTCTAACAGGCGCTTGCGTGTGTCTGCGAAAGCGGGACTCAGCAACATGATCCGATCCTGACTGGGATCAGAACTCTCGTTCGGCTCGGAGGGGCCTGCGAATTCCTGCAACATGATCGTCCCTTGCTCTCGTATACCGGCGGTGTTTGTGGTGCCGAGACTGGCACGGGTCCGATGACCTGTATTTCGCTCATGCGATGGAGCGTTGGGCGTGGCGGTTGCGCTGGTGGGGTAGGTGTATGCGGCGGGCTAGGCCGATGGATGCATCACAAAGCTCTAGCGGTTTTCCCGATTCCACATGTCGACCATGCCGGCTGCATCGTCATGCAGCGCGAGACCAAGCATTCGCCGGGCGCGATAGAGCCGGACGCGTGTCACACAGCCCAGAGCCAGCAGACGTTCGCGCCAACCGTCGACCCGATCCGAGCGCATGAGCTTGATCGCTTCGGCGGCGGGAGAGGCAGCCATGGCAACGCTTTTGGCCACCCATCGCGCCATGCCCAACGGCTTGTCGCGAATATCGGCAAATTCATGCGCCACGTGACGATCCCACCGACGGGCCAACTCGGCGAAGGACCGACATGAGGGCGTGTAAACGCGCGCCTCGGGCACATAGGCGATGTGAAAACCCATGCCGGTAGCGCGCTGGCCCCATTCGGTGTCTTCCATAGTGCCGATGCCGCCGAACGGGCCAACCGCCCTAAACACGCTGGCACGCACCGCCATATTGCCCGTGGCGGCAAAGCCGTGGCGCTCGACATAGATGCGCGCACGATAGCTGTAGACGTTTTCGTAGGCCTCCACGGCCGTCAGTCGAGAGGCATCGGCGGGACGAATGCGAATGTCTCCGCCGATGAAGTCGATGTCAGGGTGCTCGTCAAAGTACCGGTAGATTGTTGCCACCCAGTTGGGTGAGGCGACGCAGTCGGCGTCCACAAAGGCCAGGATGGGCGCGCGCGCTTCGGAGGCACCTAAGTTGCGGGCGGGGCCAGGGCCTGGCGTCGGTTGTTTCAGCAGGCGGACCTCCGAAACAAGTGAAACGGCCGTTTCGGGCAACTCGCGCGAGCCATTGTCGACTACGATGATTTCGAACGGCACACCATCGCCGCGCTGCCCATCTAGGGAGCGCAGGCAGGTGAGCAGATCGGGCTCATTCAGATGGGGCAGGATCACGCTTACGAGGGGCCGATCGTCCACTTGTTCTATCTCCGGCAGCGCGGGTTCGTCTGGATCCGCGTCACCAGAATGGTGCCCTGACAAGGATATCGGCAATAACCCGAGCATTGCGTCGCGCTAGCTCCAATTGCTGTCGAAGCGCCTCTTTGTGATCACGCAAATAGAGTGGCTGGTCGGGTTAGGGTTGGCTCGCACAACTGCATCTGGAGTGAGCAATGGCGATCCGTGATTTGTCCAAGGATGACGACAAGGCAGTCGATAGTGCGACCTATTGTGTCGTCGGAGGCGGTATTGCCGGATTGTTGCTTGCAACGCGTCTCGCACGGAAAAATCGACAAGTCATCGTATTGGAAAGCGGTACGCTAGCCTTCGATGCGGAGATTCATGCGCTCAATGAGATTGATGATCCATCAGGACGCTACTCGCGCGCACTGACAGGACGCTATCGCGGGCTAGGGGGCTCGTCGTCGCGTTGGGGCGGGCGGATGATCCCGATCAGCCCCGAGGATCAAAGTGCGCGCGATCACGTTTCGCAACCAGAATGGCCGATCTCCCCCGGCGTACTGGAAGGCTACCAGCATGAGCTGGAAAAGCTGTTTTCGGTGGGACACGACTCTTTCGAAGAAATCGACAGGTCGGCTCCCGGTTCGTCAGGCCTATTTCTCGCCGACCAAGAGGACTTCAAAGCGCGTTGGGCCAAGTGCCCGACCTTCAAGCGATGCAACATCGTGTCCATGCTCGGAAAGGAGGTGCGGTCGAGCCCGAACATTAGGGTTTGGCTCAATGCGACTGTGTCCGAGTTTGATGTCGACAGCGCAAGCGGCCGTTTACGGGCTGTTACAGCAAAGAGCCTGATGGGACAGTCAATTACGATAGAGGCCAGGGAATTCGCGATCGCCGCGGGCACGATCGAATCCACGCGGCTGCTGCTGATGCTTCACGAGGCCAGTGGCCATAACGCCTTCGCCCGCACCGACGCGCTCGGGAGTTACTTTCAGGATCACCTTAAGGCCGAGATTGCGGTGGCAGGGCGGCAGCGGCCTGATTTTAGCAACCACCTGTTGAGCTATCGCTTCATCAAGGGCACTCGGCGTGATTTGCACCTGGAGCTGTCGCATGGAGCCCAGCGGAGTGACGCCGTCGCAAGTTCGTTCGTCTACGTGTCGATGGACCTAGGGAATAGTGGTCTAGCCGTCATCAAAAGCATTGCGCATGGGCTGCAACAGCGAAAGGTCGAGGTGCAGCACTTGCGGGCAGCCGCCAAGGATGTTGGCCTGATCGCCCGCGGTGCATTCTGGCGCATGTGGCACAAGCAGCTCTATGTGCCGCCGGGCGTCAATTTCAGGCTGATGACATCCATTGAGCAACTGCCCGATCCGCAAAACCGCATTCGTCTGTCAGAAAATCGAGACCGGCTTGGCGTCAAGAAGCCGCTGTTTGAGTGGAAACCACGCGATCCAGACGAGAAAACATTCCAATCCACGGTCAAGCACCTGAAGCGCTACTGGCAACGATCAACGCTGGATACTCTGTGTCCGCTGACCTGGGCGCCAGTGGTGGATAATCCGGATGCCAAGATCATCGACCAGGCCGAGGCTTGCGCGCACCCATCGGGCTCAACCCGCATGGGAACCAATCCTGCCACCTCCGTGGTCGGCCCAAACCTGAGATGCCACGACGTGCCCAACGTCGCCGTCGCCAGCGCCTCAGTTTTCCCCACAGCAGGCAGCGCCAACCCCACCTTCACCATCATGAAGCTGGCCCTCTGGCTAGCGGACTCCTACATGAGCTTCCCGGTGCTTTAGGGGGCTAACACGCCGGTGGGCAGCGCCATGCTCTCGAGATTTTTCGGTGTGCCAACGCCGCGGGGTGCGGCGTTGGCACTGATATTACTGGGCGATTTCCATGGCGGCGGCGCGGGCGGCCTCCAAGGTCTTGTCGACGACTTCGTCGTTGTGCTCCGAGGACACAAACCAGGCGCCTCGTTCCAGCACGCGAACGCCGTTGCGGAGCAGGGCCTGTGCGAAACGGGCATATCCAGCTTTGTCAGACTTCGCGAGATCGCGGTAGTTCTGAGCGGGGGCATCTAGCCCGAACGCGACGTGGAACATCAATTCGAAGCCGGTGACCTGCGCCTTGATGCCCGCATCCGCGAGCACGGACCGCAGTCCATCACGCAGCCGCACGCCATATTTCGAAGACTTTTCGTAGTGTTCTGGGGTCAGTGCAAGCTGGGTTGCCAGCATGGCGGCCATGGGCACCGGCTGCGAGTTGAAGGTACCCCCGTGGAGGACGCCGCCGGTGGCAAAGAGATCCATAAGATCGGCGCGTCCAACAATCGCCGCAACCGGGAAACCGTTGGCAATGGCTTTGGCGAAAATTGACAGGTCGGGCGTGACGTTGAACCGACCCTGTGCGCCCTTTTGGCCCAGTCGGAAGCCGGTGATCACCTCGTCAAAAATAAGAATTGTGCCGTGCTTGCGGCATGCAGCCTGCACACCTTCAAGGTAGCCAGGCAGGGGGGAGATGGCCCCCTGGTTGCACATTGCTGCTTCCATCAGGACCGCGGCCACGTCGCCGCGCGCAAGGCGAGCCTCTACCGCCGCAAGGTCGTTCCACTGCAGAATATCGAGACCGTCCGCATCGGCCGTGCTCTGGCCCTTGCTGCCGGGAACCAGGGCAGGGTGATCGCCTGAGCCGGCATCGGCAAGAGCCGGCGCGGTCGACCACAGGATATTGTCGAACCAGCCGTGGTAGTGACCTTCAAACTTCAGAATTGTGCGGCGACCTGTTGCTGCGCGCGAAAGGCGCATCGCTGCCTGAGCAACTTCTGAGCCTGAAGAGCCGAAGCGCAACTTCTCAGCGCTTGGAATGCGATCACAGATGATATGGGCCGCGTCATATTCGACTTGAGACTGGCCTGCGAAAAGGATGCCCTTGTCGACTTGAGCCTTCACTGCGGCCTGCACGCCAGCAGGGCTGTGCCCGAGAACCATGGCGCCCATGCCACAGTAATAGTCGATGATCTTGTTGCCATCGACATCGTGCAGGTAGGCGCCTTCGCCATGTGTAAACACTAGGGGGCCGTGCCCCATGCCGAGGCGGAAATTGCTGTTGACGCCACCGGGCACAAAGCGGGATTCTTGCGCAATAATGCGGGCAGACTCGTCAAACTTCAGCATCAGATGCTCCTTGATTTGTTTTTCCCACATCACATCATGTGTCGGTTGAGGTAAACGCCGCGCCATTTCGTGGTGCGGAATAGTTTGGGTTTACAGCGCTTTACCTTCGAGGCCGGCCTCTACCGTGAGGACTGCGTCGACCAGGTTGCGGGTTGCGGCTGCGGTCGGGCGGGTGAAGAGTTCAACGGGCTGGCCAACCTCAACAATGCGACCTGCAGCAATCACCGAGACCCGGCTTGTGGTGTAAGCAACGACCGAGAGATCGTGAGCGATGAAGACGAGGCCAAGGTTTAAGTCTCGCACCAGGTCGCGCAGTAGGTTGAGCACTTGCGCCTGGATGGAGACGTCGAGGGCGGACACTGGTTCGTCTGCCACCAAGACTCTCGGGTTCGGCATGAGCGCTCGTGCAATTGCGATACGCTGCAATTGCCCACCAGAGAATTCGTGAGGGAAGCGCTCTAGGGCGCTCTTATCCAACCCAACCTGCTCAAGGACTTCGTGCAGGCGTTTGATGTGGTCGCCTTCAATGCGGAGGCTGCGCATGGGTTCGAGCAGTGCGGTACCGATGCGCATGCGCGGATCGAGCGAGCTGCGCGGGTTCTGCAGCACCATTTGAACTGAACGCCTAAAGCGTTCCCGCTCCGCTGGTGTCGCTGACCAGACGTCGTTACCCTCGAATATCAGGCGCCCTTGTTGCGGACGTTCCATGCCGATGAGGATGCGGGTGAGGGTGGTTTTTCCAGCACCGCTCTCACCAACAAGGCCAACGGCCTCGCCCGCGCATACATCGAAGTCGATGCTGTCGAGGACCTTGAAGCTGCTTGGAGGGGCGAATAGCGATGTCCGTTGCAGGCCGTATGACTGGGTGACGCCTTGCATGGCGAGGATGGGGTCGCGTGTGGACAAGGTCATTCAGCCTTCTCCTTCACGGGGTGCCAGCACGCCGCGCCATTGGCACCAAGCTCAGGCATCTCAGCTCGGCACTTTTCGCTAGCCGCGGCGCAGCGCGGATGGAAGGCGCACCCCGTAGGCAGGTTGTGCAGCGGTGGAACCATACCCGGAATGGAGCCCAGACGAGAGGAGCCATCCAGCGCGATATTGTCCATGGTGGGCTGAGAGTCGAGAAGGCCGCGCGTGTAGTGGTGGCGGGGGCTCCTGAAGACCTCCTGCACGGGTCCATGTTCGACGATGCGTCCCGCGTACATCACCGCGACGGTGTCGCACATGGCTGCAATGACTGGCAGGTCGTGCGTGATCATCAAGAGGGCCGTATTACGGTCCCGCGCAGCCGCATTGAGAAGTCGGAGTACCTGCTTTTGCACCGTGACATCGAGGGCGGTGGTGGGTTCGTCGGCAATGATCAACTGTGGGTAACAGGCGAGGGCCATGGCGATCATGATGCGCTGCTTTTGACCGCCCGATATCTGGTGCGGATAGGAGCGCGCCAGTTGCTCAGGACGTGGCATGTTCATCTGAACCATCAGATCAAGGGCCTGCTTCATCGCTTCGCGACGGCTCACCTTTGAATGTCGATGAATGACATCGGCGATCTGGTCACCAACCCGGCGAACTGGATTGAGCGACGACATTGGGTCCTGGAACACCATGGAGATGGTCCGGCCACGCCGTTTAGAAAAGGACGTGTCCGTCTCGGTGATGAGATCCACGCCATCGTGCAGTACCTGGCCAGCGGCGTGCCAGCCCGTGGGAGACAGGCCCATCAATGCGAGCGCTGTCATGCTTTTTCCCGAGCCAGACTCTCCCACCAATCCCATACGTCCGCCCCTTGGCAGGGTGAAGGAGACCCCCCGAACGGCGTTGAGTGCGTCGTATCCGACGACGAGGTCGTGGACCTCAATTGCTGGAGCCAAAGTCATGCGCCCCTCCGTGATAGTCGAGGGTCGAGAACGTCACGAAGTCCGTCGCCGAGCAGATTGAGTCCGAGCACGACGGTGACGATGGCCAGGCCCGGCCACATCGCTAGCGGGGATGAGATCCCGACCTGTTGCTGAGCTTCGTTGAGCATCATTCCCCACGAAATAGAGGGGCGCGTTACGCCAACGCCGAGATAGGAAAGCCCTGCTTCTGTCAAAATGCCTGCGGCAAAAAACAGGGTGAATTGCACAATGATGACACCAGCCACATTTGGCAGGATGTGGCGAAGCAAAATGAACCAGGTGGGGCGCCCGTAGAGCCTGGCTGCGGTGATGAAATCCTCCTGCAGAACCGACATCGCCGCCGAGCGAATGACGCGCGTGAAGGATGGGGTAAAGAAGGCCGATAAGGCCAGAACGGTCGTCAGAGCACCTGAGCCGATAGTCGCTGCCAGAACCAGCGCTGTGACAATACCCGGGATCGACAAAAGGATATCGGCACCGCGAGATATGGTCTCGTCGGCGATCCGGCCGAACGCTGCTGCCGACAAGCCCGCAACGGTGCCGATAATCAGGCTGATCAAAGCTCCGCCTGCGCCAACGAGCAGTGAAGTGCGAGCGCCGACCATCAGTTGGGACAAGATATCGCGCCCAAGCACGTCAGTGCCCAGGACGTAGCCGGGGGAACCGGCTGGCAGCAGCCGATCGGGTATGCGTGGCACATTGGGGTTGTGTGGCAAGTAGAAGGCAGAGAGGAGCGCAATGGCGAGAAACGCCACGCTGATGACGATACCCAGCAGCAGGGCGGTATTGCTGAGCCAGCGTGGACGACGCCGTGACTTTGCCGGCTTGTTTGTGGCGATGGCGCTCATCGGGCCAACCTCACGCGTGGGTCGAGCACGCCGTAAAGCAGATCGACTATAAGATTGATAAACATAACGAAAATGATGATTAGCATGACGGTGGATTGCACGACGATAACCTCGCGCGCAGCAACGTTGGCCAGGATCATGCGGCTCAGGCCGGGCAGAGAGAACACGGTCTCGATAATAACTGTCCCACCGATAAGCTCGGCGATTTGGAGCCCGACGACCGTTGCAATCGGAAGCGCGGCGTTTCGCAGGCCGACCTGCAAAAGCGCCTCCATCCGGGTCATGCCCGTTGCGCGTGCCGTTCGCACGTAATCCTGGTTCATCACATCCAGCACGGCCGAGCGCACATAGCGGGTCAGCGAAGCGCCGAGAATGAGGCCAAGTGAGATAATGGGCAGGACGAGGGAGCGAACAGCGCCCCAGAAGTCTGCACTCCAGTTTGTCCAGCCACCCGTGGGCAGCCACCCAAGGCGTACGCCGAACAGCAGGGACAGCAAAATACCGGCCCAGAACACGGGAACCGCAATGCCGACCTGGCTGAGGATCGTGATCAGCGCGCCGAGTGGTTTGTCGGAGTTGAGCGCGGAATAGGTTCCCGCCGGTATCGCGATAAGCAAGCCGAGCAGAAGGCCGGAAACGCAAAGTGGAATTGAGATCGATAGGCGTGACACGACGAGGTCGGTGACCGCTTCATTGGTACGGAACGAGCGCCCGAGGTCACCCCTGAAAATATTGCCAATCCAGTCAAAGTACTGAACCACCATGGGGCGATCCAAGCCATATTGCTGGGCGAGCGCATTGATCGCATCTGCGGTTGCGTCCTTACCCAGGATAATGGCGGCGACATTTCCGCCTGCTCCGCGAATGAGCAGGAAAATCGCTATGGATGCTGCGAACACTGCCAGAAGAAAAAAGGCCAGTTTTCTGACGATATAGAGCGTCATGGAGCAGGGCGCCTCCCGGGGTGCCTTGAGGTGGGAGATGGGGCCAGCTGGGCCGGCCCCAGCACGGATTACCAGTGGAGCGGAGCGAACTCGATGGCCACTGCGACGCGTGGTTCGATGAAGCCTTTCAGATCAGCCTCAAACAAACCGACGCCCTTCTTGGCAATGATTGGAACGATCACAGCTTCGTCGCGGAGGATCTTGGCCGACTTGAGCATCAACGCCAGATAGTCTTCGTCGGTCAGGGCAGCGTCAGCATCGGACAGCGCTTGGGTGTAGTCCGCGCTGCAGTAAGTGCTCCAGCCGGCGCTCGCTTCGTCAGAGCATGCCCACTGTGTGGGATCCGCATCCGAGGACATGACTGTCACGTCAAACTGCGGTGGACGGCCCTGGAAAATCAGCTGCGAGTAACGCGCCAGGTCGATTGCGTTCCGCGTCATGTTGAAACCAGCGGCCTGCATCGTCGGCACCATGATATCTGCAGGCAGCGACAAATCCGGGACATCGCTCAGCGAAACGTATTCAAGCGGTGTGTTCGCATAGCCCTTTTCTGCCACAAGGCTCATCGCCCCTTCAATGTCATAAGGATAGGGGCAGGTTTCAGGGCTTTCCGGGGCGTACCAGGCCTGGTTCGGTAGAGCAAAGGTACAGGTATTCTCTGCGCCCCATGCAGCACCGAAAGCGTCGTTGTAAGCTTGGCGATCAATTGTCATGGCCAGGGCCTGACGGAGCTCTGGGTCGAGTTTTTGATTGAAGACGGCAAAAGTCGGTTCACCGATCTGCGGATAAGTGACCATCGAGAAAGACTTATCCAGACCACGCGCGGTCAGCTGCTCCCAGAGATCAATCGTGATGACAGGCAGAGAGTCGACTTCGCCCGCTTCGAGCGCATTCAGTCCGGCGGTGCCGTCCGTGATAATGCGGACGCTCACTGAGCCAATCGCTGGGGCGTCGCCCCAATAATGTTCGTTGGCAGTGAATTCGAGGCTGCTGTTCGACGTGTAGCTGACAAGCTTGTAGGGACCGGTGCCAATTGGATTGGTGGCAATGGTGGCCGCAGCAGCCTCCGGCTGAATCAGACCGGCGGTCGACCCCATTCCCTTCCAGAAATTCTGACTTGGTCGCGACAGTGTTACCGTCACCGTCCGGTCGCCGGTCTTCTCGATGGAACTCACTGCCTGATAAGGGCTGGAATTCTGCGAGACCGGGCTCTCTTTCATGGTCTTGAGGGAGTAGACGACGTCATCAGCCGTCAGCGCCTCGCCATTTGAGAACGTGGCCTCGCGGATGTTGAAACTATAGGTCAGCCGATCATCGCTGATCGTCCACGACTCAGCGACGCCGGGCGAAACTGTGCCGTCCTTGTTGAAATAGATAAGCGGTTCAACCACGTTTGCGGGGATCCAGAGGCGCAGTGCCGTGAGGTTGCTCTTTGTGAAATCCAGCGTGCCCGGATCCTGGCGGGCGACAAGGATCATCTTGCCTTCATCAGCGCGCGGAGAGGCTGCCAGCGCAACGCCTGAAAGCGACGTCATAATTGCCGCAGTGGCGGTCAGCGTCGCCAGTCCGAGACGGAAGGCCTTCGAGGTAGTGTGGGTCATGGTCGTTCCCTAAGCTGTTTTTCGCAAGCGGAGACCACCCGACTGCGCCGGGCCCCTTCGGTCTACGTTCCTCACAAGGAGGCACCCGGGCGCGCTTTGTGTAAATGCGACTGCGTTTCGCTTCACGAAACAAGGTGAGTTTGGATGCACATAAAGTGTGCAAAATGTGCTTCTGTTGACATGACTAGCAGCATGATTTTCTATGCCGTCCGTCGCATCAATTTCGCGATGGTTAGGCTGGGAGGGCGCGTTGGGGAAGGTTGTGGATCAGTATTCCGTTCTGCCTGTTGCGAAGGCTATGCAGGTCTTCGTCTATGTCGCGAGCCAGGCGCATGACGTGACGCTGACCGAAGTCGTCCAGGCGCTCAACATGCCCAAGACAACGGTATTCCGTTATCTGCAAACACTGTCTGCAGCTGGCCTTTTTGCGCATGACGTTGTGCTCGATCGATACGGGGTTGGCCATCGCTTTAGGGAACTGGCGCGGATCGACGATATCCATCACACGCTCAGAAGTACCGCCGACGGTGAACTCGATGATCTGGTGGACAGCTTTCGCCAAACGGTGAACCTTGGCGTCCTCGCTAAACATGAAGTGGTTTATGTCGATATCCGTGAGGCGACGCGTACACAGCGCTTCCAGGCACGCGTTGGCCACCGCCACCCCATGCACTCCACGTCATTAGGGAAGGCCATCGCTGCGTTTCTGCCCCTGGAAACAATCGAACAGCTCGTGAGTGCCGATTTCGAGCAGCGTACCTATCGAACGCTGACCGATTCACGGACCTTTCGCCGCCACGTTGAGGAAACGCGTAAGCGCGGTTTTGCCATTGAGACTGGCGAAAACGAGGATGGCGTCACCTGCATTGGCGTTCCGATTTTCGATGGCAAAGGGTATCCGATCGCCGCAGTCAGCCTAACCGCACCTGACAATCGCATGCGAGTGATCATCGAGCAGGCCGCTGAGGCCCTGCAAGGCGCTGCGCGGCGAATTACTGCGTCACTGCCCCCAGTCTCACTTCATAGTTCAGCATAGTCCCTGCCATTAGGTGTCGTAGGTTCCTTGCAACGAAACGGCGCGACCTTATCTGACGTTCTCTCCTGACCTATGCTTCTCCTGCATTAATTCGGGAGATGTCGGTGGGTATGGTCTTAGTTGCATCCGAGGCGCTGCACGGCGCTGTCGTTGAACTGTTTGTGGCCGTTGGTGCATCAAATGGCTCGGCCCTCCTGATTGCGGATCACCTTGTGGAGGCGAACCTACGTGGTCACGACTCCCATGGTGTTGGCGTTGTGCCGCTCTATCTTCGGAGCATCAAAGCCGGAGGCATGAACCTTGCGCAGAGCCTGCGTTTGGTTACCGAAGCTGGCGGCATGATGATCTTTGACGCAGGCCATGGTCCGGGGCAGGTCATGGGGCACCACGCCATGGAAGCAGGCATTGGGCACGCACAGGCCCATGGCAGCGCCATCATTGGCCTACGCAACAGTCATCACCTTGGGCGGATTGGGCATTGGGCCGAGCAGTGCGCCGCCGCGGGTCTGGTTTCGATACATTTTGTGAATGTGGTTGCGGGGCCACTCGTCGCGCCGTTCGGGGGCAAAAAAGCGAGACTTGGCACCAACCCATTCGCCGTTGGATTTCCACGTGTCGGAGAGGAGCCGGTCGTTGTGGACTTTGCCACAAGCCGATTGGCCATGGGAAAGGTCCGCGTGTATCGCAATATGGGCAAGACCTTGCCGGACGACGCTCTCCTGACCGGTCAGGGAGACAAGACCAACGACCCCAATGAATTGTTTGGCGACCCTCCCGGTGTGCTGGTCGCCTTTGGGGAACACAAGGGCTGGGGACTGGCCCTGGCATGTGAACTGCTTGGCGCGGCTCTGCTGGGAGGAGAAACACAGCACGACGCGTCAAGCGGTCCGGCCGTGATCAATTCGATGCTCTCTATTCTCGTGTCTCCGGAGCGCATGGGCACGCAAGACGCGTTCGGCCATGAGATGTCTCAAGTCCTCGCGTGGGTGCAGTCTGAAAACTCAGAAAGGCCGGGAGGGGTCTTGCTGCCTGGAGAGCTGGAGCAGGCCACCAGACGTGAACGATTGAATCTTGGTATCCCCGTTGATACGGCAACCCTTGGTCAAATTGCCTCCGCTGCATCGGATGCCGGCCTAAAAGGTTTGGCTTTTCAATCCCTGATGGGACTTTGATATGGTTCGAGTACTCATTGTTGGCGCCTCCGGCAACCTGGGGAGTAAGCTCGTCACGCATTGGCGCGGTAGTCCCGACAAAGATCTCGTGCTGCTTGATCAAATGGCAGGAGAGGGCATTCACGTTGCCGATATAAGTCACTTTGACTCAGAATGGGCTTCCGCGTTTGACGGCGTAGACATCGTTGTCCATCTGGCAGGGAGGATTTCGCCGGCGTCAAAGTGGGAAGAAGTGCAACCTCCCAATATTGTTGGCACAGCCAATGTTCTTGAGGCTGCACGCGAGGCGGGCGTGGGGCGAGTTGTCTTTGCCAGTACTAACCAGGTGATGGGAGGATACCGTTTCCGGACAGATCAGATTGGCCCCGATTCATCTCCGCTGCCACTAAACCCCTATGCCATCTCCAAGCTTGTGGGTGAGGAAATGGGCCGTGCGTTCGCTGCGAAGACGGGCGCTGATTTCATTGCGTTTCGGATCGGTAACATTTGGCCGGGTGAAAACCTGCCCGGTCCCAACCTTGGGATCGGGAGTTGGGGGCAAGAAATGTGGTTGTCCAACCGCGACTTCCTCCATGGTTTCGATTGCGCATTGAGCGCGCCAGCGACCGGATTTGGGATATTCAACCTCGTCTCTGACAATCCGGGGATGCGGTGGGATATTGCGTCGACCAAGCAAGTGCTTGGCTACGCCCCGATGGACGGTAGCGCCCCAGTTATGACGCCATCCGTCATTGAGCAAGACGAGCGCGCACGCGCTGCTGTCTTGGTGCCTGGATCGTGGCTCGATCAGCACAATCGACGTTTCGAAATATAGGATCAGCCATGCGACTGTTTATCGCCACGCTCGGTACCGAGACCAATACGTTCGCTTCCTTTCCTACAGGGCTGGAGGACTTCAAGGCCTGCTTGTGGAACGAGGGAGATATTGCCAGTGCCGCGCCATCCCCTTGGAGCGGGCCGGGCCAAACGTGGCTGAGGCGGGCAGAGCAGGAAGGCTGGGAGGTCATTCAAAGCCTGTTTGCGTTCGCGAGCCCAGCGGGTCCCACCACGCGGGTCGCATATGAAACTATGCGCGACCGTATTCTGGCAGATCTTCGTGCCGCGGGGCCGGTGGACTGTGTCCTGATGTTTCTCCACGGGGCCATGATCGCGGACGGGTACGACGATTGCGAAGGCGACATGGTGTCCCGCATCCGCGAGGTCGTGGGTCCAAGCGCGCGTATTGGGCTAGAGCTTGATCTGCATGCCCACATCGACAACGTTCTGCTGGATGCGGCGGACGTTATCGTCTTCTACAAGACTTATCCGCATATCGATCACAACGAACGTGCCGATGAAGTGTTTGATCTGGTGCGTCGAACGCTGAGTGGCGAAATTGACCCGAAAATGGCACTGTTTGATTGCCGAACCATCGGTTTGTTTCCGACCACCATGGCGGGCCCGATGCCAGAGTTTTGCGCTGCAATGGCCGCTGCTGAGGGGGAAGGTGGTATCCTGTCTCTCTCGCTCAATCATGGTTTCCCCTGGGCGGACCTGCCGCAGGCTGGAGCGAAAATGCTGGCGGTGGTCGATGGCGATCAAGCGCTTGCTGATCGGGTTGCCGCAGATTTTGGCCGCCGCTTTTATGCCATTCGCGCTGCCGCCACTCTGCCATTCACCTCCTTTGAGGAAGCCATTTTGGAGGCAGGTGTTGCGGGCGACAGGCCGCTCGTCATTGCCGACACCGCTGACCAGATTGGTAGCGGTGCCCCCGGAGACACCACATATGTACTCAAGGCCTTCATCGACGCCGGGATTACAAACGCCGCGGTTGTTCCTCTCTGGGACCCGTTGGCGGTACAAATATGCTTCCAGGTGGGGGTAGGTGCCCGGCTAAGGCTTAGGATTGGCGGTAAGGGAGAACCACATTCCGGACCTCCGTTCGATGCCGATGTTGAGGTGCTGCACCTTGCTGCCAACTCGTTCCAGTATCACCTCGGCGATGAAAAGATCGACGTGGGTGATGTGGCTGTGGTTCGCGTCGCTGGTATCGAGGTACTGCTCACCAGTCTCCGAACGAACCTCTACTCGCTGGATTTGATGACCCGGCACGGTATCGTGTTTGAAACCAAGCAAGTGGTGTCCATCAAAAATCTCTACAAGCAGAAGGACCTGTTCGAGCCTATAGCCCGCAAGCAGCTGTTCGTCGCTACCCCTGGCACGAGCAATCCTGACTGGGATGCATTGCCTTTCAGGCGCCTGATGCGTCCAATCTGGCCGCTGGATGAAGATCCATTGGGGCTGGGCGCCTAGCGGTCTGCCGCTTGTAGACGATCCGCTTGGCCTGCCTGGCGGGTTGTCCCTATGAAGCAGATGTAATCAAACCCAAACTTCAGCTTTGCGCCGAGTAGCCGTTCGAGGCAGCTCGTCGCATCTCGAGAAAAGCTTGAACGGGCACCACTGCGCCGGCGCCTTAGTCAGCGTCCAGTACTCAAATATCTCTGGGGGTGGTGCCGGCAGCAGGGTTCGAACCCGCGACCCCCTGATTACAAATCAGGTGCTCTACCAACTGAGCTATACCGGCATCTGCGGGCGAGATAGCAAGCTCTTGAGGGCATTGCAACTCTCCTTTGGCGGATGTGCCCAAATCTCCCGTCTGATCGCTGGTGTGCTGACGGTTCCAGGCCGGTCCGAAACTATTTTTCTGTGGATCTTGCGTCAGGCGCACATTCAGACGCAGCAGGAAAGCTCGTGTCGCAGTTCTATGATGTGCGCTGGCCGCGCGAGAGGCAAATATGCTCAAAGGCCTTGTGGAGCAAGGGTTTGAGGCCCGCGGCGGCTTGAAGCGCAGACCATCTGGGCATATTCAAATGACCTCAAATAGCCCGTCTATGCGGGCGGTCGAGGTGAGCGGATTGACCAGTAACCGATTGACGCATCTGCAAGCGCTGGAAGCAGAAAGCATCGAGATCCTGCGGGAGGTCGCTGCTAGCTTTGAGCGGTCGGTGATGATGTATTCGATCGGTAAGGACTCAAGTGTCCTTCTGCATCTGGCGCGCAAGGCGTTCTATCCAAGCAAAATTCCGTTCCCTTTGCTGCACATCGATACGACCTGGAAATTCGCCGAGATGATCGCCTTCCGCGACCGGATGGCGGAGGAATATGGGTTTGATCTGATCACCCACACCAATCCTGATGGCCTGCGCGACAACATCAATCCCTTCGATCACGGATCGTCACGCTATACCGACATCATGAAGACCGCCGCCTTGCGGCAGGCGCTGACGGCGGGCGCGTATGATGCGGCCATCGGCGGGGCGCGTCGGGATGAGGAGAAATCTCGCGCCAAGGAGCGCATCTTCTCCCATCGCAATGCCAGCCACGCATGGGATCCCAAGAACCAGCGGCCAGAGCTATGGCGCGTGTTCAATACAAGGCTCAATCCCGGCGAGAGCATGCGGGTGTTCCCGCTGAGCAATTGGACCGAGCTCGATATCTGGACCTACATCTATTCCGAAGGCATTCCGATTGTGCCGCTGTACTTCGCCAAGAAGCGACCAATCGTCGAGCGCTTTGGAACCCTGATCATGGTCGATGATGACCGCATGCCGCTCAACAGGGACGAAGTTCCACATGAGGAACTGGTGCGCTTCCGAACGCTCGGTTGCTACCCACTGACGGGGGCGATGCGCTCGTCGGCGGCAAGCCTGCCCGAAATCATCATGGAAATGCAGGCCAGCCGCACTTCGGAGCGGGAAGGGCGCCTTATCGATAGCGACAGCGTCGGATCGATGGAGAAGAAAAAGCAGGAAGGGTATTTCTGATGAGCCTGTCGATGGCGACGCCTGACACCGATATCGACCTGTGGCTCAATCAGCAGACCGACAAGTCGCTGCTGCGCTTTCTAACCTGCGGCAGCGTTGATGATGGCAAATCCACGCTGATCGGGCGGTTGCTTTATGACAGCCAACTGATCCTCGATGATCAACTGGCCAGCCTAAAGAAGGAAAGCCGGAACCGCACGACAGGCGACGAGGGGATCGATTTCTCGCTGCTGGTCGACGGCCTAAGCGCAGAGCGAGAACAGGGCATCACCATCGATGTGGCCTACCGGTTTTTCTCGACCGACAAACGCAAGTTCATCGTTGCCGACACCCCTGGCCATGAGCAGTACACGCGCAATATGGCGACCGGCGCGTCGAACGCCGATTTGGCACTGGTGCTGATCGACGCGCGCAAGGGCGTGCTGACGCAGACACGCCGTCATAGCTTCATTCTGTCTCTGATCGGCGTGAAGCATGTCGTTCTTGTCGTGAACAAGATCGATCTGGTCGACTACGATCAGGCTGTGTTTGATCGTATCGTCGCCGAGTATCGTGCCTTTGCGGAGCCTCTTGGGTTCAAGACGCTTGCCGCTGTTCCTGTTTCGGCATTGCGCGGCGACAATATGTTGGCGCAAAGCCCTAGGACACCTTGGTATGAAGGGCCGGCTCTTGTGCCGTACCTTGAAGGAATCGAGGTGTCCGATGATCGTTCGGCTCAGCGATTTCGCTTCCCGGTCCAGTGGGTAAACCGTCCAAACCTCGATTTTCGCGGGTTTTCGGGTACGGTCGCGGGCGGGTCGGTTTCTGTGGGGGATGACGTTCTTGTGGCGTCATCGCGCAAGCCTGCAGTCGTCAAGCGCATAGTGACCATGACAGGCGATCTGGATCGCGCGGTGGCCGGCCAGGCGGTGACGCTGGTTCTTGATCGGGAAGTCGACATTTCGCGCGGCGATGTTCTGTCCGCGCCCGGTGAGACGCCGGAATACTCCAACCAGTTCCAAGCGCGGGTCGTGTGGATGAGCGACGAGCCCGCATTTCCAGGGCGCTCTTATCTGCTCAAAGTTGGTTCGCAGGTCATTCCCGCAACGATCACTGATCTAAAGTTCAAGACGAATGTGAACACGCTTGAACAGACGGCGGCGACCAAGATTGACCTCAATGAGGTCGCGACGGTGACGATCGCGACAGATAAGCCGATTGTCTTTGACCCGTATACGGCCAACGCGGCGACCGGCGGCTTCATCCTGGTCGATCGTTTGACCAATGCGACACTGGGCGCGGGGACGATAGAGTTCGGACTGCGCCGTGCGCAGAACCTGACCTACCAATCGTTCGACGTGAACCGCGACGTTCGCGCCGCCCAAAAGGGACAAGAGCCACGGATCGTCTGGTTCACCGGGCTGTCTGGCTCCGGCAAGTCGTCGATCGCCAACCTCATTGAGAAGCGTCTGACCGCAGAGGGCAAGCACGCCTACATCCTCGACGGCGACAATGTGCGCCACGGGCTCAATAAGGACCTAGGGTTTACCGAGGCCGCGCGCATCGAAAACATTCGCCGCGTCGCGGAAGTGGCCAAGCTCATGGCTGATGCGGGCCTGATTGTGCTGGTGTCGTTTATTTCTCCGTTCGAGAACGAACGGAGACTGGCTCGCGAGATCGCCGGCGACGTCGATTTTGTCGAGGTCTATGTCGATACGCCAATCGAAGTTTGCGAGGCGCGTGATCCCAAGGGGCTCTACAAACGCGCGCGTGCAGGCGAGATCAAGAACTTCACGGGGATCGATTCACCTTTCGAGGTGCCAAAAAACGCGGAGATTGTTTTGAGCGGTGCCGACAACGAGCCGGTGGAGCTTGCCGAGCAACTGTACGATTGGCTCACTCATTAGCTTGAGCACACAACCCGTTGATGGCGGTTGAAGTCCTCAGGGGGGATGATATCAGGGCTTCATGTCCTTTGCCCATAAGTGCCTAGCGTTCGGCCTCGGCGCCGTCATCATTTACCTGACGCTCGGTCCCGTCGGACTGCGCTCGGCAAGTCCTTTTCCGGCCCAGATTGATCGGATGGGGGCCTACATAGTTCTGGGTCTGCTGTTCGCGATTGCCTATCCGCGCCGGCTGCTCTGGGTGATGCTGGTGCTATTGGCCATGGCTGTCGGTCTCGAATGGGCCCAAAACCTGCGTCCGGACCGCCATGCCGAAGTTGCCGATATGATCGTCAAGTGTGTCGGCGTGGTATTGGGTGTCGCGGGTGGCTGGGCGGCGTTGCAGCTGCAGAAGCGAGCCTCCCTCAGGCGCTAGGGGCGATCGCTTGGCCTAAGCCGCGACGAACCTATTGCAGTCCCGCAAAATAGGCCTGGTCTATTTCGTCGAGCGTTTTCATCTGGAGCCCCCTGAAGATTGGCTCCTTTTCGTCAAGGTGGGGCACGATTTCTGGCATGCCGTTGATACGGCAGAGCAGGGACCCTGACATGGCGCTCCGTATTTCCTGCTCCATCAGGTGAAAGGCGCGCGCGCCGGGGCCGACGATCAGGATGTGCGTTGGATCGAAGACAGCCATCATCCGGCTGAGCCCGAAGCCGATAGCTCGACCGGCAAGATTGAATGCGTGGGTTGCTGTTCGGTCGCCGCTGCTGGCCCTGGCGATGAGGCCTTCATATTCGTGTGGCGGGACGGCCGGGGCCGGTTGGGTGGTTTCGGGCACCGAGTAAGCTGTGCGCAATACCCCATAGTCAGCAGCATAGGCTTCGACGCACCCCCGCATACCGCAACGGCAGAGGGCGCCGTTGGGCGAGTGGTTCATGTGCCCGAATTCGGTCGCGCCTTCGTCGCCGCGCCCCATGATCTGGCCCCGGAAGGTCATACCCATGGCTACTGTGGAGCCAACAAAGACAGTGGCGACACTGGCCGCGTGTAGGGCAGGATCGAGCCAACGCACACCTTCGGCGAGCAGTCGGCCCCGCTTATAGAGCGTGACCGGGATGTCGAAGGCTCCGGATAATTTCTGCCCGAAGGGATTATTGGCTAGATGAGCAATAGGCGACCATTTGAGCCCCTGGCCGTCGCGATCAAGTATGCCCTGCACCGAAATTGCTATGCGGCGCAGGACCGCTTCGGGATTGCGCGACTGGAGCAAGTGAATGCGTTCGGCGAGATATTCGGCTGGCGGCATCTGGGCGAAGGTGGTGGGTGTCAGAGGATACTCGATGCGATCCACAAGCACGCCTCCATAGTCGACCAGTGAGAGTCGGGCGCGGTTGACGTCGAGCTCAAACAGGACTGCACAGCCGATGGCGCGGTTAAAACCGATCAGCGTTGCAGGGCGTCCGCGCGAGCGCGTGTCAGCTTTTTCGGCGGCCGCAAGTTCGACAATGATGTTCTGAGCCAAAAGGTCATGGCTGATTGCCGTGATGCTGGCGTGGCTCAGACCCGTTTCGGACGCCAAGGAGGTGCGCGAAAGCGGGCCTTGCAGGCGTAGCGCCCCAAGCACCAAGCCCCGGTTCTGCCGCCGGACGCTGTCACTATCGCTGACGTTCCGCGCCAAGCATCGTTCTCCCCACTTCGCGCGCAACACACCATTCCTGTGCCCGGACCGCAATCGGTATTTAATTCGAGTGCCGAAATTGAAGTTGACACCTGCTGACTCCCGGTGCTTTTCCTCGTGTGAGCAATGAGTTCTGTGCTCAGGCGCCTTTGGAGGGGGCCGCTTTGGTTAGGTGGTTGACGCTGGTTTGAGACCGTGTTGAGCGCAACCATTGGGGGGAGGACGAGCATGAGCAAGACACTGGCAGTGCTGTTCGCGACGACCGTATTGGCCGGATTGCCTGATGTCGCGTTTGCGCAGGAAACGGTGACCATCGGTCTATCCTGGAACAATTTTCAGGAAGAGCGCTGGAAGACGGATGAAGCGGCAATCAAGGCGGTGCTGGACGCCGCCGGGGCCAAGTACATTTCCGCCGATGCGCAATCGTCCGCTGCCAAGCAATTGACGGACATTGAGAGCCTTATCGCGCAGGGCGCCGATGCGATTATCGTGCTGGCGCAAGACGGTGACGCGGTAGGACCGGCAGTTGCTGCGGCTGTGGCCGAAGGGATCCCGGTCGTCGGCTATGACCGGTTGATTGAGAACCCCGATGCTTTTTACCTGACATTCGACAACAAGGAAGTTGGACGCCTGCAGGCGGAAAATGTCTATGCGGTGCAGCCGACGGGCAATTATGTGTTTATCAAAGGGAATGCGGGCGACCCGAACTCCGACTTTCTCTTCGCGGGGCAGATGGAGGTTCTGCAGGCGGCCATTGATCGCGGAGATATCGTCAACGTTGGCGAGGCCTATACCGACAACTGGAACCCCGAAATCGCGCAAGCGAATATGGAGCAGTTCCTGACCGCCAATAATAACGAGATCGACGCCGTTGTTGCGTCCAATGACGGCACAGCGGGCGGGGCAATTGCGGCTTTGACGGCACAAGGGCTAGCCGGCGCGGTGCCCGTCTCGGGGCAGGACGGCGACCATGCTGCTCTCAACCGGATTGCCCTTGGCACTCAAACCGTTTCGGTGTGGAAAGACGCGCGCGTTCTGGGCCGCAAGGCTGCTGAGGTGGCTATGGAGCTCGCCGCAGGAGCGGCTCTCGATACGGTTACCGGCGCGACGAAGTTTTCAGGTGGGCCAAAGGGCGTCGAGATGAATGCGTTCTTCATCGAACCCGTTGTCATTACGCGGGACAACTTGAATGTTGTGATCGATGGTGGCTGGGTTTCCAAGGCAGTCGTATGCCAAGGCGTTCCCAGAGGTCGCGTGCCCGTCTGCGACTGATTTGAATTATGGTGCCGCAGATTGCCGTGGCGCCGAAGGACAGTACCAATTGATTTGGTGCATCCATTGGAGAGAAGCATTTGGCCGACCAGAGCGTCATTCCGACGACCGTTCATCCGAGCAAGTTCGCGCAGAACCCGCTGCAACGATTCCTGCTTGCGACTGAACTCGATACGCGCCTGATCGGCATGATCGTGGCATTGGCAATCATCTGGATCGGCTTCAATGTCTTTTCCGGTGGGCTGTTCCTGACGCCGCGCAATCTCTGGAATCTGTCGGTACAGACGGCGTCAGTCGCCGTCATGGTCACAGGCATGGTGCTGGTGATCGTCACTCGCAATGTCGACTTGTCGGTTGGCTCCATCCTCGGCTTGGTCGGCATGGTCATGGGGGTCATGCAGACTGATATTCTGCCGGCGCAACTTGGCCTGGGCCTTGGCCACCCCTTGATATGGGCTCTGTCGCTGCTGGCTGGTTTGGCTGTTGGCGTGGGCATCGGGGCGCTTCAGGGCAGCATCATTGCCTATCTGCGTGTGCCCGCGTTCATCGTGACTTTGGGTGGGTATCTGGTTTGGCGTGGTGCTGCCTGGTGGGTGACCATGGGGCGGACTGTCGCGCCGATGGATCCGACGTTCCAATTGATCGGTGGCGGTCCGGCGGGGGCGATCGGTGCCCTTTGGAGCTGGGTTGTCTGTGTCATCGCCTGCGCAGCGATTGTCGTCGGGCTCTATCTCGGGAGACGCCAGCGGTTGCGGTTCAATTTCCCGCTACGCCCGGTTTGGGCAGAGGCGACGCTGGCCATTCTTGGCTGCGGTATCGCAATTGGTGCCGTTTGGGTGGTCAACGCCTACCCATGGCCTCGCCGCATCGCCGAGAATTACGCGCATGCCAATGGCATAGACATTCCCGATGGTGGGCTCTTCATTTCGCACGGCATTGCCATGCCAGTGCTGATCGCCCTTGGAGTGGGTGTGGTGATGACATTCATCGCCACGCGCACGCGGTTTGGGCGCTATGTGTTTGCCATGGGCGGCAATCCCGAAGCGGCTGAGCTGGCGGGTATCAATACGCGCTGGGTGACGGTCAAAATCTTCATGCTGATGGGCGGCCTCTGCGCCATCGCTGCGGCGATTTCATCCGCGCGCCTCAATGCTGCCACCAATGCCCTGGGCACGCTCGACGAGCTTTACGTGATTGCGGCAGCCGTCATCGGTGGAGCGTCGCTGGCTGGCGGTGTCGGCACCATTGCTGGCGCCATGCTGGGCGCGCTGGTCATGCAGTCTCTGCAGTCAGGCATGGTGCTGATGGGGGTTGATAGCCCATTGCAGTCCATCGTTGTTGGCGTCGTCCTCGTCTTTGCGGTGTGGCTCGACACGCTCTACCGCCGAAATAAACACTAGGGAGTCCTTGCCATGCTGGACACCAGAACGCCGCTCGTCGCGATGGACGATATTTCGATTTCATTCGGCGGCATCCGTGCCGTCGATCGGGCCTCCATCGATCTCTATCCCGGTGAAGTCGTTGGGTTGCTCGGCCACAACGGCGCGGGCAAGTCGACGCTGATTAAGATCCTGTCTGGCGCCTATAAACGCGACACGGGCTCGATCCGCATAAACGGGCAGGACGCGACGATCAACAATCCGCGCGACGCCAAGGCCTATGGCATCGAGACGATCTACCAGCAGCTCGCGGTTGCCGACAATGTCGACGCGGCGGCCAATCTTTTCCTCGGGCGCGAGCTGACGACTGCGCTGGGGACGCTTGATGATGCAGCCATGGAGTCCAAGGCGCGCGAAGTGATGGGGCGGTTAAACCCCAATTTCCGCCGCTTCAAGGAGCCTGTACGAGCCTTGTCGGGCGGTCAGCGGCAGTCGGTGGCAATTGCCCGGGCGATCCTTTTTGATGCGCGCATCCTGATCATGGATGAACCGACCGCGTCGCTGGGCCCGCAGGAAACGGCGCAGGTGGGCGAGCTGATCAAACAGCTTAAGTCGGACGGCATCGGCATTTTCCTCATCAGCCACGACATTCACGACGTCTTCGATCTGGCCGATCGCCTTGTCGTTATGAAGAACGGGCAGGTGGTGGGCAGCGCGCGCACCAGCGACGTGACCAAGGACGAAGTGCTCGGCATGATCATCCTTGGAAAAGTGCCCGCCGGGGCACAGGCGGGGCCGGGGGCAGTTCTGGACCAGCGTTAGCCAACAGGGCTTGCCGTCGCCGCGTTACCGGATATCCTTTCACGAAAGGTGAGAGGTAGCTGAGCGTGGTTCTCAAGTCTTTGCGTCATCGATCTTTTTACATTGCGGTTGTGGCGGGGTTGGTCGTCACGTTTGCCAGCCTGATGTTCACCCCGAGGCAGGCTGTGCTGTGGGGGACGATCGTGTTTTTCGCGATCTATCTCTTCTTCAGCCTAGGCTTTTTCCCGCGTGCAACGGCTGAGTTTCTCGACAAGCACGCCGATCAGGAAGACGCCCCCGCCTGGATCATTTTCGTCGCCACGATAGCCGTGATCACCTCGGCCCTGGTCTCGCTGTTCCAATTGGTTGGGACGAAGGATGCCAACGGACTAGAGCTGGTTGCGACGGCGGCAGCGATCCCGCTCGGGTGGCTCACGGTCCATGCCATGGCGGCGCACCACTACGCTTTTGAGTACTACTCCGCCCCCAAAGTGGCCGGGCGGGGCAAAGCAGCGAAGACTGCCCAGAAAGATCGTGAGGGCCTTCAGTTTCCAATGGCCGACAGGCCCGACGGCATGAGCTTTCTCTACTTCTCCTATGTGATCGGCATGACGGCGCAGGTTGCCGACGTGAACGTGACCTCACGAGATATGCAGCGCCTGGTGCTGATGCACGGCATTTTCTCGTTCTTTTTCAACACGGTGATTGTGGCAGCTACGGTCAACGTCGTCGTTTCGCTTTAGCTTTCGTCACATTGCCCGTAGGCGGTTGGTGTGCGAGGGTCCGGCAAATTCGTGAATCGGAGACCTGCAGATGAAAACCCGTGCCGCCGTTGCCTTCCAGGCTGGAAAACCCCTCGAAATCGTCGAAGTCGATCTCGAAGGCCCCAAGGCGGGCGAGGTTCTGATCGAGATCAAGGCCACCGGCATCTGCCACACCGATGATTTCACGCTGTCGGGCGCGGACCCTGAGGGGATTTTCCCCGCTATTCTCGGCCATGAAGGCGCAGGCGTTGTTGTTGATGTCGGTCCGGGTGTGACCTCTCTCAAAAAGGGCGATCACGTCATCCCGCTCTACACGCCAGAGTGCCGCGAGTGCTATTCGTGCCGCTCCGGCAAGACCAACCTCTGCACGGCGATCCGCTCGACGCAGGGGCAGGGACTTATGCCCGACGGCACCTCGCGCTTCTCGTTCGAAGGCAAGCCGATCCATCACTATATGGGTTGCTCGACCTTTTCGAACTTCACCGTTCTGCCCGAGATCGCGGTCGCCAAGATCGACGCGTCGGCGGCCTTCGACAAGGTTTGCTATGTCGGCTGCGGCGTCACCACTGGCATTGGCGCGGTGATCAATACTGCCAAGGTTGAGATCGGCGCGACGGCTGTCGTGTTCGGCCTGGGCGGCATTGGTCTCAACGTGATTCAGGGCCTGCGCCTTGCCGGCGCCGACATGATCATCGGCGTGGACCTGAACAACGACAAGAAGGAATGGGGCGAGCGCTTCGGTATGACGCACTTCGTCAACCCGACCGAGATCGACGGCGATATCGTGCCTTACCTCGTAAACCTGACCAAGCGCCGTGGCGATCTGATCGGTGGCGCGGACTACACGTTCGACTGCACTGGCAATACCACGGTTATGCGTCAGGCTCTCGAATGCAGCCACCGCGGCTGGGGTAAGTCGGTTGTTATTGGCGTGGCAGCGGCGGGCAAGGAAATTTCGACCCGTCCGTTCCAGCTGGTCACGGGCCGCACCTGGATGGGAACGGCTTTCGGCGGCGCCAAGGGCCGTACGGACGTGCCGAAGATTGTCGACTGGTATCTCGATGGCAAGATCGAAATCGATCCGATGATCACCCACACCCTGCGCCTCGAAGATATCAATAAGGGCTTCGAGCTGATGCGCGCCGGCGAAAGCATTCGTAGCGTCGTCGTTTACTAGCCAGGAGCGGGGCAGGTGATGGGTAAGCCAGTTGGCATCATATTGGTTCTGCTTATCATCGGCTTCGTCGGTTACCTGGGCTATGGCAGCTGGGTGACCGCGCAGAGTCTGCGCGGCATTCTCACGGTGGGCGGGCCGACAATCCAGGGCGACGGTTGGCCTGCGCCTCAGTCCCCGGCCGATATCGGCTACGTGGGTGACCCGAAGGCCGCCTACGGCTATGACTTTGAGAACGTCGAGATCGAAACCGAACTCGGCGTTTCCCCTGCGTGGCTGGTGCCCGCTGCAGACGCCGCCGCTTCGCGCTGGGCTATTGTCGTTCATGGCATCGGCGGGCGGCGTGAGAACGGCTATCGCTTCCTCCCTGTTTTGCATGACGCAGGCTTGCCCACGCTGATAATCACCTATCGCAACGATGACGGTGCCCAGTTGTCTCCCGACGGTCTCTACGCTTTCGGCCTCACCGAGTGGCATGACCTGGATGCGGCGATGCAATATGCCTTCGATCATGGAGCGGATGATCTGGTGATCGTTGCAGAATCCATGGGCGGGGGAATTGCGGGACAGGCGCTGCTACACTCGGAGCTCGCGGACAGGATCGCAGCGATTGTTCTCGACGCTCCAGCGGTCGACTTCCCGGCCATTGTGGTCGAGCAGGTTGCGCGGCTTGGTCTGCCTCTGGCGCCAATTCTGGCGCGCGGGGGACTATGGCTGAGTACCCTTGAGCTGCCGATCAATATCGGTTCTGCAACCACAACCACCGTGTTCGCCGAGTTTGCTGGGCCGATGTTCATCTCGCACGGCGAGGCCGATCGGGTCGTGCCAGTGGCTACGAGTGATGCTCTGGTCGAGCGGCGCGACGCCCCGACTGAATACCTGCGGACCAAGGCCGACCACATTCAGTCATGGAAGGAAGATCCCGCTCGCTATAACGCTGCGTTGCGCGCCTTCCTTGGGACGGTGCAGTAGTTCATGGCGGCACCTCAGATTTTTGTCGACGCCGACGCTTGTCCGGTCAAGGACGAAGCCATGCGCGTGGCCGAGCGGCTTGGCCTCGTGGTGACGCTGGTCAGCAATGGGGGGGTGCGGCCCTCTCGCGATCCGATGGTTCGGGTCATTGTGGTACCCGCTGGCGCCGACGCGGCGGATGACTGGATTGTCGAACAGGCGCAGGCCAACGACATCGTTTTGACGGCCGATATTCCTCTCGCCAGTAGAGCCATCGACAAGGGTTGCCATGTGCTTGGGTTTACCGGTAAGCCCTTCACGCCCGCGTCGATTGGCATGGCTTTGGCGATGCGCGATCTCAAGCAGCATCTGCGTGAGACGGGCGAGATAAAAGGGTACAATCCGGGTTTTCGACCTGCGGATCGCTCGGCCTTTTTGAGTGCCCTCGATACCCTTGGACGGAAAGCGAAATCCGACGCTGGCAAGTAATTCTTAAGGATTTACAAGCGGATAATTAACCATAATTGTCGAAAGTGCACTCTGTTGACGTTGTCCAGAGTTCAGCTCGTGTCGCTTTCGCGTTTTGCTATTTCTTTCGTATTTGTGGCCGCTGCACTTGCAGGTTGCGCCAAGCCTCCCGTCGAGCGCGCGGTGTTGACCCAGACGACCACGACGGAAGCGCCAGTCGTGACCGGTGCGATCCTCAAGGCATCTGCTCCCATTTCGCAACAGCCTATTCCTGAGCGTATTTTCTCGACCGGCCATCTCGGCGGTCGCACACTTGCCGTCGGCTCCAGCAGTGATATTGCCCTGCGGCAGGGTGAGGTTATTCTCACGTTTGACGATGGTCCGCGCCCAGGCAAGACCAGCCAGATCCTGGCCAGCCTCGATCATTTCGGCGTCAAAGCGACATTCCTGATGCTCGGTTCGGCCGCGGAGGCCAATCCAAAGCTGGCCCAGCTGGTTGCCAACAAGGGGCACACTGTCGGCAGCCACACGTTCGGTCACGTTGATCTAACGACGCTGAGCCGCCAGGAGGCTGTCGACGAGATTGCCAAGGGCGAACGTGCTGTTGCGCTGGCGCTGGCTGGTAGCGGTCAAACGCTGTCGCCGTTCTTCCGTTTTCCCTATTTGGCACAAAATGGTTTTCTGCGGACCAATCTGATGCAGGGCAGTGTCGTGGTTCTCGATGTCGATGTTGACAGCAAGGACTACTACAAGGAAACTGCGGACGTGGTTCTGCAGCGCACCTTGTCGCGGCTGGATGCACGAGGCAGCGGCATCGTGCTGTTCCACGACATTCACCAGCGTACGGTTGACCTGTTGCCGCGCTTCCTTTCGGAGCTGGAACAGCGCGGCTACACGGTTGTTCGGCTTGTGCCCAAGGACAATGGTGTATTTGGTCGCGACGTGATCACGGCTGATGTGCCGAGCCAGAATGGCACGCTCTAAGAGCGTGCCAACGGCTATTATTCTTCGTCGTCTTCAACGTTGGTGAGATAGACCGACACTTCAACGTCGATGCCATGGCTGGCAATAGCTGCAGCCACGTGCGCGGGCAGGCGGGCGGACATAGCCTCGCCGTGCTCGGGGAAGTCGAAGGCGATGTCGAGTACTGCTTTGCCGATGCGACGATCTTCAAGCATCGCGGCGATCGCCGGACCAGAGCGTTCGGCCAGTTCGAGCAAAGCCCGCACCGGATTATCTGCATCCACGTCGACCTGAGCGTAAAAGCTCGCGTCGGCGTCTTCGGGCTCATAGCGGCTGGTCAGCTGCTTGAGTTGGGTGTCGAGATCATTCTGGCCAATGCTGACACCAGACAGGCGCAGAGCAATGGCGAAGGGTTCGAATTGGCTCATCAGGATCGTCCGGCAGTGGCCGCGAACAGAGCGATCGCGGCAGCGTTGGAAACGTTCAGCGATTTGATCGGGCCGGGCATGTCCAACTTGACCATCTCGTCGCAGAGTTCGCGGGTGCGCTGGCGCAGGCCCTTGCCTTCAGCTCCCATAACGATCGCCAGTGGTTGATCGTCTATTCGTGGCTTGAGCTGCTGTTCCGATTCCGAGTCAAAACCCAGCACTAACATGCCGCGGGCCTTCAGCTTTTCCAGCGCATCGCCGAGGTTGCGCACTTCAATCATGGGTACCAGATCGAGCGCACCTGACGCCGACTTGGCCATAACGCCGGTTTCGCGTGGCGAGTGGCGGGCTGTCGTAATGACTGCATCCGCACCAAAAGCGCACGCTGTACGCAGGATGGCGCCGACATTGTGCGGGTCGGTGATCTGGTCGAGCACCACAACCAGCTTGAGCGGCTTGATGTCTTCGAGGCCAAAGCGGCTGACCGGATCGACCTCAAGCGCGGCGCCCTGATGCACTGCATCGTCGCCCAGCAAGCGGTCGAGTTCCTTGGGTGTGGTCTCCTTGACGGTTACCTTGCCGATTTCGCCGGTCTCTTTGAGCCGCAACAGCGCATTTGGCGTCGCCAGCAGCACTTTCTTGATGCGGTTTTTGTTGTCCAGCGCAGCCCGCACAGTGTGCAGGCCATACAGATAGACCGGGCCATCATCTGGATTGTAGCGCGGCTTGGGGGGGAATTTGTTGATGCTCATATTCGCAGCCGTAGCGCCTTTGTGCGACGCCAGCAAGCGGGGCTTGCTGGCGTCGCAATGATCAGCGGGCGTCGAGGCCGTTGCCGCCAGCGGTGCCGAGGGTTTCCAGCGTCTTTTGAGTAAAGCTCAGGTCGATGATGTCATCGACGCTGATCTTGGCGACGTCCTTGAAGTCTGACTTGGCGTAGATGAAGTCGACTGCCTTTTCGAGGTTCTCGTGCTTCATGCAGCCGTTGATGCACCAGCGCGTGGCGTTGAGTTCGGAGGTGGCCTCAAGGCTTTCGCGCGACAGGTCATCGCGGGCCACAACCATGGCATCCACCCAGCCTTCACGATTGGCTTCCATCGTGCGGGCAGCGTCGGTCAGTGCATCAGTGAAACGCTGCAGCGCTTCGCGCTTGGTTTCGATCGTGCCGTCCAGCGCCGCGATGAACTTTGCCATGGCAGGCGCGCGTTCCGAGTAAGCGTCGGGCTGCACGAGCACATGAACGCCGGGCGTTCCAGCGATAGTCATATATGTGCCGAACGATACCGTGGTCGCATCGACCTGGCCGGCAGCAAGTGCCTGCACGCGCACATCGGGTGAGCCGATGGCAACATAATTCGGACCGTCCGAGGCGATGCCATAGGTGCCCAGAACGGCTTCCGTCAGGTTGTGGTCAAGGCTGCCATTGTCGGCGATGGCGTAGGAGCGCCCCACCAGATCATCGACGGTCGTGATGTCATCCTTGGCCGCAATCAGGAACGCGCTGCCCATGGCAATCGCCACAAAACCGCGAACCGGCACGTCATTGTCAGCGCGCAGGCGAATGGCGGAGTCGATGGCGATGTCAGCAATGTCCACCGCGCCCGAGTTCAGCGCCGCCACAGCCTGGGGGGTGCCGTCGAGTGAAACGATATCGATCTTGAGCCCGTGCTTTTCATAAAAGCCCATGCTTTCGGCCAGCTTGAACAGCGACGAGGTCGTCGGGTTCACATTGGTGTCGGCAACGGCCAGCGCCAGCTTGAGCTCGAGTACATCAGGATGGATGTTCTGCGCAGCGGCAGGGCCGAGCAGGGCGGCAAGGCTCAGACCCGTTGCAAGGGCAGCCATCAGGGGACGACGGAATTGGAACATGGTGGACTCTCAGTGTAGTGATGACGGCTGACGGGCCAACCCGCTAGCTTTTGGCAAACAGCGGGATGCCGCTGAACTCGTTTTTGAGGATGCTGGAGGCTTGGTCGTGCCCCATCCATCCCTGGATCAGGGTTGAATAGATCCGCCGGAAATCGGTGGTGTATTTGAGGTTGCCGTCGTCGAGATCGGTGAGGCTCACCACGCCGCCATATTGTCCGCCGGTCACCGGCTTGCCGATGACAAAGGCCGGGCCCGCCGTGCCGTGATCGGTACCAAGGCTGGTGTTCTCCGCCACGCGCCGCCCGAACTCGCTGAACACCATGACGACGACGTCATCGGCTCGGCCAACCCGCTCCATATCGCGCACAAAGCCCGAGATATGATCGGACGTGTACGACCACAGCCGCGAATGCAGGTCGCCCTGATAGACATGGGTGTCGAAGGCATTATTGCGGTAGGGGACGTAGTAGACCTTTGTCGGGAAGTCAGCGGCGATCAGCGCCGCCACCCGCTCCAACCCAAACGGCACCAGCCCGTAGTCGATGGGCGTGCTGTAGGAATTCCACGCATCGCGCACCAGTTGCTCGGAGCTATTGGCGCTGGCGGCGATATCGAACAAGAAGTCCTGCGAGGCATTGGCGCCGCCATTGCCGCCGCGTGAATCGATGGCCCCGATCGCCGCCATTTCCTCGTGATAGAGCCGCCGGGTGAAGTTGTCCGGATTGTTGAACACAAGCGGCACGTGGTTCATCGAGCGCACGGCCAGCGACTGCCCATCATCGATATTGACGAGGAAATTGCTGGTGTGGCCAAGCGGATCAATCGCGTCGGCCATGCGCCCCAGCCAGCCATAGGCCTCGCCGCTATTGGGCGCGCCGGTCTGCCAGAAGGCCATGGACGAAAAATGCGAGAACGAGGGCTGATCATAGCCCACGCCATGCACCAGCCCCATCATGCCGTCTTTGTAGAGCCGTTCGAACCCGGCCATGGATTTCTGGAAGCCAAAATGCTCGTCGATCTGCAGCAGCTTGTCCTTGCGGATGCCCAGGTTCGGCCGCGCCTTGTAGTAGGCGTCGTCAGCAAAGGGGATGACCGTGTTGAGGCCGTCATTTCCCCCCGAAAGTTCGACGATCACAAGGATACGGTCATTGGCTGCCGCCTGTGCTTCCGCCACTTTGGACCAGACGGGCGAGGAGCTGATGCCGCTGGCGCCTTGCAGCACCATGCTGCCAAAGCCGGACCCAAGCAGGTTTGCCTTGTCGCTGCCGCTGAGCTTTGGGGTGCGTACCATGGGGCTGTCTCCGCTCAGGCGAGCTGATATTGGGGTGAACTCATGATGAGGTGGCCCACAAGCCGCAGCCCGTGTTCCATGTAGCTCTCGGCCTCGGCCAATTGGCTGGTGCCAAGCTCATGCTCTAGCGTGCCGATGAGAGCTGCCCGCGCATTGGCCGACAACGCCACGCGCATGAACCGCGTGATCAAATGATCAACGGCTTCTGTCGCCGTCGTCGCGCCCGCATCCGTCACCATCTCCGAGAGGCTGAATTGGGCCGCTGCACGCGGTGTTGGCTTGAGCTTTGACAGCGCCTGCTGATACCCGACAAGGCTGGCGTACCGCGTGTTGAAGCTCTCCTGAATGCCCGCCGCCGTGCTCAGCGCCGCGCCTTCTTCGAGCGTTGCCGCAGTGATTTCCATGCCCGCGATGATATTGGCGTTGACCCGGCGCACTTCGGCACCGGGGTTCCGTTCCGGATCGCGGAAGCCGATAATGTCGGGGAACATCACTTCGCGGGCGAAGTTGGAGCGCTCGAACAACAGCCCCGGGGTTATCCAGGCGCGCCCTTCGCCCCACCCGGCCACTGTAGGCGGATAGAGCAGAATTTGCCCCAGCGTCTTGCTGACCGAGTTCGGGTCGGGAATGCCGGGCAGGGCATCGAGCCCAAGCTTGCGATAGGTCGAGACCAAAAGCTCGGTCGGCGACTTGATATGGGTGGCGACCGACGCTTCGCTGTAAAAATCCTCAGACAGAAAAACCGTCGTCAGGAACGGCGCGATCTCGTAACCATTGTTCCGCAGCAGGTCGCCCAGCACGATTGCAAATTCGGGCGAAATCTCTTCGCGCACAAAGAACCGATAGAGCTTGCTGGCGATGTAAATCGCGGTCTGCTTCTGCGCCAGAATGATGCGCAAAATGTCTTCGCCGGCGAAATTCCCACTCTGGCCGAGGAAGGTCTTTACGCCCGCGTCGTGCTTGTCGGGATCGATGACGAAGCTTAGGTCATCATTGCCCCAGCCGGTAAAGGCGCGGGCGGCCTCGCGAATGTCGTCCTCGGTGTAATTGCCCACGCCCATCGTGAACAATTCCATCACCTCGCGGCCAAAGTTCTCGTTGGGCGCGCCTTTGACATTCTGTGCCGCGTCGAGAAACACCAGCATGGCCGGGTCCTTGGCCACAGCCACCAGTAGATCGCCGAAATTGCCGCTGGCGCCGGCGCGCAGCGTTTCTAGCTGCAGCTGGATCTTGCGATAGTCGCGCAGCTTTTCTTCGCTGGTGGCGAAGTGCCCATGCCAGAATAGGGTCAGTTTTTCTTCGAGCGGGCGCGCCGTCCGCACCATGCGGTCGAGCCACCAGAATGCCAGCCGCCGCGTCTCCAGCGTCGAGGCGCGCAGCCAATAAAAGAACCTATTGGTGATGGGCTGGAGTGGACGCTGGCCGCCCGGCTTGACGGCCACGCCCATGGCCTGGCCAGTGCGCTCGGCCAATACGGTCGCCGCAGGGCGGCTGGCGGGAAAGTCCTTGAGCGACGCGTCCCAAAATCCAGATTCTTCGAAGGGAGCCAGATGACCATTGCTCTGGCCGGCATAGTTCACCAGCGAGGCGACGGCCTCTTCTGGCGATAGTGCGGCCAGCCGGGTGATCTGCTCTGGCGTGCCGCCAAAGCCCGCGCGCTCCAGCAGATGCCCTGCCAGATGAGCAGTCCAAGCCGCGCGCTGCAGCGGCGATAAATTCTCAGCGCGGACCCCGCTCATGCACTTACACCCTATGACATCGTCGCCCCAGCGAGTCGCAATGCAGCTGGGATACAAGATGCCATTAGGTCAGAGCCGGTGCGGGCCTAACACTCTATCGTTGCTATAGGAAAATCCTATAAGTCAGACTTTTCCAGCCCGTCATCGGTCGGAAATGCCCCCGCCAGCTCTTCCAGCTCCGCCCCATCGCGCACCATGTCGTGGATGCGGGCCCACAGATGCGCCCGCATCTCGGCAAAGGCCGGCAGGGTGCGCGGATCATGCTTCCAGCGCGGCTCGGGCAGGTCTACATCAACGATTTCGTCGATCCGGCCGGGCCGTGGCCGCAACAGCACGATGCGCTGTGACAGCAAGATTGCCTCGTCGATATCGTGGGTCACGAACACAATCGCCATGCGCCGCCGCGACCACATTTGCAGCAGCTCGCTGCGCAACACTTCGCGCGTCATCGCGTCCAGCGCTGCAAAGGGCTCATCCATCAGCAACACTTTGGGCTCAACCGCCAACGCTCGCGCCAGCCCCACGCGCTGCTGCATGCCGCCCGACAGTTCATGGGGATAGGCCCCGGCGAAATCGCGCAGGCCCACCGCGCCGAGCAAGGCCAATGCCCGCTGACTCCGCTCGCCGCGCGACAGCCCGCGTAGCGACAGCACAAATTCGATATTGCCCACCACGGTCAGCCAGGGCAGCAAGCGCGCCGATTGAAATACCATTGCCAGATCGGGCCCCGGCACAGGCGGCGCGCCCATCACGCTCACGCTGCCTTCATCGACGCCAATCAAGCCGTTGATCAGGCGCAGCAGCGTGGTCTTGCCACACCCGCTGGGGCCCACAAGGCTGATGAATTCGCCGGGTCGCACATCGAACGAAATGTTGTCGAGTGCTCGCACCTGCCCGTCCTTGAAGGACTTGCCGACGTTGCGCAGCGAGATCAGCGGCTGGATGGTTTTGTCCACGTTACGAGCCCTCCCGCAGCGACACGCGCCAGCGCGCAATCCGGTGTTCGGCAAAGCGCAGCAGCGCCGTGATCGAGGTGCCCAGTGCCATCAAGACGATCACCACGGCGAAATACTTGTCCATCTGGAAGCGATTGCCCGCCGCCGCCAACAACCCACCCAGACCCGATTGCGCCATGGTCAGCTCGGAGATCACCGTGCCCACCGTGGCAATCGCCGCTCCGATCCGCAGTCCGCTCAAAATCGAGGGCAGGGCATCGGGCACCATCACCTTCCAGAACAGTGTTAGGCGCTTTGCCCCAAAGGCGCGCGCCATCTCGGTCAGGTCCTTGTTGGAGTTCGCGATGCCGGCCGCGGTATTGATCAGGATGGGGAACATGGCCGCGTTCCACACCACCACCACCTTGGCCTCGGTGTAGAGCCCGAACCACACGATGATCAGTGGAATGAATGCCGCGCCGGGCGTCGAGTTCATCGCGTTGACGAAGGGGTCGAATACACGGCCCAAAAACCGGAACCCGCCCAGCAAAATGCCAAACAGAATGCCGGTTGAAGCCGAGAGCAAAAAGCCCAACCCGATCACAGTTACCGACTGGCCCAGCGCCTTTATCATGGTCCCATCTGCCCACATCTTGATGCTCTGGTTCAGCACATCGGTGGGCTTGGGCATGATCAGTTTGCCTGCCGCCGCGTTGAGCGCAAACATGCCCGCCACCACCAGCAGAGCGATGGTGATCTGGGAGCCCAGCACCACGCCCCGCTCGATCCGGCGGCGCTTGCGCGCTCGCCCTGCCAGCTGTGCAGGGGGTAGGGCTTTTGATCCGCCAGCGGTCGAAAGCGACGATTCGGGGCGAGTCGGCGGCGTTTTCGCCAGCTCCTCGGTCATGCTCAATTCCCCTCTCCGCAAGGCTTTTCTGGCCGATTTTGGCTTGTGAAAAACTGGCCATCATGCGCCGTTTTTTGCTCCGGCGCAGGCGGGGAATAGTTGGCGCAATATTGGATCGTCCACAAGCCGGTGCCGCAGCCCCCCGCTTTGGCATGCGTCCAAGGTCCTGATTGATCGGACGATTTTCTTGGGTTAACCCATGCGCAATGCAGTAAGCTACGACGGTCGATGGCGCCGCAGACGCGCCACGCACCGGGTGGGATTTTAGACAATTCATGGACGATGACCGCGCCAACGGACGCCCGCGCCGAACCTCGTCAGGCAAGGAGGAAACGCGCCCATCGCCTTCTGCCCTATCCAAAAAAGCTGGTGAGTTGACCCTCCACCAGTTGCGCATTTTTTGGGCCGTCGCGCGCTCCGAAACGCTGACCAAAGCGGCCAAGCAACTTGGCCTAGCTCAACCCTCACTGTCCCAGCAATTGGGCAAGCTGGAGGCCAATGTCGGCACGCTATTGTTTAACCGCCGCTCCAACGAAATGGAGTTGACCGAGGCGGGCACTTACCTGCTGCCCAAGGTCGAACAGGTGCTGCGTACGATCAACGAGCTTGAGGATGGGCTCGGCCAGTTCAGCGGCGGCGAACGCCTCACCCTGCGCGTCGCGGGCATCAATTCGGTGCTGCGGGTTCTTTTGCCAAAAGCCATCGCGCAATTGCAGGCGCACTTCCCCGAGGTCGATTTCGATATCCTCGAAAGCGCCCCGGGCGAAATCCTTGAACTGCTCTATGGCCGCCGCGTCAATGTCGGCCTGCTCGCCGCCAACTCGGTGGCGCAGGCCGGGGTCGGCTTTGTCCAGGTCCCGCTTGTCGAAGACCCCTATGTGCTGGTGGTCCCCAAGACTTTGGCGCTCGATGGTCTCACCGATCCCAAGACCCAATTGAGTCCCGAGCAGTGGACCACGCTCAACCGCTCCATCCAGTTCATCTTCGGCAGCCAGCAGGCCAATCGCGTCGCCGACTGGTACGACCAGCTTCTGCCCGAGCACAGCGTCGTCGCCCAATGCCGCAGCTTTGAAACTGCTGTTGGCCTTGTCCGCGCAGGCGCCGGCATTTGCCTCGCGCCCGCCCTCGCCACGATTGGCGTGGATGGCCATACCGACGAAGTTTTGCTCTATCGCGTCAAGGCGCCACCCCGGCGCATCGTCGCCATGGTGCCCTCGCAATATCGCCGCGTTGAACCCTACGCGACCCTGCTTGATGTGCTGCAATCGGTCAGCCAGACCTCTGCCATTCCTGGCATTCGCGAGACGCCACCCTGGCTCTCCACGGAAACGCCCGGCGACTTCTAGTCGGCTGCAATGCGAACATACAAGCACCTCCACTCCGCAGCCATTGGCATAACAGCCAGGAATGGCTCGCGCCCTCAGTAAAACTGTAGTCACCTTATGCGACAAAAGTCGTTGCCAAATTCCATGGGCAATACCATGAGTGCTTTTTGAGTAACCCACGTCGGTTACATTGTCGCAAAACCTCGTGCTCGTGGAGTTGAGCGCCCTTGTCCTCTTGTGGTGATCGTTCTGCTGATGACTTTATCGGTGACGGCCAAAATTCAGTCTAATCCTTGGGGAATGGTGCAATCACCGAAGTTGCGTTGGGCAACTCTGCTGATTGCCGTGCTCTGGGTCGCGCTGGTCGTTGGCCTGGCCTTTTGGATGTCGCACCGCGCTGTCGAAGAAGAAGTTGAAGGCATTGCGGCCAGTGCAGAATACGAAGCCCTCACCGCGGCTCGCATCGTTGATCGCTTGTTCATGGAGATGACGAGCGTCGCCAACATGGTAGCGCGACAGAGCCAGGTGATTGAGCTGGCCAACTTTTATAGCCTCGACCCGCCGGGCTTCGCTGAATTAACGAGAGAAGAGCGCGCCGAGATCTTGACCAGTGAATCAAAGGTTCGCGGGGTCGGCGATTACATGACGGCTCTGGCCGACGACCTGCACTACGCCCGTATCTACATGAACAATCTGAGCCAAGACACGATCGCCTCTAGCCATTGGGAGGAGGATTTCAACATCGTCGGCCAGATTTACGCCGGCCGCGCGTATCTGCTCGATGCTTTGAAGGTTGGCAGTGGCCAGATGTTTGGGATCGCTCGCCTCAACCAGATGCCGTCCTATTTCGTTGCCAGCCGGATCGAAGGAGCGGCGAGTCAGCCGCTGGGATCGGTCACTGTTCGGTTAGACGCGCCCGAGATGGCGCAATATATCGAAGGGCGGCACATCTCGCTCATTGTAAACCTGCAGGGCAGGGTGACGACGTCCTCTGACGCCACCTTCATGTTGCGCAATGTCGGACCGCTGCTTCCGGAAGGAGCTCACCGACCCTCCGCAACCGATGAAGAGCCGGGCGAACCTTTGGATGTGATCGCCGACTCTGGCGCGAGCGACCAATGGCTCATCGAAGGCCGATCCTATCTTGTGCGCCATCAGCCATTGGCTGAAGAGCAATATCAACTGCTGACACTTGCTTCGCTCGAGCATTTGGGTCCGATGCAGCGGCAGCATTACTGGATAGCTGGTTTGGTGGTCGCGGCCGGGGTGATCCTGATCGTCCTTTGCGGTGCCCTTGCCGAACAGCGAGCGGCGCGGCGCCAGGAAGAGCGTCATGCCGCAAACCACGATCTTTTGACGGGCCTTCCCAACCGACGCGTCGTCTTGTCTGAGCTCGACCGGTTTTTTGCTCTAGCCAAGCGAACCCAACAATCGGTTCTCGTGTCGTTTATCGACATGGACGACTTCAAGATCATCAACGACACCTACGGCCATGAGATCGGAGACAGGTTCCTGGTAGAGGTCAGTAGGCGACTGTTGTCCGGGCTTCGTGGTGGCGACATGTTGGGACGTTGGGGCGGCGACGAGTTCATAGCGATTGGCCTCACGCCTCGCGCCGAGGATGGCGAAAAAGAGCTCGCCGCTGATATGATGCGCCGTCGGCTCGCTCCGTTGCTTGTTGATAAATACTCCATTGGTGGGCGTGTGTTTGACTACTCTGGCGCTAGTTTCGGGATCGTCTGCGCGGATCCGCTAAACAGCTCACCACAGTCTGTGCTCTTGATGGCTGACGAGCTGATGTACGCCAACAAGCAGGCCCGACGCGAGCAAGCACCTGCCTCGACACAATCTGATCTGACAAAGCTCGTTTTGCACACAAGCTAACGCGAGAAACACTCCTGACGCATTGGTGTGCGCTCCGCTCTGAACAGCTTGGGAGAGGCCAGCATGAGTAGCGCTGCCAGGTGATCCTCCGGGACCGCTGGAAGTCGTCGAGGGCATTCCTGATGGTGGCAAAATGCAGCAACTGCAGGGTGTGCCCGCCGCGTTCACTCCTGACTACGCGCCAGAGGAATTCTACGAGATCGCATCAAAGCTCTACAAGGCCTCACGTTAGCCTCATCGGGACGGGGCGTACTGCCGTCCCGAAAATCGCCTACGGGGCCGTTTCGGCGATGTCAAAGTGAGTTGATGATGGGCTTTTGGGGGCCGGTGCCTCGTAGCGTGAGGAGTTGACCTCGCGGCCAACGCGGCGGAAGTTGAGCTAGCTATCGATCGGGCTGCCGAGCAACAGCGCCTTGGCGTCCGATCCCTGATCCTCATAAGGGAGTCAGCGACCGTAGGCCTCTGGACTCAGGATCAGAGGCAAACGGGTATGGATGTGCTCGATCATAGGGCGAACACAAGAATGGCTAAGCGTAAACAGGCTAGCCAAAAACATAAAACTATTGAGTAAAATCAATGGCCCGTAGAGGACGTTGGTGGAGGGGACTGGATTCGAACCAGTGTACGCTAAGCGGTCAGATTTACAGTCTGATGGTTTTAACCACTCACCCACCCCTCCACTGACAACGTCACTCGGGCAGGAAACGAAGCACTGTTGCGCGTCGTTGGGCGGTTTATGGTGATCTGAGACAAGTGTGTCAACACCCATAAGGCGTTAGCACCAAGAAAAGCCGCAACTGATCACAACTTGTCGAAAAATCAGCGCCTTGCGAGCGCTGCAAACGCCCGGAAGTCCGCGCATTTCAGTGCGGTGCCGCATCCGCCCAGTTTTTTCGCATGAAGCTGATAGATTCTGAGAACAAGGTCTCAAAATCAGGGAAGAGGGGGCGCCAGACACGAGTCGCTGCGGCAAGTTCGGGCAGACCGGCACCAAATGCCTCGAGCGTAACCCAGCCATCGTAGCCGGTGGCGCGGACGGCTCTGAATATTTCGGCAAAATCGATGTGGCCTCGGCCGGGAATGCCCCGATCATTTTCCGAAATATGGAGAATGCCGAGATCTTTACCCAGCGTGGCAATGGCGCGAGCCTGGCTCTGTTCCTCGATATTGGCGTGGAATGTATCGTACATGATGCGGAACGCGGGGTGGTCCACTAGGTCGCAGTAAGCGCGGGCTTGGTCCATCGTGTTGAGAAAATAGGTCTCGAAGCGATTGAGCTGCTCGAGGCTGAGATAAATGTCGTGTTGCGCCGCGCGCTCGGCGAGCGTCCGGTGGGCATCGGAACCGTACTTAATCTCATCATCCGATGGACCGCTGCCGGTGAATTGGCCAATCGGCGAATGCAGTGGGCCGCCGACGCTTTCCGCACCAAGCGCGATTGCGCACTCCAGCGCCCAATCGAGATGGCGTTGGCCGGCCAGACGAATCTCGGCATCGCTGCTGACTGGATTGGCATCGGCAGATGGAATCACCGAGGTCGTGGTGCGGCGCAGTCCAATTTTGTCGAGTTCGCTGCCTAACCAGGCGTAATGGTCGGTGGTACCGCGCAGGACGGGGACTTCGACGCCATCATAGCCGAGTTCTTTGAGACGCCTGATTTGGGGCAGGTGCTGCTCTTCGACAAACCCGGTGAGGCACAGCAAATTGACGCCGATCTGCATGTTTCTCCTCGTGGCCCTTTGGGCATAGTCCGTGGACTGAGTCCAATGGGCCAAGTCTGCGCAGATTTGCGTTGTTGGCAACAGGGTGCAGCGGTAGCGCCACACCCTGTTCATACAAGCTGATTGTCGCTAGTTGGCCTTAACCAGCACGACACGCCGATTTTTTGATCGTCCCTCTTCGCTGTCATTGCTGGCCACCGGCGCCATCATGCCTGCGCCCGCAGCCGTAAGGCGTCCGGTGTCGATGCCAAATTTGGACACCAGTGCGTCTTTGACCGCCTGGGCACGGCGCGATGAGAGGTCGACGTTGTAGGCGAAGGCACCCTGGTTGTCGGTGTGGCCGACGACGATCACCGCCATTTTGGGTTCGTTGCCGAGCAAGGTGGCGATTTCCTGCAGGGTTGGGTCGGACTCAGGCTTAAGGGCAGCCTTGTCGGTGTCGAAATAGATGCCGTAGAGCGAAATGCTACCGGAGGTGCTGAGTGAGTCAGCCATTTTGGCGGCTTCAACCACTACCATTTTCTTCTCGCGGCCTTTGGGTTCCAGCACATGCACGAGGGCAATGGTCCGGCCATTCAATTCCGAGCAGTAGAGATCGTCGATGAGTGAGAACGTTTGGACCGTAACATATGCGTCGCCTTCAGCTTCCGGGAGCTTGGCGGAGAAGAAGCGTTGGTCGTTGATCCCGGAGGTCAAGGCGCACTTTCCATTGCTGAAGTCGGCATCCTTGAGGTCGGAATCATAGACGAAAAACATGGTGAGGCTCATCTTGTTGCCCCCGCCATACGCCGCACGGCTCGCGTCGCCCCCGCACTCCTCTTTCTTGCATTCAAACAGCACTTCGCCGCCCGCAGCCTCCACAACATCCTGATAGTTGCGGAGCACCTCCAGGGGGGATCGCTCGGCCGGAAGGACATAGGCGATGCGGGTCAGTTGGCCTTCGACTTCGATGTCTTTTTCCGGCGCATAGACGCGATTGTTGTTTTTGTCGCGGGCGTCGGGATCGGCGCTGGCAACTAGGGGCGACAATGGCACGGTGAAATCCGTGTAGGCGGACTGCTCGTAGGATACGATGAACGAGCCGTCATAGCGCTTTACCAGCGGATTATCCGCCGCGCCTTCGATGTCGCTCGTAGGAACTGTAGCATCAGCAAAAGTCGGAACTGCTGAGCCGAAAACAATTGACAGGAAGACGACTGCCATACCGATAGACCGGACTATGCGCATACTGAACCCCCAACCATTTAAGTTGAAAACCTAGGTAATCACGACTTTGGGAGACCAACAAGCGAATTGGCGTGACGCATCAGAACGTCGCGTCATCCGGCGTAGAGATTAAGCGGGAAGGGCTTCGCCCGGCATACTCCGGGGGCGAGTTCCCCGGAGCAGCAAGGCAAGGTCGGAGGGAACTTTGCGCTCCGTCGATCTTTCCGGCGCACCGCAAACGGTGCTGCCGGAAAGGGTAGACGGATAGTCCTCGCGGCAATCGCCGGCAGGGCCCTCGGACCTATTACTTGGGGGAGGCCGGTTGCGCTTATCGAAAGTCGCCAGTGCCGTGTGGTGACGAGTTTTCACTACCGGGAGGTGGTCACCGTCGGGGCTTGGTCGGGCGCGCGGGAGGTGGGGGACTTGGCGTTGGCTCGTTTGGAGCAAGAGTTGGCGTCGGCTCGCTTGTATTGGGAGCAGGAGTAGTCGCCGGCGGAGCCGTGGTTGGATCGGAATCCGTGCTGGTACTTAGTTCCGGCGGAACCGTTGTATCCGGCACGCACTCTGGGTGGTCCCTGAGGAATTTCACCTGCTGTGCCAACGTTAAGGTTTTCAGTAACGCGCAAGTTACCTTTGGGTCTGGGGTTTTTGGCTGCGTTGTCGGTTGACTGACTGTCGGTGATTTTTGGGAGGGTGGTTGCCAGTTTAGAGGAAGATCAGCCCCTCTGGTTATTTGGGCCCCGCTGCTCACCAGCGAGAAAATGCCCATAGTCACGACGGATGTTTTTCTGAACTTGTTGCTAATCATGACTCATCTTCATTGTAATACGGTGATTTTTAGTATCTGCCTACCCTGACATCAGGTTAGTAGCGCAATCGCATATTTTTGGATTAGGCGCGAATACGTGGTTGTGCGATGTCGCTTCGAAAACAATAAATAAAATCTATTCAATTTATATTTATCGGCGAAATGCTGGTATCTATAAGTATTGAAGAGGTGCTCTGTGCCAGAGGCCAGTGGCGGAGTTGAACATCAAAGTGAAGTCCCCTCTTTTTCTGTCCTTCGTCATCAAGACGTGGTCATCAGAGTCTCTGTGCCGGACGGGCTGAAGTCATCTCTCAATGATTTTTTCCCGTTCGAAGTGGATGCGGGCGAGCGGCTGGGAGCTCACATCGTTGTTGCCGATGGCGATGGTGGGTATTCCCTCAGTCTCGACGGCGACCTGCTTTTTGAAAACGTGCCTGCTGGGGATGTTGTCGCTGCTATCAACCAAGCCATTCAGCTCGTTCTTATCAACGACGATAGTGCTGGTTACTTAAGCGCGGGACTGCTTGCGTATTCCGGTCGGGGGATACTTGTCCTCGGGTCGGACATAGATCTTCGCAATGACGTCGTTGCTTGGATGCTAGGCGCTGGCTTTTCCTATCGTTCGCAAAGTCTGGTGCAACTCGCCGGAAAAGCGCGATGCGCCAACGGGTTTTCGCTGCCGCTGTCGATAAGTGCCAATGCGCTGGTGCATGGCGATAATTGCGCGGGATTGCGTTATCAGCCCTCGGTTCTGGGCAGTAACGCGGTGAACGTGGCCCCTCCGGTGGGGGCGTCTGAAGCAGCAGTAGAGCTTGTCGTTTTCGTTTCGAGATCTGCAAGCGGTCGTGTGTCAATCAAAACGCCATCGGTAGAGGGAGTTCTGGGCGTGACCCAAGAGCTGGCTTCATCGCAGGCATTGGCAGCGTTGGAAGCTCTGCTTGCGGTCTCCCCTTTGTTGGCAGTTGGGGTTGGGAATACCGAAGACTTGCGCGGTGTTTTGGATATGGCAATCCGCATGTTTATGGACAACGGCTTCAGCTCTGAGGACGTGGGTCGCTTTTGTGCTGCCTTTTCTGAGGCCGATAACCCATTACGGGTGAAGCATCCGATTCAACCGCGCAGCGAACGCCGATTGGAAGCCAAGCTAACCATCGGAATGGCCACCTATGATGACTTCGATGGCGCCTACTTCAGCATCCAGGCGATGCGTCTATATCACCCGGAAATCCTGGACGATGTTGAGTTTTTGGTCATCGACAACAACCCGAGTGGCGTTGAAGCAAAATACCTGAAAGACATCGAAAACATTGTGCCGAACTACAGGTACATTCCCTCAGATGGACGCACCGGCACGGCCGTGCGGGATTTGGTCTTCCAAGAAGCAGCTGGCGATTTTGTCCTTTGCATGGACTCGCATGTCCTGTTTGAGGCGGGCGCGATCAAGGCTCTTCTTGCCTATTTCGATGAACATCCAGACAGCCTGGACCTCATTCAAGGGCCGATAATCTGGGAAAACTTGGCCAGCGACAGCTCCCATTGGGAAGAACGCTGGGACAGAGGTATGTTCGGCGTTTGGAATGGCTTGCCAACCGATGACAAGACATCGGGGCCGCCGTTTGAAATTCCCATGCAGGGATTAGGAGTATTTGCCTGCAGGCGTGCCGCGTGGCCCGGGTTCAACCCGGCGTTCAAGGGGTTTGGGGGCGAAGAGGGGTACATTCACAACAAATTTCGACAGCGGGGCGGGCGCGCGCTCTGTCTTCCGGCGTTGCGCTGGATGCACCGCTTCGCACGGCCACGCGGTGTCCCATACACAATCAATTGGCATGATCGGTTCAGAAACTATCTGTTGGGGCGGCGTGAGCTTGGGCTGGCCTACGATGACGTCATCGCGCACATGAATGACTATCTCGGGCAGCAATACGCTGAAAAGCTCTTGCTCGCCTATGAGCGTAGTGGCGAAATTGAGCTTCGAAAGCTGCGTCCTGGCTGAATTGCGCCTAAGGTGAGCGACATGCCCTGAAGGGCCAAAGCACCTGACGCTCGCGATTTCGAAAGCTTGGAGCGGGTAGCGGGAATCGAACCCGCATATTCAGCTTGGAAGGCTGCTGCTCTACCACTGAGCTATACCCGCCCGGTCGAAACCGACGCAAAGGCATTAGCCCGAGCGGGAGGGGCATGGCAAGCCCCTCCAATTCATTGCGCAGCATTGGTTAGAGCCAGCCGGTCAAAATGCCCACCCCGCCCAGTGCAAACGCGCCGCCTGCAAGTTGAGCCGCATACTTGCCGTAGCGACCAATGGCTGTGCTGACGCCAAATGTCGCTGCAATGCCAGCGAGATGGAGGAGGGCGGTCGCTGCGATGAACCCTGCCGCGTACGTGAACCCACTGGCGTCAGTCGGCATCTCGGAGCCATGGGCATGGCCGTGGAAGACTGCAAAGACCCCGACAAGGCCCATTGCGGTTACGACAGGCATCGGGCGCCCCAAGGCCGCCGCAGCGCCAATGACGACGCTGGACAGGGCGATTCCGAGCTCAACAAACGGCATGTCGATCTGTGCGACGCCGAGCATGAAGCCGACGTTCATCATTGCCACGAAGGACAAGGGCACCAGCCAGAGTGCGCGACCACCCAGGACGAACGCAAAGACGCCAACTGCGACCATCGCAAGTATGTGGTCCAGCCCACCAATGGGGTGTTCAAAGCCGTGGACGAAGCCTGCTGTGTGGCCAACACCGGTGTGAGCAAAGGCAAGGGTGGGCGACAGGGCAACAATGGCCAGCGCAAGCAATAGACGCATGATTATCCTTCCGGGGTATTTCTCCCCTGAGTGATCAGTCGGCGCCGCCGGGATTCCACAAACTCGCAAGCCTTTTATTGGATGACGATGGCAGTTTGTAAATGGCCGCGTCCGCGTTCCAGGGACGAAGTCCGCTTTGCCATTGCTCACAGGGCTTTGGCTCGATAGCCCTATGGGCCACGCTCACGGCTATCCAACAGGTGAATACCAATGCTCTTGATGATTCTTCTCGTGCTGCTGCTTTTGCTGGTCCAGGTCATGCTGCCCGGAAACTATCTGACCAAACAGGTCGGCACCCAAGCGCAGACTGGTCCGCGCGATAACCTGCCCGAGCCAACCGTTGAGCTCGCACGGTCGCGCCGAGCACTGGGCAATCTGCAGGAAACTCTGCCGGTGTTCCTGACGCTGGCGATTCTCTCGGTGGTGCTCGGAGAGCAGGGGTGGCTGTCGCTGGTGGGCGGCGGCGTCTATTTTGTCGCGCGTTCGATCTACGTCGTTTGTTACGTACGTGGCCTCAGCCCCTGGCGTTCCATCTGCTTTATGGCCTCGCTGCTGGGGATCGTTCTGCTTGCCATTCCGGTCATTCCACACATCTGGGCATGATCGCGTCAGAAGGTCTTGCACAAAGCACTCTTTGCCATTAGACAAACCCTCGCCTGAAGGGGTTTAGCTCAGTTGGTAGAGCATCGGTCTCCAAAACCGAGGGTCGTGGGTTCGAGTCCCCCAGCCCCTGCCAGGCATCTCAATGATAGTGTTAGGTTTATGACCTTCGACGCGCACGCTGCGTCGAAGGTGTTGCTGCTACCGGTGGCGTGGGATTGATCCTACACCCTGGTGTGACTGCAGTTTCAATTGTTGAGGTGGCTCTAAGCGGCCATGGCGTTCAGGTTGGTTTTTGCCAGCTTCGAAAGCTTGGCATCCGTGGCAACCTCTTCACGCAGGGTGGCTTCGAACAACGCGGCCGCTTCCGTCATGCCCAGCTTTTCCGCCCAACTTTTCAAGGTGCCGTAGCGGGCAATCTCGTAGTGCTCGACGGCTTGGGCGGCGGCTGCGAGACCCGCATCCAGCGCACTCGCGCCTTTGAAGTCTTCCATGATCGACTTGCCCTCCTCGAGAATGCCGAGAATTGCGTCGCATGTTTTGCCGCGTGGCGTTTTGCCGAGCAGAGCGAAAACCTGTTCCAGACGTTCAACATGGCCTTCAGTTTCGGCAAAGTGCTGCTCAAAGCCCGCCTGCAACTCGGGGGAATGTGCTGCCTTGGCCATCTTAGGCAGCGCCTTCAGGATTTGGCGTTCGGCGAAATAGATGTCTTTGACGGTGTCGAGGAAGAGGTCGTCGAGTGTCTTGTCTTCGGCCATTTTCAACTCCTGTGAGTAGACGCTTCAAAGGCAACGGGCGGGACTATGGGAAGTTCCGCCGATCATAAAAGGACAATTGTCCTTTGCGGCGGTCTCAGGCGATTCCTTTGCCGCCGGTGACACCGAAAACTTCTCCAGTGATGTAGCTGCCTTCCTGGGAGGCCAGGAGCACGTAGACTGGTGCGAGTTCGACGGGCTGCCCGGGGCGACCGAAGGCGCTATTGCCACCAAACTCCTCCACCTTTTCGGGAAACTGGCCGCCGCTGGGTTGAAGTACCGTCCAGAAGGGACCGGGGGCGACTGCATTTGCCCTGATACCTCTCTCAATCAGCTGTGATGCCAGTGCCTTGGTGTACGCTACGATGCCCGCCTTAGTGGTCGCATAGTCCAGAAGTTGTCCCGAGGGCTCATAGGCCTGGATGGACGTCGTCGTGATGATCGATGCACCCGGGGGCAGATGGGGCAATGCGGCTCTGGTCATCCAGTGCAAGGCGTAGAGATTGGTCTTGAGGGTCTTGTCGAAGTCCTCGCTGGTTACATCTTCAACGGTCTCTCGCGCTTGCTGGCGAGCCGCGTTGATCACCAGAATGTCGAGGCCGCCGAGTTGCTCCACGGCATCTGCAACGACTGCGTTGCATGTTTTCTCATTTGAGATGTCACCGGGAAGCGCAATCGCTTTCGTTCCAGCTTGATCAATGTAGGCGATGACCTCGTTGGCATCCTCAATCTCTGAGGGCAAAAAGTTGATCGCGACATCGGCCCCTTCACGCGCAAATGCAATGGCCACGGCGCGGCCGATGCCGGAGTCTCCGCCCGTGATCAGTGCCTTTCGGCCAAGCAGCCGGCCAAAGCCAGCGTAGCTTTCTTCGCCGTGGTCTGGCTTGGGCTCCATCTTGCTGACCAGCCCGGGGGGCGATTGTGTCTGCGGAGCAAATGGCGGCGCGGGATATTGATGTCGGGGATCTTGCATGGTGAAGCGATCTGGCATCGAACTCTCCTTGTCTGTGAGAACTCAATGCTTCGCTGCTGCAGCCGTTCCTTCACGACTGCCGTCGCTGGTTCGTTGATGCGTTACGCGCGTTTGGCGTCAGTGTATCGTGATGCCTTGAGGGCCTTGTCGCGATAAAGGGATTTGTCAGCCTCGATCAGCAAGTCCAGTGCGTTATCGGCCGACGCGATATGTGTCGAAACGCCAAGGCTCGCCGAAAGCGCCACGGCGCCATCGGGGACTTCAAAAGCGGTCGTGGCGATCAGGTGACGGAGGGTTTCCGCCTGGCGAGCGGCCTCGCTTTCCCCTGTAGCAGGCAGCAGGACGCAGAATTCGTCGCCACCGAGCCGGGCGACGATATCGCTGGGACGAATGTTCGCGCTGATGAGCTGACCTAGCTGTTGGAGTGCCTTGTCTCCGGCGGCGTGCCCATAGTTGTCATTCAGCGGCTTGAAATTATCGAGGTCGATGAGGACGACGGACAAGGCGCGGCCGGTGCGCTTTGCGTCGTGCTGATATGTGTCCAGCTTGCGTTGCAAGCCACGACGGTTGAGCACACCGGTCAGTTCATCGGTCTCTGACATGCGCCGCAGAGTGTCCTGCAAACGGTCGATCGTCATCATCGCAAAGCCCAGGTTCCAGACTATGCAGCTGAAGACGGTGCAGAGCAGGGCGTAGGACGCCAGGACATAATAGATCTCGAAATCCAAGGCGTGCGATAGGACGAGCCCGTTGCTCACGATGACCATCAGCTGGCCAAGTGCGGCGACCGAGAACGCCAATACGGCAACCACCATGCCAATCCCGGGCTGACGATGGCGCAGCAGGTGATGGACAGACATGCCCATCACACAGGCTTGTCCGGTGGCATAGACAATGGCCCGTCCGCGATCGAAGTCATAACACGCGATCATGAAGGCCATAGCGATGAGCGCGCATGCAACGACGTGGCGTTGACCTCCCGCCTGATGCTGGAAGCGGCGGAGGCCGATCCAGAACTGGCCAAATCCGAGGATGATTATCGTATTGCCGAGAATGGCCGGAACGAGTGATCCCTCGTTGCCCTGGATCGCCAAGACGCCGCCACCGATCATATTCAGCGCCATACCGGCCAGCCAGTACAGGGCAGGTGGATTGGGCCGATACCGATACGCAAACGCCGCCCAGATCACGCAGAGCGTGAGCGCGTTCATGAAAATCAGGATGTAGAGCGTCAGGAAATCCAGGCTTGGCATCGGTCCCCCAGTTGGAACCCACCGTTACAAGGTGAAACCTAACCTGCGGTGAAGCCGCTTGGTGAACCCGAAGTAACCTTTGCAGCAACGACGGGCTCTTCCATATATTTCGCCGGACGAACCTAATCCTCACCAGCATTGGGAATGTTGAGGATATGTCCACATGCTTTGCAATGGACTGCGTCGGGATCATGCTTTTGCAGGCCGCATTGCGGGCAGGGGAAGACGATCTTGTTTGGCCGGAAGATGGACTGGGCGAGCCGGACAAATAGCGAAATGCCGATGATCATAATGACAATAGAGGCCAGCTTACCCATTGTCCCTGGCAAGGTGACATCACCGAAGCCGGTCGTCGTTACTGTGGCCACGGTGAAATAGAGCGCGTCCACATAACCGGTGATGCCATCGCTGCGGTTGGCGAAGGCTGTGTAGACGAAGCCGGTGACGACGAAGAGGAATACCAGCAGGTTGATGACCGCCTGAATGGTGTCCTGATAACTGGCGAGGCCGTGCTTTTTCAGGGGGCGCCAGAAGGCGTAGCCACGGGTTAGCGTCCACAGGCGCAGGATCCGCAAGAATCCGAGATTGACCAGCCAGCCGGGTGCGAGCAGCGTCAGCAGAATGAAGACATCAATGATGACCGGCGGCTGCCGGAGCCAGCGCAGGATGTCGGTAGAGGCGAGGGCGCGGGCCGTGAAGTCGATCAGCAGGATTGCGGCGATAGTGTAGTCGATCCAGAGAAAGGACGGATTGTCCTTGAGCAGAGGCGTCGCGATAAAAAACGCGATGATCGCCAGATCAACCAGCAGGACCGCATACTGGAAGCGCTGCGCGCCGGGGGCCTGGCTGTGATAGAGCAGGCGAAGCTTGTTGCGCAGCTTTTGCAGCCATACTGGACCAAAACTTGGTCCTGCCAGGGGCTTGTCTTTGTCCGGATGCATCCCGATCTCGCTAGTCAGCCACCATGACGTGGCGCACAAGACAGTTCCCGTTCGGGTCCTGACAATCAAGGTGTCTTTGCGATGACGATCTCTATGTACGGCATGTCTGTGCCGGTTTTTACGCGCATGCTGACCAATCTGTTGGCGATCATGGACAAGGCGGAGGCCTATGCGGCTGACCGCAAGTTCGACACGCTCGTGCTGTCAGAAGCGCGTCTCGCTCCGGATATGATACCGTTTCGCGGGCAAATCATGATTGCGACCGACCACGTTAAGGGCTGCGTCTCGCGTCTGGCGGGTAAGGAAGTGCCCTCATGGCCCGACACCGAAAAGACCTTTGATGAACTGCGCGCTCGCATCCAGAAGGCGCTCGACCTGTTGTCGACCGTTCAGGCCTCCGATCTCGATGGCTCCGAAGACCGTCAGATCACGCTGAAACTGGGTGGTAATGAGGTTACCATGGACGGCGAGACCTATCTGACCCAACGGGCGCTGCCGAACTTCTACTTCCACGTGACGACCGCTTATTCGATCCTGCGCAATAACGGCATTCCAATCGGCAAGCGCGACTATATCGGCTGATTGAAACTTGTGCTGCGGGCGGTATCGTACGGTGCCGCCCGCCAAAAAGCTGGAAAATGCCCGCTCAATGTTGCCGTTGCGGGACTTTGACGGTATCTGCTGGCAATCTTGGGCCACGGGCCCTGATCTGCAAGAGGCCGCAATGAAACTGGCATTTGTTATACCCGCCTATAATGAAGAGGCGCTAATCGGCAAATGCCTTGAGTCTGTGGTGGCTGAGATCGCGCGCTCCGGCGCTGACGCGGAAATCATTGTGGTCAACAACGCCTCGACCGATCGCACCGGCGAGATTGCCCGCAGCTTCCCATCTGTGCGCGTGGTCGATGAGCCCAAGAAGGGCCTGGTCAACGCGCGCGACGCTGGCTTCGCTGCCAGCGAAGGTTTTGACCTCGTCGCCAATATCGATAGCGATACGATTGTACCGGTGGGTTGGCTCGACACGGTGTTTTCCGAGTTCGCCAAGGACACCAAGCTGGTCTGCCTCAGCGGCCCCTATGTCTACTATGACATGAGTGCCTGGAGCCGGTTCCTCGTGAACATGTTCTATGGCCTGACCTACCTGATTTACGTCCTCAACCGCTTTGTGCTGCGGGTTGGCTCTGTCGTGCAGGGCGGCAATTTTGTGTTTAAGCGCGCCGCCTGGGCCCAGGTGGGCGGCTATGATCGCTCCATCCAGTTTTTCGGCGAAGACACCGACGTCGCGGTGCGCCTGTCCAAGGTTGGTGGCGTGAAATGGACATTCAAGCTGAAGATGAAGACCTCGGGCCGGCGCCTTGAAAAAGAGGGCGTGTTCAAAACCGCTGGCACATACACCCTGAATTTCTTCTGGGTCACTTTCCGTGGCAAGCCAGCGACGAAGGAATACACTGACATCCGCCCCGATTGAGCCAGGTTTTGTTAAGTTTCCCAAGAGGCGGGAATCATAGGATGATCGGCGTACGCTAAGGTGGGTACGCCGCATGGTGCGGCAGAGGGTCAGCCACGCCATGTCCATTCCCTCGCAGCTTCCCTCAATAGCTTTGGCCACGCGTTCAAGCGCGTTGCAGGCGCTTGCTCTGCAAGCAGGGCAGATGCTGGACGGCAAGGTCATTGGACCGGCCCCAAATGGCGGCACGCAAGTTCAGATCAACGGGCAGATGTTGAATCTGGTCCTGCCTAATGCCGTGAATGTGGGGGCAGTTCTCAATTTTGAAGTTCAGGGCAGCGGCGCGCAGTTGCGTCTCGCATTGCTCCTGCAGCCTCCCACGCCCCAACCAGCTCCCACGCCCCAGCCACCGGTAACGGTATCCGCCGGGGCACGCGCTGCGATCGAAAATGCGCCGCTGGCGCAGGCCTCACAATCCGCCGTTTCATCCTCCCCAACGCTTGCTCCCCAGTCCAGCGCGCCAGCCATGGTACCAGGTTCGGTTGCTCCGACGGTGACTACCAACGCCGGTACCACGCCTCCTCCTGCCAGTGTCTACCCGCAGGCCGCTGCCAGGGCGCCTGTTGTGACGTCGACACCTTCAGGTCTGTCCGTACAGCGGCCCAACGTCGCTCAGATGGCAGCGCCTGAGCGACCAGCGGGTGTGATGACGCAGGGGACCGCGCCTCCAGTCTCGCAACCTGCCACGCCCAAGGCGGCGTTGGCGCAGATGGTTCAGGTGTCTTTGCCCCGGCAGGATAGCGCGGCCGGGCTTACCACCGCCCTGAGCACCCTTGCCGGTAAAGTTGGGCTGCCCGAGCCGGTAATGCGCGCCGTTCAGCGCGTGTTGGCGGCGCAGGTCTCGCTGGAAGGCGGGAAGCTCGATGGCAGTGCCCTGCAAAAGGCAGTCCTGAGTTCTGGGTTGTTTCAGGAGGCGCAACTCGCACGGGGCGCGGTAACCCTGGCGCAGGGCGATATGAAGGCCTCCCTGCTTGTCCTCAGGCAAACGATGGCATCGTGGCTGGGCCATGGAACGCCGGTTGCAGCGGTGGCCAATGTCCCCCCCCCGCTCAAAGGAGCGGTGCCCCGAGCACGCGGACCGGCGGTAGCGCCGCTCGATCCGGGGACGACGCTAGAAGATCTTGGCCGACATGTGCAGGAGCGAACAGAAGGGGCCTTGGCTCGGGTGAGGCTTCATCAACATGCATCGCTTCCGGATGCGCAGGCAAAGGGCAGCGGAGACTGGAGCCTCGATTTGCCTGTGCTGGTCGGTCAGCACCAGACCATGATGCAGTTTCAGATTCATCGCGATCAGCACAACGGCACCGAGGCGGAAGGTGAGCGCGGGTGGCAGATGCGCTTCGCGATCAATCTTCCCGATCTCGGCGAGGTCGGAGCGCAGGTGTCGCTGCGCGGGCAGGCGACCGGGATCATGCTGTGGGCGGCCGAGCCAGACGCTTCGGCGGCGCTGGAGTCGGAGATGGACGCACTGCGGGAAACGCTGGTCAGCGTGGGGCTCCAGCCGGGGGCGATTGTGGTTCGACATGGTGAGCCGCCTGCGCCAGCGGCAAGGCCATCGGGCAACTTCGTGGATGCTCGGACATGAGTGACGAGCTCAAACCAAGATCAGTGGCCGTCGCGCTTCAATACGAGAAGGGGAGCCGCGAGGCGCCACGCGTGGTGGCCAGCGGACGCGGGCTTGTGGCAGACCGGATTGTGGCTCTTGCCGAGGAAAATGGTGTGGTGATCGAGGCCAATCCGGTCTTGGCCGAGGCGCTGAGTGGTGTCGAAATCGACGACAGCATTCCTCTCGAACTCTATGAGGCCGTGGCTGTCGTGATTGGCTATGTGCTGCGCGTTGGGGCAAAAAAATAGCCCCGCTGCCGGTTAAGCAGCGGGGCCATGATTTTCACGTAGCCCAGAGGTTACATGCCGAGCATCTGCTTGGTAGCGGCTTCAGCCATATCGGCGGCCTGCTTGATTTGCTCGTCGGTCAGGCCCTGTGCCTTGCCGGCGTCTTCAGCGGCCTTGCGAGCAGCGGCAACGGTCTCGGCCTTCTGCTCTGGGGTGAGCGAAGCTGCCTGAGCCTGAACGGCCTGCATTGCCTGTTCTGGGGTCATGGCCGCAGCGCCGGCAGCGGGAGCCATTGCGTCGGCGGCAGCAGCAGCGGCTGCAGGGGCAGCGGCTGGTGCAGCAGGAGCAGCGGGTTCAGGGGCAGCAGCTGGAGCCGCAACTGGCGCAGTCTCAGCAGGGGTGGAGGTCTCGGTCGTTGCGGCTGGCGCAGCTGGGGTATCTGGGTTGCTGCAAGCAGCCAGGGCCAGAACGGAAATAGCAGCGAGCGGCAGGAGGAACTTGGTGTTCATGGATTTTTCCCTGTGGTCGTGGCGACTTGGGTGACGCCGATCACGGTCTCGTTACACCAGTACCTCCGGCAAAGTTTTGTTCGGTTTGTGGCTTTTTCGCGGCGACGTAGAATTTGATCGCTCAAACATTGCAGCGCTGACAATGTTTTACCACATGCAGTGAAGTTAATCGAACGCGAGGAGTGCCGTTATGTCGAACCGTGACGATAGTGACGCAATCAATGGCCTGTTCGACCGCGTCGAAGACGTGGCGCGGAATGCGGCGCCTCGAGACCGGGATGCCGAGGTTCTCATCCAGCAGCGACTGCGCGACTACCCGCCAGCGCCTTATTATATGGCGCAGACAATCCTGGTTCAGGAAGTTGCCCTGCGGCAGGCACGCGAGCGGATTGAGCAGCTAGAATCTGCACAGAGCCAGCAGCGTGGTGGTTTCCTGGGCGGGCTGTTTGGTGGTGACGAGCCGCAACGTCAGCCGCAGCGCGCTCGTGGTCCTTGGGATCGCGGGGCAGGCGGGAATGGTGGTTTTTTGGCCGGGGCGGCGCAGACTGCGCTGGGCGTAACCGGCGGTATGCTGCTGGGCAGCGCGATTGCCGGGATGTTTACCGGTGGCGCCAATGCGCAGGAGCTTGAACCGTCCCCCGCCGAAGACACGGATGCGGGCTCAGATGACTATGACGGCGGAGACTTCGATATTGGCGGCGATTTCTAAGCGAAATCAGTACTTTTCGTAGAACTCGTTGCCGCCAGCCTCGAGCACGTAGTGCATATTGTTGTAGGGGAAGCGCAGGCCGGCGGTGTGGAAATGCTGAGCATTCTGCACGCCGGGATGCCGGTTGCCACGCAGCACTTCGTCCGCCATCTGCGAGGCGAGCACTGCGCCGCTATCGGTCATCTTGCGGGTGAGAACGCCTTCTGCGAACTGGTTCTTCTGCCCGACAACGCCGCAAACGTTTTGCGGATAACGGGAATCCGCCTTGCGGTTCATCACGACCGTTCCGACAGCCAGCATGCCTTCGGCGCTGGAGCGGTTGGATTCAAAGTACATCGCGCGCATCAGGCATTCTTTCTCGCTGAGCTGCGCCATGCCGAAATTAAGGCCGAGAAAGCTGCAACCGCCAAGGCTTGATGCAGCCACGACGAGGGCAGCTGCGCGAAGCAGTGCTTTGGTCGAAAAACGCATTGGGCCATCTCCGGTCTGTTGCAATTGTGCAAGTTTGACTGAAAATGACCCAACAGACTTAAGGTCGCGTTGACCGAGAAGGTTAGCAGGCTGCTAACGTTTGGCTTAGTCGCGCGTGAAAATCAGCGCCGAAATAAGGGCAATGGTGCCAAGGGCGATGATCACGGGCAAGGGGTTCTCCTGCACGGCCTTGGTCGCGACAGTTGCCTGGCGGCTCACCTGCTTGGCGACGGCTGCGCCCTGATGGCGAACTTCCTTGGCGAGCGCGACTGCATTGTGCTGCACGTCATCAAAGGTGTGGCCGCTGTAGTCGCTGACTGCTTCAGCAATCGAGGCGATTTCCTTGCGCAAGGATGCGATCTGGTCAGAGATGTTGCTCGACAGGTCATCGCCCGCGTCTTCAAGCTGCTTGATGGTACGTTTTGCGGCAGTTGCCATAATGACGCTCCTTTAGTTGTGTCACTTGCTCAACTCTGCGTCCGACAAGAAGTTCCGGGCCCGAAGGTTTTTCACTACTCACTCTTGGATGGGGCGAGCAGAGTTCTTAGGTTAGGAGTGTGATTTGGGCGAAGAAAGGCCATTGATGCACAAGACCAGGGCAAGGCTCGATCGCCAGTTCGACAAGCTGCAGCGCCGCATTCCCGATGCGGCAGCCCGTGTGCTCGAGCGTTTGCGCCAGCCGGAAGCGCGCTGGATGCGTATCCCCCTGGGTATCCTCCTGGTCCTCGGTGGCATCTTCAGCTTCCTGCCTGTGCTCGGTCTCTGGATGCTGCCCCTCGGCCTGCTGCTCCTCGCGCTTGATCTTGTGATCCTGCAAGGGCCAGTGAATACGGCCATCGTGCGCGGCACGCGAAAGTGGACCACCTGGCGTCGGGCACGCCGGGACAAGAAGGCAAAGAACCAGAACTAGGCGCTAGAGCCGTCCTGCCGCGTGGTCGATCTCGATTTGGTCCACGACTGCGGCCAGCTTCTCATCGATGATGTGCAGATATTGCGTCCAGTCATGCACGCCGGTCAGTTCGGCGACGCCATCGGAAATGCCGCGCAGTGCCAGAAGAGGAACTGACCACAACTGGCAGGCTCGGAGCACCGCGTAGGTTTCCATATCCACCATATCAGCATCGATGCTGTCATAGGCCGCGCCGGACACGACGTTGGCGCCGGTGGACAGCCGCGCACCAGCAACGCCCTCGATCTGTGGGGACAGCGCCATGACCGGGGGCAGGTCCAGCAATGGGGTCTGCCCCTTGGGAAACCCGAGGGCGGACGCGTCCATGTCGCGATAGGAGACGCTGGTGGCCTGATAGACGCCGCACTGCTCAAGTGTGCGCGAACCAGCGGATCCGAGAGACACAACAAGGCTTGGAAGTGTGCCTTTGGCTTCGGCCTGCGCCAGCGCGCGCGTGACCGATACTGCTGCTTCGACAGGCCCAATGCCCGAGATCAGCGGGGTGATGCGGGCGCGCAGATGGGGACCATATTCGGACTCAGCGGCCATGACGTAGAGGATGCTCATGCCTGCACCACTAGCATAGGAGCCCTGCTTTCCAAGCCAGTGTTGTTACCGGATCAGTAATGGAATGGTGGCAATGTTAGCTATCGGCCGCTGGCAATTGTGCGAGGGCTGCATGAACAGGGGACCAAAGTGCGTTTCGCGGAGATCGATGCTGGCAGGGAGTGGACGGAGCCGAAGCGGTACGTACCAGTTGCTGATACGGTTCCGGTTGTGGTGGAAGACGTGGAGGCAGAAGCCCGTCGCCGCCTGAAAGCACTTAAGGTCAATGAATGGCGCACCCGCGAGTTCATCTCGGGCCAGCCCATGCCAGAAGAAATTCGGCACCTCGCGCTGCAGATCGAGTTTGCGGCTGCCGCATTGGTCCGCTTGTCGCCGATCCCGGACGACTACGACGACGATCTCTACTGGCCACGCGTCTGGGATCGTTGATTGGGCCTGATTGGGGTTCGCAATCGCCTGCAACTGGCATAACCTTGCGGCATGTCACGTTGCAGGAAAGTCTAGATGTCCAAGCCAGTTACCGCGTTTGATGGTCACAATGATGCGTTGCTGCGCATGTATCTTGATACTTCTGGCGACCCCATAGCGTCCTTCATCAATGGCGGCGGGCGCGGGCATCTGGATTTGCCCAAGGCGCGGGCAGGGCATCTCGCTGGCGGCTTCTTTGCGGTGTTCGTACCGCCTGCCGAAAAGTTCGACTTCAGCCCGATGGGCAATGCGACATATGACATGCCGCTGCCACCCGAGCTTGAGTTGGATTATGCGCGTACCGTAACGCTCGGGCAGGTCTCCGTGCTGTTGCGGCTGGAAGCGGCTTCCAATGGCCAGATCGTCGTCTGCAGGACAGCCGGGGAAATCCGTGCGGCCACAGCGCGTGGCGCATTGGCGGCGCTCCTGCATATCGAGGGCGTCGAGGCCATCGACAAAGACCTCCACATGCTCGACGTGCTTTATGCGGCAGGTCTGCGCTCGCTTGGCCCTGTGTGGAGCCGCAACAATATCTTCGCCCACGGTGTGCCATTCCGCTTCCCTGGATCGCCTGATGTCGGGCCGGGGCTGACGGATGCAGGTCGTCGCCTTGTGGCGGCGTGCAATCGCCTGGGTGTGGTGGTCGATCTCTCTCATATGAACGAGCAGGGGTTCTGGGATGTGGCAAAACTGTCGACTGCGCCGCTGGTTGCGACGCACTCCAATGTCCACGCCCTGACCGAAACGCCTCGCAACCTGACCGCTCGCCAGCTTGACGCGATCCGCGATAGCGACGGTGTGGTTGGGCTAAACTTTTCGGTGAGTTTCCTCCGACCCGACGGGCGTAACAATCCGGATACTGGTTTCGACATCATGCTCGCCCATCTCGATGCCATGATCGAGCGGGTTGGTGAAACGCGCGTCGCCCTTGGTTCCGACTTCGATGGCGCCATGATTCCGCGCGAAATCGGCGATGCCTCCGGTCTGCCCAAGCTGTTCGATGCCATGCGGGCACACGGCTATGGCGACGAGTTGGTCGAGCGGATTGCCTATGGCAACTGGCTGTCTCTCCTGGAGCGCACCATCGGCTAGGCGATCCAGACAGCTGATTGGCGTGTAGCGGAGATGTGATAGGCTCGGTCGCCTGAAAGACGACTGTCCACGAGGCGACCATGAGCCCATTTCACCAAATTCTCGGCAACAACCTCGTCGCGAATGTCACCAACTACACAGTTTGGTTCGCTCTCACGTTCTGGATTTATATTGAGACGCAGTCGGTGTTTGCGACCGGAATGGTCGCAGGCATCTATCTTGTGTTCACCGCTGCCCTTGGCTTCTGGTTTGGCAGCATCGTCGATCACAATCCCAAAAAGCTGACCATGCAGGGGTCAAGCGTGGTGTCGCTGGCGTTCTTCAGTCTGTCCTTGGGAATGGTGTTTTTGGAGCCAGAAGGCGCATTCAAAGACCCCTATGGCCCCTATCTCTGGGGCTTTGTGTTCCTGGTTATGCTGGGTGTGATCGCGGGCAATATTCGCTCCATCGCGCTGCCAACGCTGGTGACCATCCTTATTCCCGAGCCAGAACGCGACAAGGCCAATGGCCTGGTTGGCATGGTCAGTGGCATCGGGTTTTTGACCACATCTGTCATCAGCGGTTTTCTCGTTGCCTGGGGCGGGATGGTCGCCGTGCTGGTGTTGGCGGTCGTTGTGTCGTTCCTTGTCTTCGTCCATTTGCACTGGGTGCATATCGATGAGCGGCGCGCTGTGGCCGAACCCGGCGTGCCCACGGAACCCAAGCGCGTGGATATAAGGGGCACAATCCGTACCATCGCCTCCGTGCCCGGACTGTTTGCTCTGATTTTCTTCGCCACGTTCAACAACTTCCTCGGCGGCGTGTTCATGGCGCTGTTGGATGCCTATGGGCTGTCACTCGTGTCGGTGCAGATGTGGGGCTTGCTGTTCGGCGTGTTGTCGACTGCCTTCATCGTGAGTGGCCTGATCATCTCCAAAACTGGGTTGGGTAAAAATCCCCTTCGCACACTGCTGATGGTCAATCTGGTGACCTGGGGCGTGTGCTGTGTGTTCACCATACAGCCCTCTATCTGGCTGCTGGCCGGCGGGTGCTTTATCTGGATGTTCCTTGGCCCTTATGCTGAAGCGGCAGAGCAGACGACGCTGCAAAAGGTTGTTCCGATGGAACGTCAGGGGCGCGTCTTCGGCTTTGCTCAGTCTATCGAACAGGCGGCGTCGCCGCTGACGGCATTTCTGATCGGACCGCTGACGCAGTTCATCGTCATTCCATTCATGACAGATGGAGCGGGCGCCCAGACGATAGGCGGCTGGTTCGGCACGGGACCAGCTCGAGGCATTGCGCTGGTCTTTACCGTGGCGGGCCTGCTGGGCGTGGTGCTGACCCTGGTGGCGATGAACTCGCGCTACTATCGGATGCTGTCTGCGGCCTATGCCAAGGAGCCGGACGACGATGACGGGCCAATGCCCGCGCCTAGCATGGCTTGAAGCAGAAAGGCCGCCTCGAAAGGGCGGCCTTGTTGCTTAGAAATATGCCATTGCGGCGCTGCTCTGGATTGGCGGGCAGGCGCCGTTCGGATCGAGTGGCTGTGTCGTCGGGTCGTTGCGGTTGAACACGTAGCGCTGTTCGCAGACGTCCCAGGCGGGTGGCACGCGCGTGTTTTCGAAGATGTCCGCGCCCTGCTTGAGGTTGGTCCAGAAGGCAATGTGGGGGCTCGATGCGTGCTTGGCCATGTTCGCGTCCGTCATGCGGAACGGGAACATCTGCACCTGAAAGTTGCGATTGCCACCGCTGAACGTCTCGCGAGCCAGCGCGTAGATCTCTTTGATCTGGCCATCGGTCATGGCGTAGCAGCCGACCGATTTGCAATCGCCATGCACCATCAGGTTCGATCCCGTGCGCCCAAGCGAGCGATCAAACTTGTTGGGAAAGCCCGTGTTGAACGACAGGTAATAGGCCGACTTCGGGTTCATCAGGCCGGGAGAGACATCATAAAAGCCCTCGGGCGACTGCATGTCACCTTCGCGGATTTTGGGTCCGAGCGCGCCCGACCAGGTGCAAATGGCATAGGTCTTGAACAGCGCATACTTGCCGGTGGTGGTCTGCTTCCAGACCTCAAGCTCCGAGCTTTCCTTGTAGATCCGGACCAGCATCGGCGCCTTGGGCGACGAGCCGATGGCTGCCAGCCGTTCCACTGCAGCCTTTGGCAGCGGCACCATATGCCTGTTGTCGCCGGTGAACTGGCTGCATCCTGCCAGCCACACAGCCATGATGGCCAAGCCGGCAAAACGGAGCCAACGGGTAGAAACGGGCGACATGCAAACACCTTGGTAAAGACACGGTTACCCTATTGGATCGGCGTTACCGATCTCTTGCTTGCGTGGATATTCCCCATCACGTCGACGCGAGGTCATCGCACTTGACCGTGGGGTCGGGGAGTGTTCGTTGAACGGATCGAACCGAAAGGAGTCGTCATGAAAATCAGTGCGCGCAACCGTCTCAAGGGCACGATCACTGAAGTCGTGAAAGGCGCGACGACAGCGCATGTTCGCATCGATGTGGGTGGGTCGATTGTGACCGCCTCGATTACCAATGATGCCGTGGACGAGCTGGGACTGGCTGTTGGGCAACAGGCTTATGCGATCGTGAAGGCCTCTGACGTCATGGTTGCTGTCGATTGACTGCGACTTTGGTGGTGCCAGACATCGCGGCCCTTCTGGTCGGCGAGTGGCGGCTGGATCGGACCGTTTCCGATGGCGGCGATATGGTGGGGCGCGCCAGTTTTACGCCAAGCCTTGAGGGTTTGCGGTACCGCGAAAGCGGACGGCTTCGGCTTGAGGACGGCAAGGGCTACGACTTCGAGCGGCGCTATCTCTATCGGATCAGCGGGCTGCGAATGGACGTCTTCTTCGACGAGACGCTACCGCGCCTGTTCCAGAGCGTCCGACTGGCGCAGATCAACGGCATATCGGTTGGCGAGGGGTTCCACGCGTGTCCGCCAGACATCTATCGGTCGCGCTACTGGCTCGAAGAGGGCGTGGTTCGGATCGAGCATGTCGTGTCCGGCCCACGCAAGGACTACACGATCAGTAGCACGCTGACGCGCATCGACGACTAGCCCGCGTCACCCACCTGAAAATCGCCAGCCTGCGCGGCGGCAAGGGGGCTGAACAGAGTGCGGTCGGGCTTGATGTCGAGCAGGGGTGTTCCATCGAGGCAATCGAGGCCGCGCACGAAAAGCGTGGCGCCTTCGACCCGCTCCAGTTTGACGATGGATGTGCCGATGGGATTGGGGCGCACGGGGGAACGGATGGAGAAGGTGCCGCGGGTGGTGCCATCCTTTGCCGGGCTTTGCAGCACCAAGTCGCGGCGCGATCGATCCAGCCAATAGAGCAATTCCAGCCGTTCATAGAGGTCGACGCCCGACAGGGCCGCCGCCCAGGGTTCGAAAATGTCGATGCGGCAGAGTGGGCCATCGTGACGACCCTGGCGGGGGCATTCGAACCGCGAGGTCCAGGGGGTGGAAATCCGGCCGATATAGATCAGTCCGGCATCCGTTACCTCGGGGACAGATACGGCGATTTCGCCGTCGCGAATTTCGTTCTCACGGACCATTGTGGATTTCCTTGTCGAAGGGTACGGGCGCGATGGTTGCCGCGGCACTGCCGGGCAGGCGGCCGATGACCACGTCCACTCCATAGAGCTGTTTGATGGCCGCAGCCGTCAGCACGTCGCCGGGGGCGCCAATGGCGATGATGCGACGCTCGTGGAACAGCGCAACGCGGTCGGCGCAGAGCAGAGCGTGCTCCGGATTGTGGGTGGACAGAACCACGCTAATGCCCTGGCTGGCCAGCGTGCGGACATGGGAGAGCACACGGAGCTGGTTGCCGTAATCGAGGCTGGCCGTTGGCTCGTCCATGATGAGGATGGATGGCTCCTGCGCAAGGGCGCGGGCAATCAGCGCGATCTGGCGCTCGCCCCCACTGATCTCGGTATAAGGCCGGTCGGCGAGGTGGCTGAGGCCGAGGCGGTCGAGGCAGGCGTCGGCGATGGCAATGTCGCTGCGGCTTGGCGCGGCGAAGGCGGGGACACGCGCCGCCCGTCCCATCAGCACGACGTCACGCACGGTGAAGGGGAACAGCACCGCGTGGGCCTGCGGGACATAGGCAACGGCACGGGCAAGGTCTTCACGCCGCCAATTGGTAAGCGGTTTTTCGTCGAGGGTGACGGTGCCATGGCTAGGCGTCAGCAGGCCCAGCATGGTCTTGAACAGCGTGGTTTTGCCGGCGCCGTTTGGGCCCAGCAGGCAAGTGACGCCGCCATTTATGGTGATGTCCACGGCTTCGCCGATGAGGCCGTGACCGTAGCCGAAACTTAGATTTGTGGCGGTGAGCTTCATTGCCAGCCTCGGCGACCGCTCGCGAGCAGCCAGATGAAGAAGGGGGCACCAAGCGCTGCTGTCAGGATGCCGAGCGGCACTTCGATCTGCGCGATGCTGCGCGCGAGAATGTCGACGATCAGCAGAAACGCCGCGCCGAGCACCATGGAGGTAGGGAGTAGGCGGCGGAAGTCGGGGCCGACCAGCATACGGGCGATGTGGGGGATGACGAGGCCAACCCAGCCGATGACGCCGGAGATGGAAACCGAGGCGGCGGTGATCAGCGTGGCCGATGCAATGAGGATCAGGCGGAGGCGGCGGGTGTCGATGCCCAGGGTTTTGGCTTCCTCATCGCCCAGGGTCATCAGGTTGATGCGCCAGCGGAACAGGAACAGCGGCACGAGGCCGATGGCAAGCGCGGGGAGGATCGAGAAGATGTCGCCCCGCGTGACTGAGGTGAGGCTGCCGAGCAGCCAATAGGTGATGGCGGGGAGCTGGTCATAGGGATCGGCTAGAATCTTGATGAGCGAAATACCTGCTCCGACGACGGCGCCGACCGCAACGCCCGCGAGAACCAGCGTCAGGACGGGGTCGCGATGGCGGATTGCGCTGCCGATGGCGTAGACGGCGCCAACCGCGAGCAGGCCGCCGACAAAGCTGGCTGCCTGAATGACGATGACGGGCAATGACAGGAAAATGCCGAGCACCGCACCTAAACTAGCGCCAGAAGAAACGCCCAGAATATCTGGTGAGACCAGTGGATTTCTAAACAGGCCCTGGAAGGTTGCACCGGCGGCGGCAAGGGAGGCGCCGATGCCGAGAGCCGCCAGAATGCGTGGGAAGCGAACGCTCCAGATCACCGTATTGACGGTTGCGTCGGTCGGCGATGCTCCCCAAATCCAGCCGAGGGTGGCGTGCAGCAGGTCCGTGGGCGCGACCGGGTATTTCCCGATCAACATGGACATGAGGGCCAGAGCCGCGAGCCCGATGGCATAAGGCCAAAGGGCACGCGGGCGTTTGGTGTCTGACGTCACTATTTTGCAGGCAGAGCGCCGGTCAGAAGCGTGGTGACCTGCTCATCGCTGAGGTCGACGCCGTAGAACAGCTTGTAAAATTCCTTGGTTTCTGCCGACAGGTCGTTCTTGATGGTGCCGGGGTAGAACAGGTTTTCCAGCCAACGCACACCGATCAGGCGGTTGACGCTTGGTGGGCTATCGAACCAGCCGAATGGCAGCGACGGTGCAACAAAGACCATGTGGGCTTTGACGGCGCTAAGGCTTGCCCAATCCGGGTTCGATGTGGCGGCGGCGGCGAAGGCAGGGTCGGCGGCGATGATGAAGTCTGGATCCCAGGCAAGGATTTGCTCGAGGGATACCTCTGTGAGCCCTCCCTTGCCAGCGACGGCGGCGGCATTGGTCGCGCCGACTTCGCCGAGCAATTCGACATTGATCGAGCCGGAGAGGCCGGTTTCGAGCCCCTCGGGACCGCGACCGTAATAAACGCTGGGACGGTCGCCTTCCGGGATCGTCGCGAGCTGGCCGGTCAGGTCGGTGAGCGTCGCATCGGCATAGTCTGCCAGAAGCTTTGCGCGGCCTTCCTCACCCAACAGGTCGCCCAACATGCGATAGGTGTCGCCGGTCTTGGCGAAGCTGCCGTCGATCAGGATGTAGGGGATGCCAGTCTGTTCCTGCACCTTGTCGGCGAGGGAGATGTAGGTGTCATTGACCGTGCCGACATCGATGATGATATCGGGCTTGGCCGCAAGGACCACCTCCATGTTGGCGTCACCGCTCTTGCCGGTGAGGCGGCCATAGGTCGGCAGGCCTTTGGCTTCTGGCGACAGGTAATTGAGTGCTGCGCCCTTTGGCTCGGTGACCCAGCCGGCCAGCTTTGCCGGAGAGAGGGTGTAGAGCAGCACGGCGGCTGGCGGGCCAGCGGGCAGGGCTTTTTCGATAACCTCGGGGATTTCCACCACGCGACCACCGGCATCGGTGAAGGGCCGTGCCTCGGCAATCGAGAGCGTCAGCAGAAGGCAGGTGCTTGCGAGTAAGGCGCGTCTCAGCATCAGAAAATCTCGGTCTCATCAAGGTTCTGAGTCGCACTATTGCATGCCGATATATCCATTGAAACATATCGCGACATCGTCCCGCGCGGACGCGGCGGCTATTGGGTAGGCGCGCGCGGGTATTTGCGCCGATTGCCCGAATAGGGGTATTCCGACAGGCTGCGGCAGAGGTCCGCGTCAGACGGAGATATGCAGTGAGCGTCGCTTTTACCAAGGAAGACAGTGCCGAAACCGCTTCGGAAACCCTGCTTCCCGACCGCCCGATTTCGGCTGAACCCAATCTCGTTACCGCCGAAGGCCTTAAGGCGCTGGAGGTTCAGGTGGCCGAAGCGCGCGTCGCCTATGATGCGGCCATGCTGATCGAAGACATCAACGAACGCCGCCGGCAGGCCGCCAATCCGCTGCGTGATCTGCGTTATTTTTCGGAGCGGCTGCGCACGGCGCAGCTTATCCCGGCACCGACCACGCGCGACATCGTAAGCTTCGGCAGCACCGTTACCTTTAACCGCGACGATGGCCGCAAGCAGACATATCGCATTGTCGGAGAAGACGAGGCCGACCCCAAAGGCGGCTCCATTTCCTATGTGTCTCCCATTGCGCGGGCGCTGATGGGCAAGGTTGAAGGCGATGTGGTGACCGTTGGCGAGCACGAGCTGGATATCATCGCGATCGCGTAGCGCCCCATAAAAACATACGCCCCGGCACGATGGCCGGGGCGTTGGTTGTTCTCGGCGGCGCAGAGCTTACGAGACGTAGAGCGAGACCGCGCCGTTGCCATTGTCGACGATGTCGACCACGGTGTTGATCTCAATCTTGTTTTCCTGGAGGATCTTGGCGGCAGCGGGATCAGCCTTGAGGGCTTCGCGCAGCTGGTTGATCGACTGGGCGTCGTCCGACAGTAGGCCGACGGCTTTATTGAGATCTTCGCCATCTGTCCATGCGCTGTCATAGTGGAGGACGGACACGGTCTTGGCGTTGACGAGTGCGGTCACGTCGTCCTTGTTGAACACGGCCAGCTGGCTCTTGAAGTCGGAGATCGACAGACCGTTGCCGGGTTCTGCGACGGAGAAGACTGGGGCGGCGAACGCTGCGCCGGTGCTTACAATGATGCTGGCAGCTGCAAAGGCTGTAACGGCGAACTTTGAAAATTTGCTCATGACTAAACCCATATTCCGGCGATTAAACCTCGATCCTGGAGCGCCGGGTAGGATCGAGAGACGCTGCGTCTGCAACAACACCGGTGTTCTAGCGTGCCCCCTTTGCGCTGACCCTTCGCGAACTTTACAATTTTGCAAAGTTCGGCGGCTCATTTGCCGCGCGGCAAGGTCACTGTAACGACAAGCCCCGGGGCATTGTCCGCGAGCGTTATCGTGCCGCGATGCCGGGTGACGATGGCCTGCACTAGCGCCAGTCCAAGTCCGGTCCCTTCGCTGCGCCGTTCGGCCTCGAGGCGGACAAAGGGGCGGAACACCGCCTCGCGCTGAGCGGCGGGGATGCCCGGTCCTGTGTCGCGAACAACGATCACTGCTCCGGCGGGCGTTTCTGCACAGGCCAATGCGATCTGTGCGCCTGCGCCAGCATAGCGATTGCTGTTCTCGATCAGGTTGACCACCAATTGCACGATCATGCGACGATCGCCGAACGCGGTGACTTCAGGCCCATCCACCAGCGTCAGGGACTGCTGCGCGTCTTCTGCCACGGGCTGATAAGTCTCGTAAAGTTCGGTCAGCAGTTCTCTTAGAGGAAAGGCGATGAAGGACGAGCGTTCACCGGAGGACTCGATCCGCGAGATCCGCAGGATGGTGTCCATCGTGTTTTGCAGCGCCAGTAGTTCCGCATCGGCCTGAAGAACCAGGTCAGAGCGATTGTCAGGCTCATCAACGGCCTGTTGCAGGAGCAGTGAGGCGCGATTGAGTGGCGTCTTGAGATCGTGCGCGATGGCAATGGCGGTTGAGCGCATCGTGTCCATCAATCGCGACAACCGCTCAAGGTGGACGTTGATCTGTTCGGCTAGGTGGTCGATCTGATCGTGTCCAGCGCCGACCGGTATGCGAGCACTAGCGTCGCCGCGGGAGACAGCTTCCAAGCCGTCCGCCAGAAGCTCAAGCTTTTGCGACACGCGTCGGCTAAGCGCATAGCCAATGGCAAGTCCCGCTGCCCCTACAACCAGGCCAGCCATCAAAAGGGCTCGCACGATCTCGGTAACGGTGAGCTCCACTGCTTCCGTACTACGTCCGAGAACGAGGGTATGATCTTGAAGTTGCTCGACAAACTCGAGGAATTCACGATCGTTGTGGACCCTTGTTGCCCAGCCAGTAAAGTCCGGTGCCTCGGTCAGATTGCCGATCAACGGCGTGCCATTGGTGGTGAACATGCCAACGACGTAGCGCGTGCTGGCTTGGGTAGCCCCCGCCGCCCGCACGAACTGGGCCAATCCGGCTTCGCCATTTGCGGCCTGCGCCTGCCGCACCAGTTCGAAGTCTTCAAGGATGCGCGCTTTGAGCTGGTCGACCAGTGCGGCACGGCTGGTGGTGAGGATAAGCCAGCCAGCGCCCGCCAGTACCGCCGCGGTCATGATCAGCACGAAGAGTGATGACCGAAAGGCCGACCCGGTGAGCGGGTTAGCGCGGGACATGGATGGAATAGCCGGAGTTACGCGTGGTGTGGATCAACTGGACGTCGAAGGGCTTGTCCACCTTGGCGCGCAGCCGGCTCATGTGGGTTTCGACCACCGTGGTTTTGGGGTCGAAATTGAAGTCCCAAACCTGTTCGAGCAGCATGGTCTTGGTGAGAATGCGGCCCGCATTGCGCATGAGGGCTTCCAGCAGGGCATATTCCTTGGATTGCAACTCGATCGTGACGCCCGCGCGCGTTGCGGTATGACTCAATAGATCAAGTGTCAGATCCTGCACCTGAAGTTGCGTCGCTATCGGCGCGTCTGTCGAACGTCTGGTCAGTGCAGTGATGCGGGCCAACAGCTCCGAAAAGTGGAACGGCTTGACCAGATAGTCGTCCCCACCCGCCAGCAATCCCTCGACCCGGTCTTCCACATCGCTCATTGCGGTCAGGAAGAGCACAGGCAATTGCTGGCCGGCGGAGCGCAGGCTTTTGACCACGCTCAGGCCGTCCATGCCGGGCAACATCCGATCGAGGATCAGCAGGTCGCAGGGATTGTAGAGGCAGAACGCCAATGCATCGCGTCCGTCAGCAACGCTCTCGACGCCATGGCCCTCCTGCAGAAGGCCCTTTCGCAAAAACTCAGAGGACTGACGATCGTCTTCAGCAATGAGTATCTTCATTCCAGCGCTCACAAGGACACGTGGGTGTATGTATGCACGATCATGTCATAGGCCGCAGACCAAATTGTCCAGCTAGTCCTCGCAGGGCGCGCTCGGGACCTGTGGGTCGAGGTCGCGCGCAATGTGCCGCCGGAATGGGGCCAAGACCATCAGCCGGCGCCGGTATGGAACGGCGAGAAGCGCCGCGAGTTCCAGGCCAAGTCCCAATAGTTGCGCACTGGCAAGTCGTCTGCGCTCCGCCTCCAACGATGAAGGCTGCTGGCGTGCAAATTTCTGCTCAAGCATGTGGACGGGATGCGCAGCCGCAATTGTTGGGGCACGCGTCTCACAAAGGGATGCCAACGGTAGACCTTTTCTACCTTACCGCTTCCTGCGCGTTTTCGATGGTTTTACGGAAGATCCGCGCAGGTGGCTTATGTCGGGCACTGCCGCAAGCAAGGCCTGCGTGTATTCGGCCTGTGGTTGCTCGAATACGGATTGAACCGGACCGCTTTCTACCAGAGTGCCATTCTGCATCACGCCGACCCAATCGGCCATCTGGCGGACGACGGCCAGATTATGGCTGATCAGCAGGTAGGTCAGGCCAAACTCGGCCTGCAACTCGGCCATCAGATCCAGCACCTGTGCCTGCACCGAAACGTCGAGCGACGATGTGGGTTCATCGCAGATGATGAATTCTGGCTGGCTGGAGAGGGCGCGGGCAATGGCGATGCGCTGACGCTGGCCGCCAGAAAACTGGTGGGGGTATTTGGCAAGCGACGCCGGGTCGAGCCGCACGCGCCGCAACAGCTCGGCGACCCGGTCTTCGATCTCGCTGGCATTGGTGGCGAGCCCGAGTGTGCGGATAGGCTCGGCAATGATGTCGCGCACACGCCAGCGTGGATTGAGGCTGGCATAGGGATCCTGAAAGATCATCTGAGTCTGGCCGCGCTGGCGACCGGACCTGCCGCGGGTGACCACAGTGCCGTTGATGCGGACCGTGCCGCCGGTGGATGGGAGCAGGCCGGCCAGCAGGCGGGCTGTGGTCGATTTGCCTGATCCGGACTCACCGACCAGACCGAATGACTGACCTCGGCCAATCGTGAACGACACGCCATCGACGGCCTTGATTGTCGGCGCGGCGCCGGTGCGCAGGCGATCAACAAGCGTGGAGGGCAGGGCAAAGCTGCAGGACAGGTTCTCCACCTCAACCAAGGGGGCTGATGGCAGCGCCTTAGGACGTTTTGTGGTGTCGCTGATGGAGGGAATGGCCTCAATCAAGCGCTGCGTATAGGCGCGCTGCGGGGTGCCTATAATGGCGCGGGCGGTTCCCGTTTCGACGATTTTACCAGTGTGCATCACCACGACGCGGTCAGCGATTTCGGCGATGACGCCCATGTCGTGGGTGATCAACAGAATGGCGACGCCGCGGCTGTCGGCGAGCTTGCGTAGCAGTTTGATGATCTGGGCCTGTACTGACACGTCGAGCGCCGAGGTGGGTTCGTCGGCGATGATCAATTCCGGATCGGCTGCGATGGCCAGGGCTATGACGATGCGCTGGCGCTGACCGCCGGAGAACTGGTGCGGATAGGCATCGAGGCGCCGCTCAGGATCGGGAATGCCGACTTCGTTCAACAGATCAATCGCGCGCTGCCGTGCCGCGATGGCGTCGAGGGAAAGGTGGGTGCGGATGGTCTCCGTCAGCTGGTGACCAATGGTGTAGAGCGGGTTGAGGCTGGTGAGCGGGTCCTGAAACACCGTACCAATACGCCGCCCGCGCAGGTTGGCGAGGTCCTTGGTCGAGAGGGTGTCGATGCGCGCGCCAGAAAGCCTGATTTCTCCGCTGGCGATGCGGCCAGGTGGATCGATCAGGCCGATCACAGCCGCGCCGGTCATGGACTTGCCCGCGCCGGACTCCCCGATTACGCCGAGCACTTCGCCGGGAGCGACCGAGAGCGAAATGCCATCGACGGCGACGAATTCGCCTTTGCGGAGGGCAAAGCTCACCGTCAGGTCACGAATGTCGAGAACGGGCTTGGCAGACGTTTCGATAGCCGGGTGGTCGAGTAGTTCGGGGACGAGCGACATCAGCGCAACCTTGGATTGAGGGCGTCACGCAGCCAGTCGCCCAGCAGGTTGACCGAGAGCGCGAGCGCAACGAGAGCGATTGCGGGGAAAGCCAGGATCCACCATTCGCCGGAGAACAGATATTGCTGGCCGATGCGGATGAGGGTGCCGAGCGAGGGTTGCGTGGGGGGCACACCGACGCCGAGATAGCTCAGCGTTGCCTCCTCGATGATGGTGAGCGCGAGGCCAATGGTGGCGATGACCAGAACCGGTCCGAGCACGTTGGGCAGAATGTGGCGCAAGAGGATCAGCAGGGGATGCACGCCGATCAACTGGGCGGCCGCCACGTAGTCCTTGCTCTTTTCGACCAGTACGGCACCGCGCACCGTGCGGGCGAAGGAGGGCCAATTGGAGAGGCCCAGTGCGAAGATCAGCACCCAGACCGCGCTGCCCTCCTGCTGGGATGGTGGGACAATGCCGCGGGCTATGCCGAAGATCAGTAGGGCGATGAGGATGGCGGGGAAGGTCAGCTGCACGTCGGTGACGCGCATGATGGCAGCGTCGACGATGCCGCCCACATAACCCGCAATGAGCCCGGAACCGACGCCGAGCAGCAGCGAAAAGCCGGTGGCTGCGAAGGCGACGAACAGCGATACGCGGCTGCCGTAGAGAATGGCCGAGAGCATGTCGCGGCCCTGATTGTCGGAGCCCAGTGCGAACCAATGTGGCGTGAACTGGCTGGTGGACCAGGGCGGCGTGAAGCCGTCCATCAGGTCGAGCGAGCCAGGGTCGAACGGGTCATAGGGCGCGATCCATGGGGCAAGCAACGCGGCCAGCACTAGAATGAGCGCGACCGTGGCGCCGATGATGGCGGCGGGGGAGCGCTTGAACGAGTGCAGCACATCGCTGGCGAAAAAGCGCGTTGCGGCATTTGGGGCGTCAATGTCGGTCATGTCAGGCTCCCGCAGGCCGCTGAGCGATGCGCAGGCGCGGATCCACGATGAAATAGAGGATGTCGACGACCAGATTGATGGCGACGAAAATGAAGGCGATGAACACGAGGTACGCGGCCATCACCGGCACATCGACCACCTGCACCGAGTTGATGAACAGCGAGCCGACGCCGGGCCACTGGAACACCGTCTCGGTAACAATGGCGAAAGCGATGATCGAGCCAAGCTGGAGGCCAGCAATAGTGATGACGGGCACCAGCGTGTTCTTCAGCGCGTGGCCGAAATTGATGGCGCGGGCCGAAAGGCCGCGAGCGCGGGCGAAGCGGATATAGTCTTGTCGCAGCACTTCGAGCATTTCAGCGCGCACCAGCCGCATAATCAGCGTCAGCTGGAACAATGACAATGTCAGCGCGGGCAGGATGAGTGAGCGCAGGCCGGAGGGCGTCAACAGCCCGGTGCGCCAGCCGCCGATCAGGACGGTCTCGCCGCGGCCAAAGGACGGCAGCCAGCCCAGTTCGACCGCAAAAAGCGAGATGAGGCCGATGCCGATGAGGAAGGTCGGCAGGGATACCCCGATCAGTGACAGGGCCATGATGACCGAGGTCCACCACGATTTACGGTAGAGCGCTGCGAGGACGCCCAGCACTACGCCGAGGCTGAGCGCGATGATGACAGAGGTGAGGGCCAGCTCCAGCGTTGCGGGCAGACGCTCGAGGATCAGGCGGGTGACTGGCTCCTGCAGGCGGAAAGACGTGCCGAAGTCGCCTTGCAGCGCACGACCGACAAATTGCGCGAACTGAACGGGGACGGGGGCATTGAGCCCGAGTTGCTCAGTCAGCACGTCGCGATCGGACAGGCGCGTGTCCTGATTGGTCAGGGCGGTCAGCGGATCGCCGACATAGCGGAAGACGATGAAGGACAGGAAGCCCACGATCAACATGACCACGAGCGATTGCAGCAGACGACGCAGGATGAAGGCCAGCATGGCGATGGCGGTCTCTTTGGTCGAGAAACAGGATGCCGCGCCCGGTTAAGGGCGCGGCAAGTGCGATGTGCCCCGGATCAGTCGAAGGTGACCGTGCCGAACTTAGGAGAATTGTCCGGCTGGATTTCGATGTTGATCCCATCGCGTACCGCCCAGGCCACAACCTGATTGTGGACGGGGAGGTAAAGGTGTTGGTCTTTCACCAGCTTCCAGAGGTCAGCAATGGTGGCGTCCCGCTTTGCAGGATCGACTTCCGAGCCCAAAGACTCGATCTTGGCGTCGACCTCGGCGTTGGAATAGCCGGTGGCGTTGTAATTGCCGTAGCTGCCGTCGCGGGTGTGGATGAGGTCGTTGAAGTTGTAGGCGCTGTCGAAGGTTGGCACGCCCCAGCCGAACAGGAAGAAATCGGTGGCCTGTTCGACGAGCAGGGGGGTGTGCTGCGTGAAGGGGCGGGCGACCAGTGTCACCTTGACGCCAATCTGGCCCAGGAAGCCGACAACGGCCTGTGCAATGCCTTCGTCATTAACGTAGCGATTGTTGGGCGTGTCGAGCGTGATGGTGAAGCCATCGGGGTAGCCAGCCTCTGCGAGCAGTGCCTTGGCCTTGGCGACGTCCTGCTTGGAATAGGTATCCAGCTCCGGGGTCCAGCCATGCACAAACGGTGGCACGATGATGCCGGTCGGGATGGCGTTGCCGCGCAGCACGATCTGTTTGATGGCATCGCGGTTGATTGCCAGATCAAAGGCTTCGCGAACGCGGAGATCGCTGAGCGGGTTCTTGTCCGTGATGTTGGAAGACTTCAGTGGCGCTTCGTCGAGGCGGTAACCGAAGAAGATGGAGCGGTTTTCCGGGCCGGTTTCGATCTTGATGCCATCGCTCGCCGCAAGACGCTCGATATCCTGCACCGGGACGTCCTGAACAAAGTCGACTTCCTTGGACAACAGGGCCGCAACGCGGGTGGCGGCATCAGCGATCGGGGTAAAGACGATCTCGGTGACCTGCGGTTTGACGCCGGACCAATGGTTTGCTGTCGGCTCCAGGACGGTGCGAACGCCCTCTTCGCGGGATTTGATGACGTATGGGCCCGTGCCGTTGGTGTGGCGCACGGCATAGCTGTCGCCATTGACTGTGGGGTCTGCGACCTCGGCTGTGTGGTTGGTTTCCGCCCAGCCCTTGTCGATGATGTAGGTGCCCGTGACGTTGTTTGGATAGATCAGGCTTGGGCCCTTGAGGGTCACTTCAACCGTATGGTCATCCACCGCTGCGACGCTCACGACATCGGCATGCAGCTGGCGCAGGGGGGAGGTTTCCGAGCGGGCGCGATCAATCGAGAAAGCAACATCTTCCGCCGTCAGATCGGCGCCATCGCTGAACTTGACCCCTTCGCGGATCTTGAACACCCAGACGTTTGGATTGCCCTCCTTGACGGCCCATTCTGTCGCCAGGCGCGGCTGGAGTGCGCCAGCGGCATCGCGCCAGATCAGCGTTTCATAGACCTGGTTGAGCAGGGTGCTGGTTACGCCATCGTTCTGGGCGTGCGGATCAAGGGTGAGCGCGTCGGAGCTGCGGGCCCAACGCAGGGTCTCGGCCTGGGCGGCACCAATCAACAGTGTCGTCGCGAGGAGGGCGGCAGTCAGTTTCGTTAGAGTCCCGGTCATAAATCCACTCATCTTGCTTGAGGTGTTCACGGCTTCGGCCGACGTGAACTCAGTATTGGATTATTAGTCGACTAAATCCATAGAGTTACGGGGAATGATTGCGCGGTTGGCGTCGCTGAGAGGGAAAAGGCTTTCGCTCAAAGGCTTGCGTGTTGGTACGTCGGGGGAAAGAGCGGGCTCCGGCAGGTTGCCGCGATGGCTTTGCGCGCCGGTGAACAATTGGAACCAAGCTTTGTCCGTTCGGGGGCAAGCACGCATCGGCATTCCTCGCTAGCGGCGAGGGGGCTTGATATTGTCGCGCCGCGAGCGGCTGCTTCGGTCCCGCTCGGATTTCGTCCGGAGACTCTGCATGTCCAAACTCACCCTGATCAGCTTCCCCACTTGCCCCTTCGTGCAGCGCGCCGTTATCGCGCTCAAGGAAAAGGGCGTGCCGTTTGACGTCGTCTATATTGACCTGGCCAATAAGCCGGACTGGTTCCTGGCGCTGTCGCCGCTGGGCAAGGTGCCGGTGTTGAAGGTTGAGCGGGATGGCAAAGAGCCGGCTATCGTTTTTGAAAGCGCCGTGATCCTCGAATATCTTGAAGAGACAACTCCGGGCGCCCGTCTGCATCCCGAGGACGCGCTGGACCGTGCTCAGCATCGCTCCTGGATCGAGTTCGGCTCGCAGTTGCTGGGCGATATCTGGCGTTACAGCGCCGCAAAGGATCAGGCCGAACTGGATGGCGCGCGAGAGGGTCTCCTCGCCAAGCTGACGCGGCTTGAAGCCACCATTGTCGGACCGTTTTTTGCTGGTGACACCTTCAGCCTCGTCGACGCCGTCTATGCTCCGGCTTTCCGCCAGCTCGACGCCATCGAAAGCGCCGTGCAAACGGGACTGACCGACAACCTACCCAAAATCTCCGCATGGCGTCGGGCTCTGGCGAGCCGTCCAAGCGTCAAGGATGCGGCGCCTGCTGACTTTGTCGATCTCTACCTGAACCGCCTCAGGGGCAATGACGCGCTGGTTCTCAAGGCAGCCGCATAGTCATGGCTGACGAAGACATTCTCGGCAATGTCACCAGTCCATTGAGCGCTTCGGCGCTCAATGGCGTGAATGACTTCGTCAGTGGCTTTCTGTCCTATGAACGCAAGGCCGCCAATGTGCTGGTGGCGGCGGACGTAGACCCCGAGGCTTTGCTGGCCAACATCTATGCCGGGTTCAGCTGGATGTTTCTCGAAGCGGCTGGCGCTGAGGCGCAGGCGCGCATCTATCTTGATCGCGCCCGCAAGGTTCAGTCGCGGGCCAATGCGCGTGAGGGGCTGCTGATCGAGCAGTTGTCCCACTGGGTCGCGGGCGACATTGGGCGCGTTCAGGCGATTGGCGAAACCATTGTCGACGCGTTTCCGCGCGATCTGGCCTCAGTAAAGCTGCATCAGTATTTCAGCTTCAATCGTGGCGACGCACCGGCAATGCTGTCCATTGCCGAAAAGGCCCGCGCGGCATCCCCGGACAATCCGCACCTGCTGGGCATGTTGGCCTTCGCCCATGAGCAGCTGCATGCTCTGGACACTGCCGAGGTCGAAGCGCGTAAGGCTCTAGCCATCAAAAGCAAGGAGCCGTGGGCCCAGCACGCGCTGGCTCATGTCATGCTGGCGACGGGGCGCGTGCAGGAAGGCGTGCAGTTTCTCGATGAGGCCCAGCGCGGCTGGGGCGACCTCAACTCCTTCATGTACACCCACAACTGGTGGCACAAGGCGCTTTTTCATATCAGCCTTGGTGACGAGGCCGCTGTTCTGGACGCCTATGACAACCACGTCTGGGGCATCGAGCCGGACTATTCGCAGGATCAGGTGGGCGCGGTCTCGCTGCTCGCGCGGATGGAAGTGGCCGGGATTGATGTGGGTGACCGCTGGGTGTCGGTGGTTGACAAGCTAGTGTCGCGGGCGAGCGATACGCTGCAGCCGTTCCTGACCATCCAGTATCTCTATGGCCTTGCGCGAGCAGAGCGCGCCGAGGCTAATCAATTGATGCTGGCGGTCGAAGACAAGGCGCTCACCGCCGAAGGTCTTGATCGCACAGTCTGGCAACAGGTGGCGCTACCGGCGTGCCGTGGTGTGCTCGCCCATGCGCGGCGGGACTATGCCAATGCTGTGCGCTGGCTAAGTGTCGCCAATCCGCGCATGCAGGAAATCGGTGGCAGCCACGCTCAGCGGGATCTCTTTGGCCAGTTGTTGCTCGATGCGCATTTCAAGCTCGGCAACTGGACCATCGCCCGGCAGATGCTGGAGATGCGTCGGACCTGGGATCCCGATGGGATGCCGGTGAACCGTATGCTGCGGCAGGTCAACCTGGAGCTGGAGAAACAGCCTCTAAAAGCTGCGGGGCGGAGCGCCTAACGCTCCACCCCGCTCCGCGCCCCCCGGCGGAACTCGGTGTTTCAGATATTGTGGCAGCGGACCATGTGGCTGGGTGCGACGGGCACAGGGCCAGGCATGACGTCCTTGCAGATGTTGATCGCCTTCGGGCAGCGGGACAGGAACGGGCACCCCCGGCTGGCAGGCGTCCAAAGCGGAATGTCTGCTGCCCGCCGCGTTCTGGTCTTGGAAATCTTGCGGTTGGGGTTGGGGACGGACTCGATCAACAGCTGCGTATAGGGGTGTCGTGGCTGATCGGTGATGGCTTCGCTGGGGCCTTGCTCCACAACGTGCCCGGCATACATCACTGCCGTATCCTCGGCGAAGTAGCGGGCCGTGGCGATGTCGTGAGTGATGTAGAGCGCCGCGAGCTGGCGTTGCTGCTTGAGGTCTTCGAGCAGGTTGAGAATGCCCAGCCGTACCGAGACGTCGAGCATAGATGTGGGCTCATCGGCCAAAAGCACTTCTGGCTGCACCGAGAGTGCCCGGGCGATGGCGACGCGCTGGCGCTGACCACCGGACAATTCATGGGGGCGGCGCTTGAGATAGTCGGCGGAGGGTCGCAGGCCGACGCTTTCGAGCAAGTTGAGCATTTCCTCCCGCACTTGCTTGCCGGTGATATCGGGGCGATGCAGGCGGATTGGGCGTTCGAGGTGATAGCCAATGCTCTGGGTGGGGTTGAGGGAGCCGAACGGGTCCTGAAACACCATCTGCACCTGTGAGCGATATTGCTGCAGGCGCGTGCCTCGAAACTTGGCAATGTCCTCGCCACGGTAGGTGATGCTGCCGCTGGTCGGGTCATAGGCCTTCGCGATCATGCGGGCGCAGGTGGATTTGCCCGAGCCGGACTCGCCGACGAGGGCAAGAGCGCGCCCACGCCGCAATTGTAGTGTGATACCCGAAAGTGCTCGCAGCACGGTCTGGTGCAGAAACGCCCCACCAAGGGAGAAGTCCTTGGTGACCTCGTTCATCTCGACAATGACGGGTGCGGCTTCGGTGGTGACCGAGCGATCGGCCTCTAGTTCAGCAAGTGACATGCGGCCTCGCTCTGGCTGGTGGGGTAAAAACGCAGTTCAGGGGCTTCCAGACGGCAGCGTTCCATGGCGTGCGGGCAGCGCGGGGCAAACCGGCAGCCTTCGGGCAGGCTCCGCAGATCGGGCGGCGTGCCGCTGATGCCTTCAAGGCGAACGCGGGCGCCGGTCAGGGGCGGAAAGCTGTTGCCCAAAGCACGCGTATAGGGGTGCTGCGGATCCGTCAGGATCGCCTCTGCTGGTGCGACTTCGACCAGCTCGCCCGAATACATGATGCCGATGCGATCACAGAATTCGATCATCAGGCCCAGATCATGGGTGATGAACAGCACCGAGAAGCCCAGTTCGGTCTTCAGTTCGACGATCTGCTCGATGATGTCGCGCTGCACCACAACGTCGAGCGCTGTCGTCGGCTCGTCCATGATGATGAGCTTGGGTTTCAATGCCAGTGCGATAGCAATGCAGATGCGCTGGCGCATGCCGCCGGAGAACTGATGCGGGTAGTCATCGAGGCGGGCCGGCGGAATGCCGACCAGCTCGAATAGCTCCACCGCGCGCGCGCGGGCGCCGTCGCTGCCCAGGCTTGGCTCGTGGGTCTCGATCACGTCCATGATCTGCTCGGCCACGCTGATGACCGGGTTCAGTGCATTCATGGCAGACTGGAAGACGAAGCTGACCTCGTTCCAGCGATAGGCCTTGAGGCGTGCCTTGTTGAACTTCAGCACGTCCTCGCCGTTGAGCCGTACCTGTCCGCCTGAAACGAGGCCCGGCAGGCGGGTCAGGCGGGCAAGTGCGAACGCGACGGTGGATTTGCCGCAACCGCTTTCGCCCGCAAGGCCAAAGGCCTCACCCTCCATGATATCGAAGTCGATGCCATGCACAGCGCGGACGACGGAATGCTCGCCGACATAATCGACGGTGAGGTTGCGGACCTCGATCAATGCGCGATCAGAACACATCGGCGCTTCTCCCCCGGCGTGACAGGAATTTGCGGATCCGGCCGATATTGCGCGAGGCCTTGAGCTGCGGATTGGTGATTTCGTCGACCGCGAAGTTGACCAGCACCAGCGCGGCGCCCGTCAGCATGATCGCCAGACATGGAGGGAAGACCTCCCACCATGCGCCGCTTTGCAGCGCCATGTTGCGCTGGGCCCAGAACAGCATCGTGCCCCAGGTGACGGCGTTTGGATCGCCCAGACCGATGAACTCCAGGGCGGCCTCGGCAAGGATTGCCGCAATCGTGCCGAGCACGAGACCGCCCATGACGAAGCTGAGCATGTTGGGGAAGATTTCGACGAGGATGATGCGCCACTTCTTTTCGCCCATCAGCTCGGCCGACAGGACAAATTCCCGGGTGCGCAGGGCAAGGGTCTGGGTGCGGATGGTGCGGGCCGCCCAGCCCCATCCGGTGAGGGCGAGCACGAGCCCGATCACCATGGGGCTGGCTTGCTCCACCATGGTGGCGATGACGATGATGAGCGGTAGACCCGGTAAGACGAGCACAACATTGACGAAGAAGGTGAGGATGTCGTCGACCTTGCCGCCGAAATAGCCCGACGAGATGCCGATGGCGAGGCCGATCATGGCGGCGAAAATACCGGCGCCGAACCCAACGGCGAGGCTGACGCGCGCTCCGTGGACGAGTTGGGTGAAGACGTCCTTGCCCATGCGCGTCGTGCCCAGCACGTGTTCATAGCTGGGCTGCACATGGGGTTTGCCAGCGCGGCGGCCGGGGTCATAGCTGCTCAGCAGCGGTGCAAAAACAGCGGTGAGGACCAGTGCCAGGAGGATGACGACGCCAGCCATGCCTTTGCCATTGGTGACAAAGGCCGCGACGCTGGGCGGGAGGCGGCTGGTCCAGCCGGGCTTGGGTTTGACCCCCAGTTCGCGCATAAGCTCCTGCTGAGTGGGCGCGCGCATGGTGTCGGTGGCTTTGTCGCCTCTGGAGGTGAGGGCAATGGACGGCGTGTGGGTGAGCTCGCTCATGGTTCTGGCCTCTCCTCAGGTGCGCAGGCGGGGGTCGAGAATGACATTGGCGATATCGGACAGCATGTTGGCCACCAGCACCGAGGCGGTCAGCAGCAGCAATTGTCCCTGAATGAAGGAATAGTCGCGGCTACCGATGGCGGTGAAGGTGAACTTGCCGAGGCCCGGATAGTTGAACACCTGCTCGGTCACGAGGGCACCGCCCAACAGGAACCCGATCGAGAGCGCCAATGCGGTGATCTGCGGCAGGATGGCGTTGCGCGCGACGTATCTGTAGCGCACGCGGCGGTCGCTCAGGCCCTTGGCCCGGGCGAGGATGACGAAGTCCTCGTTGAGGAGGTTGATCATCACGTTGCGCATGCCCAGATGCCAGCCGCCAAAACTGACGAGGAAAATCGACAGCACGGGTAGCGTGGCGTGATAGAGCACGTTGCCGATGAACAGGAAGGTGAAGCCCGGCATGATCTCGGTGCTGTGCGCGCGCCCCAGCGGGAACCACTGCAATTGCAGCGAGAACGCATAGAACAGCAGCAGCGCCACAATGGCGGGCGTGAAGGCGTTCATCATGACGTTGATGGGCGTGAAGAAGCTGTCGAAAAAGCCGCCACGGTTCCAGGCGGCATGAATGCCCATCATGCTGCCGATGATGAAGGCGAAGAACACGGCCAGCCCGACGAGAACTAGTGTCCAGGTGGCGCCGTAGAACAGCAGCGATGCGGTTGGCTCGGGGAACTGAACGGTCGAAATGCCGAAGTCGAGGCGGAAGACGCTGCCCATATAGGTCAGGTATTGCTCCCACAGGGACCCGGTGAGGCCATAGGACTGCCGGATGGCGTCGATCTGGGCCTCGTTGAGCCGGCCCTGAAAGGACGCGATGATGCGTGCCGAGGGGTCGCCGGGCATAAGCCGCGGAATGAAAAAGTTGAACGTGAGCGCGACAAAAAACGCCGCGACGTAAAAGGCAAACCGCCTAAGCAGATAGATCATCCCGCCACTTCCTCCCCGAAGTGTCGGGCGGGACCCCGCAAGGGAGCCCCGCCGCGATGCGGTGGAGTTACTCCACGGGTTTCAGGGACAGAGCGTGCAGCACGCGCTCGCGGGTGCCGTCATGCACCTGTGGGCGGTAACGCTGGTCATCCTTGGTCACCCAGCCGGTGAAGCGGCGAGTGGAGTATTCGTACCAGGTGGGGTTGGCGAACAGCGACACAACTGGAACGTTCTCAGCAACCAGCTTGTGCACATCGAGCAGCGCAGCGAGCTGCTTGTCGTGGTCGGCCGTGGCGCGGAACGCGTTGAGCGCGGTTTCTGCCGCTGGCAGCGGGAGCTGATGCAGGGCCTGGAAGTCGATGCGGCCCGGCACCATCTGGCGTGGGTTAAACATCGGCTGGTACTGCTGGTAAGGCGTTGGGCCACCGTTCGTCCACATCACGTAGACGTCGAAATTGCCCTGTGGCACCGCGTCAAACCACGCACCTTCGTCCATGGTCTTGAGGCTGGCGTTGATGCCCACGTCCTGCAGGTTTTCGGCTACGGTCTGGCCGGTGTTGACCCAGTCAGTCCAGCCCGACGGCATGGAGATGCCGAAGGCGATTGGCGTGCCATCTGGATTGTCGCGCCAGCCGTCACCGTCCTTGTCGACAAAGCCCGCTGCGTCGAGCAGTTCCTTGGCCTTCTCGGGATCATACTCCATCAGCCAACGATAGGGCTCGAGCGCCTCTGCGTTGTACCAGGTGTTGTACATTTCACCGGTGCCGATGGGGAACTTGGTGTGGGTGGTCAGGCCGAACGTCGAGATGTCCACCAAGGTGTCGCGGTCGACGGCGACCGAGATCGCCTTGCGGAACTCAAGGTTGTTGAACGGTGCCTTGGTGGTGTTGAGCTGCAGGTTCACGTCCGAACCGGCTGGAAGCCAGTAGTTGTTGTATTCGGACTGCGGCAGGAACGTTACGTCTGGATCGGTCAGGCCATCGCCCAGCCAATCGAGTTCGCCTGCCGACAGGGCTGCCACGGTCTGCTCGTTGCCGTTCATCTGTGGGAAGCGCAGGCAGTCGATGGCGTTTTCGCCGTTGAAGCGGCTCAGCTCATTGCGGCAGAGGTCAAAGCCGCTGCGTGAGAAGTTCTTCGCCACGGTCCATGGGCCGGTTGCCACAGGCTCGGTGTTGGCGAAGTTCTTGGGATCGTCGATGCCTTCCCAGATGTGCTTGGGCAGGGTGTAAACACCGGCCAGACCATAACGGGCGAGGGCATCTGGCTCGTTCAGGACGAACGTGACGGTGTGATCGTCGACCTTTTCGGCACTGACGACGTTACCGGTGCCGGCTTCAGCATTGTAGACGTCGATGCCCATTGGATAGTCGGGATGCGCCTTTGCGTAGTCAAAGGTGAAGACGACGTCGTCGGCAGTAAAGTCCTTGCCGTCGCTCCACTTTACGCCTTCGCGCAGGTGATAGGTGATGCTCTTGAGGTCTGGCGCGATGTCGAACGAGGTTGCCAGGGCTGGCACGTCCTGATCGGGATGCCAGATGTTGTCGATCCACAGCGGCTCGTAAGCGAAGTCGCGCATGCGCTGCTGCGGGCCGGTTGGGTTGTTCGGGTTGTAGTTCTCCACCATCGCATCGGTGTGATAGGGCAGCAGCCGCAGGATGACGTCATCCTTGGCCAGTACCGGGGCAGTCGCTGCCAGGGCTGCAAAGCCCACCGTGCAGAGCGCGAGTGTCCTCACCGTTTTCAAAGTCTTTCCCTCCACTTTTTTCCTCCTCGTGGATATTTGTGAGATCGATCCCATATTCCTCGATCTTTGCCGACAAAGCGTCTGCGCTGGCCGGCGCAGCCTAGAGCTGTAAGGCATCCTCCCTGTGAAGCGCTGGCGCGGCGACGCTGGACCGCACCACCAGTTCCGTATTGATCGTGGTTTGCAGCGGGCCTGATCCGGGCTCCGCCAGCAATTTGAGCAACAGGGTCGCCGCTTCCTCTCCCAGAGCGTCGACTGGCTGATGCATCGTGGTCAGCGGGGGCCACATGTGTTTGGCATGGAAGGCATCGTCGAACCCCATGACCGAAACATCTTCAGGCACCCGCAATCCGGCATGGCGCAGCGCGAGCAGAATGCCCGCCGCCATATCGTCATCGCCGCCAAAGATGGCGGTGAAGTCCTGGCCCTCGTTGATGAGCGCGGTGGTCGCGTCATAGCCGAAGTCCTGATGGAAAATGCCGTTGACGACGCGGATGTCGTCAAGGCTCATGCCGTAGTCGGCCAAGGCAGCCTCTATGCCCGCGATACGGGCCTTGGTGTCGCCGAAGTCGAGCTGTCCCGACAGATGCACGATCTTGCGGTGGCCCTGTTCGAGCAGGTGCTTCATGGCAGTGCGTGCGCCGTCGAAATTGTTGAGGATCACCTGGCCGCGCGCCAGCGGGCAGTGATTGTGGCCGATGGACACGATCGGAATGCGCGCATTGCGCAGAATCTCGACCACGTCGTCACGCATCGCTCGCTCCAGATAGAGGACGATGCCGTCGCAGGAGCGATCCACCAGCTCCATCACGGCGCGCGCTTCCTCGTCCTGATCGGCATAGCCCGACGACACCATCAGAGCTTTACCAGCGGCGCGGGTGGCGCGCTGTACGCCATAAATGAGGTTGGCGAAGTAGGGAGTGCCAACGTCGACGACGACGGCGCCGATCATGTTGGAGCGATTGGAGCGCAGCGCCTGCGCCAGCGTATTGGGCCGATAGCCCAACTCAGCGATGGCGGTGACGATGGCCTTCCGCTTGGCCTCGGATACATAGCCGTTTCCCGCGACCACCCGTGAAACGGTAGATCGCGACACACCCGCACGTTTTGAAACGTCCGTAATGGTGGCCATGCTGCCCCGAAACTCCTCCCCCAGTCGGTCTTTATGGGACCGATCCCACATACATGAAATCGATTGCAAGTTGAAGTCAAGGCGCTTTGGAAGTCGAGTATTCACGCTGTGGAGAGTTGGGCGAATAGTGTCGGTGGCAGAGGGGGATAGCTAGGCTTTTGCTATTGCGCGGGTTTTAGCTCTGGCTCGACCAGTTCGGCTGGAGCGTTGTTGCCAAATCGCTGCGCAAGGATGGCGCAGACGAAAAGCTGGAGCTGGTGGAACAACATCAGCGGCAAGACGATCAGTGCGACAGTGGGGCCCGCGAACAGAATTCCGGCCATGGGAATACCGGTCGCGAGGCTTTTCTTGGAGCCGCAGAACAGAATCGCAATGCGGTCGGCGCGGTCGAATTTGAGGAGGCGACCGAGAGCGGCCGTAATGCCCATGATCAGCGCCAGAAGCACCGCGCAGAACACCAGCATCCAGGCCAGTTCATCCAGGCTAACGGCTGACCAGATGCCTTCCACAGTGCCTTCGCTGAACGCGCCATAGACCACCAGAATGATGGTGCCGCGATCGACCAGCGATGTGAGTTTCTTGCGCGTTGCCAGCCAGTTGCCGATGAAGGGACGGGCAATTTGACCGAGGATGAACGGCAGCAGGATTTGCAGGCCAATGCTGACGATAGAGCTGGTATCAATGCCCACATTACCCTGGGAAATCAGCAGGCCAACCAGTACCGGCGTAATGAACACGCCGCTGAGATTGGACAAGGATGCACTGGTCAGTGCCGCCGCCACATTGCCTTTGGCAATCGAGGTGAAGGCAATCGAGGACTGCACGGTCGATGGCAGTACGCTGAGGAATACCAGGCCGGTAACGAGTTCGGGCGCGAGGACATTCCGCGCCGCGAATGCCACGCCCAGCCCGAGCAGTGGGAAAATCAGATAGGTCGACGCAAAGACCAGTCCCTGTAACCGCCAATGGGAAATGCCTTCCCAGACCACACGCGGCGAAAGTTTGGCACCGTAGAGGAAAAACAGCAGGGCGATTGCCAAATTGACCACAACCCCGAACACCTTGGCGCCCTCGCCAGACACCGGCAGCACAGCAGCCAGTGCCATGGTCGCCATCAGGATCAGCAAATAGGGGTCGATACGGAGTTTTTGCAGCAGTTTCATCACGTCACCAGTCAGTTGCCCCGTTGTGGCACATCACCAGTGATTTTGGGAGGTCGGTTTGTCCAGAAGTGCGGGTGACTAGACGCGCTTGACGGAGAGAACGTCAAAGGTCTTGTCGATGGTGGCGACGGCGCGGTCATAGTCAGAGAGGGCGAGGGCGGCGATCAGAGTGTCGATAACGGCAAGCTGGGCGATGCGGCTGGTCATGGCTTCGGTGCGAAACTGTGTCTCGCGCGCCAGGGTGTGCAGCACGATGTCTGTATGCGCCAAAAGGGGAGAGCGGCCAAAATTGGTCACGGCAATCGTCGTCGCGCCTGCTTCCTTGGCCAGTTTGGTGGCCGTCAGCGTTTCGATGGTCGAGCCGGAATGCGAGATCGTCAGCACGGCAACGTCCGGATCACAGAGCGACCCGGTGATCGCCATGATATGGCTATCGACGCTAACCCGCGCATTGATGCCGATCCGCAGCAGCCGATACATCGCATCCTCGGCGATTGGCGCGGCCGAGCCGACACCAAACACCTCAACCCGCTTCGCCTTGCGGATCGCCTCGACAGCGCGTCCCAGCTGCACCAGATCAAGCGCGTTTTGGGTGTCCTGCAGCGCTTGCAGCCCGCCGCCAAAGATCTTGGCCACGACTTCCGACAATCCGTCGGCAGGGTTCAAATCCTCATGAATGAACTGGACGGGCTGCACGAGGTCACGGGCCAGCGCGATCTTGATCTGCTGGAACCCGCGTGCGCCCAATTGCTGGCACAGCCCTACGACGCTGCCTTCGCTGGCCTTGGCGCGCTCGGCCACTTCCGTGACTGACATATGCACCACATCGGCGGCATATTCAGTGATGAAGTCGGCAATGCGACCGGCTGTCGGGGGCAGGTCCGCGCGGATGGCGGAGATGCGGTCGAGCACGTTCATGAGGCGCTCTTGGGCTTTAGGTTCGGACATTGAGCGTTCTGCTTCATCGTAAAATCGTTGAGTTACTAGAGCACGGGCGTGACGGTATCGCGAAGTAATTCAGGTAGTTGCCCCGGCACCACCTGCCAGAACGGCACGCCAAGCCCACCAGCGCCAGCGCCATCCGTGCGCGGATTATCGCCGATGACCACACACTGCTCGGGCGCCACGCCGATGCGGGTACACGCATGGCGAAACAGCTCCGGTTGTGGCTTGCCGATAACACGATGCGGCACCGGCCCAGTCACCGCAAATAGTGCAGCGGCCAGCGCCCCGGCCTCGGGCACGGGGTAGCCATCGGCACCGGGGTGGCTGAGATCGGGGCAGGCGACCAGCACTTCCGCTCCATCGCGCACCGCCCGCGCCGCCATAGCGAGCTTGGCATAGCTGAACTGGCGGTCGCGCGCGACGATCACGGTGTCCGCCCCGCGCTCGACCAGCTCAAATCCCATGTTCCGCGCCAGGCGTCTGAGGGCAGGGGAGCCCAACAACAGCAGTCTGCCGCTCGGATGGGTTTCCGCCGCAGCCTCTAGCGCTGCGACACCTGCGAGCACAATCCGCTCGGCGGGGATCGGCAGGCGCCATTCGCGAAATCGGCGCGCCAATTGCTCTGGTGTGTGCTCGCTATCATTGGAGACAATCGCGAACCGATCAGCTGTCGCTGCCAACAGGTCCCGCGCGCCCGGCAACAGGTGATGTCCCGAGGCCAATGTGCCGTCGAGATCAATGAGAAACCCCTGATGGGCGGCGAAGTTGAACGACACGAAACACTCTCCTTGAATGGTGAGAAAGTGAATTGAGATAGTCTCAATGTCAACAATACAAAAAATGAGATATGTTCATGTGGCTGTCACAGAGCGTGCTTATGGATGGGGTCAACACCAGCCAAAACGCTCGCTCCGAGGGACTGCGCCATGAAGATTGCCATCATCACCGATATCCATCACGGCCCCAAGTCGCACACCAAGGAGACCGGCTGGGACGGGCTTCCAGCCATGGAGGCGTTTGTCGATCACGCCAATGCCATCGGCGCTGACCTCGTGCTCGATCTGGGCGACCATATCTCTGACAGCGACCACGCCACCGACGTTCGTGCCGCCACCGAAGTGGCCAATGCGCTCGCCCGCTTCAATGGCCCGCGCTACCACGTCGTCGGCAACCACGATGTGGTCAACCTCTCGCTTGCCGATAACGAAGACATCTTCGGTCAGTCTATGGCCAGCCAGGTGTTCGATCTCGGCTCCGCCCGCCTGATCCTCTGGCAGCCAGACGTGGACATTGGCCGCCCCGGCGGATTTGCCCCCACCACTGATGCGCTGCCCTGGCTCGTCGAAACGCTGAAGGCCGATACCAAGCCCGCCATTATCGCCACCCACGTGCCGCTGTCCGGACACAGCCAGATTGGCAATTTCTACTTCCAGAATAACGCCCAGTTTTCGACGTATCCCGACCACGCCGAAGTGCGTCGCGCGGTCGAAGCCACCGGCAATGCTGCGATGTGGCTCTCCGGGCACGTGCACTGGAACACCGTGACGCCGATTGCCGGCATCCAGCACATCACCATCCAGTCGATGTCCGAGCGCTTCACCACCGCGCCCGCCGCCGCCAATGCCTTCGCTGTCCTTGAGATCGCCGATGGCCTTGCCGACCTGACCGTGCACGGTAACGACCCCTTCCACGCCAAGCTGACCTTCGGCCGCTCGGGCGATCGTCCATGGCTTTCGCCAATGGGCGTCTTCGGTTCGGACGAAGTCGCTGCCGAGCGCGAAAATGCTTGATCAACTAGCCCGCCGCACCCTGGGGGCGATTGCGACGCTCGGCGTCGTCATCGCCGCCGTGTTCTTCGCCACGCGCCTCTCGGGCAATGCGGCGGACTATCTGTTGCCGCCCGGCATCGACATGCAGACCAAGCAGTTGATGATCTCCCAGATGGGCCTCGATCAGCCGCTGCTCAATCAGTTCCTGCACTATCTGCAGGGGCTGTTCACCGGCGATATGGGCAACGGGCTATATGAACGCCGCCCCGTCATCGCTATCTATGCCGAGCGCCTGCCCAATACGCTGACCCTGTTTGCCTATGCGCTGACATTGGCGGTGGCATTGGGGCTGCCGCTGGGGCTGGCGGCGGCGCTCAATCGGGGCAATGCCTTCGGCGCTGCGATCATGAGCCTGGCCTTCGTCGGCTACGCCACGCCCAATTTCGTCCTGGCGATCATCATGATCCTGATCTTTTCGTTCAACCTGCACTGGCTGCCCAGTTCCGGCTCGATGACGCCCATTCACTTCCTGATGCCGGCCATCGTTCTCGCGGCGCCCATGCTGGCCGAGATCATCCGCTTCAGCCGCAATGCCCTGCTCGATGTGCTGGGGCAGGATTATCTGCGCACCGCCCGGGCCAAAGGCTTGCCCGAGCATCTGGTGGTCGGCAAACACGCCCTGCGCAATGCCGCGATCCCAGTTGTGACCATCCTCGGCTTGCAGGTCGCCGGCATGGTTGGACGCGTCGTCATCGTCGAAAGCGTCTTTGCCACCAAGGGGATTGGCGATCTCGTCGTCTACTCCGCCATCGGCCGCGATTATCCGGTGCTGCAGTTCGGCGTCATCCTGATCGCGCTCATCGTCGTCACCAGCTCGCTCATCGTCGATTATGCCTACGCCGCTCTCGATCCTCGCGTGAAAGTCGCTGCATCATGACTGAGCTCACCGTCGCTTTTGCTCCGCCCCGCGCGTCGACCCACAAGGGCAAGCCCAATCTCTTCAAGACCCTCTGGTCGCGGGCCAATCTCTTCACCCGCGCCAATCTGTGCCTCTTCGCACTGGTGTTGATCGTGGCCGCACTGGCCCAATGGATCGCCCCGTTCGATCCCGACGCGCAAAAGTTGCTGGCCCGCCTCAAGCCACCCGTTGGGTTCGGCGGCGCCAATCCAACCTATCTCTTGGGTACCGATCAGCTCGGTCGCGATATGCTGTCGCGCTCCTTGCATGGCCTGCGGCTGACCCTCGCCATCGCCCTGATCGGCAGCATGATCAGCCTCGTGCTCGGCACCACGCTCGGTATCATCGCGGGCTATGCTCGCGGCTGGTTTGGTGGGGTCATCATGGCGGTGGTCGATATCCAGCTCGCCATTCCCTTCACCCTGATCGCCCTGGTGGTGATCGCGGTGTTCGGCAATTCCTTGCCGGTGCTCATCGTCACCATCGGCCTTGCCGGGTGGGAAGTGTATGCCCGCGTCGTTCGTGCCCAGGTGCTGGCGGTGTCCCGCATGCCCTTCGTGGAAGCAGCCGTTGCGGCTGGCGCACCCCACGGCCGCATCCTAGTCAAACACATCCTGCCCAATATCGCTTCCCCGATCATTGTGGTGTGGACGATGACCTTCTCGGCGCTGATCCTGGCGGAATCCTCGCTGTCCTTTCTCGGTCTTGGCGTGCAGCCACCAACGGCCACGCTGGGCTCCATGGTCGGATTGGGCCGCGACTATCTGGCGTCCTCGCCGTGGATCGCCCTCGTTCCCGCCTGCGCCATCATGTTCGTTTCGCTCCAGGTTCTGCTGATTGGCGACTGGCTGCGCGACGCTCTCGACATCCGCCTCAAATAACCCTCCGGCGCCACGGCGCCGGACCAAGTTCTCTCCTCAGCCGATGTCTTCCCGACAGCGAACCCAAACGGCTGCCCGACTGCTAAAGGACACCACAATGCTCAAGACGCTTCTGACCACCTTCGCGCTCAGCACCATGCTGATCTCCGCCGCCACCGCCCAATCGATGACCGTTGGCGTACAGAACCTGCCGCCATGGCTCGATCCAGGTAAGGACTTCAGCAACAACGGTAGCCAGATCTATTACAACACCTTCGATCCGCTGATCCTGAAGGACTATTCGCAGGCTGGCGCTACCTTCAAGCCGGGCCTGGCCACGGCTTGGGAACAGCTGTCGCCCACCGAATTCCAGGTTACGCTGCGCGAAGGCGTCAAGTTCCAGAATGGCGATCTCATGACCGCCGAAGACGTGGTGTTCAGCTTCGAGCGTGTCTTGCAGGACATGACGCCTGAATATGCCGGCATCCACCGCCAGTTCTTTGACAACTTCGCCTCGGTCGAAAAGATCGACGACGCGACGGTCAAGTTCACCACGACCAAGCCTGAGCCGCTGTTCGAAGTGCTGCTGAACACCTCGGAAGCCTCCATTGTCCCCAAGAACTACATTGCTGGTCTCACCGGCGACAAAGCCACCATCGAGCCATCCGACTTTGACGCGTTCATGCTGGCGCCAGTCGGCACCGGTCCCTATGCCATCTCGTCCTTCCAGCCCGGCGAAAATCTCGTCTGGACCCGCTTTGACGGCTACTGGGGCGACAAGGCTGCGCTCGAAGAAGTCACGCTCCGCCGCATTCCAGAACTGGCCACCCGCGTCACCGCATTGGCTAATGGTGAAGTCGATCTCATCACCAATGTGCCGCCCGATCAGCTCGACACCATCGGCAGCAATCCGGCGCTCAAGGTCGTTGGCAATGTGACGCCGCTGTTCCACGTTATTTTCTTCAACACGCGTAACCCGGCAATGGCCAATCCCAAGCTGCGTCAGGCACTCGGCATGGGCATCGACCGTAACCTGCTGAACGAAGCGCTCTGGGGCAATCAGGCCAAGGTGCCGAACACCCATAGCTACGAGCAGTTTGGCGAGCTCTACGACACCACCGACCAGACCTTCGAGTACAACCCCGAGAAGGCCAAAGAATTGCTGGCTGAAGCCGGTTATGACGGCTCGGTCATCCGTTTCGATACGGACCCGGTTTATTACACCAATGGTCTGCTCGCTGCGCAGGCGATCCAGGAAATGTGGGCCGAGATCGGCGTCAAAGCCGAGATCAACGTGACCACCAAATGGACCGGCCCCGATGCCGATATGATGGTCCGTAACTGGTCCAACCCGATGTACTTCGCCGACCCGGCCGGTTCGTTCGGCGTGATGTGGTCGCCCAAGGGTTCGGGTTCCGAAATGGCTTGGACGCCCAACGAAGCCTACCCCGCGCTCTGGGACAAGTTCCGCTACTCGACCGATCTGGCTGTCCGCAAGGAAGCCTATTCGGAAATCATGGCCTACGTGAAGGAAGAGATGCCCTTCGTCGTCCTCTACCAGCCCTACGAGAGCTACGGCATGCGTCAGGACGTGACCTGGGCGCCGCTGCCCGGCCACATCCCCTACGTGCTCGATTTCCGCGCCGGTTCCGTCACCGTCAAGTAACCCGCGCGCAACGGGTCGGCGCACTCCCTGGCGCCGACCTGACCCTTGGCCTGAAAGGATCGATCATGACCGCATTGCTCCGCATCGAAAATCTCTCCATCAGCTTCGGCCGCGGCGGCAAAACCAGCCGCGTCGTGGAGGGGCTCGATTTTACCGTCCAACCCGGCGAATGCGTCGCAGTGGTCGGGGAGTCCGGTTCGGGCAAATCGGTCACCGCATTCTCGGTTCTGGGCCTAACCGCCTTCAACGGTGGCACTATCGAGACCGGAAGCATCAAGTTTACCCGCCGCGACGGCACTGTCGTCGATCTCGCCACCGCCGATGAGAAAACGCTCCGTTCTATTCGCGGCAACGAAATCGCCATGGTGTTTCAGGAGCCCATGACGGCGCTCAATCCGGTGTTCACCGTGGGGGAGCAAATCGCCGAAGTCTTGCGCCAGCATCGCAGCATGGATCGCGCCACAGCCGACGCCAAAGCCATCGAGCTGATCACCCGCGTCCAGATCACTGATCCCGCCCGCCGCTTCACCCAATATCCGCACGAGCTGTCCGGCGGCATGCGTCAGCGCATCGTCATCGCCATGGCGCTCGCCTGTTCGCCGCGCCTGTTGATTGCCGACGAACCCACCACAGCGCTTGATGTGACCATCCAGGCCCAGGTGCTCGACCTGATGCGTGATCTGGCGCGGGAGGAGGGGATGGCCCTGTTGTTTATCACCCACGACATGGGCGTCGTCGCCGAAATGGCCGATCGTGTCGTGGTCATGCGCAAGGGTCTGAAGGTCGAAGAACAACCCGTTGTCAGCCTGTTTGCGACCCCGCGCGAGGCCTACACCAAGGCCTTGCTTGAGGCGGTTCCCAAACTCGGCTCGATGGCCGGCACGGTCGGCCCACTGCCTTTCGGCGCCGATCCGAAATCTGCCAAGCCGGCACCCGCCATCGACACTCCATTGCTCGAGGTCAAAAACCTCTCCACCTGGTTCCCGATCCACAAAGGCGTGCCCAAGCGCCATGTCGGCGATGTCAAAGCGGTGGACGATGTCAGCTTCACCATCGGGCAGGGCGAAACGCTCTCACTGGTCGGCGAATCCGGCTCCGGTAAATCCACCACCGGCCGTTCCATCCTGCGCCTCGCCAATCCGCGTGCCGGTCAAGTGCTGCTCGAAGGTGAGGATATCCTCAAACTCGATCGCGAAGCCATGCGCGCTCGCCGTCGCGACATGCAGATAGTGTTTCAGGATCCCTACGCCGCCCTCGACCCGCGCCTTGATGCGTTCGAACAGATCGTTGAACCCCTCGTTATCCACGGTATCGACAAGGGCAGCGCGCTCCGTGATCGCGCCATCGCGCTGGTCCGCCGCGTCGGGCTCGATGAGGAACACCTCGACCGCTATCCGCACGAGTTCTCCGGTGGCCAGCGCCAGCGCCTCTGCATCGCCCGCGCCCTTAGCCTCTCGCCCAAGCTGATCGTCGCCGACGAAGCCGTCTCCGCACTCGACGTCTCGATCCAGGCGCAGGTGGTCAACCTGCTCATCGAACTGCAGCAGGAGCTGAACCTCTCCTATCTGTTCATCAGCCATGACATGGGCGTCGTCGAACGCATCAGCCATCGTGTCGCCGTCATGCAACACGGCAAGATCGTCGAGCAGGGCACGCGTAGCCAGATCTTCGAAGCCCCCCGCCAAGCCTACACCCGCGCCCTGATCGCAGCCGTTCCGATAGCCAACCCGATCCGCGAATTGAAGGGCTCCGTCACCAAACAGAACAGGGCTCTACAACCTGCCTGATGTTAGCGCCCTAGTAGCCCGCCTTGTTGATGGCTATCACGCCACGGCGGACATGTAGTCGTCCTGCCAGTCGCGGAGGGTTGGGAGAGTTTTGCCGCTGCTGTCGAAGATGTGGACGAATGCTTCGTCGGCGACGAAGCCGAGCTCGGTCCCGGGGCGGACGTCGAGAATGCCGCGCATGGTTGCCGTCAACGTCTCGCCGATACCGGTGCGGGCATGGATCACGGTTTCTGAGCCCAGGACTTCTGTGGCTTCCACTTTTGCGCGTAATCCGCCCTGGTCGACCGCGCGCAAATGCTCGGGACGGACGCCCAAAGTGCATGCCTCGTTGGTTCCGAGCCCACTTCCTCGCTGACTGAGGTCCAAAATCTGGCGTCCGCCATCGATCACGACAGCGAGTCTGTCATTGGAACGCGAGGCGACGGTGCCCGCGAAGAAGTTCATCTGCGGTGCGCCAATGAATCCGGCGACGAAACGATTGACTGGCCGTGCATAGAGCTCGATGGGCGTGCCTGCTTGCTCAACCAACCCGCCGCGTAGCACCACTATTCTATCTGCCATGGTCATGGCCTCAACCTGGTCATGGGTCACATAGATCATTGTGGTCTTCAGTCGGCGATGCAGTGCCACGATCTCGCTGCGCATCTTCACCCGCAGTTCCGCGTCGAGATTGCTCAAAGGTTCGTCAAATAGGAATGCCTTGGGTTCCTTGACGATGGCCCGACCGATGGCAACGCGTTGGCTCTGGCCGCCCGATAGCTGATATGGCCGCCTCTGCAGCAATGTTGTGATTTGAAGGATGTCGGCCGCATGTTGAATGCGTGGGGCAATTTGGTCCTTCGGGGTTTTGGCGTTCACCAACCCAAACTTCATGTTTTCGTAGACACTCATATGCGGGTAGAGCGCGTAGGACTGAAAGACCATTGCCATGCCACGAGCCGACGGTACCAGGTGGTCGCAGCGTTGGCCGTCGATGTGGACCTCTCCCGCGCTTAGTTCTTCCAACCCGGCAATCATCCTTAGCAAGGTGGATTTGCCACAGCCCGAAGGCCCCACAAACACAGTGAATGATCCGTCCTCGACGATGAGATCGATGCCGTGAATGACCTCGACTGCCTGATAGCTCTTGCGGACCTGCTTAAGTTCAAGTCTGGCCATTGTGAGCCTCCTGCTGCGGTGTGAGATGGTCACCATCGACGCTAAATGACAACGTGTCGCCAGCCTTCAACTGGTGGATCTGGGTGGCACGGAATGCCCTGCCATGGATGAGAAGCTGCTGGAGCGGCAAAGCCCCATAAATCACGCGTAATTGGGCTTCCGAATCCGTAACCAGAACGTCACCCCATGCGGCGCCAACTGACCAGAAAAACCGCCCGGTGCTCTTTGGAGCAAAACCAATCGAGCCCTTTGTCAGATCAAAGGTAAAGCCTGACCAGGCATTGACCAGCGCGTAGGCCGACATGGAACGTGCATAGTACGAACCGCACTCGAACTCGTTCCATGGATTGCGGCGAGAGCCGTCGTGCCGTGCGCGCGCGCCTGCAACTATGGACAATCCCTGCTTGGTGAGTCCGCGCTGGATCAGATGTGACGCCACGGCATACTCAATGCCCGTCCATACTTCCTCGGAGTAGGGCGCGGGGACTGCAGGCTTTTCAGTGCCCTCGGGCCACGTTGCGATGAGCAGGCCCGCATCGTCCTCAAGCGCATAGACGCGACAGGGGTTGAAATGATCGGTCAGCGTTGGCCGGAAGTTGTGCTCGAAGATCGCGGTCAGGGCCGCTTCGACCTTGTCGTGTTCGAGGAAGGGTTCGAGCCCGGCCAGGTCCGCGTGCCATTGCCCAAGAATCTGGTCGCTCGCGCAGCCGTCGCCGAATTGATACTTGATCTGTCCGTGTTCATCGGACCAGTAGGTCTCCATAAATCCATCGGAGATAACGCCAACTTTTCCGGCGGCCCCCGCAAATCTCTCGATCTGCGCCTTGTCACCCAGGTCTAGCTGCTGTCCGAAATAGCCGTTTTCGAAGAGCTGGTCGTTGATGTACCGGCCGCCGGCGGATCCCAGTCGGGTGCAGAGGGAGGCGAACTCCTCTTCCCTCAATGCTTCCGCCATTGCCGCCGCGGCCTTGAGCGCTGCCACGTACATGCTCGACAGCCACGAGTTGGGCCCAAACAGCTCCATGTCCAACGTATGGTGTTGTCGCCCCCACAACACTCCTGTCCGCTCAGGATCCCATTGGTCGGGGTTGTCCGGAGACCATGCGTATTCCATTGCTGACCGAATATTGGGCCAATAGCGCCTCAACCACTCGGTGTCGCCGGAGATCTTCCAGTCGCGATAGGTCTTGATGATGGCGCCAAAGTGCCCATCTGCGCAGGGATTGAGCGGAAAGTGCCCGGAGCCGAGTGGCAGAATCTGACGAAACGTTAGGCCGCCATCGGGGAGTTGGTTGAACCTGAATTCGGTTTCGCGCAAGGTGCGTTCAAGCGCGGGAAACAGGTAGGGTACGGCCTGCTGGTAGTTCCACACATGCGTACATGAGCCTTCGCAGGCGCCGCCATCGGTGAACTGTCCCTCCCATCCCCATAATTCGCCGTTATTCAGTCGGAGTACTGTGCCCGTCCGCAATACGGCCATGGTTCCCGCTGCCGCATCGATGATGTCGAGTGGCAAGTCCGAGCCAAACAGCGTATCGCGAAACGCAAAGGTTGCGTCTCGTAATTCATCCCAGCGATTGAATGCATCGGCGACAGAAGCGGCTGAGTTTTGCCATTCGCTGGCATAGTAATTCCGCCAGCCCACTTCTTGGCCTTGGGTGGCGTCCTGGTGCCAATAAACGCTGCCGTTTGGGAAGTGCCAACTGATTGCAAACCTGACTGTTCTGCGTTCGCCAGGGGAAAGTGAAAACCGAGCCGCCAAAGTGCCATGTTCAGGTTGGTCGAACATGTTTCTGTTGGTGCGGGGCTTGTCGTAGTGGCGTTGGGGGAGACGTCCCGGCTGAGAAAACTCTCGCCAAAACAAATTGAGATCGTCGAACCACTGGCCACGGAAGTGGTAGTCCATATGGTCCACATCATCCGCATCCGTCGCGATGGTCAGGTCGCCTTGCTGGTGAAGTGGTACGTCTTCTTCCGCCGACGTCAATGTGAGTGCACTCACACCTGTCGTAGCAGCGAAACTATGCCGGCCGTTCTGGCACCCGTGATTGCCCAATGTGCCGCCGAGTGAGTAGTCAACGAGCCCATCGGTATTATTGGTCACGCTGATCTCGAACATGGCGACGGGCATCGAGCTGTCGCGATCATTGGTAGGAATGAAGGGGCTGAACGCCGTCAATCCGACGGACCCCGGGAAGCGCTGGTCAGCAAATGCGATCTCGGCGACGGGAAATCGTCCCGTCATCACTGCTTCCGCAAAATGCGGCACGCCAGCGAGGGTATTGCGGTTGGCGCCCCAGCCAAAGCCGTCGAAGAAACGGCGCGTTCCGGGCGAACCGGTCGGGTCGCCTTCATAAGGGCCGTTGAGCACGCGCGCGTCGAGGACCTTGCCATTTTGCTCTGCCTTTATGGCGAAGTGGGTGTAGCCGTTGGAGGTCTGCAGACCTGGCCGGTTCCGGATGGACCAATCCACCAGACGCCCGCCGCCAGTGATCGACAGCCCCCCTGCGCCGATGCCACCAAGTGGAAAGGTCAGATGGCGGCCGCGATCTCCTGCATAGACGAAGCGTGCGTTGTTCAGGTTGTCTGTATTGGTCATGGACTAGCCTCTGATGCCGCTCATCGTGACGCCTTGGATGACCATTTTCTGGGCGACGAGAAACAGCAGGACGACAGGGAGGATGGCCATGCTCATGGCGGCCATAACGATCGAGATATTGCCTTGCCCCATATAGCCGCGCAGCAAATCCATGGCCAAAGGGAGGGTCATGGCGTTCTGCGATTCAATGAGGGCCCGTGGCTGGAAATAGGCGTTCCAAGACCCCGTAAAGGTGATGATGGCAAGTGCCGACAGGGCCGGCTTGAGCTGGGGCAGGGAGATCCGCCAGAAGATTTTCCAGTACCCAGCACCGTCCATGAGCGCGGCCTCTTCGAGCTCTTTGGGCTGCGATCGCATAAATTGGCGCAACATGAATACTCCAAAGCTGGATGTGAGCCCCATCAAAACCAGACCCAAAGGATTGTTGAGCAGGCCTACCTGCGCGTAGCCGAGGTAAATCGGCAGAATGGTCACCTGCGCCGGGAACATGAGGCCGAAAAGCATGATGAAGAACAGACCGTCCCGTCCCGGAAAGCGCAGCCTTGCATAGGCAAAGGCGGCGAGGGTGCAGGTAATCAACTGACCAATTGTGCTCAGCACGGCCACATAAATTGAGTTCCAGTAGATGCGGAGGAACGGAACGCTGGAGTCTAGCACGGCCTGATAATTGGCTGGATCGAGCGACGGCGGCAAGAAACTTGGTGGCATTTTGTAGGCCTCGGCTGCCGGGCGGAACGACATCGAGAACAACCACAGGAATGGCATCAGCATCATCACACCCATCACCACCAGCACGGCGATGATGGCGCGATCGACCCAGACGAGGCTTGATTTGTTGTCCATCGCGCCGACTCCTATTGGGTGACCCATCGGCGTGAGCCGAGGAGCTGGATAACGGTAATGATCAGGATCAGCACCATCATCACCACCGATACGGACGCGGCATAACCAAGCTCAAAGCCGCTGAACGCCTCGTCCACGAGATAGATCGAGAGCGAGCGCGTTGCGTCACCGGGCCCGCCGCTGGTGAGGATCACGATGGATTCAAACACCTGCAATGCGCCGATTGAGGCGAACACGATGCAGAAGAACAGTACAGGCGAAATGAAGGGCAATGTGATGCGGCTGAACCTGCGCCATGGTGAGGCGCCGTCCATGGTTGCCGCATCCAGAATGGGCTTTGGTACACCCTGCAGCGCGGCGATCAGAATGATCATGAAGAAGCCGGTATTCTTCCAGACATCCATGATGATGATCGAAGTCATGGCAAACTGGCTTGAATTCAGCCACGGCACCCGCGGTAGTCCAAGGGTCGACAGGTAGTAATTGATCACCCCAAAATCGAAGCTGTAAAAATAGCTCCACACCACAGAGACGAAGGCGGCTGCGATAATTACGGGTAGGAAGAACGCCAACCGGAAGAAATACAGCAATGGGGCGGGCATCGCGCGATTGAGTGCCAGCGCCAGGATCAACCCGACACCCACATTGAAACTCACCGCGAGAAAGGCAAAGCGCAGCGTGTTCCAGAAGATGGTGAGTGCCCTCGGTTCGCTGAAGAACCGTTCGTAGTTTTCCAGTCCGACCCAGAAGAAGCCGAAGCTGACGTCATAATAGGCAAAGCTAAGGATGATCGTGATGATCACCGGGGCGAGTACGAAAACAGCGTAGAGCAACACGGAAGGCAGCACGAAGAGATATCCCGCGCGCGCCTGTGCCGCCTTGAGGTCAGAACGTGGCAGTCTGGCCATTGAAATCCTCACCGGAGCCGGAAGGGCGGGGTAGACGGCCACGCCTTGGGGCACGGCCGCCTGGCAGGTCACTGTGTGATGCGCGCGATGCGCTGGAAGGACCGCTTCAGCTCCAGGTCCGCCTGGGCAATGCCCTCGTCAATGGTCACTTCCCCGGCCATCATGGCAGTGAAGTAGCGCATCACGATCTGGTCGACTTCCTGGAAATTGGCCGGTGAAGGCACCGCCAGCGTGTCTGGCAGGGTCTCGTAGTAAAGTTGTGCCGAGGGAGGGAACGCAAGGAATCCTGCGGTTTCAGCGGCAGACTTACGGCCAGGCACCGCCCCACCCAGTTCGCCTTCTGCTTGCTGGGTTTCTGGTGACAGCAATTCCAGAACAAGCGCTTCGGCTAGCTCGGCTTTGGTAGTTTTAGATGAAATGCCATAGGCGCCAAAACCAATAACCGTGTTGTGGTTGACCTTGGCTGGCTGTACCGCGACATCCATATCGAGCTTTGATGACACGGCGTTCTGAACGATCCAGTGGCCGCGAGAAATCATGGCGATCTGGCCAGCAAAAAACTGGTTCTCAATGCCTTCCTGCCCAGGAACTGGCGAGACCTTATACTCATGGATCAGGCTGTAGAGATATTCCAACGTCTCCTTGACCTTAGGATCGGTCATGTTGGATGCGGTCCAGTCAGCGGTGATTGGCGAAGTGTCGTTGGAGAAGAACCAGGGCATCAGCCCGAAGAAGAACGATGGCACTTCGTAGCCGAACTGGCTGACATTGCCATTGGCGTCGCGCACAGTCAGTTTTTGGGCAGCGTTGGCAAACTCTTCCCAGGTCCATTCCTTGGTAGGGAAGGGTACCTCCGCCGCTTCGAATAGCGCCCGGTTGTAGTTGACCATGATGTTGTTCCAAGTCGAAGGGATGAAGTAGCTCTTTCCCTTGTATGCCGTCAGTTCGAACAGGCGCTGATCGAAGTCGTCGAAGGTGTCGTGCGCCGCTATGAAATCATCGAGTGGCAGGAACATGTTGCGGGCCGCGAACGACTGCAGTGTCTCGGTTGCGGTATGGTAGATGTCGTACTGCTCGCCAGCGTTGTATTGTTGCAGAACGCGACTGACGAAGTCTCCCCATCCGCCGCCGACCGGGTCTATACCCACCTCCACCGCCACGTTGGGATACTTCTCGTTGAAGCGGGTGACGGCGTCTTGAGTGGCTTTGAGTTGTGCCTCGCCGCCAAATGTCATCAGGCGTAGTGTGTTTGTTTCGTCTGATTGCGCAAATGCGGGCACGCACGCCAGAGCGGCAACGCTGACACCGGCAAGCAGGGATAGCAGAGTTCTTCTGAGCATGTCTTTCCTCCTCAAGACAACCATCTCCCGCATACGGGACATGTTGCATCGCTCAGAGGTCGAGGTTCGTGGCTTTATCGCCTGCCCGATTCGTTATTGTTGGCCGGGGTAACGCTTGTTGGCGTCCGATACTCGTTTCTCTCCTCCGAGTTAGCGGGACAATAACTATAAAAAATCGGTTTGCAAATGCATTCACAAATCAATTTGCCAAATTCATAGCCCAGTGATAGCTGATGCGGCATGAGCACAATTTCCAAAGTTGCCGCACGAGCTGGCGTATCGCGCACCACTGTGTCGCATGTGCTCAATCACGCCGACCGGGTGTCACAACACTTGCGCGAAAAGGTCATGCTGGCGATTGATGAGCTTGGATATGTGCCAAATCCGCAGGCTCAAAGTCTGCGCACGGGGCGCACGAACATCGTCGCTATGCTGATCCCGGATATCCGCAATCCGTTCTATCCCGAGCTGGTCAAGACCGTGCAATCTGAACTCGAGGCTGATGGTCTCGACATGCTGATTTTTAACACCGACGTGCCAGGTGGGCATTCGCAGGAACACGGTCGCGAGTATCTGCGCCAGATCGGTCGCAAACGCGTGGATGGTCTGATCGTCGGTGACTTCGCTTTGCATGGCATGCACGACGAGATCGCCACGCTGGATTTGCCCACGGTCTTTATCGGGCACCTACCAAACCACGCGGTGGACAGCGTCAAGCTCAACGACTTTGACGGTGGCTACCAGATGGGGGCGTTTTTCGCTCGCAAGGGTCACAAGCGTGTTGCCCAGGTAACGGGGCCCGCTTCATTTGCCGAAGCGATGGCGCGCGCAGAAGGGTTCGAGCAGGGCTTGCGGGACAATGGCGTTGAGGTCCTGCGGGATCTGCGATTTGAGGGCACTTATCTTTCGCCCTCGGGCACGGAGTCAGTGCGATGGTTGCTAGACGCATCTGGCGGTGTGCTGCCAAGTGCAGTGTTCTATTCTAATTTCCTGATGGCCCAGGGCGCTCTGGCTGAGTTTTACGACCGCGGCATCAATGTACCAAATGACATTGCCCTTGCGGTGTTTGGCGATCAGCAGCAGCTTGAGTATGTGCGTCCTCGTTTAACCCGTGTTGGCACCAGTCCGGCAGCCCTGGCGAGGCGCGCAACCACGATGCTGCTTGAACGGCTTTCCGGCGTTGAGACGGGCGCGCCGCGTACTGAAGTGTTGCCCTGCATATTGCACGAACACGAGACGGCATAGGTTCCGACTGAGCATCGTCGGTTCTAAATGCAGGCGTGTAAATGCCCGCAAAGTCAGGCTTTCTCTCATTCTCCTTACCCGCCCAGCTGCATCAGACCAATTGCCTATAATCGATTTGCAAATTGATTTGCGAATGCATTTGCAAAAGGTTTTTTGCTTGTTACAGTGATGATGTCGTCGAAGAGATTGGCGGCATTGAACCGTGCTGACACGGCAAAAAGCTGGCTGCGCGGTGTTCATTTGGGAGAGAGACAATGCGCACAATCGAGAGCAGCGCATAGGCGCGCGCCGCGCTAAGGCATACATCATTATTGGGCTTGATCGACCTCTGGCTGTCGAGGGCTCCTTTATTCACAGCACTAGCTTGTTTCGGCGCGCATGGATCGCGAGGGGCACGCTATTGTTCGCTTGACGGAACATCACATGACCTCACCATTCTCTGGTCTCGACCTCAACCTGGGTAATCTGTATCGGCTCTCCAACGCCAAGACCCGCTCAATTTCACCGGAGAATTTTACCGGTGAAAAGGGCCGGGGCGGCATGGCGACCGAGGGCACCGGCGCGAGCTGTGCGCGGGGCCTTGGGCAGGGCTGGAAAATCTCGCCCTCGATCCGCATTGAGCCCGGCGAAACCCGTGTCTTGGCCGATATTACCGGGCCAGGCGCTATTCAGCAGATCTGGCTGACTACTGCCAATTTGCGCTGGCGCGATCTGATCCTGCGTATCTACTGGGATGACCAGGAGCACCCTTCGGTTGTGGCGCCTATCGGTGACTTTTTCTGTTCCGGTTGGAACAAGTTCTCACAGGTGACGTCGCTCGCCGTCTGTGTGAACCCGGGCAGGGCGTTCAACTGCTATTGGCAGATGCCTTTCCGGCAGCGCGCTCGCATCGAGATAGAGAACCGCGATCCGGACGACTTCGGTATCATCTACTATCAGGTCAACTACGCGCTGACCGACGTGCCTGAGGACGCCGCGTATTTTCACGCGCAGTTCCGCCGCACCAATCCTTTGCCATTCAAGGAAGACTACACGATCCTCGATGGTGTTACGGGGCGCGGGCAGTTCGTCGGGACTTACATGGCCTGGGGGACCAACAATGCGGGCTGGTGGGGCGAGGGCGAGATCAAGTTCTTCATGGACGGTGACCGGGATTTCCCCACCATTTGTGGCACCGGCACTGAGGACTACTTCTGCGGAGCCTACAATTTCGATGGAGGCGTCGTCGATGCCACCATGGACAGCCGCTACCGCGAGTTCACGACGCCTTACGCCGGCTTGCCGCAAGTCATTCGTCCTGATGGCGTATACGAGAGCCAGATGCGGTTCGGCATGTACCGCTGGCACATTCACGATCCCATTCGCTTCGACAACGACCTGCGTGTCACCATGCAGGCTCTGGGTTGGCGCACCGAGAAAAAGGACCGCCGTTACCTGCCCTTGCAGGACGACATCGCATCCGTTGCGTTTTGGTACCAAACCCTCCCGACCGCGCCATTCCCTGAATTGGCCGACCGCGACTATCTCGAGGTCATTTAGGTCTCATGGCACTTCTCCGCTACATCGCTGGGCGGCTCGTGGTCTATGTGCTGGTGATCATCTTTGCGCTCACTGTACTGTTCTTCGTACCGAGATTGGGTCCAACGGACCCCGTCGAAGCCATGCTGGCCAAGGTGGCCTCGCAAGGCGCCTATATGGACGCAGCGCAAGTTGATGCTTTGCGTCAGTCGCTGTCGGATACATTCGGACTCAACGGTTCGTTGCTCGAGCAGTATTGGGCGTTCATCAAGCGCATCGTTGTAACCGCTGATTTCGGACCTTCTCTGTCGATGTATCCGACGCCGGTGATGAGCCTAATTCTCAATGCCTTGCCGTGGACGTTCGGCCTGCTGCTGACCTCGACGCTGATCGCTTGGGTGCTCGGCAACTTTGTTGGACTGATGTCCGGCTGGAAGCCTGGGAGTACCACCAGCCGGATTATGGAGGGGGTGGCCATCTGCCTCTATCCCATCCCGTACTACATCCTGGCCTTGGTGCTTTCGATCCTCTTTTCCTATGTGTGGAAGATATTCCCTCTCACGACCACCATTCGTGGCGCGCCATGGAGTTGGGACCTGGTGACAAGCGTGGTGTGGAATTCGTTCCTACCGGCCATGTCCATCGTCATCGTGGTGTTCGGCTGGTGGGTCATCAGCGTCAAGGCACAGACGACGGCGCTCAAAGAGGAAGAGTTTGTCCGCTACGCTCGGTTAAAAGGCCTGAGCGATGGCAGGATTCTCTCGCGCTACGTTCTGCCCAACGCAATCCTGCCTCAGATCACCTTTTTGGCTTTGCAAATCGGGCTGATGTTCAACGGTTCCCTGATCACGGAAATCCTCTTCGATTATCCCGGTTTGGGTCTGCTCATCTACAGTGCCGTTCTGCAGGGCGACTTCAACCTCCTCATGGGCACGATCAGCCTGTCAGTGATCGCCGTCGCGACGGCGACCATGGTGATCGACCTGATCTACCCGCTCCTCGATCCCCGCATCCGGCACAGGTAACATCATGGCAAAGTTCTTCGCTGATGCACCATTCCGGCTCTATCTCGGTGTTGTGCTTGTCGTCATCTTCATCATTCTCGGCGGTATTCTGCCGTGGTTCGCTCCCGGTGATCCTCTGGTTTGGTACACCGCTCCGCGCAACCAGGCGCCAAGCGCTACCTATTGGCTAGGCACGACCAGTCTGGGTCAGGATGTCTTTTGGCTACTGACCTATGCCCTGCGCAACTCGCTCATCCTCGGCCTCATCGTTGCCGGGCTATCGACCGTCATCGGCGTGTTTCTGGGTCTTGCCGCTGGTTACGCTGGTGGCTGGTTGGATCGCGTGCTGTCCTTCTTCATGGATGCGCTACTGTGCATCCCATCCTTGCCCATTCTGATCCTGATGGCGGCTCTATTTGGCGGGCAACTGGCGCTTCCCTTTGTTGGCCTAGCGCTGGTGTTGTTCAACTGGCCTTACCCCGCTCGCCAAGTGCGTGCGGTAGCGCTGACCATGCGCGAACGCGAATTCATCAACGTCGCGTGGTTCTCGGGTGAATCCAGCGTACGCATTCTCGTCCGCCACATCTTTCCGTACATCGCCGGTTGGTCAGCGGCCAACTTCATCAACACCGTACTTGTTGGCATTTCGACCGAAAGCGCATTGGCGGTGATCGGCCTGTCGAGCGCCCAACAGGCCACACTCGGCACCATGATCTACTGGGCCATCAATTATCAGGCGCTGCTTGGCGGCAAATATGTCTGGATCGGATCTCCTGTACTGGCCATCGTGCTGCTGTTTATCGGGCTGTTCCTCGTATCCTCCGGCCTCTCTATGCGCTCGTCAGCCCGGAGGATGAGCATATGATTACGGTCGATAATGTCACTGTAGGTTATGGCACGGCGGGCTTCATCAAGGCCGTGGACCAGGTCAGCCTCACCATCAACGATAACGAAATCCTCGGCATTGCTGGGGAGTCCGGGTCTGGCAAGTCCACGCTGATGCGGGCGGTGTATGGCGATTTCTCGACTGGGCTGCGGATACTGAGCGGAACTGTCACAGGCCGCTTTGTCGACGCAACTTCGGGTCAGGTGATTGAAGCGCAGTCGAAGAATTTTGCGCCCCTTTGGTGGGATCAGCTGAGCTATATCCCACAAGGCTCGATGAGCGTGCTCAACCCTTTGATGAAGATCGAGCAACAGGTCGTTGATGGGCTGCCGGCGCGCGAGCGGAAGGGAGGGAGCCATGCCTTGCGACAGCGGATCGCTGGGTTCTTCTCAGGCTTCGGCCTGGAGGAGACTGTACTCGATGCTTACCCCCATCAATTGTCAGGCGGCATGCGTCAGCGCGTGCTCGTTGCCATCGCCGCGTTCGTCAATCCGCGCCTCATTCTGGCGGATGAACCGACCACCGCGCTCGACGTCGTGGTTCAGAAGAAGATTCTGCTGATGATGGTCGAAATCCAGCGTCGCCAACGCAATTCTCTGGTGCTCGTCTCTCATGACCTTGGCGTGCACTACCAGATCACGGACCGCCTCGTGATCATGTATCGCGGCCAGATTGTCGAGCAGGGACCAACGGCAGAGATCTTTGCCAACCCACAGCACGACTACACCAAAAATCTCATTGCCTCACTTCCGCGTCTGCATGGCAAGCGCGCTGTTGAAAGCATGGGAGTGTTGGCATGACCGACACTCCCATTCTCGAAATTAGCAACCTCACTCGCACATACCGCAAGGGCGGGCTGTTCGGCGGGACGTCATTTAACGCGGTCGACAATGTCACGTTTACGTTGCCCTCGACCCCGCAGGTGTTCTCAATCGTTGGTGAATCCGGATCGGGCAAGACCACCGTCGCCCGGATGATCCTACGTCTGGTTGAGCCCAGCGAAGGCTCCATCCGGCTGTTGGGTCGCCCGCTGTCAGGTAAGGCTCATGATCGCATCGATGATCACGAGTTCCGGCGTTTGGTGCAGCCGATATTCCAGAACCCCTTTGAGGCGTTCAGCGCTTATCTGCCCGTAGAAGCCTATCTTCGCCGAACAGCGCTAAACCTGCGCATCGCCAGCAATGATGCCCAGGCAGTCGAGGCCTCTGACGCTGCGTTGCGCTCGGTTGGGCTCAGCTACGAACGCATCGCAGGCAAATACATCCGCCAATTCTCGGGCGGGGAGCTGCAGCGCATCAGCGTCGCACGGGCGTTGATCCCCAAACCCAAACTCATTGTAGCCGATGAGCCGGTTTCGATGGTCGATGCTTCGCTGCGCATGTCTATCGTCAACTTGTTCCGCCAGATCGTTGAGGAGCAGGGCGTGTCTTTCATCTACATCACGCACGATCTCTCCACCGCGTACTACCTGTCCGATCAGGTCTCGATCATGAACACCGGACGGGTGGTTGAAAGTGGTGTCCCGACCGAAATTCTCGACAATCCTCAGCAGGCTTACACACGCGAACTCATGGCGGCCATTCCGACCGTAGGAGAGCGCTGGAGCGAGCTTGCCGAGATCGACAGCCAGTTCGGCTATGCCGATGCGCGCCACAGCAAAGTGTCGCCGCCCACAATCAACAACGACGCCTAATGCTACAGGAGGAGACTGTGACCAATACTGAATTCTCGAAACGGCGTGGCCGAAGCACGATAATGGCTTTTGCCTTGGCGATGACGCTGGGCGGCACCATGTTGAGCACGGCGACCATGCCGAGCTTTGCTCAACAGATGACGGATGTAGGCACCCCACGCAGCGAAACGCTGATCGTTGACATGCTCAACGCTCGGGTTGGCAATCCGACCAACATGAACATGTACCAGCAGGGCGTTACCACCAACCACGGCTACCACCAGATGGCCGGCGCGCTGCTTTACGATATCGACACGGCCAAGGGGATGCAGATCCCCGATCTTGCGGCCGCCATGCCCGAAGCCCTCAACGAAGACTACACCAAGTTCAAAGTGGCGCTGCGTTCCGGGATGACATGGAGTGATGGCGAGCCCTTCTCTGCGGACGACGTCATTTTCACCGACCAGATGCTGCGTAACACGCCTGCATTGGCCTATAGCGCGGCGTACATGGCCCAGATCGCGTCGATGACGAAAGTTGATGGGAACACCATCGAGATCACGACCACAAAACCAACGCCGCGCCTGTCGATCGTCTTGGGCTCCGTCATTTACGGCAACCCGTTTAACGTGGTCCCCAAGCACATTTGGGAAAAGGAAGACCCAGCGACGTTCACCAACTTCCCACCCGTCACGATCAGTGCTTACAAATATAAGGATCACGATCCCAACGGCACGTGGTTCCTGTGGGAAAAACGCGAAGACTGGCAGAACACTGATGTCGGACAGATCGTGGGTGAGCCGGCTGCTAAATATGTTCTGTTTCGGAGCTATGGCACCGAAGAGCGACGCGTTCTAGCGATGGCCGCCAACGACATCGATATCCTGACCGACATTTCACCTGAAAGCCTGGATATTCTGCGTAACCAGAACCCGAAGGTGCGGGCCTGGTTCAATGACTTCCCCTACGCCAACCTCGACGATCCATGCGAACGCGGCATTCACTTCAACACGTCCAAAGCACCTTATGATGATGCCAAGACGCGTTGGGCTTTGGCACTTGCGATCAATGCTGAACAGGCCAGCATAGCGACCTTCTCTGGCATGATGCGCGCATCGCCACTCGCCATTCCACCAACTACGGTGCTGATGGACACCTATCATCAGCCCATGGCCGAATGGCTCGGCGAGTTTGCTCTTGATGACGGTTACAAGCCTTTCGACCCCGACTATGCGATCAATCTTGGCGCGCGTTTGAAGTCCGAAGGGATCGAGGGCATTCCCGAGGATCCTGCTGCCCTTCGCGAGCTGCTCGGTGTGGGATGGTGGAAGCACGATCCGGCAGAGGCAACCAAGCTGCTTACGGAAGCCGGATTCACCAACAATGGTGGGCAATGGCTCAAGCCAGACGGCACGCCATTCACCATCAACATTCTGGCGCCTGCTGACTTCGAGGTTCAATCCCAGCGTCTAGCCTTTGCCGTTGCCAACGAATGGACCCAGTTCGGTATTCCGGCACAAGTTCAGCAAATGCAGGCTGGCGCCTTCTTCACCGCTGAAAATACCGGCGACTATGAAGTGGGTTCTTATTGGGGCGCGTCTTGTGCCATCACGCCAGATCTCTTTGTGCGCATGGAAGCCTGGCACAAGGATTACGTCCGGCCTAATGGCACCCCTGCCTCCTCAAATCAGGGGCGCTATGTCAACGATGATCTCAGTGCGCTGATAGATACCTTGCGTACCATTCCAGCCAACGATCCGCAGATAGTCCCACTGGGCACGGAGATCCTCAAGGAACTGGTCAAAGGCCTGCCGGCCATCGAAATGTTCGGAACGTCTAAGTTCGTCCCAGTGAACGAGACGTACTGGACGAACTATCCATCGGCCGACAACTACTACGAAGGCCCTTGGTGGTGGTGGAGTAACTTTAAGTTCATCGCTGCCAAGCTCGAACCGGTAGCCGGTCAATAAGACAGAGGGGGAGATCGGTGATCTCCCCCTTGTTCTTTTATTGCCCACGCAGGGTGTGGGCTGCGTGAACGAGGTTGGTGAGGGAGGCCTGCACTTCTGGCCAGCCGCGGGTTTTCAGGCCGCAGTCGGGATTGACCCAGAGTTGGTCAGCGGCGATGCCTTCGGCGGCCTTGTGCACCAGGGCCACCATGTCGGACTGGCTGGGAACGCGGGGGGAATGGATGTCCCACACGCCAGGTCCAATCTCGTTGGGATATTTGAAGTCACGGAAGGCTTCCAGCAGTTCCATGTCTGAGCGCGAGGTCTCGATGGAGATCACGTCCGCATCCATCTCGGCGATGGCGGGCATGATGTCGTTGAACTCGGCGTAGCACATATGCGTGTGGATCTGGGTGTCGTCAGCCACGCCGGATGCGGACAGGCGGAAGCAGTCCACGGCCCAGCGCAGATAGGCATCCCAATCGCTCTTGCGCAGCGGCAGGCCTTCGCGCAATGCGGGTTCATCGATCTGGATGATGCCAATGCCGGCGGCCTCGAGATCGAGAACCTCGTCGCGGATGGCAAGACCGATCTGGCGGCAGGTCTGCGAGCGCGGCTGGTCCACGCGTACGAAACTCCACTGCAGGATCGTGACCGGGCCGGTCAACATGCCCTTCATCGGCCGGTCGGTAAGGGAGGCCGCATAGGCTGACCACCGCACGGTCATGGCCGTGGGACGCGAGACATCGCCGTAGATCACGGGTGGCTTGACGCAACGGGAGCCATAGGACTGGACCCAGCCGTTTTTGGTGAAGGCAAAGCCATCAAGTTGCTCGCCGAAATACTCCACCATGTCATTGCGTTCGAACTCGCCATGCACCAGCACGTCGATGCCGATCTCTTCCTGGATCCGCACGGCCTTTTGGGTTTCAGCTTCAAGAAACGCGTCATAGCCAGCCTGATCGAGTGCGCCCTTTTTGAAGGCGGCACGGGCCTCGCGGACTTCCTGGGTTTGCGGGAAGGAGCCGATGGTTGTGGTTGGGTAGGCGGGCAGGTTGAAGCGAGCGCGCTGCTGGTCGCGGCGTGCGGGGAAGGGCGAGACGCGGTCGAGTGCAATGGTTTCGCCAGCGCGGGCTTTGACCCCAGGCTTGTGGATGCGGGGGGAGGCTTTGTGGGCGGCCACGGCTGCGGCACTGGCGTCGAACGCTGCTTTGGCTGCGGTTTTGCCGACTTGCAAGGCGATCGTCAGCGCGTTCACTTCGGCCAGTTTCTGCTTGCCGAAGGCAAGCCAGGACTTCAGCTCGCCATCGAGCGTGGTCTCGGCATCAAGGTCGACCGGGGTGTGCAGCAGTGAGCACGAGGGGGCGATTTCCAGGCGATCGGGCCCAACCTTGTCCCAGACGCGGCTGATAGTGCCGAAGGCTTTGTCCAGATCGCTGCGCCAGATATTGCGGCCATCCACCACGCCCAGAGACAACGTTTTGTCGGCGGGCAGGGCGGCCAGAACCGCATCGAGCTGCTCGGGAGCACGCACCAGATCGATGTGGAGGCCCGCGACGGGCAGGGTAGCGGCCAGCTCTGTGTTGTCGCGCAGGGCGCCGAAATATGTCGTCAGCAGCAGTTTGGGGCCAGCCTTGCCGAGCACATCATAGGCGCGGGCAAACGCGGCTTTCTGCTTGTCTGTCAGATCAAGCACCAGTACGGGCTCGTCGATCTGAACCCAGTCAGCGCCTTCGGCGGCGAGCTGGGCCAGCAGGTCGGCGTAAACCGGCAGCAAGGCATCAAGCAGGTCGAGTGTGTTCAGCCCCTCGTCCTTGGCTTTGGCAAGGCTGAGATAGGTGACGGGACCAACCAGAACCGGACGCGAGGCGATGCCCAGCGCCTTGGCTTCGCGGTAATGGGCCAGCGGTTTGTCGGCATTCAGCGTGAAGGTCTGGCCGCTGTGCAGCTCTGGAACGATGAAGTGGTAGTTGGTGTCAAACCACTTGGTCATCTCCATGGCGGGGGCCGTGTCGGTGCCGCGCGCCATGGCAAAATAGAGCTGATCGGCATTGGCGATATCAGCAAAGCGCGGCGGGATCGCGCCGACCAAAACGCTGGTATCGAGGATGTGGTCATAGAGGGAGAAGTCGTTGGACGGGATGACCTCGATGCCCGCATCGCGCTGGAGCAGCCAATGGCGGGCGCGCAGGTCGCGGGCGACCTGATGCAGGGCAGGGGCATCCGCAGTGCCCTTCCAGTAGGCTTCGAGGGCCTTCTTGAGTTCACGGTGCAGGCCAACGCGGGGGAAGCCCAAATTACTGGAGCGAGTCATGACTTTTCCGATGCAAAGAGACGCCGCAGCCGATGTTCGGCGCGTGCGAAAAGGGTTCTGAAAATGATGAGTTCAGGCGGCTGACAGTCAGCTGCGCATTCGGAAATGGAGACGAGGTGTCGTCATCTGTCTGGTCCTCTCGCCGATCCGCCCGATCAGCCCGAAGTGAAAGTCACTTCCATGGTAGGTCTCCTGGCTCGCGGATCGAACCGGGCGCTCGCCTTCCCAGCCTTTCGGCCAGTGGACTATTGAGCGCCCGTCTCCGCCTACAGTTGCGGGGGCAGTTCCGGACTAAAGCCAAGGCTCGCACCGGATTCCCTGTTATCCCCTCGCGGGGACCATGGACGTCAGCAAAATGGATCAGCCCGCCGCGCCTGTCAATAAAGACATAAAGATTTCTTTATATGAGGTGGCGGGCTGGCTGAAGCTCAGATGCCGCTCAGCATTTTGGCGATGCGGACGGCGTATCTGTCGGTCATGCCCGAGGTGAAGTCGGCCAGTGCGTGCAGGGCCTGTTCGGCATTGCCGACATTTCTCAGGTCCAGATCCAGCGCCCGGACGAGCTGCCGATTGTGGTCGGACAACAGCTGCTGATCCCACCTGGCCTTGCCCAGTTCATCGATCACCGGCAGCAGCCCGGACATGACATTGCCGATGACGCGGCGGCCGGACACCTCCAGCTCGGTCTTCCGGCGGCCGGTGAAGACCTGATCTCTGGACAGGGTTTTCATCTTCTCGAACACCGGCGCCATCGGCCCGGCTTCGATCAGCGATTGGGAAAACGCGCCAGACATGATCGCTGCGTAATTGGTCTTGAAGGCTTCGACGCAGCTGTCGATGGCGGCTCCGATGCTCAAGGCGCGCAGCAGAGCGATATGCTCGGCCTGGCTGAGCCCGTCCACATTGCGGTTCGAGTTGTTGGAGGCTTCGTGCAGCAGGCTCTTGACGGTGTCGAAGGGCAGCTCGCCGGTGGTGAAAGCGTCTTCGAGGTCCACGATATTGTAGCAGATATCGTCAGCGGCTTCGACGATGTGGACCAGAGGATGGCGCCGCCACCAGCTGCCGGCGGGCGTCACTTCCTCGGGCAGGCCAAGCGCGTCTGCAGCCTGTTTGAACAGGTCCAGTTCCGAGCGGAAAATGCCGAACTTCTTGAGGCCGACATAGCTGGGTGAACCGCTTGGGATCACGCTCTCGCGGGTGGCGGAGGTCACCGGGTATTTCGTGAAGGTGCCCAAGGTCGCCTTGGAGAGGCGCATACCGCCGTCGTTCCGATACATCTCCAGCCGGGTGACGATGCGGAAGCCCTGCGCATTGCCCTCAAATTTCGTGAACTCGGTGCGATCCTGGGCCTCGATCTCCGCCATCACGCCTTTGGGGCTGTCGAACTTTTCGGCGAACCAGTCGCCCATGGCGGCCTCACCCGAGTGCCCAAAGGGCGGGTTGCCGATGTCATGAGCGACGCAGGCGGCCTGAACGATGTTGGCGAGGCTATTGGCGTCACCGATGGGGATATGCTTTTCCTGCTCCAGCCAGCTGCCGATCCGCATGGCCAATGACCGGCCCACGCTGCTGACCTCCACGGAGTGGATCAGGCGGTGATGGACGTGGTCGTGCTCGTAGAGGGGCTGCACCTGGGTCTTGTTGGCCAGCCGCCGAAACGGCGCGGAAAAGACGATGCGGTCATGATCCTGCACGAAAATGGACCGGTTCGGTTTGGCTTCGTAGCTTTTGTCGCCAAGCCGCTCACTGCACAGCAGTTTTTCCCAATCCATTCGCGTCCCCAGGCTGTTCGTGTCGATAGCAATCTCTAGTGCTCATCAGACGCGACGCCAAGCGCAACGGTCACCGCAATGCACGAATACGCATCGTGATGCGATCCGCTAGACGGAATAGGGCAGGCCTGCTGGCCACCGGCGCGGTGATCTCTGACGCTAAGGCGCGGGGTCAGTCACTATGGGCATTATATCAATGCCGTCGCCGGGGAAGGTGGTGATGTGGGGATGGGTTTCGAAAATCCGGGCAGCATCCCCGATCGTCTCGGCCTCGACGACAAGATAGCCACAGAGCGTGTTGGTGGCGGGTGCAATCTCATCCCGGTTCACCCGCATGGTCTTGCCGACCATGCCGCCCTTGTCGAGGATCGACCCGGCATGGCGCTCTTCCCACGCCGCCCATTGCTGGACGCCGAGGGTATCCACCGCATCCTGCTCAGCCTTGGGCATGGCGCGGAAACGCTCAAAATCTTCGTGACGCATCGTGTAAACGGCAAGGAAGCGCGGCATGGCAGAAGCTCCTGGCGGTTGTTAGTCAGGAGAGACTAGTCCAGCACAAGGGCTTCGTCACGGGGGATGCAGGCAGCAATACGTACGGTGTCGCAATGCAGGTACCAAAATCCTGAGCCGACGTGGGGCTCAGGCTTACGCAGCAGTCCCGTGCGTTAGTTGTGACGAAATAAGGGTGTCTTTGCGTCGTTCGCGATCGAAGAATAGGGCCGAAATACTGAGTGCTCATCGTTTGTTAAGCACGAGTGGATTTGATAAAATATTCGCCTTAATGCAGCGCTCGTCCGTCGCTAACGATCCGCACCTACAACATTCCTGTGCGCGGAAAACTCAATGCGTCGATATATTCTGAAGACCGTCTTGTTTGCCATTATGGCTGGCCTCGGTGTCTCCGGGGGGACGTTTCACACCTACGCACAATCGACTCCGCCAGCGCAGCTGGGAGAAGGGCATGCTTATGAGATCTTCGGCAGTGAAGTGTGGGATGTGCCAGACCCAGTGTCCGGTCGAGGCTACCAAGTTTTTGTGGCCCTGCCGCCGTCGTATGCGGAGCAGCCGCAAAGGCACTACCCCGTGCTTTACGTCACAGATGCCGATTACGCTTTCCCTATAGTGCGGCAGATTGGTCGCCGCCTTAACGTCGAAGGACCGCAGATTGAGGAGTTTATTCTCGTTGGTCTGTCTTATGGCAAGGGCGAGGACGGTGCAGCCAGTCGCCGCCGAGACTACACCCCGACACCAAACGGGCCGAGTGGTTCGCCAGCTGGCACCATTCATGGTCAAGGTGCGGCCTACCAGAAATATTTGGCCGATCAGGTGAAGCCATTTGTCGCCAGCCATTATCGGGTTGACCCTGACCGGTCACTATTTCTGGGGCATTCTTACGGCGCGTTGCTGGGTGCGCAGATCCTTTTCAGCGAACCCGGTCTGTTCAGCGGCTATATCCTCGGTAGCCCATCTCTCTGGTTTGACAAGCGCTATGCACTCAAGATGGAAGCCGACTATGCGAGCCGCAATAGCGACCTGCCGGCAAAGATACTCCTCTACGTCGGTGAGTATGAAGCCAAGCGCAAAGGCGATTTGCGTTACAGCCAGACTGTGGACATGGTTGCCGACAATGCGGCGCTGGAAACGGTGTTGCGGAGCCGGGAGTACCCTAGTCTGCAGCTAAGTTCGGTTGTTCTGAACGACGAGGATCACCTTACCGTCGCGCCGCGTGGCTTCACTCATGGACTAAAATATCTTCTCACGCTCCGCTGACAAATGGAAAGCGGCCGAAAGGCGGTTTTCTCGCTCTGTCATCCCGATGGCTGTCGCCCCGCCATTTGAGCCGCCACTCCGATCCGCGGTATGCAGCACTTTTTGCGCTCAAAGGGGCTCTATAGGTTTAGCAAAATCAAAAGCCCCGGTTTCCCGGAGCTTTGTGTTTTGCGTATATCGTGCGGGCGTGCGCCGACTTCCGCCCTCAACTGCACCCAGTCGTCGTTCCACAGGTATCGCACTTCAGGCAGGTTCCATTCCGGACCATGGTGAAGTTGTGGCACTCGGTGCATTGGTCGCCGGTGTAGCCTTTCATCTGGGCTTCGGCGCGCAGAAGGGTTGCGTCCTTGCTGGGCGGCGGGCTTGGGATGGGGTTGAGTTCGGCGGCGGCGAAGGCGGAGGGGGACAGTTGCGTGTCCACCTTGAGGGCCGTGGCAGCGCGCAGCGCGGTCACGGTTGAGGTCTGGACCGCCTGCACGGGATTGAACTGGTGATCGCCCGAGACGATCATCAGCGACTTGTTGGCGACGCGGCCACGGGTCATGCCGCGGGAGACAAAGCGCTCGGCGGGCACCGGGGCAGGGCTGTTCGCAGCGTGCGACGGCGCCTGCTCCTCGGCAACGCCCTTGCCGAGCGAAGTCGGGCTGTCCGGGTTCACATGGGCCAGGTCGTCGCGGTCGAGATAGGAGACGGCGAGTTCGCGGAACACGTAGTCCAAGATCGAAGTTGCGTTCTTGATGCGATCATTGCCCATGACCATGCCGGCGGGCTCGAAGCGCGTGAAGGTGAAGGCCTCCACGAACTCGTCCAGTGGCACGCCATATTGCAGGCCAATCGAGATGGCGATGGCGAAGTTGTTCATCATCGCGCGGAAGGCGGCGCCTTCCTTGTGCATGTCGATGAAGATTTCGCCCAGGCGGCCATCGGCATATTCGCCGGTGTGGACATAGACCTTGTGGCCACCAACGACGGCCTTCTGAGTGTAACCCTTGCGGCGGTCTGGCATCTTTTCGCGGTCGCGACGGACGGTTTCAACGATCCGCTCGACGATCTTTTCGGCAATGACCGGCACGCGGGCTGCGGCGTTCATCGAGACCAGATCTTCCAGGGCGTCTTCGTCGTCCTCGTCGTCGGCAGCGGCCAGAACCGAGGAGTTCAGCGGCTGGCTGAGCTTACTGCCATCGCGATAGAGCGCGTTGGCCTTGAGGGCCAGGCGCCAGCTCATCATGTAGCTTTCCTTGGCGTCCTCAACGGTCGCGTCGTTTGGCATGTTGATCGTCTTGGAGATCGCGCCCGAGATGAACGGCTGAGCCGCTGCCATCATCAGGATGTGGCTTTCGATCGAAAGCGAGCGCTTGCCGATCTTGCCGCATGGTGCAGCGCAATCGAACACGGGCAGGTGCTCTGCCTTGAGGTGCGGAGCGCCTTCAAGGGTCATCGCGCCACAAACGTGGATATTGGCAGCTTCCACGTCCTTGCGCGAGAAGCCGAGGAACGGCAGCAGCTCGAAGCTGAAATCGTTCATCTGCTCTTCGGTCACGCCGAGGCCCTTGAGGAAGTCGAGGCCCAGCGTCCACTGGTTGAACACGAACTTGATGTCGAAAGCCGAAGCCATGCCCTTGTTGAGGGCTTCGATCTTGTCGTCGGTGAAGCCCTTGGCGCGCAGGGTCGATGGATTGACGCCCGGCGCCTGGTTCAGGTTGCCGTGGCCGACCGCATAGGCCTCCATCTCGGCAATCTGGGACTCGGAATAACCAAGGGTTCGCAGGGCAGGTGGCACAGCACGGTTGATGATCTTGAAGTAACCGCCACCGGCGAGTTTTTTGAATTTGACTAGGGCAAAGTCAGGTTCAATGCCTGTCGTGTCGCAATCCATCACCAGTCCGATCGTGCCGGTCGGGGCAATCACGGAGACCTGGGCATTGCGATAGCCATGCTGTTCGCCCAGCGCGAGCGCATTGTCCCAAGCCAGCTTGGCGCGTTCGCTGAGCGCCGCGTCAGACAGATTTGCGTGGTCCAATGGCACAGGCGTGATGGACAGGCCTTCATAGCCACCAGCATTGCCGTGGGCAGCGTTGCGGTGATTGCGGATGACGCGCAGCATGTGCTTGGCGTTGCGCTTGTAATCCTTGAATGGGCCGAGTTCCCTAGCCATTTCGGCCGAGGTCGCATAACTGACGCCGGTCATGATCGCGGTGACGGCACCAGCAATGGCGCGGCCTTCCACGGAGTCATAAGGAATGCCCGAGGTCATCAGGAAGCCACCGATATTGGCGTAGCCGATACCCAGCGTGCGGTACTCGTATGAACGCTCGGCGATGGCCTTGGACGGGAACTGCGCCATCATCACCGACACTTCGAGCACGATGGTCCAGAGGCGCACGGTGTGTTCATAGGCGGCGGTGTTGAAGGTGCCGTCGGTGTTGCGATACGGCAGCAGGTTCACCGACGCCAGATTGCAGGCGGTGTCGTCGAGGAACATGTACTCCGAGCAAGGGTTCGATGCATTGATCGGACCGGCTTCGGGCGAGGTGTGCCACTCGTTGATGGTGGTGTGATACTGAATGCCGGGATCAGCCGAAGCCCATGCCGCGTAACCAACCTGTTCCCAGAGGTCACGCGCCTTGAGGGTCTTGGTGACCTTGCCGGTGGCGCGAGCCGTCAGGTTCCAGTCGCCATCGGTTTCGACTGCGCGGAGGAAGTCGTCGGTGACGCGGACGGAATTGTTCGAGTTCTGGCCGGAAACGGTCAGATAGGCTTCGCTATCCCAGTCGGTGTCGTAAACCGGGAAATCGAGCTCGGTGTAGCCCTGCCTGGCGAACTGGATGACGCGATAGATGTAGTTCTCGGGAACCAGTGCCTTCTTGGCAGCGCGGACTTCGCGCTTGAGGGCAGGGTTCTTGGCCACGTCAAAGCAATCGTCGCCGGTGCCTTCACAGTTCACGGCGGCCTTCATGATGGCCTTGAGGTGCTTTGAGACAACCTTGGAGCCGGTCACAAGGGCAGCAACCTTCTGCTCTTCCTTGACCTTCCAGTTGATATATTCCTCGATATCGGGGTGATCGATGTCGATCACGACCATCTTGGCGGCGCGACGTGTGGTGCCGCCCGACTTGATGGCGCCCGCAGCGCGGTCGCCGATCTTGAGGAAGCTCATCAGGCCGCTCGACTTGCCGCCGCCGGACAGCTTTTCGCCACCGCCGCGCAGAGCCGAGAAATTGGTACCGGTGCCCGAGCCATACTTGAACAGGCGCGCTTCACGGACCCAGAGGTCCATAATGCCGTTTTCGTTGACCAGGTCATCATTGACCGACTGGATGAAGCAGGCGTGCGGCTGGGGATGCTCGTACGAGCTCTTGGACTGCACGAGCTTGTGGGTGAAGGGGTCCACATAGAAGTGGCCCTGGCCGGGACCGTCGATGCCATAGGCCCAGTGCAGGCCCGTGTTGAACCATTGTGGGCTGTTGGGGGCAACGCGCTGGGTGGCCAGCATGAATGCGAGTTCGTCGCGGAAGGCGAGGGCGTCGGCTTCGCTATCGAAGTAGCCGCCCTTCCAGCCCCAATAGGTCCAGGTGCCGGCCAAGCGGTCGAACACCTGACGGCTGTCCATTTCCGAACCATAGCGTTCGGCCTCCGGCAGCTTGGCGAGCGCAGCTTCGTCGGGGACGGAGCGCCATAGCCAGGACGGCACGGAGTTTTCCTCGACCTTCTTGAGGGCCTTTGCCACGCCGGCCTTGCGGAAATACTTCTGCGCAATGATGTCCGCTGCAACCTGGCTCCAGGTCGAAGGGATCGCGATGTCTTCGAGCTTGAACACGACCGAGCCATCGGGATTGCGGATCTCGCTCGTGGCCGAGCGGAATTCAATTGCGCTGTAGCGATCCTGATCTGCTGTCGTAAACCGGCGTTCGATACGCATTGTTGTCGTAATCCCCAATGTAACGGACACGTGCATCCGCAAGCCGTAACCTCGGCTTCAAACCCACATCTGTTGCTGACGCTTTACCAACGAGGCCCGGTGAACGAGCCCCAAAACTTGCCTGTGCCGCAGTGTGGCGTCGGTCTAATGCCGCGCTCTCACTTCGGACTTGTACGATACGAAATTCCATATCGGACCGTCGAAAACATTCTTCCGATTCAGAGCGCGCGTCAACGGAGCAAAATACAAGGTCTAGTGGCCTTGGTCGCCGCGGCGACAAGCGCTAGTAGGCATAATATGTGAATTGTGGGGACAAACTACAAGGCAAACGGGCGGCTCCTAGGCCTGTTTGAAGTGAAATGTAAGGTCCGCGGATAGCGCCAAAAACCGTCTCAGAAAGTGGCGCTAAGACAAGGTAACTCCACGATCTTCGAGTGCCGACACAGCCCGTTATGGGGGCCTTAACCACGCCCGTCGAAGGCAGAATCGATGGAGCCAAATGGTGTCAAGCGCAGAAATTTCGGCCCAATCGCGTTCACAAGGCTTCGACACAAGCGCTTGTGGTGCTCAGAGGCCAGCGCACCATCTGGTTGTGCCACGCCCGGCACAACGAGGTGTGTATGGATAAGATCGGAGGAAGCGCCATATTGGGTAGCGGCGGGACGTTACCCTGTGCGGATCAGAGCAAACGAGTCGGTTCGGCATTGCCAGAAGTGAGCTGATCGGCGCGCGCTTTTGGTCACTTCTTTCTAGGCGCTTGCGGCGCGTCATGATACATCGGGCGCAATCGCAGCTATCGACGGCGGAATCGACAATTGGCCAAATCCGGTACCAAGCAGTTCCTCACTGAAATCTTCTCCTGGTGGAGCGGCCAGACTTGGGGTACGCGCCTTTGGATTTGGCGCTTCGGCGACTACGTCGGCAGCGACGAATTCGGCAACAAGTACTATCAGGACAAAAAGGCCGATCGGCGCTACGTGACCTATAACGGTTACGCTGATGCCTCGACCATTGGCGACGGCTGGCACGGCTGGATGCACCACCGCACCGACATTGTGCCCACCCAATCCAACTATGTCGCTCGCGGCTGGCAGAAGCCACACGTCAAAAACCTCACCGGCTCGGGCGCAGCGTATCGCCCAGATGGCAGCTTGCTCAGCAAGGGCGAGCGTCCACGCGTGACCGGCGACTACGACGCCTGGTCGCCCGAATAGGCGCTGGCGACTTGCGCCACACGGATAACCTGATTTCAAAGCTCGTGAGAACGCTGGTGCCCGTTGCGGCGCTGGCATTTTCTGGCTTTGCCTTGCCCGTTGCGGCCCAGCCGATTGCCAATCCGGTAGCGACCTTTGCCGGCCTCGACAAGATCACCGGCCGCATCACCCGCTTTGATGTCTATATCGACGAGACGGTGCTGTTCGGTGCGCTCGAGATCACGCCGCGCGCCTGCTATAGTCGTCCATCCACCGAGACACAGCGCGTGTCCGCGTTTCTTGAGGTCGATCAGCGCAGCCTGACCGGCACCTCCAAGCGCATCTTCACCGGCTGGATGTTCGCCGATAGCCCTGCGCTCAATGCCGTCGATCACGCCGTCTACGATGTGTGGCTGATCGAGTGCCGCACCAGCACGGATGTGCCGCTGCCTGAGGGACGCTAGATACAGGCGGGCAATTGCCCACGCGTCGAAGTCGTCCGAGTTCATTCGTCGTCCAGCTACAGCCCGCAGCAATTGCATTCCAATGCCTATGGCTTGGTGATTGCGATCCCGTGTTTTGGGAGGCACTCTCAGGCGGGGCGGGCACAGAGGAGGACAGCATGCTCACAGAACCAAAAATCGTCGACCGCGCGCCGCAGCCCTATGCGGCCATCGTGCTCAAGCTCCGCCAACCCGAGATCGCCGGCACCGCCCCGCGGCTCATCGGCGAGGTGGTGCAGTGGGTTTTGGCGCAAGGCGGGCAACTCACCGGCGCGCCAATCTTCAATTATGTCGGCTTCTTCCCCGGTGGTGAAATGGAAATGCAGGTCGCCATGCCGACCGACCGGGTGCTGACACCTGACGATCGCGTCTCGACGGGCACCATTCCGGGCGGCCGCTTCGCCTCGCTCACGGCAACAGCCGATTACCCGGAGCTTTACGACGCCAACATGAAGCTGGACGATTGGGCCTGCAAACAGGGCTTCAAGCTGGATGGCGAGGCGCAGGGCGACAGCTATGTGAATGCCAATCGCATGGAGATCTACCACAAGGATCCCGGCGAAGACCCGTCGGGTCTGCCGGTCACCGAGATTGCGTTCCGCCTCAAGGACTAGCGTCGATCCCAGGCAGCCCAATCGCCGTCGACATGTAGCGCCTCGGCCAGTCGCTCTTCATAGTGTTCGCGCGGGATTTCGATGCCGCCAAGCGATTCCAGATGGTCGGTGATGAACTGGGTGTCGAGCAGCACGAAGCCGCCGGCATTCAGTCTCTCGACCAGATGGGCCATGGCCATCTTGCTGGCATTGGTGCGGCGATGAAACATCGACTCGCCAAAGAACGCGCCGCCGATGGCCAGCCCATAGAGCCCACCGACGAGCTCGTCTCCGTCCCAGACCTCAACTGTGTGCGCCACCCCGCGCCGGAACAGCTCACCATAGACATTGCGGATGGTGGAGTTGATCCAGGTCTGCTCGCGATCCTCGCCAACCGTGGCGCAGCCCTCGATGACAGCTTCGAAATCGGTATCGACCCGCACTTCGAACACTGATTTTCGGATCGCCTTGCGCAGGCTGGTCGAGAGGCGGAACCCGTCGAGTGGGAGAATGCCACGCATCTCCGGACTGACCCAGAAGATGTCCTCGTCTTCAGCGTCTTCCGACATTGGAAAGATGCCGGCGCGATAGGCCCGGACGATCAGTTCCGGGGTGATCTCGACATCGAAGGGGCTGGGTTTGGACATCGTCATACGGCCTAAAAGAAAAGGGGCGCACCGCGCCCCTTGATGTTTGTCAGACCTTGTTCTCGGCCAGGTATTTTTCAAGCCAGTGAATGTCGTAATTCCCGGCAAGAACATCCGGTTCGCGGATCAGGCGCTGGAACAGGGGCAGGGTGGTCTTGATACCGTCGATGACGAATTCGTCAATCGCGCGGCGCAGACGCTGCAGGCATTCCTCGCGGGTTCGGCCATATACGATCAGCTTGCCGATCAGCGAGTCGTAATAGGGCGGGATCTTGTAGCCCTGATAGACAGCCGAATCGACGCGCACGCCAACGCCACCAGCGGGGTGGTAGAACGTGATCGTGCCTGGCGACGGTGCGAAGGTCTGCGGATCTTCAGCGTTGATGCGCACTTCAATGGCATGGCCATAGAAGCTCACATCCGACTGGCGCATGGACAGCTGCTCGCCCGAGGCGACGCGGATCTGCTCGTACACGATGTCGATGCCGGTGATACGTTCCGTAACCGGATGCTCCACCTGCAGGCGGGTGTTCATTTCGATGAAATAGAACTCGCCGTTCTCGTACAGGAACTCGATGGTGCCTGCGCCCGAGTACTTCAGCTTGCGCATGGCGGCGGCGCAGATCTCGCCGATTTCGTCACGCTCTTCCGGCTTGATGGTAGGGCCACCGGCCTCTTCCCAAACCTTCTGGTGACGACGCTGCAGCGAGCAGTCACGCACGCCCAGGTGCACCGCATTGCCCTGGCCGTCGCCAAGCACCTGCACTTCGATGTGCCGTGGCTTGCCGAGGTACTTTTCCATGTAGACGGAATCGTTGCCAAAGGCGGCCTTGGCTTCGGTGCGGGCGGTTGACCACGCTTCCAGAACATCGGCTTCGGTCTTGGCAACCTTCATGCCGCGGCCACCGCCACCAGCGGTTGCCTTGATCAGCACGGGGTAACCGATTTCGCGGGCGGTGCGGATGGCTTCTTCGTCGCTCTCGACGGCGCCAGCGGAGCCGGGAACAACCGGAATGCCAAGCTCAACGGCGGTCTTTTTGGCCGTGATCTTGTCGCCCATGATCTCGATGTGATGCGCCGACGGACCGATGAAGGTCACGTTGTGCTCGGTCAGGATCTTGGCGAAGCGGGCGTTCTCGGAGAGAAAGCCGTAGCCCGGATGCACCGCATCGGCGCCGGTGATTTCACAGGCGGCCATAATGGCGGGAATGTTGAGATAGCTGTCCTTGGCCGATGGCGGGCCAATGCAGACGCTTTCGTCAGCAAGGCGCACATGCATGGCATTGGCGTCGGCAGTGGAGTGCACCGCTACCGTCTGGATACCCAATTCCTTGCAGGCACGCAGAATGCGCAGGGCGATTTCGCCGCGATTGGCGATCAGGACCTTCTGGAACATGAGGTCCCCCTTACTCGATGACGACGAGCGGCTCGCCGTATTCCACCGGCTGAGCATCCTGAACGAGAATGCGCGTGACGGTGCCGGAGCGATGCGCCGGGATCTGGTTCATGGTCTTCATTGCTTCGATGATAAGCAGGGTCTGGCCTTCGGTGACCTTGGTGCCAACTTCTGCGAAGGTTGGCTTGCCTGGCTCTGGCGAGCGGTAGGCTGTGCCGACCATTGGTGACGTCAGAGTGCCTGGGTTGGACGCGAGGTCCTCGGCAGCGGCTGGCGCGGCTGGGGCAACCGAACCGGCTGGCGCCAGTGGCTGCGGCGCGGCGGGTGCGAACTGCTGGGGCGCATACTGAGGCGCTGCGTAGGTCACCGACTCATTGGCGTAGGAGCGCGTCACGCGAACGCGGAAGTCTTCCTTCTCAATCTCGATTTCAGCGAGATTTTCCTTGTTGAGCAGTTCGGCAATCGCCCGGATCAGGTCCTGATCGTCTTGCGATGACTTGGTCATTCTTGTCGGTCTCCCGCGCTTTCCGCGTTGATCGTTATTTGAGTCTCTCAGCGAGGGCTGTCAGTGCCATCCTATACCCGGTCGCGCCAAAGCCGCAAATGACGCCAAAGGCGACGGCTGACACGTAGGAATGATGACGAAACGCTTCGCGCTGATGGATATTGCTGAGGTGAACTTCGGCCACAGGCAGGCCAGCCGCCTTGAGGGCGTCGTGGATCGCCACCGAAGTATGGGAATATGCCGCCGGATTGATGAGAATCGCATCGGCAGATTCACGGGCCTGCTGAATCCAGGTGACCAATTCACCTTCGTGATTGGATTGCCGGAAATCAACGCTCAGGCCGACTTCCGCGGCTGTCTCGGCGCAGAGCGCCTCAATATCCTTTAGCGTCAAGGCGCCATAGATATCGGGCTCGCGTACACCGAGCATGTTGAGGTTCGGGCCATTGAGGACGAGAACGCGCTTTACCATGATTTTTGCCTTGTGCACCGGCCCCTTGGACCGGCGCAAGTCCGGTTATACGAAATGCACCGAAAAGGCAAAAAACTCGGCAAAATTAGGGCCTAACCGCCGCAGGTTGTTTCGCCACAGTCGCGCATATTGGCGATACGTGTCCGCAGCTCGTTGATGCCGATGGCACCGGGAATGATTTCGTTACCGATGATGTAGGTCGGCGTGCCGGTGATGTTGAGCGCTTTGGCGATCTGGTAGGACGTCTGGATACGCTTGGAAACCGGCTCAGTGCCCATCTGCAGCTCAAGGCTCACCGGGCTCAGGCCGAGCTTGCCGGCAGCGTCCAACGCGGCCTTTTTGCCCACCTGACCACGGCTGGTGAACAGCTCTTCGTGGAAGCTCCAGTAATCCACGTCGGCTTCGCCAACCAGTACAGCGACGCGGGCGGCGTCGATGGATTCGTTGGAGAGAATCGGGAACTCCTTGAGCACCACGCGCAGGTTTGGATCTTCCGCGAGCAGGGTCGCCAGATCGGGTAGGGCAGTGCGGCAATAGCCGCAATTGTAGTCAAAGAACTCGACCAGCGTCACATCGCCATCCGGATTGCCGAGCACGACCTGACCGGGGTCGTTGAAAATCAGATCGCGCATGGCGGCGATAGCGGCGGTCGATTTGCCACGCTCTTCCGCGCGCAAGGTGGATTCAAGAGCCACCGACATGCGCTGCAAAACCTTGGGGTCGCTCATCAGGTACGCTTCGATCAGCGGATTGATCGTGTCAGCGCTGATAGCCGCGACGTCCTGCGTCGGCGCCGCTGCGGGCGCATCGGCGGCGCGCTTGGCGTCATATTGGGTAATCGCCTGATCGATCATGGCCTGCACGGCGACGCTATCGGTCTGGGGCGCTGGTTTGTTGAGCACGGAATAGCCGAGTGCGCCGGCCAGAATGCCCACGAGGGCGACGAGAGCGAGGGTGACGCGAGACATGAAGATGTGGGCTCCGGCTGTAGATCAGTGCATGGCTTCTAGCAGACATGCATTGGGATTAGCAGCCAGCAATGGACATCGGTTTGCCCTGAGGATCAATTGTTGTTGAGAGCCACCGCTTAAGGCGTTAGGCGAAGTGGCTCAGCAAGGAATTAGACGATGACCGAACTGCCCGCCGATGGCCTGATGCCGTTTCATGCCATGGAGATTCTCAAGCGCGCCAAGGCGATTGAAGCGAGCGGGCGCACCGTCTGTCATCTCGAAGTGGGCGAGCCCGGCTCCCCTCCTGCACCCAAGGTGATCGAGGCCGTCGCTCGGGCGTTGCCCAATGCGCAGGGCTACACCAATGCCAAAGGTCTGGCCGAGTTGCGCGACGGGTTGGTCGATTACTATGCGACCCAGCACCGTGTGACCGTCGACGCCGATGCCGTTCTTTGCACCATGGGGTCTTCGGCGGGCTTTATCATTGCCTTCCATACGGCTTTCCGCCCCGGTGCCCGCATCGCCATCACGCGCCCCGGCTATCCGGCCTATGTGAACACGCTGCTTGGCCTCGGCTTCGGCATTGCAGAGATTCCGCTGACCGCAGAGAACGACTGGAAGCTCACCGGCGCAGACATTGCCGTCGCTCATGCCGAAAACCCATTCGATGGCCTGTTGTTTGCCAGCCCGGCCAATCCCACCGGCGCTGCAGTTGATCGCGCTCAACTGGCTGACATCATCGCCACCTGCAAGCGCCTCGGTGTGCGGCTGATTTCCGATGAAATCTATCACGGGCTCGATTATCGTTGCCCCTCGGTGTCAGCGCTGGAGCTGACCGACGATGCCATCATCATCAACAGCTTCTCGAAGTACTATTGCATGACCGGCTGGCGCATCGGCTGGATGGTGCTGCCGCAGGATCTGGTGCGTCGTGCCGAAATCCTGCAGCAGAACCTCTTCATCTCCGCGCCAACGCTGAGCCAGATCGCCGCCACGGTGGCACTGGGCGAACGCGACTATTCTGAGGAGCAGAAGGCAGGCTACGCCGCCAATCGCACGCTCCTCAATGATGGGCTGCATGCGCTCGGCTTTGACATCGGCAATCCGTCCGATGGCGCTTTCTACGCCTATGCGGGCATTGCCAAATTCTCCAACGACGCCCTGCAGTTCTGCGAGACGCTACTCGATCAGGCGGGTGTCGCTGTCACCCCCGGCATCGATTTTGATCGTACCAGCGGCAACGGCTTCGTCCGCTTCTCCTACGCCGGCAAGCGCGAAGCGATCGAGATGGCTCTCGATCGCATGGGCGCGTTTTTGAAGTAGAGGATGAACAATGTCGCTTATTCCCACCCTGCGCACTGAGCGGCTGGTCCTGCGCCCGCCAGTGGTCTCGGACTTTCCGGAATATGCGGCACTGATGGCGTCCGAGCGCGCTGTTTTCATGGGTGGCCCGTTCGATGAACGGGCGGCCTGGGGCATGTTTGCCAGCGATATCGCCATGTGGCCGCTCTATGGCCATGGCGCATTGATGATCGATGTTGCCAGCACGGGGCAATGCGTTGGGCAGGCTGGCATCAATCACGGTCCGCTCTTTCCGGAGAAAGAGCTGGGATGGTTCCTTTATGACGGGCACGAAGGGCAGGGCTTCGCGACCGAAGCTGGCAAAGCCCTGCGGGACTGGGCATTCAGTACGCTCGGACTTAAAACACTGGTGAGCTATTTCGATCCACGGAATCTGCCGTCGATGGCAGTTTCCGCTCGTCTTGGCGGGATGAGGGATCATGGGGCAGCTGTGCCGGACGAGGGCGATATCGTCTATCGCTATCCAGCGCCGCCGCCTCCATAGTGCCACTGCGTTCAGCGTGGGTTGGCGGCAATGGCGAAGACGCGAAGGCGATGCCCGTCCGGGTCCTCGGCGGTGAAGGTGAAGCCGAAATCCATTTGGGTGGGTGTCTGCAGGATGCGCGCGCCCTTCGCGGACCAGTCCTCATAGGTGGCCGTCACGGCTGCATTGTTGTCTTCACTGAAGCCGATCTCGATGCCGCCGGCTGCGCGTGGTGCGGGATCGATCTCGCCCTTGATCCACAGGCCCAGCTTGATGCCATTGGGCAGCACGTAGAGCACGAAGGATGGACTGTTCTCGACGGGTTGGATGCCGAGCAGATTGCTGTAAAACGCGGCGCTGCGGACAGGGTCTGCGACGGCGAGCAGAAGGTAATTGAGGGTACGCATGGTGATCTCCTTTGATGGGGAGAGCATGCGCCCATGAGGTGTCAGTTTCCGGCAGTGGATGTCAGCTCGGCGGCGTAATGTTGTTGCGCGCCCGCCAGTCCTTGAGCATCACCGCACGGCGCTTGGGGTAGCGGATGTCGGTGGTTTCAAGCCGCGTGATGCGGTCGATGCGGAAATGGCGATAGTCCTGCCGCAACTCGCACCAGCCGCCGACAATCCGGGCCTGCTCAAAGAAGCCGATCAAAAACGGCCAGATGGTCCGCTGCGTCTCGTGCCCGTCGAGATCAGCATAGGTGATGATGAGCTTGCGCTCGTCGCGTATGGCGAGGCGGATCAGCCCTGCGTCGATGCTCGCAGGCGGCGGGCCGCCGCGTGCCACCAGTAGATTGGTGGCTTCAGCACGTTCACGCAGCTCTTTAGGCATGACGGCGGTGATCTTGCTCAGGGCCTGCTTGGCCGATTGGCTCAGCCGCGTGTCATCGGAGCGCGCTGCCACCCAGCGGGAGCCCAGCACGATGGCTTCGATCTCATCGGCGGAGAACATCAGTGGCGGCAGCGTGAAGCCGGGGCGCAGGACATAGCCGAGCCCGGGTTCGCCCTCCACGTCGGCACCCTGTGCCTGCAGCGTGGCGATGTCGCGGTAGAGTGTGCGGATCGAAATGCCGAGTTCGGCGGCCAGATCGGGGCCGGTGATGGGTGTGCTGCGGTTGCGCAGCAATTGCAGCAGATCGAGCAGGCGGGCGGTGCGGGACATTGGTCAGCCAAAATGGAAAGGGCGGCCCGAGGGCCGCCCTTGTTAGTTCTAGCCCAGACCGAGGCGGCGCTGCCACCAACCGGCCTTTTTCTTTTCAGGCTCAGCCGTGCCACTTTCGGCGGGCTTTTCGGCGCTCGAGGAAACCACGATGCCTTCGGCTGGCAGTTCCTTTTTCACGCGGCGCGACTTTGGCGCTTCGGCCTCAGCTTCAACCGCAGGAGCGGGGGCTGCAACTTCCGCGACCGGGGCGGGAGCCTCGGCAACTGGAGCGGCTGGCACTTCTGTAACCGACGCGGCTGGTGCGGCTTCTGCTGCCTCCACCGTTTCAGCCTTTGGCTTGCGGGCCCGTGGCTTGCGCTTTGGCTTTTCGTCGGCAGCAGCTTCGGCTGGTGCAGCCTCGGCAGGTGCGGCGGCCTCAACCGGAGCTGGCTCAGCCGAGTCAGCGGTTTCGACAACCTTCTTGCGACGGGTGCGCTTTGGCTTTTCTGCTGGAGCTTCCTCGGCTGCAACAGGAGCAGCTTCAGCAGCAACGTCTTCTACCGGAGCGGCTTCTGCCTGTGCCACTGGGGCCTCGGCAGTCTCGCTGGCGACGACTTCCGTCACACCGGCTTCATCGGAGCCCGAAGCTGGGCGCTCTGCACCCTCTTCGCCATCACGACGGTTGCGGCGGCCACCACGGCGACCGCGACGGCGGCGCTTGCGTGGCTCTTCATCACCGGTTGCTTCGCCAGCAGGACGGGCTGCGGTCTCGTCGCCTTCCTCGTCGTCGCCTTCGTCGGTCGATGCTTCCACATCGCCTTCGACGGCTGCTGGGTTGGCAGCGCGCTGCTGCTGTGGACGCTGACCGTTTTCGTCACCGCGCTCACCACCACGACGGCGGCGACGACGGCGGCGGCGGCCTTCGCCTTCACCGGCTTCAGCAGTGGCGGCTGGACGCTCTTCGCCGTCGGCTTCTGCCTCGTCCTCGATCTCTTCGATCTCGTCTTCGTCAGCATCTTCAATGATGGCGCTGTCGACGCGGACATGCTCGGTGGCACGCTGCTCGGCATAGGCGATGACGCGGGTTTCACCCTTTTCGATGGCGAACTGGTGGCCGGTCATCTTGCTGTCGGCCGAGATGGTGATCGACAGCTGATTGCGGATTTCCAGCGCAGTCAGGGTCTCGCGCTTGAAGTTCAGGATGTAGAGAGCGACGTCGACGGGCACGCGCACGTTGATCGACTGGCCCTGGCGGCGCAGCACGTGATCTTCGATGTGACGCATGATCATCAGCGCCAGCGACTCGACGGAACGGACCAGACCCGTGCCATCGCAGATTGGGCACTTATGGGTCGAGCTTTCGACAACGCCGAAGCGGATACGCTGGCGGCTCATCTCCATCAGACCGAAATGGCTGATGCGGCCAACCTGGATGCGCGCGCGGTCGTCCTTGAGGCAATCCTTGAGCTTGCGCTCGACGGCCCGGTTGGAGCGGTTTTCCATCATATCGATGAAGTCGATGACGATCAGGCCGGCCAGATCGCGCAGGCGAAGCTGGCGGCTGACTTCCTCAGCGGCTTCCAGATTGGTCTGGAGCGCGGTGTCCTCGATATTGTGCTCCTTGGTGGAGCGGCCCGAGTTCACGTCGATGGAGACGAGTGCTTCGGTTGGGTTGATGACGATGTAGCCACCGGAGGGCAGGGTGACCGTTGGCGAGAACATCGAATCAAGCTGGGCTTCGATGCCGTACTTGGAGAACAGCGGCTGATCTTCCTTATACAGAACCACGTTCTTGGCGTGGCTCGGCATGATCATGCGCATGAAGTCCTTGGCCTCGCGGAAGGCGTCATCACCAGCCACGAAGACTTCATCGATTTCTTTGTTGTACAGGTCGCGAATGGTCCGCTTGATCAGCGAGCCTTCCTCATAGACGAGGCACGGCGCCTGGCTCTTCAGAGTCAGTTCGCGCACGCTCTCCCAGAGGCGCATCAGGTATTCGAAGTCGCGCTTGACCTCGGCCTTGGTGCGCGAAGCACCAGCCGTGCGCAGGATGACGCCCATGCCCTGTGGCACTTCCAGGTCGGACGTGATTTCCTTGAGGCGCTTGCGGTCAGCAGCGTTGGTGATCTTGCGGGAGATGCCGCCACCGCGAGCGGTGTTTGGCATCAGAACCGAGTAGCGGCCAGCGAGCGACAGATAAGTGGTGAGAGCTGCGCCCTTATTGCCGCGCTCTTCCTTGACCACCTGAACCAGCATGACCTGGCGGCGCTTGATGACTTCCTGGATCTTGTAGTGACGGCGATTTGGGCTCTGGCGGCGACGCTCTGGTACTTCCTCAAGCGCATCCGCTCCGCCAATCGACTCGACTGGTTCGGAGTTGGCCGGAGCCTGTTCGATGTGGCTTTCGTCGTCGTGATCCTGCGGATCGGCTTCGGCGTCAGGCTCGGTTACGCCTGCAGGCAGCGAGATGTTCTCGTCGACTTCATCTGCATGATCGTCGTCATGCTCTTCGTCAGCCAGCAGCGCTTCCCGGTCAGCAACAGGGATCTGGTAGTAATCGGGGTGAATTTCCGAAAAGGCCAGGAAGCCGTGGCGATTGCCGCCGTATTCGATAAATGCCGCCTGAAGCGAAGGCTCAACGCGCGTGACCTTTGCGAGGTAGATATTGCCCCGCAGCTGGCGGCGGGTCGCCGATTCAAAGTCGAACTCTTCGAGCCTGTTACCCGATGTGACGACAATCCGTGTTTCTTCCGGGTGGATGGCATCCACCAGCATTCTCTTTGTAGCCATAGAAATGAACTCCGCGCTCTCGCGCGCCGACAAGAGGGCGCCGGCGAACCGGCATCCCTGCAATAGCGCTATGCGAGGCGAATGGTTTGAGAGGGGTGGCGCAGGGAACCTCTGCGTTCGACGCGCCGATATGAGTGGTCAGGGCCGGAAGATGCAGCGAAGCAAAGCGGCAATCGGTATGCTCGATCGCGTCGCGTTCTGTTCGCCTGCGGGCCATCTGACCTCTTCCTAGTGGGCCGCCTGCAACGAAATAATTGCCAGCAGCCGTCCGGTCCCATTGAGGACCGAAATTCTTATACGAGGCGCAGGATTGCCGCTTCTGAACTGGGGTCGGGGTATACTCTTCGTCCCTCTCCTCAGCCACTTCCTGCGCCACTATCGATGGCCTGGTGGCCACGTAAACCGGCTTTGCAGGAAGCTTACGCCTCACCCTTAGCGTGTAGGGATGTTGCGTTCGATTGGCAACAGGAAAGTCAAATTGCTCCCATCGCGCGGTTTTGTGTTGGCCATCCTTGGCCCGCCAGACAAATCGCTGCATAACTGCCTTCGCGCCGCAGAATCGCCCGATCTACATGGGATTGCGGCTCAGCAAGATTTAGGGGCCGGTCTGCGCTTGTTCAAATCCCTTCAACACAATGTGCTGCCCGTGCTCGGGTTGCTGGTCGCAATGCTTGGTGCGCCGCTGGCGCAGGAGGCGGCGCCAATTCCGCCTTTGCCCAACGTCATGGATGTCCGGATCTCGGATACGCCAGAGCGGGCGCGGCTCATCATCGATCTGGCGGCAAAGACCGAGTTTGCGCTCGTGTCGCTTGATGATCCCAATCGCCTGGCCATCGATGTGCGTGCTGCAACCTTCTCGGTCCCGGAACCTTCGGGCACGCCTGCAGGCGACGGCATTGTCTCTGCCTATGCGGTGGAGCAGGCAGCGCCCGACCGTGTCCGCACCGTGCTGACCCTGTCGCAGCCCGCCCAAGTGCAGCAGGCCTATGTGCTCGACCCGTTCGAGGGGCAGCCCGCACGATTGGTTGTGGATATCATTCCCGCCACCGCCGAAGAGTTTGCCACCAACGTCGAGACCGATCGCGTGGCTTCGGCCAGCGCGGCATCAGCACCGGTTGCCGCGACGCCAACCCCGGCAGGTGGTTCCGAGCTGCCCGTGGTCACCCGGCCCTTGGTCGTCATCGACCCCGGCCATGGCGGCATTGATAGTGGCGCCGAAGCCGCTGGCGGCATCAAGGAAAAGGACATTGTCCTGTCCTTTGCCCTCAAGCTGCAGGAATTGCTGGTGGCGTCGGATCGCTTCGATGTGGCACTGACCCGCGAGGACGACACTTTTCTGCGCCTTGAAGAGCGAGTGGCTCTGGCGCGCACCAACAAGGCTGATCTCTTCATCTCCATCCACGCCGATAGCTTCCAGCAGCCCGAAATCCGGGGTGCGAGCGTCTATACCCGCGACGAGAACGCCACGGATGTGCTCGACAAGGTTCTGGCCGAGGCCGAGAACAAGACGGACGTGATCGCTGGCTTTGCCATGCCGCAAATGGCGCCGGAGGTGGTTGACATCCTGCTCGATCTGATGCGTCGCGAGATGCGCCACCTGTCCTATATGGCTGCCCGGGCGATCGTGCATCAGCTTGAGCCCAGCGTGGAGCTGCGTCGCTTCCCGATACGGCAGGCCGACTTCTTCGTACTGCAGGCGCCCGATGTGCCGTCGGTTCTGGTGGAGCTGGGTTTCCTCTCCAACGCAACCGACATGGCAAATCTTTTGCGCAGCGACTGGCAGGATCGGACCGCCGATGCGCTGGCGCGGGGTATTTCCACGTATTTTGACGGGCTGAAGGCCCCGGAATGATGTGACATTTCCGTCACCGCCGCGCGCAAGTGGCGGGAACGGTGCGCTATATCTGGCTTGTGATAAACATCGAGCGCGCAGTCTGGTATGATTCCGCGCAAATCACGTCAGCTTCGGTGGAGCTGGCGCTAGCTGTTATTCGGCACCGGGCTTTGCGGACGGCGCTGCGGAGAGACTGACTATATGCTGCGTTTGCTCGGCTGGCTTTTTGGCTTCGGTATGTTCCTGGCCCTGGGTGCGGTCGCTGGTGGCGCGGTCTATTTGACAATGGTCTCGGCAGAACTGCCCGACTACACCGTCCTCAAGGACTACCAGCCGCCTGTTACCACCCGCGTTCACGCGGCCGACGGCACGTTGCTGGCTGAGTTCGCCCGCGAGCGCCGCCTGTTCCAGCCCATCGAGACCGTCCCGCCATTGCTGATCCACGCCTTCCTGTCAGCGGAAGACAAGGACTTCTACAATCATGGCGGCATCGCATTCGACGGTGTCATTCGAGCCGTGCGCGACAACGTGCTAGCCCGTGTCGATGGCAATTCATCCATTCAGGGTGGCGGCTCGTCCATCACTCAGCAGGTCGCCAAGAACTTCCTTTTGACCTCGGAACAGACCTGGGACCGCAAGATCCAGGAAGCGCTGCTCGCTATCCGCATCGAGTCGACCTTCTCCAAGGACCGCATTCTCGAGCTCTATCTCAACGAGATTTTCCTCGGGCTGAACTCCTATGGCGTTGCCGCCGCAGCGCTCAACTATTTCGACAAGGCTCTGTATCAGCTGACGCTCGGCGAGGCCGCCTACATTGCCGCGCTCCCAAAGGGGCCGAACAATTACCACCCCTTCCGTCGCCCGCAGGCCGCTATCGAGCGCCGTAACTGGGTGATCGACCGCATGGTCGAGAATGGCTACGCAACGGCGGCGGAAGCCGCCGAAGCCAAGCAGGAGCCTCTCAACGTCGTCAACCGCACCGGTGGCAGCCAGCTCTATCTGGCCGAGTATTTTACCGAGGAAGTGCGTCGCGAATTGGCCAAGCTCTATGGCGAAGACCAGCTTTACGGCGGCGGCCTGTCGGTGCGCACCACGCTGGAGCCAAAGCTTCAGGAATATGCCCGCCAGGCTTTGATGGACGGGCTGATTTCCTACGATCACGGCAAGGGTTTCCGTGGGCCGGTTGCCAGCATTGAGTTGGGGGAAGACTGGGGCGTCGATGTTTCCAAGATTTCTCCGCTCAGCGACGTACCGGAATGGCAGCTCGCCGTCGTGCTCGAAGTCGAGGGTAACCAGGCCCAGATCGGTCTTCGTCCTGACCGAATGGGTGACGGTGGCGTTGCCAGTGATCGTGTTATCGGAACTTTGGCTGGTCCCGATATCAAATGGGTTTCCAAGCCTGTCCGCGACATTCTTAAAGTAGGGGATGTGATCTATGTATCGCCGGTAACCGGCAAGACGGGCAATTACACCCTTGAGCAGGTGCCCGAGATCGAAGGCGCACTGGTCGCCATGGATCCGCGTACCGGCCGCGTTCTGGCCATGGTCGGCGGTTTTTCTTACGCGATGAGCGAGTTCAACCGCGCCACGCAGGCGCTGCGCCAGCCGGGCTCGTCCTTCAAGCCCATCGTCTACGCCGCCGCGCTCGACAACGGCTATACGCCAGCGTCCGTGGTGCTGGATGCACCCGTCGAAATCCGCAATGGCGACGGCTCGATCTGGCGCCCGGAAAACTACGCGCAACAGTTCTATGGCCCGCAGACGCTTCGTCGCGGCATTGAGCGCAGCCGAAACGTCATGACCGTGCGTCTCGCCAAGGATATCGGCATGCCGCTAGTGGCCGAATATGCCCGCCTGTTCGGCATTTACGACTCGATGCAGCCGGTGCTCGCCATGGCGCTTGGCGCCGGTGAAACCACTGACATGCGCATGACCGCCGCCTACGCCACCATCGCCAATGGCGGCCGCAAGATTGTGCCGACGCTGATCGACCGCGTGCAGGATCGCTATGGCGTCACCGTCTATCGCCATGATCAGCGTGTCTGCCAGGCCTGCGAGGCGACTGAATGGCACGGGCAGGGCGAACCAGCCATTATCGACAATCGCGAGCAGGTGCTCGATCCGATGACGGCCTACCAGATCACCTCGATGATGGAAGGCGTCGTCCAGCGAGGCACTGGCACCGCCGCCAAGGTCCTGAATCGTCCCGTGGCCGGCAAGACCGGCACCACCAATGACTACAAGGATGCCTGGTTCGTTGGCTTCACGCCTGAACTCGCCGTCGGTGTTTATGTCGGTTACGATAAGCCGCGCTCCATGGGCAGCTCGGTTACGGGCGGCTCCTTTGCCGTGCCCATCTTCACCGAATTCATGCAGAAGGCATTGGCCGGCAAGCCCGCTACTGCCTTCGCCGAACCACCCGGCATGACCGACGCCTGGATCAATCCGAATACTGGCGTGAAGGCCTTTGAAGGCGAAGCTTCCATCAAGGAAGCCTTCAAGCCGGGCTCGGGTCCAAACCTGATGACTTCAGTCATCGGCGTCGGCGATATCAATGCTTATGATGCGGCAGTGCGGCAGCAGCAAATGCAGCAACAGTATGAGGGTGGTTATGTCACCCAGCCGAGCGGAAACGGACAGTATCTCGATCCGAATCTGGGTCGTGGCGGCATGTTTTAGATGACGATATTTGTGCGCTATCCCGACGCGGCATTGGCCCAGAAAGCCACGCAGCGTCCGGTCGATGCGCCTATGGTCGAGGTGGGGAAGCGGCTGCTTGGCGCTGCTCAGGACGCTCAGGCCTATGGTTTGGCTGCAGCCCACATTGGCGCCATTGAACCCCTCGTGGTGATTAGCGTCGCGAGCGATACGGCAGAACGGGACTACAGGATATTTTTTAATCCTGAAGTGGTTCATGTCGCTCAAGAAAATTCGACAAGTCCGGAAGGTTCCGTGTCCGCACCAGGCCTGGAAGTGCCTGTTGAGCGTCCGGTTTGGGCCGAAATCGCCTATGATTCTGCCGACGGTGAGCGTCACTCCGAGCGCTTTACGGACTTCGTTGCCCGCGTGGCGTTGCATGAAATAGACCAGATGAACGGCGTGTTTTTTCTCAGCAGAGTGTCCCGCACACGTCGGGAAATGGCACTCAGGAAGCTCCAGAAAAGCGCGCGCTAATACTGTAAAGTGTTGTGGCTATCCGTAAATTTACGGATATTTATACATAGCGCTGCAAACTCCCCGCTAACTAATAAGCAAAGCGGGTTCAAACGTGGTTCAGTTCGTCAGTCGTCGTGAGGCATCCCAGATCGAGGCAGACAGGGCCACGCTGGCTGCGGTTAGTCGGTCGCAGGCCGTTATTGAATTTGCCCTCGACGGGACCATTTTGACGGCGAATGCAAATTTCCTCGCCGCCATGGGTTATGAGCTTTCCGAGATCGTCGGCAAGAACCACAGCATCTTCATGCCGTCGGAAGACCTTGGTAGCGACGGCTATCGGCTGTTCTGGGATCGTCTGCGTTCCGGGCAATACAACGCCGCCGAATACAAGCGCCTTGGCAAGGGTGGCCGCGAAGTCTGGATCCAGGCAAGCTACAATCCCGTCTACAACGGCAAGGGCGAGCTGTTCAAAGTCGTCAAGTTCGCCACGGACGTGACCGCTGCAAAGCTGAAGGCTGCCGATATCAGCGGTCAGCTTGCGGCGATCAGCAAGTCGCAGGCCGTCATCGAGTTCACGACGCAAGGCGAAGTGCTGACCGCCAACGCCAATTTCTGCGATGCTATGGGGTATTCCCTTGAAGAGATTGTGGGGCGACACCACCGCATGTTCGTGGCGCCGGAATTTGCCCGAAGCGAAGAGTATGCGCTGTTCTGGGAGAAGCTTTCCCGGGGGGAGTTCCAGGCCGCTGAGTACTTGCGCATAGGCAAGAGTGGGCGGCGGATCTGGATCCAGGCCACCTACAATCCGATCTTCGACATGAACGGCAAGCCGTTCAAAGTCGTCAAATACGCAACGGACATCACCGGCCGCAAGCTGGCCGTACAGCGGTTGAATGAGGGGCTGGGCTCGCTGGCAGCTGGCGACTTGACCAGCACTATCGACGAGAAATTCGTCGGTGAACTGGAAGAGGTTCGGGGCGCCTACAACACGACGATCGGCAAGTTTGCCGACATCGTCGGCAAAATCCGGGAAACTTCGGGATCTCTGCGGGCGGCAACATCGGAGATCCTCTCCGGTGCCAATGATCTGTCAGAGCGCACGACGCGTCAGGCAACGGCCATCGAAGAAACCTCGGCGACAATGCGGCAGTTGGCAATGACCGTTTCTGACAACGCCAAGCGCGCGGAGACCGCCAGCTCAAAGTCAGCCGTGGTCTCACGCACCGCTGAAGAGACCGGCGCCGTCATGGAAAACGCCAATCTGGCCATGGAGCGGATATCGACCTCGTCGTCGCGGATTTCCAACATCATTGGCTTGATCGACGACATCGCCTTCCAGACCAATCTGCTGGCGCTGAACGCCTCGGTGGAAGCGGCGCGGGCAGGGGATGCGGGCAAGGGATTTGGTGTGGTGGCCGTTGAGGTTCGCCGTCTCGCCCAGTCTGCCGCTGCAGCATCGTCCGAGGTCAAACTGCTGGTCGAGCAGTCGGCGAACGAGGTTCTTGGCGGCAGCCGGCTGGTGGCGGACGCCACATCCAAGCTCCAAACCATGCTCGAGGGCGTGAAAGAGAACGATTCCCTGGTGCAGGGCATTTCTCGCGCCAGCCAGGAGCAGGCGATTGCGATCCAGCAGGTTGGTGCAGCCATTCGGCAGATGGATGAAATGACCCAGCACAATGCCGCGCTGGTGGAAGAAACCAACGCCGCAGTCGAGCAGACCGATGCACAGGCGGTTGATCTGGACCGGACTGTCGAGGTCTTCCTGATCGATACCCCAGTTTCGGCAGCCAAGCGCGTTGAGACGCCACGGCGACGTTCGGAGTCCAGCTACGCCGCCGCCCGAACCTACCTTGTGGATGGTTCGGCGGCCCTCAAAACTGAATGGAACGACTTCTAGGCCATTGCCTTTGCCACTGGCGGGTTGATCCCGCCGGTGGGCTCGTCTACATGAGCCCCAAGCAATGGATGGATAGAAAATGCGTGCGGAAATCGAAAAGACCGTCGCCGAAATCGAGCAGGTTCTGACCCTGCTGAGGAGGCATCTTTGACTGGGATACTGCAGAACTTCGCCTCGACGCGCTAACCGCGCAGACTGAATCACCTGAATTCTGGAACGATCCGGAAAAGGCCCGCGTCACCATGCGCGAGCGCGACGAACTCGACGTGGCGGTCAAATCCGTGCGCGAGCTCGAAGCGGGCATCCGTGACAATGTCGAGTTGATCGAACTTGGCGAAGCCGAGGGCGATGCAGATATCGTCAAGGACGCTGAGGCTGCCCTGCTCGAACTCAAGCAGAATGCGCGTCGCCGCCAGATTGAAACGCTGCTGTCTGGCGAAGTTGACGCCAATGACTGCTACGTCGAAATCCACTCGGGCGCAGGTGGCACCGAGAGTCAGGACTGGGCCAACATGCTGTTGCGCATGTACACCCGCTGGGCCGAGCGTCGGAAGATGAAGGTCGAAGTGCTGGAAATGCACGACGGCGAAGAAGCTGGCATCAAGTCCGCGACCATTCTGGTCAAGGGTCACAATGCCTATGGTTGGCTGAAGACCGAGAGCGGCGTGCATCGTCTGGTGCGCATCAGTCCCTATGATTCGGCCGCGCGTCGCCACACAAGCTTTTCGAGCTGCTGGGTTTACCCGGTGGTCGATGACTCCATCGACATCGAAATCCGCGAAAGCGATCTGAAGGTCGACACCTATCGCGCGTCCGGCGCTGGTGGTCAGCACGTGAACACGACTGACTCGGCCATCCGCATCACCCACGTGCCATCAGGCATCATCGTGGCCTGCCAGCAGGAGCGTAGCCAGCACAAGAACCGCGCAACGGCTATGGCGATGTTGAAATCGCGTCTCTATGAGGCCGAATTGCAGAAGCGCGAAGAGGCGGCAAACGCCCAGGCGGCCAGCAAGACCGATATCGGTTGGGGCCACCAGATCCGCTCCTACGTGCTGCAGCCCTATCAGATGGTCAAGGACCTGCGCACGGGCGTTGAAAGCGGTCAGCCCTCTGTGGTGCTGGATGGTGACGTCGACGACTTCATGGAAGCTGCACTCGCACAACGCGTGGGCGTGGCAACTGACGTCGCTGCGGATTGACGACAGGAGCCTTTGGGATGCTTAGGCTCGTTGCTGCCACCGATGTTGATTTCGGTGCCATGGCGGCGGGCGAAGCGCCTGATGGCCTTAGTCTCCCTGCTGGTGGGCTGGAGGCTGTCGAGGTGATCGAGATGCTCCGTTTCTTGGCGCAGGTCACTCGATTGAAGATCGATCCAGCCGCTTGGATGATCGTATATGACGGTGAAGTGGTCGGGCTGTGCTCGATCACCAAGCCATTTTCAAAACCTGGTATGGTTGAGATCGGCTATGGTATTGCGCCGGAGCGCCGTGGTCGTGGCTTTGCCACCCAGGCTGTGCAAGCACTTATCGAGCTTCTGAGCTCGGACCGGCGTATTCACGTGGTTACTGCTGATACCGCTGTCGACAATTTGTCGTCGCAGGGTGTTCTGGAAAAGAACGGTTTTCTTCAAGTTGGTGGGCGGATCGATCCTGCAGACGGCGCTGTGATCAGCTGGCAGCTTGCTGTTCGCTAGCCCAACGCTGCCATCAAGCGCTTTCCAGCCGCAATAAACGCTTTTGGATCAATGGCGTTGTCAGCTTTGCGGACCTCAAAATGCAGGTGCGGGCCAGTTGAACGCCCCGTCGAGCCGACTTTGGCGATCGGGGTGCCAATGTTCACGGCCTGGCCGGTTTCGCTGAGGAAAGAGGACAGGTGCGCATAGCGCGACACCAGGCCGTTCGGATGGGTCACTTCCACCACATTGCCGTAGCCGGAGCGGGTGCCGACAAAGCTTACAATGCCTTTGCCCGCGCTCATCACGATAGAGCCGGTGGGGGCGGCGAAGTCGAGACCGGAGTGGAAGGCGCGTTTGCCGCTGAACGGGTCCATGCGGTTGCCGAAGCCCGAGCTCTGGCGGAAGTTGCCCGAGATGGGCATGTGGATCGGCGCGATTTCGAGACTTTCGCGGGCCGCCTTGTAGCGAACCAGCGCAGCCATCACCGCATTGGCGTCCTCGATCATCGGCGATGAGTCTGGCTCGTCGATTGCCGCCAGCAGCGGACCGCCAACGCCATCAAGTGCGCCGGGCAGCTCCACGCGAATGCCGAGGCCGGTGAGTTCAGACACAATGTTGTCCGTTCGGGCCGTGGCCGTTTCGGCAATGGCCGTCATCGCATATTGGGTTTCGCCCATCATCTGGGAGATGGCCGCAGCAGTCGCATCAATTTCGGCATTACCGCTGGCTATCGGGGCAAACATTGCCACGTCTTCGCCCGGGGGCGGGGTGATGGAGGCGGTGTCGATTCCGAGTGCGCCGGCCTTGTCGACCAACACCTTCACCAGCTGATGCTGTTCGCTCAGCACTTCCTGCTGCTGAGACAGTTCCTGCAGTTGCAGATTGATGTCGCCAGCCTGCGCATAGCTACGCGAGTGGAGGCGATCCACCTCGACGCGGAGCTGGGCGATGCGGTCCTCATAGGCCTGCACAACCTGTTCGTTTTGCCCGCTCATCAACCGCGCGATATCGGGTGAGAGCAGGAATGCGGTGCCAAGCAGACCATTGCCCGCCAGCAGAACCGAGAACATGCCGTAGAACAGAGCAGGGTGGATGCCGTGGCGCGTCCGTTTTCCGGCAGCGTTCAGTGACGGATCGGTCCGTCCAAAACTGGCTTGCTTACGCACGAGACATACCCCACGACGCCATCGATTATGGTGAGTGGAGTATGACGACCCATGGTTAATAAAGCCTATTTGGCTGGGTTATTGCCCACTTCAACCTCAAGCGCCTCAAGCATTTTCTGCGCGTGGCCGAGAATGCGGGTGGCCTTGATGATGCGCGCAATGCGGCCATCGGCGTCGATGATGAACGAGGTTCGGATCAGTCCCATGAACTCGCGGCCGTAGAGTTTTTTCAGCTTCCAGATGCCGAATGGCTCGATCGCCAGATGATCGGGATCGGCGGCCAGGGGCAGGGCGAGGCCATGCTTCGCGCGGAATTTCTGGTGCGTCTCGATGCTGTCGGGCGAAATGCCGACGAGTTTGGCGCCCAAAGCCTGAAACTGGCTCGCGCGCTCCGAGAATTCCCGGTTTTCGTCGGTGCAGCCGCCAGAATCGTCCTGCGGATAAAAGAACAACACCACCGGCTGCCCGCGATGGGCTGAGAGCTGGAAGGTCGTGCCATCGTCCAGCGGCAATGAAAAGTCTGGGGCGAGATCGCCTTCATTAAGGTCGGGCATGTTATGGCTTTCCCTAGGCTGTCGTGCATGACGCGAATAGTGGGTGTCGGTGCCATATTCCAGCCGGTATCATTGGGCAATAGACCGCAGTCTGCGGTTGATTCTGAGGAGCGCTCGAACATAGCGGCAAGGCCTCAATCAGGAAGTACGTGAGCGCATCAACCTTACCCGCGGACCCCACGGATGAGCCGAATGCGCCCCGCAAACGGCACCCCACCCGCCGCGCGGCCAAACTGGCCGTGTGGATTTTGGGCATTCCCTGTGTCCTGCTGGTTCTGCTCTATTTCGTGATGCTGATCACCCCCATTCGTCTGCCGTTTGGCAGCGAAATGGCCAGTGCCGTCGCCCGCTCCGCCTTACCGGAATCCAGTGATCTCGACCTGGGCAACATGGCCCTCGCGCTCGAAAACGGCGTCTGGCCCGTCATTCAGTTTTCTCCGGTCTCCCTGACAGATGCGAAGTCGGGCGCCAAGGTTGCCATAGATGCGCTGGAGGTTGGCTTTTCGCCTGCGCGCGCTCTGTTTGGCCAACCGGGCGCCACCGTCACCGTCGTCCGCCCGCACGTGCAGATCGTGCAGGATCTGTTCGGGCCGCGACCCACCAGCTTCGAAATGACCGAAGATGCCGAGGGCGGGCTGCCCACGCTCCGCGTTTTCGAGGGTGAGGATGCGTTTCCCGAAGTGCGCATCTCGGCCAATGGCGTGCAGATAGGCGATACCGGCCAACCGGTGCCCATGCGCTCGGACAATGACTGGCTGATCTTCAATCTGGAATCGGGCGAGCAGGGCATTGCCGATCTCGTCGATCAGGCAGCGCAGGGGCGCTTCTCCAAGCTCGTCGTGCGCGACGGAACCGTTGATATGAGCGACTCCGTCTACGGGCTCTATCGGCGCTTTGAAAAGATCAACGTCTCCATCGGCCCGTCGCCGGATCGACGCGACACCGATGGCACATTCTCGGCCACGCTGGGTGGCCGCACCATGACGGGTAGCCTTTCGCGCAAGATCGACGATGAGGGAGGCTCGCGGCTTCAGGCCGACGTGACCAATCTCGATTTTGCAGCGTTGCTGCCTTTTCTCGACGACCCCACCAGCACGGCCGCGGTGCGCGGCGCGGGGGCGCTGTCCATCGACGTTGGTTTCAGCGCCGGAGGCGGCAAGCTGTTGGGTGGGCGCTTCAAGATCGACCTCACCGGCCTCGATCTGAGGTTGGAAGATGCCTACTTCCCCATCGCCAGCTCGATCATGGACGTGGTGTGGACTCCCGAAAACGGCCAGTTCCGCCTGGAGGATTCCGCGATTCATATCGGGCAGACTTCCGCGCGCTTGTCCGGCATTTTCGCGCTTGGGCTCGATCCCAAGTTCGGCCCGACGATTGGGCTCAAGATCAACGCCAACAATGTATTCCTCCACCCCAACGACATGGCTGCGCCCGAGTTGCCGTTCGACAGCATGGAGTTCACCGGCTGGTCGGCGCCGCTTTATGGCGCCCTCGGCGTTGACCGTTTCGTTGCTCGCAAGGGTGATGCGACGGTTGAGGCAAAGGGCCGGGTGAACATGCTGCAGGCCGGTCTTGGTGTCGATCTGACGCTGATCGGGCAGGGTGTGGGCGCCGACGACGTCAAACGTCTCTGGCCCTATATGATGGGCACCGAGAGCCGCGACTGGTTCGTCGCCAATGTTACGGCGGGCACGGTCACCGACGCCCGGTTGCGGTTCAAATTCCCCGTTGGCTCCATGTCGCTTGGCGGCGAAGACAAGCCGATCCCGAATGGCGCGATGCAGATTGCCATGACTGGCACTGGCGTTGTGGTGAAGCCTACCGACAAGATGGCGCCCATCGCCATCGAGGGTGATACCAAGCTGGTGGTCAACGACACCACCGTTACCATTTCCGCTGGTGGCGGGCGCGTCGCGACCACGGCAGGTGACATCAAGGTGGCCAATCCGGCGCTGATCATCGACAATTCCGTGGTCAATGAAAGCATTGCCGAGCTTTCGGGCGATGTGTCGGGCTCCATTCCCGCCATGCTCGCCCTGGTCAAAGACCAACAGCCCGAGCTACTCGCTGGCACTAATCTGCCTGTCGATCTGACCGCGCTCACCGGTAGCGTCGAACTGGGCCTCGTTGCCACCCTCAAGCTGCCGGACGAGGAGCATGGCCGCGAGCTGCAGGTCGACTACGTGCTTAATGGCACGGTGAATGACTTTGCCAGCTCCAAGCCCATCCAGAACCGCAAGATCGGCAATGGCCAGCTGGCTTTCAGCGCTTCGCAGACCAGCTATCAGCTTGGCGGCACCGCCGAGATCGACGGCATGGCTGCCGAGGTCGAGATCACCGGTACACCCGAAACGGCTCCCGTGTTCAAGCTCGCTGCCACAGTCAGCGCCAGCGATCTGACGGCAATGGGTTTTGATGCCTCGCCCTATATGTCCGGCAAGGCGCGCTTTGTTGGCCAGCCGCTGTCCGATGGCTCCCTGCAGATTGCCATCGACCTCACGGATGCCAAGCTCACCATCAAGGATATCGGCGTCACCAAGGCCGCCGGTGTGCCAGGACGCCTGTCCGCGATCATCCGGCAAGCCGGGGACGAGACGGACCTGTCGAGCATCGATCTTGCCTTTGGTACTGTCCGAGCGGGCGGATCGGTCAAGTATCACACCAAGGATGGGTTGGTTGCTGCCAATTTCGATCGGTTTGGCCTGAGCGATGGGGACAATGCCCAACTGGCGCTCGCCCCGATCAATGGCGGCTTTGCCGTGCAGATTCGTGGCAGCCAGCTCGATCTCAAGCCGATGCTCGGTCGCTTCTTCAGCCTCGATGCCGGGGCCGGTGGGGTGCAGTCCTCGCTCAACCAGACGATCCAGCTCGATATCAAGCTGGATCGTGCTCTGGGCTACTACGCGACGACGGCCTTTAACTTCAATCTTGATCTGCTGCTGCGTGGCAGCGACATGCGGCGGGCGAACCTGACGGCGCAGTTCAGCGACGGCAATGCGGTCTCGGTGACCACCAATCCGTCCCCAACGGGGCGGACGCTCAGCGTCGCCTTCAATGATGCCGGCACCATCCTCCGCCTATTGGGCGTTTACTCACAACTCGCGGGCGGCACGGGTAGCCTCGTGCTCAACAGCAATACGGCCGCCAAGGTTGAGGCTGGCCAGCTGATCATGCGCAACTTCGCCATCGTTGATGAAGCCAATGTTGCGCAGGTGCTGGGCAATCACAAGGATTCCAGGGCCGCTATTGCCGCCCAGAACCGGCTGGATTTCGACATTGCCCAGGTGGATTTCATGAGGCGCTCGGATCGCGTGGAAGTCACCAACGCCATGGTCACCGGCGGCACCGTAGGTGGCACGCTGCGTGGCTTCATCTATACCGATCAGCGCCAGTACGACCTGACCGGCACCTATGTGCCGCTGTTTGGTCTCAACAGCGCCTTCCAGAAAATCCCGCTGCTCGGCCCGCTTCTTGGTGGCCGCGACGGCGAGGGCCTGGTCGGCGTCACCTTCGCCGTCACGGGCCCCCTGACCAAGCCCGATTTCAAGATCAACCCGCTGTCCGTGCTGCTGCCTGGTGCATTGCGCGAGCTGATGGAGTTCCGCGCCAAGGAACAGCCCCGGCCGAAGAGCTAAGGGCTGGGTATTTCGACCATCCGAGATCGTCACCTTCGCGCCTGATCCGAGGTTCTTGCAGCCATAGGGGAAACGCCCCCGGGTCAAGCCCGAGGGTGACGATCGGTGGGTTTGGCGCAAACTCCGCCCCACCACCAATGTCATCCCGGCGCAGGCCGGGATCCATGCTGAAGATCATCCTTGATCTGGATGTCTGCGTGGCACCACGGACTTGGATTCCGGCCTTCGCCGGAATGACGCGGTGGAAGTAACTGCACCCCAAACAAAAACGGCCCCCGGATCACTCCGGGGGCCGTCAATTTGCATATTTGCCAGTCTTATTCAGGCTTGATCAGCGCGTGGCGCTTCTTGCCGACTGACAGCTTGATAACGCCTTCGTCGAGCAGCGCGCTGTCTCCGATGGTGGCCTTGTCGTCATCCACAACCGTGTCGTTGACGCGCACGGCGCCGGACTGGATGTGACGGCGGGCTTCGCCATTGGAGGCCGCCAGGCCTGCGGTCACCAGCGCCGACAGAATGCCGATGCCGGCGTTGAGCTCGCCCGTGGTGACGGTCGCGGTTGGCAGCGACAGGTCGATCGAGCCGGCCTCAAACGTAGCCGAAGCGGTTGCCAGTGCCTGCTCGGCAGCGGCGCGGCCGTGCACGATGGCGGTGACTTCGGTCGCCAGCACCTTCTTGGCCTCATTGATCTCGTTGCCACCCAGCGCTTCCAGCTTGGCGATTTCGTCCAGCGGCAGGCGGGTGAAGATCTTGAGGAACTTGCCGACGTCGGCGTCTTCGGTGTTGCGGAAATACTGCCAGAAATCATAGGGGCTGAAGAGGTCGCCATTGAGCCAGACAGCGCCCGATGCGGACTTGCCCATCTTTTCGCCGGATGACTTGGTCAGCAAAGGCGTCGTCAGTGCATAGAGCTGCTCGCCGCCCATGCGGTGGTTGAGGTCCACACCATTGATGATGTTGCCCCACTGGTCCGACCCGCCCATTTGCAGAACCGTGCCATAGCGACGGTTCAGCTCGGTGAAGTCGTAGCCCTGCATGATCATGTAGTTGAATTCGAGGAAGCTCAGCGACTGCTCGCGGTCAAGGCGCAGTTTCACCGAATCGAAGCTCAGCATGCGGTTGACCGAGAAGTGGCGGCCTACGTCGCGCAGGAACTCGACATAGTTCAGCTTGAGCAGCCAATCGGCATTGTTGACCATGGTGGCTGGGTTGGAGCCGCCGTAGTTCAGGATGTTGCCGTAGACCTTCTTGATGCTCTCGATATTGGCGTCGATCTGCTCGACGGTCAGGAGCTTGCGCTGATCGTCGCGGAACGAGGGATCGCCGACCATGGAGGTGCCGCCGCCCATCAGGCTGATCGCCTTGTGGCCGGTTTCCTGCAGCCAGTAGAGCATGGTGACCGAGATCAGATTGCCGATATGGATGGACGTCGCTGTCGCGTCATAGCCGACATAGGCAGAGATCGGGCCCTTGAGGGCCAGGGCGTCGAGCCCCTCGGGGTCGGAAATCTGGTGGATGAAGCCGCGCTCATCGAGAACGCGCAGGAAGTCAGATTTGAATTTTGTCATTTCAAGACCAATGAGGCTGTTGAGACCGCATGGTGAGCTTGTCGAACCACGAGGTCGGTGCATGCGGGACCCCGTCCTTCGACAGGCTCAGGATGAGGTCCCTTCCAACGGATCGCGAAGCTGCGCTTGAAAACTAGCGCCCGCCGCCGGCGGCGATCTCGAGCCGGCGACGGTCGAGATATTCAGCGCAGGCGGTCGTCAGTTCATCGACCTTGCCTTCGTAGAAGTGGTTGGCGCCCTCGACGATCTGCTGCTCGATGGTGATACCCTTCTGGGTCTTGAGCTTGTCGACGAGCTTTTGCACCGACGCTGGCGGAGCCACGCGGTCTTTGTCGCCATGGATGATCAGGCCCGAGGACGGGCAGGGTGCCAGGAACGAAAAGTCATAGAGGTTTTCTGGTGGGGACACCGAGATGAAGCCTTCGACTTCGGGGCGGCGCATCAAGAGCTGCATGCCGATCCAGGCGCCGAACGAGAAGCCGGCGATCCAGCAGCCGCGCGATTCGCGGTTGATGACCTGCAGCCAATCGAGCGCGGCGGCCGCGTCGGAGAGTTCACCGATGCCGTGGTCGAACATGCCCTGGCTGCGGCCGACGCCGCGCGAGTTGAAGCGCAGCACAGCGAAGCCGCGCTCAGCGAACATGTAGAAGAGATTGTAGACGATCTGGTTGTTCATCGTCCCGCCAAACTGCGGGTGGGGATGCAATACGATGGCGATCGGAGCGTTTGGCTCCTTGCCTGGCTGGTAACGGCCTTCCAGACGGCCCTCGGGACCATTAAAAATCACTTCTGGCATGGGTCTGCTTTTCCGGCCACTTTTGGCTCTGTTGCGTGGTTTTCCCGGCCCGGTTGTGGCGGCGTTGCGGCTTGACTAAGCGCGCCTCGCTCCCTAAAACATGGGTCGAAATAACCAGTTTAGAATTATTCAAAACGGGTTTAGGCCGCGTAACGGCCTGCAAGTGCGCTCCTTGTAATGAAGTTGGGCGTCAAATTTCAAGAAGTGTTTGGTTCCAGGGACGCATCGGCGCCCAGAACTCGGCATGGAAGGTATGACCGGCACGCATGTGCCACATGGAAATACGATGACCAGAGCGGCGATCTATCTCGATCACAATGCCGCGTCCCCGCTTCTACCCGAAGCGCGGGCGGCGCTGGTGGCTGCGCTGGATCACGTCGGCAATCCTTCATCGGTGCATGGCCATGGCCGTGCATTGCGCAATCTCATCGATACTGCTCGCGGGCAGGTGGCGGCCCTGGCGGGCGCCGAACGCAAGCAGGTGGTCTTCACCGGGTCGGCTACCGAGGCGATCACCCAGGCGATCGTCGGCGGCGCAAAGGCCTTTGCGAGCAGTGCCATTGTTATCAGCGCCGGGGAACATGCAGCAGTTTCCAAGGCGGCTGAGGCGACTGGCTTGCCCATAGTGACTATCGGGCTTCTGCCCAATGGCTGCATTGATCTCGATCAACTGGCCAAGATAATTGCCGAGGCGGAGGGCAATCTGCTGGTTGCCCTGCATTGGGTGAACAATGAAACCGGCGTGGTGCAGCCCATCGGGCGCATCAACGCGCTTCTCGGGCCCACCCGTCACACCTTGTTCATGGATGCGGTGCAGGCGTTTGGCAAGCTGCCACTCGATTTTGCGGCCTCCGCACCCGATATGATGGCTGTGAGCGGCCACAAGATTGGCGCACCGGCCGGGATCGGCGCGCTGCTGGTCAAGGCTCACGCCGACACGGTTCGGCTCATACCCGGTGGTGGGCAGGAGCAGGGTAGGCGTGGCGGCACCGAGGCCGCGGCGTTGATTGCGGCGTTTGGCGCTGCTGCTGCGGCCATCGAAACGCGCTATGCCGAGGCCAATGTTGCTGGCCTCATCGCACGGCTCGAAGCGGCGCTATCGAGCGATGCTGTGGTGTTTGGCGAGAACCGGCTGGGCAATGTCACCAATTTTGCGGTGCCCGGCGTCAAGAATGCAACGGCGATGATGGGGCTGGACCTTTTGGGCCTCTCTGTGTCGTCGGGCTCGGCCTGCTCTTCGGGCAAGGTTGGGCCGAGCCACGTGCTGGCAGCCATGGGTGTATCGGCCGAGTTGGCCGAGTGTGCCCTGCGCGTCAGCCTGGGCTGGAATTCCACGGCGGCGGACGTTGATGCGTTCGTCGCTGGTTACCAATCGATCCTTGAGCGCCAGCGGGCGCGGCAAGGGCAGGCGGCTTAGGTCGCATTAGAGTTTTGACGGCTCGCGGCGACCTTGAATCGCCACCGGGCAAATAGGAGAAGCCGATCATGGCGGACTACGACGATATCCCGACGCTCAAGGAAAACATTGATCGCGCCACCGTGGACTCGGTGCGCTCGCTCGACGTGGACAAATACAAGTACGGTTTCGAGACCGATATCGAATCCGACATGGCTCCCAAGGGCCTGAGCGAAGATACCGTCCGGTTCATTTCCGCCAAGAAGAATGAGCCCCAGTGGATGCTGGACTGGCGCCTGGAAGCCTATGCGCGCTGGTTGACCATGACCGAGCCAAACTGGGCGAAGGTGCACTATCCCAAGATCGACCTTCAGGACATGTACTTCTACGCCGCGCCAAAATCGACGCCAGCGCCGACGAGCCTGGACGAAGTCGATCCTGAGCTGCTCAAGATGTATGATAAGCTCGGCATTCCGCTCAAGGAGCGCGAAATCCTGGCTGGCGTTGAGCGTCCCAAGGTTGCCGTCGACGCTGTGATGGACTCCGTGTCCGTGGTGACCACGTTCCGCGAGGAATTGTCCAAGGTCGGCATCATCTTCTGCTCGATCTCGGAAGCCATCCGCGAGTATCCCGAGCTGGTGCAGAAGTACCTGGCCTCGGTGGTGCCGGTTTCGGACAACTACTACGCAACGCTGAACTGCGCTGTCTTCACCGATGGCTCGTTCGTCTACATCCCCAAAGGCGTTCGCTGCCCGATGGAGCTGTCGACCTATTTCCGTATCAACGAGAAGAAGACCGGCCAGTTCGAGCGCACGCTCATCATCGCCGAAGCTGACTCATATGTGAGCTATCTCGAGGGCTGCACCGCCCCGATGCGCGACGAAAACCAGCTGCACGCGGCAGTGGTTGAGCTGGTTGCGCTCGAAAACGCCGAGATCAAGTACTCGACCGTCCAGAACTGGTATCCCGGCGACAAGGACGGCAAGGGCGGCATCTACAACTTTGTCACCAAGCGTGGCGATTGCCGTGGCGACAACTCCAAGATCTCCTGGACCCAGGTGGAAACCGGTTCGGCGATCACTTGGAAGTACCCGAGCTGCATCCTGCGTGGCGACGGCTCGCGCGGCGAGTTCTATTCCATCGCCATCTCGAACGGCTACCAGCAGGTCGATAGCGGCACCAAGATGATCCATCTGGGCAAGAACACGTCCAGCCGCATCATCGCCAAGGGCATCGCTGCCGGCTTCTCGGACAACACCTATCGCGGTCAGGTTTCTGCCCACGCCAAGGCCAAGAACGCCCGTAACTTCACCCAGTGCGACAGCCTGCTGATCGGTGACAAGTGCGGTGCCCACACCGTGCCTTACATCGAAAGCCGTAATGGTACGGCGGTGTTCGAGCACGAGGCCACCACGTCCAAGATCTCCGATGACCAGATGTTCTACTGCGCCCAGCGTGGTCTGGACGAGGAAGAGGCTGTGGCCCTGATCGTCAACGGCTTCGTCCGTGACGTGCTGCAGCACCTGCCGATGGAATTCATGGTCGAAACCCAGAAGCTGATCTCGATCAGCCTCGAAGGATCGGTCGGCTAGCCCGCATATCTGAGACCTCATGGTGAGCCTGTCGAACCACGAGGTCGGAACACACATCGAGCCACGACCACGTCCTTCGACACGCTCAGGATGAGGTCTACTGAAAGATCACCGCTCTGCTGGCGCTCAAAGCGACAAGAGCATCGAAATTGGAGACCGACTGATGACCACCCCAATCCTTGAAATCCGCAACCTGCACGCGCGCATTGAAGATCGTGAAATCCTCAAGGGCGTGAACCTGATCATTCCACCCGGCGAAGTGCACGCCGTGATGGGCCGTAACGGTTCGGGCAAGTCGACGCTGAGCTATGTGCTCGCCGGCAAGGAAGACTACGAAATCACAGACGGCGAAGTGCTGCTCGATGGCGAAAACCTGCTGGATATGGAGCCGCATGAGCGCGCTGCTGCTGGCCTGTTCCTGGCCTTCCAGTACCCGATCGAGATCCCCGGCGTTGCCACGATGACCTTCCTCAAGGCGGCCATCAATTCGCAGCGCAAGGCACGCGGCGAAGGTGAGCTGTCGACCCCGGATTTCATGCGCGCGGTCAAGACTGCTGGCACCGAGCTCAACATCGACACCGATATGCTCAAGCGTCCACTCAACGTCGGTTTCTCCGGCGGCGAGAAGAAGCGCGCCGAAGTGCTGCAGATGGCGCTGCTTCAGCCCAAGATGTGCATCCTCGATGAGACCGATTCAGGCCTCGATATCGATGCGCTGCAGGTCGTCTCCAAGGGCGTCAACGCTCTGCGCAATGGCAATCGCTCGATGCTCGTCATCACACACTATCAGCGCCTGCTGAACCACATCGTGCCCGACGTGGTGCATGTGTTCTCCGATGGCCGGATTGTTGAAAGCGGCGACAAGGACCTGGCACTTCAGCTCGAAGCCAAGGGCTATGCTGACTTCGACGGCGCGGCGGCCTGATCATGGCACTGACCGTTCCCGTCCGGCTCGGAACAGCCGAGAATACTCTGATCGAGCAGCTCAACTCTGTTGGCGCGGCGGCTGAAGCCGAGCGCATCACCGTTGCTGGCCTGCCCACCCGTCGCGTCGAGAGCTATCACTACACCGATCTCAAGATGCTGCTGAAGGCCATCCCTCCGCTGGCACAAGCCGCCAATGAAGCCAGCGCTCCGGCGCTGCGCATTGCTGGCGCGTATCAGCTGATGATCGCCAACGGCGTGGTTCAGGCCGCCTCGACGGCGCCTGCTGGCGTCATCGTCGGCAAGACCGCTGGTGGTGTGCTGTCGACCCGCGATGACGTGCTGGTGCATCTCAATGGTGCGCTCGCCAAGGAAAGCCTGACCCTGACGCTGGAAAACAGCGTTGACCCGGTGATCCAGATCGATCGCCGCATTGAAGGCGAAGCCGCTCACGCTGCTGACTCCGTCAAGATTTTCGTGGCCGATGGCGCTTCTGCCGTCATCCTTGAAACCTTCTCGGGTTCCGATGCGGCGCATGTCGGCAATCATGGCACCTATATGGCGCTCGGCAAGAATGCCGTTGTCACCCATGTCACCGTCGATCTGTCGTCGCGTTCGGCTGCGCACTTTGCCAGCAACGAGTACCATCTCGCCGATGGCGCAAAGCTGCGTACGCTGGTGATCCATGCCGGTGCCGGTCTCAGCCGCACGCAGGTGTTCCCGCGCTATGAAGGCGCCGGTGCTCATGGGGATATCACTGGCCTCAACCTCGTGTCCGATGGCCAGCACGCTGACATCACCATGGATGCCTTGCATGCTGTCCCCGGCACTACGTCCCAGCCGCTGTTCAAATCGATTGCCCGCGGTCGCGGTAAGTCGGTGGTGCAGGGCAAGCTGGTCGTGGCGCGCGATGCCCAGAAGACCGATGCCAAGTTCATGCATCAGGGCCTGATGCTGTCGGACGAAGCTGAAATCCTCAGCAAGCCCGAGCTCGAGATCTATGCCGATGACGTCGTTTGCGGTCATGGCTCGACCTGCGGCAAGCTCGATGAAGACAGCATGTTCTATCTGGAAAGCCGCGGCATTCCGACTGCCGAAGCCGAGACCATGCTGGTTCGTGGCTTCCTCGAGGAACTCGTCGACCCAATCGAAGACGAAGCCCTCGCCGAAGCCCTCCACGGCATAATCGACGGCTGGCTGCTGGCCGGGAAGTAATCTGGTGGGTGGGGCTACCCCACCCTCTATCCCTCCCCACAAGGGGGAGGGAAGTACGACTGCGAGAGCGGAGCCAGTGTCTAACGGCTCCTGCGTCTCCCTCCCCCTTGTGGGGAGGGATCAAGGGTGGGGGTTCTCTCCACAGGAACTGACCAATGACCTTCGACCTCGAAAAAGTCCGCGCTGATTTTCCGATCCTGTCCGAGCAGATCCATGGCCATCGCCTGGTTTATCTCGACAGCGGTGCCTCGGCGCAAAAGCCGGTGCAGGTGCTGGACCGGATGGATTATGCGTTCCGTCACGAATACGCCAACGTGCACCGGGGCCTGCATACGCTCGCCAATCGGGCGACCGAGGCCTACGAGGGGGGGCGCGAAGCGGCCCGCAAGTTCCTCAATGCCGGGCGCATCGAAGAGATCATCTTCACCAAATCCGCGACCGAGGCCATCAACCTCGTTGCGCAGTCGTTTGCCGGTCCACGCATCAGCGAGGGCGACGAAATCGTCACCACGATCATGGAGCATCACTCCAATATCGTGCCGTGGCACTTTCATCGCGAACGCAAGGGCGCGGTGATCAAGTGGGTCGACGTTCGCGACGACGGCAGCTTTGAACTCGACGCTTTCGAGGCCGCACTGACGGACCGCACGCGTATCGTTGCGGTTACGCATATGTCCAACGTTCTTGGCACTGTCACGCCGATCAAGCAGGTCATCGAGATCGCCCATGCGCGCGGCATTCCGGTGCTGATCGACGGCAGCCAGGGCGCCGTTCACACCAGCGTGGACGTGCAGGACCTGGACGCCGATTTCTACATCATGACCGGCCACAAGCTTTACGGCCCGACCGGCATTGGCGTCCTCTACGGCAAGTATGATCTGCTTGCCGAGATGCAGCCCTATCAGGGCGGCGGCGAGATGATCGACGTCGTCACCATGGACACCGTCACCTACAATCAGCCGCCGCATCGCTTTGAAGCGGGCACGCCGCCCATCGTTCAGGGTATCGGGCTGGGTGCGGCGCTCACCTATATGACCGAGCTCGGCCGCGACGCGATTGCCGCCCATGAACACGCCATTGCCGAATATGCGCAGGAACGCCTCAGCCGCATCAATTCGCTGCGCCTGATCGGCACGGCGCCGGGCAAGGGCGGGATTTTCTCGTTCGAGATCAAGGGCGCCCACGCCCACGACGTCTCGACCATTCTCGACCGCTACGGCATCGCCGTTCGTGCCGGGACACACTGCGCCATGCCGCTGCTTAAACGTTTCGGTGTCACCTCTACCTGCCGCGCCTCCTTCGCCCTATATAACGGCAAGGACGACGTGGACGCGCTGGTGGACGGCATCGAACGCGCCCAGAAATTTTTCGCGTAAGCGAGGACCACAATGACCGACGAATCCGAAATTGCCCCTGCGCCGACCATTCCAGAAAACCGCATCACGCCCACAGTGGGCGGCGGTCTTCCCGAGTCGGAAGTCGAGCGCATCACGAGCGACCTCATCGGCGCGCTCAAGACCGTCTATGACCCCGAAATCCCCGTCGATATCTATGAGCTTGGCCTGATCTACAAGGTTGACCTCGATGATGACCGGAACCTCGTCATCGACATGACGCTGACCGCGCCTGGTTGCCCTGTCGCCGGCGAAATGCCCGGCTGGGTCGAGAATGCGGCCCGCGCCGTCGAAGGCGTTCAGGACGTCACGGTCAATATGGTGTTCGATCCCCCTTGGGACGCGACCCGCATGAGCGAAGAAGCTCAAGTCGCGTTGAACTGGTGGTAAGTTCGGCTCCGACGCGCTATATATCGTGAAACGCCGATAGACGAGGATTGCCTCATGGCCTTCAAGATCATGTCTCTCACCGATGCCGCCGCTGAGCGGATCACCGAGATCATCGAAGACTCCGACAAGCCGGTGATCGGCCTGCGGGTCGGGATCAAGAATGCCGGTTGCGCGGGTGTCAGCTACACGATGGATTATGTGGCCGAAGCGCCGAAGGGCGACGACCACGTGACCGACAAGGGTGTCGACGTCTGGGTTGATCCCAAGGCGACGATGTATCTGCTCGGCACCGTGATGGATTTCGAACAGTCCAAGATGAGCTCGGGTTTCACCTTCAAGAACCCCAACCAGACCGGCGCCTGCGGTTGCGGCGAGAGCGTTACGCTCAAAGCCGCCGACCTGAAGGCCATCGCGGATGCCCGCGCTGTCGCGTAGCGCCTGAAGGTTTTACGAGTTTGATCCCCGCGAAAGCGGGGATTTTTGTTTGTGGGTAGCAAGAATACCCCCACCTAGCCTCCCCCTGAAAGGGGGAGGAACTGATCGCGCTTTGGGCAAGATATCTCCCCATCCACCAGACTGTTCCTCCCCCTTTCAGGGGGAGGCTAGGTGGGGGTACTCCGATGCCGCCACAACCCAGTTGCACCACTCGCCACCTTGGTGCATTGATCCGCCATCATGGCAAAATCGCTTCCTCCTGCGCTCGCAATCACTCCTCCCACTCATCCGCTGGTCGGCCGCGTTTCGCCGCCGGGCTCCAAGTCCATCACCAATCGCGCCCTGTTGCTGGCAGCGTTGGCCAAGGGCACGAGCCGCCTGACCGGCGCGCTCAAAAGCAAAGACACGGTCCTGATGGCCGCCGCGCTGCGCCAGATGGGCGTGACCGTCGAGGAACCGGACGCAACGAGCTTTGTTGTCACCAGTTCCGGCAGGCTTCAGCAGCCGACAGAGCCCCTGGTTCTCGGCAATGCCGGCACCGCAACGCGCTTCCTGACGGCAGCCGTGGCGACCGTGGATGGTGAAGTTATTGTCGATGGCGACGAGGATATGCGCCTGCGCCCGATTGGTCCGCTTGTGACGGCCCTGCGGTCCCTGGGCATTGATGCAACCAGCCCGACCGGTTGCCCGCCGGTTACCATTCGCGGCAATGGTTCGTTCGGCAAGGGGCGGGTCGAGATCGATGGCGGTCTCTCCAGCCAATATGTTTCCGCACTTCTGATGGCGGCGCCAATGGGCGAGGGCGCCATCGAGGTTGCGCTCACCGGCAGCGAGATCGGCGCGCGTGGTTATGTCGATTTGACGCTCGCCGCTATGCGCAGTTTCGGCGCGTCAGTCGAGCAGGTTGATGCAGGCACCTGGCAGATCGAGCCGACCGGCTACACCGCCACCGACTTCGTTATCGAGCCGGATGCGTCGGCTGCGACCTATCTGTGGGGCGCAGAGGCGCTCACTGGTGGCAATATTGACCTTGGCGTTGCTGCTGACGCGTTCACCCAGCCCGACGCCGCTGCGCAGGCCTTTATCGCGCAGTTCCCCAATATGCCCGCCGTCATCGATGGCTCGCAGATGCAGGATGCGGTGCCGACGCTGGCAGTACTGGCTGCGTTCAACAATCAGCCGGTGCGCTTCGTTGGCATTGCCAATCTGCGGGTCAAGGAAACCGACCGCATTCGTGCTGTCTGCAATGAGCTCAATCGTATCCTACCGGGCCTTGGCACCGAGGAGGGAGATGATCTGCTGGTCGCATCTGATCCAGATCTGGCGGCCAAGGTCGCGGTCTTGGGAAGCGTTGCCCGGATCGAGACCTACCACGACCACCGCATCGCCATGAGCTTTGCTCTGGCGGGTCTCAAGGTCCCCGGGATCGTCATTCTGGATCCCGCATGCGTGGGCAAGACCTATCCAGCTTACTGGGACATGCTGAAGGGGCTGGGCGTGGAGTTGACCGCGACAGAATAGGCCGCGTCAGCCAGCGGCACGCCGCAGCGAGCCTTCGAGGTCTTTTTCGCTGACCACGCGGTTGCGGCCAGCGTGCTTTGCCGCATAGAGGCACCGGTCCGCGCGTTCGATCAGGGAGGCGGGGGTATCCGAGGGCTGGAATGCCGCTACGCCGAACGAGGCGGTGATGCGGCCAAGCTTCTCATTGGTTGAGCGCTTGAGCAGTTCCTTGGCCTGAATGGCCTTGCGGATGTTCTCCGCCACGATCACTGCGCCTTCGACATCGGTGGAAGGCAGGATCGCCACGAGTTCCTCGCCGCCATAGCGCGCTGCCAGATCCTTGCCCTTTATGTTGGACTTCAACAGCATGGCGACCAGTCGCAACACCTGATCACCAGTCTGGTGACCGTAGGTGTCGTTGAAATTCTTGAAATGATCGATATCGAGCATCATCAGGCAGAGAGGATCGCCGGTTCGGCTGGCGTCGGCGATAGCCACGTCCATCCCCTCGTCAAAGCTCTTGCGGTTGGCGATCTTGGTCAGCGGATCGAGCATTGACTCGCGCCGCGCGTCATCAAGATCGCGTTGCAGCGCCGCGATATCATCGCGCGATGACTGCAACTGCTGTTCCAGCGCGCGATTGGTGTCCTGCATACGGCGCGTCTCATTCAGCAGACGACTGGCCAGCGCACGGAAGGATTCGGGCGAGAGCGCCTGTTCCAGATCGTCGGTGGCTGATTCCAGTGAGCCGGAATAGGCCGTCGCACTCGTCATCGCCGTATCGATCGCGTCGTGCACAGCGTCGATGCGGGCCGTCATCCGTTCGGAGACGTTGGTCAGCCTGTCGTCGACATCCGATTTGAGGAACTCTTCGTAGAGTGTCTCGGCGAGGTCAGACGATGGTGAGGTGCCGTTGCGGAAGATCGCGTTGATGCGGTTGTTCAGCGACGGATTTACGCCAGTGGCGTAGGTATAGAAGAGTTCGTAGAACTGGGGATAGGGCGGAATGCTGCTGCGCTTGAGCAGGTCAAATGCGGAATTGGCATAGCCAAGCGCACGGTTGAATTCCTGTTCGGACACCTGCTTCCCTCGCCCTCATTGCACAATCTCTTGCTATCGATTGTTTGTGCAATTTGTTCCCCCATTCATAAATACAACTTCAATGTTAAGGAAGTTGCAATCAGCGCCGCACGAATGCGGCGCTCTATTTAATGAATAGCGTCAGGACTTTAGCTAGGGATACGCGTTGGGCGCAGCAGGAAGGCCGGGATTGGGCCGTCATTGCCGAAGGGCGAGCCGTTGCTTGGAGCAGAATCAGTGTCCTGATCGGCCTCCGGGCGACGACGGTTGCGCTGTGGCTTGGCTTCGGTCTGCTCAGGGCGACGTTGACGCTCTGGCTGGGCCTCGGCGGCGCGTTCTGCCTTCGGCGCTGCGGGGCGCTGCTGACGTGGTGCGCGGGCCTCGGCCTTTGGTGCCTCTTCAGCTTCCACTGCGGATTCGGCTGCCGCTGGTGTTGCAGCAGCTGCCGCAGGCGGACGCGTACGCGCGCCACCACGACGCGAGCGGGCAGGGCGTGCGGGACGCTCTTCGCTCGTTTCGCCGGCCTCGGTTGCTGCAGGTGCAGCGCCGGTCTCAAGCCATTCGATCGGCTTCTGAATGAGCTTCAGAATCGCGTCGAGGTGCTTGGTGTCGGCAGGGGCCACGAAGGTATAGGCAACGCCCAGACGGCCAGCGCGACCAGTACGGCCGATGCGGTGCACGTAATCTTCAGCGTGCACAGGCACGTCGAAGTTGAACACGTGGCTCACGGCCGGAATGTCGAGGCCACGGGCCGCAACGTCGCTGGCAACGAGCAGGGTCAGGCGGTTGTTCTTGAACGCATCCAGGGTCTCGGTGCGGCTCTTCTGGTCCATGTCCCCGTGCAGGCCACCGGCGCTATAGCCATGACGCTCCAGCGAGCGGGCGAGGGTCGCCACATCGCGCTTGCGATTGCAGAAGATGATCGCATTGGTCAGGCCCGTTGCAGCGTCGATCTGCGCACGCAGAACAGCGCGCTTTTCTTCGGGCTTGGAGCCAACCTTGACCAGCTTCTGGTCAATGGTGTCCGCGGTCGATGCAGTGCGGGAAACCTGCACATGCACCGGGTCCTTGAGGAACTTCTTCGTCAGCTTCTCGATCTGGCCGTCCATCGTTGCCGAGAACAGCATGGTCTGGCGACGGGGTGGCAGGCGCGAGCAGATCTTTTCGATGTCGTCGATGAATCCCATGTCGAGCATGCGGTCGGCTTCGTCGATCACCAGGATCTCAACGCCGTTCAGCATGATCTTGCCGCGATCGATTTGGTCGAGCAGGCGGCCCGGCGTGGCGATGAGCACGTCAACGCCGCGATCGAGCTTCTTGTTCTGGTCTTCAAAGCTCACGCCGCCGATGATCAGCGCCATGGTGAGACGGTGGTTCTTGCCGTACTTCTCGAAGTTCTCGGAGACCTGCGCAGCGAGTTCGCGCGTTGGTTCAAGAATGAGCGTGCGGGGCATACGAGCGCGGGCGCGGCCGTTTTCCAGCAGCGTCAGCATGGGCAGCACGAAGCTGGCCGTCTTGCCGGTGCCGGTCTGTGCGATGCCAATAATGTCCTTCTTTTGAAGGACGTGGGGAATCGCCTGCGCCTGAATTTCGGTCGGCTTGTTGTACCCGGCAGCGAGCACCGCATCGGTTACTTTGGTTGAAAGGCCGAGCCCGGAAAAATCATCAGTCAAATTCGGTAAATCCACTCAGAGGTTTGCCCGAGGCCGGATCCGGTTCGAAACATTCGAAACGGTGCATCGGGATGGTGCCGCAACCGGGCATGTGCAGGGCACACGCTCTCTTGCGTCAGTTGCGGACCGGGAAAGGCAATTACTCGAAAGCGTCCACGACTGAGGCGGCCACCGGACGGGACTGCAGGAGCTGCAAATCGGCGGAGTGGCCCTGAGGCACGTTCGGCATCGGCGGACAAAGCAAGCCGTCAAGCCGGAAATGCTCCAGCGGCGCGGACCATAGCGCAAAGGCCTTTCAAGTCAACGGTCTTGCGATACTTAGCCTTAATTGGATCCGGACGAGCCTTTATACGTCCAGATCAACGACAAATGCGGCGTTCTCCTGAATGAAGTCGAAGCGCGCTTCGGGTTTGGTGCCCATCAGGCGATCAACACTGATCCGGGTCGCATCCAGATCATCGCGAACCTTCACCTGCAACAGCGTGCGGCTCTTGGGAGACATGGTCGTTTCACGCAGGTGCGCAAATGGCATTTCGCCCAGACCCTTGAATCGGGTGACGTCGACCTTGCCCTTGCCGGTGAACTCGGTCGCCATCAACTCGTCCTTGTGCGCGTCATCGCGGGCATAGAGCGTCTTGCCGCCCTGGCTGATGCGATAGAGCGGCGGCATGGCGAGGAACAGGTGACCGCCATCGATCAGGCGTGGCATTTCCTGGAAGAAGAACGTCATCAGCAGCGCCGCAATATGGGCACCGTCGACGTCGGCGTCGGTCATCAGGATGATCTTGTCATAGCGCAGATCGTCATCGCGATAGCGATCACGCGTGCCGCAGCCGACGGCCTGGATGATGTCCTGAATGATCTGGCTGGTCGCCAGCTTTTCGCGGCTTGCGCCGGCGACGTTGAGGATCTTGCCGCGCAGGGGCAGCACGGCCTGGCTGGCGCGGCTGCGGGCCTGCTTGGCAGAACCACCAGCCGAGTCACCTTCCACGATGAACAGTTCGGCTCCCTGCGCTGCAGTTTGTGTGCAGTCGGCAAGCTTGCCGGGCAGGCGTAGCTTGCGCGTCGCACTGGCGCGGTCGATCTCTTTTTCCTTGCGGCGGCGTAGGCGCTCTTCGGCGCGCTCCACAGCCCAGTCCAGCAGCTTGCCGGCCTGGTTGGGCGAGGCCGCCAGCCAGTGGTCGAACGCGTCGCGCAGGGCAGTGTCGACGATGCGGGTCGCTTCGCCCGAGGCGAGCTTGTCCTTGGTCTGCCCGACAAACTCGGGCTCGCGCACGAACACCGACAGCATGGCGCTGCAATGGGCGAACACGTCTTCGGCTGTCAGCTGCGCCGCGGCCTTGTTCTTGGTCAGCTCGGCATAGTTCTTCAGGCCGCGCAGAAGCGCACCACGCAGGCCCGCTTCGTGCGTGCCGCCATCTGGCGTTGGCACAGTGTTGCAGTATGAGGACACGCCGCCGTCGCCCAGCGTCCAGGCGATTGCCCATTCGGTGGCGCCATGCGTGCCGGGCTTGCCATTACTGCCCGAGAAAATCTCGTCGACGATGCGCGTCTCGCCCTCAATGCGCGCCGTCATGAAGTCCTTGAGGCCGTCCGGATAATGGAACACAGCCTTGGCTGGGGCGTCTTCGGGGACGAGGCTTTCGTCGCAGCTCCAACGTAGCTCGACACCGGCGAACAGGTACGCCTTTGCCCGCGTCATGCGGAACAGGCGCGCCGCCGAGAAGTGAGCGAGATCGCCGAAAATCTGTGGATCGGGGTGGAACCGTGTGGTGGTGCCGCGACGGTTGTTCACACGGCCAAGATGCTCGATCTCCCCCTGTGGCTTGCCGCGCGAGAAGCGCAGGCGGTGCAATTGCTGCTCGCGCGCAACTTCCACCACCATGTCGTCCGACAGCGCGTTGACCACGGAGACACCCACGCCGTGCAGGCCGCCGGAGGTCTCGTAGGCGCTGGAATCAAACTTGCCGCCCGCGTGCAGAACCGTGTGAACGATCTCGAGTGTCGAGCGGCCGGGATACTTCGGGTGGTTCTCAACTGGAATGCCGCGACCATTATCGGTCACGGTGATGTAGCCATCGGCCCCCAGATGCACCTCGATGCGCGTCGCATGACCAGCAATCGCCTCGTCCATCGAGTTGTCGATAACTTCGGCAAACAGGTGGTGCAGGGCGTTGGTATCGGTGCCGCCGATATACATGCCGGGGCGCCGACGAACTGGCTCAAGTCCTTCGAGAACCTCGATATCGGCAGCCGAATAGGAGCCCGCATCGCTGGCCGGCTTGGGCGCAGCCTTTGGCGCTTCTGGCTTTGGCGGCGTTGGCGCGGGCTGGGTTCCGGCGCCGAAAAGGTCTTCTACTTCAGACATTCAAGTTCCGTTTCTGCACCCCGAATCGGGCGATTCCGCCTTTTAGCATAAACCACGCGGTCGCTAGTCGGCCTGTCATCGCCCTGATTTGCCCACAAACCTGAACGGCAGATGAACGGCTGGTTGCAGTTGTGTTCAAGGGGTGGGGGATAGAGGTAAGGCAACTCGCGACAATAGCGTCGCAAATGCCATGGAGCCCTTAGATGATCCCGACCTTCAACTCGTTCAAGAGCGTTGCCCGTGCAGCAGTCCTCGCCGTAGCGATTGGCGGCTCGGCTCTCGCCGTTATGCCTGCCCAGGCGCAGGAAGGCCCCTCGGCTAGCTTCAGCATCCAGATACCCGGTAATGGTCCGGCTACCAATGGTCGAAGCGGCGCCAGCGCCACGGGCCGCTTTGCGGCTCCGGGCTGGGCTCCCGATTATGGGTACGACGATGGTTACGGTTACGACTATGGCTATCGTTGCCTGACCAACCGCGAAGTGCGCCAGGGCATTGCCGGGTACGGCTTCTCCAATGTCGATATCACCCGCGAACTCTACAACAACCGGGTGGACCTGCAGGCCGTCTATGGCAACTGGCTCTATACGATGCGCGTTGATAAGTGCACGGGTGAGGTCAATCGTGTTCGTCAGGCCCAGCGTGTGTATAACGGTGGCTACAACAACGGTGGCGGTTTTGGCTTTCAATTCGGCTTCGGGAACTAAGCGGCCGTACTGAGATAAGGTGGAGCATGAACAAGTTTGTGGGAAGTGCCGTCGTTGCGGCGATGCTGATGCTGGCTGTGCCCGCTCATGCCCAGAGCTTTGGCATGTTCTTTGGCGACGAAAGCTCCGAGAAACAGGCGTTCGGCTCGTCGGCTTCTGAACGCTGGGGTGAGCCGCTGTTCGTCAGTTGCCTGACAGATCGACAGATCCGCGACTTCATTGCGGCGCGCGGCTACACCGATATCGCGCTCAACGTCGCCAATGACCGCCATATCCAGGTGCGTGGCACCAAGGATGGTTGGGTTTATCTGATCGATTTCAACTTTTGCACGGCGCGGATCGCCGACGTGCAGCAGTTGCGCCCAGCCAAATAGGCGCTTCAACTCGATCCAACGCATTGTGATCGCATATCTATTTATGATGGCGTCAGCTCTCGTGACGCCATCATTTCCCGCATCCGGACAAAACCGTCCCACAATCGGGCGCTGAGTTTACGTTCCGTTTGCTTCTTGAAAGCACTTTCTTAAAGGCACGCTGCTAGAACAACAGTCATACGGTTTTTGTCTGGAGTTGCCGTATGCGAGCCGACCGGGATCATAGTTCTGCGTATCCGGTCTCGACCGGCTCAATAGTCTTCGGTGTTTGGCCGCAAGCCGGGTTTTCAGGTATTGCGTACCGGCTGGCCAATCTGCCTGTCCCGCGTATTGGGGCGCTGTTTTTCGTGTCTGTACTGTTCTATTTCGTCTGAGCCGGCAGTGAATTGATTTTCGCGGCCGGTTTGGTTATTGCTTCGGCTATGGCCAACACGAAACGATGGAGGGCCCGATGACGTTTCATTTCGAGCACCGTTCGCGTGGCCCCGTCTACGCCCTGTGGCAGCAGCTACAGGGCTGACCAGGTACTGGTACGGACGTTCTTCTCTGTCTTTCCCATTCTGGTTTGCCCTTTGTGGCGGTCTCTGGCGCATGCGCCGACCGCCTCCTGACGGCATTGGCGCGCACCTGAGGTGTCGCCGCACCAGCGAGTTCTAAAATGGGTTCTATCAGTCTCCGTAACGCCGGCCTTGTGGCCACCGATACTCTGTTTTCCAATCTCAATTTCGTCATCAGCGATGGTGATCGCGTTGGTCTTGTCGCCGGCAATGGCCGGGGTAAGACGACGCTGCTGCGCGCAATTGTAGGGCAGGGCGAACTCACGAGTGGTGATATCGTCCGCTCTCGCGGGCTCCAGGTTGGTTATGTCGAACAAGACATGCCGAAGGCGAGCATGGGGCTGACGCTGTATGAGGCGGTGCTGGAAGCCTTGCCCTCTGCCGATCGGGAGACCGATAGCTGGCGGGTCGATGTGGTGCTCGACGAGTTCGAGGCGCCAGAAGCCATGCGTCATCTTCCGCTCAACCAGCTCAGTGGGGGATGGCAGCGCATTGCGCTCATTGCCCGCTGCTGGGCGCTGCAACCCGACGCGCTGCTGCTCGACGAGCCGACCAATCACCTCGATCTCGGCAAGCTTTACCAGCTCGAAAACTGGATCAATCAGGCAGCGCGGAACATTCCCGTCATCATCGCCAGCCACGATCGCCAGTTTCTCGACGCCACCACCAATCGCACGCTGTTCCTGCGGCCCGACACCTCGCACTATTACGCCTTGCCTTACAGCAAGGCGCGGGCTGCCCTGGCGGAGGCCGATGAAGCGGCCGAGGCGAAGCGGGAGAAGGATCTCAAAGAAGTTAGTCGTCTCCGCAAGCAGGCGGCCAAGCTGACCAATATCGGCATCAATTCGGGTAGCGATCTGCTGACCGTCAAATCGAAATATCTGCGCGAACGCGCCGAAAAGATCGAGAATGCCGTTCTCTCACTGCACAAGGAGCGCAGCGGTGAGATCAAGCTCGGCAATAGCGGCGCAGCGGCCAAGGTCATGCTGGCCATGGAGAATGTGGACGTTACGACGCCCGCTGGCGACAAGTTGTTCCGCATTGAAAAGCTGCACATCTTTCAGGGCGATCGCATCGTCGTGCTGGGTCGCAACGGCACCGGCAAATCGCAGCTCATGGGGCTGATCCACCGCGCCATGACGGGCAGCGACACGCCCGGCGTGCGCGTCAGTCCACAGGTGGTACCGGGTTATGTTGACCAGGCCATGTCGTTCCTGCCCAGCAAGTCGTCGCCGCTCGACTACATCACCGGCCAGTTCGATCAGGGCGATCAGCGCAGCAAAAGCCTTTTGGCGGCAGCGGGTTTTCCTGTCGAAAAGCAGGAGCGGCCGATCTCAGAAATGTCCTTCGGGCAGCGGGCGCGGCTTGGCCTTTTGGCTCTTCGGTTACTACAGCCGAACTTCTATTTGCTCGATGAGCCGACAAACCATGTTGATATCCCAGGCCAAGAGAGTCTTGAGGATGAAATCCTCTCCCATGGCGCCACTTGTATTCTGGTGTCACATGATCGCAGCTTCGTAAGAGGTCTCGGCAGTCGATTTTTGTTGATTGATGGCAAGAAGTTGAAAGAGGTTGATGGGCCTGAGCATTTCTTTGTTGCCATGTCGGCGGAGACAAGCTGACGCTATACTTTGGTGGGTCCCTAGGCATCGGCAATAATACCGATGGGAAAGTCTTTAGGATTTTTATCTTATCTTTTCCGCAAATCTCTTGCGGGAGGAGGGGGCTATTCCAGAGTCGATGCAACAAGCCGCTGGGGCGGCAGGCGCGCGCGTCACGGAGGATGTTCGCTATATCGGTGAGTTAGCGGGCGTCTATGCCTTGTCCGAGCGCCGTGGCGACGATGGCGTGACCATCCCGGTCCATGCCTGTCGCGTCACGTCCATTTCCACGCATCAGGCAGTGCTGGTCGCGGCGGAAGTGCCGCGTGTGGGCGAGAAGGTTGCTACCCATTTCAAGGATTTTGGCCTTTTACGTGCCAATGTGGTGCGCAAGCTGCCGACGGGCTTCGTTATCGAGTTTGAGGTTGATGAAGCAGCGCGCACCAAGCTGGCCGCCAAGATCGTCTGGCTCAAAAAGCACGGTACCCAACAGGCGGCAGACAAGCGGGAATCGCCCCGCATTCTGCCGCGCAACCCACGTTCGGTGCTGACGCTCGATGATGGCACACTGATGCCGTGCTTCGTCATCGACGTTTCCCAGACGGGGGTGGCTGTGTCCGCGACCAAGTCGCCAGCCGTCGGTGCGGCCGTTGCGGTAGGCAGTCTGGTTGGGCACGTGGTGCGCAAGCTTGACGTCGGCTTTGCTGTTCAGTTCGTGGACAAGCAGGCTGCGGAAGGTCTGGAGAAGTTGCTGCAGATGCCGCCGCTACCGGGCAAGGTGGCTGAAGCCAAAAAGTAAGGGGCCCTTTCGGGCCCCTTTTCGTTTTCTTACCAGGCGATTAGGCCGAGTAGTACATTTCGTATTCGACCGGGTGAGGGGTCTGCTCGTACTTGATGACTTCGGTCATCTTGAGCTCGATATAGCTCGAGATCTGGTCCTTATCGAACACGCCGCCAGCCAGCAGGAACTCGTGATCGGCTTCCAGGGCGTTCAGCGCTTCGCGGAGCGAGCCGGCAACGTGTGGGATCTGCATCAGTTCCTGACGTGGCAGCTCGTACAGATCCTTGTCCATCGGGTCGCCGGGATGGATCTTGTTCTTGATGCCATCGAGGCCAGCCATCAGCATCGCAGCGAAGCTGAGGTATGGGTTGGCCAGCGGATCTGGGAAGCGGATTTCGACGCGCTTGGACTTCGGCGACTGGCCGAATGGAATACGGCACGAAGCCGAGCGGTTACGGGCCGAGTAGGCCAGCAACACGGGAGCTTCAAAACCTGGTACCAGACGCTTGTAGCTGTTGGTGGTTGGGTTGGTGAAGGCGTTGATGGCCTTGGCGTGCTTGATGATACCGCCGATGTAGTACAGCGCGTCCATCGACAGGCCGGCATACTGGTCGCCAGCGAACAGTGGCTTGCCGTCTTTCCAGATCGACTGGTGGCAGTGCATGCCCGAGCCGTTGTCGCCGAAGATTGGCTTTGGCATGAACGTGACGGTCTTGCCGTAAGCGTTTGCGACCTGGTGGATCACATACTTGTAGATCTGCACGTCGTCGGCAGCCTTGATCATCGGCGCAAACTTGATGCCGAGTTCGTGCTGGGCCGAAGCCACTTCGTGGTGGTGCTTTTCAACGACCACGCCCATGTCGGCCATGGCCGCGAGCATCTCGCCACGGATGTCCTGCGCGCTATCCAATGGGGGCACGGGGAAGTAGCCCTTCTTGAGACCGATATGGTGGCCGTTATTGCCGGCTTCATAGGCGGTGTCGTTGTTGGATGGCAGCTCTGGGTGGTCGACTTCAAAGCCAACCTTGAATGGGGTGTTGGAGTACTTCACGTCGTCGAACATGAAGAATTCTGGCTCAGCGCCAAACACCACCGTGTCACCGATACCTGTGGTCTTGAGATAGGCCTCGGCCTTCTTTGCCGTGGTGCGTGGATCGCGGCTGTAAGGCTGGTACGTCAGGGGCTCGAGAATGTCGCAGTTCACGACCATCGTCGACGCGCCAAAGAAGGGGTCCATGTAGACCGAGTTCGGATCGGGCATCAGAACCATGTCGGACTCGTTGATGGCCTTCCAGCCGCCAATCGAGGAACCGTCGAACATGGTGCCTTCTTCAAACAGGTCTTCGTCGACGATGGAAACGTCGAGCGTGACGTGCTGCAGCTTGCCGCGCGGGTCGGTAAAGCGCAGGTCGAGATACTTGATGTTCTCTTCTTTGATGCGCTTGAGGAGATCTGCTCCGGTGGTCATGGGTCTTCCCTTTGTAGAACGGAATGCGTGTTGGGGTTCGGGCGCGGCGCGGCTTTAGAGCGCGTCGTCGCCAAATTCGCCGGTACGAATGCGGATGGCCTGCTCGATCGAGTAAACGAAGATCTTGCCATCGCCGATGCGACCGGTTTGCGCTGCGTTGCGGATTGCCTCGATGGCTTTGTCGGCGAGTTCATCGGGGCAGACGACCTCGACCTTCACCTTAGGCAGGAAATCCACGACATATTCGGCGCCGCGATAGAGTTCGGTGTGGCCCTTTTGACGGCCAAAGCCCTTGGCTTCGGTCACCGTGATGCCCTGCAGACCGACTTCCTGCAGTGCCTCTTTGACTTCGTCCAGCTTGAACGGCTTTACGATAGCCTCGATTTTTTTCAATTGAGCCTCCACTTTCGTGACTTTGGGCGGATACCGCCAACCTGTATGCACGGGCTGTGCCAGTGCTGCCAACACGCAAAAAACTGTTATAGATGAAAGGGTTAAGGTTTCGGTGCTTGTCCAGCAGGATGCTGTTTGACGCAGTGTATGATGAAATAGTCGGCGGATTGCACAAAAATTAGCCAAGTGTGACGATCTCGCGCGGAGAAGGGTGAAGCAAATGACAAAAATGACGCCACTTGAGTGCGCCGAGCTGCAATTTGAGGCTTACAACAAGCGCGACCTGCCGCTTTTTCTCTCGGCCTTTGCCGAAGACGTCAGCAGCTTTCGGCTGCCCGATATGGTGCCGCTGCTCCAGGGCAAGGCCGCCTACGGCAAGTTTTACGCCGAAAATCGCTTCAATCACGAGGGTTTGCGGGCCGAACTCGTCAATCGTATCGTGTTGGGCAACACCGTTATCGACCATGAACTGATCCACGGTCTGGGCGATATACCTGTGGAAGTTGCTATCATGCTGGTGGTTGAAGACGGTCTTATCGCCAGAGTCTTCTCCATTCCGGCGAAAACGCCAAGCTAGGCTTTGACTGGCTTTCCTTCTTCATATAGATGCAACCCCAACCCGGCCAACGGGTCCTTTTTGCGGGTGTGGCGGAACTGGTAGACGCACTGGATTTAGGTTCCAGCGCCGCAAGGCGTGGAGGTTCGATTCCTCTCACCCGCACCACAGTCTGGACTTGGCCCAGAGATCAATGAATACGGGATTGAACCGAATGCAGGTTACTGAGACCCTCAACGAAGGCCTTAAGCGCAAGCTGAGCGTCACTATTCCGGCCGCCGACCTCAACACGCGCCTCAGCGCCAAGCTCGAAGAGCTTAAGGGTCAGGCCAACATCAAGGGCTTCCGTCCAGGCAAAGTGCCACTGGCGCACATCAAGAAGATGTTCGGCCGTTCGGCTATGTCCGAAGTGATGACCGACGCGATCAACTCGACCGTCTCGGACACTCTTGATGGCCGCAATGAGCGCGCTGCTGCTCAGCCAAAGGTTGATCTGCCAGACGATCAGGCTGTGATCAACGAAGTGCTCGACGGCAATGCCGACCTGTCTTTCGACGTTGAGTACGAAGTTCTGCCACCAGTCGAACTGATGGACCTCAAGGGCGTCAAGTTGAACAAGCCTGTCGTTGAGATCACCGACGAAGAACTCGACGCCGAAGTCAACCGCGTGTTCGCACAGAACCGTGGCTACACCGACAAGGGTGACGAGGGTGTTGTCGAGAATGGCGACCGTCTCGGTCTGTCGTTCGTTGGCAAGATCGACGGCAAGGCGTTCGATGGCGGCACGTCCGACCATGCTCACCTGACTGTTGGCTCGGGCGAATTCATCCCAGGCTTCGAAGAGCAGCTGATCGGCTTCAAGAAGGGCCAGACTGGCGAGATCGAAGTTACGTTCCCAGCTGACTACCAGAGCGACGAACTGGCTGGCAAAAAGGCAACCTTCGAGGTTACCGTTCTGCACGTCGACGGTCCAAACACCGGTGATCTGGATGACGAGTTCGCCCAGAAGCTCGGCGTTGAGAACGTTGAAGCCCTTCGCGCTGCAGTGAAGACGCAGATGGAAGCCGCACTGGCATCCATGAGCCGTCAGCACGTCAAGCGCCAGATCCTCGATGCACTCGATGATGGCCACAAGTTCGACGTCCCAGCTCAGCTGGTCGACGCGGAATTCGACACCATCTGGAACCGCGTTGTTCACGAGATCGAGCATCACGGCCGTAGCTTCGAAGACGAAGGCACGACCGAAGAAGCCGCCAAGGAACAGTACCGCAAGATCGCTGAGCGCCGCGTGCGCCTCGGTCTGGTTGTTGCCGAAATCGGCAACAAGAACGACGTGAACGTGACCGAAGAAGAGCACCAGCAGGCGCTCATCGCGGAAGTCCGTCGCTTCCCAGGCCAGGAACAGCAGGTTTACGACTACTACCGCAAGAACCCACAGGCGCTTGCAGGTCTGCGTGCCCCGGTGTTCGAGAACAAGGTCGTTGACTACGTTGCCGATCTCGGCGCTATCACCGACAAGAAGATGACCCGCGCGGAACTCGCAAAGCTCATCCAGGCTGACGAAGACGACGTTCCGGAAGAGCACCACCACTAAGGTGTTCCACCGCTGAATTTAGAGCCGCCCAGAAATGGGCGGCTTTTTTGTATTTCTGTGTGCCCTATGAGTTCACCTCATGGTGAGCTTGTCGAACCACGAGGTGAACGGGCACCGCGCCACGACCTCGTCCTTCGACAGGCTCAGGATGAGGTCTATTGAGAGTTGATCCATGACCATCGCCAATGCAGAAATCCTTCTCACCCCCACACAGATGGGCGAGGCCGACCGACTGGCGGTGCAGGGGGGAATCAGGTCGCTCAAGCTGATGGAGACCGCTGGCAAGGCTGTCGCGGAAGCCATCATGGAGCGGTATTATCAGCGCTCGGTGCTGGTGCTGTGTGGCCCCGGCAATAATGGTGGCGATGGCTTTGTCGTCGCCCAGATTCTCAAGCAGCGTGGCTGGCCCGTTCAGTTGCGTCTCGTAGGGGATCGCGAAGCCCTCAAGGGCGACGCTGCCGCAGTGGCTGCGCAATGGACTGCCAAGGTGACCGCGCCGACGGCCAGCGACGTTGAGGAGGCTGATCTCGTGGTCGATGCGCTGCTTGGGGCAGGGCTGGATCGTGACGTTGATGGCGCCATGGCCGAGATTATCGAGCTAATCAACACCAGCGCCCGCCCGGTGGTCAGCATCGACGTGCCAAGTGGCATTGATGGGGCAACCGGCGCCGTGCGTGGCTCCGCGATGATCGCCGATATGACCGTAACCTTCTTTCGACTCAAGCCCGGTCACCTTCTATTGCCCGCGCGCGATCTCTGCGGCGAGGTCGTTCTGGCCGATATCGGCATTCCCGATACGGTTCTCGACACCATCGACGCGGCCGCCTGGCAGAACACGCCAACGATTTGGTCGCTGCCAGCGGCTGATCCGGATGGCAACAAGTTCGATCGCGGCCATACGGTGGTCATCTCCGGCGGTCCGCTCCACACCGGGGCCTCGCGTTTGGCGGCGATGGGCGCGTTCCGCGTCGGCGCTGGCGTTGTGTCTTTGCTCGGCGCCGAGGACGCGCTGATGGTTCACGCTGCCCATGTCACCGCCATCATGCTCAAACCCGCGAGGGATGCCGCTGGCATCGCCGAACTGCTCGCCGACAAGCGCATGAATGCCGCCGTTATTGGTCCCGCTGCCGGTATAGGCGAGGCGACGCGTCAGAACGTTCTTGCAGTGCTCAATTCTGGCACTGCCACGGTCCTCGACGCCGATGGCCTCACCAGCTTCGTTGACGGCCCCGGCGCTCTCTTTGACGCCATCAATGCGCAGTCGCGCCCAGTCGTGCTGACGCCCCACGAGGGCGAATTTCAGCGCCTCTTTGGCGACGTCCCAGGTGCGCGTATCGATAAGGCGCGTGCCGCCGCCACCCATTCCGGCGCCATCATCGTCCTCAAGGGCAGCGATACCATCATCGCCAGTCCCGACGGACGCCTGGCCATCAACGCCAACGCGCCGGCGTGGCTCGGAACTGCGGGGTCAGGCGACGTGCTGGCCGGCATCATCGCCGGTCTCATGGGGCAGGGCATGGCCGGCTGGGAAGCCGCCTGCGCCGGCGTCTGGCTCCACGCCGAAGCCGCCAACCGCTTCGGCGGCCCCGGCTTGATCAGCGAAGACTTGCCCCTGCTGGTACCTGGGGTGTTGGCAAGTCTTTAGTCACTCCGGGATCCCGATAACTCAGTCGTCACCCTCGGGCTTGACCCGAGGGCTCTACACTTCGCGAAATGGCAAAAAGAACCCTCGGGTCAAGCCCGAGGGTGACGAGCCGTGGGGGTAATCTCGGTCACTCTCACTCCGGCAGCGGATAATCGCTCCCCACACATTGCCCAGCCTCGCCGTCCCAACTGCCGCCAAGGTTCAGACACTGTGCGTTCGGCGACAGCACATGCTGCAGGGCCAGCGAACCAAAGCCTGCGGCCACGAGCAGCACCACAAAGACCACCAGGCCCAAAAGAGCGCGTTTCATTCTACTTCCAACTCACCATCAGCTTTTCCAGCCCGTGGAAATGGTACACGTCATTGTACCGAGGCGCCTCGGCAATCCGCAACTTTGGCAGGCGGCGGAACAGTTCGCTGAACGCCACCTGCAGCTCGATGCGAGCCAGCGGCGCGCCGATGCAGAAGTGGATGCCGGCGCCGAAGCTGACATTGGCGCCATCGGTGCGGAACGGGTCGAATGCATTGGCATTGGCGAAGCGGGCAGGGTCGCGGTTGGCCGCGCCCAGCAGCAGTCCGATGACGTCGCCCTTGCGCATCTGGATGCCGTCAAATTCCAGGTCGCTCAGGGCATAGCGGGTGAACATGTGCAGCGGCGCGTCAAAGCGCAGGCATTCTTCCACGGTGGCGGCCGTCTGTTCTTCGCTTGAGAAAAGCGTAACCGGATCGATACCGCTTTCGAGGATGGATTTAACGCCATTGCCCGTGGTGTGAACCGTTGCCTCATGCCCGGCATTGAGCAGCAGGATGGCCGTCGACATCACCTCTTCATCGGTCAGCCGCTCGCCACCCTGATCGGAGGTCAGCATGTGGGTGAGCAGGTCCTCGCGCGGCTGTTTGCGGCGCTCGGCGATGATGGCGCGGAGATAATCCATGAAGTCGGCAGAAGCCTGATTGGCATCCAGCTCGGTCTCGTGGCTGACGCCATACATGTACATGGCCACCATGCGGTTGGACCACGCCAGCAATTGCGGTGCGCTCTCGGCGGGCAGGCCGATCATTTCGGCGATCACGATGGCCGGAATCGGCGCGGCGAACGCCTTGATGATGTCGACGCTGTCCTCGCCCTCAAAGCCATCGATCATTTCGTTGGCTAGCTTGACGATACGTGGGCGCAATTGCTCGACATGGCGCGACACAAACGCCCGATTGACCAGCATGCGCAGCCGCGTATGCCCGGGTGGCTCGAGGTTGAGCAGCGAGTATTTCTCGGTGAGGTCGAACGCCGCTGTATGCGGTTTGGGCTCGGGCATGCCGAGTTCTTCGCGCGTCGCCACATGCAGAATTTCGCGGCCAAAGCGCTTGTCGCGGAGCAGGGCGCTGACTTCCTTGAACCCGGCGCAGCACCAGTGGCCATATTCCTCCCAGAAGAACGTCGGCTTGTTGGCGTGGCGCGCATCGTAGAACGCATAGGGGTTCTGGAAGAAGGCCGGATCGCGCGGATTGGCACTGGCGCTGCTGGCTGCGGGAACGCCGGTGATCGGCTTGAGCTGAACGATGGCGGCCATAAAAATCACTACAAGAGGAACGAAAACCCGATCCTGACGGGCAGGCAAAGCCATTGCAAGGTGCGGTGATGCCTTGCTCCTGCCGAAAAAATCGCTAGTGCAGGGGTAATGGATTTTTTGGAGTGCGTATCGTGAGCGATCTGACGCTGGCCCAGGCCATCGACAACATCTACACCTCGATCAAGGGCAATAACGAAGACCTCGACCAGCACATTGCTGCTCTTAAGTCGACCATGGCGCGCGATGGCGTCAAGGAAGCCGTGTTCGAGCCATCAAAGCTCGCCCAGAACAACCGTCAGGGCCGCAAGATCATGCAGGCCTATTTCAAGAAAAAGGGCGTGGCCGTCGGCTTTGCGGCCTCGGCCGAATAGAGCGGACGGGGCGGGGCGCTTCACCTTGCCGACACTTGGCGTGTCAGTGCTATTGAAGCTGGCCCCAATGCCGCCTATCTGTGCCTTTACCGCACGTTAAGCGGCATCGTCTGCAATCGGCCAGTCGCGCTGATTCGAATTTCGACATGATCCCTGGGCCCTGGATGTCCGAGTGCGGGAATCGTGTTCCAACCGACTACAGCTAGCCCGGTCCGCGACCCGGCGCAGCAAAGGGGCATCACATGCGGGATCCGCACGATATCTACATGAATACGCTCGTTCCTATGGTGGTCGAGCAGTCCAACCGCGGCGAGCGCGCGTTTGACATCTATTCGCGCCTGCTGCGCGAACGCATCATCTTCGTGACCAGCGTGGTCGAGGACAACATGGCGTCGCTGATCGTGGCGCAGCTTCTGTTTCTCGAATCGGAAAATCCGAAGAAGGAAATCTCGCTGTACATCAACTCGCCTGGCGGCGTTGTGACCGCTGGCCTGTCGATCTACGACACCATGCAGTTCATCCGCGCGCCAGTGGCCACCATGGTCATGGGGCAGGCGGCTTCGATGGGTTCGCTTCTGCTTGCAGCTGGCGAAGCCGGCATGCGTACTGCGCTGCCAAATGCCCGCGTCATGGTCCACCAGCCTTCCGGCGGCTTCCAGGGTCAGGTCACTGACATCCTGATTCATGCCAAGGAAGTCGAGGGTTTGAAGCGCCGTCTTAATCAGATCTATGAGAAGCACACTGGCCGCACCTACGAGGAAATCGAGAACGCTCTTGAGCGCGATCGCTTCCTGTCGCCAGAAGAGGCCAAGGCCTTCGGTCTGATCGACACCGTGATCGAAAAGCGCGTTGTGCCGGATAGCGCGGTCTGATTGGCCGCCATTAAGCACATTGCTGATGCGCCGTGGACTGTGATCCATGCGCGATTGCACGTAGCCGGATCGGCCTTTAAGGTCGGTTCGGCTTATACTTTCTTTAGGCTCACGCGCTAGGGTCACCTATAGCGCATGATTTTGGGGGCACGCTGCTCCCGGGAGTGACAGGATGTCCAAAGACACGACGAACGGCGAATCCTCAAAGAACACGCTTTATTGCTCGTTCTGCGGGAAGTCCCAGCACGAGGTTCGCAAGCTGATCGCCGGCCCAACTGTGTTCATCTGCGATGAATGCGTTGAGCTGTGCATGGACATCATCCGCGAAGAGAACAAGACCTCGATGGTCAAGTCCTCCGATGGCGTGCCGACACCTGCAGAAATCTGCAAGGTGCTCGACGATTACGTTATCGGCCAGTACCGCGCCAAGCGCGTACTCTCCGTGGCCGTCCATAACCACTACAAGCGCCTGCACCACTCGTCCAAGAACCAGGATATCGAGCTTTCCAAGTCGAACATCCTGCTGATCGGTCCGACTGGTTCGGGTAAGACGCTGCTGGCTCAGACGCTGGCCCGTATTCTGGACGTGCCGTTCACGATGGCTGATGCCACAACGCTGACCGAAGCCGGCTATGTCGGCGAGGACGTGGAAAACATCATCCTCAAGCTGCTGCAGGCCGCCGACTACAATGTCGAAAAGGCGCAGCGCGGCATCGTCTATATCGACGAAGTCGACAAGATCAGCCGCAAGTCTGACAATCCGTCGATCACCCGCGATGTATCGGGCGAAGGCGTGCAGCAGGCTTTGCTCAAGATCATGGAAGGCACCGTGGCTTCGGTTCCGCCCCAGGGCGGTCGCAAGCACCCACAGCAGGAATTCCTGCAGGTGGACACGACCAATATCCTGTTCATCTGCGGCGGTGCATTTGCCGGCCTCGAAAAGATCATCTCGGCGCGTGGTGAAGGCTCGGGCATCGGCTTCTCGGCCACCGTCAAGGACCCGAACGACCGTCGCGTCGGCCAGATTCTTGCCGATGTGGCGCCAGAAGATCTGGTGCGCTTCGGGCTGATCCCCGAGTTCATCGGTCGCCTGCCAGTGCTCGCGACCCTCGAAGACCTCGATATCGCGGCCCTGATCGAAATCCTGACCGCACCAAAGAACGCCCTGGTTCGCCAGTACCAGCGTTTGTTCCAGATGGAAGAAGTCGAACTTTCTTTCCACGAGGATGCCCTCAAGGCGATTGCCGAGAAGGCCATCGAACGTAAGACCGGTGCTCGCGGCCTGCGCTCCATCATGGAAGCGATCCTGCTCGATACGATGTACGACCTGCCATCGCTGGAAGGCGTGGAAGAAGTCGTGATCTCGGAAGAAGTGGTCAAGGGCAAGGACGTCCGTCCGCTCTACATCTACTCCGACCGTAAAAAGGAAGACCTCCCCGCCGGGGCATAAAGGTCTACCAGACTGAATTGAAAACGCCGGGCCCCTGGGTCCGGCGTTTTTGTTTTTGAAGAGTACCCCCACCTAGTCTCCCCCTGAAAAGGGGGAGGGACAGATTTTGGTTGGGGCAAGATCGTGGACTGATACGGATCAAGTTCCTTCCCTTTTCAGGGGGAGGCTAGGAGGGGGTATGGGACAGCGAACCGAACTCGCAAGAAAACTCCGCCGCGAACCAACCCCGGCAGAGCTCAGGTTTTGGGAAATCCTCTATACCTTCCGCCAATCCGGCTGGCATTTCCGCCGACAGGTTCCGGTGGGCCCATATATCGTCGACTTCGCCTGTAAACGGGCGAAACTGGCGTTCGAGATAGACGGTGACAGCCATTATTCTGACGCCGGATTAGCCGCTGATGCCGTGCGCACGGCATACATAGAAGAGCGCGGATATCGCGTAGTCCGTTTCACCAATCTCGATGTGTTGGGAAATCCCGAGGGCGTCTACCTGCTCGTTGCGGATGCGCTGAAGAGTGCCCCTCCTAACCTCCCCCTGAAAAGGGGGAGGAACAGATTGGACGAACGCTGAGCGGATTCCTCCCCCTATCAGGGGGAGGTTAGGAGGGGGTACTCCAATCCCTCGGCCATCAGGCCGCCACCGCCACGCTCGGCCCCACATAAACCGACATCGGCCGGATCAGCCGCCCCGTTAGTGCCTGTTCCCGCGCATGGGCCAGCCACCCGCTCGTCCGCCCCATGGCAAAAACGCACGTGAACGTCTCACGCGGAAACCCAAGCGCTTCCAGCAGCAGCGCGGTGTAGAACTCCACATTGGTGTCCAGCGCCCGATCGGGTTTCTTGCGTTTCAGCAAATCCAGCGCCGCGGCTTCCACCGCCTCGGCCAGTGCCAGCCGGGCAGGGTCGATGGCCCCGCCATTGGCCAGCAGACGCACAGCCGTCTTCAATGCATCAGCACGGGGATCACGCACGCGATAGACGCGGTGCCCAAATCCCATCAGCCGATCCCCACGCGCCAACGCGGCCTCGAGCCAGGCGCTGGCATTGTCAGGCGAGCCAACGCCATCCAGTGCATCCAGCACCGGTCCCGGAGCGCCGCCATGCAGCGGGCCCTTGAGCGCGCTCAGCGCCGCCAACACCGACGATGTCAGGCCCGCCTGCGTCGATGCAACCACACGGCTGGCGAAGGTCGAGGCGTTGAGCCCGTGATCGGACACCGTCATCAGATAGCGATCCAGCGCCGCAGTCTGCTCCGGGCTCGGCACGGTGCCATGCGTCATGCGCAGCGTATCGGCGGCGTGGCTCATCGATGCATCCGGCGCAATAACGTCCAGCCCCTGACGCAGCCGGATCAGCCCAGCGGTGAACACTGCAGGGCCGGCAATCAGCCTCAAGGCCGAGGGTAGATCCTCGCCATCTGGCAATCGGGCCAGCAGCGCGCGCATAGCGTCCACCGGCGGCAGCGCGAGGAGGCTTGCGTCAACGACGGCCAGATGCGCGAACACCTCGCTACGCGCCTTGCCGAGCGCGCGGGGCAGGTCGGCTTCGCTAGCAAAGTAGCCATCGAATAGCAGCGCTATGACGTCCTCATAGGTGCTGTGCCCCACCAGATCGTCCAGCGAGTGCCCGCGAATGATCAGGCGGCCATGGGCGCCATCAACATCGGACAGCCTGGTTTCGGCGGCAACGACGTCTTCAAGACCACTTTTCATCGAACTCTCCTGTGGTTGTTGCGCCTTAAGGTAGGTCGTCGTAGGTTGACGTCAATCTTGACGTAAATGATCAATGTGAGGATCAATGGATTGGCTGAGTGCGAGCGAAGCGCTGGAACTGCTGGGCACCCAGCCGCAGACGCTTTATGCCAATGTCAGCCGTGGCCGCATCACGGCGCGGCCAGATCCCGCCGATAGCCGCAAGAGTCTCTATCGCGGCGAGGATGTGCGCCGTTTGGCCCAGCGCGCCGCTGGTCGGCGCAAGCAGGCAACCATCGCCGTCGACGCCATGCGCTTTGGCGAGCCTGTGATGCAGACATCCATTTCCACCATTGCGCAGGGCAGGTTGCTCTATCGGGGTCGCGACGCGGTGAACTTGGCGGACACGATGTCGCTGGAGGAGATCGCCGCACTCCTCTGGGGGAGTGATCCCGTCACCTGTGACCTGAGTCACGTCGCACAAACGCCCGGCTTTGAAGCCGCCTTCGTTGCCTTGGCGCGCCGCGCGGCCAGTGACGTGCCGACCTTTGGTCGCTCAGGTGCCGTGCTCAAAATTGAAGCCGCGTCGGTGCTCTCCACCATCGCCAGCGGCTTTACCAGATCGGTAGCGGGTTCGTTACATGAAAGGCTCGCCGCTACATGGGAGCGCCCCCGCGCTGCTGACGCCATCCGCCGGGCACTGGTGCTGTTGGCCGATCACGAACTCAACGCATCAACCTTCGCCACACGCGTTGCCGTCTCCACGGGCGCATCGTTGGCCGCAGGCACTTTGGCGGGGCTTTCAGCGCTCACCGGGCCGCTGCATGGCGGTGCGGCTGCCTCTGCGCAGGCGCTGGCTCTTGAAGCCGAGACACTGGGCGCAGAGGCCGCCGTGGTGGCCCGCCTCGCACAGGGACAGTCGATACCAGCGTTCGGCCACCCGCTCTATCCAGATGGCGATGCACGCGCCGCTGCACTGCTCTCTATCTTCGAGCCGGCCGAGCCTTTCGCCGCGTTACAGGAGGTCACCGAGCGCATCACCGGCGAGAAGCCGAATATTGACTTCGCGCTCGTCGCCATGGCCGCCAGCTTCGGTCTGCCCAAAGAAGCGCCCCTGGTGCTTTTCGCCATGGCCCGGACTGTTGGGTGGCTGGCTCACGCCATGGAGCAAGTCGCCACTGGCCAGCTGATGCGCCCACGGGCGGAGTATGTGGGACTGGGGGCGGGCGACGCAACCTAGCTGGATCGTCACCCTCGGGCTCGACCCGAGGGTTCTTCAGACATGCAGGAAGTGCAGAGTCCTCGGGTCAAGCCCGAGGGTGACGACTGGGTGGTGGGTGGTCGTTGTTAGGCCTCAGTACCCCCACCTAACCTCCCCCTGACAGGGGGAGGAACAGATCGAGCTTGGGGCATCGTCGCACCCACCCGCCGCGCGAGTTCCTCCCCCTTTTCAGGGGGAGGCTAGGTGGGGGGACTCTTCAATCCCAAAGCCTACTCAGCCGCCCCCGCCTCGTCCTCCGTCACAAACGCCATTGGACCCGGCTCTTCGCCCATGATCTGACGCCCAAAGAGGCTCGCCACCAGATCAACCAGCAGCGTGGCGCTTTGCCCGCCGTGGTCGAGGAACGGATTGAGCTCCACCACATCCAGAGAACCCGCAACGCCGCTATCGTGCAGCATTTCCATGATCAAGTGGGCCTCGCGATAGCTCAGCCCGCCTGGAACCAGCGTGCCGCCACCCGGCGCGATGGATGGGTCCATGGCGTCGACGTCGAGGCTCACATGCAGATGCCCGCCCGCCTTGCGGACGCGCTCAATCACCGTGCGCATCAGCGCCACAACGCCCAGCTCGTCGATTTTGCGCATGTCGAGCACCTCGACGCCGCGCGATGCCAAAAGCCGCCGTTCCTCGCGGTCCACCGAGCGCGCACCGATCACCGTCACATTGCGCGGATCGATCCGCCCCAGCCAGTCGCCGCGATAGCTGTCGTCGAACTCTGGCTCGCCACACAGCAGCGCCAGCGGCATGCCGTGGAGGTTCCCCGAAGGCGAGGTTTCCGGCGTGTTGTAGTCGGCATGGGCGTCGATCCAGAGTACGAAAACCGGTTTGCCTTTGGTTACGCAATGTCGCGCCACCGCCGAAACCGTGCCCATGGCAATCGAATGATCGCCGCCCAGAAACACCGGGAAATTGCCCGCCTCAAGGATCGCCAGCCCCTGATCACTGGCGCGTTCGGCGAGGTCCAGCACGTCGGCCCGCCGCGCATCGGGCAGGCGCAGGCTAGCGGGGCCCGCATCAATAGCCGGGGCTGGCCGGCGCAGATCGCCGTGGTCCGCCACCTCGTGCCCCAGATCGATCAGGGCCTCGGCCAGGCCCGCCACGCGGAGCGCTTCGGGCCCCATGCCGCAGCCGCGCACGGAGGCGCCTGATGCTGTGGCGACACCCAGCAGATCGATGCGACGCTTGTGCGGAGAATTGGTGCTCATGGCGGCCCTTTCATGGAATGGCAGTCTGGTGCTTGAAACATCAGCATGCCGGACGCACATAACGCTACGAAAGCAGGCGGGCGATCAAGTCCACCATGCATTGAGGGTAGGGCAGGCCCGCAAAGCGAGTTAACCGTTATAAAACGGCAAAGGTTGACTTGCGGGGGCCTAGGACAAACCTATTTATTAACTGGAATCAGCTCAGCCTTCTAAGGTCGGGGCTGTCTATAACGGGCGCGCTACCCACATCCTTTCTCCTGCGCGCCCCGGAAAGGATTAAAGATGTCGGACGTCAATCCCACCGGCGGCGATGCCAGCCGGGATCGGGTTTACCCAGTTCTTCCGCTGCGCGATATCGTGGTCTTCCCCGGCATGATCGTGCCGCTGTTTGTTGGCCGCGAGAAATCCGTCAAGGCGCTTGAAGAAGTGATGCGCGACGACAAGCACATCCTCGTGGTGACCCAGAAGAACGCACAGGACGATGATCCGGCTCCGGACCAGATCTATGCGACCGGCACCATTGCCACTGTATTGCAGCTGCTCAAGCTTCCAGACGGCACCGTCAAGGTGCTGGTGGAAGGGCTGAGCCGCGCCACCATCGATCGCTATCTGCAGACCGTGGACTATTTCGAGGCCGAGGCATCCATTTTGCCTGAGCCAGAGGAAGACGCCACCGAAGTGGAGGCTCTTGCTCGCTCGGCCCAGACCGAGTTCGACAGCTATGTGAAGCTCAACAAGAAGATCTCGGCAGAAGTTGTTGCCGCGGTTGGTCAGATTGAGAACCACTCCAAGCTGGCCGACACCATTGCCAGCCACCTCGTCATCAAGATCCACGAGAAGGAAGACCTGCTCTCGACCGTTTCGGTTGGCGAGCGCTTCCAGAAGATTCTGGGCCTGATGGAAGGCGAAATCGGCGTTCTGCAGGTGGAAAAGCGCATCCGGAGCCGAGTCAAGCGGCAGATGGAGAAGACCCAGCGCGAGTACTATCTCAACGAGCAGATGAAGGCGATCCAGAAGGAACTGGGCGACGGCGAGGAAGGCGCGAACGAGATCACCGAGATCGAAGAGCGCATCGCCAAGACGCGCCTGTCGAAGGAAGCCAAGGCCAAGGCGGAAGCCGAGGTCAAGAAGCTCAAGACCATGAGCCCGATGTCGGCTGAAGCCACCGTCGTGCGCAACTATCTCGATGTGCTGCTCGGCCTGCCATGGGGCAAGAAGAGCAAGGTCAAGCGCGACCTGGTCCTGGCCGAAAAGGTTCTGGACGAGGATCACTATGGCCTCGAGAAGGTCAAGGAACGCATTCTGGAGTATCTGGCCGTGCAGGGCCGTACCGGTTCCCTCAAGGGCCCGATCCTCTGCCTCGTCGGTCCTCCAGGCGTCGGCAAGACCTCGCTTGGCAAGTCGATTGCCAAGGCGACCGGTCGTGAGTTCATCCGCATGGCGCTTGGCGGCGTGCGCGATGAAGCCGAAATCCGTGGCCACCGCCGCACCTATATCGGCTCCATGCCCGGTAAGGTGATCCAGTCGCTCAAGAAGGTGGGTAAGTCCAACCCACTGTTCCTGCTCGACGAAATCGACAAGATGGGCCAGGACTTCCGTGGCGATCCGTCTTCGGCACTGCTTGAAGTGCTCGATCCGGAACAGAACCACACGTTTGCCGATCACTACCTTGAGGTCGACTACGACCTTTCGGACGTGATGTTCGTGACGACCTCGAACACCCTGAACATCCCCGGCCCACTGATGGACCGCATGGAGATCATTCGCCTGTCCGGCTACACCGAGCAGGAGAAGCACGCGATCGCCAAGCAGCACCTGATCCCGGAGACGCTCAAGGAAAACGGGCTTGCCCATGGCGAGTTCGAGCTGAGCGACGAGATGCTGACCGCCTTGATCCAGCGCTATACCCGTGAAGCGGGCGTGCGTAACCTCAAGCGCGAAATCAGCAAGCTGATGCGCAAGGCCGTGGCCGAGATCGTCAAGACCAAGGTCAAGTCGATCGTCATCGATGAAGATAAGCTCGCCAAATATCTTGGTGCGGATATCTACAAGCATGGCGTGATCGAAGCCGAAGCACAGGTTGGTCTGGTGACCGGTCTGGCCTGGACCTCGGTCGGCGGCGAGTTGCTGACGATTGAAGGCGTGATGACACCGGGCAAGGGTCGCATGACCGTGACCGGCAACATCAAGGAAGTGATGAAGGAATCGCTGACGGCGGCCACCGCTTATGTGCGGTCGCGGTCGATCGATTTCGGCATCAAGCCACCGATGTTCGACACGCGCGATATCCACGTGCACCTGCCTGAAGGCGCCACGCCTAAGGACGGTCCATCGGCTGGTATCGGTCTGGCAACGGCAATCGTTTCGGTGATGACCGGTATTCCGGTGCGCAACGATGTCGCCATGACGGGCGAAATCACGCTGCGGGGCAGGGTTCTGCCCATCGGCGGTCTCAAGGAGAAGCTGCTTGCGGCTCTCCGTGGCGGAATCAAGACGGTGCTGATTCCGGAAGAGAACGTGCGCGATCTCGCCGAGATCCCCGATATCGTCAAGGAAGGCATGGAGATCGTTCCTGTCAGCCGGATGGATCAGGTCATTGAGCGCGCTCTGGTGCGCAAGCCTGAGCCAATCGAGTGGCACTTCGACGATACGCCTCCAGCCACCACGGCAACGCCCGATACGGCCGCCGACGACGCTGCAGCCGGTCTGCCGCACTAAGTCGGAAGTACATCCAATATGAACGGCGGCCCAACGGGCCGCCGTTTTTGCATCTATTGCACTCTAAAAATCAAAAGACGGCGCGGCTCCGTCACGCTATGTAATCTGGCCCGATGACCAACATTCTGTTGGGTGCACGGCCTTCGAGATAGCGTCATGACCGTAAAATTGCTTGCAGCGCTTGCTGCCACTGCCTTGCTGACCTTTGCTGTTCCCTCTTTCGCTCAGGAAGAAGAAGTCAGCGACGACGTTGATATCGCCCTGTGGTGTGGCGCAGCCTACACCGTCGTCACCAAGATCGACGGCGTCAGTGCAGAAGACGCTGCCGAGGCAAACAAGGCCGCCGATGCCGCTTTCGCCAAGGCGCATGCCGCTCTCATCGCCGACAATATCGAAGAAGCCGAATATGACCGTCTGGTTGAGTTCTATGTCGAGGCCGCAGTCGAGGACATGACCAATGCCGAAGCCGACCTGCGCTACAGCGACGAAGATTGCTCCGCGCTGATCAACTCGTAATTCGCATTTGATCTGATGAAACGGCGGCCCCAGCGGCCGCCGTTTTTGATTCTGGGGGGCGCTGCGAGATCGCAGTACCCCCACCTAACCTCCCCCTGAGAGGGGGAGGAACTCGCTCCACTCGCGGGCGCCATTCCGCCAAGCCCTCAAATCTGTTCCTCCCCCTTTTCAGGGGGAGGTTAGGAGGGGGTATTCTTGCTCGCGATTTCCGCGCAAGCAGCCACACCCACCATGCCACCCCGGCCTTGAGCCTGGGTCCATCTCGAGCTCGCGTCACCATGGCAGGTGGCTCAAACGACCATCACATAATGGATCCCGGCTCAAGGCCAGGATGACACCGAGCTTGAGAACGACGCGCGCCAAACCCACGGTGCCGTTCCTCCCCCTTTTCAGGGGGAGGCTAGGTGGGGGGTACTCTTGCTTCACCGGCACTCCCACTCCGACGCGGCCGACCACCATCACTGCGTCATTCCCGCGCAAGCGGGAATCTCCCTTCTTCAATCCAACCCCAACGGTGGATTCCCGCTTTCGCGGGAATGACGTCGTGGGTGAAATGCGATGCCTGTTTCTCCTCTGATAGGGGGCAACCACTCCACTCACTGGCACCATCCCGCCAGATCCCACCGCGCGCATTCCTCCCCCTGTTCAGGGGAGGCTAGGTGGGGGTACTCGTCTCCCCCAACATCCTGTCGAAATCTGTCAGCACCACTCGTCATAAAAAGCAGTAACATCAGCGCGCCTTTCCCCGCGGGCGATCAGGCGCGAACCAGTGGAGCCGTGTCGTGAACAAGCCGCTTATGGTCATTCTGGCCGCCGTGACTCTCGACGCGATCGGCATCGGCCTGATCTTCCCGATTCTGCCGGCGCTGTTGCGCGATGTGGGGCACATGACCCAGGTCGCGACGACGCTGGGAATCATGTTGGCGCTCTATTCGGCGTGCCAGTTTCTGTTTTCACCGATTCTGGGTGTTTTGAGCGATCGCTACGGTCGTCGACCGGTGCTGCTAGTGTCACTGGCCGGTGCGGCTATCGACTATCTGGTGATGGCTTTTGCGCCTGAGCTCTGGATGCTGGTGCTGGGCCGGGCCATTTCCGGCATTACCAGCGCGAACATGGCCGTGGCGACCGCGTACATCACCGATATTTCCACCGAAGAGGAGCGCGCACGCCGCTTCGGCCTGTTCCATGCCATGTTCGGCGTTGGCTTTATCATCGGACCGGTGCTCGGTGGTGTGCTCGGCGATATCTGGGTGCGGGCGCCGTTTATCGCCGCGGCTGCGCTCAATGGAATCAATTTGGCACTCGCGCTCTTCGTATTGCCCGAGTCGCGCCATGGCAAAGCCGGTGCGAAATTCGACTTCGAGACGCTCAACCCGTTCAAACCGTTGAAATGGGCGCTGACCTTCAAGGCGCTGATTCCGCTGATGGCCATTTTCGTCATCATGAATTTCGTCGGCACCATGTACGGCACGATCTGGGCGCTGTTCAGCGAGGATCGATTCCAGTGGAATGGTCTGATGATCGGCCTCTCCCTTGGCGCCTTCGGCGTTTTCCACGCGGGTGCGCAGGCTTTTCTCACAGGACCCGCCGTCGCGCGCCTCGGTGAGCGCTGGGCTCTGGTGGTGGGGATGGCCTGCGAGCTGACGGCCCTGGTGATTCTGGGCGTGGCAACACAGGGTTGGGTCATGTTTGCCCTCGCGCCACTGTTCGCCTTGGGCGGTATCGGCATGCCGGCGCTGCAATCGCTGACCACAACGCAGGTCGATTCTGAAAAGCAGGGGCAGTTGCAGGGCGTGTTGGCGAGTCTGGTCAGTCTCGCATCTGTTTTTGGGCCGCTGTTCTTTAGCCTCGTCTATTTCGAGGTGCGCGGCATCTGGCCGGGAATCATCTGGATCGTCGGAGCGGGCATTTATCTGCTCGCGCTGCCGCTCATGCTGGGAATCAGGCGGCGGTTGGTCGTGCCCAATCCGGCCGGTGAATAAGTGGGAAAACCCCCGGAAAAGGCCGGATAACCGGCAAAACCCGCAAAGCCTGCTTGCCGGACGAAATTTTCCGGTCCATTAACAGATTTGTACCGCCGAACTGGCTGAGAAGCCCGGAATTCCTTGCGTTTCGATTAGAATCGACAAAGGGTTTGCGAGTTTTGAGTTCGCCAGCGGGCGGGCATTCACTGTGAGGAAACGCTATGAACAAAAACGATCTGGTTGGCGTTGTTGCCGACAAGGCGACGATCACCAAGGCACAGGCCGCCGAAGCGGTTGACGCAGTGTTCGAGGCCATCACTGGCTCCTTGAAGGCTGGCGAAGAAGTCCGCCTCGTCGGTTTCGGTACCTTTGCTGTGTCGGCGCGCAAGGCTTCGACTGGCCGTAATCCTGCTACCGGCGCTGAGATTCAGATCCCGGCCTCGAACCAGGCTAAGTTCAAGCCCGGTAAGGGCCTGAAGGATGCGATCAACTAAGACCGATTCCCTTCGGCAAGCTGATCGGCCCCGAGCGCTTTGCGCCGGGGCCATTTCTTTTCTGTAATTGGTGTTGACGATTCAGGGCAGGGGCCCTAATCAGAGCGCACTTCACGTCGGGCTTCTGCCCCGGCGGGCGATTAGCTCAGTTGGTAGAGCGCCTCGTTTACACCGAGGATGTCGGCGGTTCGAGTCCGTCATCGCCCACCATTTCCTGCTTAGGGCGGGGTCCCAAATTCCACCATGATCAGCGGTACTTGCCTCACTTTTGCGGTGAGGCTTTTTGTGTTTACGCACAGGCGCTTGATGGCAATTTCACTATCTGTCGGGTTTTTCATGAAAATGACGTGCGGAGCATTTCGCTCGCTTGACTTCGATAGGGGTGGTCGCTAAACGGACACCACGTTGCGCGAACGACTTGTTCGCAAGCGCTGCGGGAGTAGCTCAGTTGGTTAGAGCGCCGGCCTGTCACGCCGGAGGTCGCGGGTTCGAGCCCCGTCTCTCGCGCCACTTCTTCACCGAAGTGTGCCGCAGACTATACTAAGCGAACATGACCTCAGGGTTTGTTCGACTACTCTGCGGGAGTAGCTCAGTTGGTTAGAGCGCCGGCCTGTCACGCCGGAGGTCGCGGGTTCGAGCCCCGTCTCTCGCGCCACCTTCCCCCTTGAATATGCAGGGAATTGGAAAGGTGGCGCTCAGCCCGGACGGGCTCAACACACCGCATTTTCTCCCGATTAAGCTAACCGCATCTCCGCTTTCGCGTAGCCATTTGTGAGCCACACGCGACGGCCGAATGTGCGCATGATGTGAATCTCTCCAGCAGAAAAAATGATCAGTCGACTGCCCCGCGGCGATTGCGATCCTGCGGGAAACCGCCACGTGTATGTGGCCGCGGACGCAGCGGGCGGCGCTTGCGGAACTCTTCGGCCAGTTCAAAGGCGTCGGAGCGATTATCCAGCTCCGCATAGGGATCAATATTTGTCGGCGTTTGCGTCATGCCCTCCCATACCGAATCTGTATGGCAGCGCAAAGGCACGGAATCGGTCATTTCCGCGTGAGGCAGGTGCCTGGGGAGAACTAAAGGCCGATAGAATGCGTATCTAAGGGCAAGTTGCACCAATCAGGATCCGCACATGTCATCCGCAGTCATTTCCACCACGCCACAAAGGCGCAGGATTCTCGCAGCCTTTTTGCTCCTTCCCGCGCTCGCCTTGGGGATTTTCGCCGTTGGCGCCCGCGGCCAGGAAGCCCCCGTCGTCATTCCCGCGCCGACCACTGATGTCAGCGATACTGGTGCGGCTGCCGTCGCTGTATTCGCGGGTGGCTGTTTCTGGGGTGTGCAAGGAGTTTTCCAGCGGGTGAAAGGGGTTACCAACGCTGTGTCCGGCTATTCTGGTGGTGCGGCCGATACCGCGACCTATGACCAGACCAGCACTGGCACCACAGGTCACGCCGAAACCGTTGAGATCACCTATGATCCCAAGGTCGTCAGTTATGGGCGATTGCTGCAGATCTATTTCTCTGTCGCCCACAACCCGACCCAGCTGAACTATCAGGGTCCGGACCACGGCACCCAATACCGCTCGACGATCTTCGCGGTGAACGACGATCAGGCGCAGGTCGCCAAGGCCTACATCGCTCAGCTCGACGGGGATAAGCTCTTCACTGGTCCCATTGTCACGACCATTGAGCCGTTCAAGGCATTCTATCCAGCCGAGCAGTATCATCAGGATTTCCTGACGCTGAACCCAACCTGGCCCTACATCGTCATCAACGATCTGCCCAAGGTAACAGCGCTGCAAAAGCTCTTCCCGAATGAATACCGCGATCAGCCCGTTCTCGTCGGTACTCTATAAAGGCGACGGCGCAGCGGTCGGGAACTTGCAGCGCCGCGCTACGTTGCACTGGTGCACTCTGAGTGGGGGAACCCGATGGGCGTATTCATGCAGGTGGGCTTAGCTGCCATCGTTGGCGTCGCACTTATCCCCGCCTGCGCTGCGGCGGATACAATTTCAATCTCAACGAGTGCGCCTGGCGAAATGCCGGTCCACGAAGCCGCCTTTGATTGGAGTGGCTTCTATGCGGGTGTGTATGGGGCGGCTCGGACGAATGCTCCAAGTGAGGCACAACTGGGCGGAGGCGTGCAACTCGGCGTCAACACGCAGTTCGAATTTTACCTCTTGGGGGCCGAGGTCGCGGTCTCGGGGCTGGCCGGCGGCGATCTTGGCAGCGCTGCCTACGGACAGATACTCGGACGTGCAGGGCTCGTGGTGGCAGACGATCTCGTCGTCTATGCCGCTGGCGGCTACGGCATTAGCCTCGACGACACGACGAAGAGCAACGTTTTGGTCGGTGGAGGCCTTGAGATGGCTCTCACTGATAATGTGAGCGTCGAGGCCAGATATCTGCAGAGCGTCCCGGCGGAGGGTAACGACTCAAATAGTCAGTTCACCATTGGGGCGAACTTCCATTTCTGAATAAGGCGGGGATTCGCGCCTAACGGCCAATCAGAGCCTTTTGGTAACTTTTTTGCTTAAGTTTCGCCACATTTGCTTGACGGCGACTCATCTCCCAGTGCAAATGACGGAGCTTCCGGGGGGAGGAAAGCTTGCCTTTGTATCAAACTGGGCCAATTGCGCGGCATTCGCGCAACACCTACCCCCAAATGGTCATTGAAAGTTAGCCGCACTGCCCAATTTTGGCAGCTTTGGGGTTGTTTCGCGCGTTGAGGTGATGCATCTATCGCTCGACTACGGTTAACTCTATGGGAGTGCAAGATATGTTTGTACGTTCGCTTTCTCTCGGTGTGGCAGCTGCCGCGCTTCTCGTTGGTGGTGCTCAGGCTGCTGACCTCATCATCCCAACGACCCCACAGCCAATCTACGAAGCCGCTGGCTTCTCGTGGGATGGTCTCTATGCTGGCGTCCAGGGCGGCGCTGAGTTCTTCGACGGTTTCACCGCTGGCGTCGTTGGCGCACATGTTGGTGTGAACTTCATCGTTGCTGATCCAATCCTGCTCGGCCTCGAAGGCACTGCAGAATACGTTTGGGGCACCAACAACGGTGTTGACCTGAACCGCGGTGAGTTCTTCGTGAACGCACGCGTTGGTGCTGTTGTTACCGACGCAGTGCTCGTTTACGCACTCGCAGGTGCTGGCGTTGCTACGCAGGAAAACGTCGACAACCGCGGCATCTACCAGCTCGGTGGCGGTGTTGAATTCGCAGTGACCGACGCTGTGTCCGTTCGTGCTCAGCTCGTTGGCCTTGGCGATTTCGACAACAACGCCAACAACGACTTCTTCGACGCTGCTAAGGCAACCGTCGGCGTTTCCTACCACTTCTAAGATTTGCAAATGGGCAGGGCGGCTTTCCGCCCTGTCTGCCTAGCGTCTTGCAAACCCAATTCGGCGAACCGGTTTACCGGTTCGCCGTTTTGGTTTTAGCGGTTGCAAATCACCTGTGGCGTGGTCCATCTGTCCCTCGACTACGGTTAAGTCTATGGGGCTACGCATTAATGTTTGTACGTTCGTTTTCTCTCGGTGTGGCAGCTGCTGCACTTCTCGTTGGTGGTGCTCAGGCCGCTGATCTGCTCATTCCAACCACACCACAGCCAATCTACGAAGCCGCTGGCTTTTCCTGGAATGGTCTCTATGCCGGTGTTCAGGGCGGGGCTCAGTTCGACGAGCTCCTGACCGTTGGTGTCATCGGGGCACATGCTGGTGTGAATTTCATCGTCGCGGATCCGATCCTGCTGGGTCTTGAAGGTACGGCAGAATACGTTTGGAACAACGATGTCAGCGCTGGCGAGTTCTTCGTGAACGCGCGCGTTGGTGCTGTTGTTACAGACGCTGTGCTGGTTTACGGACTTGCAGGTGCCGGAGTTAAGACCGCTGAAGGGGCCGACAATGTTGGCATCTACCAGCTCGGCGGTGGTGTTGAGTTGGCGGTGACGGAGGCTGTGTCTGTTCGCGCTCAGCTGGTTGGTCTCAACGATTTCGACGATACCAACAAGCAGCTGTTCGAAGCGGCCAAGGCCACCGTCGGCGTTTCCTACCACTTCTAAGAATCATTCTGGCCGGGCGGTTCGTGCCGCCCTGCGTTCGGAAATTACGCGGCGGTCCGGTTTCCCGGGCCGCCTTTTTTTGCTTTTTGCGCCAGTGCGTGGCCTGTCAGGAGACGATTCTCCGCCGGCAAATTCTGGCATTGTCCGTATCGACGGGTACCGGCTCGCTCATCGCAGCGCGGTGACGTTTAGAGAATGTCCACCGTCGCAGTTAATTGATGCATCCGTCTGCAGCTGCTTGGAAAGAAAATTCAATTCGCTGCGCGAGATGCGCGCCTACCATGCGTCATATATGATTGTTTTGTTCATATTTTCTTTCCCTTGAAACCCACTAGCCAAAGGTCTAAGCCCAAGCCATCAACTGTCGCGTTGGTCCGCTTGCCCAAATTGCTTGCGGGGCTCTCGCGATACCGGTCGCCCGACCGGCCCAGAAAACAGGCTGCCGCATGACTGATTTGCTCAGCGACTATCTGCCGATCGTCCTTTTCATTGGCCTTGCTGCCGTTATTGGACTTGCGCTCCTCGTTGCGCCGTTCCTTATCGCAGTCAAACGTCCTGACCCCGAGAAGGTGTCTGCGTTTGAGGCGGGTTTCGATGCATTCGACGATGCGCGTATGAAGTTCGACGTTCGATTCTATCTCGTCTCGATTCTGTTCATTATTTTCGATCTGGAAGTTGCCTTCCTCTTCCCGTGGGCCGTGGCCTTCCGGGACGTAGGTTGGTTCGGCTTTTGGTCTGTGATGATCTTCCTCGGCGTTCTGACCGTCGGGTTTATCTATGAATGGCGGAAAGGGGCTCTGGAATGGGATTGAGCGAACAAGACGGCACGCTTATCGCGCCGCGCCCCACGGGCCTCATTGATCCGCGCACTAACAAGCCGGCAGGCGCGACTGATCCATTCTTCACCGAAGTGACGGATGAGTTGGCTGACAAGGGATTTCTCTTGTCTACAGCAGCTCAGCTCATCACCTGGGCCCGTACGGGCTCGCTGATGTGGATGCAGACGGGTCTGGCATGCTGCGCCGTTGAAATGATGCAGATGTCCATGCCTCGCTATGACATCGAGCGCTTTGGTACCGCGCCGCGTGCCTCCCCACGCCAGTCTGACGTGTTGATCGTTGCCGGTACGCTGACCAACAAGATGGCTCCGGCTCTGCGCAAGGTCTATGACCAGATGCCAGAGCCTCGTTATGTCATCTCGATGGGCAGCTGCGCCAATGGCGGCGGTTATTATCACTATTCTTATTCGGTCGTGCGCGGTTGCGACCGTGTGCTGCCAGTGGACATTTATGTTCCTGGCTGCCCTCCAACCGCTGAGGCGCTTCTTTACGGCATCCTGTTGCTGCAGAAGAAGATTCGCCGCACTGGCACAATCGAACGTTAGGATCGCTGATTATGGATGAAGCAATCCAGGTTGATCCATTGGCGGATCTCGGTGAGCACATTGCGGGGCAATTGGGTAGCACACTGTTAGCAAAGGCCGTCGCATTCGGCGAACTCACGCTCGTTGTGGAGCGGGATTCGATCGTTTCTGTGGCGACGTTCCTGCGTGACGATCCGCGCTGCCGTTTTATCTCGTTTGTCGATGTGTGTGGCGCTGACTATCCCGAGCGCGACGAGCGCTTCGAGGTCGTCTATCACTTCATGAGCCCGCATCTGAACCAGCGCATTCGCGTAAAGGTTTCGGCTGATGACATGACGCCGGTGCCCTCGATTACTGACGTGTTCGTCGGGGCAGGTTGGTTCGAGCGCGAAACTTACGATCTCTATGGTGTGCTGTTCTCTGGCCACCCAGACCTGCGCCGTATCCTGACCGACTACGGTTTTGATGGTCATCCGCTACGCAAGGATTTCCCGACCACTGGTTTCGTCGAAGTTCGCTACGACGAAGAGCGCAAGCGTGTGGTCTATGAGCCCGTGCGTCTGGCGCAGGAATTCCGTTCGTTCGACTATCTGTCGCCCTGGGAAGGTACTGATTACGTGCTGCCCGGTGACGAGAAGGCCAAGCAATGAGTGTTTCGGAAACCGAAGTTCGCAACTTCACTATCAATTTCGGCCCGGTCCACCCGTCAGCGCACGGCGTGCTTCGTCTGATTCTTGAGCTTGACGGCGAAATCGTCGAGCGTGTCGATCCCCATATTGGTTTGCTGCATCGCGGCACCGAAAAGCTGATCGAATCCAAGACCTATCTTCAGGCCGTCCCGTACTTCGACCGCCTCGACTACGTGGCGCCGATGAACCAGGAGCACGCCTTTGCTCTGGCCGTCGAGAAGCTGCTGGGACTGACCGTGCCGCGCCGCGGCCAGTTGATCCGTGTGCTGTATTCGGAAATCGGGCGTCTGTTGGCTCACCTGATGAACGTGACCACGCAGGCGATGGACGTTGGTGCTCTGACGCCGCCACTGTGGGGCTTCGAGCAGCGCGAAAAGCTGATGGTGTTCTACGAGCGCGCTTCTGGCGCGCGTATGCACGCTGCTTATTTCCGTCCGGGTGGGGTCCATCAGGATCTGCCTCAGGCGCTGATCGATGACATCGAAACGTTCTGCGAGACCTTCCCGAAGGCGCTTGCTGATATCGATAGCCTGCTGACCAACAATCGCATCTTCAAGCAGCGTAACGTCGATATTGGCGTCGTGAAGCTGGAAGACGCCTGGAACTGGGGCTTTTCGGGCGTTCTGGTGCGTGGTTCGGGTGCTGCCTGGGATCTGCGCAAGAGCCAGCCTTATGAATGCTACGACGAGATGGAATTTGACGTTCCAATCGGCAAGAACGGCGACTGCTACGACCGCTATTTGATCCGTATGGAAGAGATGCGCCAGTCGACCCGCATCATGAAGCAGTGCGTGGACAAGCTGAATGCTCCCGAAGGCAAGGGCCCCGTGTCCTCGCTCGATGGCAAGGTTGTGCCGCCAAGCCGTGGTGAGATGAAGAAGTCGATGGAAGCTCTGATCCATCACTTCAAGCTCTACACTGAAGGCTACAAGGTCCCAGCTGGCGAAGTTTACGCCGCTGTTGAAGCGCCAAAGGGCGAGTTCGGCGTTTATCTGGTCAGCGATGGCACCAATAAGCCATATCGCTGCAAGATCCGCGCGCCAGGCTTTGCGCATCTGTCGGCCATGGATTTCCTGTGTCGCGGCCATATGTTGGCTGACGTTTCGGCGATCCTGGGTTCCCTCGATATCGTGTTCGGAGAGGTTGATCGCTGATGGTTGCGCGTCGCCTTGCGGATGAGTCGGTTCAGCCGCCAAACTTCGCTTTCAATGCTGAGAACGCCAAATGGGCTGATTGGAAGATCGGGCTTTACCCGGCTGGTCGTCAGCAGTCCGCTGTTATCCCGCTGCTTATGCGTGCGCAGGAACAGGACGGTTGGGTTACCCGCGCCACGATCGAGAAGGTCGCCGATATGCTCGGCATGGCCTACATTCGTGTGCTCGAAGTCGCCACGTTCTATACGCAGTTCCAGCTTCAACCGGTCGGCACCCGCGCTCACGTCCAGGTTTGCGGCACAACGCCGTGCATGCTGCGTGGGGCTGAAGGTCTGATGGATGTTTGCAAGAGCAAGATTCATCATGAGCCGGGCCATCTCAATGCCGATGGCACGCTGAGCTGGGAAGAAGTCGAATGCGCCGGCGCTTGCGTCAACGCACCGATGGTTACGATCTTCAAGGATACCTATGAGGATCTGTCTGAAGAGCGTTTGGCCGAGATCATTGATGCCTTTGCCGCCGGCAACGGCGCCTCGATCAAGCCGGGTACGCAGACCGAGCGTCTCAATGCGGCGCCTGAAGGTGGACGCGTCGTGTTGCTCGAAGAAGCGACTACGTTCCGCGAAAAATTCGTTCCGCCCCCACCGCCACCGGAGGCCGCAGCACCAGCTGCCGCTGCTGCGCCGGCATCGCCACCTCCGACAACGGCCGCCAAGCCGAAGGATGTAAGCGAAGAGTCTGCTCCTGCGCTCAAGGGACCGTCCAGAGAGGGCAAGGTTTCTGAAGCCAAGGCCGAGGGTGAGCGTAAGGCTGCTGGGGCTTCTGCCCACGCCGATGGCGAACCCAACAAGGCCATGCGTCCGGATGCGACTGGCTCTGAGTCCGAAGCGGCCAAGGTCGATGGTGGAAAAGCTCCAGGCAAGTCTACTGCAAGCGCGCCTGCCGATGGCGCTGCGGCGACCGGTACGACGAAGACCCGCACCATCATCGCTCCCAAGGCGAACCCGAAAGAGGTCAATCCCGTTGCCGAAAAGGGCGGGGATGCACCATTGTTCGTGGCGCCGGAAGGTGCTGCCGACGATCTCAAGCTGATCGCCGGTGTTGGTCCTGTGCTGGAGCGTCGCCTCAATGCGCTTGGAATCACCAAGTGGGGCCAGGTCGCCGCTCTGACGCCAGAGCAGATCGATCAGGTTGAAGGCTCGCTCAACTTCAAAGGTCGCGTTGAACGCGACGACTGGTTGAAGCAGGCCGAAGTGCTCGCCCGTGGTGGCGAGGAGGAATATGTCCGCGTCTTCGGCAAGAAGCCGCGTTAGGAGTGTGAGAATTGCTCGCTGACAAGGATCGCATCTTCACCAACCTTTACGGCCAGGGCGATTGGCGCCTCGAAGGCGCGCGCAAGCGCGGCGGCTGGAATGGTACCAAGGAATTCCTCGACCAGGGGCGCGACTGGATCACCAACGAGGTCAAGGCCTCGGGTCTTCGTGGTCGTGGCGGCGCGGGTTTCCCGACCGGTCTCAAGTGGTCGTTCATGCCCAAGGTCAATGATGGTCGGCCGCACTACCTGCTGGTCAATGCCGACGAGTCAGAGCCCGGTACATGTAAGGATCGCGAGATCCTTCGCCACGATCCGCATCACCTTATCGAAGGCTGTCTGATCGCCTGCCGCGCCATGGATGCCCATCTGGCATTCATTTATGTCCGTGGCGAGTTCGTGCGTGAGCGCGAGCGGCTGGAGCAGGCCGTTGAAGAGGCTTATGAAGCCAAGCTGATCGGCAAGGACAACATTCACGGCTGGGATCTGGACATCATCGTCCATCACGGCGCTGGCGCTTACATCTGCGGTGAAGAAACCGCGCTGATGGAATCGCTGGAAGGCAAGAAGGGTCAGCCACGTCTCAAGCCGCCATTCCCGGCTGGCATGGGCGTTTATGGCAACCCGACCACGGTGAACAATGTCGAGTCGATCGCTGTTGTGCCGGAAATCCTGCGCCGTTCTGCTGGCTGGTTCTCTTCGATCGGCCGTCCGAATAACGTCGGCACCAAGCTGTTCATGGTTTCTGGCCACGTCAACAAGCCTGCGACTTTCGAGGAAGCCCTGGGCGAAAGCTTCAAGGACATCATCGAAAAGCATTGCGGCGGCATTCGCGGCGGCTGGGACAATCTGCTTGCAGTGATCCCTGGCGGCGCATCGTGCCCTGTGGTGCGCGGCGAAGACATGATGACTGCGATCATGGACTTTGACGGCCTCCGCGAGAAGAAGTCGTCGTTCGGCACGGGCGGCATGATCGTCATGGACAAGTCCACCGACATCATCAAAGCCATCTGGCGCATTTCGGCTTTCTTCAAGCACGAGAGCTGCGGCCAGTGCACCCCTTGCCGTGAAGGCACGGGCTGGATGATGCGCGTGATGGAACGCATGGTCGAAGGCCGCGCTCAGAAGCGCGAAATTGACATGCTGTTCGAAGTGACCAAGCAGATCGAAGGTCACACTATCTGCGCTCTTGGCGACGCGGCGGCTTGGCCTGTTCAGGGTCTGATCCGCAACTTCCGCGACGTCATCGAGGCGCGCATTGAGCAGTACACATATTCGTCCACCAGCGATGGCGCCGTGCCATCGATTGCGGCGGAGTAGGGCTGATGGCAAATATCAAGGTCGACGGCGTACTCGTCGAAGTTCCTGACTACTACACGCTGATGCAGGCCGCTGAAGCAGCTGGCGCGGAAATCCCGCGCTTCTGTTATCACGAGCGCCTGTCTGTAGCTGGCAACTGCCGCATGTGCCTCGTTGAGGTTAAGGGCGGTCCACCAAAGCCACAGGCGTCGTGCGCCATGTCGGTCAAGGATCTGCGTCCTGGCCCAAATGGCGAAGCGCCAGAAATGTTCACCAACACGCCGATGGTCAAAAAGGCCCGCGAAGGCGTGATGGAATTCCTGCTGATCAACCACCCCCTGGATTGCCCGATCTGCGATCAGGGCGGTGAGTGCGATTTGCAGGATCAGGCCATGGCTTATGGCGTGGACAAGAACCGTTTCGCGGAAAACAAGCGCGCCGTCGAAGACAAGTACATTGGCCCACTGGTCAAGACGTCGATGAACCGCTGCATTCACTGCACGCGTTGCGTCCGTTTCACCACTGAAGTTGCCGGCATTGCCGAAATGGGTCTGCTGGGTCGCGGCGAAGACGCTGAGATCACGACGTACCTCGAAAAGGCACTGACGAGCGAGTTGCAGGGCAATGTGATCGATCTGTGCCCAGTGGGTGCGCTGACCTCCAAGCCTTATGCATTCCATGCCCGTCCATGGGAGCTGAACAAGACCGAATCCATCGACGTGATGGACGCGGTTGGTTCGGCCATCCGTGTGGACAGCCGTGGTCGCGAAGTGATGCGCGTTCTGCCGCGGATCAACGAGGCGATCAACGAAGAATGGATCTCCGACAAGACCCGTTTCATCTGGGATGGTCTCAAGAGCCAGCGTCTGGATCGGCCCTATGTGCGTCGCAACAAGAAGCTCGGCGCGACCACCTGGGATGATGCATTCCAGACCGTGGCCAAGGCTCTCAAGAAGCCAGGCGCACGTATTGGCGCAATTGCTGGCGATCTCGCCGGCGTTGAAGAGATGTTCGCGCTGCAGGCGCTGCTCGCGTCGCTCGGTTCGACCAATGTCGATGCGCGCCGTGTTGGCTCGGGCCTGACCCCGGCCAATGGCCGCGCATCCTACATCTTCAACTCGACGATTGCCGGCATTGAACAGGCTGATGCGATCCTGCTGATTGGCACCAATCCACGCAAGGAAGCTTCGGTTCTTAACGCTCGTATCCGCAAGGTATGGCGCGCAACCGGCCTTCCAATCGGGGTGATTGGTGAAGCCGCTGATCTGACCTACCAGTACCAGCATCTCGGTGCCGGCAGCGACACTCTGGCTGATCTGGCTGCAGGCAATGGTGATTTCGCCAAGGTCTGGGCCAATGCCAAGAAGCCACTGGTGATTGTGGGCGAGGGCGCAGCGACTGCTGACGTGCTGGCGACTGCCGCCAAGCTGGCGACCAGCAATGCCGAGCTCGCTGAAGGCTGGAACGGGTTTGCCGTGCTGCACAATGCGGCGTCGCGCGTTGGTGCGCTCGATATCGGTTTTGTGCCGGGCAAGGGCGCAGCCGACTCCGAAGCCATGCTGTCGGGTGGCGTGGACGTGCTGTTCCTTCTGGGCGCAGACGAACACGATCTGGCCAACCTCGGTGAGACGCTCGTCGTCTATATCGGTTCGCATGGCGACAATGGCGCACATCGCGCCGACGTCATCCTGCCTGGCGCGACCTACACCGAAAAGAGCGCGACCTATGTCAACACCGAGGGCCGCGTGCAGGTGACGAACCGCGCCGTGTTCCCACCCGGCGATGCCAAGGAAGACTGGGCGATCATTCGCGCCTTGTCGGCCGTTGTCGGTTCGCCTCTGCCATTCAACTCGCTGGCTCAGCTGCGTGCGGCGCTCTATGCGCAGTATCCGCATCTGGCGCGCGTCGATGCGATTGCCGCTGGCAATGGCGCGGACGTGGCCAAGCTGGCCAAGGGCTCGACCAAAGGCAAGAAGACAACTTTCGTGTCGCCGATCAGCGATTTCTATCTCAGCAACCCAATTGCACGCTCGTCGGCAACCATGGGCGAGTGCGCTGCAACTGCCGCTGGTTTGCGGCAGGCTGCAGAGTAGGGGAGCACAATGGACTTTATTACCTCTGCTCTCGACTACCTGCTCGGTATCCCGGTTCTCGGCTGGGGCACGCATGTTGGCTTCGTCTATATGGCGCTGCTGCTGCTGGTTTGCCTGCTGGTGTTCACCGCATTCATCCTGCTCGCTGACCGCAAGATCTGGGCTGCAGTCCAGATCCGCCGTGGTCCCAACGTTGTGGGTCCGTTTGGTCTGTTTCAGAGCTTCGCCGACCTTCTGAAGTTTGCCTTCAAGGAAGTGGTGATCCCGGCTGGCGCTGACAAGGTTCTGTTCATCATGGCGCCGCTGATTACGGCAACTCTGGCGCTCGGCGCCTGGGCCGTGATCCCGGTGAATGCCGGTTGGGTGATTGCTGACCTCAATGTCGGCATCCTCTATATCCTCGCGATTTCGTCGCTGGGCGTTTATGGCGTGATCATCGGCGGCTGGGCGTCTAACTCGAAGTACCCCTTCCTCGGTTCGCTCCGTTCCGCCGCCCAAATGGTGTCGTACGAAGTCTCCATCGGCCTCGTGATCATCACTGTTCTGCTCTGCGTTGGCTCGCTGAACCTCAGCGATATTGTCACCGCGCAGCAGGAAATGGGCCTGGCCCATACGCTTGGCGTGCCATGGTTGAGCTTCCTCAACTGGTTCTGGCTGCCGCTGTTCCCGATGTTCGTGATCTTTTACGTATCGGCGCTGGCGGAAACTAACCGTCCTCCGTTCGACCTGGCGGAAGGTGAATCCGAGCTCGTGGCCGGTTTCATGACCGAGTATTCGTCGACACCCTACATGCTGTTCATGCTGGGCGAGTACATCTCGATCCTTCTGATGTGCGCGATGACCACCATCCTGTTCCTGGGTGGCTGGGCCAGTCCGATTGATCTGCCGCCATTTACATGGATCCCCGGTGTGATTTGGTTCGTGCTGAAGCTGACCTTGGTGTTCTTCATGTTCGCCATGGCCAAGGCCATCGTGCCGCGCTACCGCTATGACCAGCTGATGCGTATTGGTTGGAAGGTGTTCTTGCCGATCTCGCTGCTGACGGTCATCGTTCTTGCATTCATTCTCCAGCTCACCGGTTGGGGCTGGCACGGAGGGGTTGCCTGATGCGCGCTACCCAAGTCGTCAACACGCTGCTGCTGAAGGAACTCGTTTCGGCGTTTTTCCTGGCCATGCGCTATTTCTTCGCGCCAAAGCCGACCATCAACTACCCCTTTGAAAAGGGGCATGTGAGCCCGCGTTTTCGTGGTGAGCACGCGCTGCGCCGTTACCCCAATGGGGAAGAACGCTGCATCGCCTGCAAGCTGTGCGAAGCTATCTGCCCTGCACAGGCGATCACCATCGAGGCTGGTCCGCGCCAGAACGATGGTACGCGCCGCACGGTTCGCTATGACATCGACATGGTGAAGTGCATCTACTGCGGTTTCTGTCAGGAAGCCTGCCCGGTGGATGCCATCGTGGAAGGTCCGAACTTCGAATTCGCCACTGAAACGCGTGAAGAGCTCTACTTCTCGAAGGAAAAGCTCCTCGACAACGGCGACCGTTGGGAGCGTGAAATCGCTGCCAACCTCAGCGCCGACGCTCCGTATCGCTGAGAGGGAAGAGCATGACCCTTCCACTATTCTTCTTCTATCTGTTCTCGATCGTCGCGGTCGCTTCGGCGTTCATGGTGATTTCGGCACGCAACCCGGTTCATGCCGTGTTGTTCCTGATCCTGGTGTTCTTCAACGCTGCGGGCCTGTTCATGCTGGCGGGGGCTGAGTTCCTCGCATTGATCCTGATCGTGGTCTATGTCGGTGCCGTGGCCGTGTTGTTCCTGTTCGTCGTGATGATGCTCGACGTGGACTTCGCATCGCTGCGCCAGGGGCTGCTGCAATATGCGCCGATTGGCGCGGTCGTCGGTATCGTGCTGCTGCTGGAGCTGCTGTTGGTCGCAGGGAGCTTCGTGATCTCGCCAGAAGTGGCGGGGGCATCAGGACTGCCAATTAATCCGAATATCGACAACACCCGCGCGCTGGGGCAGGTGCTCTATACGCGGTATGTGTTTGTCTTCCAGGGGGCCGGCGCTGTGCTGCTGGTGGCAATGATCGGGGCGATTGTCCTGACGCTGCGCCACAAGCCAAACGTCAAGCGGCAGGACCCGAACGTCCAGGTGGGCCGCAAGGTCTCCGAGACGCTGGAAGTCGTTAAAGTCAAAAGCGGTCAAGGGTTGTAGGAGGCTTAAATGGGCTTGGGTATTGGGCTCGGTCACTACCTGACCGTGGGGGCCATCCTGTTCACGCTCGGCGTGTTCGGAATTTTCCTCAACCGCAAGAATATCATCGTCATCCTGATGTCGGTGGAATTGATCCTTCTGGCGGTCAATCTGAACTTCGTGGCGTTTTCCGCCCAACTGAACGATCTGCAGGGGCAGGTCTTCGCGCTGCTAATCCTGACAGTGGCCGCTGCTGAAGCCGCCATCGGTCTCGCGATCCTGGTTATTTTCTACCGCAACCGCGGCTCCATCGCGGTTGAAGACGTCAACATGATGAAGGGCTAAGAACCACCGCTATGATCCAAGCGATTGTTTTCCTGCCCCTCATCGGCGCCCTGATTGCAGGGTTGCTGGGGCGCATCATCGGCCATCGGCTGAGCGAGTACATCACCACCGGCCTGCTGCTCATTGCTGCAGTGCTGAGCTGGGTGGTTTTTCTGCCGGTCGCCTTTGGCGGCGGGCTTGCTGGCGCCGTGGCTGATGGCCATACGGCTGTCGTCAAAGTTGAAGTCATGCGTTGGATCCAGGTCGGTGACATGGATCTGCGCTGGGTGCTGCGCGTCGATACGCTGACCGCTATCATGCTGGTTGTGGTCAACACCGTGTCCGCGCTGGTTCACACCTATTCGATCGGCTACATGGCCGACGATCCGCACCGCAGCCGCTTCTTCGCTTACCTGTCGCTCTTCACCTTCGCCATGCTGATGCTGGTGACGGCGGACAACTTCCTGCAGATGTTCTTCGGCTGGGAAGGCGTGGGTGTTGCATCGTATCTGCTGATCGGTTTCTGGTACACCAAGCCATCTGCAAATGCGGCAGCCATGAAAGCCTTCGTCGTCAACCGTGTTGGTGACTTTGGTTTCCTGCTTGGCATTTTCGGCGCCTTCATGGTGCTGGGCCACATCGACTTCGACAGTGCATTCCATGCCGTTCCCGGCGCCGCTGGCGTGACCATCGATTTCCTCGCCTGGAAGCTCGATGCGATGACTGTGGTCTGCCTGCTGCTGTTCATGGGTGCCATGGGTAAGTCGGCGCAGTTCCTGCTGCACACGTGGTTGCCTGACGCTATGGAAGGCCCGACCCCAGTGTCGGCGCTGATCCACGCGGCAACCATGGTGACGGCCGGTGTGTTCATGGTTGCGCGCCTGTCGCCGCTGTTCGAGGCATCGCCTGTGGCATTGACGTTCGTCATGATCATCGGCGCCATCACTGCGTTCTTCGCAGCGACGGTTGGTCTGGTGCAGAACGACATCAAGCGCGTGATCGCTTACTCAACCTGTTCGCAGCTCGGCTATATGTTTGTGGCCCTGGGGGCAGGGGCTTACTCAGCAGGTGTCTTCCACCTGTTCACGCACGCCTTCTTCAAGGCTCTGCTGTTCCTGGGCGCCGGCGCGGTGATCCACGCCATGCATCACGAACAGGACATGCGGAACATGGGCGGTCTTCGCAAGAAGATCCCTGTCACCTACGCGATGATGCTCATTGGTACGCTGGCACTGACTGGTGTTGGTATTCCCGGTAGCGAATTCCTCGGTTTTGCAGGGTTCTTTTCCAAGGACTCGATCATCGAAGCGGCTTACGCCGTTGGCGGCAATACCGGCATGTTCGCTTTCTGGATGCTGGTGATTGCGGCGCTGTTCACGAGCTTCTACTCGTGGCGCCTGATCCACCTGACGTTCCACGGCTCGCCACGTGTTGCCGAAGCTGACCACCATGACGACCATGCTCATGATGATCACGCGGCCCATGATGACCATGGTCACGACGCGCACCACGGTTCGGCCTATGACCATGCGCATGAGCCACCAAAGGTCATGCAGATCCCGCTTTATGTGCTCGCCGTCGGCGCAGTGCTGGCTGGTGCGGTGTTCTACGGCATGTTCTTCCACGACGTAGAACACATCGAACACTTCTTCGCTGGTTCTATCGTTGTGGACCACGACATCATCGAAGCCGCCCACCATGTGCCGGTTTGGGTGAAGTGGAGCGCTACTTTTGCAATGCTGATCGGCTTCGTGACCGCATGGTTCATGTATATCCGTCGAACCGATCTGCCGGGCAAGCTCGCCGCACAGAACCCGGGGCTCTACAAGTTCCTGCTCAACAAGTGGTACTTCGACGAGCTCTACAACGTGATCTTCGTCAAGCCGGCCTTGTGGATTGGACGCGCCTTCTGGAAGGGCTTCGATGACTGGCTGATCAATGAAAAGATCACCGAGGGCCTCGGCCGTCGCGTTCAGAACGTCACCTCCTGGGTCGTCAAGCTGCAGTCCGGGTACCTCTATCACTACGCTTTCGCCATGCTGATCGGCATTGCGGCACTGCTGACCTGGGCCATTGCGGCCGGGGGACTGATCTGATGACCTTTGACAATTCTATCCTCACAGTCCTGACCTTTCTGCCCCTTCTGGGCGCAGTGTTGATCCTGCTCACGCCAAAGACCTCGCTCGATGCGATCCGCTGGATCGCTCTGGCGACGACAGTGGTGACGTTCGTGCTGGCGCTGTTCATGTGGCAGGCTTTCGATCCATCCAATGCCGGGTTCCAGTTTGTGGTGAACCGGCCATGGATCGGCGATACCATTGGCTACCGTGTTGGTGTCGATGGTATCTCGGTGCTGTTTGTGGTGCTGTCGGCACTGCTGATGCCGTTCTGCGTGCTGTCGAGCTGGGAATCCGTTGAGAAGCGGATGAAGGAATACATGATCGTATTCCTGATCCTGGAAACCCTGATGATCGGCGTGTTCACTACGCTCGATCTGGCGATGTTCTACGTGTTCTTCGAAGGCACGCTGCTTCCGATGTTCCTGATCATCGGTATCTGGGGTGGTTCGGCGCGTATCCAGGCCAGCTACAAGTTCTTCTTCTATACCTTCGTCGGCTCGGTGCTGATGTTGCTGGCGATCATGGCGATGTACTGGAATGGCGGCACGACCGACATTTCCAAGCTGCTGACCCATCAGTTCCCCGAATCCATGCAGCCTTGGCTGTGGTGGGCATTCTTCGCCTCCCTCGCGGTCAAGATGCCAATGTGGCCATTCCATCGCTGGCTGCCAGAGGCCCACGTTCAGGCACCGACTGCTGGCTCGGTGATCCTTGCGGCAATTCTGCTCAAGCTCGGCGGCTACGGCTTCCTGCGCTTCAGCCTGCCGATGTTCCCGGACGCTTCACTGCAGTTCGCCAACATCATCTTCTTCCTGTCCGTTGCGGCGATCATCATCACGTCGCTGATCGCTCTGGTGCAGACGGATATCAAGAAGCTCATCGCGTACTCGTCCGTTGCCCATATGGGCTTTGTGACCATGGGTATCTTTGCCGGTAACTCGCTGGGTATTCAGGGCGCGCTGTTCCAGATGATTTCGCACGGTATCGTGTCTGGCGCGCTCTTCCTTTGCGTCGGTGTCATTTATGACCGCATGCATACCCGTGACATTGCTGCCTATGGCGGCCTTGTGTCGCGTATGCCCCGCTATGCCTTCGCGTTCATGGTCTTCACCATGGCCAATGTCGGCTTGCCCGGCACGTCTGGCTTCGTCGGCGAATTCCTGACGATGATGGGCGTGTTCCAGGTCAACACCTGGGTGGCGTTCGGCGCTGCGTTCGGTGTGATCCTGTCGGCCTGCTACGCGCTGTGGCTCTACCGCCGCGTGATCTTCGGCGCACTGACCAAGGAAAACCTCAAGGCGATCCTCGATCTCAATCTGCGCGAGAAGGTCATCCTGTATCCACTGATCGTGCTGACGATCGTGTTCGGTTTCTATCCGGCGCCGATCCTCGACACGACTGCAGCAGCAGTCGATAAACTTGTAGCCCAATATTCGGCATCGGTCGGTATCGACCTGAGCGCGCCTAACCCACAGCTGGGCGCTTCCGCCGAGCCCGTTGCCGCCAGCGAAGCGCCGGCGGCCCCGGCAGCGTCGCACTAGGAGACTTCCCGTGAACTCAGACGTTACAGATTTCGCGAGCTTGGCTCCCGCCTATCCAGAAATGCTGCTGGCGGTTGGCGCCGTCGTGCTGCTGCTGGTTGGTGTTTTCATCAACAAGGAGCGCTCGCTCCTCGTGTCCTACAGCGCGGTTGTGCTGTTGGTGATTGTGGCAGCGCTTGTGGTGCTGCAGCCCGTCGATGGCGTGCTGTTCAACGGCGTGTTCATCGCCGACGGTTTCGCGCGCTATATGAAGGTGCTGGTGCTGGGCGGTTCAGCCTTTGCACTGATGCTGGCTTTGCCGCATGCCGTGGAGAACGGCACGCACAAGTTCGAGTACTCGATCCTCGTGCTGCTGGCGACGCTGGGCATGATGATGATGGTTTCGGCCAACGATCTCATGAGCCTCTATATCGGCCTCGAGCTGCAGTCCCTGGCACTTTACGTGCTGGCGGCGATCAAGCGCGATGACAGCCGTGCGACTGAAGCGGGCTTGAAGTATTTCGTGCTGGGCGCGCTCAGCTCGGGCATGCTGCTCTATGGCGCGTCGCTGATCTATGGCTTCACCGGCCACACCAATTTGCAGCAGATCGTGCTGGCCATTGCCACCGAAGGTCGTTCCATCGGTCTGATCTTTGGTGTCGTGTTCCTGCTGGCTGGTATTGCGTTCAAGATCTCTGCCGTGCCGTTCCACATGTGGACGCCGGACGTGTATGAAGGCGCGCCGACACCAGTGACGGCGTTCTTCGCCACGGCACCGAAGGTGGCAGCAATGTCTCTGATGGTGCGCCTGGTGATCGACACCTTCCAGCCGATTGCGCATGACTGGCAGCAGATCGTTATCTTCCTGTCGATCGCTTCGATGGTTCTGGCTGCGTTTGCGGCCATCGGCCAGAAGTCGATCAAGCGCCTCATCGCGTATTCATCGATTGGCCATGTGGGCTTCGCGCTCGTTGGTCTGTCTTCGGGCAGCCAGGGCGGTGTTGAAGGCGTCGCGGTCTATATGGCGATCTATATCGCCATGACCGTTGGTCTGTTCGCGTGCATCCTGTCGCTGCGGACGGACAAGGGCTATGTGGAGAACATCGACGAGCTGGCCGGTGCGGCCCAGACGCGGCCATTCGTTGCTGCTGTGATGGCTATCCTGATGTTCTCGCTGATCGGTATGCCGCCACTCGCTGGCTTCTTTGCCAAGTGGCAGGTGTTCCTGGCTGCTATTGATGCCCAGCTCTACGTCCTGTCGGTCATCGGCATGCTCGCGTCCGCCATTAGCGCGTTCTACTATCTGCGCGTGGTGAAGGTCATGTACTTCGACGAACCTGTGCATGAGTTCGAGGCCGTGCCTGCTGAGCTCAACATCATCATGGCTGTCAGTACATTCCTGATCGTGACGTATTTCTTCACCGTCGGCAGCCCGCTGTCGAGCCTGGCGCGTAGTGCTGCTGGAAGCCTGTTTTAGGTGACCGACTTTACACTCGGGCCCAAGGCGCGGATGGCCGGGTATCGGCTACGCAGCTTTGAAACCATTGGGTCCACCAACACAGAAGCGCTTGCGGCAGCTGCCGCAGGCGATACAGGCGGTGTCTGGTTTGTCACCGCGCAGCAGAACGCCGGCCGTGGTCGCCGTGGCCGTCAATGGGAAAGCCCTGTTGGCAATCTCGCAGCGACCTTGCTCATCGTTCCGGAATCCAGCCCTACTTTGGCGGCAACCCTCGGGTTCGTAGCGGGCGTTTCGCTCAATCGTGCGCTGTCATCGATTCTCCCAAGCGGTTTGGTCAAGATCGGCATTGATGGTGCGGATGGTCAGTCTGATGGCTCCAAGGCACGGATTGCGCTCAAGTGGCCCAATGATGTGCTGGCGGACGGCGCCAAGCTGGCGGGCATTCTTCTTGAAGCGCAGAAGCTGAGCGATGGCCGTCACGCCATCGCGATTGGCTTTGGCGTCAACGCTATTGCCGCGCCGCAGGGTTTGCCTTATCCCGCGACAAGTCTTCTCGATCTTGGCGTATCGCGTGATGCGCAATCGGTGTTTGAGGCCCTCAGCGATGCCTGGGTCGACACTTTTGGTATGTGGAATGACGGTCGCGGCATTGGCGACGTTCTGAAGCAATGGCGCGCATCGGCGGCCGGGATTGGCGCGCCAGTGGCGGTCAATCAAAACGGCGAAGTGTTGCGCGGAATTTTTGAAACCATCGACGACGAAGGACGATTGATCGTTCGTTCGGACGACGACCGTCGCATCGTGATTACCGCGGGCGACGTACATTTTGGGGCCACGGCCAGCGCCCGAAGCTGACCACAACAATTGCGCAGGCGACCGGCGACCAATGATCGCTCCGGCGTTGCGCTCGAAAGGACTGAACTGACCCATGGCTAAAAACCAAAGGGACGAACTCGTCTTTGTGCCACTCGGTGGCGTAGGCGAGATTGGCATGAATATGGGCGCTTATGGCTTTGGCCCCGAGCGCTCGCGTAAGTGGATCGTCGTCGATTGCGGCGTGACCTTTGGCGGTCCGGATCTGCCCGGCATCGAACTGATTATGGCGAACCCCGAGTTCCTCGAGGAACGCGCTGACGACATTCTCGGCCTGATCCTCACCCACAGCCACGAAGATCACTACGGTGCAGTGCTTGACCTTTGGCCGGGTTTTGAAAAGCCAGTGTTCTGCACGCCATTCACGGCCGCAATGCTGGCGGCAAAGCGGGCAGGGGACGGGATTGTCGAGAATGTCGACATCACCATCATGCGTCCCGGCAAGCCTTTCAATGTCGGCCCGTTCACCATTGAAGCGATCAACGTTGCGCACTCGATCCCGGAATCGAACGCCTTGCTGATCTCGACGCCAATTGGGCGCGTGCTGCATACCGGCGATTGGAAGCTTGATCCGACGCCAGTTGGCAATGCGCCGACCGACGTCGCACGTCTGCAGAAGATTGGCGAGGATACTTCCACGCCTCTCGCACTGATCTGCGACTCGACCAATGCGCTCAAGGACGGCGAAAGCCCGAGCGAGGCAGAAGTTGCCGCCAATCTGGCTGCGATGATCGCTGAGTCGCCAAATCGCGTTGCGGTGACCACGTTCGCGTCGAACGTTGGTCGTGTGATTTCCATCGTTCGTGCCGCGCATCTGGCTGGTCGTCAGGTGGTGATGTCGGGTCGCTCGTTGCACCGCATTATGGGCATCGCCAAGGAACTTGGGATGCTCGAAGGCTTGCCGCCTTTGCTCGACCAGGACGCTTATCGTGGGCTAGCCCGCAACAAGATCGTGTTGATCTGCACTGGCAGCCAGGGCGAGGCCCGGGCCGCAATTGCGCGCATCGCCCGTGGCGAGCATCCGGTGATTGATCTCAGCGCCGGCGACCGGATGATTTTCTCGTCCTGGGCAATCCCGGGCAATGAGCGCGAAGTCATCGACATCCAGAACATGCTGATCGACAAGGGCGTCGAGGTCATTACGCAGAATGACGGTCTGGTGCACGTCACTGGCCATCCGCGTCGCGATGAGCTCCGCAAGCTCTATTCATGGGTCAAGCCAGAGGTGCTGGTGCCGGTGCATGGTGAAGCTGTTCACCTGCAGGCTCATGCCAAGCTCGGTCGTGAGCAGGGCATTCCTAACGTTTGCGAAGCGCGCAATGGTGATCTCGTGCGGCTGTTCCCCGAGCCCATGACATTCCCGAGCGAAGTGCGTACCGGCGAGCTCTATCTCGATGGTCTGGTGCTCTGCACGCCGGAAGAATCAGGGGTCAAAGGTCGTCGTCGCCTCTCATTTGGCGGCCACGTTGTGGTCAGCCTTTGTGTCAACGGCGGCGGGCAGGTCGTCTCGGGTCCCGATCTGGTGATCGAAGGCTTGCCGGAGACCGAAGACGAATCTTTGAGCGACTTGGTGGAAGACACTATTGCTGGTGTGCTGAAGTCGGTGCCTCCCAAGCGTCGCAGCGACACCGAAGTTCTGAACTCCGCCCTGTTCAAGGCCATCCGCAACGAGGTCAATGCGTATTGGGGCCGCAAGCCGAACGTATCGGTTTTCGTGCACCGCGTCTGATCTCTCTCCTGCGTCAATAGGCAACGGCGATTCCCGCTTTCGCGGGGATCGCTAGACGCGTAACTTCCCGCCAACAGGAAAGGGACTTTCCATGCAAATCGGGTCGTTCATCGCCGTTTTCTTCGTGGTCTGGTGGCTCGCCTTTGTGGCTGTTTTGCCAATTGGCCAGCGTAGCCAGGCTGAGGCTGGTGAGGTTATCGCTGGAACAGAGCCGGGCGCACCTGTTGCCCCCCGGCTGCTCTACAAGCTATCGCTCGCCACTGGAATCTCCATCGTGATCACCGCATTGCTGCTGTGGGGCCTCAGCAACGAAACTCTCCACCACTATTGGAACCGCTAACAGCGTTTGGCCGCAATTGAGCCTGCTTCCCTGTTAGGGATGGGTCTCTCAGACCCATCCTGGATACACGATGAAGCTATTTCTGTTGCTGCCGCTTTTGATGTTCGCCACGCCTGTCTCAGCCGCGTGGGAAGCTGACAGCAATACCAGTAAGAAGTCGTGGTTCTACGCCGCCTTTGGGCGTGATGACGCCCGCACTGTCGAACTTCAGGTTTATTGCGACTTCAAATTTCCCGGTGAATTGACCCTCTTGCTGTTCACCGGCGAGGATTTTGACCCACGCGGTGAAGATGCTGGCGACCTTGACGTCACAGCGTCCGTCGATGGCACCAAGTTCGGTCCCCTCAAGGGCTACAATGACGACATTGGTGGCGAGCGAACGATCGTGGTCGAGAGCTCAAATGAAGGGGGTGTGCTCGACGTGCTCAACGCGATGCGTGGCGCCAAGAATCCGGTACAAATTAGCTACAAGCAAACACGGCACAGCTTCTCGGTCGAAGGCATAGAAGAGAGCGTAGGGTCGGTGATTGATGGCTGTCAGCGCAAATAAGGTTGCAGGCGCTACAAACAAAAAAGCGGGGCACTAGGGCCCCGCTGAATTGAGTTTGATCGACAATACGCTGGTCTTAGGTGCGCTACTGAAGCGCGCTGCCAACGCTCCTCCCTTGACGTTGTCGACGTCCGGCGGTTTGGACCGCCTTTGCTTTATTGTGAGGGACCCTAACAACAAGATTTGAGACTGTCACGCAGATTCTGCATGCCTTCCATGCTTGCATCGGATGGACGAGTAGGATTTGAGTGGGCATCAAGAAAAGCCTTGAGTCGACTGTCCTTTCGGGAGCCAACATGCGTCTGTCTCGCTACTTCCTGCCTGTTTTGCGTGACGTTCCGAAAGAGGCAGAGATTGTCTCGCATCGCCTGATGTTGCGGGCCGGGATGATCCGCCAGCAGGCCTCGGGCCTCTATTCGTGGCTGCCACTCGGCTACAAAGTGCTGATGAAGGTCCAGAAGATCATCGAAGAGGAGCAGAACCGCTCCGGCGCGATCGAGCTTTTGATGCCGACCATCCAGTCGGCTGATCTCTGGCGCGAGTCCGGGCGTTATGACGCTTATGGCAAAGAGATGCTGCGCATCGAAGATCGCCACGAGCGCGAATTCCTCTATGGTCCGACCAACGAGGAAATGATCACCGACATTTTCCGCACTTACGTAAAGTCCTACAAGGACTTGCCGTTGAACCTCTACCACATCCAGTGGAAGTTCCGCGACGAGGTGCGTCCTCGCTTCGGCACCATGCGCAGCCGCGAATTCCTGATGAAGGACGCGTATTCGTTCGACCTGAACAAGGAAGAGGCCGTGAAGGCCTACGAGCGCATGTTCGTCGCGTATATGCGCACCTATGCCCGCATGGGTCTGACAGCCATTCCAATGCGGGCCGACACCGGCCCAATTGGTGGTGATCTGAGCCATGAGTGGATCGTGCTGGCGGACACCGGCGAAAGCGCAGTGTTCTGCGACAAGCGCCTGCTCGATAAGCCTATCCCAGGCAAGGACACCGATTTCCGCGGCGACCTGCACCCGATCTTTGAAGACTGGACCTCGATGTATGCCGCGACCGAAGACATGGTCGATATGGCTGAGTTCGAGAGCACGGTTTCGGAAGAAAATCGCGTTTCTGCGCGCGGTATCGAAGTTGGCCATATTTTCTACTTCGGCACCAAGTACTCCGAGCCCATGAAGGCGACCGTAACCGGTCCCGACGGCAAGGAAATCACAGTGCATATGGGCTCTTATGGCGTCGGCCTTACCCGGCTGGTGCCTGCCATCATCGAAGCGTTCCACGACGAGTCCGGCATTGTCTGGCCCGTCAGCGTCGCGCCGTTTGAGGCCGTGCTCATCAATCTCAAGGCAGGCGATGCGGAATGCGACGCGGCTTGCGACAAGCTCTATGCCGAGTTGAACGCGGCTGGCCTCGATATGCTCTATGACGATCGGGATCAGGGCGCTGGCGCCAAGTTCACGACGGCAGACCTTGTGGGCATTCCGTATCAGATCATCCTTGGGCCACGCGGCCTCAAGGCTGGCGAAGCGGAAATCAAGCACCGCAAGACCGGCGAGCGCGAGACGCTGCCGATCGCGGACGCGGTGGCGCGCCTGAAGGGCCTGATCGAACCACAAAGAAAGACTGACATTTGACCGATACGGCGCAGCCTGCACTGAACAAGGGCACGCGCGCCTTTTCGCGCTTTGAATGGATGGTGGCGGGCCGCTATCTGCGGGCCCGCCGCAAAGAGGCGTTCATTTCGGTGATCGCCAGCCTGACCATGGTCGGCGTTGCCATTGGCGTGGCGACGCTGATCGTCGTTATGTCTGTGATGAACGGCTTCCGTGCCGAATTGCTGACCAAAATACTCGGCCTTAATGGGCACTTCACGGCCTTCCCGATTGAGCGTCAGTTCACCGACTACAAGGAAACCGTTGAGGCGCTGCAGCAGGTCGATGGCGTGAAGTTTGCCGTCTATTTCGTTGAAGGCCAGGTGCTGGCGTCGGCGCGTAACAGTTCGACCGGCGTTACCGTTCGCGGCATGGACGAAGCGAACATCAAGAAGCTCAGCCTGCTGTACAACGCGGCAGAGCAGGGCGGTTGGGACCAGTGGGACACCTCCAAGGGTGTCGCAATAGGTTATCGTCTGGCGCAGACCTTGGGGCTGTCTCTGGGCGATCAGGTGCAGATCATCAACCCGAACGGGGCGATGACGCCGTTTGGTTCGACCCCCCAAATTCGATCCTATCCGGTCAATGTGATCTTCAATCTCGGCATGGTCGAGTTTGACAGCTTCTTTATGTACATGCCCATCGAGCCGGCGCAGGACTTCTTCAAGATGTATGAGGATGTGCTGAAGCCGGGGCAGGCGCCGCTGGACCCACTTGCCACGGACGAAGAGATCGACGCGGCATACCAGCGCGTCGCACAGGCGACCGCCGTCGAGATTTTCATTGATGACCCGGACAATGTCACGGTGATGCGCGAGCGTCTCCAGAGTGATCCCAACACGCGCCCGTTGGTCATGACGGACTGGCAGCAGCGCAATGAGACGTTCTTCTCGGCGCTTCAGGTCGAGCGTGTCGTGATGTTCACGATCCTGTCGATGATCATCCTTGTGGCCGCGTTCAACATCATTTCCAGCCTCATCATGCTGGTGAAGGACAAGAGCTCCGATATCGCCGTGTTGCGCACCATGGGGGCCACGCGAGGGGCCATCATGCGCATATTCTCGATCACCGGGACCACTATCGGTTTCATCGGGACATTTGCGGGACTGGTGCTGGGCCTGGTCGTTGCGGCGAATGCCGAGACGCTGCGGGCCTTTGTGTCGAACACGCTCGGTGTGGCGATCTTCCCGCCTGAAGTGTTCTTCCTGTCGTCGCTGCCATCCAAGACTGATCCGATTGAGGTGACCGTCGTGGTTTGCCTCGCGCTTGGTCTCAGCTTCCTTGCCACGCTTTATCCGGCTTGGCGCGCCGCTCAATATGATCCAGTCGAGGCCCTGCGTTATGAGTAAGCCACATCTGGTTCTTCGCGATGTTCATCGCCACTATGGTCAGGGTGACAAGGTCATCCGCGTGCTCGAGGCGGCAAACCTGACCGTGCAGAGTGGTGAGTTGGTAGCGCTTGTTGCCCCATCGGGTGCGGGCAAGTCGACGCTATTGCACCTGTCTGGGCTGCTGGAGAGCCCTCAGGGCGGCGAGATCGAGATCATTGGCATTCCGACCAGCAAGTTGGGTGACCGCGGGCGTACGCAGCTCCGCCGTTCGACTGTCGGATATGTCTATCAGTTCCATCACCTGCTGCCCGAGTTCACGGCGCTGGAGAACGTCTCCATGCCGCAGCTGATTGCGGGCGTGTCTCCTGCCGATGCTGACAAGCGTTCCATGGAGCTGCTGGATCTGTTGGGTGTTGGGCCACGGGCATCGCACCGGCCGGCCGAGCTGTCTGGGGGCGAGCAGCAGCGTATCGCGATCGCGCGTGCGGCGGCAAACCATCCCAAAGTGATTCTGGCGGATGAACCGACGGGTAATCTCGACCCTGAGACCAGCGATATCGTATTTGGCGCCTTGGCCAACCTAATCAAGAACGAAGGCGCTGCGGCGCTAATCGCCACGCACAATCATGATCTTGCGCGCCGCGCCGATCGCGTGGTGACGCTCAAGGGCGGTTTGGTCGTCGACCACATTTTGTGATTGGGCTAAACGGGCGCATAATCCGTTCTCCTTGCTCAAGGAGAACGGTAATGACCTTGCTGATGATCATTGGGACTATGGCTATCGTGGGTGTGCTGACAGCGAAGTCCTGGCACCTGCACTAGAGCTGCGCTGCAATCTCGCTGGCCAAAGCTGCCAGTTCTGCATCGTCGGCTTTGCCGCCGGCGTGAGGCGCCAGGGCTGTGCCTTCATAGGCCGGAATAATGTGGAAGTGCAGATGGAACACCGTCTGCCCGGCAGTGGCTTCGTTGAACTGCGCCAGCCGAATGCCATCAGCATTGGTGGCTGATTTGACGGCCTTGGCGACTTTTTGGACCAGAGGAATGACGGCCGCGAGGGCGGCTGGGTCGGCATCGAGCAAATTGCGCGAGACGGCCTTGGGAATGACGAGGGTGTGACCGCGCGATTGCGGGAAGATGTCCATCATCACCAGTGCGGTTTCATCCTCATAGACCTTATGAGCCGGGATTTCGCCGCGCAGAATTTTGCCGAAAATGTTGGACGGGTCATAGGTCATGGATCATTCCGCCGGCTTAAAGTCGTCCGGCTGGCCCTTCTGGAAAAAACGGAAACGGAAGTAGTTGAGGACGGCGAGGCCGGTGAATGTCACCGGTACGTAGCGGAAGCCTCGACGGATGAAGAACAGCGCGATGTTGACTGCGGTGCCTGCACTCATCGGGCCTTTGCCCATGGCGGAGGTGAAGGAGGAAGGCACGATGTGGCGGTAGATCAGCGCATCGGAGCGGTAGAAGTCGCGAGCGCGCCAAGCGAAAGCGCGCTTGGACGATGAATAAGCCTTGAGCTCGTCCATACCCATGTCGCCATGGAACTCGACTTCAGAACCAACTGCCCACACTTCTGGTGGTGCCAGGCGCGTCTTGCCCATCTCGGTGAACAGCTCGGTGAGGTCGCGGAACGTGACGTAGTTGGCGTCCCAACAATCGTCGGACTTGGCGCCATGTGCGAGCACGAGAACCTCGGCGCGCTCCAGTTTTTCCTTCATCGCCGCGTAGTTGCCTGCCGAGAAGTCGACACCGGACTTGGCGGTCTCGACTATGCCGCCAAGGCTAGTGAGCTTGGCGACCATGGCTGCCCCAAAGGCACCACCCGCACCAGTGACCAGAAAGTGGCGTCCCTTGATCTGGCATGTGGTGCCGAAGATCAGGTCGAAGACGTTGGCAAAGGACGAGAAGAAGTTGTGCGGATAGACGTGGTGCATGGCGTGGTAGTTGTTATCCACCCACAGCAGGCCCTGCTGGCCGCCCACACGGTCCATGGACATGTGATTGTAGTCCAGCCCCTCTTCGCGCAGCGTCATGACCAGCATGATGGTGCGGAGCGCCGCGACGGCGGCAATTACGGGCCATGGGAAGATGAACAGGAATACGACCGTTCCTGCCATTGAAGTCAGGTATTCCGGCAGAATGTGGAACCAGATATTGGCCCGGGCATAGGCCGGGTTGATCTGCATATCGAGGCCCAGGAACTTATGGTGCACCCAATGCCAGGATGAGAACTTGCGCAGCAGCGGGATGCGCGAGTTTTCCCATTTGTGAAGCACCCAATGCAGCGCGTCGAACAACGCGGTCGAAACCACGAATACGAGGAAGGCCTGCAGCAGAAAAACGACAATGTCCCAGATCATGGGTTCCTACATAAGGCCGTTATGGGCTTGGGGAAAGTGGCGATAGTGACACGGCTAGCGGTCGGTGCGCTCACCCTTGCGGAATGGTGTGAACTGGTCGAGCAGCGCCTGTTCATGGGCCACGGCGTTGCGTTCACGGTTGAGGAAGTCTGAAACCGCCTTGCGCAGACCAGGATGGGCTATCCAGTGGACGGAATGGGTGGTTGCGGGGGCATAGCCGCGGGCGAGTTTGTGTTCGCCCTGCGCGCCTGCTTCGACCACGGCCAGCTTGTGGGCGATGGCGTAGTCGATGGCCTGATAATAGCACAGCTCGAAATGCAGGAACGGCACGTCGCGGGTGCAGCCCCAATTGCGGCCATAGATGCGGTCGTTACCGACGAAATTGATGGCACCCGCGATGGGCTCCGCTCCGTCATAGGCCAGCATCAGCACGATGCGATCTGCCATGGTTTCGTTGAGGCGCGAGAAGAACTCGCGATTGAGATAGGGCGTGCCCCATTTGCGGGCGCCGGTGTCCTCGTAGAAATCGTAGAACGCGTCCCAGTGATGCTCCTGCAGGTCGCTGCCGGTTAGCCATTTGACCGTGATGCCATCGGCCAATGCGTCGCGACGCTCCCGGCGGATGGTCTTGCGCTTGCGGGAGGATAGGGTCTCGAGGAAATCGTCGAAGGTCGCAAAGCCCTCGTTATGCCAGTGGAACTGGGTATCGACGCGGTGCAGCCAACCGTCAGCCGTGATCTCGTCAGCTTGATCTGCTGGTACGAAGGTGGCGTGGACGGACGATGCGTGGCGCTGCCCTGCGAGCTGCTGAGCGGCAGAGAGCAGGGCGACTGTTACCTCGGCATCGCCGGAGGGAACCAGCAGCTTGGGCGCGGTTACAGGCGTGAAGGGGACCGAGCATTGCAGCTTGGGGTAATAGCTGCCGCCGGCCTCCTGAAACGCATTCGCCCAGCCGTGATCGAAGACGTACTCACCCATGGAGTGGGACTTGAGAAACAGCGGCATCAGGCCGACCGGAGTATCATTCTCATCGCTCAGCAGGATGTGCTGAGGCTGCCATCCCGTCCGGCCATTGGCGCAACCGGATTGCTCAAGCGCGAGGAAAAAGGCGTGATCCAGGAATGGGTTATCCGGCTTTCCATCATGTGATGGAGCAAGGTTGTTCCATACCTCCGCTGGAATGCTGGCGGTCGAAGGATGGATGGTCGCGCGAAATGTGGGCTGGGGTGCCAAGAGAATGTCCGGCGAGTGTCAACAGGTCCGATAGAAATAGGACGGATCGCCTGACATTGTAAGGTTGCGGTCGCGGCGGATGACGGAGATTTTCTCGCCACGGGCAGCGCAGGCTGTCTCGAAAAATCGAGGGTCCGTGTCGGTGTACTCGATTTCTATGACATTGCGGCCGTAGACGTCCGTGTAGGCGTCGCATTCGGCGTACATCTGGCAACTCTCAACGATGGCGAAATCGAAGCCTGCTGACTTGCCCTGCGGCCCCAGGTCAGCGCCATTTTTCTGTGCGAAAGCCAGTCCGAGGCTGTGGGCATGGGCGGCGAGGGCGCTGGCATAGGCAAGGTTGTCCGCCACCGTCAGCGCGCCGTTCGAGCGCGAATACGTGTCTAGATTGTCTGCCTCAATGGCCTGGAAGCCGTCACGGGCGCATTGGGCGATCCAGCGTGCGGTGACCAGAAACAGCGCAGCGCGTTTTTCAAACGTGCTGGTGTCGAGGATAATTTCACCGGGCCAGTTCGGGTCCTCAACAAATGAACCGTCGGGACGGGTCAGGAGCACGCTGGTCGGTAAAGCCGTCCATAGATACTGCTCGTGCGGCTGGGTTTGAAAGGCGTTGATGTAGCAGATGTTGTAGAGGTCGGGCACAGGTGGCTCGGTGCGATCGCGGCTCAACACGGTGACGCCATCGGGTGGCGGGTAGGCGCCGCCGAGCTGGGAATCGTACTGCCCACCAGCAGGTGGCAGGATGATCGTTGCCGCTAGGGTGGCGGGGCTCGCGAGCATCAGGATGCCCGCGAGCAGACAGCACCTATGCAGGGTCAAAACCTTCAAAGACGATCTGGTCGACATGGTCACGTGCCTTGGCGGCTTCCTCTGTCGAACGGATGGTCCAGGCCGTCACAGGCTTGCCGAGGACGCGCCAGAAGCTGATGGCGGGCAAGTTGAGGGCGTTCTTGTCACAGGAAATGAAATCGAACTGGGTCTCATGCCAATGCAGCAAGTGGCGGAGGGTGAAACGCTGTTCGGCCGTGAGATGTGAATCCTCGTTGGCGTCTTCGTAGTCGTAGGTGATGATGCCGCGTGGCCCGGCGAAACCGAACTGGCGGATAGCCGTCAGCAGGTTCGGATCGAACGACTCGATGGTCACTGGGCCTTCATAGGACTTGAGGGCCTCAGCAACGGCGCGGGCCAGCAATTGCGTACCGGCAGTGTCGCGCTGGTGCTTGAGCTCGATCTGGAGCAGGGCGCGTCCGGCAATCTGCTTGAGGAAGTCGGTAAAGCGCTGTGGGCAATCCCCGCTGGCGCTATCCAGAAGTGGCGTCGTGGTCAGGTCTGCTGCGAGCGTGTCCGCCACGGCGCCAACCTTGCCCGTCAGGCGGGAGAGGTCGTCGTCGTGGAAAATGACAGCGACGCCGTCGCTGGTGAGCTGAACGTCACATTCGATTGCGAAGCCGCCGGCAATGGCGGCCTCAAAGGCGCTGGCGCTATTTTCGATGATGCCTTCGGCGCGGTTATGCAGGCCGCGATGGGCGATCGGATCGGGAAAGAGAGCGTCGGTCATGCTGGCCTCGTACTAGTTGGAGGGCCTCATTGGCACCAGAATGTGACGTTCGCGTTACGCTCAGACTTCGATGATGGCTTCGATTTCTACCGCTGCGCCGAGGGGCAGGGCAGCGACGCCGAACGCAGCGCGGGCATGCTTGCCCTTGTCGCCGAGAACGCCGATCAGCAGGTTGGATGCGCCATTGGCCACCAGATGCTGCTCAAAGAAGTCAGGTGTCGAGGCGACCAGGACAGTGATCTTGAGGACGCGCTTGATGTCTTCCAGCGGGACGCCTGCGAGGTGGACGATCTGGGAGAGGACGTTGACGATGGCGACTTCGGCAGCATTGCCGCCCTGAACCACGTTCATGTTGTCGCCGAGACGGCCGGTGATAACGGTTCCGGAGGCAATCGAGATCTGACCCGAGACAAAAACGAGATTGCCGCTGCGGGTGACGGGAACATAGGAGGCTACTGGTGCCGTCGAGGCTGGCAATTCATAGCCGAGTTCGCGGAGCTTTTCGATTGGGCTGGTCATCTGGTCTTGCCTTCGTTTTTGTCGTCTTCGGTCTCAACCGGCGCAGGGTCCGGTCGCTGTTTGTAGAGTTTGCCTCGCACAACAGCCTCTCGCCCGAAACGGTTTCGGACGCGGTCCATCGCGCGCTCGGCAGCAGCCTTGCGGGCCACATTGGGCTCCAGCAAATCCGCAGGATCGTTGCCGTCAGCGGTATCAATACCGGAAACACCGATTCCGATCAGTCGGAAAGCAGTGCCGTCGATCTCTCTTTCGAGCAGCGACAACCCGGTCTCATAAATCACATTTGCGAGCTGCGACGGGATCATTAAGTGCCGGGCGCGAGTACGCAAGCGGAAACCGGCAGACTTCAACTTTAGGGTGACCGTGTCGCCGACGATATTCTTGGCCTTGAGGCGTTCGGAAAGGCGCTCCGAAACCTTTAGTAGTTCTGTTGAAAGTTCGTCCAGGCTACTGATATCATTGTTAAATGTAGTTTCTGATGAGGCGGTTTTCATCTCGCTATCGTTGGAGATGCGGCGGCTGTCGATGCCGCGCGATAGACGAGAGAGACGCGCGCCGGTTTCTCCGTATCGCCGCATCAGGTTCTCGGGCGGCTCCTCCTGTAGCTGGCCGATAGTGGTGAGGCCGTCTTTCCGAAGCGTTTCGGCGAGTACCTTGCCGACGCCAAAGATGAGGCTGATGGGTTTGGGTGCCAGGAACGCTATGGTCTCCGCAGCGCCGATCACTGCAAAGCCGCGAGGCTTGTCCAGGTCTGAGGCAATCTTGGCGAGGAACTTGTTGTGACTCAGGCCGACGGAGATAGTCACGCCGATCTCTGTCTCGACAGCGCGAGCAAAGCGGGCGAGCACCACTGCTGGTGGGGCCTTGTGCAGCGCCTGGGTGCCGGACAGGTCGAGGAAAGCTTCGTCAAGTGAGAGTGGCTCCACCAGCGGCGTCAGGGCATCCATGTGCGCGCGGATCTGACGGCTGACCGCCACGTATTTTGCCATGTTCGGCTTAATGATCACTGCATCGGGGCAAAGCTGGCGAGCCTTGAACATGGGCATGGCTGAGCGGACGCCATATTGGCGAGCGATGTAGCAGCAAGTGGAAACGACGCCACGGACGCCGCCGCCGATAATCAGCGGCTTATCGCGGAGGGAAGGATCATCGCGCTTTTCGACTGACGCATAAAAGGCGTCGCAATCGACGTGGGCGATTGAGAGGTCGAACAGTTCGTCATGAAATTGTAAGCGCGGTGAACCACATGTAGGGCAGCGACGTGGTTCGGACGCCGTCCCATGATGCAGGCAATCGCGACAGAGCCAGTTTTTCGCCATCGCTCACCCGGCTGGGTTGAGGCGATACCATACCCGCATGAACTCTTCCGGGGATGTGCCCGTGTTGGCGCAGAGGGCGAGCAGAATCGGTTCGTTTGATGCAAAGTAATCGATAAGGCCGCGCTGGAATGCCGGTGCGCCAACGGAGCGGCGGAGTGCATCAGGATCGAGGCCAGCAAATTGCATGAAAGCCAACAGCTCGTCTGGGTTTTCCGCAAGGTAGCCCAGGCAGGAATCGGCCAGAGTTGTGACGGAAGGTTCGACTTTCTCAGAACGCAGCAAAGCCGGCCTCATTTGGTGTTTTGTAAGAGTTTGCATGGTAGCTGAAGCGTGCGGCAATGCGAAGTGCCGCCAGCGTCCTAGTGGCGCAAGGATAGATAAATGCCAAAGACTGTGATGATCGTCGAAGACAATGAGCTCAATATGAAGCTCTTCAACGATCTGCTCGAATCGCGCGGATATGCCGTCATCCAGACCCGCAGTGGGATGGAGGCGCTTGATCTTGCGCGTGCGCATCATCCTGATTTGATCCTGATGGATATCCAGCTTCCGGAAGTTTCCGGGCTGGTCGTGACCAAGTGGCTCAAAGATGATGATGAGCTGGCGCACATCCCGGTCATCGCCGTTACTGCTTTTGCCATGAAGGGCGATGAAGAACGGATTCTGCAAGGCGGGTGCGAGGGTTACATCAGTAAGCCCATTTCTGTGCCTCACTTTCTGGAAACTATTGCACGCTACATTGGTCCTGCCTGATCACTGACTGCCTTACTTTGGCAAGACTGGTCGGCACGCTCCATGCCGACGGTAGTTGCTGTCGGCCAGCGAACAGGTTTTCGAGGCTGTAGTGACCGCACGCGTACTCATCGTCGACGATATCCCGACCAATGTCCGGCTGCTCGAGGCCCGGCTTTCGGCTGAATATTATGAAGTCGTGACAGCGTCGTCCGGGCCGCAGGCGCTGGAGATTTGCCAGACTTCAGATGTCGATATCGTCCTGCTCGATGTGATGATGCCCGGCATGGACGGTTTTGAGGTGTGTCGCCGGCTGAAGGCTGACCCGAAAACCCATCATTTACCGGTACTTATGGTCACTGCGCTCGATCAGGCTTCTGATCGGGTGAAGGGGCTTGAGGTTGGGGCGGATGACTTTCTGACCAAGCCTGTCGATGACATGCAGCTAATGGCGCGGGTGAAGAGCCTGGTGCGGCTGAAGTCGCTTACGGACGAGCTGCGGGCGCGGGCGATGACCGGGCAGCAGATTGCTATTGAAGACGCTTTGCGGGCCATGGATAACATTTCTACGGTGGGTGGCTCGATCTTGATCATCGACACCGATGAACGCCACGCCGAGCGCATCAAGGGCTATCTTTCACCCGAGCATAAAGTCGACATCCTGACACAGCCGGCCGACGCCGTGTTCCAGGTGACTGGCGCGCATTACGAGCTGGCGCTGGTGACAATGGCGCTGACGGACTTCGATCCGCTGCGCGTCTGCTCGCAAATTCGTACGCTTGAGCACACGCGGACGCTGCCGATTATTTTGATGGCGGACGAGTCCGACAAGCCGCGCGTGGTGCGGGCGCTTGATCTGGGCGTCAATGATTTCATCATGCGGCCCGTGGAGCGCAATGAACTCTCGGCGCGGGTGCGAACGCAAATTCGCAGGCAGCGCTATGCACTTGAGCTGCGCCAGAGCGTGCACAACACCATGGCGCTCGCCGTGACGGACGATATGACGGGGTTGTATAATCGCCGTTATTTCGAGCGCCACCTGACGGTGATGCTGGGCAAGGCCCAGAGCCAGGACCGCGATATGGCCCTGATGATTCTGGACATCGACCACTTCAAGGCGGTGAACGATACCTATGGCCACGACGTTGGTGATGCGGTGCTGAAAGAGTTTTCGGCCCGCATGAAACGGAACATTCGAGGGGTCGATCTCGCCTGTCGTTTCGGGGGAGAAGAATTTGTCGTGATGATGCCGGACACCGATGTGCAGCAGGCGGATGTGGTCGCTGAACGGGTTCGGCAGGCGATTTCTGAGCGGGGATTCGATGTGGGTGTGGGGCGGCCGCTTTCGGTGACGGTGTCGGTTGGCGTTGCGCTCTATGAGGGCGGGACTGATACACCGGAATCACTGATCAAGCGGGCCGACGTGGCGCTGTATCGGGCCAAGCATGAGGGGCGGAACCGGGTCGTTTTCGACGCGGCGTGACCCCCGGCAGCAATTGCTGCAATTGGATGCGTTAGGGTTATCTGTTATAATTAACAAAAGGTTATCTGGCTGTGAGGCCCGGATTTCCTTGTGTTTTGGCGCGGCGGGCGTAGGGTCCAGCCAGACAGCAGGCACGCCCTTGGGTGACGCTGCTGATCGCTCCCTGCGCTATCCTGGGTCCGCCGCAACTCCTGGGATCCGTAGGGCGGCTGGTCCGGATGTGGACAGAGTGGCCTCTTCGACATGCCACTCCGGATCAGCCACTTTTACCGTTCGCGCATTGTGACAGACCCGGCGTATGCGCTAGCAGACTGTTAGCACCTGCGCGCGAAAAGCCTGACAAACGGCGACAAAAAAGCCCCGGAAAAATCCGGGGCTTTTGTCTATCCGTCGAAAACGGCGCCAGATTACTTGATCTTGGCTTCCTTGAATTCAACGTGCTTGCGCACAACCGGATCGTACTTGTTGTACGAGAGCTTCTCGGTCTGGGTGCGGGCGTTCTTCTTGGTGACGTAGTAGAAGCCAGTATCAGCCGTCGACACGAGCTTGATCTTGACGGAAGCGGCTTTGGCCATTGGAGTATCCTCGACAAACAATAAGGCGCCACGAAATCGCGGCGCTTTGAATTTGGGCGCAACCTACGGATTTGCCGCAGATTGTCAAGTCGGCTTAGTCAATCTGACCAGTTCCGAAGCCATACATGCGGTTGGCCCACTGCAGGCCAACGATCGCACCCTTGATGGAGGGGAGCATGGCGAGAGGCATTATGATCGACAATGGGACCATGGTGTACAGGTAGGTCAGTGGATTGACGTGGTAGACCATGTCCATGTGCAGCATGATCGCGACCAGGATGTGGCCGACGATCATGATGGCGATGTATGGCGGGAAGTCATCGGCGCGGTGCAGATTGAGCTGCTCGCCGCAGACGTCGCAGTTTTCAGCAACCTTGAGATAGGCGCGGAACATCTTGCCCTGACCGCAATGCGGGCACTTGCACAGCGTGCCACGCCACATTGCCTGCCAAACACTGCGTTCTTCGAGGGTTTTGACTTCGCTAGCCATCCGATTACCTCTTCCTACGTCCCTTGGGACCGTACGACCTAGGTGGGCGCTTTTGGCCCTTTCTTGAAGATGACGGATTGACGCGGACGCCCTCCGACAGCAGCTCAAAGCGCAGTGCGCCTGCGACTGGGGCGGCCTCCAGTAGCCGAACGGTTACGCGATCGCCGAGAGCAAATTTCTCGCCGGTGCGATCACCGATCATCGCCTGCCGCTCTTCGACATAGCGATAATAATCCTGACCGAGCGTCGAGGCGGGAATGAAACCGTCAGCGCCGGTTTCGAGCAAACGCACGAACAGGCCGGAGCGGGTGACGCCGGAAATGCGACCTTCGAATCGGGCGCCAATCTTGGTGGCCAGGAACTGGGCCAGCAGGCGGTCGGCGGTTTCGCGTTCGGCCGACATGGCACGGCGCTCAGTGGAGGAGAGGTGCTGCGCGATGCCTGCCAGCTTGAGGGTTTCGTTTTCGGACAGGCCATCATCACCCAGATCGAGTGCGCGGATCAGCGCGCGGTGAACGATCAGATCCGAATAGCGGCGAATGGGCGAGGTGAAGTGGGCATAGCGGTCGAGATTGAGGCCGAAGTGGCCGTAGTTCTCGGCTGAGTATTCGGCCTGTGCCTGGCTGCGCAGGACCATCTCGGACACCTGTTCGACATTGCCCGCCTTGCGGGCCTGGCCGAGAATGCCATTGAAGTCGGAAGCGCGGACGCTGTCAGACTTCTTGATGGAAATATCGAGCGAGCCAAGGAAATCGCGCAGGGCCTGCAGCTTTTCGCTGCTGGGCTCGTCGTGGACGCGATAGAGCAGGTTGGATTTCTTCTGCTCCAGCGTTTCCGCGGCAGCGACGTTGGCGGCGATCATCATTTCTTCGATCAGCCGGTGGGCATCGAGCCGCTCTGGAATGCGGATGTCTTTGACCATGCCCTTTTCGTCGAGCACGATCTTGCGCTCTGGCAGATCGAGGTCGAGCGGACCACGCTTGTCACGTGCCGACGCCATGGCATCATAGGCCGCGTAGAGCGGGCGCAGAATGGGTTCGAGCAGTGGACCCGTCTGGTCATCGGCATTGCCATCAATGGCCGCCTGAGCCTGTTGGTAGCTCAGTTTAGCGGCCGAGCGCATCAGGATGCGATGGAAGCTGTGATTGCGCTTCTTGCCATCGGCGCCAAACACCATGCGAACGGCCAGAGCGGCTCTCGGAACGCCTTCTTTGAGCGAGCATAGCTCGTTGGAAATACGCTCGGGCAGCATAGGCACGACACGATCAGGGAAATAGACCGAGTTGCCACGCGTGTAGGCTTCGCGATCCAGCGGGGTGCCGGGGCGGACATAGGCTGCAACGTCCGCAATGGCGACGATGACGACGTGGCCACCGGGATTGGCCGGGTCCTTGTCGGCTTCGGCATAGACGGCGTCGTCATGATCCTTGGCATCGAACGGGTCGATGGTAATGAGCGGCACATCGCGCCAGTCTTCACGGCCCTTGAGCGTTGCCTCGGTGGCCTGATCGGCCTCGCGAATGACGCTGGCGGGGAAGCGATAGGGAATTTCGAGGTTGTGAATCGCGATCATAGAGACCGCGCCTTCGGACATGGGATTGCCGATGACCGCGACGACCTTGGCGCGCGGGATCATCAGGCGGCCGGAGAGCTTGACTTCGACCTCCACAAGATCGCCATCGGCTGCGGTGAGCAAGTCACCGAGCGGAATGCGCATTTCCTTCTGCTTGCGATCAACGGGGATGAGGCGGGCGCCTTCATCGTCCATGCGCACAATGCCGATCTGGCCGCGACGCGGCTTGTCGAGAATCTTCATCGCCTTGGCGGTGTAGACCGGAATGTCATCGTCGCCGGCATCAATGCGGGCCAGGATGCGATCGCCGGGCGCGGGCACCACGCGGACATTTGGACCCGCCAGTACGGTTACGCGGGGGCGTTCGCCTTCTTCCTCGTTCCACTGCGCCGGGAAGGCGTGCAGATGGTCCGGATCGGCATCGGTGGGGATATCGAGCACGGTAACGGCGGGCAGGGCGGCAGTGCGGCGCAGCGCCTTGCGGGTGCGCGTGATGATGCCATCGCCTTCAAGCTCGGCCAGCATGGCCTTGAACGGGCGACGCATATCGCCGCGAATGCCGAACACCTTGGCAAGATCGCGCTTGCCCTTGATGTCGTCGGTGTTCTTGAGCGCTTCGAGCAGTTGCTCGCGGGTTGGCAGGGTGCCAGCGGCTGGCTGGCGCGGGCGGCGTGGGCCCGACGTTGATTTGGTTTTGGTCGTTGGCGCTTTGGCCATGGGTAGCTTTCTATAAGGCGCATCACCGAATGTGGGAGCGCCGGACTGTAATGTTGGCCCGGACTCCATGGGGCGGGCGAGTTGGACTAGATATGGACTGGAATGGTGGGGGGTACAACGGGGCGGTGGCCCGAGAGCCAACAGCCAGACGCAGGGCTGGCGTTATTTGTTGGAATTCAGCCAAGTTATACCAAGGTCTGCCGGGTTGGCATGAACTTGTCCAATCAAGCCATTGAAAAGTCTAAATGGCTGGCCATATCGGCATTCGAGCGGAAACGCTCATTCCCCTTAATCTATTTTTGGCTTGCACCCAAGGGGTGCGAAGCATGGAGGTTTGTTATGCCCGCCCTTAGGCTCTGTCTGTCATGTGCTGGACCTCGGCCACGCGCCGCCGTTCGTTGCCCATGGTGCATGGCCGATTATTCGTCCCCCCGTCGCCCGCCAGAGCATCTGTTCGGCACCAGCGATGGCGAGAAACGCGCGGCAAACCAAGCCTTTGACCCGGCGATAGCCGATCCCGAGAGGATGCGACCAAAGGCCCATTAGCCTTACCAGCGCAAATGGCCATGATGGTGGCAGCAGCGTGTGCCGGAAACGACCGCGCTGCAGGGGTTCGAGCGCTGAACAGCTAGGCGCTCACCCCGCCTTTTCCAATAACTTGCCCGGGCCACGGCCCGGGCTTTTTGTTTTTAGGGGGTGTGGGGGTGATTGAGCGGCGATCGGAGTACCCCCTCCTAGCCTCCCCCTGATAGGGGGAGGGACAGATCGCATTTGGGGCACGCGTTTGGTTCACCCGCTGTCCGGTTCCTCCCCCTGTTCAGGGGGAGGCTAGGAGGGGGTGCTCTATCGACTAGGACCCCTAGAACGGGACGTCTTCGTCCGAGACGGTCTTTTTGGCGGCGGCTTTCTTTGGCGCGGCTTTTTTGGCAGCCGGCTTTTCAGTGCCGTCCTTGGCGGCGGCCTTGGTGGCTGCAGCTTTGGTTGTTGTCGTCTTCTTTGCAGCAGGCTTTTTGGCTGCGGCTTTCTTGGCCGGCGCCTTTTTGACCTTGGTGCCGGTGGCCTCGGCGCGGGCAGCGATCCACTGCATCGCCTGCTCGACGGTTACGGCCTCGGGCGCAATATCCTTGGGGATGGTGGCGTTGATCTTGCCCTGGTTGACGTAGGGACCATAGCGGCCTGCGCGGACCGTGATGGGGCCTGCGTCGTGCTCGAAGGTTTGGATGGCTGCCACGGCAGCACCGCCGCGCTTGAACCCGCCAGCGGCCTTCTGCGCGAGAAGATCGACAGCGCGGTTGAGACCGACAGTGAAGACTTCTTCGACATCGGGCAGGTTGGCGTATTTGCCATCGTGCAGGATGAAGGGGCCATAGCGACCCAGCCCAGCAGAAATGGGGAGCTGGGTTTCAGGATGCAAGCCCACTTCGCGCGGCAGCGACAGCAGCTTGAGCGCTGCTTCGAGCGTCATGGTGCCCGCGTCCCAGCCCTTTGGAATGGAGGAGCGCTTTGGCTCCTTGCCATCGCCGAGCTGGACATAGGGACCGAAACGGCCGGTCTTGAGGTGGACGTCTTCGCCCGATTCTGGATCGGTGCCGAGAACGCCGTCGCCGGCTGCGGCTTCGCCCGACTGGCCGTTGGCCGCGTCGGAGAGCTGCATGGTGTGGCGGCATTCAGGATAGTTCGAACAGCCGATGAAGGCGCCAAACTTGCCGAGCTTGAGCGAGAGCTGGCCGGTGCCGCAGGTTGGGCACAGGCGCGGATCGCCGCCGTCGGGCTTGGGCGGGAAGATGCGGCTGGCGAGCAGGTCGTTCAGGGCGTCGAGCACCTCGGAGACGCGGAGATCCTTGATCTCGGTGGTCGCAGCGGTGAAGTCCTTCCAGAAGTCGCGAAGAACCTGTTTGTATTCGAGTTCGCCAGCCGAAATGAGATCGAGCTGCTGCTCGAGATTGGCGGTGAAATCGTACTCGACATAGCGCGTGAAGAAGCTCTCGAGGAAGGCGGTGACGATGCGGCCGCGATCTTCGGGGTGCAAGGCCTTGCCTTCGAGGCGGACATAGTCGCGGTCCTTGAGGGTGGTGAGCGTGGCCGCGTAGGTCGATGGGCGACCGATGCCCAGCTCTTCCATCTTCTTGATGAGGCTGGCTTCGGTGTAGCGGCTCGGCGGCTGGGTGAAGTGCTGCTCGATATCCACTGCCTGCAGGCTTGGCTTGTCGCCAACGGCCAGTGGGGGCAGCTCGCGGCTGTCTTCGTCCTCGGTCTCTTCATCGGACTTGGCCTCGACGCCATAGAGCGCGAGGAAGCCGGGGAAGGTAACGACGGAGCCGACGGCGCGCAGCTCGACGCTGCGACCGGGCACATTGACCGCGATATCAACCGTGGTGCGGTCGATCTCGGCTGATTTCATCTGCGACGCGAGCGTGCGGCGCCAGATCAGGCCATAGAGCTTGGCCTGGTCGGCATCGAGGTGGAGCTGCTCGGGGCGCTTGAACATATCCGTCGGACGGATGGCTTCGTGCGCTTCCTGGGCATTCTTTGCCTTGGTCTGATAGATGCGTGGCTTTTCGGGCAGATACTCCTCGCCGTAGTATTTGCCGATGACCGAGCGGGCCATGGAAATGCCTTCAGGCGCCATCTGCACGGCGTCGGTACGCATATAGGTGATCAGACCGTCTTCGTAGAGGCGCTGGGCGATCTGCATGGTGCGATTTGGCGACAGGCCTAGGCGCGAGGACGCGTCCTGCTGCAGCGAAGAGGTGGTGAACGGCGCGTAGGGATTGCGCTTGGTCGGCTTCTTTTCAACGGACGAGACGTTGAACTGGCCGGACTCGATGAGCTTTTTCAGCTCGGCGGCGTTTTCGCCGGTCTTGATGTCGAGCTTGTCGGTCTTTTTGCCATCGACCGAGAACAGGCGGGCGAGGAAACTCTTGCCGGACTGGGCGAGCTTGGCCTCGACGGACCAATACTCGTCTGCCTTGAACTTTTCGATCTCTGCTTCGCGGTCAGACACGAGGCGCAGCGCCACCGACTGCACGCGGCCAGCCGAGCGGGAGCCCGGGAGCTTGCGCCACAGGATGGGCGAGAGGGTGAAGCCCACGAGATAATCGAGAGCGCGGCGGGCCAGATAGGCATCGACCAGCGGCATATCGATGTCGCGCGGCTTAGCCATAGCGGCCAGCACGGCATCCTTGGTGATGGCGTTGAACAGGACGCGGCTGACTTCGGTGTCCTTCTTGATCGCCTTTTTCTGACGCAGAACGTCGAGCACGTGCCAGGAAATGGCTTCGCCTTCGCGATCAGGGTCAGTCGCCAGTATCAGGCCATCGGCTCCCTTGAGAGCGTTGGCGATGTCGGCGATGCGCTTCTTGGAGGCCGTATCGACCTCCCAGGACATGGCAAAATCTTCGTCAGGACGAACCGAACCGTCCTTGGCCGGCAAATCGCGGACATGGCCGAAGGATGCCAGGACTTCATAGCCCGAGCCCAAATATTTGTTGATTGTCTTAGCTTTAGCCGGACTTTCAACGACGACGACCTTCATGGAAATCCTGTTCCGCAACCGCTTCTGTAAGGTGGCGCAACATGGTGAAGCGAAAGGAGCGTGTCAACGGGCTCGCTTTCACACTGGGTATCCTCCCCATAGGGGAGAGAAATCTTTGGCCGGTTTTCAGCGGGCAAGGAGAGCCGCGATTGCGCTGTAACCACGCTCAGTTGCGTGCTCAGGGGCGGTGACGCCATTGCCATCGGGTATGGCCGGATCGGCGCCGCCATCGAGAAGCGCGGTCACGATGCGCTGATAGGTCTCGGTGCCGTCGCCCAGAATCACGGCCTCCATCAGGGCGGTCCAGCCGAGATTGTTGACGTGGTTCGGATCCACGCCTGCTTTGAGCAGTGCTTCTACGGTTTCGAGATGCCCGCGTTCAGCGGCCGGAATAAGGGCCGTGCCGCCGAAACGGTTGAGGCTTTTGAGGTCGGGGCCATGATCAAGGATGAGGCGGAGGATCTCGAGGCGACCGCGGGCTCCGGCAAGCAGGAATGGGCTATCGCTGATCCGATCCTTGGCGTTGACGTCGGCCCCCGCTTCGAGAAGGAGGCGCGCCGAGGCGATGTCATTGTTCCAAACGGCGACGAGCAGCGCGGTCTGGCCCTCTGCATTGCGTTGATCGGGTGCTTCGCCGGCCTGCAGCAGACTGGCCAAAGCTCGGCTGTCGCGCTGCGTTACGGCATCGAGCACATCAGCTTTGGCCATCGTGATACTCCCCAACAATAGAAGCATGGCTAGGATGTAACGCACTGAATGTCCTCTCTATCTTTGTCGGCAGCATGGCATAGAGCGCGCTAAAGCGGGGGTCACTGATATTTGAGCGCTGGAGTTGGCCGTTAAGGGCCGCCATGCTAGCGAGGGGTTGGGCATTGCCCGACCACCCAAACATTGGTGTTTAGGCCAAATGACCGTTCCAAGCCTTTCCTTGATTCCAGATTTCGACCTGACCACGCGCAATACGCTGGCGCTGGGCGCGCGTTCGCGCCTCGGGGTGCTGATAACAGCGCCAGAGATGGTACCAACACTGCTGTCGGAGGCCGCTGCGGATGGCTTTGCCCTGCGCATTCTGGGCGGCGGGAGCAATGTGGTGCTGGCGCCGGATTTCGATGGTGTGACCGCGATGATCGCCATCATGGGGCGACGTGTCGTTGAAACCGGGGCTGAGGGCACGCTGGTTGACGTTGCGGCGGGCGAGAACTGGAACGAGCTGGTCGGCTGGACGGTAGAGCAGGGGCTGGGTGGGATTGAAAACCTTGCCGGTATTCCCGGAACAGTTGGCGCTGCGCCCGTTCAGAACATCGGCGCCTATGGCGTTGAGGTGGCCGACGTGATCGAGACGGTCACGGTGTTTGACCGCGACGAGTTGCGCGAGCGGGTGTTTGCCAAAGACGAGTGTGCGTTTGCCTATCGCGACAGCCTGTTCAAGCGGGAGGCTGGACGGTTTGTGGTGCTGTCGCTGCAGCTTCGGCTGCCAGCGGTATGGGTGCCCAATGTGAGCTTTGCCGGCCTGTCTGAGCTGGGTGAGGGGGCCGAGGTGACGCCACGCGCCGTGATGGAGCGGGTGCTGGCGCTGCGTGGGTCGAAATTGCCGGATTGGCGGGTGACGCCGAATGCCGGGTCGTTCTTCCAGAACCCGATTGTTGGGGCCGCGGATGCGCAGGCCCTGCTGGCGGAATTTCCGACAGCACCGAACTTCTTGCAGGCCGATGGGCGGCTAAAGCTTTCGGCTGGCTGGCTGATCGAAAAGAGCGGGCTGAAGGGGTTTCGGCTGGGACCAGTGGGCATGTCGGAGCGCCATGCGCTGGTGCTGGTGAATTATGGGGGCGCCGTGGCGGGGGATGTCGCGGCGCTGGCTGACCATGTGAAGCGAACGGTGCGCGAGCGGTTTGGTGTGCAGCTGGCTGAGGAGCCGGTGTTTTTGTAGTGCCCGCGTTTCCTTGGGTTTGTGCGTCTACCCCCTCCTAGCCTCCCCCTGCAGAGGGGGAGGGACTGCATCGCGTTTCTGGTGGGATGTGACCCCATCCACTGTAAGGTTCCTCCCCCTATCAGGGGGAGGTTAGGTGGGGGTACTCGGGTGAATCACTCTCACCCTTGATCCCTCCCCACAAGGGGGAGGGAGACGACTGCTTCACTCCCCACCATAGTCATCACCCGGCTCGTCCGGGTGATCCATGCCGCACCCATCGAAAGCTGGATTGCCCGGACGAGCCGGGCAATGACGATGAATTGGAAAAACGGCGCACACCCGCGGCCGTTGGTTCAGGTTTCTGGCCTAAGAGTACTTCAGCGCCACGAGTTGGCCGCTCGACCATTCGATCAGGCCGGCGAGGTCCAGCTCCAGCAGCAGCATTTGCATGGCTGATACTGTGAGGTCGGATTGGCGGATGAGTTCGTCGACTTCGACGGGTGTCGAACTGATGAGCTGGAGCAGGCGGGTGCGGTCGTCTTCGGTGGGGGCGGCTTCAGGGGATGGGTCGAGGTCGGGTTCCCAATCGCGGTCAAAGAGGTAGGAGCGGGCCGGGTCGGCGCTGCCAAGGGTTTCGATGATGTCCTCTGCGCAGGTGATGAGCTTGGCGCCCTGCTGGATCAAGGCGTTGCCACCTTCGGCGCGAGGATCGAGCGGGGAGCCGGGAACGGCGAAGACGTCGCGGTTTTGTTCCAGCGCCAGGCGGGCAGTGATAAGAGAGCCGCTCTTTTTGGCGGCCTCGACCACGACGATGCCCAGCGATAGACCGGAAACCAATCGGTTACGCCTCGGGAAGTCACGGGAGCGGGGTTCCCAGCCCAGCGGCATCTCGGTCAGCAGGGCGCCGCCATTGTCGAGAATGTCATGGGCAAGCGGGATGTTTTCTTCTGGATAGATCTTGTCGAAGCCACCCGCGAGGACGGCAATGGTGCCTGTCGTCAGCGTGGCTTTGTGGGCGGCGGCGTCGATGCCACGGGCAAGGCCGGAGACGATGGTGTAACCGCGCTCGCCAAGATCGGTGGCAAGCAGGCGGGTCATCTTGATGCCGGCCGATGAGGCGTTGCGCGCGCCGACGATGCCGACAGTGCGCTGCCAATCGAGGTTTTCGCCGCCGGCCATGGTGACCAAAGGCGGGGCGGCGGGGATGAAATTGAGCAGAGGTGGATAGGCCGGCTCGCCACTGGCGACGAGGCGGGCGCCGTAGCGATCAAGCCCGGCGAGTTCATCCTCGGCCTGGGCCTGCGTGGTGATGCGGAGGGGCTTGCCGGTGCGCTTGAGAATGTCTGGAAGGGCATCAAGCGCTGCTTCGGCAGAGCCGAAACGATTGAGCAATTGGCGGAAGGTGGCGGGCCCGACATTGTCGGTGCGGAGCAGGCGAAGCCAGGCGGTTCGTTGGGCGGGCGTCAACATGGTCGCGCCCGCCGCCAAGGTTTATGGGGCCTTCTTTTCCGAGCCAATCTTGGGCTCGGTGCCGCGCAACAAACGCATGATGTTGGCGCGGTGCTGGAAGAACAGCAGGATGGCCAGCAATCCAGCGGTGGCCGCCAGCTTCTCGTTGACGATCACGTAGGCAAAGATCGGCGCGGTTGCGGCGGCAGTAAGCGCGGCCAGCGAGGACATTTTCTGGGCGAAGGCGATGAGCAGCCAGACGGCGCAGAAGATGAGGCCAACAGGCCATGCCAGCGCCAGCAGCGAGCCGATCATCACGGCGACACCCTTGCCGCCCTTGAAGCCCAGCCAGACCGGGAAGCAATGGCCCGCAAAGGCCGCGATAGCAGCGACCATGGCAGCGTCTTCGCCCCAGAGGCCACGGGCCAACAGAACGGGCAGCGCGGCCTTGGCGGCGTCGAGAATGAGCGTGGCAGCAGCGAGCCAGCGATTGCCGGTGCGCAGCACATTGGTTGCGCCAATGTTACCGGAGCCGATGGCGCGGATATCGCCGAGACCGGCAGCGCGGGTCAGCAGCAGGCCAAACGGCACCGAGCCGCAGAGATAGCCCAGAATGGCTGCATAGATCAGGTTGATGGTCATCGACTGCTCCCCAGGGCTTTAGGCAGAATTAGCCTGAGGGCGAGGTTGGCGACAAGGGGGCGGGGGCGGTTGGCGGCTGA
>NZ_LANJ01000011.1 GCF_000971295.1 Devosia epidermidihirudinis | reverse complement strand
GGAGAGGGGGGGGTGGGGGGGGTGGGGGGGGGGGGGGTGGGCGGGGCGGTGGGGGAAGTACGGATGGGAGGGGATGTGGGTGGGGCGGGGGCGGGGAGGGTGATGGACCTCTCCTGTCACTGCCTCACTGTCGTTGGATGGGACCACACCTGATATCTCCACGTCGTCACCACCCGGCTTGTCCGGGTGGTCCATCTTGGCTCGCGCCGTGGGGAGGGGTGGATTGCCCGGACGAGCCGGGCAATGACGATGGGGAGGGTTTGGGGCTACTCAGGGGAGCGGCCCTGCCTAATGCTTTGGTTCGTGCGCCTTGCGGACGCCGCGGGCCATGAGCCATACGGCGATCACCACGAACGGCGCGGCGATGGAGAGGGTCATGGTCTTGGGCCAGTGGAGTTCCTCGAGTGGGCCGGCGAAGGCGTAGCTGAGGATGCCGAGCAGGTAGTAGCTGATGGCGATGGTCGAGAGGCCTTCGACGGTGCGTTGGAGCAGGAACTGGCTGCGCGCGGTCTGGGCGATGCTGTCGAGCACAGCGGAATTCTGCAGCTGCATATCGACGCCGATGCGCACATTGAGCAGGCCAATGGCGCGCTCGATCTTGTCGGAGAGAACCGCCAGGCGCTTTTCCAGCGCGGCACAGGTGGCAAGGCCCGGATCGACGCGATTGCCGATGTAATGGGTGAGCGTGGAGCCGCCCGACGTCGAGCTTTCGCGCAGACCTGCGAGGCGCATGCGCAGGATATCGCCATAGGCGTGGCCAGCGGCAAAGCGATAACCGAGGCGTTCGGAGAGCTTGCCGGAGCGCACCGAGAGGGCATGTAGCGAGGTGAGGGCGGCCTGCACCAGTTGCGGGGTGGTAGCGTCGGAAAGACCTTCGAGCAAAGCGGTCAGCTCGATTTCGATGGTGCGCAGCTCGGGCGAGGTGGCACGGGCCAGCGGCAGGCCGAGCAGGGCCATGGTGCGGTAGGTTTCGATTTCGAGCAGGCGGCGCGTGATGATCGACCGGCGCAGGGGCGTGAGGCCGCCGGCAGCCAGCTCGAAGCGGGTGAACTTGTCGGCGTCGGGCACAAAATCGGTCGCGACCTGCCCCTTGCCGCCGTCGATATCGGCAAGGCAAAGGCTAGGCAGATTGAAGCCCGGCACCAGACGCTCGGGGACCGTGCTGTCGCTGATGACGTCGATGCGCATCGCGCCGATCAGCAGGCCATCGCCAAGGGCAGCGAGACCCAGATCATCGGGCCAATTCTGCTTGTCGGTGAGCGTGCCGCGCCAGGTGACGGTGACGAACTCGGTGTGAAATTCCCACGTCACGTGATGGGTGGCGGTGGTAAAGCCGTGCTGGCGGGTGCCGGCACCAGGCGCGGGAACGCCTGCATCTTCGCAATATTGAGTGAAGCGAGCGAACACGCGCATCATCGCGCCGGCCTCGGCAGGCATCACGAATACGAGCCGCCTTATGCGGCAGGACTCTGGCACGACCTCGACCGGGCGGGCATGGACTTCATCCATGATATCAGCGCGATAGGGGTGGTCTTTGATGGACGGGATCACTGGATTTCTCGCTGCTGCCGGTATCGGTGATGAGATGGCTTAAAGCCGTTGCAGACAATGATACTTTTGGCCGCAGACGATAGTTCGTTAGCTGTTCCGAAAATGGCATAGCCGTTCAGGAAAATGCGCTATCGCGGGACTAGAGATTTCCGCTAGCTTGGCAGCATGAATAATCTCGCGCCACACATCGCCGCACCTTCAATCCGCCTCAATGGCAAGCCTTTGAGCTTTGCCGACATTGCCCGTATTGGCGCGCGGCAAGCCAATCTTGTCGCCGACGAAGACGCCATGATCCGCGTGGCGGAAGCCCGCGTGGTGGTGGAAGAAGCCATTGCCCATGGCCAGCCGGTCTACGGCTCGACCACCGGCGTTGGCGCGATGAAGGATGTGGAGTGGACCGACGACCAGCTGGAGGCCTTCAATATGGGGCTGGTGCGGGCGCACCACTTCGGCACCGGCGAGGCATTCCCCAGCGACATCATCCGCACAGCCATGGCCATTCGCGTCAACATGGCGCTGACCGGCCGGGTCGGCTGCACCACCGATCTGGTGGAAGCCTATCTTGCGCTTCTGTCCAGCGACGTGGTGCCCGTGGTGCGGCGCACAGGCTCGATCGGTTGCGCCGACATTGGCCTGATGGGTCAGATCGGCGCTGTGCTGACGGGCTCGGGCGAGGCGGTGTTTAGCGGTCAGCGCCTGCCGGCCGCCGATGCGCTGTCTGCCGCCGGGTTGACGCCGTTCCGGCTCAAGCCGCGCGATAGCCTGGCCTCGATCTCAACCAATGCGGTGGGCTATGCCGCCGCTGCCCATGCGCTGCGTGATGCTGCAAGCACGGTGCGCGTGATGCTGGCGACGGGGCTGACCACGGCGGGGGCGCTGGGCGCTTCGCGTGATCCTTGGAAGGCCGTTGCCCATGTCGGCACCGAGCGCGAAGCCGGGATCGGTGCGTGGCTCTATTTCAACGCCAAGGGCTGGGACTGGCCCAACGCCACCCACATTCAGGACCCGCTGAGCCTGCGCATGATGAGCCAGGTGTTTGCCACCGGCTTTGAAACGCTGGTGGTGGCAGGCAATACGCTGCTGGCCGCAACCGGTCGCACCGACGACAATCCGGTGGTGGCGGGCGGGCAGGTGCTGACTTCGGGTGGTTCGCTGCCGCTCGATGTGACGGTGTTCCTGCAGACCGCGCAGCTGGGGCTGGCCCATATCGCGCGCAACTCGTTCAATCGCTGCGTGCTGCTGGGCAATGGCGGACGGCGCGATCTGCCGGTGAACCTGGTGGCGCCCGGCGCTATCGCCACCGGCTTTGGCCCGATCATCAAGCTGGCAGGCGAACTGTTTGCGCGCGTGCTGACCATGACCAACCCCATCTCGGCCAATTCCATGGTGGTGGCGGGCGGCATGGAAGACGAAGCCGCGTTTCTACCGCTGGTGGTGGAGCGGCTGGAGCGTCAGGTGCTGGCGCTGCGGCGTCTGGCAGCGCTCGAGGCAATGCTGGCGGCGCAGGCCATGGACATTTCAGGCGACCGCCCCGGCAATGTCCCCGGGATCATCTATAACCTCGTGCGCAGTCACGCAGAATTCTATTCGGCGGACCGCCCGTTGTCGTCCGAAGTCGAGGCGGTGGAATTGGCACTTGGCACCGACGCGCTAATGAACGAACTTATTTCCCATTCGAAGATCATGGAGTTGGACGAGTTTTTCGCTCTGGGCCCGGTTGACTAGAATTTGCGGCCTCGCTCAAATCTTACAACAGGTTAGGTTAGGGATAACCGGGTTTCTGACCCGGAGAAAACGGAGAAACCAATGCGCCTCACATCCAAGCTTCTGAGCGCCGTCGCTGCGCTTGCTATCACGGTGACCGCCGCTCAGGCTCAGGTTGTCGTCTCTTCCAAGATCGACACTGAAGGTGGCGTTCTCGGCAACATCATCAAGCAGGTGCTGGAAGCCAACGATATCGCCGTGACCGACCGTATCCAGCTCGGCGGCACGCCCATCGTGCGCGAGGCGATCACCGCCGGCGAAATCGATATCTACCCAGAATATACCGGCAACGCCGCGTTCTTCTTCGACAAGGCAGACCAGCCAATCTGGAACGACGCCGCATCGGCCTATGCCGAAGCCGCCAAGCTCGACTATGACGCCAACAAGATCGTCTGGCTGACGCCAGCGCCGGCCAACAACACCTGGGCCATCGCGCTGCGCAATGACGTTGCCGAAGCCAACAAGCTGGTGACGTTCAGCGAATTCGGCGCATGGGTTGCTGGTGGCGGCGACGTCAAGCTGGCCGCATCGGCCGAGTTCGTGAACTCGCCAGCCGCGCTGCCCAAGTTCCAGGAAGTTTATGGCTTCACCCTCAAGCCAGATCAGCTGGTGACCCTGTCGGGTGGCGACACCGCAGCGACCATCGCCGCTGCCGCGCAGCAGACCAACGGCGTCAACGCTGCCATGGTCTATGGCACCGACGGTGGCATTGCTCCATCGGGCCTCAAGGTTCTGGAAGACGACAAGGGCGTGCAGCCGGTCTACCAGCCAGCGCCGATTATCCGCGAAGCCGTGCTCAAGGAGCACCCACAGATCGAAGAACTGCTCAAGCCCGTGTTTGAAGGCCTGACGCTCGAAGTTCTGCAGGACCTCAATGGTCGCGTGCAGGTCGGCGGCGAAGCGGCCTCGGCTGTCGCAACCGACTACCTGACCAAGGGCGGTTTCCTGAAGTAGGTTACAACTCGGATGCTGAGGCACTGCCCCGGCATCCACCCACTCACCCGACGTCACCCTCGGGCTTGACCCGAGGGTTCTGCGCTAGCCGAGTGCGCAGCAAGTGAAGACCCCTCGGGTCAAGCCCGAGGGTGACGAGCGGTGGCTTGGGCAAGACCGTTCCAGTGCAGCCTCCGCGAAGCTAACAAGTATCGACTTGGAGCCCGCATGAGTATCGCCGACACTGCCGTGCCGACGCATCGACCACGCTGGCTGGCGCTCGACAAGCTGGGCGTGATGATTGCGCTGATCGCCATCGCGGGGGCGGCTTTGCCCTTTGCGCTGTTCCGCGCCAACCGCATTGTGCCGGGCGAAACGCGCTCGTTGCTTGACGCGCTGCCGACCTTTCAATCGACACTACTGATCATCTTTCTGCTGGTGGGCTTTGTCGCCGCGCTGCTGCGCGTGCCGGTGCGCGCCAAGTTGGCGGTGGGCTTTGTCGTGCTGGCGGCCCTGTTCATTCTCGTCGGCCAATCAGCGACCTATCTGACTCCGCCCGACAATACCTTTGCCCGCGTGTCGCCGGGGGCAGGGTTCTGGCTGCTGGTGTTTGCTTTTGCGCTGCTGGTGACCGACGCGCTGACGCGGCTGCGTTTTGCGCCGCTGGTGCGGATTGGCATCCTGATTGTCGTGGCGGCGGCGTTTGCGCTGCTGCTGTGGAGCGGCAGCTGGAACGACCTGTCCATGCTCAAGGAATATGCCACGCGCGCGCCCGCCTTCTGGGCCGAGGCGCGCACGCATCTGGCGTTGGCCTTTGGCTCGGTGGCCATAGCCGTGGTGATCGGCGTGCCGATTGGCGTGCTCTGCTACAAGGTGCGTCCGCTGCGCGCGGCTGTGCTCAATACGCTCAATATCGTCCAGACCATTCCATCCATTGCGCTGTTTGGCCTGCTGATCGCGCCGTTGGCCTGGGTTGCGGCCAATGTGCCGGGCGCGTCGGCCATCGGCATTTCCGGCATTGGTGCGGCCCCCGCGCTGGTGGCGCTGTTCGCCTATTCGCTGCTGCCGGTGGTGTCCAATACGGTGGTTGGCCTGCAAAGTGTTTCGCCCGCTGCGGTCGACGCGGCCAAGGGCATGGGCATGACCGGGTGGCAACGGCTGGCCGGGGTGGAGCTGCCGCTGGCCTTTCCGGTGATCCTGACCGGTATCCGCATCGTGCTGGTGCAGAATATTGGCCTCGCCACCATCGCTGCGCTGATCGGCGGCGGCGGCTTTGGCGTGTTCGTATTCCAGGGCATCGGCCAGACGGCGATGGACCTGGTGCTGCTCGGCGCCGTGCCCACCGTGGCGCTGGCCTTCGCCGCGGCTGTGGTGCTGGACGCGCTCGTTGAAATGACGAGCCGGGGAGGGCGACGGGTATGATGGCTGCTGGTCTGGTGTCAGATTTCGCCTCGCACACCGCACGGTTCCCTCTCCCCTCAGGGGAGAGGGCTAGGGTGAGGGGTGCGATGCAACAGAAGCGCACTGACGGAAACACTGCACCCCTCACCCGGCGCTTCGCGCCGACCTCTCCCCTGAGGGGCGAGGTGAGAAGGGCCTGGTTGTTGGGGAAAGCTACATGATCGAGATCGACGACATCACCAAGGCCTATGAGGGCACCGTTGTGGTGGACCATGTGAGCCTGACCATCGAGCCGCGCAGTATCTGTGTGATCGTGGGCACGTCGGGGTCGGGCAAGACCACTTTGATGCGGATGATCAACAAGCTAGTGGAGCCGACCTCGGGCCACATTCGCATCGATGGGCAGGATATCGCCGAGATCCCGGCCTATGAACTGCGGCGGCGAATTGGCTATGCCATTCAGGGCCATGGCCTGTTTCCGCACCGCACGGTGGGGCAGAATGTGGCGACGGTGCCCAAGCTGCTCGGCTGGGACAAGAAGAAGACCGCAGACCGCGTCGATGAATTGTTGAGCTTGTTCCAGCTCGATCCCGCCGAATTCCGCAATCGCCTGCCGCATGAACTGTCCGGTGGCCAGCAGCAGCGCGTCGGCGTGGCGCGGGCGCTGGCGGCGGGGCCGAACATCCTGTTGATGGATGAACCCTATGGCGCGCTCGATCCGGTGATCCGTGCCAAGGCGCAGGAGGACCTGCTGTCCATCCAGCGCAAGTTCGGCACCACCGTGGTGCTGGTGACTCATGACATGGAAGAGGCGATCCACCTCGGCGACAAGATTGCCGTGATGGACAAGGGCAAGCTGCTGCAATTTGCCAAGCCCGAAGAGATCATTGCCCATCCGGCGACACCCTTTGTGGCCGAGCTGATCGGCACCAGCGAGCGGCCATTCCGGCTGCTGTCGCTGGCCAAGGTGGCCGACCATATCGAGGCCGGTGAAGTGGGCGGCGAGCCGATCGAGGCCAGTGCCTCGCTGCGCGATGCCTATGCCGAACTACTGTGGTCGGGTCGTCCGGCGCTGCCGGTGCGGCGCGATGGATCAATTGTGGGGCAGGTGACGCTGGCCCGGCTGTCGCAGTTGGCGGCGCGGCCGCAATGAAGATCGGCAATCTCATACGGCTCGTTATCTTCGGACTGCTGCTGGTCTTCCTGATCCAGCCTGAGCTGTTTGCCGGGTTCTTCGGGCTGTTCACCAAGAACAACCAGCCGGCCATCTACAATCAGGGCAGCCTGCTCGATATTACGCTCAACCACCTTGGCATTGTGGCGGCTGCGACGCTGGCCTCGACCATCATTGCCGTGGGGCTGGCTATTGTGGTGACGCGGCCCTTTGGGGCGGAGTTCCTGCCACTGTCGCGTAGCCTGGCCAATATCGGGCAGACCTTTCCGCCTGTGGCCGTGCTGGCTCTGGCGGTGCCCATGCTGGGTTTTGGCACCGCGCCGACGCTGGTGGCGCTGTTCCTCTACGGCCTGCTGCCGATCTTTGAGAACACGCTGACCGGGCTGACCAACCTGCCGCCCGCCGTAACCGACGCGGCCAAGGGCGTCGGCATGTCCGGTTGGCAGCGGTTGATCAAGGTGGAACTGCCACTGGCGCTGCCGGTGATCCTGGCGGGTGTGCGGCTATCTGTGGTGATTTCGCTGGCGACGGCGACGATTGGATCGACGGTGGCGGCGCGGACCCTGGGCGAGGTGATCATTGCCGGGCTGCTGTCGAGCAATACCGCGTTTGTGCTGCAGGGCGGGCTGATCGTGGGCGTGCTGGCCGTGTTAATCTACGACGCGTTGTCGGCGCTGGAGCGGTTTTTGATGAAGCGCACGGGGCAGTTGGGGCGGGCGTGAGCGCGGTGGGTTGGGGTCACCCCACCCTCGGTCCCTCCCCATCAAGGGGAGGGAGGCGCTGGGGCGTGGTCGGTGTGCCACGGAAATCTTGTCACCCCGGCCTTGAGCCGGGGTCCATCTCAAGGTTGTTGAACGGCCGCTCTGTGGGGTGGGGCACCATCTCAGGATGGATCCCGGCTCAAGGCCGGAATGACATTGTGGGTACGGCACGATTTCGCCCACTCACAATCGCTGCCCCCGGACTTGATCCGGGGGTCTCTCCTCACATGGCGTGCGCTGACAGTGACCCGCGGATCAAGTCCGCGGGAAGCGTCAGTGGGTGGGGTAGCGTGGGTGGCCCAGACGTTTGGACCTCGCGCTGCGTCATTCCCGCGAAAGCGGGAATCTCACTTGGTGGCGCGCAGAAGGGGGATTCCCGCTTTCGCGGGAATGACGTGGTGTTGGCGGTGACTACCCCTTCGCGTCGACTTCGCTTTTCCAGCTGTATTGCGGGGAATAGCCCAGCATGCGTTTGGCTTTTTCGATGGAGAGCAAGGTGCCGTTGGCGCTGAGATTGCCTTTGGTGGGGACGTCGGGGAACACTTCGGCCAGCAGCGACATGTTTGAGCGGCTCATGACCGTGTCGGCATTGGCGATGATGAACGCTTCAAAGCCGGTGAAATCGGCCTGAATGGAGCGGCGGACGGCCTGGGCGCCGTCGCGGGCGTCGATATAGCCCCAGAGGTTCCATTTGCGGGCGCGCGGGTCGGCGTCGAATTTGGGGAAGGCGGCGTAGTCTTCCGGGTTCATGACATTGGAAAAGCGCAGGCCGACAATGCGCAGGCTGGGGTCCCAGCGGCAGAACTGGGCGGCCATGGTTTCGTCGAGCAGCTTGCCGAGCGAATAGGCGCTTTCGGGGCGCGGATAGTATTCCTCGTCCACCGGCGCATAGGGCGGCGGCGTGTCGAAAGGCAGGCCGAGCACGGTTTCGCTGGAGGCAAAGACGATGTTCTTGATGCCCGCCAGTCGGCTGGCCTCGAACACGTTGTAAGTAGTGGGCACATTGTTGGCGAAGGTGCGCGCATTGCCGGCAAGGCCCGGCGCAGGAATGGCGGCGAGATGCACCACGGCATCGAACGGCCCGCCGCGCTCATCCACACCACCCAGAATGGCGGCGGCCACTTCCCCGAAATTGGTCAGATCGATGCGCACGCTAGGGCAGATCGGCTCGGGCAGGGCCTGCTGATCGATATTGAGCACGTCATAGCCATGCGCCACCAGATCGCGCAGCACGGCGCGGCCCAGCTTGCCGCTGCCGCCCGTCACCAGAACCTTGGCCATCGCGTCACCTCCTCGTTTTGGCAAGCGTCGCACGGAACGCCGAGGCTGTCAGCCACATGAACGCTTTCTGAACGGCGATATCAGGGTCGGTTCAAGCCGGGTGGGGCAATGTCGTCTCAACAACGAAACATCGGGTTTGGGAAACGACAAAATGAACAAGCAACAGGAAAAGGTTTTGGTCGCAACGCTCTGTGGTCTGGTGATGGTCGCCGCTGGCGCCTTCGCCGTGCAGCCCGCCATGGCCGCCGGTTACACTGTCGAGCAGCCTGCAACAGTCAGCGGCGTTGCCCACTGGGACCAGCTCAATGTGCGCAAGTGGCCAGCCGCCTATTCTCAGAAAATCGGCGCCTTCAACTATGGCAGCACGGTCTGGGTCGAGCGCTGCATTTCGGCTCAGCAGGGCTCGGACTGGTGCCTCGTCAAATCCGGCACCGCCAAGGGCTGGGTTAACTCGCGCTACCTCAGCGCCGTCCAGACCTGGTCGAACTAAAACATTACATCGGCGCAGGCGGAGGCCTGGCGAGACACGGTAAGACACCCCGCCGCAGATCGTACACGCGCCCCACCGGGCCTCCACCTCCGCCGATGTACCTCTTTCTTTCGTGCCTGCCTCCTCCCATGCATGTTGACTTTTCCGGTCCTGCGCTGTTCTCAAGACAGCCTGGGCCGGAGTTTTTTTGATATGGATGCCAATCCCGTTCTCGCCGAAACCATTCGTGGCAACTGGGTGGAGAACCGCCATCGCGGCGCCTTTGCCGTTATCGACGCCGATGGCACGATCATCGCCTCGGCTGGCGATATCGAGCGGGCGATCTTTCCGCGCTCGGCCATCAAGTCCATGCAGGCGCTGCCCATTTTCGCGCGCCACGCCGATGAGAAATTCCACCACACACCCGAAGAGCTGGCGCTAGCCTGTGCCTCGCACCACGGCGAAGATGTGCATGTGACCAAGGTCGCCCACTTCCTCGACCGCATGGGCCTGTCGGTAAACGATCTGGAGTGCGGTGCGCATGTACCGACCAATCCGGCGGCGCGCGAAGCCATGCGCGCGGCGGGTGGCGAACCCAGTGCGTTGCACAACAATTGCTCGGGCAAGCATTCGGGCATGCTGAGCGTGGCACTGGCCATGGGCATTCCCACAGCGGGCTATGTCGGGCGCGAGCACGAAGTGCAAAAGCAGGTGCGCGCCGCCGTGGAGGCCGTGATCGGTGAGCCGCTGAGCGAAGGCAAGTGCGGCACTGATGGCTGCTCGATCCCCACCTATGCCGCGCCGCTGCGCGCCTTCGCCTTCGGCTTTGCCCGCATGGCCAGCGGCAAGGGCCTGACGCCCGAGTTTGCCCTGGCCGCGCAACGCTTGTTCGACGCCGCGACCAGCAATCCGCTGCTGGTGGCGGGCACGGGCCACGCCGATACGCTGATCATGGAAGCCTTCAAGGGCCGGGTGATGCAGAAAATCGGCGCGGAAGCCGTGCAATGCGGGGCGATCCGCAACAAGGGCTGGGGCTATGCGCTCAAATGCGACGACGGTAACATCGCCGCGTCACAGGCCATGCTCGCCAAGGTGCTGCTGGAGATCGCCGACCCCGACGACGCGCAGCGTAAACTGCTGGAAGGCTATGCCCACCAGACCATCAAGAGCGTGCGCGGGGCGGAAGTCGGCGAACTCAGGGCCGTCTGAGGCGCGACAAGCTCAGTACACCTCATCCTGAGCGTGTCGAAGGACAAGGTCGTTGCACCAAAGCCTCCACTCGCGCGACCTCGTGGTTCGACGGGCTCACCATGAGGTCTCTACGATTAGTTTCCGACCGTGACATTGGGGTAGCGCGCGGCGTTGGTGGCGAGGTCGGGTTCGACGACGTCGCGCCAGGCCATGCCGGCGATGGCGATACCGGAATCGCTGATGAGATTGTCGGCGATGTGGACCTTGCCCGCGCCATCGACGACGCTGACGGCTACGCCAATCACGGTGGTCGAGATGACATTGGAGGCGATGATCACGTTGCGCAGATAGGGGCCGGCGCCCGCGCCAATGCCGGTGCCCGGGACCTTCTGTACGGTATTGCCGGTGATGGCGGCGTCTGCCTCGGCGAAGATGCCATAGGGGGTGCTGTCCGGATTGACCGGCGAGGTCGGCATGATGTTGCGCACGATATTGCCGGTGCACACGGCAAGCTGGCCGCCAGAATCGAAATTGGTCATCGAAATGCCGCCCGCCGCGCCGTCGACGATGTTGTTGGCAATGATGGAGCCGGAAAAGGCGAACTCGGAAAAGATGCCGACTTCGCCCGAGCGCAGGCAGGTATTGCCGCTGATCTGGGTATTGTTGGTGGAGTTGAGGCGTACGGCGGTGAAGGCGCAATCGGCGATGTGATTGTTGGCGATGATCACCTCGTCTGCCCGGAACACATTGATGCCATTGCCATTCTGGCCGTTACCGCCCTTGGCCCAGTCGATTTTCGCGATGTGATTGCCGGTGATGATCGAGCCATCAGCGCCATTCGCGGACCGCCAGACGCGAATGCCGGCATTGCCGCAGCGCTCGATGCGATTGCCCGCGATGACGAGGCCGCGGCTGTTCATGCTGTGAATGGCGGCATCGGCGAGATCAGTGAACCGGCAGTCGCGGATCGTTGCCGCAGATTCGGAGATGGAAAGGCCGGTGGAGCCGCGGCTGCAACTGCAGCGTTCGAGCGTGATCGCGTCGCTGGCGTCGATGCTGAGCAGGGCGTCGTCCCCGGCATCGCTCGCGCCGAGGAAGGCGATGTCGCGCAACACGATATCGCTGGCGCCTGCGATTTTGCCGATGAAGCCGCCTGAAGCGGCGATCAGTTCGGTGCGACCCGGCACGCCTTCAACGATCAGATTGCTCGGGAACACCAAATTGGCGGCGACCAGGCGGCCAGCGGGCAGGCGCAGGGTTTGGCCCGTTGCTGCGGTGCTGTCGAGCGCGCGTTGCAAGGCCGTGGTGAGGTCTTTGCCGCTATCGGCAACAATGCCAAGGCTGGCCGCGTCGAACTGCGACTGCGCGGCGGCCGGCGCGACAATGGCAAGGGTCGCGATTCCGGCGAGCACGCGACGGCGATTTGAAAGCATCGTCTGGGTCATGGCCCATCATGCCTCGACTGCGGCATGCTCGCCATCAACAATGGAAAACAGAGTTACGCATTGTCCCGCAGCATCGCGGACGTCTATAAGAACGCAACACGAATGATGGGTGTCCCAATGCTCGCTGACGACAAGATCTACCTCGGAAACAGCACGCATCCCGAATATCTGGCGCTGAAATACGGTAATCGCCACGGTCTGGTGACGGGCGCGACGGGCACCGGCAAGACGGTGACGCTGCAGGTGCTGGCCGAGGGCTTTTCGGCTGCGGGCGTTCCGGTGTTTGCCGCTGACATCAAGGGCGACCTTTCAGGCGTCGCCAAGATGGGCAAAGCGCAGGGCTGGCAAACCGAGCGGGCCAAGGAAATCGGCTTCGACGATTACAAGGACGACGTGTTCCCGGTGATCTTCTGGGACCTGTTTGGCCGTCAGGGTCACCCCATTCGCGCAACGATTTCGGAAATGGGCGCGCTGCTGCTGAGCCGCATGCTGGAGCTCAACGACACCCAGGAAGGCGTGCTCAACATCGCCTTCAAGGTCGCCGATGACGAAGGCCTGTTGCTGCTCGACATGAAGGACCTGCGGGCACTGCTGATCGATATTCAGCAGCGGGCCAAGGACATTTCCGTTCGCTACGGCAATGTGACCACCGCTTCGATCGGCGCTGTGCAGCGCGCTTTGCTAGTGCTGGAACAGCAGGGCGCCGAGAACTTCTTTGGCGAACGCGCGCTGGAAATCGCTGATCTGATGCGGACCGACCGCGACGGTCGCGGCTTTATCTCGATTTTGGCCGCCGACGAGCTGATGCGCGCGCCACGGCTCTATGCGACATTCCTTTTGTGGATGCTCTCCGAGCTGTTCGAGGCGCTGCCCGAAGTGGGCGATCCGGACAAGCCCAAGCTGGTGTTCTTCTTTGACGAAGCGCACCTGCTGTTTGACGGCGCACCCAAAGTGCTGGTCGACAAGGTGGAGCAGGTGGTCAAGCTGGTGCGCTCCAAGGGCGTCGGCGTGTACTTCGTGACGCAAAACCCGGTTGATATTCCAGAATCCGTGCTGGCACAGCTGTCTAACCGCGTGCAGCACGCGCTGCGCGCCTATACGCCGCGCGAGCAGAAAGCAGTGAAGGTCGCCGCCGACACGTTCCGCCCCAACCCAGATTTCTCAACCGCCGAAGTGATCACCCAATTGGGGATCGGCGAGGCGCTGGTCTCGGTTTTGGAAGCCAAGGGCATTCCGTCCATGGTTGGTCGCACGCTCATCCGTCCACCCTCTGCGCAGGTGGGGCCGCTGCTGCCTGAAGAGCGCCGGGCCATCATGGCCAATTCGCCTGTGGCCGGGCTTTACGACACCATGATCGACCGCGACTCGGCCTTTGAAGTGCTGGCGCGCAAGGCCAAGGCACAGCAGGACGCCGCCGAGCAGCAACGCATCGACGCCGAACGCGCCAAACTCGACCGCAGCGCGCCTGCTTCGCGTACGGCGACAACGGCGCGCGCACCCAGCACGCCGCGCGCGTCCACACGCCAGACGCCGGCGGAAGCGGCAATGAATTCACTGGCCCGCACGGTGGCCAACCGGCTGGGCAACGCGCTGGTGCGCGGCATTCTTGGCAGCCTGAAGCGGGGTAAATGACGATAATGGATACACTTTCTCCCGCGCCAACGCTGGCCATCTTCGCCTCGGACAAAGGTCCGGGTGACGCTGAACGCGCCTCGATCATGAGCCAGGTCGGCACGCACTTCGCCAAGCGGGGCGCGCGCATCATCTGCATCGCCGAAAAGGGCGTGGTTCCGGTGCCGCTGATCACGGCTGCGCGGGCGTCGGGCGGCAATGTGCTGATCGTCGCCGATAGCCCGCTGGTGCTGCCGCCCGCGTTGGCCGGTGTGCCATTCGAGGTGTTTGGCACGGCGGCCGAACGGCAGGCCCGCGTGGCCGAGCTGGCCGAGGGCTATGTGGCGCTGCCGGGGTCGCTGGCGTCCGTTACCGCATTGTTCAACACCTGGGCATCGGGGCGCGCCGCTGGCCGCACGGTGCCTGTGGTTATGCTCAATCGTCACCGGGCCTATGAAGTCATTCGCGGCTATGCGGCGGACGTTTTAGCACCGGGCCTGCGCGGCTATGAGCACGTGGTGCAGTTCGCCGAGTCGATCGATGACCTGTGGAACCGGGTGACCCGGTTGGTGTCCGAAGCGCGGTAGGTTTTCGCGCCTCGTCTGCTTTCCATCCATGATGCGGCCCGCGGACTCGATCCGCGGGTCTTTTATTTGTGCCGTGCTGCGAGAGACCCACGGATCAAGTCCGTGGGAAGCGGCGGTGGGTGGCGTGGTTTTTTGGGGGCTTCTTTGAGGGAGGATACCCCCACCCGGCCTCCCCCTGAAAAGGGGGAGGAGGGCTTCGGGTTTTGGGCGCGATCGTAACGCGAGCACAAGCTCGTTCCTCCCCCTATCAGGGGGAGGCTAGGAGGGGGTACTTCTGGCAAACACCTGCCCGTGCCTAGTGCTCGAGGCCCGGATGCTGGGGCTTGGGGGCTTTGGGGAAGAGCGGGATGACGTTGTCGGTGTTGCGGCGGGCCGGGGTTGGGCTTGGCTTGGGCATGGTAATGCGGTCGCGGCGGTCCGGGCCGCGATAGCCACCCAGGGCGCCGACGACGCTGCGCGTCTTGAGCCGGGTTTGAATGCGCTGCAGCAGGTGGCGGGGCGACATCGGCTTGACGATGACCTCGTCGATGCCGGCGCTGATCGCCTGATGGCGCATTGGTGGCGTGATCGTGCGGGTGAGTGCGATGACCGGGACGTCCTGGCTAATCAGATGGTTGTTGAGGCGAATGCCTTCCACCATCTCATAGGCAGGGCGACCTTCACGGTCGAAGTCGCATACCAGCATGTGAACAGGGGCAAGCCGCATATAGGCGATGAGCTCGAGTTCGCTCTCGAACTGGCGGACTTTGAGGTGTGAATCGCCAGCCACCACCATCGTCAACAAAGACGACAGCGCAGGATTTGCCGCGATAATCGCAACGACCTTGGCAGGCTCTGACACGCACGCTCCCCGAATAGTGAACAAATTGTTACCATAGGGTGGTGTGGCGTAGAAGGGGGCGCAGGGAGCAAGGGCCAACGGGCTGGGGAAAATGCGGGGGCGCGCTATGCTTCAGCCGTCACCCTCGGGCCTGACCCGAGGGTTTTGGGACAGGCGGGGAAGTGAAGAGCCGTCGGGTCTCAAGCCCGAGGGTGACGAGCGGTGGTGGTGCCGCCAAAAACACAAAGCCCGCCAACGCGCGGGGCGTTGACGGGCTCTGTTTTATCGTTTGGTGCGAAGCTTACTTGGCTTCTTCGAACAGCAGTTCGACGTGTTCCCAGTTCACCAGGTTGTCGAACCAGGCTTCGAGGTACTTCGGACGGGCATTGCGGTAGTCGATGTAATAGGAGTGTTCCCAGACGTCGACGCCGAGCAGTGGATGCGCGTTGTGGATCAGTGGCGACTCACCATTGGCAGTCTTGGAGACTTCCAGCTTGCCGTCCTTGAGCGACAGCCATGCCCAGCCCGAACCGAACTGCGTGGTGCCCGCAGCGATGAAATCAGCGCGGAACTTGTCGAAGCCGCCGAGGTCTTCGTCGATCTTCTTGGCCAGAGCGCCGGGCAGCTTGTTGCCGCCGCCATTTGGCTTCATCCAGTTCCAGAAGTGCACGTGGTTGTAGTGCTGGCCGGCATTGTTGAAGAGGCCGGCATTCTTGCCATAGGACTCCTTGACGATGTCTTCGAGCGCCAGGATTTCCAGGCCCGAACCTTCCAGCAGCTTTTCACCATTGGTGACGTAAGCCTGGTGGTGCTTGTCGTGGTGGAACTCAAGTGTTTCTGCCGACATGTAGGGGCCAAGTGCGTCATAGGCATATGGCAGGGGTGGCAGAGTGAACTTGGTGGACATGAGTAGCCTCCGTCTTTTGTTTATCGCTGAGGAAAAAATCCGACCCAAGCTATAGGCCGATTATGACGATACAACAATCAGTTGGGCTTGAACGTTCCTTCCAAAGCGGTGGTGCTCAACGAAAAGGTTTGGCACCACCGCATCGCTAGGGATCAGGCCTTGCGCTGGGACAGGGCCAGCAGCAGCGTCAGGGCCGCCAAAATGGCCGTCAGGCTCATATTTGCGGTGGCCGAGAAGGTATCCACCACATAACCACCGATCACCGCGCCAAGGGTAATGGCGACCTGGAAGGACACCACCATTAGGCTCCCCGCACCCTCAAGCGCATCGGGCGCCGAGCGCGACAAATTGGCCTGCAGCGAAACCGGCGCCATGCCAAAGGCAAGGCCCCACGACGCGACAAACACGAAGGCTGCTGCAATGCTTGCACCCCATAGCACAAGGGCCAGCGCCGACAGCGCCATGATGGTGGCTGTGAGGGCCAACGTCTTGCGGGCATCAATATCGGCAAGGCGGCCGGCAAGCACGGTGCCCACCACGGCGGCGATGCCGAAGCCACCGAGTACCAGCGCGATCATGCCGGTCGACAGCGACGTAACCTGCTCGAGAAACGGACGCACATAGACTGAGCCGGTCATGTGGCCAGCCATCAGCATGAGAATGGCGAGCATGCCGAGCTGAACGCCGCGACGGCGCGTCAGGCCAAGCACATCGCCCAGGCTATTGCTGGCAGAGGCCGGCAGGCTTGGCAGGCTGATCAGCTGGAGCAGGAGGGCAAAGCCGGCAAGGCCAGCGGTGATGGCGGTGGCGTGGCGCCAGCCGATCCAATCGCTGATCAAGGCGCCCATGGACGGCGCGGCAATGGTGGCGAGGGACACGCCGAGGCTGACCATGGCGACGCCGCGGCCCATGGATTTAGTGCCGACGAGGCGAACCACGACAGCCATGGACAGCGCCCAGAACGCGCTGAGCGCGATGCCGAGGCCAGCCCGACCAACCAGCAGCAGCCAGAAGTCAGTGGCGTAGGCCGACAGCAGATTGGACACGACGGCCAGTGCGCTAAGACCCAGCAGCACGGCTTTGCGGTTGATCGTGCCGATCAACACGTTGCTGAGCAGCGCCGTGATCGCGCCGACCAAAGCGGTGGCGGTGACCACCTGACCGGCCGTGCCTTCGCTGATGCCGAGGTCGGCCGCCATCGGGGTGAGCAGGCCCGCCGGAAGGAACTCGGCAGAGACGAGGGCGAAACTGGTGGCAAGCATGGCGAGCATGGCCAGCCAGGTTTTTGCGCCCCATGACGTTGTCGCCGAGGTCGCGTCATGGTCGACGGCGATGCCATCGAGGGGGAGGGTGGTGTCTGTCACGAAGCTAACTCCAAATTCTGGAGGAGCTTCATAGGCGCACCGGTTGAGACGATATGTGTCTTAAAATCCGAGTTCCATATCAATTCGTCCGGAAGCGCTGCGCCGCACCGCGCCGGGCGAGGCATTGGTGATGCGTTTGAAGGCGCGGGCGAAGCTGGCCTCGGACTCATAACCGAGGCGGGAGGCGACTTCGGCGGTGGCCATGCTGTTTTGCGCCAGCCATTCCTGCGCCAACTGCATGCGCAGGCGGGCAAGATAGCGCGCGGCGCCTTCGCCCAGAATGGCGCTGAAGCGCTCGGCGAACACCGAGCGGGACTGACCGGCCAGCGCCGCGAGGCTTTCGATCGTCCAGTTCCTGCCGGGCTCGCGATGCATGGCGACGAGCGCGCGCCCGACATGAGGATCGCGAATGGCGGCGAGCCAACCGGTGGTGTCATCTTCATGGCCCTTGACCCAGCAGCGGATCAAGCGGGCTGTGAGCAGATCTGCCATGCGCGACAGAATGGTGGCGCTGCCCATGCGGGGCTCACAGGCCTCCACGGTCATGGCGGCGATCAATGGATTGACCATTGGATCGTGGGTGGCGACGTCATTGCCCCTAATGATGGTGGGCATCAGGCTGATCAGAGGGTGCAGGGCATAGGCACCAAGCTCCATCGAGCCCGAGAACAGAATGGACGCGCTGCCGTCCCCGTCTTTGACGACCTTACACACGTTGCCGCCGAGCTTGGTGATCTGGCATTTGGACATTGAATCGTCAGTCTTGTCCGGTGTGCTGGCGAGGCGGTGTTCGGCGCCCTGCGGCAACAATACGAGGTCGCCGTCGCTCAGCTCTTCCCAGCCTTTGGTCTTGGTATGGACCCAGCATGGCCCACGGCTGACGAAGTGAAAGCGCAGTTGTGGCTGCTCCGGGAAGGCCAGGCTCCACGGATGGCGCAATTCAAGCCGACCATAGTTGACGCCGCTGAGCCGGAAGTCCTGCAGGACCTCGCTCAGGGCATCCTGCCCGGCTTCCAGCTGGAGATGTGCGGCGGACGAATTGTTGGTCATCGGGGTAATGTAATGATCGTTCGTCCGGTGAGCAAGGTGGATTTGTCCTTCCACCGGGTCACCCCGGCCTTGAGCCGGGGTCCATCTCGAGATAGTGCCGCAGCCGCAAAGTGGCTCAAATGCTCATCTCAGGATGGATCCCGGCTCAAGGCCGGGATGACACGTGCTTGGGGAGGGGCCTTTCCTCTCCCCTGAAGAAGGGGCATGTGCGACTAGGCCTGGTCCGCTCCCACGACCTGCAACGCAAAGGCGTAGCACTGGGCGGTTTCTTTGAGGCGGTCGAAGCGGCCCGATGCGCCGCCGTGGCCGGCGCCCATATTGGTCTTGAGGTAGATCGGGGTGTCGCCCGTCTTGGTGGCGCGCAGCTTGGCGACCCACTTGGCGGGCTCCCAATAGGTCACGCGCGGATCGGTCAAACCAGCCAACGCGAAGATCGGCGGATAGTCCTTGGCGGCAACCTGCTCATAGGGGGCGTAGGCAGCGATGCGGGCATAGTCCTCAGCCGAAGCCAGCGGATTGCCCCATTCGGGCCATTCTGGCGGGGTCAGTGGCAGGGTTTCGTCGAGCATGGTGTTGAGCACGTCGACAAACGGCACCTGCGCGAGAATGCCACCCCAGAGATCGGGGCGCAGATTGGCGATGGCGCCCATGAGCATGCCACCGGCCGAACCGCCCTGCGCCACGATGCGGCCCTTGGACGTATAGCCCTCGGCAATCAGCATCTCAGCGGCAGCGATGAAATCGGTGAAGGTGTTGGTCTTGTTTTCGCGGCGACCATGTACGTACCAGCGATAGCCCTTTTCCATGCCGCCGCGAATGTGAGCGGTGGCGTGGACGAAGCCACGATCGACCAGCGAGAGCGCCGAGATGGAGAAGTTGGACGGCATGGACATGCCATAAGCGCCGTAGCCGTAGAGCAGGGCCGGGGCCGAGCCATCGAGCTTGGTGCCCTTGCGATAGAGCACGGTGACGGGGACCAGCTCGCCATCGGACGCCTTGGCGAAGAGGCGGCGGGTCTCGTAGTCCGCTGGATTGTGACCGGAGGGCACTTCCTGCTCCTTGAGCAGGGTGCGGGTGCCGGTCTCGAGGTCCATGTCATAGGTGCGCGACGGCGTGGTGGGCGAGGCATAAGTGAGGCGGAACACCGACGTATCGAACTCGTAGCCGACCGACATACCCAGCGAATAGGCCTCCTCGTCGAATTTGACGGTCTCTTCCTTATTGGTGCGCAGGTCGCGCACGACAATGCGCGGCAGGCCTTCATAGCGCTCAAGGCGCAGCAGGTGGTTTTTGATGACCGTGCTGTCGAGGATCAGCACGCCCTGCTGGTGGGCGATGAGATCGGTCCAGTTGTCGGCGCCGGGATTGTCGACGGGCGCGGTGACGATCTTGAAGTCTTCGGCGCCATCCGCATTGGTGCGGATATAGAGCAGGCCATCGCGCTCATCGATGTCGTATTCACGATCTGTGAGGCGTGGCGCGACAAGGCGTGCCTCGCCGCCTTTCTCAGCGTCGATCAGCCAGCATTCCGATGTCTGGTGATCATGCGCGTCGATGACGATGAACTTGTCGGACAGGGTGCGGCCAACGCCGACGAAAAAGCCGGGGTCTTTTTCTTCGAAGATGATCGGATCGTTCGCCTGGTCAGTCCCGATGGTGTGCAGCTTGATGCGATAGGGGCGGTGATTGTCGTCATACTCGGTGTAGTAGATCGACTTGGAATCATTGCTCCAGACATAGGATCCGGCGGTCTCGGTGATGACCTCGGCGCTGTCGACGCCGGTATCGAGATCGCGGATGACGATGTCATAATATTCCGAGCCCGCGCGGTCGGCGGCCCAGGCGAGATAGCGGTGCGAGCGATCATGCTCGGCGCCAGCAAAGCCGAAATAGCCTTCGCCGGCTTCCACGTTGCAATCGAGCAGAACGGTTTCTTCGCCACCCTCACGCGGGGTGCGCACGATCAGTGGGTACTGCTTGCCCTCGAGCATGCGCGAATTATAGGCGAAGGGGCCGTCGGGCGAAGCGATGCCGCTATCGTCCTCTTTGATGCGGCCGCGAATTTCCTTGTAGATCGTGTCCTGCAGCGCCTCGGTCGGCTTGCCGAACTGCTCCTCGAAATAGCTGTTCTCGGCGTCGAGATAGGCGCGGATTTCGGGATCGAGCGTCTCGGGCTTCTGCATCACCTCCTGCCAGTTGTCGGCGCGCAGCCAATTGTATGGGTCGTCACGCGTAACGCCGTGGAAGGTGGCCGCGTGAGACTTCTGGGCAGCGATGGGAGCGGAGGATTTGGTCATGGAGACATCCGGTCGATGGCTTGCGGGAACTGCGCAATGCAGCGTGTGGCAGATGTAGGCAGATAGGTTGGGGATTGCTACCTGTTTGGGTGGCTTACCTGGGGAGCCCATGCCAGAAAGTAGCGGCGAGTCTGTTTCGTGTCTGTTTACGGAGAACGTCATGCGGTCTTGGGACCCAATGCGCAACTTCCCAGAGCTCGATGCGCTTTCGGACGATGAAGCCAAGACGCTGATTTTGACAACACAGCGCAAAGTGGCCCGCCGCCCCATCATATTACTTGGGCTGTTGCTGGTTCTGGGCCTCGCAGCTTTCCTGATTGCCAGCTTTGTCAGCACACGCGGCCTCGCCGGCGGCGCGATCATTGGTGGCCTCGTCGGGGTTGTTGCCATTGGCTACATGGTGCTGGTGATCAAGCCGCTGATGCGCGCGGAATTTCTCAAGCAGGGGTATCCGCGCTAGCGGATGGCAGGGGATTTGACGCAGACACTGGACCCGCTTCTCATTCTCGTTGCCCTTGCGCCGTTTATCGCCGCGCTGTTCACGCCGCTGTTGCAGCGCCTCATCGGGTCGTATGCCGGCTGGGTGCTGGCCTTGGTGCCTGCGGGGATCTTCGCTTACCTCTCAAGCTATCTGCATCCCATTGCGACCGGCACGCTGGTGCAGGGCGCTATCGATTGGGTGCCGGTCTATAATCTCAGGCTGTCGTTCTATCTCGACGGGCTGAGCCTGACCTTTGCGCTGACCATTGCGGGCATTGGCGCGCTGGTGGTGCTTTACGCGGCCTCCTATCTCAAGGGGCATCCGCATCAGGGGCGGTTCCTGGCGTTTCTGATGGCCTTTATGGGCGCCATGCTGGGCCTTGTGCTCGCCGACAACATGCTGGCGCTGTTCATGTTCTGGGAGCTGACGTCGGTCACCTCGTTCCTGCTGATCGGCTTTGACCACAGCCGGCAGGCGGCGCGACGCGGGGCTATTCAGGCGCTGGTGGTGACCAATATCGGCGGCATGGGCCTGCTGGCGGGCGTGCTGCTGTTGCAGATGATTGCTGGCACCTGGGAGATGAGCGCCATCGGTGGTGTGGTGCGCGACAGCGGGCTTTATGGCATTGTTCTCGCCTGTATCCTTCTCGCCGCCTTCACCAAATCGGCGCAGTTTCCGTTCCACTTCTGGCTGCCCAACGCCATGGAAGCGCCAACGCCGGTTTCGGCATTTCTGCACTCCGCCACGATGGTGCAGGCGGGCGTCTATCTGCTGGCGCGCACGACGCCGTTTTTGGGCGGCACAGAAATCTGGACCACGCTGCTGGTCGGGTTCGGTGGCGTGACGCTGATCTGGGGTGCGCTGGGGGCGATGCGCCAGAGCGATCTCAAACAGATGCTGGCGCAGACCACGATTGCCTCGCTGGGGCTTCTGGTGCTGCTGATCGGGCTGGGGACCGAGACGGCCATTCTGGCCATGGTCGCCTATTTCGTTGCCCATGCGCTCTACAAGGCGGCCATGTTCATGATTGTCGGCGCGGTGGATCACGGCACCGGGACGCGCGAAATCACGGCGCTCGGCGGGCTCGCGAATGTCATGCCACTGACGTTCTTTGCGGCGGTTCTGGCGGGGCTGGCCATGGTTGGCCTGCCGCCGACCATCGGGTTCTTTGCCAAGGAAGAGATGTATCTCGCGCTGGCCAATACCGAGTGGCAGGGCATTTTGACGCTGCTGGTTCTGGTGGCGGGCAATGCGCTACTGGGCGGGGTGGCGCTGCTGGTGGTGATCAAGCCCTTCCTCGGCGCGATGACCGAAACGCCGCGCCACGCCCATGAAGCGCCGCCCGCCATGCTGGCCGGGCCGATCCTGCTGGCGATTGCCGGTGTCATCGGCTCCATCTTTATCATCGGGCTGGCCGATTACATTCTGTCGCCCGCAGCCTCTTCGATACGCGGCGACTATGTCGAAAGCCATCTGGGCTGGGCCATCGATCTGACAAGCCCGGTGATCTGGCTGTCGGTGGCGACCTGGATCCTGAGTGGCGCGGTGTATTACTGGGCCGGGGCCATCCGTTCGGGACTGCGCCGCGCATCGTCCGCGCTGGGCTGGACGGCGGACACGGTGTTTGACGCAGTGATGTTCGGCCTGATCCGCTTTGCCGGGGCGGTGACGCGCTGGCTGCATCATGGTCGGCTGGAGCTTTATCTGGTGCTGGTGTTTGTGACGCTGGCGCTGGCGCTGTTCGTGCCGCTTTTGGGCATGGGCGGGCTGGAGCGTCTGTTGCCGACGGCTGAGCTGGGCAACTGGAGCGCGGTGCTGGCCTGGCCTGATCTGAGGCCCTACGAATGGGGCGTGATCGCCTTGGCGGTGATCGGGTTGGGCGCGGTGTTGATGGCGCCGAGCCGCTTGGTGGCGATCCTGTCGTTGGGCGTGCAGGGTGCGGCGGTGGCGCTGATCTTCCTGCTGTTCGGCGCACCCGACCTGGCGTTCACCCAGTTCATGGTGGAAATCCTTTCGGTCGTGATTCTGACGCTGGTGATGACCAAGCTGAAGCTCGACGAGCGGGATCCGCGTCACCTCGAAGACCTGCTGCGCGACGGCACTTTGGCTGTTGTCTGCGGGGCAGGGGTGAGCCTGTTGCTCATGGTGGTTCTGGCCGGGCCGCTCGATACACGCCTCAGCGATTTCTTCACCGCCACCAGCGTGCCGATTGCCCACGGCGCCAATATCGTCAACGTCATCCTCGTCGACTATCGCGGCTTTGATACGCTGGGCGAAATTTCGGTGGTGATGGCCGCTGGGATCGCCATCATGGCGCTGCTGCGCAGCCGCAAAAAGCCAGCCGCGCCACCCAAGCCCCGCACCCGCAAGGCGAAGGGAGCCACGGCATGAACACGCTGATCTTCCGCACGCTCGCGCCGGTCATTGTCGGCATCATGCTGGTGTTCTCGGTCTATGTATGCCTGCGCGGCCACAATGAACCGGGCGGCGGCTTTATCGGCGGGCTGATCGCGGCCTCGGCCATTGCGGTCTATGCCATGGCGGTGGGCGTGCCGGCGGTGCGCGAGGCGCTGCGGTTTGAGCCGACGGCCTTTGCCGGATTTGGCGTGTTCATCGCGGCGGGCTCGGGTCTGTTGTCGCTGGGAACTGGGTCGCCCTTCCTCACCAGCATCTGGCTCTATCTCAATCTCGGCGACACCGTGGTGCCGCTGTCCACACCGATGATCTTCGATATCGGGGTCTATTTCGTCGTTTTTGGCACCATTTCGGCCGTGGCGCTGGCGCTGCAAGGCGATGAGGGGGAGGAACCCTGATGGAACACGTGCTGGCAATTCTGGTCGGGCTGTTTGTGGCATTGGGGATCTACCTGCTTCTGTCGCGCTCGGTGATCCGCATGCTGCTGGGCATGGTGGTGCTGGGCAATGGCGTGAACCTGCTGATCTTCACCGCCGGACGGCTAACCCGCGAAATCGCGCCGATTGTACCCGATGGGCTGAGTGTGCCTGCTGGGCCGATCGCCAATCCGCTGCCACAGGCGCTGATTCTGACGGCTATCGTCATCGGCTTTGCCATGTTCAGCTTCCTGCTGGTGCTGGCCTATCGCGCCTATCAGACGCTCGACGCCGACAATACCGACACCATGCGCCTGGCTGAGCCGGACAATGCGCCCAACCCACCCCTGAGCTATTGATGGACGGTATGCAGCAAACGGCGACGATCATAGCCGACTGGATTGTGGTGCTGCCGCTGGTGCTGGCGCTGATGGGCGCGGCAGCCTTGGTGATGCGGCGGAGCAGCACGAGCTCGGCCGTGCTGGCCATCTGCGTGGTGCTGACCATCATCGCCTGCGAGATTGCGCTGCTACTGCGGGTGTCCTTTGCCGGGCCGCTGAGCATGACCATGGGCAACTGGTTGCCGCCCTTCGGCATCAGCTTTGCCGCAGACGCCTTTGGCGTGGTCTTTGCGTTGACCGCTGCGCTGGTGACGCTGGCTGTGCTGGTCTATGCGCAGGGCGAGCGCGCCAGCAATGATGGGCGCGACGGCTTCCACGCGCTGGTCCTGCTGTTGCTGGCAGGCGTCACCGGATCGTTCCTCACCGGCGATCTGTTCAATCTCTATGTCTGGTTCGAGGTGATGCTGATCGCTTCGTTCGGGCTGATCGTCCTGGGCGGAAGTCCGGCACAGCTTGATGGCGCGGTGAAGTACGGCTTTCTCAATTTCCTCGCGACGACGCTGTTCCTGCTCTCGCTCGGGCTGATCTATGGCCTGCTCGGCACGCTGAACATGGCCGATATCCTGCGCGTGGCGCCGGACGCCAATCCGGCGGCGCTGACCGGTATTGCCGCGCTGTTGCTGCTGGCCTTCGGCATGAAGGCGGCGGCATTTCCGCTCAACGCCTGGCTGCCAGCGTCCTATCACACGCCGCCTGTGGTGATTTCGGCGCTGATGGCCGGGTTGCTGACCAAGGTCGGTGCCTATGCGCTGCTGCGCGTGTTGATCCTGCTGCTGCCATCCAGCCGGGAGGTGCTTGAGCCAGTACTGGTGGTGATCGCGGTGGCAACGCTGCTGACCGCACCACTGGGGGCGATTGCGGAAACCAATCTGCGCCGGGCGCTCGGCTTCCTCGTTATCGGCGGCATTGGCGCCGTTGTGGCGGGTATCGCCATCGGTTCGCACACGGCGGTGGCGGGGGCAGGCTTTTACATCGTGCACGCCATGCTGACGATGACGGCGCTGTATCTAGTGGCGGGGCTGATCGAGCGGATGACGGGCGAAACCGATAGCCGCCGCATGGGCGGGCTCTACGCAGCCAGTGCGCCGCTTTCGATCCTGTTCTTCGTGCTGATGCTGGCAGCGGCGGGTGTGCCGCCGCTATTGGGCTTCTGGCCCAAACTGTTGCTGTTGCAGGCGGGGCTGGAGCAGGGTGATTGGGGCGGCATCGCGTTGGTCGTGGCGCTGATCCTCAATGCGGTGCTGACGCTGATCGCCGTATCGCGGCTCTGGGCGCATATGTTCTGGCGCGATGGCATGGAAGGCAGCGGCGCGGAGCCGCAACCGCTGGTGGTGCTGAGCCGCAATGAGGCATGGCTGCGCTATGGCACGGCTGGCGTGCTGACAGCTGCCGTGGTGGCGCTCGGCCTCTGGCCTAACGGGCTGCTGGAAATCATCGGCACCGGGGCCTTCGATATGATCGACCCGTCGCGCTACGTGAGCGCGGTTGGGCTGGCGGGAGGCACGCCATGAGAGCCGCGCTGCTGGTACTGACACTCGCGCTGATCTGGGCTGCCATAACGGGCAGCTTTAACCCACTCAACCTGCTGCTGGGGGCAGGGCTGGGCCTGGTGGTCGCGCTACTGCTGCGGCAGTCGCTGCAAGGGCGGATCAACCTACGCCGCCTGCGGGCTGCCCTGTCGCTGCTGGGGCTCTTCCTGTGGGAGCTGATGGTCAGCGCCGTGCGCGTGTCGATCATCGTGCTGTCGCCGAACCTCAAGGCGGCGCTCAACCCGGCTATTATCGCCTTTCCGCTGACGGTGAAGTCGGATGCCGAGATTACGCTTTTGGCCAATCTCATCACGCTGACACCGGGCACGCTCAGTATCGATGTCTCGGAGGATCGCAGCACGCTCTACGTGCACGTTTTGGCGCTGACAACGCGCGAGGATGCTATCGCCGACATTGCCAATGGCTTTGAGGCCAAGGTGCGGGAGTTGTACGCATGAGCGCGGCAGATGTGCTTGATCTAACGACAATGATCGCCCTGGTGATGCTGGGTCTGTCGCTATTGATTTCAATTGTTCGTGTTGTCATCGGACCAACTCTGGCCGACCGCGTCTTGGCGCTCGATCTGTTGACGGTCCTCGCCATGGGCTTTGTTGGAACGGTGGCAATCCGCACCGGGCTGATGCTGTATCTGGACATTGCAATTGCGCTGGCGCTGTTGGGCTTTCTCGCGACAATTGCGTTTGCGCGCTACATCTTGGCGAAAAATCTGGGTAAAGCGGGGAAGAACGACCGATGATTGTCGATCTCGCCATCTATGCTGGTTGCTTCCTAATGCTTGTCGGTGCTGCATTTTGTTTGCTGGCATCTGTCGGCGTCTTGCGCCTGCCCGATCTGCTGACCCGCATGCACGCGGCATCCAAGGCCGGAGCGGTCGGTGGTGGGCTGATTCTGCTAGCAGTTGCCGTCTTGTCTTTCGATCCTGCCGTTGCTGTACGGGCAATAATCGGGGTCGTGTTCATCTTAATTACGACGCCTTTGTCAGCGCATCTGTTGGCTAGGGCAAGTTATGGCGCTGACTACGCGGCAAAAAATAATATCGCTGCTGACGAGATGAAGTCTAAAAGCGGCCCGAATTGACAAGTATGACTGTTCGTCGCGGTAACATGTTAATTGCTGCATCTCCTTGCGAAGGCAACTGAACAGTCATAGGAATGCACACGGCATCGACCGCCCTCGTTGGTGCTCTATAGAACCCATGAAAGGTTGAATTATGAACGAAGCGACCGGTTCGGCGACCGGCTATGAGACCGACCTAATCGAGCTCAGCAGCGAGATCGTCTCTGCATATGTGAGCCACAACGCAGTTAGCCCCACCGATCTGCCTAAGCTGATCGCTGAGGTGCACGGCGCGCTGCGGGCCCTGCAGAACAATGAAGTCCCTGTACAGGTTGAAGAACTCAAGCCGGCTGTGCCTGTGCGCAAGTCCGTCGCTGCAGATTTTATCATCTGCCTCGAAGATGGTAAAAAGTTCAAATCCCTGAAGCGTCACCTGCGCACCCACTACAACCTCTCGCCAGAAGAATACCGCGAGAAGTGGAACCTGCCAGCTGACTACCCAATGGTTGCTCCAAACTACTCGGCGACGCGCTCCAAGCTCGCCAAGGACAATGGCCTCGGCCGCAAGGCTGCCTGATTATCGGCGCCTGCCACACGACGAGACGTCGCGCTTGATCCAGCCAGTTCTGGCGATTAGGCCCCGGCGATAACCAAAGTTCAAACGGCCGCTCTCCAGAGTGGCCGTTTGAATGTCCGGCCCTTCTGGCCTCTCAGTAAATTCCCCACTTATCCCCGGTTGGCTTTGACCGTCGCAGTATGTAGGAATAAATTCCTTGTACCCGACGAGGCCAGACTATGAATACCGGCTGTCATCCGCTTTCTCCGCTGAACACCCTGACGCGGCGCTCTGCCTGCGATGATGTGATTGCGCTTGTCGCGCGCGAAAAGCGCGTACCTATCCGGCTGATAATCCACAAATCCCGGTGTCGCCCACCAACCGCCCGTGCTCGCCAGCTTGCCATGTATCTCAGCCATGTTGTGCTCGGGCGCAGCCTGACGGAAATCGGTGGCGCATTTGGTCGTGATAGGACAACAGTCTCATATGCCTGCGCTGTCATCGAGGATATGCGCGATGATCCTGCCTTTGATGAGGAGGTCAGCGCACTTGAGCGGCGCCTGGAGGCTGCCCAAGCGGAGGGGGTTGCAGATGCGCACTGAAGCCGATGACGCAGTGGTGGCGCGGCTCGCGGCCAGCAAGGGCGAGGATGGCGCGACGTTTCTGCTGCCCCACCATGTGGCGGCGGCCGATCGGCTGGCGCGGCTGATCGAGCGCTCACGTCTCGTGCCGCGCGTGACCATGTCCTATGACCCGGCGCGGGTCGGTGGCGGACGTAAGGGCGGCAACGGGGCGGCGGAGGTTAGCGACAGTGCCGTAGAGGCCCGTCAGGCGCTCAACCGGATCGCGGCGCAATTGCCGGGGGACTGCTGGGGCGTAGTGTTTGACGTGTGCGGGCTGGGCAAGGGCCTGCAGGCCATCGAGATCGAGCGGCGCTGGCCACGGCGCAGCGCCAAGCTGATACTGCGCATCGGGCTCGAGCAATTGGCCGACCAGTTTGGCTTGCAGCCCCATCGGGCGAGCGGGCAGGGCGGCGCAGTGCGGGGATGGCTGGAAACGCGCCCAGCCATGTTTGCCGACGGTTAGCTCAGGGCCTTCGCTTCGGTGCGGATGCGATTGACCATGGCGACAAGGCCATTAGAACGCTGCATGCCCAGGTGCTCGCTGAGACCAACCTTCTTGAACCACTCAATGGCGTCGGTTTCGGCGATCTCCGCTGCGGGGCGGTCGGAGTAAAGCGCCAGCAGGATAGCCACGAGCCCCTTGGTGATGATGGCGTCTGACTGGCCGCGAAAGCTCATCGATGGTGTTGGTCCGGAACGGTCCGTTTTGGACACGAGCCAGACATTTGACACGCAGCCCTTGACCTTGTTGTCGTCGGTCTTGTCGTCTTCGGGCATGGACGGCAAAGCCTGGCCCAACTCGATGACGTAATTGAGCCGGTCCTCCCAATCGTCAAGGAAGGAGAGGTTTTCGGCGATGTCTTGAAAGGCTTTGGGCTCGGTCATGAGCCTTATCTAGTGAGCAGAGATGCGCCCCGCAAGCAAAACTGGGCGCACGAACGGTGGAGGGAGCGTTTGGCTCAGTTGGCCTGTACGCCCAGAAAGCGCAGACCGGCAAACTGGGTAAACTGCCAGATGACTTCGCAGGACTTGAGGCGGCCATTGACCAGCAGCGACAGCATGGGCGGCAGCTGCGTGGGCACGTGAACTTCGATCTGCGCGCCGGTGGCGGTCAGGTTCATCACCGAAACGGTAATCTGGGTCAGGCCGTTATCCATCACGGCAACTGCCGAGAGGTCGGGTGCATCGGAGAGGTCTTGGCGAATCTGGGTATTGGTTTTCATGACGCCTGAGGTAGGCGTGGCCGCCTTCCCCGAGGTGAACCAGATCGCTGCAATTTTACCGATCGCGAAAGCCGTGGAGAACGCTGGAAAAGCCTGTGGAGAGAGCCTTTTGTGGCTGGTCCAGAGGCGCTTAGAGTCGCGGCGCTAGCCGATCTGGATCGAGGTCGCCGTTTTGAAGACATAGGGCGGCATCACTAGGTTGAGCGGCGCTGGGCCGGATCGAATGCGGCCTGAGGCATCATATTGTGAGCCGTGGCAGGGGCAGTACCAGCCATCCTTGTAGGACCCCGCATTGAACACCGGCACGCAGCCCAGATGCGTGCAGATCCCGATCACCACCAGATATTGTTCATGCCCCTCGATGACTCGCGCCGAATCCGGTGCGGGGTCCTTCAGGTCGTTGAGCGGGACCGACTGCATGTCGGTAATGTCTTCGGGGGTTCGATAGCGAATGAAGATGGGCTGACCACGCCACTGCACCGTTATCTCCTGTCCGACCGCCATGGCGGACAGATCAAACTCGGCCGAGCCGGTGGCGAGTACCGAGGCGTCGGGGTTCATTTGATCGATGAGCGGCCAGATGGTGGCGCCCGCACCCACGACCGCAACGGCGCCCGTCGCCACGAACAGGAAATCCCGTCGTGTGGGACCGGTCGGCACGGGCTTGGTGGGTGGCAGATGGCTGAGTTCAGGATGGTCCGTCATGGCACGGCCTCATGAAGTTCGAGCGAACTCGAATACAACGCTGGGCACGTCAGAACGATCCCATCACCCATTGGGACGTTGGAAAAGAAAAAGCCCCAAGCACGGGGCAGCGTGCTTGGGGCAGGACCAGGGTCGTTGGAGTGGCGTCGCTTGGGGAAGTGACACAACCCTGGGGTAATTCACGGGGGCCTGATGGCTCCCTTTAACCCGCCCAGTCCGGACGAGGCCGGGGGAAAGGCACCGGACTGATGGCTGGCGACTCATGCATGGGAGAACCAACCGACGGGGAGGACGAAAGTGCTGCCGAGATGACGGCCTTGCCGCCGACGCACTGAAGGGTGTCGCATTCAATGGACTGGATCTGCTGCGCCACCACCTGGCTGCCTGCAGCCATGGTCTGGTTCGCGGCCGTGCTGAAGTCGAAGCCGGGCTTGATCACCATAAAGGCAACCGTCAGCCAGAATATCGATCGAACCACCAGAAACATTGCGAATTCCGTTTGTTTTGACAGCCACTGCCCGTGCTGCATGACACACACTATGCCCGTCCCATTAAGCGGGATTAGGACATTTCGATAAAATTTGAATCAAATTGTCGGGCGGGTCGTAACGCAGGCAACACCTTGTTTACGCTAACCATAGAAACCGCATCGTGCCGGGCCGCAAGCGGTCTGGAGAGGCTCTGATTTAAGAGCGTCTTAGCTCCTTGAGCGCCAGTGTGAGGACAACAAGACTCGGAAATCATTCGAGCAAGACAGGGTGTTAAGGCCTTGTTCAAGGTGCCGCCTGGCACCGTTCCGCTGGCGTCGAAGTAGTGAGTATTGTGTGTATGCGTAGCCTGTTCTCTTTCGGCGCAAGCAAAGAGATGAGTCTGGCCATCGCTGGTACGGGCCATCGCCCAGAAATGCTGCGCCGTAACACGGTCGCTGACAACGCACGTATAGCTATTGTTCTCTCCGGTCTGCTGATGCCGTTCGCCATTTATTGGCTGATCGCTGGCTCGGCGCTCCCCTTCGTCATTTCTGCAACCGGCCTCGTCGCTGGCATGATCACGCTGTCGCTGCATCAGCGCCGCCTGTTCGAGCATGCTGCGGCAGGGCAGGTCTATGCCCTGTTCTTCGTCGGCCTTCTGCTGTCGCTCGCAAGTGGGCATATTGCCGACGCCGGGCTGGCTATCGCCGTGATGGCGCCGGTGTTGGCCTCGTTGATCGGCCGCCCTGAGTTGCGTCGTCAGAGCTGGATGATCCTTGCTGGCTTTGTGGCGCTGGCCTTCGTGACCAACCTGCTGTCGCTGCCAGTCTTTCCAATGCCAACGAGCGTGCTGTTTGGCACCTCGGCGTTGAGCTTTGCCGTCTGCGTGACCATCGTGCTGCACTCATCGCACCGCATCAGCGTTGCCTTTGAAGTCTACGACAAGTCGCAGGTTAACGCCTATCGCCACCTGATCGAGCACGTTCAGGATGCCGTGATCCGGTTCTCCAGCGACGGCGAAGTGCTGCTGGCCTCGCGGACCTCCGAGACGTTGTTTGGCTGCCGCCGCTATGAGCTGTCGGGCAGTGGGCTTGGCGAGCGCATGCATGTGCTGGATCGCCCCGCCTACCTCACCGCTTTTGCTGACGCCAACCAGGGCGGCAAGGTGCGCACCATCGAGGTGCGGATGCGCCAGGATGATCCGCGCGCTACGGCTCTGCCGCGCTTTATCTGGGTCGAAGTCAGCCTGTCGCCCGTATTGGACGCCGCCACCGAAGGTGTGCGCCATGAAGTGGTGGCGCTGTTCCGCGACATTACCGACCGCAAGGACAATGAAGTGGCGATGGCGGAAGCCCGTCGCGCCGCTGAAGAAGCCTCCGAAGCCAAGTCGCGCTTCCTCGCCACCATTGGCCACGAGCTGCGCACGCCGCTCAACGCCATTGTCGGCTTCTCGGAAATGATGACCAGCGGCATTGGCGGCGAGCCTTCGGCCACGCACAAGGAATATGCCGGGCTGATCCACCAGAGCGGGCGCCATTTGCTCGAAGTGGTGCGTATGCTGCTCGACATGTCCAAGATCGAAGCAGGCAAGTTTGAGCTGCAGACCGAACCATTCATGCCAGCAACCATCGTGCAGCCATGCTTCAACATGCTTGAGGCAGCCGCACAGGAACGCGAGATCCGTCTCGTCGCCAATATCGCCAGCGATATGCCGATGCTGATGGCCGACGAGCGCTCATGCCGCCAGATCCTGCTGAACCTGATGTCGAACGCCATCAAGTTCAGCCATCCCGGTGGCACGGTGACCGTGTCGCTGAAGCGTCAGGGGCAGGCGATCAATCTGTCGGTGAGCGATCATGGCGTGGGCATGGCCCCCGACTCGATCAAGCGGGTTGGCGAAGCCTTCTTCCAGGAGCAGAATGGTCTGGCCCGTCAGTATGAGGGTACCGGTCTCGGACTGTCGATTGTCAAGGGGCTGGTGGACCTGCATGAGGGCACTTTGCGTGCCATTTCCGAAATCGGAGCGGGTACAACTATGACAGTTTTACTGCCCATAAACGGTCCGGCAACTAACGTCGTCGAGACTGACACCGTAACCCCACTCCGTAGAGAGCCAGCCGCCGCTCCAATCATTCCATGGCAAGACGAAAAAAGAAAAGCGCAATGACAGCATCCACCTTCACGCACCTGCCCCTCGCGGCGGGCAGCGCTGTCGCATCTTCTCTGGGACGCGCAGGCAGCTGGGCTTGGGCACGCTATATGCGGGCTCCGCTCTCTTCGACCGGTCTTTTGGCCATGGTGACGTTGACGGCCCTGGCGGCCAGTAACGCCCTGTATTTCCAGACCACGCGTCATCCCGCGCCGTTCTTTTCGCCTGCCATCACGGTCGCCGATGCGCCGGTGCCCATGGCTGCGCCAGCACAGCTTCAGGCCGTGCCTGTCGAGCAGGCATATGTGCCAGCGCAGTCGACCGGGAGCGTTGCTCCCGTCGTGCAGCAGCAGGTTATTCCTGATGCGCCCGTGGGCAACAAGCAGGCTTTCGACGTGCAGAAGAAGCTGTTCGAGCTTGGCATGTTCCATGGCAAGGTCGACGGGTTCTATGGCCCGCAGACTGCTACCGCCATCCGCATGTTCGAGCAGCGCAACGGCATGACGCCGACCGGCGCACTGACGCCAACGGTGGTTGACGCAATCCTCAAGGCCGATGCATCGGGCAGGGCGCAGCGCGCCGCCGTCGTGGCGCCGGCACCCGTGGTGCAGCCCGCTCCGGTGGTGCAGGCGCAGGTGATCCAGCCTGTCGCGCCGCCACCAGTGATCCAGCAGGCCACTACCGGCGCTCAACTGCCGCCATTGACCCCAGTTGACCGTGCTGTGGATACCGTTGGTTCGGCCACGGCGCAGACACTCGACGCCATTGTTGCGGCAGTTGATGGCCGAGGCGCCTCGGTTGCCGCTGCTGCAGCACCCGTGCCTTCAGCGCCTGTAGCTGCCGCCCCAGTGCAGGCCATGCCGGCGCCGGTTCAGGTGGCGTCGCTGGACAACAATGCACCGCCGCAGCGGGAAGTTCAGCCCGCCAACAATACGCAGCTGGTCAGCCAGATACAGCGTGGGCTGGCGAGCCTCGGGTTCTACCACGGCTCGATTGATGGCCATCCGGGCGATGCCACGGCACGGGCGATCCGCGAGTTCGAGAACTTCCACAGCTACCGCGTCACCGGACAGGTCAATCCTGATCTGGTGGGTCTGCTGCGCGACTCTGGCGCGTCGATCTAATTGTCCCGCCTTCGCAGCGATTTGTGGTGTTCCGCCTTCGTGCGGCGCCACAATGATCTCGGCAATATGTGTGTAATGTCGCGCCGCGGCGACCCGATCGCCGGACAGGTGTTCATTGAGGTTGATCACCTCGATGGCACTCGTTCGCTGTTCACGCCTGCGCCCATGAGCAGCCTTGATGATACTGCCGCCCTGGTGTTTCAGCGCCGCTTCAGCCATGCCGAGCCCGGCAAAGTGCGGGACCGTATCGCCCAAGAAATCAATTTCGATCCCGATCTCTGGGTGATCAGCCTCGATCTGCGCGGCGATGACCCGGGGGTGGAACTGGACGTGGGGTCGCGCAACCTTTAACAAGATAGTTGCACTCATATTATTGCCAATCGGGCTGGTACGGATGCGTGCCGGCCCTTTCTGTTTTGGAGCGTCTAGCCATGTCCCTGAAATCGCTATCCCTTGCCTTGTTGGCGGGACTCGCCATCACACCGGCCTATGCGGCTGATCGTACGGTGGAGACCATCAACGGCACCGTGACGATCCCCGAAGCGCCGCAGCGCATCGTCGTTCTCAACTCGGCCTTGGCGGGATCGGTCTATGTGCTGGGCTTTGACGTGCTGGCAGTGGGCCGCTCAGCGCGGGCGACCACGGAAGAGGGCTATTCGAGCGTTTGGGCCGAACAGGCCCGCAAGTCGGGCAGCACGGTCGTCGACTTCACCGACAATGGCTACAACATGGAAGAGATCCTGGGGCTGGAGCCTGACCTCATCATTGGGGGCGGGCAGGGCTTTCCCGGCCATCTGACGACGCAGGCCTATGACCAGCTGAGCGCGATTGCTCCGACCGTGCTGGTCGATCGGGCGATCAACACCTGGCAGGGCGAGATTGCCTATCTGTCGGACGTGCTGGATCGTAAGGACGAGGCAGACGCGGCGGTTGCCACGTATGAAGCGCGGGTGGCCGAGGTGAAGGCTGCCATCACGCTGCCGCCGCAGCCCACCGTGTTCCTGTTGCCGCTTGAGGTTGGCGCGCCGCCTTATTTCCTGCCCGAAGGCTCGGCGACGCCGCAGCTGTTCGCTGAGGTCGGCTTTGAGCCGGACAAGCTGACCGAACGCTTGCCCGATTTCGCAGCCTATGGCACCGGCGACTCTGTGGAAGTGGGGATGGAGCGGGTTTCCGACGTGCTGACCGCGCCAACCATGATCGTGGTGCCATGGGATGCCGAAGGCACCAAAGTTGCGGACCTTGCGGGTGACCCGATCACCGGCAAGCTGCCTGCGATTGTATCGGGGCAAGCCTATGACTTCCCCGATTACGCCTATCGTTTCGACTATTACGGTGCGCTGGCGACGCTCGACCAGATCGAGCAGACCTTCGCCAAATAAATCCAGCTTAGCTGGCGCGCTTCACTCCGATGCGCGCCAGGGCCTCGATGGCCTGATCGACAACAGGATTGTTGGTGGCGCTGACCGAATTCTGCTGGCGACGACGTTCGATGAATGGACGGTATTCTGGCTTGGCCAGCTCCAGCAGGTTCACTTCGCCGCGCCATGCGCTCATCAGGTAAGCCATTGATTCCGGCGTGACGTTGCCAAAGAGCGTGGCGTAGTCGGCCAACGCCCGAGAGCGCTCGGTGTCGTGGCTGGTGGCGTGGATCAGAACCTTGAGGCCATCATAGGCGGTGGAGCCGAAGGCGCGCAGAATCACGAACAGCGAGGCCCCGGTGACGTCATGGGCGATCTGCCCGCAGCGGACTTCATCAAGGCCGGTGATCTGGGAGAGCAGGCGCGTGACTTCCGGGCGGCGGTTCTCGGAGAACAGCTTCATCAGGGCCTTGGTCAGATCCTGCGTCGCGACGGTCAGTTGTTCGATGGTCTTGCGGATCGGCGCGACCGGGGTTTCGCGGTGCGTGAAGGCGTGGATGACCTTGATGCGATCCTGATCGGACAGATCAAAGAAGGCTGGCGCCAGCAACGCCGCGTCGAAGTCGTCACGCTTGGCGAGGGACTCGGCAACGATGTGGTCCATCTGCGCGGAACGGGCGAGGGCACTGAGGTAAGCGCCACGTGGCACGATGTGGAGGTTTGCGGCCAAGGCCCGGTAAACCTTACGCGAATTCATCTGGAACAGCTTGGCCAGCACCACATTGGAGAGGTCCGCGCGGGTGGCAATGGTGGACGCTGCGGCCACATCATAGCGCCCGATAATGTCGAGCATGGTTGCTTCGCTGAGATCGACGGCGCCGCTGAGGAAGCTGATCAGGTCTTCGCCGATATTTTCGACAACGAGCTGCTCAAGGGTCGGCGAGAGCACTTCGGCGCGGCCGAGGATGGCTGCGCCCTTGGCGCGCGCTTGTGGTCCGGCGATGGGGAACAGGCGCGTTGCGAGCGCTTCAAACTGTTCCATTTCGGGATGAGTTGGCTTGCCGCGGCGCGTATAGGCGTCGCATGCGGCGATCAGCAGCGTGTTCGTGCGATCGACGCCGCCGGTCTCGATCAGAAGCTGAAACGTCTCGTAGGGCTGAAAACCAAGCATTTTATCGGGGACCGTCGACTCGCATTCGCATCACATTTGATGCGTTCCCACTCTTGCCGCGAATTCGTTAGCAGACTGTTAACCTTGACGATCTCTTAATGACGGAAAGCGCGAGGGGCGTCGCGCACGCTGATTTGCAATGACACGCATACCCCCGTGGGGAAGGGGAGCGCACTGAGATGGAGGCAGGCTTGGGAAAGCTCGTCAAATTCGATGCACGGCCGAAAACCGCTACCGCAGGGCCATATCAGCCCCGGACCGCCCAGATATTGATGTTCACCGGGGTTCGTTATGAGCGCGGCACGCCGCCTATTGAAGATCGTGTCGACCCACCGAGGCCGAAGCGCAAACGTGGCTGACCATCTCGGCGCCCTGTTGCGCGCCAGCTCCTTTATCGTCCTAGCCGGATTGGCCGCAGGCTGCGTTGCGCGACCTGTGGGTGATTTGGGCCGTGCGGCTCCCAGCTTCACCCATGATACGGCAATGCCGGTGGTCGGGGATTTCATGGCGCGCCAGCGCAAGGAAGCCGTTTCCAATTTCAACAAGACCGACCAGGAAACCGAGATGCATAACCGCGTCTGGCGGTTTCTCGTCGCGGCCCATGCCAAGGACTGGTTCTACGACACGGCGGTAGAGCTGCAGCGCACGCGCCTCACGGCAGCAACGGATCTGAGCTTCAAGGTCGATCGCTATTACGGCTGGCTCAAAAACACGCCCTACCAATCCTCCCGTACGCGCTACAATACGGTGGGAAGCCACATTACCGCCGATATCGATACGGTGCCGTCGACCTTCGCGGCGATCTGCGCGGTGATCGAGGTGGATCGGCAGCGCGCTGAAGCGCTGCGGGCGCTGAGCGGGCTTGATCCGAAAGCTGCCAGCGACGTGGCGGCGCGCAAGCAGGAGAACGATGCGAGTATCGCCTGGTTCGTGCGGGCGCTGAACTATCGTTATGACAGCTACAGCTACGCGCTCAACAATCTGCTGGTGGAAACGCCGCATGAGCAATCACTGGCCGTGGATGAAGCCCTGCGCCGCATGTCGGGCTATGTGACCCGCGCCAATCGCGGTGATTTCTGTGGTGGCCGCGTGACCAGTTCGGGCGGCGGCACAGCGATCATTCCGTCGCGGTTCCAGAAGTTCGGCGACAACGAAATCGTGCTGCCCAAGTAAGGGCGATTGATGTGGGGCCTTCGTGCCCATTCTCAGCGTTGCCCCCCTCACCCTAACCCTCTCCCCTAGAGGGGCGAGGGGACCCGCTCTGTGGTTGGGGGCGTGTCCAGCAACCCTATGCCGCAGTCGTCTCCCTCCCCCTTGTGGGGAGGGATCTAGGGTGGGGGTGATTGGGCGTGGTGCGCGGGGAGAGATACCCCCACCCGGCTCGATCACGGACTTAGCAGGCTAAGTCCTATCTCGCTTTCTCTCCCCACAAGGGGGAGGGAGGTCGACTGCGGGCTTGGTGGCTAGTTCTGCTCGGGTTCGTCAGCTTCGCTTGCTACACTCCGTGTGCCGCAGGTGATGGCGGCGAGGCGGTCTTCGAAGCGTTTGCGCATGATCTGGTGGGGTGGCGCGAGGCGGACGAGCACGAAAAGCTTGTTGGACTGCGCTTCGACCACCAGCAGGCCCTCGGTGATGTCGAGTTGCTGCTGGGCGAGCAGGCGCGTCTGGGCGGCGTTGAAGATGCCCATATCGACGGTTTGGCCGATGCCATCGCGGTTGGTGGTGGAATAAGTGACAACGCCGGCCTCGTCGAACACGGCGACAGACCAGAAGGCGTCGGGCAGCGAACCGTTGAGATAGGCCGGACCCTCGGCCAGATCGACCTGACAGATGCCGTAGCTGAGTTCGGGATCTAGCCCCAGCGGATTGGGCTGGCCGGGCGCGACGGCGGGCAGGACCCGCATGTGGTTTTGCGCGTTGAGCGCGGTGACCCGCGTCCAGACGGTTTCCTGCGTGAGGCCGGGCAGGGCAAGGATGACGACGATGTGGATGATGCCGCCGAGAATGGCGCCAGCCAGCAGCCAGAGCAAAGCGCGGATCATCGGCAATCCCCCTTGAGAATGCGGGGCATGGTCTCGTCGTCGCTGAAGCCGGAGAAGGCGGCGGTGTCGTAGAGGTTGAGCACGAGGCTGAACGGTCCGTTGCCGGTGAGTTCAAGCCAGTTGCCGGGCTGAAGCCGCGTGCCGAAATTGAGCTGGATCGAGCCGTCATTGGCGCGGGCAATATCGGTGGAGCGGAATGCGGCAAGGCCATCGGGCACGGCGATGTTGACGCCGGTCTCGTCAATGGCAGAGAGCGTCCAGAAAGCGGCCAGCGGGGTCTTGCCTGCAACACGGTAGCTGCAGGCGCGGATCAGTGGATTGCCCAGGCTGTCATTGCGGGCGACGAACTGAACACCCTCGCTCTGGCCCAATTGCAGCCCGGCTTCGCGCGCCAGATGGGCGCGGGTGTAAGGATTGGGCGCATCGGAGCCGACATCTGGCCATGCCGCCCAGGGGCCAACCTGCGCAACGCCAAACAAGCGCCCATCGGTGAGCGCGTAATAACTGAGCCCAAAGCCAACGCCGAGGGCAACCGCAATCATCATCAGCAGATAGAGGACAAACCGCACCGATCAGAGCCCCGACGTCAAAGCAGGGAGATCGGCATTGGCCTGATCACTGAGCGGCGTATTGGAGCGCAGACTGGCCTCGAAGAGATCGGCCAACACGACGAGCTTGCGCGCCGCCTCGGGCGTGAGGTTGGGCGGACGCTCGGGGATGGGCTCGGCTTCGGCAGCAGGATCGACTTCGGCAACCACGGTCTTGGCCGGCACAAAATCGACGCCGAAGACCGGCAGGATGTCGATATTGGTGTGGGCATAAGCCATAAATTTCTGCCAGGCGATGGCGGGCAGCGTGCCACCGGTCAGGTTGTTGGTGGAATGATAGTCATCATTGCCGAACCAGACCGAGGCGACGTAATTGCCGGTGAAACCGCAGAACCAGGCATCGCGGTAGGACGAGGTGGTGCCCGACTTGCCGACGGCCGGAACGCCAGCGACTTCGGCGCGACGGCCTGTGCCGCCGGTGACGACAGTGCGCAGCATGTAGTTCATGTTCTGCACCGTGGTTTCACTGAGGATGCGTTCGCGCGGGGCGGTTGGATCGGTTTCAAACACCAACTCGCCATTGAGTGTCGACATGCGGGTAATGCCATAGGCGGGCGTTTTGTAACCGCCGCTAGCCAGCACGGCATAGGATGACGTCATGTCCATTACCGACACCGAGGCAACGCCAAGGGCGAGCGACCGGGTGACGGGATAGTCGGCGGTGAGGCCCATGCGGTGGCTGAGCTCGGCAATGGAGTCCCGGCCGGTCTTGATCGAGAGCGTGACGGGCACGGTGTTGAGCGACTGCGCGAAGGCGCTCTGCAGGGTCACGTTGCCCTTGTAGCTGCGGCCATAATTCTGCGGGCACCAGTCGCCGATGCAGACGGGGCGGTCGGTGATGGTGTCGGACGGCTTGAGGCCGAGCTGCTCGAAGGCTTCGGAATAAACGAAGATCTTGTAAGCCGAGCCGGGCTGGCGGGTGGAGACAATGGCGCGGTTGAACTGGCTTTTGCCGTAGTCCATGCCGCCGACCATGGCGCGAATGGCGCCATTGGTGTCGGTGACGACCATGGCCGCCTGGCTGACGTCGTATTGCTGGCCCTGTTCGCGCACGGTGGAGGTGATGGCCTCCTCGGCGTATTTTTGCAGGGTGGTGTCGATGGTGGTGCGGACCACGAAATTATTGCTGGCGTGCTGATGCTGCTGGATGAGCTTCTTGGATTCAGCAAAGGCCCAGTCGAGGAAGTAGTTCGGTGAATTGGCGTCTTCGGTGCGATTGACCGCTGAGGCCGGGTGGCGGCGCGCGGCAGTGACCTGACCTTCGGTGAGAAAGCCCGCCGCGACCATGTTGGATAGCACCAGATTGGCGCGGCCACGGGCAGCGGCCAGATCGATATGCGGCGCGTAATTGCCCGGGGCCTTGAACAGCCCCGCCAGCATTGCGGCTTCGGCGAGGCTGATATCCTGCACGCGTTTGCCGAAATAGTACTCGGCGGCGGCAACAACACCATGATTGCCGCCGCCCATATAGGCGCGGTCAAAGTACAGCTTGAGGATCTCGTCCTTGCTGTAGTGCCACTCGAGCCAAACGGCGAGGAAGGCCTCGTTGATCTTGCGCTCGAGATTGCGCTCTGGCGTGAGGAAGAGGTTTTTCGCCAGCTGCTGGGTGATCGAGGAGCCGCCCTGCGTGCTGCGATCGCCCGAGGCATTGCTCATCAGGGCGCGCAGCGTGCCGACCACGTCGATGCCGAAATGGTCGTAAAAGCGGCGGTCTTCGGTCGCGAGCGTGGCCTTGATCAGATAATCGGGCATATCGGCCAGCGCGACCGAATCGTCGGAGCGAATGCCGCGACGGCCGATCTCGGTGCCGAAACGGTCCTGGAAAATGACCGAGTAATCTTCGGCCTTGTTGAACTCGCCGGTGGCTGTCGCGTCGAACGCGGGCAGGGCCATGGCGGTGACCAGCACAGCGCCTATGGCACCGAACGTGAAGGCGTCTGACAGCAGCTCGACGAACAGGCGGCGGAAGCCGGAGACATGGAAAATGCCCATGAAATCCTGAAAACGGGTGTAGCCGCGCCCAAGCCATTGCCAGAATTCGTAGAGGGAAGAGTCAAGCCATGCGTCGGCCGCCAACATGTTGCCCGACTTCTTGCGCTTTTCCTTGGTATAGAACGGATCCTGCAACGCGTTTTCCCGGTTTCGTCTGGCGCAACTTTTGGGCCAGCCCATCCTGCCACGCAACACAATCGCTGGAATATGATTGCACTGCGGGCGCGACAGGCGCACACCGACAATACGCATACCACCACCGGGTTAAGATGGCCTTCTGGGAAGAAAAATCGCTGGATGAAATGACCGACGCGGAGTGGGAATCACTCTGCGATGGTTGCGGGCGCTGTTGCCTGATCAAACTGGAGGATGAGGATACCGGTATCCTCATCACGTCGGACGTGCGCTGCAAGCTGCTCGATGGCGACACCTGCGCCTGCACCGACTATCCGGGGCGGCAGGCCAAAGTGCCCGATTGCATCAAGCTGACGCCGCGCAATGTGGCCGAGATCAAATGGATTCCGACCACCTGCGCCTATCGCCGCCTTGCCGAAGGCAAGGGGCTGGCCTGGTGGCACCCGCTGGTTTCGGGCGATCCGCAGACCGTGATCGATGTCGGTGTATCGGTAAAAGGCCGGACTTTCCTCGAAACCGAAGTGCAGGCCGATGAATGGGAAGAGCACGCAGTCGACTGGCCGGAGTGGGAGCCGCCCGAGACGCTTTAGGTGAACAGACGTAAGTAATTTACAGGCCATTAACTATGTTGTGGCCAGATCAGACCGTGTGAATGCACTGGCAAGCCCAGGACAGGCGACGGTATGACTGACTCCACTCTCAGCACTTCAGCAGACGATCATTTCTGGTCGCGGGTGCGCAATGCACTGGGCGCAATAGGCCAACGACGCGCCCGGGTGCCGGCCTATGGCCAGGCGGCGATTGCCCGCACCATCGGCATGAAGCCCAAGCTGGGCGCGCGCATTGAAGAAGAGTTGGTCAGCGGCTGGAACCGCGCCGCAACCCAACATGTGTCGCTGAGCCTGCTGGTCATCGAAATCGACCGCTTCCGCGAATACTTCACCGCTTATGGCAAGCCGGCGACCGACGCGACGACGGGCAGGGTGATGCAGGCCATTGCCGACGCTCTGCCGCGCGATGGCGATCTGTGCCTGCGCATGGGCCGCGCGACCTTTGTCATCGTGCTGCCGGACTTGCCGGCGCTGATGGCGCGGGCGACCGCCAAGAACATCACGACGGCCATCCGCAAGGCGGGCCTGCCGCACAAGGACAGCCACGCCGGCAGCATCACCCTGAGCATGGGCCTTGCCGTGGGCAATCCACGCGGTGCCTATGACAAGAAATTCTTCGAAGCCGCTGCCGAGGCGCTGAAAAAGGCGCAGCGCAAGGGGATCAACCGCGTTGAATCGGTCGACCTCCGCCCCGCGCAGGAAAAGAAGCGCAAGGCGGCTTAGGCTTTTCGCCTTCTCCATCTCCACAACCACCGGCGCTTCCCGCGGACTTGATCCGCGGGTCTCTGTCCCCTCACGCCGGGCTGCGAGCGCCCCCCGGATCAAGTCCGGGGGAAGCGATTGTGCATGGGGGATTATGGTGCCCAGAGCCACCGCACCGCACACTCTCCCGGTTGCCAGTTTCGGTTCAAGCCATTAAGAGGGCCGTCCCTTCTGCGCCGCCGAGGCGCCTCCCCATGATGGATGTGCTGACATGACCCACATTTGCGGCCTCGACTTTGGCACGTCCAACTCGACCTTTGCCCAGCTCAACGCCAATGGCGTGCCGCATCTGCTGGGGCTGGAGGATGGCAAGCAAACCATTCCAAGCGTTATCTTTTTCGGCTTCGAAGATGATACGATCCATTTTGGCCGCCAGGCGGTTGCTGAATATGTCACGGGTGCCGAAGGCCGCCTGATGCGCTCGCTGAAAAGCGTGCTGGGTACGGCGCTGATCGGCGACAGCACGCGTGTCAAAGCGCGGAGCTATGCTTTCATCGACATTTTGGGCATCTTCATCGCCGAGCTGAAGCGGCGCGCCGAGGCCGAAGCTGGTGGGGTGATCGAGAACGTCGTTGTCGGTCGTCCCGTGCATTTCGTGGACGAAGACCCCGTGGCCGACGCCGAGGCGCAGAGCCAGCTGGAAGGCGCGGTGCGCGCACAGGGCTTCAAGCATATCGATTTTCAGTTCGAACCCATCGCAGCCGCGCTCGACTATGAGCGGCAGGTGACGAGCGAGAAGCTGGCGCTGATCGTCGATCTGGGTGGCGGTACATCGGACTTTTCGGTGGTGCGGGTTTCGCCCGAGCGGGCCAAATCGGTGGACCGGGCTGGGGACATTCTGGCCACCGCCGGTGTGCATATCGGTGGCACCGATTTTGACCGGCTGCTGTCGATGAGCAAGGTGATGCCCGAGCTGGGGCTGGGCACGCGCACCAAGGATGGCAAACGCCATCTGCCGGTCGCGCCATACTATGATCTATCCACCTGGCACCGCATCAACCGGCTCTATAACGCGCAGACCTATCGCGACCTGCGCGGCACCCGCAACGAGGCGCAGGCGCCTGAGCGGGTCGAGATGATGATCGAGCTGATCGAGGATCGTCTGGGACACCGACTGGTGGGCGCGGTGGAAGCGGCCAAGATTGCTCTGTCCGATGCCGACAGCACCGAGTTCGTCTTCCCGGTGCGCGACCAGAATATCGAAACGCTGATGCGCATTGGCGATCTGACGGCGGCGCTGGAAAACTCGGTGGAGCGGATCGAAGCGACAATCGCCGAAACCCTGCGCCGCGCCGGGGTGGCACTGGGCGATATCGACAGCCTGATCCTGACGGGTGGCTCGACGCAGGTGCCCGCCATTGCCGGTCGGCTTGAGGCGCTGTTTCCAGAGGCCGAACTGGTGCGCACAGACGTTTTGGGCAGCGTGGGGCTTGGCCTGGCGCTGGACGCAGCGCGCAAGTTTCGCTGAGATAATCCAATTCCTGGATCGTCACCCTTGGGCCCGGCCCGAGGGTGTTTCCGTTTGGGCAGTGAAGAACCCTCGGGTCGAGCCCGAGGGTGACGCGCGGTGGGCGAGTTGGCTCCCTCTCCAATCGAGTCTGCGGAAGCATACCCCCACCCTGCTCGATCACGGACTTAGCAAGCTAAGCCCTATCTCGCCTCCCTCCCCGCAAGGGGGAGGGAAGTCGACTGCTGGCGTCGAGCGCCCCCACAAAACTTATCCATCTAATCCCCGCGTGACGGTGCCAGGCTATAGTTCAGGCATGGTCGAAGAAATGGGTCAAAAGCGGCCCTCAACAGAGGCGGCGTTGCATGGACAGTGGGGCGGACGCAGCGGTGGAGGCCGGGGCGGGACCGCGCTGGGATCTGATCCGCACGGAATATGAGGGGCGACAGTTTCTGCCCAAGGCAATCTGTCTGCGACACGGCATTACGCTTGCCCAACTGCGCTACCGGCGGGAAATCGAAGGGTGGCTGCGCGCCAATGCCCGTATCGTCCGCCATGACGATCTGGTGGCGCGGATGATGAAGGTACTCGACAAACAAGTCAGGCGACTGGAGACGGCGGTGAACGAACCAATCGACAAGCAAGCCAATGTGCTGAGCACGCAGGTCAAAACACTCGACAAGTTGATTGAGCTGGGCGCGAGCCAGCGCAATGTGGAGCCCGCCACCAAGAAGGATATGGGCGACCTGCGCAACAAGCTGGCCAAGCGACTTGAGCAATTCAGCAAGCGCTGACTGGCAGGCGGTAGTCGCCGCCAAATCCAATGACGAGGTGGAAGCTCAATATTACGACTGGAACAAGTGGGCGCTGGACAAGCAGCGCCCACCGGCAGGCGACTGGACCACATGGTTGCTGCTGGGCGGGCGCGGCTCGGGGAAAACCCGCGCCGGGGCCGAATGGGTGCGAACGCTGGCGGCGCGCGGGATCGGGCCGATTGCCCTGGTTGGTGAAACCATGACGGAAGCAATCGCCATCATGGTGCGGGGCGAGAGCGGAATATTGAACGTGCATCCCGAACTGGAGCGGCCTGCGCTGAAGGGGCAAAGGTTGATCTGGCCCAATGGCGTCGAGGCAACCATCCTGTCGGCGTCGGACCCCGAGCGATTTCGCGGGCCACAATTTGCCGCCGCATGGTGTGACGAAGTGGGCAAGTGGCATCGCGCGGAAGATGCCTGGGACATGCTGCAATTTGGCCTGCGGCTGGGGGACCATCCTCGGCAATTGGCCACCACCACGCCGCGTCCAACACGGCTGCTCAAACGGCTTCTGATCGATCCGCATACGGCTGTGACGACGATCAGGACGGCGGAGAACCGCGCGCAACTGGCGCCGAATTTTCTCGAAGCCGTGGTGGCGCGGTATCGCGGCTCGGTGCTGGGGCGGCAGGAGCTGGACGGTGAAATGATCGAGGACCTGCCCGATGCACTGTGGCAACGCAGCGCGTTTCGGCGGTTTGCGGGTGGGGCGGTGGAGCGCATCCTTGTGGCGGTTGATCCGCCGGTGACGGGTACGGCCAAGTCTGACGCCTGCGGGATTGTGGTGGCCGGACGGGTGGGCGAGGGCGCGGTGGTGCTGGAGGATCGAACGCTCAAGCCGGCGCAACCGCTGGCCTGGGCACGGCGCGCCGTGGCGGCGTTTTATGCCCACGGGGCCGATGCCATTGTGGTCGAGGTCAATCAGGGCGGCGACCTCGTGCGCTCGGTGATTGCACAGGTGGATGCGAGCGTGCCGGTGCGCGAAGTGCGGGCCAATCGCGGCAAGTGGCTGCGCGCTGAGCCCGTTGCGGCGCTCTATGGGCGCGGGCTGGTGGCTCATGCTGCAGGGCTTGAGGCGCTGGAGGATGAAATGTGTGCCTTCGGCGCCGATGGCAAAAGCGAGGGACATTCGCCCGACCGGGTGGATGCGCTGGTGTGGGCGCTGACGGAGCTGTTGTTGAACGACAGCAGGCCTCGGGTGCGGGGGCTTTAGGGCAGGCACCTTTCAGCCTTTTTAAGCACAGACTTTGAGGAGATTTCTATGCAGATGGAAACTTCGGACGGAGGCGTCCTAAATCTCTCGGACTATCCCGTGCATTCCTTTGTCGCCTCTTTTGTAGCCCTGACGCGGCGCTTCGGATTTTTCATCGGTGATGTTGGCTCCGAATGCTTCGTCGAGCCGGAACAGCTTCCATCCAGCTGGCTCATTGCTTACGCTTCCGCCGCGAACTTGCCATGCGCGCATGACCTCGTTGCCCGCGGTCGACACCCCGACAGCATGGACTTCAACTATGCGCGTAAAACCATCATAGACCAGCTCAAGGCGCTTACCCTGAATCAGGGCATCACAAGCTACCGAGTTCCACACCACTATATCTCCGTAAAATAAGAACAAATCTGATATGTTTTTGATCGCGGTCAGGCAGTATCTGATGATGATTCACTATTTTTTGTCAAATTAATACAATGAAATAGTAGAGCATATTTGGAAATTGAATTTTCGCATTAGCTTTCCAGGCTCCGAAATAAGATCGCCCTGATCGATCACGAGCTTATTGGGGCTAAATCTTATCTCGCTTCCCTCTCCCACAAGGGGGAGGGTGACGACTGATGGTCGGCGGACCGCAAAACAGGAACCAAAACCATGCCGAACTGGATCAGCCGCTTGTTGGGCGGGGGTGTGAACGCGCCTGCTGAAACCAAGACGTTCTCGGGCCATACGGTGATGAGCCTCAGCCAGCTTGGCGCGCCGAACTGGAGCAACCGGGGATTTGCGAGCCTGGTCAATCAGGGGTTTGCGCGCAATCCGGTGGTCTATCGCTGTGTGCGGTTGATTGCCGAGACGGCAAATCGAGTGCCGCTGGTGGTAGTCGAAAACGGCCGCAAGGTGGATGAGCATCCGTTGGCGAGCCTGCTCGGGCGGCCCAATGGGCGGCAGTCGGGCGGGGAAATGCTGGAGGCGGTTTATGCCTATCTGCAAACGGCGGGGAATGCCTATTTGCAGGCGGGGTTGGTAGAGGGTGAGGTCAAGGCGCTGTTTTGCCTGCGGCCCGACCGCATGAAGGTGGTGGCGGGCGCCGATGGCTGGCCAGTGGCTTATGACTATACGGCGGCGGGGCGCACGATGCGGCTGCCCCAGGATGGGGCACTGCCAAGCGTGCTGCACATGGCGCTGTTTCATCCCATGGATGACCATTACGGCATGGCGCCATTGGAAGCGGCGCAGACCAGCCTCGATATTCACAACGCGGCGGGCGAATGGAACAAGGCGCTGCTCGACAATGCGGCGCGGCCGAGTGGCGCGCTGGTCTATTCGGCGGCGGGCGGAAGCCTGACCGAGGATCAGTTCGAGCGGCTCAAGACCGAGCTGGAGCAGAACTTTGCCGGGGCCGGCAATGCCGGTCGGCCGATGCTGCTGGAAGGCGGGCTCGACTGGAAAACCATAGCCCTAACACCGCGCGACATGGATTTCATCGAGGCCAAGCATGCCGCCGCGCGCGATATCGCGCTGGCCTTTGGCGTGCCGCCCATGCTGCTCGGCATTCCGGGCGACAATACCTATGCGAACCTGGCGGAAGCCAATCGCGCATTGTGGCGGCAGACGCTGATCCCGCTCGTGGTGCGGGTGGCCGATGAGCTGAGCAATTGGCTGTCGCCAGCCTTTGGCGGTGCGGTGATCGAGCCGGACTTTGACGGGGTCGAGGCACTGGCGGAAGATCGGGCGGCGCTGTGGAGCCGGGTGTGTGGGGCGGAGTTTTTGAGCGACGCCGAAAAGCGTGCGATGTTGGGGATTTAGGGGAATTGCCCCTCCCCACCGGCGCTTCCCGCGGACTTGATCCGCGGGTCTTTGTCCGCACCTGCCGAGCGGTGAGTGACCCCCGGATCAAGTCCGGGGGAAGCGATTGTGGGTGGGAAAAATCGCGGATCCTTCGCGCGTTTGTCTGGGGGACAAAGGGGCATCACCAAGCCCACCGCGCGTCATCCTCGGGCTTGACCCGAGGAGTCTTACAGACAGCCAAGCAAGTGCAGAGCCCTAGGGTCAGGCCCGAGGGTGACGATTGCGTTTGAGGAGAAACCATCATGGACGAGCTGACCAAAACCGTCATCGAGCGGGGCGATCTTGCGCATCTGGCGCTGTTTCTGTGGGCGACCGGCGCCAGCACTTTGCTGGTGTGGAGCCTGCGGGAGCTGGCCAAGGCGAACCAGCACTTCAATGACTTCGTGCGCGAGATCGCCACGTTGAATCAATTGTTCAAGAAGGGGGACTAAGGCCATGGCGGACAAGACAAGCCGCGACAATGCGCAGCAGACTTTTCGGCAGTTCGCCTGGAATCTGGCGGGCACGCTGGCCAGCCCCAAAGCGGGCAGCAAGACCCAGGCAAAGCCGGTGGGTAAGCGCTGATGGCCACGATCCCCATCGACGCGGAGGGGCGATTTTCGGGCTATGCGAGCGTCTTTGACCGGGTCGATGGCGGTGGCGATATCGTCATGCCCGGAGCCTTTGCCAAGAGTCTGGCCAAACGCCGCGACCGCATTCGCCTGCTGTTTCAGCATGACCCCAAGGAGCCGGTGGGCACCTGGGAGGCGATTGACGAGGACGCCCATGGTCTGTTCGTGGCGGGGCGGCTGGTGCCCGGTGTGCCGAGGGCCGATGCGCTCAAGCGCCTGATCGAGAACGGGGCACTCGATGGGCTGTCCATCGGCTTTCGCACCGTCAAGGCGACGCGCGAAGGCGGCAATCGCAAGCTCTGGCAGATCGACCTGTTCGAAATTTCGATCGTGACTTTTCCCATGATGGAGGACGCGCGGATTGCGCCCTCATCGATCTCGACCGGCGCGGCTATCGCGGCGGCAACGCAAACCATCCGCAACCGATAAGGACATTTCGTATGGACATGACCAGTGACGGCCTTGAAACCAAGGCCGGCGCAGGGAGCGATATTGCCGCGCTCTTTGCCGAATTCTCCCATGCCTTTGAAGAGTTCAAGGCTACCAATGACCAGCGTCTGGGCGAACTGGAAAAACGCGGCTCGGCCGATGGGCTGCTCGAGGGCAAGCTGGATCGGTTGAACGCTGTGCTTGATGGGCAAAAGGCGGCCATGGACCGCGCCATTGTCGACCGCGCCCGCCTGCCGCTCGATGGCAAGGCTGGCAAGGTCGAGGGCGAATACAAGGAAGCCTTCGCCTCCTATGTGAAGCGCGGCGAGGAAAAGGCGCTGTCGGTCGGCGTCAATGCTGACGGTGGCTATGTGGTGCCCGGCGAAACCGAGGCCGAAATCACCCGCCTGATGACGGCGGTGTCGCCGATCCGGGCCATTGCCGGTGTGCGCCAGGTGTCGGGCTCGGTCTACAAGCGGCCGATTTCGGTGACCGGTCCGGCGGTGGGCTGGGTGGGTGAGACGGCGGCGCGTCCGACCACGACCAGCCAGACGCTGGCGGAGCTGAGTTATCCGACCATGGAACTCTACGCGATGCCGGCGGCGACCTCGGCGTTTCTGGACGATGCGGCAGTGGATGTCGGCCAGTGGATTGCCGACGAGGTCAATGCGGCCTTTGCAGCGCAGGAAACCACGGCCTTTGTCAGCGGCGACGGCACCAACAAGCCCAAGGGCTTTCTCACCGCAACGGCGGTGGCCGAAAGCAGCTGGAGCTGGGGCAATCTGGGCTATATCGCCACCGGCGCCGCCGGTGCGCTGCCGGCCAACAATGCCAGCGACGTGCTGATCGACCTCGTCTATGCGCTCAAGGCCGGCTATCGCCAGAATGCCAGCTGGGTGATGAACCGCAAGGTGCAGGGCGCGCTGCGCAAGCTCAAGGATGCCGACGGCAACTACCTGTGGCAGCCCGCTGCCGCCGCCGAGGGCAAGGCGCGCTTCATGGGCTTCGATCTGGTCGAGGCCGAGGACATGCCGAACATTTCGGCCAATGCGACGCCGATTGCCTTTGGTGACTTCAAGCGCGGTTATCTGATTGTGGATCGCCAGGGCGTGAGCGTGTTGCGCGATCCATTCAGCTCCAAGCCGTATGTGCTGTTTTACACGACCAAGCGGGTTGGTGGCGGGATTGCGGATTATGACGCGATCAAGCTGCTGAAGTTCGCTGCGAGCTAAGTCCGCGGTCCTGGCGTCTAGAGGTGGACGCGGTGAAGTTCCCTCTCCCCTGAGGGGAGAGGGCTAGGGTGAGGGGTTCAACCTCTCGGCTTGGGCCGCGGCGCTGAACCCCTCACCCGGCGCGATGCGCCGACCTCTCCCCTCAGGGGCGAGGTGGTGAGCAACCCTGGCATTTCCGGCGGGCACTGAAATCGCCGTCGTCCCCTTCCTCTTGTGAAGGCACGGATGGCCGATGGACAGCTTTCCCAAAAAACCAAAGGCAAAACAATGACTTCATACCTTCTCGCGGGGCCCGCGGAGGAGCCGGTTTCGCTTGCCGAGGCCAAGGCGTTTCTCAAGGTGGACGACACGGCTGAAGACGGGCTGATTGCGACGCTGATCGGGGCGGCGCGGCTGCATATCGAGGGCGTGACGGGCCGGGCGCTGCTGGCGGAGAGCTGGCGCGTGGTGCTCGATGGCTGGCCGGACAATCGGGTGATCAAGCTGCCGGTGACGCCGTTCATCAGCGTGACGCAGATCAGCGCGTTCGACGAGGCCGGTGCGGTCCATGAGGTGCCGCTGGCGCAGTTTATGAGCGAGCCCGATCGGCTGGTGCTGCCCGCCAGTATTGCGGGCACGCCCCTGCTCAGGGCGCAGATGGGCATTGAGATTGATTATGTGGCTGGGTTCGGGACGGAGCCGAGTGATGTGCCGGCCGATATCCGCCAGGCGCTGCTGGTGCTGGTGGCCTATTGGCATGAGCATCGCGACGCGGTGATCGTGGCCGGGTCGGGCGCGGTGGTGCCGAGCGGGTTTGATCGCCTGGTGTCGCGCCATCGTCAGGTGCGGCTATGAGCGAGCGGGTGCCGCCGATTGGCACGCTGACCGACCGGGTGCAGCTGCGGCGGCGCGAAATGACGGGCGAGGATGGCGGCGGGCATGTGGCGCTGTTCGTGCCGATTGCGTCGGTTTGGGCGCGGGTGCGTAGCCTGAGTGGTCGGCAGGGCATGAGTGCGGATGGCCGTGCGGTGGAGATTTCCCATTCCGTGGTGCTGCGCTTTCGCAGCGATGTGAGCCCGGGTGACCGGATCGTTTATCGCGGGCGCACTCTTGATGTGGTCAGCGCGGGCGATCTCAACGGGCAGCGGACATTTCTGAGCTGCACCTGCAACGAAACCAGTTTCACGGGGTAGGCTATGCATCCGATCAGCCTATTGCAAAACCAGCTGGTGGCGGCGCTCAAGGCCGATGCGGCGCTGGCAGCGATCATCGGCAATGGCGTGTTCGACGCGCCGCCCAAGGGTCGCGCCGCGCCCTATGTGGTGATCGCGCGGCACGATGTGATCCAGCGCGATGGCGATCTGACGCCGGGGCAGGAGCATCGGGTGTTGCTGCATTGCTGGAGCGATCAACCGAGCCGCACGCGGGCGCTGGACATGGTGGAGCGTGTGGTGGCGGTGGCCGTTGGGTTGGTGGGGGCGGGGCTGGTGGTGACGCATGCCGAGCATGTGCGGACCGAAACCGATATCGACAGCAAGACCGGGAATGCGCGTGCAGCGGTGACGTTGCGGTTTTTGAGTGAGAGCTGAGGGGCGGATGCTGCGGCATTGCGCAGACTGAAGCGCTGCACCCCTCACCCGCCGCTTCGCGGCGACCTCTCCCCTGAGGGGCGAGGTGAGCTGGTCCTGCGTTCATACATAAATTGGAGATCATCACATGGCCGCTCAAAGCGGGAAGAATATGTTGCTCAAGCTCGATCAGAGCGGGGCGGGGAGTTTTTTGACGGTGGCGGGGCTGCGCACGCGGGCGCTGGCGTTCAATGCCTCGACGGTCGACACGACCGATCAGGAAAGCGCTGGCCGCTGGCGGGAATTGCTGGCGGGCGGCGGGGTCAAACGCGCTTCGGTGTCGGGGGCGGGCGTATTCAAGGATGCCAGCTCAGACGCGGAAATTCGGGCGCTGTTTTTTGCCGGGACCATTCGCAACTGGCAGTTGATCCTGCCTGATTTCGGCACGGTGGCGGGGCCGTTTCAGATCGTGGCACTGGAGTTTTCGGCGGACCATGCTGGGGAAGTGACGTTTGACCTGGCGCTGGAAAGCGCGGGCGAGCTGACGTTTGCGGTGATTTAGCAGGGTTCCCCTCAGTCGTCATTGCCCGGCTTGTCCGGGCAATCCACTCCTCCGGTTTGCGTGGGCAGATGGATCACCCGGACAAGCCGGGTGATGACGGTGGGGAGGGAGCGGGGCAGGCCAAAAACTAACAGGGAGGCGAAACACATGGCGATTTCGCAGCGTGGGGAGATTGAGGCCGTGATTGGCGGGGAGGCGCGAACCCTGTGCCTGACGCTGGGGGCCTTGGCGGAGCTGGAGGCGCGGTTGCAGGCGGGCGATCTTGTTGGGCTGGCCGAGCGCTTCTCGTCGGGCCGGGTGTCGGCGCGGGATTTGACGGCCATTCTGGGTGCAGGGCTGCGCGGCGGCGGCAATGCGGTGACGGATGATGATCTGGCGCGGTTGAGCATTGAGGGTGGGCTCAGGGGCGCGGCGGAAATTGCGGCGCGGCTGCTCAAGGCGACGTTTGGGGAAGCGGCATGACGCCGTTTCCGTGGGAGGCGGCGATGCGGTTTGGGCTGGGCGTGTTGCGGCTGGCGCCGCGTGACTTTTGGGCGATGACGCCGCGCGAACTGGCAGCGGCCTGGGGCGCCATAGTGGGCGATCGGGGCGGGCCGTTGGGGCGGCGTGATCTCGACGGATTGATGGAGCGGTTTCCCGATGGCCAATGAGTTTTTCCCGGACAGCTTTCGCAGCGAGCTGAGCGATGTTTCGGTGGAGCTGGAGCGCATCGGCGACCTAGCGGATGGCACGGCGCGCTCGATCAGCACGGCGTTTCGCGGGGCGCTGATCGACGGCAAGTCGTTCAAATCTGTGCTGGGCGATATCGCGCGCAGCTTTGCCGATATTGCGCTGAAGGCGGCGATCAAGCCGCTGGGCTCGCTGGTGGGTGGGCTGGTGGAAAACCTGTTTACGGCGACCAATCCGGCGCTGGGCGGGGTGACGCCGTTTGCCAAGGGCGGGGTAATCGCCGCGCCGAGCTATTTTCCGATGAGCGGCGGGCTGGGGCTGATGGGCGAGGCAGGGGCCGAAGCCATCATGCCCCTGCAACGCGGGCCCGATGGTCGGCTGGGCGTGGCGGGCGGTGGCGGTGGAGCCGTGCATGTGACGTTTAACGTGACGGCGACCGATGCGCGCAGTTTTGCGGCGAGCGAGACGGAACTGAGCGCGATGCTGTTGCGCGCGGTGAAGCGCGGGTCGCGAGGGAGTTAGGGGGATCCTGACCTCGCACCCCCACCCTTGATCCCTCCCCGCAAGGGGGAGGGTGTCGACTGGGGATTCGGTTCTAGAGATTGCCCAATCCTAACCTCGATCGTCACCCTCGGGCTTGGCCCGAGGGGTCTTCAACATCGCAAACGCCCTCGGGTCGAGCCCGAGGGTGACGGGCTGTGGGTGGGGCGGACGGGGTGCCCGGGCCGTCCTTTCCAAAACAGGAGCCACTCATGGCGTTTCATGCTGTTCGCTTTCCGCTTGATGTTGCGCTGGGGGCGCGGGGTGGGCCGGAGCGGAAGACGGATGTGGTGACGCTGGCGGGTGGGGGCGAGCAGCGCAATGGGCGCTGGCAGCATTCGCGGCGACGCTACAATGCGGGATACGGCGTCAAATCGCGGGCGGACATGCAGGCGGTGCTGGCTTTTTTCGAGGAGCGGCGTGGGCGGCTGCATGGGTTTTTGTGGCGTGACGGAATTGATCATTCGAGCAATGGCGCGATGCCGACACCGCTGGATCAGGCAATTGGCACCGGCAATGGCACGCGCACCAGCTTTGCGCTGACCAAGCGCTATGGCGCGGCGTTTGATCCCTATTTCAGGCCGATTACGCGGCCGGTGGCAGGGTCGGTGCGGGTTGCGGTGGCTGGGGTGGAGCTGACGAGCGGCTGGAGTGTGGACACGGCGACCGGCGTGGTCGGGTTCAGCGTGGCGCCGGCCAATGGAGCGGTGGTGACAGCGGGGTTCCTGTTCGATGTGCCGGTGCGGTTTGACACCGACCGGCTTGATATCGAGCTAGCCAGCTTTGATGGAGCGGAAGTGCCGTCCATCCCGCTGGTGGAGATTTTGCCATGAGAGCGCTGGATGTGGGCTTGGCTGCGCATATCGCGCAGGGCGAAACCACGCTTTGCCATTGCTGGAAGATCACGCGGGGTGACGGCGTGGTGTTGGGTTTTACCGACCATGACCGGGCGCTGAGTTTTGGCGGGACGGGCTTTGTCCCGGCCTATGGGCTGGATGGCGGCGAGGTGCCGGCCAAGCTCGGCGCGCAGGTGAAGACCAGCGAAGTGCTGGGCGTGCTGCATGCCGAGGCGATCACCGAGGATGATATTCTGCTCGGGCGCTATGATGGCGCGGTGGTGGAAACCTGGCGGGTGAACTGGGGCGATGTCTCCCAGCGCTTGTTGCTGCGCAGCGATGCCATTGGCGAGATCGTACGCGAGGACGGGGTGTTTCGCGCTGAACTGCGGTCGGCGCAGGTCGGGCTGAACGCGACGCATGGGCGGATCTATCAGGGGCTGTGCGATGCCAGCCTGGGGGATGCGCGATGCAAGGTGAACCTGGCTAATCCGGCCTATCAGGGCTTTGCGACGGTGATCGCGACTGATGATCCGTTCCGGTTGGTGGTCGATGGGCTGAGCGGGTTCGCGCCCGAATGGTTCGCCTTTGGACAGGCGCTGTGGACCGATGGGCGACGGGACGGTCTGCGCGATGGGGTGATGTCGCATTCCCGCATTGGCAGCGCCGATGTGCTGGGGTTTTCGGCGCGGGTCGGTGACTGGGTGGTGCCGGGCGACACACTGACGGTGACGGCGGGGTGTGATCGGCGCTTTGCGACCTGCAAGGCCAAGTTCGCCAATGCGGTCAACTTCCGCGGCTTCCCGCATATTCCGGGCAGCGACTATGTGCTGCGCCATCCGCGCAATGGCGATGCCATGGATGGCCGGGCGGTGGTGAAATGAGCGCGACAGTGGTCGAGGCCGCGCGGGCGTTTCTCGGCACGCCGTATCGGCATCAGGCTTCGACGATTGGGGCGGGATGCGATTGTCTGGGGCTACTGCGCGGGGTGTGGCGCCAGCTTTATGGCGACGAGCCGATGGCCGTGCCGGCCTATCGCGCCGATATGCGCGATCCGCTCAATGCGGCTGCGCTACGGTTGGCGGCGGAGCGATTTTTACTGGCTGAGACGGGGCCGTTAGAGGCGGGGCAGGTGTTGCTGTTCCGGCTCAATGGCGCGGCGGAGCCCAAGCATTGCGGCATTCTGGTTTCGGCCGATCGGTTCATTCACGCGCAGGAACGGCTGGGCGTGATCGAGGCGAACCTGACCGAAGGTTGGAGTGCCCGGATCAGCGGACGGTTCAGGTTTCCTGATTTACCTCTCCCTTCGGGGGAGAGGTCGGAGCGCAGCGACGGGTGAGGGGGCCTTCCTCACACACCGCACCAGTAAAGGCCCCCTCACCCGACCCAAGAGGGTCGACCCTCGGGTCGTTGCCCGAGGGCAGGCACTCTCCCCCGAAGGGAGAGGTGAAGAGCGCAAACCAAAGGACATATCATGGCCACTCTAGCGCTTTCGTTGGCTGGGCAGTTTGCTGGTGGGCTGATCGGTGGGCCTATTGGCGCGACTGTGGGGCGGGCGCTGGGGGCGCTGGCCGGTAGCGCCATTGATGGCATGTTGTTTGGCGAAAAGCCGGAGACGCGCGGCAGCGATATCAGGCTGCAGGGATCGTCCGAAGGAGGGGCGGTGGCGCGGCTTTATGGCTGGAGTCGCCTCTCGGGCAATATCATCTGGGCGCGCGAACTGGAGACTTTGGGCAGCGAGGGGCGCGGCGCCAAGGGCATGAGCCAGCCGACCGAGGACGAGGTGGGCGCGAGCTTTGCCGTGGCGTTCTGCGAGGGCGAAGGGCATCGGCTGGGGCGCATCTGGGCCGATGGGCAGTTGCTGGATACCAATGGGCTGACGCTGCGCTTTTATCGCGGCACGGAAACCCAGCTGCCGGATGGGCTGATCGAGGCGACGCAGGGCGTGGCACCGGCCTATCGCGGGCTCTGCTATCTCGTGGTCGAGCAGTTGCCGCTGAGCAAATTTGGCAACCGCATCCCGCAATTGTCGGTGGAACTGTGTCGCGTGGTGGGGGACCTGGAGCGCGATATCCGCGCGGTGACGGTGATCCCCGGTGCGACCGAGTTTGGCTATGACCCGGTGCCGCGCGTGCGCATTGCCGGGCCAGGGCGCACTGAGGCCGAGAATGCCCATGTGTCCAGGTCGATCAGCGACTGGACCTTTTCGATCGATGAGCTGGTGGCGTTGTGTCCGAACCTGCAGCGGGTGGCGCTGGTGGTGGCCTGGTTTGGCAATGATTTGCGTTGCGGCAATTGCACCATCGGTCCGCGCGTCGAGGCGGCGAGCCGTTCGATCAAGGGCACGAGCTGGAGCGTCAAGGGTCTGGGGCGAGGCTCTGTACCGGTGGTGTCGAGCCATGGCGGTGGGGCGGCGTATGGCGGCACGCCGTCGGATGCGTCGGTGCGTGCGGCGATTGCCGATCTCAAGCGGCGCGGCATCGCGGTGACGCTCTATCCGATGGTGATGATGGACGTGCCGGAGGGCAATAGTCTGCCGGACCCCTATGGTGGGACGGGGCAAGCGGCCTATCCTTGGCGCGGGCGCATTACCTGTCATCCGGCGCCAGGACGGGCCGGATCGCCCGACAAGAGCGCGGCGGCGGCGACGCAGGTGGCGAGCTTTGCTGCGGGCTATCGGCAGATGGTGTTGCATTATGCCGGGATCGCTGTGGCGGCGGGTGGCATAGATGCGCTGGTCATCGGCTCGGAAATGGTGGGGCTGACCAGTGTGCGCGGGGCGGGGAACAGCTTTCCGTTTGTCGATGCGCTGGTGACGCTGGCGGCAGATGTGCGGGCGGTGGTGGGGTCTGCGACCAAGCTGACCTATGCGGCCGATTGGAGCGAGTATTCGGGCTATCAGCGTGACGGGGAGAAGTTCTTTCACCTCGATCCGCTCTGGGCCTCGGCCAATATCAACGCGGTGGGCATCGACAATTACATGCCGTTGGCCGATTGGCGCGATGGCATTGGTCATGTCGATGCGGCGCTGTCGGCCAATGGTTATGAGATCGATTATCTGGCTGGGAATATCGCGGGCGGGGAGGGCTATGATTGGTTCTATGCCAGCGAAGCTGATCGAGCCGCGCAGGTACGCACGCCGATTGGTGACGGGACTTACGGCGAGCCATGGGTCTGGCGATTCAAGGACATTCGCAATTGGTGGAGCAAGCCGCATTACAACCGGCCGGGCGGGGTGCGCGCTGCGACGCCGACCGCCTGGGTGCCGTCGAGTAAACCGATCTGGTTTACCGAGCTTGGTTGCGCGGCTGTCGACAAGGGGGCGAACCAGCCCAGTATATTCGGTGATCCGAAAAGCGTTGAGAGTGGGCGTCCGCATTTTTCGAACGGCGTGCCCGATACGCTGATCCAGCGTCAGTTTTTGCGCGCGCATCAGGCGTTCTGGCGCAATCCGGCGAATAACCCGGCTGGCATGGTGGACGTGTCGCGCATCTATCACTGGACCTGGGACGCGCGGCCCTATCCGGCTTTTCCGGCGATGACCAATGTGTGGGCTGATGGCGGCAATCACCGCACGGGGCACTGGCTGACAGGGCGATTGGGCGGCATGGCGAGTGACGAACTCGCTGCGGCGCTGGCCGATGAGCATGGCGTGGCGCTGAAGGCCGAAGCGGCGGCGCCTTTTGTCGGCGGCTACGTGCTGGCGGGGGCGACGACGGGGCGCGAGGCGCTGGAGCCGCTGTTGGCGATCAGCGGTGGTGCCCTGCGCAGTGCGGCGGATGGGCTGAGGATCGGCAATGCGCGCGAGGCCGTGGCGCTGTCGCTCGATCCCGATCGCTTTGCCGATGGCGACGGCGCAACTTTGTCCCGCAGACGGCCTGATCCTGCGGAGACGCCGGGACGGCTGGCGGTGTCCTATGTGGATCGGGAGCGCGATTATCTGACAGCGACTGTGACGGCGACGAGCCGCGCCGACGGGCCTTTGGCGGGTGAAGCGCTGTCGCTGGTGCTGGATGGTGCGGGGGCGCGGCTGGCGGCTGAAAGGATGCTGGATGCGCGCAATGGGCGGCGCGAGACAGTGCAGTTTGATCTGCCGCCGTCGGCGCTGGCGGTGGAGCCGGGCGATCTCGTCGACATTGGCGGGGTCATCGAGGGGCCGTTTCTGGTCGAGGAAATCCGCGATGGGCGAACGCGGCGGGTCACCGCGCGCAGTATGCCGGCGGGAACCGCCATTGCCACGGGGATTGACCGCCCGTTGGCGAGCACCGATGCCGGTGTCGATGCCATTCCCGAAGTGGTGACGGCGCACTTGCCGGGGCTACCGGGTGAGGCGCAGTCGCGCATTGTCGTGGCCGGTTTTGCTGCGCCATGGCCGGGTGCGCTGCAGCTGGTGCACGACGCGACGGGGGCCAATGTTCTGTCGCTGACACGACGCGGCACGATTGGCGAGACGGTGACGCCACTGGGCGCTGGTCCGCTCGGCGTCTGGGATATGGGGCAGGGCCTCGAGGTTCTGCTGCATGGCGGGCACCTGGCATCGGCTGAGTCTGACGCGGTGTTGGCGGGAGCGAACCGGCTGGCGCTGCAAACCGATGCGGGGGGCTGGGAGGTGATTGGCTTTGCCGAGGCTGAGCTGATCTCGTCGGGGTGCTATCGGCTGCGCCACTTGCTGCGCGGACAGATGGGGACAGGGCCGGCGATGGGGCCTGTTTCGGCGGGCAGGGCGGTGATGCTGCTCGATAGTCGCGTCGGGACGGTGCCGGTTGAGGCGCATTGGTTGGGCGAGGAGCGTGCGTTTCGTCTCTATGCGGGGGGCGGCGACCTTGAGGGCATGCCGCAAACTGTGGCGACGACAACGCAGGTCGAGCGGCCTTTGCCGCCGGTGCATTTGCGGGCAGAACGGAAGACCGGTGGGGCAGTGTCGCTGGGCTGGGTGCGGTGCAGCCGCGCCGATGGCGATGGTTGGGAGGCGGGGGATGCGCCACTGGAATTCATGCCCGAAGCCTATCGGGTGACGATCCTCAAGGCGGGCATTCCTGTTCGAACCATCAATAGTGCGACGCCAGCAGTGAGCTATGGCGCTGCCGAACAGACTGCCGACTTCGGGGCGATGCCTGCATCCTTTGTGTTCACCGTGGCCCAAGTCAGCGCATCGCTGGGTCTGGGCCATGCCGCATCAGGAGCATTCCATGGCTAGATCGCGCTTTGATATCTGCCTCGACGAGGTGCTTCGCCACGAGGGCGGCTATGTTGACCACCCCAGTGATCCCGGCGGGGCGACCAATATGGGCATCACCCACAAAACCTTGGCGCGCTGGCGCCATGTGTCGCCCTGGTGGCAGCTGGACAAGGCCGAGGTCAAGGCGCTGGGCCGGGCCGAGGCGGCCAAGATCTATCGCGCCAGCTATTGGGAACGCTGCAAGGCAGGGAGCCTGCCGCCGGGCATTGATCTCATTGTGTTCGACTATGCGGTCAATTCCGGCCCGGATCGGGCGATCCGCACGCTGCAGGCCGAACTGGGCACGGTGGCAGATGGTCAGATCGGGCCGCTGACGCTGGATACGCTCAAGTCCCGGGTGGCTCGAAGCGGCAGCGCGGGGCTGATCAATGCCTATTGCGACCGACGGCTGGGGTTCCTGAAGGGGCTTTCGACCTTTGCTGTCTTCGGCAAGGGCTGGAGCAGCCGCGTCGCGGCGATCCGCGCCAGTGCGCTGGCGGCCACAGGGGCGGCGGCTCCCACATCACACGATAGTTTCAACTGGAGGACGACCATGGCTTATCTTAGTGGCTACAAGACCTATATCGTCTCGGCGATCATGCTGCTGGCTGGTGTCGCGCAATTGCTGGGCGTTGATCTGCCTGCGCTGGATGGGGCGTCGGCTGGTCACCTGATTATGGAAGCACTTGCGGTGATCTTCCTGCGCAAAGGCTTCAAGGGCGACATCAGCAAGGCTTGAACCCGCAGCGTTTGCGGGCCATATGGGGCGGGAATGCCGCGGTTTTGCCATAAACACCCAATGTTTTTGACTTGGCCGCCGCATTCATGTCCCATTCAGCAACCCCGCCCTAAGTTGCTCTCATGAAAAATCCCATGTCCAAATTACTGGTTCCCATCGTCCTTGCGCTTGGCCTGGTTTCCGCTGGCGCGGCCAATGCTGCGTGCCTGGACAAGGCCGCCATCAACCAGGCCGTGGCCTCTGGCCAGATCAAGTCTTTGGCGACTGTCCTTGCCGAAGCAGGGGTCGATGGCAGCGCCACTGTGACCAATGCCGAAGTGTGCGAACAGGGCGGCCTGGTGTGGAAGGTCGGGGTTGTCATGCAAGATGGCACTGCTCAAAACATGACTTTGAGTGCACAATAGCGCCATTGCGGGGGCCTGCTCATGCGAATTCTGGTTGTTGAAGACGACACCAATCTCAACCGTCAGCTCAAGGACGCCCTGACTGAAGCGGGTTATGCCGTGGACGTGGCGTTCGATGGCGAGGAAGGGCACTTCCTCGGCGACACCGAACCCTATGACGCCATCGTGCTCGATATCGGTCTGCCGCAAATGGACGGCCTGAGTGTGCTCGAGGAATGGCGCCGCAACGGCAAGACCATGCCCGTGCTGCTGCTGACCGCCCGCGACCGGTGGAGCGACAAGGTGCAGGGCATCGATGCCGGCGCTGATGATTACGTCGCCAAGCCCTTCCATATGGAAGAAGTGTTGGCGCGCATTCGTGCGCTTGTGCGCCGTGCGGCTGGGCTGGCGTCCAACGAGATCGTCGCTGGCTCCGTGCGGCTTGATGCGCGCTCGGGCAAGGTGACTGTCGGCGGGCAGTCAGTGAAGCTGACCAGCCACGAATTGCGGCTGCTGAGCTACCTGATGCACCACAAGGGCAAGGTCATTTCGCGGACTGAACTGACCGAGCATCTCTACGATCAGGACTTCGACCGCGACAGCAACACCATCGAGGTGTTTGTTGGTCGCCTGCGCAAGAAGCTGCCGGATGACAGCATCCAGACCGTGCGCGGCCTCGGCTACCAGATCGCGGAGGACTAGGCGCTGTCTGAAGCGAACGGCATGCGCAAAGGCTCCATCGCAGCATCCCTGTTCTGGCTGTCGGCCGGCTGGCTCGTGCTGGCGCTGGTGGCGACGGGCTTTTTGCTGACGGACCTCTATTCCCGTGCGCTGGACAACTCCCTGTCGGAAACCCTGCAGTTTCACGTCGAAAGCCTCGCAGGTGCGGTGCTGAAAACCGGCGATCCGATGAGCGAGGAAATCACGCTCACCGACCCACGCTTTGGGCGTCCGCGTTCGGGCTGGTACTGGGCGATCTACGACGCCGATGGCAAGCTCTATAACCTCTCAACCTCGCTGGTCGGTATCGACCTGCCGCCGTTGAGCGGCGTGCCGGACCAATTTGGTCGGCGCACAGCCGTGTTGGACGATGATTTCGGCACCCAAATGCGCGTGGTGGAGCGCACAGTGACCGTGGCTCCGAACACTTATCAGATCGTCGTCACCGGCAATCTCAGCGAAATCCTGATGCTGGTGGGCAATTTCCGCGGGCAGGCGTTTATCGTGCTGGGCGCGGTTGGTGTCATGCTGGCCATCATGAGCGCCATCGTCGCTCGCTTTGCTATGCGGCCAATAGCGCGGCTCAGCGCGGCTATTGAAAGCGTGCGCGAGGGTGAAAGCGTATCCGTGACAGGCACGTACCCAAGAGAAATTGCGCCACTCGCCGAAGAGGTCAACGAGCTGCTGCGCTCGAACGCCCAGATCATCGAGCGGGCCCGCAACCAGGTGGGCAATCTGGCCCATGGCCTTAAGACCCCGATCGCTGTGCTGCGCAATGAAGCCGGTTCGTCCAAGGGCGCGCTGGCCGATGTGGTGCTGAGCGAGAGCGAGAAGATGAGCTCGATGGTGTCGACCTATCTCGACCGCGCCCGCTTGGCGGCCCGCACGGCGGTGGTCGGCAAAAGGACTGACGCCAATATGGTCATGGCGCGACTGTCCCGCGTGATGGACAAAATTCACGGAGATGTCTCCGTCACTTTCCATCAGCCGGATGCGCTGTTGCCCTGGTTCAGGGGTGATGAGGCGGACCTTGAGGAAATGGCCGGCAATCTGCTCGACAATGCCTGCAAGTGGTCAAATGGGCATGTGGACGTGCGCCTGTCGAGCGATCGCGGCGACACTGGAACAATGCTGCTGATCCGCATTGACGACAATGGACCGGGCCTGAGCGAAGACGACGCGCAGAAAGTGTTGCGTCGCGGTGTCAGACTAGACGAGAAAACGCCCGGCAGCGGCTTGGGGCTCGATATCGTCAAGGAACTGGTGGATGTGTATGGTGGCAGTCTGGCTTTGAAGCGTTCGGCGCTCGGAGGATTGCTGGTGGAACTTCGTTTGCCCACGGCCCGGCTAGGGGGCATGGCCAAGAGTTGACGCAGTTTTGCCGCAATAAAAAAACATGAACCCAAGTTCACCAAGAGATCAACACATGAACCGTTTTGCCCTCCTCGCTACTCCGCTGCTGGCTCTGACGCTGGCTGCTTGCACCACCACGAGCAATACTCCAGTCGTTGTGCAGGCTCCTGTCGTCGCAACGCCCGTGATCTCGACGCCGCTGATCGCCACGCCTGCGCAGACCACCCAGCAGGCCCTGCTGACCACCAGCGTCGCCAACGGCTTCGTTGATCCAGCGGCTCTGTCGGTGATGACGTCGCGCGATTCGGCTGAAGCCAACAGCGCACAGTTCTATGCCCTGCAGTTTGGCCGTCCCGGTGCACCGCGCCAGTGGGCGGGCGACAAGGGCACGACCGGCACCGTGTCCGTTGGGCCATATGTGCGCGTGAACAACCTCGATTGCCGCGATTTCACCCACACGGTGAAGGCTGGTGGCAAGGACTATGTCCGCAAGGGCACCGCCTGCCGCGAGCAGAACGGCAACTGGACCGTGGAACAGGGCGCAGCCTGATTGTTGCCTAATCTTGCCCACGATTGAGTGAGATTGTTTACCTACGGGCATTAGGGTTTGGGGAGTAGTTCTTCCCAAACCGCTCGTTTGAATGCCCAACGCTGCAAATCGTCCTCATACGACCACCTCGACCGCCGCACATACCGCCTCTCGCGGTGCGATGCATGCTGTGCCCTTTGCCGGTCTTCTCGAGCCCGTCATAGTCGACGCCCCGGTTCTTTATCCATTTGCCGGCTCGCTGGAGCGCTCGCACACCGAGCTCGGCTGGCGTTGGGTGACACGCGACCTGTGCCCGGACTTGATCCCAGAAAGCGAATTGTCCAGCGGGCAATTTGGCAAGGCCGATCTCGAGGCCGTCATGCCGCAGGTTTTGCAGCGCATGAAGGAGGCTCTTGCCGCAGCTGACGAGGACTTTGATGCGCGGCGACGCCTGCGCGCCATGCTCGGCAATGATGAAGCACGCGCGGCGCTCCCCACAATACTTGCAGCTCTCCGGGCCCGGGCCCTTTTGCCCAAGGCGCAGGCCTTTGGTCGGGCCACCAACACCATCACCGACGATCAGGCACTCGGCGTTGCCCTGCAATCCATGCCGCTGAATGATCCGGCGCTGGCGGCATTGTTGTTCCATGCCGCCATGTCGCAGATCGCCAACCCCAGCCGCATCGCTACAGCCATTCTCAAGCTTGCGGGCAATGGTACGGAAGCCAATGTCGAGCGCGCGGGCTTTGCCCCCATCGTTGATGCCATGCTCGCGCATGCGCAGAACCAGTTGCACGTGCTGCAGCCCATGGGTCCATTCGCCGATATCGATCTGACGTGCCGCGGGCTCGAGCGCTATCATCGATTGGTGCGGGCGCTGACCGGCCATATCGAGTTTTCGCGCAATAGCCGGTGGAGCACTGTGCTCGCTACCATCACCAAGAAGGTGTCCGAACGCATCGAACCGCGCCTGCGTGATGTGGTTGCCGACGTCAATCAATCTCTCCGCCACGCGCGGGAAGGGGTGGCGGATCGCCTCGACGACGACCGCCTGCTGGCCGCTCTGAATGGCACCTATTTGCTGGCAACCATCCGCGACTGCCGCGACTCGCTGGCGCTGAACGCCACGTTCGATCAGGCCTGGAGCCAAACCGGGCAGGCGCTCGAAATGCATCTGCGGCGCAATCTGGACCTGATCCGCAAGGATCCGGGCGACGCAATCACTGGCGCGCGGCTGGATGCCGGCATCAAAATGGCCGAAGTACGCTTCAACTCCGAATATGCCGACACCTTGCGGCGTGCCCGCGCCGCTGCCGAGCGCCGTATCTAAGCCGGACCATGGGCGAATAGACCGCAGCCAACAGCTCAGTTACCGTCTGCATTGCGGTTCAGGGGCTCCGAACACATTTGCCTGTGAGCCTGTGGCAATGAGTCCGTCTCACAGCGACGTGTTTCGGTGGTGTTTCGCCGCATTCTGCTTATAGGTAACAACCTCTTGCCGCGAGCCGGCGTCAAGCTCCCAAGGTCCATGCTGTTCTGGTCTATAGCCATCGCCGTTACCGCCATTGCCTGCGCTGCAATTTACTATGCAGCCGCTGGACGTTCGGCCATCGCAACCCCTGCCGTTCCGGAGGATAACACTGGCGATTTTCGCGTGGTGCTTGCCGGAATCGATGCCGACCTCGCTTCCGGGAAGCTGGGCGAGGCAGAGGCGACTGCCGCCAAGGCAGAGCTTGCCCGCGAAGTTATTCGCCTCAAGGCCGATTCTGCCAAAGCCAAGCCCAGCAATGGGGAATTGGGGCAGGGTGCTTTGTTTGCCGGTCTGGGCGGCGTCGCGGTGCTGTCGCTGGGTGTCTATTTCTTCCTTGGGCAGCCCAATATGCCGAGCCTGCCGCTGGCAGAGCGTTCGGAAGTTGCTGCGCAGTCGATCAATCTTGACGATGCCATTGCCCGGATCGAGCAGCAGCTTGCTGCCAACCCCGACGATCTGCGTGGCTGGACGGTCATTGCGCCGGCGTATCGCGAGCTTGGCCGTTATGCCGACGCCGCTCATGCCTTCCAGCGCATCATCGAGTTGGGTGGCGCAACACCCGACCTGCAAACCAATGAGGCCGAAGCGCTGTTGCTGGCCGCCGATGGGGCAGGGTCTCCTGCCGCGATGGATCTGCTGCGTGCCGCCGCCGAGAGCGATCCGACCCACGTGCTGTCCCGCCTCTATCTGGCGGCTGAACTGACCCGTACCGGCAAATACCCTGAAGCGATTGCCGCCTGGGAGGCCGCCATCAAGCTGTCCAACGGCAATGAGCCCTGGCTCAGCGCCGCGCAGAGCGGTCTGCAGGCCGCCCAGAATGATGGCGTTGTGCCAAATGCCGTCGATGACGAAATGATCCAGCAGATGGTCACGGGCCTTGCTAAGCGTCTTTCGGCGAGTGGCGGCACCATTGAAGAATGGACCCAGCTTGTGCGAGCCTATCTGGTGCTCGGCGATCGCGAGCGAGCTCAGGCCGCTGTCTATGACGCACTTGCCGCTTACCCGCTGACCTTTGACCGGGGCGATCTCGACGCCGTGGCGCTGGGTGCGGGCCTTGATCTGGATGGAGCCAAGCCATGACGATGCCCGCCGCTGTTCGCAAAAAAGGTTGGTCGCGCAAGCAGAAGCGCCTCGCGATCATTGCTGGTCTTGGCGTGGTGCTTGCGTTGGCGACAACGCTGGTGCTGGTCGCGCTGCGCGATCAGATCGTGTTTTTCTATTCGCCATCCGAGATCGTCTCGCGCCAGGTGCCCGTTGGGCAGGCCATTCGCCTCGGTGGTATCGTCAAAGAGGATAGCTGGGTGCGCACCGGCGAAACGAACGATTTCGTAGTGACCGATGGCGCGCGCGACGTGCCCGCCCGGTTCATCGGCATTCTGCCGGATCTGTTCAGTGAAGGGCAGGGCGTTGTTGCCGAAGGCAGCATGGGCGTTGATGGCCTGTTCACCGCCAGCAACGTGCTCGCCAAGCATGACGAGAATTACATGCCCAAGGAAGTCGTCAACGCACTCAAGGCGAGCGGCGAATGGCGTCCGGAGGATGCACAGTGAGCATCGAGCTCGGCCACTTCGCCCTTATTCTAGCATTTGCCATTGCCACCATCTCAACGATTGGCGGCTATGCCTTCTGGCGCAGCGGTAATCGCATTGCGCTGGTGCTGAGCCAGGGCGCTATTCTGCAGTTCATTCTGGTCGCGGTGGCGTTCGCTGCACTGATCCAGGCCTTTGTGACCTCGGATTTCTCGCTGCTGCTCGCGGTGAACAATTCCCATTCGCTCAAGCCACTGATCTTCAAAATATCCGGTGTTTGGGGCAATCACGAGGGCTCAATGGTCCTCTGGATCACCATTCTCGTGGCGTTCGGTGCCATGGTTGCGGCCTTCGGTCGTCGCCTGCCCAGCGATCTGCTGACACTGGTGCTGGCGACGCAGAGCCTGCTGACGGCGGCGTTCGCGGGGTTTACCCTGTTCACGTCCAACCCGTTTGCGCGCGTGTTTCCCGCGCCGCTTGAGGGCAAGGACCTCAATCCGATCCTGCAGGACATTGGCCTGGCCATTCACCCGCCGCTGCTATACGCGGGCTATGTTGGCTTCTCGATTTGCTTCTCCTTTGCGATCGCTGCGCTGATTTCCGGCCGCATCGATCAGGCATGGGCGCGCTGGGTCCGTCCATGGACCATGCTGAGCTGGACCTTCCTGACCCTCGGCATCGCCATGGGCTCCTACTGGGCCTATTACGAGCTTGGCTGGGGCGGCTGGTGGTTCTGGGACCCGGTAGAGAACGCCAGCTTCATGCCCTGGCTGGCCGGCACTGCGCTGCTCCATTCGGCGCTGGTGATGGAAAAGCGCAATGCGCTCAAGATCTGGACCGTTTTCCTGTCCATCATCACCTTCAGCCTGTCGCTGCTGGGCACGTTCCTCGTCCGCTCGGGCATTCTGACGTCGGTGCATACCTTCGCCAGCGATCCAACGCGTGGCATGGTGATCCTGTCGCTGCTGGCGCTGGTGATCGGTGGGGCCTTCTTCCTGTTCGCCCTGCGCGCCGCATCCTTGCGGCAGGGCGGCCTGTTCGCGCCGGTCAGCCGCGAAGGTGCGTTGATCCTCAATAATCTGTTCCTCGCCACCGCTGTTGGTGCGGTGCTGGTTGGTACGCTCTATCCGCTGGTGCTTGATGCGCTAGTTGGCACCACGATTTCCGTGGGCGCGCCGTTCTTCAATCTTACCTTTGGCGCGCTGATGGCGCCGCTGCTGCTGGTGCTGCCGTTTGGGCCGATGCTGGCGTGGAAGCGTGCCGATATCGTCAGCGCTGCGCAGCGTCTGATTGGTGCGGCGGCTTTGGCCGTGTTCCTCGCCATCCTGATTTCGGCGCTTGGTGGCGTCTCGATCTCGCTGGCGCCAATCGGTCTGCTGCTCGGCTTCTGGGTTGCCTTTGGTGCTATTGCCGAGTTGGTTGAGCGCAGCCGTCTCGGCCGTATTCCGCTGGGCGAAAGCATGCGCCGTCTGATCGGTCTGCCGCGTACCGCGTGGTCCACGGCCATCGCCCACTTCGGTATCGGCGTGACGGTGCTCGGCATCGTGGCGACGACCGCCTGGGAAACCGAGCTGGTCACGACGCTGAACCCCGGCGAGTCGGCGGAACTGTCGGGCTACACCGTCAAGTTCGACAGCTTCGATCAGGTGCCAGGTCCAAACTATATCGCCGACGAAGGGCGCTTCACCATCGTTGCGCCGGGTGGCAGCACGCGCAAGACCATCGCCGATCGCCGCACCTATGTGGCCAGCGGCATCCCAACAACTGAAGCCGCTATTGAAACCTACGGCTTCTCGCAGGTCTATCTACAGCTCGGCGAACCGCTGGAAAACACCCATGTGGTGCGTATCTGGCACAAGCCTTACATCACGCTGATCTGGCTCGGCACCATTCTGATGGCGCTGGCAGGTGTACTCTCGCTCACGGATCGCAAACAGCGTATCGGCGCGCCACGCCGTGCTGCTCGCCCCGTCGCGGAGCCAGCCGAATGAACTGGCTCCGGGGCATCCTCATCGCGCTGACAATTCTGGTCGCCGTGCCATCGTTGGCGGTCAGTCCGGACGAGATCCTTTCCGATCCAGTCCTCGAGCAGCGCGCTCGGGATATTTCGACCGGACTGCGCTGCCTCGTCTGCCAGAACCAGTCTATCGATGACAGCGACGCCGATCTGGCCAAGGATTTGCGCGTGCTGGTGCGCGAGCGTCTGGTGGCTGGTGACAGCGACGACGCAGTGCGCCAGTTCCTCGTTGATCGTTATGGCGAATACGTGCTGCTCAATCCTCGCGTGAACAACCACACGCTGCTGCTGTGGATTGCGGCGCCTGTTCTACTTATCGGTGGTCTGCTAACCTTGTGGGTCACCAACCGTCGCCGTCGTGTTGTGATGGAACCCGGCCTCAGCGCCGAAGAACAATCGGCGCTCGATAGCCTGCGGGACGAGCCCAAACTCTGATGGAAAGCGGCGGAATGGTGTTGCTGTTCTGCCCCATTCTCGCCAGCAACATTGCCAAGGTTTAATGTTGGCGCAACGTCTTAGAAAGATGGTGCGTTCCATAACCATAGCACAAGCTGTTGAGGGCTTGCCGAAGGAGATCAGTTTCCATGCGCCCGACTATTCTTACGCGTACCCGCCGCCTGCTTGGGGCATCCGCTCTGGCACTGCTGGTCGGCATCGGCGGTGTGAGCACCGCGTTCGTCTTCACTGGGCAGGCTGCCAACGCACAGGTGCAGCATGCCGCGCAGATCGTCGTGCCGCAGGCAGCCCAGCCTCAGGCCGGGTTTGGCGATCTCGTTCAGGCGGTAAAGCCTGCTGTGGTGTCCATCCTCGTCGAAGCCACGGAAAGCGCGGCGCAAACCACCCCCCGTCGTCCCGGCGGTAGCGGTCGTGGCGGCAATGGTGGCCAGTTCAACTTCAACTTCCCAGATCTGCCACCGGATCACCCGTTCAGCGATTTCTTCAATCAGTTCGGCCAGGGCCCTCAGGGCGGTGGTCAGGACGCACCCAAGCCACGTCAGTACATGGCTGCGGGTTCGGGTTTCCTGATTTCGGCTGACGGCTACATCGTCACCAACAACCACGTTGTGCAGGACGCCACCAAGGTGACCGTCGTGTTCGACGATGGCACCGAAGATGTCGCAACCATCGTCGGCACCGATCAGCGCACTGACCTTGCCGTGCTCAAAATCGACGCGAAGGATCTGCCTTTCGTCAGCTTTGAAGACACCCCTAGCCGTGTTGGCGATTGGGTCGTGGCCATCGGCAATCCATTCGGTCTTGGCGGCACTGTGACGGCCGGCGTTATCTCCGGCACGGGCCGTAATATCGGCGGTTCGAGCTATGGTGACTTCCTGCAGATCGACGCTGCCGTGAATACCGGTAACTCCGGCGGCCCAGCCTTCAACATCAAGGGCGAAGTCGTCGGCGTGAACACCGCCATCTACTCGCCAAATGGCGGTAACGTCGGCATCGCCTTCGCCATCCCAGCGTCGACGGTGAAGACCATTGTCAGCCAGTTGATCGAAAAGGGTTCGGTGACCCGTGGTTTCCTGGGTGTTTCGATCCAGGACGTGACGCGCGACATCGCTGACGGCGTTGGCCTCAAGGCCGCCAAGGGCGCCATCGTTCGCGAGCCCACGCCAGATGGTCCTGCGGGCCCAGCCGGTGTGAAGTCTGGTGATATCATCACCGCCGTTGATGGCACTGCCATCGCCGACGCGCTTGATTTGAGCCGGACCATTGCCGGCAAGGCCCCTGACTCCACTGTCGAGCTGACGATCTGGCGCGATGGTGCCGAGATCAAGCTGCCGGTGAAGCTCCAGGTTCTGAGTGCCGAAGAAGCCGCTGCTCCTGACCAGAAGGCTCCTGTTCCACCAGCCCCGGTTCCAACTGAATCCAGCGTTGGCCTGACCCTCGTGCCAAACTCGGACGGCTCGGGCGGACTGCTGATCCAAAACGTTGACCCGGATTCGCAGGCTGCACAGAAGGGTCTCGCTGTTGGCGACGCCATTCTGGAAGTCAACAACACGCAGGTGTCCAGCCTCGACCAGTTCGAAGCTGCTATCTCGGCAGTGAAGGCCAAGGGCCTCAACACCGCCCTGATCAAGGCCAGCCGCGATGGTGAAGCCCGCTTCATCGGCTTGCCCCTGAGCAACTGATGCAATCCCGGCCCCAGAGTTCGCTTCGGGGCCGGATTTCCCTCAATAAGCCGGGAGCGTCGCGGTGAAGATATTGCTGATCGAAGATGATCGAGAGGCCGCGAGCTATCTGATCCAGGCGCTCGACGAAGCCGGGCACATTACCCACCACGCCGCAGACGGCGAAACGGGATATGCCATGGCGTCAGGCATGGACTACGACGTGCTGATCGTCGATCGCATGCTGCCCCGCCGTGATGGCCTTTCCATCGTTGAATCCCTTCGCGCCGAAGACGACAAGACTCCCGTGCTGATCCTTTCCGCCCTTGGCGAAGTTGATGATCGCGTGACGGGTTTGCGCGCTGGCGGCGACGATTATCTCACCAAGCCCTATGCCTTCACCGAGCTGCTCGCTCGCGTCGAAGTTCTCGCCCGCCGCTCCAGCCCATCAGAGGCCGCCACGAGCTACGAGGTCGCGGGCCTGTCGCTGGACCGCCTCTCGCGCAAAGTCGAGCGCGACGGCGAGACCATTCTGTTGCAGCCGCGCGAGTTTCGGTTGCTCGAATACCTAATGAAGAATGCCGGCAAGGTGGTCACCCGCACCATGCTGCTCGAGAATGTCTGGGATTATCACTTTGATCCCCAGACCAACGTCATCGACGTGCACATGTCCCGGCTGCGGTCCAAGATCGACAAGGGGCACGCCAGCCCGCTGCTGCATACCGTTCGTGGCGCTGGCTACATGATCCGCGAGTAAACTGTGCATCGCTTTGCCCAAATCTGGCGCACTTCAACGGTCAGGCTGACGGGAACGTTCATCCTGATCTTTTGCCTGTTCGCCATTCTGTTGTTGGGCTTTATCACCTGGCAGTCCAGCGTTCAGATCCAGCGTCAGCAGGCGACGGATATTGATCGCGACGTCGCTGCATTCATGACCATCCTGGATACGCAGGGTGTTCGCGCACTGGCCTTTGCCGTGCAGCGCATCTCGCGCCAGCCAGGGCCGGGCGTCTATTACCTCGGCGATGTTTCCGGGCAGTATCTTCTCGGCAATGTCAGCGATATTCCTCCCGACGTGTTGATCGACCCCGGTGTGTATTCTTTCGATTACGAGCGGGCGACGCCTGAGGATGGCGGGCCGCAGATAGAGTTTCCATTGGGCCGTAAGGACAAGATGGGGACGGGGGTTGCAGTGGTCCGCTCCGTGGTGCTGGACAATGGCATGCGCCTTGTTGTGGGTCGCGACGTGGTGGAACGCCGGGGTTACTCGGCCATCATTGTGCAGAGTTTCCTTGTCGGCGTCGTCGGCATCATCCTCTTTTCAGTTGTTGCCGGCGGTGTGACGGCGCGGCGCGTGCTGAAGCGCATCGACACCATTCGCGACACCTCCACCAAGATCATGCAGGGCAATCTCTCCGAGCGCGTGCCCATCACCAAGCGCAATGATGAGTTCGACGGCCTCGCCACCAACCTCAACGCGATGCTCGATCGCATCGAGCAGCTCCTGCAGGGGCTGAAAGAGGTGACCGACAATGTCGCGCATGATCTCAAGACTCCATTGACCCGCCTGCGCAATCAGGCGGAGGGAGCGCTGCGCGATGGCTCCAGCGATGAAGCCCGCCAGCTCGCACTCGAAACCACCATTGCCGAGAGCGATCGCCTGATTCAGACATTCAATGCCCTCCTGATGATCGCTCGCGCCGAAGCGGGGGCGCCATCGGGTGCGCTGACCGATGTCGACGTGAGTGCAGTCGTCGCCGACGTCGCCGAGCTTTATGGACCAGTCGCCGAGGACGAAGGCATACTGGTCGAGACCGCCATCGCCGAGGGTGTGCATCTGCGTGCCAACCGCGAGCTGATCGGTCAGGCCATGGTGAACCTGCTCGAAAATGCCGTGAAATACGCCAAGCCCGCCGATGGCGAAGGGCAAGGCAAGATTGCCGTGAGCCTGCGCAGGCAGGATGGGAGGGTCGTAATTGAAGTGGCCGACAATGGCCCCGGCATTCCCGAAGCAGATCGCAAGCGCGTTTTGGAGCGCTTTGTGCGGCTTGAGAAGAGCCGTTCGGAGTCTGGTTCGGGCCTCGGCCTGTCTCTGGTCGATGCGGTGATGCGGTTACATGGTGGCACCTTCCGCATCGAAGACAATGCCCCCGGCGTCCGCGCCGTGATCGATCTTCCTGACGCCTGATACGTCCCAACTTGCCCGTTTGCTTGGGCCAAGCTATCCCTCATTCATGTCCAGCTCACTCCGCCCGCTTCCCGCCATCGCCCATCCCCGCTTCGACGCCTGGCTCGCTGAGCTTTCAGGATCGGTGAGCGCTCCAATCCGCGATGCGGCTGGCGCGCTGGGACCGCTCCTTGAGAGTGCGCCATATCTGTTGGCGCTCGCGCAGGAAAACGCAGAGTGGTTCGCGGATGCGCTGACGAATGGGCCGGATAATGCATTCGCAGGCGTCCTGGCTGAGGTGACGGCGGCAGGCGTCTCGGCCAGCGACGAGGATGTGCTTTCACCGGTCCTGCGCATTGGCAAAGGACGCACGGCGCTGCTAGCGGCCGTTGCTGAAACAGGCGGCCTCTGGACAACGGCGCAATCGACCGCCGCGCTCTCTGACCTCGCTGATGCTGCCCTAGACGCGGCGCTGAACTTGCTGATGCGACAGGCCGCGGACAAGGGCCAACTCGCCATTCCCGCCGATCAGGCCACGGCGCAGAACTCCGGCCTTGCGCTGTTTGCCCTCGGCAAGCATGGCGGCCAGGAGCTCAACTATTCATCCGACATCGACATCGTGGCCTTTTTTGACCCCCAAAAGGGCGTTCTGGCCGATCCGATGGAAGCCACCAAGACCTATTCGCGTATCGTCCAGAAGCTGGTTGGCCTGATGGAAGATCGTCGCGCGCATGGCTATGTGTTCCGCACGGACCTGCGTTTGCGTCCCGACCCCGGTTCGACCCCCGTGGCCATCTCGTTCGATGCGGCGCTGGCATACTATGAATCGCGTGGCCAGAACTGGGAGCGCGCCGCCTGGATCAAGGCCCGCGCCTGCGCTGGTGACACTGCCGTTGGCGCGGCTTTCCTCAAGGAGCTGGCGCCCTATGTCTGGCGCAAGCACCTCGATTTTGCGACCATCGCCGATATTCAGGCCATGAAACGCCAGATCAATATCGCCAAGAACGTGGGCGATATTCGCGTGGAGGGCCACAACGTCAAACTCGGACGCGGCGGCATCCGCGAGATCGAGTTTTTCACCCAGACCCAGCAATTGATTGCCGGTGGTCGCGACAAGGCTCTCCGGGTCAAGCCGACCACGCACGCGCTGGCCGCGCTTGCCGCTTCGAACTGGATCACCCCAAAAGCCGCCAACGAGCTGACGGAAACCTATTGGTATCTCCGTGCAGTCGAAAACCGCCTGCAGATGCTGCGCGACGAGCAGACGCACGTCATGCCCGCCACGGCTGACGAAGTTGCCGTGATCGGTCGCCTCATGGGGCAGCCCGACCTTGCACTGTTCGAGGCCGACTACCGCGCCGCGCTGGAACGCGTGGTTGGGTATTACTCCGAGCTGTTCACAGAGGGCGAAACGCTTGGCAGCGGCGAGGGCAACCTGGTCTTTACCGGTAGCGATGATGACCCGGAAACCATGGAGACGTTGTCTACCATGGGGTTCGGCAATCCCTCCAAGGTCATCGAGACGGTCCGTAAGTGGCACTATGGCAGTTATGCCGCCACGCGAGCCTCTGCAGCCCGTGCGCATTTGACCGAACTGCTCCCGGCACTCCTGGCGACGCTGTCGAGCGCCGGGAATGCCGATGAGGCGATGGCCCGGTTTGACGATTTCCTGTCTCGCCTTCCGACCGGCGTGCAGCTGTTTGCGCTGCTGCGCAATCATCCGAACTTGCGGACGCTGCTGGTGCAATTGCTCGCATCCGCCCCACGCATGGCAGAAGCGGTCATTCATCGCGCCCACGTTATGGATGGCCTGATCGACCCGGCCTTTGCCAATGATGTGACCCATCGCGAGGTGCTGGTCGGCAAGGTCGATGCCTTCCTTGCCGATGCTGGTTCCTACGAGGAGATCATCGATCGCGCCCGCATCATTGGGCAGGAGCAGAAGTTCCTGATTGCGGCTGGATTGTTATCCGGCACGGTGAGCGCCAACGGAGCAGGGGAGCAGTTTACGGCCCTCGCCGAAACGCTGCTCAATCGCTTGTTCGGCAGCGTCCGCGTCGAGTTTGAGCGCCGTCATGGCGTTATCGCAGGTGGCCGCGTGGCGCTGCTGGCCTTTGGCAAGATGGCGAGCCGTGAGATGACGGTGACGTCAGACCTCGATTTCATCCTGCTCTACGATGCGCCGGACGCGGAGTCCGACGGCGATAAGCCCCTGACCACCAATCACTACTACACCCGCCTGACGCAGCGCCTCGTGGCCGCCATTACCGCGCCGACGGGTGAGGGCGTGCTCTACGAAGCCGATATGCGCCTGCGTCCCTCGGGCAATGCCGGGCCGCTGGCGACCAGCATCACGGGCTTCAGTGCCTATCATCGTGACAATGCCTGGACCTGGGAACACCTTGCTCTCAGCCGTGGCCGCGTCATCGCGGCGGATGGCAGCTTCGGTGACGACGTTGATCGCGCGATTGCGGAGGTCATGTCTCGTCCTCGTGATGCGGTCAAAACCATCGAGGACGTGGTCTCCATGCGCGCTCTCATGGCCAAGGAACGCCCAGCGCGCCATCAGTTTGATCTCAAGCTGGCCGAGGGTGGCCTGGTGGATCTGGAGTTCATCGCCCAATCTGCCCAACTGGTTGCCGGCGCCACGGTGGCCCTGCCACAGGCGTCAACGGCGCACGTTCTCGCGCGACTGGGCGAAACCGGGCTGGTGCCAGAAGGCGCGCGGCTGGTTGAAATCCACGAGGTCTATTCGACCGTGTTGCAGGTGATGAGTTCGGCGCTGGTCAACCCGTTCAAGGATGAAGCCTGGACGGCGGCGTTCAAGGAATTGCTGGCCGGGCTGACGCACTACCCGGACTTTGGCCGATTGGAGCTTGATCTTGCATCGATGCGCGCCGAAGTCAGTGCTGCCGCTAGTCGGTGGTACGTGAAGGCGCGGAAGCTCTAGACTTTGCCACGGGACGGTGCGGCGATGCCGCGCCGTTCAAGTTCACGCAGAACGCTATCGGGAATGCTGCGGCAGGCACATGCTTTGGCATGTTCAATATGCCAGCTGACGCGCTGATCCAGCGTGGCGTTTGGCGGCATGGGATGGGCCTCATGCCATTCCTTGTTCATTCTGCGGCCTGCAGGGTCGCTTCATTGTCCAGCGGCAGGGAGATGGCAACCGTAGTCCCCAGCGCTGGGCTGGAATCGATGGCCATATGTCCGCCGCTGAGTTCAGCGATTGCGCGGGAGATGGAGATGCCGAGGCCGGGGCCCACACCTTCTCGGGTGAAGGTCGCATCGCCGAGAGCGAAGGGTTGGGAGAGGCTCGCGAGGCGCTCTTCGTTCATGCCCACACCGGTATCGGTGACTTCGATAACGACGCCGTCGCGCGCAGCGAACGCCGCCAAGGTCACGCGTCCGCCGCTGGGCGTAAAGCGTAGCGAGTTGTCGACGATATTGGCGACCATGCGTTGCAGGCCAAGGCCGTCGCCCATGACGACGGCGCCGCAAGGCTCACCAATTGCAAAGGTCACGCCTGCGCGCTTGGCTTGTGCACCAAAGCGGCGAACCTGGCCTTCGATCAGCTCGTCCACGGCGACAGGGTCATTGCGCAGCGTCTTCTGGCCGTTTTCGAATTCCGCCAGATCGAGAATGGTCGCGAACGATGCCAGCAGGTGCTCGCCCGAGGTTTTGATGGACTGCACGTAGTCGTTGTAGCGTGCATCGCCGAGCGGGCCATAGGTCTGGTGGCGCATCAACTCGGCAAAGCCGATGATGTGGTTCAGCGGCGTGCGAATGTCATGGCTGAGATGGGCGAGGAAGTTGGTTTTGGCCTTGCTGGCCGCTTCTGCCTTGAGCTTTTCCTCGTGGTAGCGCCGAGCCAGCAGGCGCTGTTCACCGCGAATGGCGTCGAGCAGCATGTCCGTCTTCTTGCGCTCGGTGACGTCGCTCACCAGCGTCATGAAAGCGCCGTCACCAAGAGGGCGCTGATCGATCAACAGGCACGAGCCGTCTTCGCGATGCAGCTCCAGAATCTTGTTATTGCCGTCTTCGCTGAGCAGCTTCATGTAGCCGCCCTGGATGAGCTTCTTGACGGCGTCGTGGTAGGTCGTAGTGGTGCCCGCCAGGTTCAGGCGATCGCGATATTGCTCGTTGCTGATGATCAGCTGGCCGGTTTCGGTCCAGCAGGCGACACCGAGCGGAATAGCGGCGGCCATGGTCTGGAAGTTGTGGCGCTGCACCATGTCGGGCATGCCGGAGCGCTTGCGGCGCCAGGTCAATAGGGTCACAAGGCCCGCAAGCGCCAGAGCGCCCGCGCCACGCTGGGCGATGCCCGAGATCGTGCTGCCCTCTGCGGCCTCCAGAGCGAGTGCGCCGTGGTCGCCAGCGGGGATGATTTGTCCAAGCAGTGGAGTGGGGGCGGCAGTGTTTGAGGAAACAAGGCTCGCCTTGCTGATCGCGCCGTAACGCTCGTTGGTCTTGCCGAGCAACGCATTGGCGGCTTCGGGCGCCAGAGTGGAAATCTCGTTAGCCAGTGCGTTGCCAATGATCGCCAGTTCGTGGCGGGCGTCGTCCAGCGTGCGGGCGGTGTCGTAGATGATGAACAGCGTGGCGGCCAGCACCGAAGTCAGCGCCACAGCGGTCGTGATGGGGGAGAGGAGGGTGTGCAGATGCAATGCGCCAGACGCTCTGGTTCCGCTTTTCGGGTGGCGTTTGCTCGCCTGTCCCATGCCCGCGCCGAATCCGTTGGCGCCGGCGCCGGATGCCTCCGCCGACCGCATAAAAATCTCCGTCATGTGAGGTGTTTAGCCCCGCCCGATTTGCCCTTAACGAACAATGAATCAGACGAGGTCTTGTTGTCCAGACCCCCAAATGGGGTGGCATCAAGCGGCTCGGAAATTCGCGAGTCGCTTGAATCACTTAGCGGCGAAGAAAAATTCTTCTAGTTAACCCGAAGGATTAGCCCGCGAGCATGCGGGTAAGGATATCTGCGGTGTTTCGGCTGAGCGATCCGCCCGACTGCAAAGTGGTCAGTACTGATTTGGCTGCTTCGCGCCGCTTTGGCTCCAGCATCGGCCAGATGCGGAAGCCCGTCAGTACGCGTGCCGCGACCTGCGGATTGATCTTGTCGATCTCCGCCACGAACTCCGCCACGAACCGGAAACCAGCCCCATCGGCCCGCGTAAACTGCGTCGGATTGCTCATGGCAAACACGCCCATCAGCGAACGCAGGCGGTTGGGGTTGGTCTTGGGGAAGGTCGGATCGGCCAGAATGGTCCGGATGCGCTCAATGACGCCATCTTCCGGCACGGCAGCAGTGACTGCGAGCCACTTGTCGAGCACCAGTGGGTCACCGCCAAAGCGGATCTTGAAGTCTGCAAGAAGAACCGGCGCCTTCTCCGTCCAAGCATAGGCGCTCGCGCCCAGGGCGGCTAGGCGATCGGTCATGTTACGGGCAGTTTCGTACTGCTCGGCAGCAAGATTGGCCGCGCCGGGCGCATCGCTGGCTACGAGAAGGCCAAGCAGGCGATTGCGCAGCGCACGGTGTCCATTGCTCTTGGCGTCGGGCGCATAGGGCTGGTCGCTGGCGAGGCCGCGATATGCCTGCAGCAACTGGATGGCGAGCGGCGCAAAGATGGCCTTGAGCAGTTCGCTCCGGACTTCATGCACGCGGACCGGATCGACATCGCTGCCCAAGTTCTGAGCGATCTGGTATTCCGCCGGAATGGTCAGCGAGAGTGCCTTGAACGCGTCATCCAGAGTGTCGCTAGCGAGCGTGTCGGCCATCGCTTCGCTGAGCGCGGCAACGGCGTTGTCACTCCATGGCGTGCCTTTGGTCGCCGACAAGGCCAGAGCCATGCCGACGTCCTGCAGGGCCTGCCAGCGATTGAACGGGTCATTGTCATGCCGCGCCAGGAACAGCTGATCGTCCTGGGTGAGGTTAGTCGTCATGTTCACTGGTGCCGAAAACTCGCGTAGCAGCGACGGCACAGGACGATTTGCGACGCCAGTAAAGGTGACTTCGGCAGCGTCGGTGTTGAGCACGATCATCTCGTCCCGCACCTCAGCGCCGCTGACGCCACTCCACTCCATTGGGCTGCCGTTTGGTCCGATAAGGCCGAACTTGATCGGCACGACGAGCGCGGCCTTCGTAGGCTGGCCCGGGGTCGGCAGCGTTTCCTGCTTCAGCTTGAGCGTATAGGTCTGATTGGCTGCGTCGTAGTTGTCTTCTACGGTGAGGCGCGGTGTGCCGGCCTGCAGATACCAGGTCTTGAATTGGTCAAGGTTGGTGCCATTGGCCTCGCCAAAGACATTCAGGAATGCCTCGATGGTGGTCGCTTCGCCATCATGACGCTCGAAGTAGAGGTCCATGCCTTTGCGGAAGCCAGCTTCGCCGAGCAGCGTTGCGAGCATGCGGACGATCTCGGCGCCCTTTTCGTAGACGGTGGCCGTGTAGAAGTTGTTGATCTCGCGATATTCGTCCGGCCGGGCAGGGTGGGCCAGCGGCCCGCCATCTTCAGCGAACTGCGCGCCGCGCAGACCAACCACATCGCCAATGCGCTTGACCGCACGACTGCGCTCGTCGCTGGTGAACTCCTGATCGCGATAGACGGTCAGGCCTTCCTTCAGGCACAGCTGGAACCAGTCGCGGCAGGTGATGCGGTTGCCGGTCCAGTTGTGGAAGTACTCGTGGGCAATGACGCGCTCGATGCCCTCATAATCCCCGTCGGTGGCCGTATCGGGATGAGCGAACACCAGCTTGTCGTTGAAAATGTTGAGGCCCTTGTTCTCCATCGCGCCGAAATTGAAATCGGAAACGGCGACGATGTTGAAGATGTCGAGGTCGTATTCGAGGCCGAACCGCTTCTCGTCCCATGCCATTGAACGCTTGAGGCTGTCCATCGCCCAGTAGCACTGGTCTTCCTTGCCATGGGTGCAATAGATCGCCAGGTCGACCTTGCGGCCGGAGGCAGTGGTGAAGGTATCGGTAATCGCCCCAAGATCGCCGGCGACCAGTGCGAACAGGTAGGATGGCTTGGGGAATGGGTCCTGCCAGACGGCAAAGTGCATGCCGTCGCCCGCATCGCCGCGATCCACCAGATTGCCATTGGCCAACAGCACAGGCGCCAGATCGCGCGGCGCGGTCATGCGTACATTGAAGGTCGCCAGAATGTCTGGGCGGTCCATGTAATAGGTAATGCGGCGGAAACCCTCGGGCTCGCACTGCGTGCACCATGTGCCGCTGGAGCGGTACAGGCCCATCAGCGGCGTGTTGTTCTCGGGCTGCAGCACGACTTCGGTTTCCAGAACGAAGCGGCGCAGCGGTGGCTCGAAAACGGTCAGGCTATTGGGCTCGGCCAGATAGGCCGACAGCACCAGCGGCGCGCCATCGATAGCGATCGAGGTGAGAGAAAGTTCATCGCCATCCAGCACCAACGGCGTGCCCGGCGCGGTATCGTCGCGCGGCTCAATGGTCAGCTGGGTCGTTACAGTCGTGTTTTCGGCGAGGATGCGGAAATCGAGGTCCACGCTGACAATGCGATAAGGGCTGGGCGCGTAGTCCTTGAGATAGATTGTGTGCTCGGCATCTGTACGCATAAATGGCCTCGTAGACTGGTCGGTCTGAAATCGTCTGTGTCTGCGCCGCAACAGTAGACTCGGCACATGTTGTGTATCCTGCGCGGCCAACGACCGCCCTGATTACCTCTTCTACGCCAAATCGGACGACATTGGGGAGGGGGCTTCTCAGGTAACGGCACGCTGCTCCTCTGCGCCAACTATCGGGCGTATAGAGCGCGGTATCCATGATTTCCGGTCGGCTCGTCTGCCATCGGCCAGTAATGCCTTGACCTCAACCATGCTTGAGGGACTAGAGCGATTGGCCGTCTGCAAGTGAACCACCAAATACAGCTTTAGGTGACGCCATGTTGCGCTGGTTTGAACGACGTCTTGATCCTTATCCCGCGGGCGACCCTGTCGAACCGCCAAAAAGCCTTTTGGCTTTCTGCCTGCACTACAGCAACGGCGCCAAGAAATGGCTGGCGCTGATGGCGTTCGCCGCTGCGGCGGTGGCTATTGGCGAAATCATCGTTTTCGGTTTCATCGGCGATATTGTGAACTGGCTGGCCGATGCCAACCGCGACACGTTCCTGCAGACTGACGGTTGGAAGCTGGCGCTGATGGGCGCCATGGTGGTGCTGATCCTTCCGGCTTTCGCGCTGATTTCGACCCTCACAATGCACCAGACCCTTCTGGGCAACTTCCCGCAGCGCATCCGTTGGATGAGCCATCGTTATCTGATCCGCCAGTCGATGAGCTTCTTCCAGGATGAGTTTGCTGGCCGCATTGGCGCCAAGCTGATGCAGACATCGCTCGCCGTGCGCGAAGTGGTGATGAAGCTGCTCGACATGCTGGTCTATGTCGTCGTGTACTTCACCGGCGCCGTGTTCCTTGCTGCCTCGACTGACTGGCGCCTGGCTGTGCCGTTCCTTGTCTGGCTCGTCGTCTATGTCGGGATGATGATCTATTTCATCCCTCGTATGGGCAAGATTTCCGAGGCTCAGGCCGACGCCCGTTCGCTAATGACTGGTCGCATCGTCGACAGCTACACCAACATCGCTACGGTCAAGCTCTTCAGCCATTCCAACCGCGAAGAGAAGTACGCCAAGGAAGCGATGGATCAGTTCCTGGACACGGCCTACCGGCAGATGCGTCTGTTCTCGGTGCTGAACCTGTCCGTGTTGTGGTCCAACTCTCTGCTGCTGTTCGCGGTGGCGGCGACGGGCCTTTACCTCTGGTTCCAGGGCGTCATGTCGCCCGGCGCGCTTGCGGTGTCGCTCGGCCTCGTCATGCGCTTCCAGGGCATGAGCCAGTGGGTCATGTGGGAAATGTCATCGCTGTTTGAAAACATCGGCACGGTTCGCGACGGTATCTCGTCGTTGTCAGTGTCGCGCGTTGTGTCCGATGAGCCAGATGCCAAGGCGCTGCCAGAGGTTAAGGGCGACATCAAGTTCGAGAACGTCTCGTTCCACTACGGCAAGAATACCGGCGTGATCGAGGGGCTGAACCTGCATATCCGTCCGGGCGAAAAGATCGGTCTTGTCGGGCGCTCGGGCGCCGGCAAGTCGACTATCGTCAACCTGTTGCTGCGGTTCTACGACCGTGCTGACGGCAAGATCCTGGTCGACGGGCATGACATCGCCAAGGTCACGCAGGATAGCCTTCGCGCCAATATCGGTGTGGTCACGCAGGACACCTCGCTGCTGCATCGTTCGGTGCGAGACAACATCAACTACGGCCGCCCCGACGCAACCGAGGAAGACATGTTGCGCGCCGCCGAACTGGCTGAGGCCTCCGACTTCATCGGTGGCCTGTCCGATCTCAAGGGCCGCATCGGCTACGATGCTCATGTGGGCGAACGCGGGGTCAAACTGTCCGGTGGCCAGCGCCAGCGTATCGCCATCGCGCGTGTCCTGCTTAAGAATGCGCCCATCCTGGTGCTTGATGAAGCCACCTCCGCCCTCGATTCCGAGGTCGAAGCAGCCATTCAAAGCCAGTTGCAGATGTTGATGCAGGGCAAGACCGTCATCGCCATTGCGCACCGCCTGTCAACTATCGCCATGATGGACCGGCTTGTGGTGCTCGATAAGGGCCGGATCATCGAGCAGGGCACACACGCCCAGTTGCTCGAAACCGGTGGCATCTATTCCAGTCTGTGGAGCCGTCAGTCGGGCGGGTTCATCGATGCGGACCAGTCGGAAGACGCCGCGCAGTAGTTTCTTACCTCTCCCTTCGGGGGAGAGGTCGACCGGAACGGTCGGGTGAGGGGGCCTCCCCGCTTGGGACCAAGGCCCCCTCACCCGGCTCGCAAGAGCGATCCGACCTCTCCCCCAAAGGGAGAGGTCAAGCAAGAAGACCTAACCAACCAAAGGAGCACTCAAATGGGTGACATCATCACGATCCGAGAGACCAGCCATCCCAATGCGCAGGCCGTCCAACAATTTAAACACTCCGATCGTTACCGACCCTGACCTGAGCCCGAAAACTCCGTCAGGCGCGGCTCAAATAAGAGCTCAAAATGTTCAACCGCGTCATCGACTACTTCGACAATCTCTACTCGCCCACCGCGCTTGCCAAAAATCGGCAGCCGCCTATGGGCCTCCGACCTTTCGTCAGCTACTTCATCAGCCAGTTCCGCGCTGTTTTCGCCATCCGCATCGTTCTGGTGTCGATAGGCTCTATCGCTGACGCTCTCATGCCTGTTTTCGTCGGCCTCGTGGTCGGCATGCTGGCCACCACCAATCCCGGCGAAATATTCAATCTGCACGGCCAGACGCTGCTGTGGATGATCTTTGTTGTCGTGCTGGTCCGGCCGTTGACCTTCATGCTGGATACGCTGGTGCGTAACCATTCCATCGTACCCAACCTCGTCGATCTGGTACGCTGGCAAAGCCATTGGCACGTTATCCGCCAAAGCTGGACCTTCTTCCAGAATGACTTTGCCGGTCGGGTGGCCAACAAGATCATCCAGGCTGGTGAAGCCATCGAAATCGGCGTGAACCTCACCATCGATGCCGCATGGTATGCACTCGTCTTCGTCGTTGTGGCGATCATCGTGTTGGCTCAGCTCGATGCCATGCTGCTGGTGCCAATCGGGCTCTGGCTGCTGTGTTATGCGATCCTCTTCACCATCACCATGCCGCTCATCGCCCGCTATTCCGAGGAGCTTTCGGAATCCAAGTCGGTGATGACGGGCCGTATCGTGGATAGTTACACGAACATCCAGACCCTCAAGACCTTCTCGACGGGCGGTCACGAGGATCGGTATGTGGCAGACTCGATCAACGATCACGCCGTCAGCTTCCGCAAGCTGATGCGCGTGTTCACCTATATGTGGTCGATCCTGTTCATGCTGAATGCGGCGCTGGTGGTGTCGGTGACATGGCTGGCGCTCAGTGGCTGGAACAACGGCACGTTGTCCGCGGCTGCGGTGGCCACGGCGATCCCGTTCGCGCTGCAGATCATGAACATGAGCGGCTGGATCCTTGAAATCGGTTCCAACATCTTCCGCCAGGTCGGCAACGTGCGGGACTCGATGGATACCATCGCCCAGCCCCTGACCATGCTGGATGGTCCGGAAGCCAAGGACCTTGAAGTCACCAAGGGTGAGCTGGACTACGACAATGTCAGCTTCAACTACTGGCGCGGCAAGACCGGCAGCGTCATCGACGACTTCAAGCTGACCGTGGCGCCGGGTGAAAAGATCGGCCTTGTCGGTCGTTCCGGCTCGGGCAAGTCGACGTTGGTGAACCTGGCCCTGCGCATGTTCGACGTGCAAGAGGGGGCGATCCGCATCGACGGGCAGGATGTTCGCGACGTCACGCAGGAAAGCGTGCGCGCGGCCATCGGTCTCGTCAGTCAGGATACTTCTCTGCTGCATCGCTCGGTTCGTGAGAACCTCAAATATGGCCGCCAGTCGGCCACTGATGAGGAGATGATCCGTGCGGCCGAACAGGCCAAGGTCCATGACGTGATCATGGGGCTGGTCGATCCCAAGGGAAACAAGGGCTACGACGCCCATGTGGGCGAGCGGGGCGTCAAGCTGTCCGGTGGGCAGCGTCAGCGCGTGGCGATTGCTCGTGTGCTGCTCAAGAACGCCCCGATCCTGGTGCTCGACGAAGCCACCTCGGCGCTCGACTCCGAGGTTGAAGCGGCCATTCAGGATCAGCTGACGACGCTGATGCAGGGCAAGACGGTGATCGCGATTGCCCACCGCTTGTCGACCATCGCCGCAATGGATCGTCTGGTGGTGCTGGAACAGGGCAAGATCGTTGAGGAGGGCACTCATGCCCAGCTCCTCGCTTCCGGCGGACACTACGCCCACCTCTGGGAACGCCAATCCGGCGGCTTCCTCGATCTGGGTGCCGTGCCCTAGCAAGCTAATGGCGTCGCGGGCAGTAAGCTCGCGGCGCCACTGCCGTCTAAAGCTTGATTTAGCAACGATGCAATTGTGCGAATAATGAGCTTTGGCCCCATTGGAATGGCCCCCAAACTCGGGATAGAAAGGGAGTTAAATCGATTGCGCACCCGTTCGGGCTCAAGCGCACTCGCCCAATAAAAACGGTCGGCGCCGCCAAGGTTGCCGGAGGAGACCATCGTGACTGCATCCGCTTCTTACTCTGCGCTGGACCTTGCCGGCGCGTTCAAACTCTCCTCGCCAACGCATAAAACCGGCGCAACTCTTACGCTTCCGGGCGATGTGCACACAGCGCTGCTGGCCGCCGACGAGATCCCCGATCCCTATTTCGGCGAAAACGAAAAGCAGGTGATGTGGGTCAACGAAACCGCGTGGGCAGCCGAGCGCAGCTTCACCGCGAGCGCTGCTGACATTGACGGCTATCTGACGCTGACGCTGGCGGAAGTGGACTGCATAGCTACCATCTTCCTCAATGGGGAAGAGATCGCCAAGACGCAGAACAGCTTCCTGCGCAACGACATCGACGTCACGGGCAAGGTCCGCGAAGGCGACAACACGCTGCGCATCGAATTCGACATTGCGCCCGAAATTGCCAAGGCCCGTGCTGACGCTCATCCATTCCCGATCCCCTTCACCAACAACTACCTCACCAACGGCCTCAAAGGCATCCACATGAACTTCATCCGCAAGGCCGCGTGCCACGCCGGGTGGGACTGGGGCATTTGCCTGATGCCGATTGGCGTCTATGGCACGATGAGCCTGCGCAAATCGCGGCTTGCGCGTCAGGACAGTGTACAGGTGGATCAGGTGCACGGGGAGCACTCGGTCGAACTGTCTATAAAGACACACCTTTTTGCCTTCGCGCCGGGCACGGTGGAGTTGCAGCACAGCATCGACGGACAGCTGGTTGCGGACAAGTTTGTGCTAGCATCAGGCGATAACACTATCGTCCAAAATGTGACTATCCAGAACCCACGGCTCTGGTGGCCCGCCGGGCAGGGCGAACAGCCGCTTTACGAGTTGGTAACCGAGCTCGAGGGCGAGAAAACCGTTCGCAGGATCGGCCTGCGCAAGCTGGAATGGATCGTCGAAAAGGACGAGATCGACCACAGCTTCAAATGCCGCATCAATGGCCGCGATGTGTCCATGCTCGGCGCCAACTGGATCCCGGCTGACGCCATCCCCTCGCGCATTACGCCAGCCGTGATCCGTGATCTGCTGGAAAGCGCCAAGGCCGCCAACATGAACATGTTGCGCATCTGGGGCGGCGGGCAATACGAGCCGGACTACTTCTATGAGCTCTGCGACGAGCTGGGCATCATGATCTGGCACGACTTCATGTTCGCCTGCATGAGCTATCCGTCCGACCGGCCATTCCTCGACAATGTTCGCATCGAAATCACCCAGCAGGTACGCCGCCTCAGCCACCATGCGTCCATCGCGCTGTGGTGCGGCGACAATGAAGTGATCGGCTCGCTGCACTGGTATCCCGAGACCAAGGCGGCGCCCGAGCGCTACGTGGCCAACTATGACCGGCTCAATTCCATGCTCGGTACCATCGTCGAGGACGAAGATCCGGCGCGCCGTTTCTGGCCGTCCTCGCCATCGCAGGGTTATCTCGATTTCTCGGACGGCTGGCAGTCGGACACGCGCGGCGACACTCATTATTGGGACGTCTGGCATTCGGCGAAATCGTTCGAGGCCTATCGCACCGTCAACCCGCGCTTTGCCTCCGAGTTCGGCTTCCAGTCCTTCACCTCGATGAATGTCATTGAGACCTTCACCGATAAGAAGGACCGTAACCCGTCTTCGCCGGTGATGGAAAACCACCAGCGCAACAACGGCGGCAACGCACGCATCCTCGAAACGATGACGCGCTACTTCCGCTTCCCGAGCAATTTCGATCAGATGGTATTCCTCAGTCAGATCCAGCAGGGTCTGGCGATCAAGACCGCCATCGAATACTGGCGTTCGACGAAGCCGCGTTGCATGGGCACGCTGTTCTGGCAGATCAACGACATCTGGCCAGTCGCCAGCTGGTCGAGCCTCGACTACGGCGGGCAGTGGAAGCTGCTGCAATACATGGCCAAGCGCTTCTTCCTGCCCACCAATGTCGTGGCCGTGCCGAGCAAGGACAATTCCCAGATCACCTTCCGGGGCATCAATGACACCGGCAAGCCGGTGACAATTGCGCTCGAAGTGCTGGCGAGCAAGATCGGCGGCGGCGACCGCGTGGTGTTTTCGGGCAATTGCGCGATCAGTCCAGACGCGGCCATTTCGGTGACTACGCTAGCGGCGCAGGACCTGGCAGCGGATGAATTCCTGTTCTTCTCGTGGAAGGACGCGGCGGGCAACCTCCTGGGCGAAAACGACTATTTCCCCAGGCCGTACAAGGCCTATGAGCTGGTCAAACCATCGATCACGGCGGCATGGTCGGAAGTTGAAGGGCAGCTGGTGCTGACCCTCGCCAGCGACAAGCCTGCTCTGTTCGTCACCGCCAGCGTCGACATTCCCGGTTACTTCTCGGACAATGCCGTGACGCTCCTGCCGGGCCGCCAGACGGATCTGACGTTCACGCCACGGCATGGCGCAACGCCATCGGCGGCGGAGGTGATCCAGTCGCTCAAAGTGCGGAACCTGTACGAGACATTCTGAGGACGTTGGTCGTTTACTTTTGTGCCCTGGTGTCGCGCCACACACGATCGCTGCCCGCGGGCTAGATCCGCGGGTCTCTCGTCGCTTGGGCTGTGTTGATGGTGACCCGCGGACTAAGTCCCCGGGGAGCGGCGGTGGGTGTGGGGTAGCGGTGTGCTAGGAGGCTTTGCCGCGATGGTGCGGGAGAGCAGGGAGCCTATTCCTCCTCTGACATACAAGTTATGCACCCGCTCGCATTGACAGGAAGCGCGTGATCTTCCAACCCTTGGACTTCTCGCGCTTCTTCTTGCGCGTCTCCCCGGACTTGCCATGTCGAGCAGTATTGCGCCCATTGAGGAGCGCCGTCTTTTAGGTATCGGGCTTATGCTCGGGGCCTACTTTCTCTTTGTTTGCCTCGATAGCTCGGCCAAGTGGCTGGGGCTGGTTGGCTTGCCTGCGCTGCAGATCATGTTTGTTCGCTATGCCGTCCATTTCGGGCTGGCTGCGGCGATCAATCTGCCGCGCAAGGGCTTGTCGCTGCTGCACACCAACAATCTGCGGCTGGAAATGCTGCGGGCGGCGGCCTTGGTTGGCTCGACGCTGTGCAACTTCACCGCCGTGCGTTACCTGCCACTCACCGTGACCGGGGCCATCGGCTTCACCGTTCCATTGATCGTCACGGCCATGTCGGTGTTCTTCCTGCACGAAACGGTGGGTTGGCGGCGCTGGACGGCGATCGGCGTGGGCTTTCTGGGCGTGCTGATCATCGTGCGGCCGGGCACTGAAGTGTTCCATCCGGCAACCCTGCTCTCGATGGGCGGAGCGGTTTGCTACGCGAGCTATGCCATGCTGACCCGGCGCCTTGCCGGGGTGGACTCTGCTGGCACGCAGCAGTTCTATGGGGCGGCACTGCCAACTGTCGTGCTGGCGCCATTTGCGCTGCTGACCTGGGTGTGGCCGACCAATCCGGTCGATTGGACCGTGCTGGCGCTGATCGGTGTCATCGGCTTTTCCGGGCACCAGTTCATCACCGTGGCACATCGCTTTGCACCCGCGTCGGCGCTGGCGCCCTTCGCCTATGTGCAGATCTTGTTTTTCACCGCCATCAGCTGGCTGGTGTTCAACCAGCCGCCCGACATGTGGCTCTATATCGGCGCGCCCATCGTCATGGCGAGCGGGCTCTATATCTGGATGCGCGAGCGCGCGCTGGCCAAGCCCGTCTCACCCTCGACCGAAGAGGTCTAGTCCTTGGCGGCAGCCTGCGCTGGGGTCTTGGGCTCGGCCTCGCCCTGGGTGATCAGGCGCGAGCTGCGCTGGCCGCTGAGATAGATCCAGAGCCAGCTCATGGCGACGAAGAGTCGGTTCTTGATGTCGATCAGGAAATAGATGTGGGCCAGTCCCCACGCCCACCAGGCGACCCAGCCCTTGAGCTGGGTCCAGCCAAAGTCGATGACGGCTGCGCGCTTGCCTATGGTGGCGAGGTCCCCGGCGTGTTTGTAACGGAACGGCTTGACAGCTGTATCGCCAGCTAGCCGCGCTACGATGACCTCAGCCGCATGCTTGCCGCCTTGCTTGGCGGCGTCGCCGACGCCGGGCACGGGCTTGCCATCGGGCATAGTGATGGTGGCCGTGTCGCCCACCACGAAAATCTCAGGATGCCCGGGCACCGTCAGGTCGTTCTCGACCTTCACCCGGCCCGCGCGATCTGCCTCCAGCCCCAGCCACTCAGCGGCAGGTGAGGCCTGAACGCCGGCGGCCCAGATCACGGTCTGCGCATCGAGGCGCTTGTCGCCATAGGTGACGCCATCGGCATCCACCTCGGTGACCGGCTCGCCGAGAATGACCTCGACGCCCAGATCGCGCAGCGATTTGAGGGTGTAGTCCGAAAGCTCCGGCTTGAAATTGGCCAGCACGCGCTTGCCGCCCTCGATCAGCACCACGCGGGCTTCTCCCGGCACGATATTGCGGAACTGGCCGCGCAGTGTCACCCGCGCCAGCTCGATGATCGCCCCTGCCAACTCAACCCCTGTGGGGCCCGCGCCGATAATGACAAAGGTGAGGAGCGCCTTGCGCTTGTCAGGATCGGTTTCGAGCTCGGCGGCCTCGAAGGCCACCAGCAGCTTGCGGCGAATGCGCGTCGCGTCTTCCAGCGTCTTGAGGCCCGGCGCGAACTTCTCCCACTGGTCGTGGCCGAAATAGGCGTGGCGCACGCCCGTCGCGAGGATCAGGCTGTCATAGGGGACGGTGCTGCCGTCATCGATGCGGACGGTGCGGGCGGTGGTGTCGATGCCCTCGACAGTAGCCAACAGCGTAGTGACGTTGTCGGCATTGCGCAGGATATGGCGGATGGGCCAGGCGATTTCCGAGGTGTTCAGCGAGGCGGTCGCGACCTGATAGAGCAGGGGCTGGAACAGGTGATGATTGCGCTGATCGATCACTGTCACGTCGACATCGGCTCGGGACAGGGCCTGCGCCGCCGCCAGCCCGCCGAACCCGGCCCCCACGATTGCCACGCGTTGCCTGCCGTCCGTCATCTGTGCCTCCGATCAGTTACCCCTGATGTGGTGGCGGCAGAGTGACGGTCAAGGTCTTGCGGCGCAAGGCTTCAATGCGCTGGGCCTATGCGGCCAGGCGAGCTTTCCATCGCGCCACGTAATCGTCAAATCCAGCCACGCCAAGCGGCGCGAACGGCGCGGCTTCAGCCTTGTGCGCGGGAGCGCCGCCAAACAGCATGCTGGCGCCAAGGCTGGTGCCGGTGGCGTCGCCCGAGGCACTGACGCTGGAGCCAGTGAGGCGCGCGAGCGCTTCGCCAAACAGGCGATTGCGGGCGAGGGGTCCCTCGACGATGATCTGCTTGCCCAAGCCGCAGAGGCCAAGGCAGGCCTCTGTGATGAGCGCCAGATAGAGCGAGGCAACGGCGGTGCGCTCGCCCGGCGTCAGACTGGCGGGGTCAATGGTCCAGGTGCCCTTGGCATGAGGGAAAGGGCCGGTGCCGGGATTGAAGCATGGCAGGGCCTGAATGCTTTCTGCGATGACCCGGGAGATATCCGCTTCGGTCGGCTCGACTGCGCCAGGCGCCAGCATGTCGAACTCGCGACCACCCATGAAGCGCGCAGTGGGTACGGCGCGGCCATAGGCGTCGACATTGGCGAGGCTGTCGCGGCTGGCGTCGAGATGGGCGGTATCGCCACCCACCGTCATGGCGATGGCCCAGGTGCCGGTCGACAGGATCGTGAACGGGGTCTCATGCGCGCCCAGGTGGGGCAGCAGCGATGCGTTGGAATCGTGGATGCCGCAACTTACAGGCGTGTTGGCCGCCAGACCTGTTGCAGCGGCGACGGCCGGGGTGATTGCGCCCAGCACGGACGCGGCGGGCTTGATGGCGGGGAACAGCTTGCGCCAGCCCTGCCCATCAACGAGGCTCGAAAAGTCCTGTTGCACGGGCGCCCACAGGTCTGTGTGGCAGCCCAGCGAGGTTAATTCGCTGGCCGATACGCCCGTCAGCCGCCACGCCCAATATTGCGGATAGGTGAGGATCTGGGTGACCCCCGCGAAGGCCTCTGCATGGGCGCGGCTCTGCCAGAATATCTGCGCGCCCAGATTGAGCCCGTTGGGCAGCAGTGGCGAGAGGCTCTCGGAGAAGGCCGGGCGCTCGGCTGCGTAGAGTCCAGCGGTTTCATCGGTGCCATTGTGCTCATAGTCCAGCACCGGCATGGCAAGCGCGTCGCCCGCCATCAGCGCTGCCGTGGCGCCATGAGTGGTGACGGAAATGCCATCAATGCCATGCACCGCCTGGAGGTCGCGTAGGCTCTCGAGGATGAAGGTCCAGAGGCGCTCCACATCTGCGTGCGGATAAGGGCCGTCGCGCAGCACGGTATTTGGCGTGCTCCGAGTGGCAATCTGTGTGCCTGTGGTGGCGTCGATCAGCACCAGCTTGGCATTGGTCTTGCCGATATCGATGACGGCGACGGAACGGGGCAGGGGCATGGGCGCTGTGCTCTGGCAATTGCATAGCCGGAATACGGCAAATTCAGCCCCGATGCCATAGCTAACATGTTAGCTGCGTCCGAGCCCCATCGCCTAGCCGAGTGCATTATCGCGAAACAATTTTTCCGCTCTTGCGCGCACTTCGCCAACCTCTGACTCGCTTAACACGACCGAGATGATAGGCTTTATGTACGAAGTGTTAATCGAACGATCCAACAGAGGAATACCCCCGATGGTCCATTTTTTTGGCGTTCTCAATCCAGCATTCGGCGCCCGGGTCGATAGCCCAGATGCCCCGTTGAAGGCTGACTTTTTCGGCGGCGCAGCCGACGCTGAGCAGCCGACCGCTGCCGAGTTTGATGCGGACCTGCTGAGCGGCAAGGCGCCAGAATCAGTGGCGCACCTTGGCTATGGCGGCAAGGAACGCCGTTTCGTTCGCGTCAGCATCCCACCCTATTTCTGATCAGCACCATGTGTACTCCCACCACGCTCATCGTTCCCGGTTTGCACGGCTCTGGCACCGACCATTGGCAGGCGTGGTGGCAGATCGACGACCGGAGCGCTGTGCTGGTGGAGCAGGATGACTGGTCCAACCCCGACGCTGATCGCTGGTTGGCGCGGCTCGAGGAGGCGATCTCGGCCCATCCCAACGCGCTGATCGTGGCGCATAGCCTGGGTTCGATCCTGACGGCGCGGCTAGCGGGCAGCAGGCTGGCGCATCTGGTGGCGGGGGCCTTGCTGGTGGCGCCGGCCGATATTAACCGCACCTCGGACCTGCACAGCCGCACCTATGACTTCGGTGAAATGCCGCACGAGCGGCTGCCATTCCCGAGCCTCGTGGTCGCCAGCCGCAACGACGCCTACATGTCCTATGACAAATTGCGGGACCTTGCGGTGGAGTGGGGCTCGCCGATCCATGACATTGGCTACGTCGGGCACATCAACGTGGCGAGCGGATTTGGGCGCTGGCCGGCAGGCTACGAACTCGCTCATCGGGTGCGGGATCGATCATTGGGGCAGCCAACACGCTCTCCGGCCGAGGCCATAAGGGGCGATAAAGCTTGTACCGTTCATTTGTAGACTTTAAGTACGTGCGCATGCTTCTGGCCGATGTCCGGCTGGTCTATTGGGCTTTGTCGCACGCATGCTCACGAAAAAAGGCAAATACGGCCTCAAGGCACTCGCTGCCTTGTCCGAACTCCCAGAGGGACAGCTGGCTTTTGTCGGCGACGTCGCCAAGGGCAACAATATCCCCAAGAAGTTTCTCGACGCCATTTTGGCCGAGCTCCGCAATGCTGGGTTCGTCCATAGCCGCAAGGGCAAGGCAGGGGGCTATTGCCTCGCGCGCCCGGCCGACGAGATCAAGATTGGCCACGTGGTGCGCGTCCTTGATGGACCGCTTGCACCAATTCCGTGCGCCAGCAAGACGCGTTACCAACCCTGCACTGATTGCGATGAGGCCACATGCCAAATTCGCCATCTGATGCTCGACGTGCGCAACGCGATTGCCGATGTCCTGGACAATACCAGCCTGACCCAGATGCGGGCCATGGGCGGAGCGGATGCGCTCGGCTCCGAGGCAATGACCGCATGATGCAGTTGGGGGTGTAAATGAGCACCTCGAACGGACGGTCATCGGTGACAATTATTGGCGGTGGGGCCAGCGGCGTGCTGCTGGCGGCCCATCTGCTGCGCGACCCCAAGACAGATATCCGCGTGACGCTGATCGAGCGGCGCGGCCAATTCGGGCAGGGGCTCGCCTATTCTGCCAGCCAGCGCGACCACAAGGTCAATGTGCCCGCGCGTGGCATGAGCGCCTTTGCGGATGATCCCGAACACTTCTGGCGGTGGTTGCAGACGCGCGGCTATCCGGCAGCGCGCGGCTCCTGGGTTTTCGTGCCGCGCCGGCTCTATGGCGTCTATCTCGAACACGTGTTGAGCGAAGCCGGGCAGTCTCGCCTCGGTCGTCTTGTCGTGCTCTCCGAAGAAGCCGTCGCGGTGCACGAGGGCAAAAGCGGCATCGAGACGGTGCTCGACAACGGCACCAGCCTGATCAGCCGCAGTGTCGTTTTGGCGGTGGGGCATGAAACCCAGCCCGCGCGCGGCCGAGGTATTGCTGTGCGCGTCGGCTCCGAGCGCGATACTCCGTTGCCAGAGAATGCGCCGGTCATGATCCTCGGCTCCGGCCTCAGCATGGTCGACGCCTGGCTATCGCTGGCCGATGCAGAGCACAAGGGCCCGATCACGGTCGTGTCGCGCAATGGCCTGCTGCCCAAGGGGCACCGCGACGTGCCGCCGATCAATATCGACGCGGCTGACGTGCCGTTCGGCACGAGCCTCCCCTATTTCATGCGCTGGTTCCGGGCCCTGGCCCGCGAGACCGAGGCGCGTGGTGGCGATTGGCGCAGCGTGGTCGATGGCCTGCGCCCCTATAACCAGCGCATCTGGAAGAATTGGACGTCGAACGCCAAGCGCCAGTTCCTGCGCCACCTGCGCCCGTGGTGGAACATTCACCGCCATCGCCTGCCGCCCGAATTGCATGAGCGGCTGGTGCGGGCCGTCGGCACGGGACAGGTCAAGCTCGTGGCCGCCGAGTTCCTTGGCGTCGAGCGCAATGGCGACGGTGCCCGCGCGCAAATCCGCCGTCGCGGCACCAGTGAGCGCGAGACCATGGATATTGCGCGGGTTTACGATTGCGGTGGCGTCAGCGTCGACGTGCTGTCGAGCTCCAATCCGGTCATTCGCGATCTGGTCGCCAATGGCCGCGCGCGGCCTGATACGTTTCGCATTGGTCTCGATGTGGACGAAAACTGCGCCGTGGTGGATGCCGATGGCAAATCGCATGAGCGGTTGCTGGTGGTCGGCCCGCTGACGCGGGGTCGCTTCTTTGAGATCGAAGCCATTCCTGACATTCGGGTCCAGGCTGCAACGCTGGCTGCGCGACTGCTGGCACAAGGCTAGGCCGCGCAGACTCTTCATCCCCTTGCACGAGAGCTAAATTACACCAATCTGATAGACATTGTGCGTTCGTAGGATGCCATTCTAGCAGGTGGCTGAAGTAGCGAGAGAATTTGTCGTGAGCTCGCTGCATTCGAAAACCTTGCTCTCGCCGCCAACAGTGCCTCTGTGGTGCTATGGCGACATCAAATCATGGCGCTGCCGGGTGCGACCGGGACCGTCATGGACAAACGAGGATCTGCCGATGTCTGTGCTGGATTTTGCTAGCTTCGCGCCCAAGGAAGACGTGAGCGTGGATACTGACCGCTTCAAGGACGCAATGCGCCACCTCGCGGGCGCTGTGAGCGTGATCACGGTTGGGCGCGGCGAAGACCGGACTGGCTTTACGGCAACTTCGGTATCCTCACTGTCCATCGAGCCGCCGTCCATTCTGGTCAGCCTCAACCGCAGCTCCTCGTCCTGGCCTGTGTTGCAGCGCCACGGCTCATTCGCGGTCAACGTATTGGCCACCGATCAGCAGCACATCGCTGACCGCTTTGCCGGTCGCGGCGGCATCAAGGGCACGCAGCGCTATGAAGGCGCGACATGGTCCGAACTGGTCACCGGCACGCCGACTTTGTCTGACGCACTGATCGTGCTCGATTGCGAGCTGGAAGAGGCTATCGAGCGCCACTCTCACTCGATCCTGATTGGTCGCGTGCGCGCCATCACGGTGCGGGGGGCATCGCAGCCGCTGGTCTATTGGCACGGCGCATACCGTGACATCACCGCGCCGCTCGGCAGCTAACCAAGTTCGAAATCACCGTGCTGTGAGCCATGTCGCGCTTTTTTTAGCGCCTGCGCGCCCCATTTGCGTTAGAGAGCCGATAGAACGCATCTAGCCACGGGACGTGCATGTCTACTTCGCCAGCAACCTCCGGTATTCCATCCGCCAGCGCCGTTGCGCGCGCGCGGCGGTTTTCGGTTGCGCCGATGATGGACTGGACCGATAGGCATTGCCGCCAGCTCCATCGGCTGTTGTCGCATGAGGCCTTGCTGTTCACCGAGATGGTGACAAGCGCCGCCATCGTGCATGGCGATGCGCATCGTCATCTGCGCTTTGACACGGTCGAGCAGCCTGTTGCCCTGCAATTGGGCGGGTCTGACCCGATCGAGCTGGCCAAGGCCACACGCATTGCCCATGACTTTGGCTATGCCGAAATCAACCTGAATGTCGGCTGCCCATCCGATCGCGTACAGTCCGGCAAGTTTGGCGCGTGCCTGATGGCTGAGCCGGATTTGGTCGCCGAATGCGTCCGTGCCATGCGCGATGCCACAGACCGTCCTGTGACGGTGAAGTGCCGCATCGGCATTGATGATCAAGACACCGAAGAAAGCCTCGACCGCTTCGCTGACACCATGGTGGAAGCGGGCGTCGACGCGCTCTATGTGCATGCCCGCAAGGCCTGGCTCAAGGGCCTTAGCCCCAAGGAAAACCGCACCATTCCACCGCTCGACTATGATCGGGTGCATCGTCTGCGCGCGCGTCTGTCGCCGCTGCCAGTGATGATCAATGGCGGTATCGACACGCTGGAGACGGCCGTCGCCGAAATGGCGGTGACTGATGGGGTCATGCTGGGGCGCGCTGCCTATCACACCCCTATGTTGCTGGCTGAGGTCGACCGACTGTTCTTCGAAGGCACCGCCGAGCCGATCACCCTGGAAGCGGTGATGCTGGCTATGGCCGACTACGCCGACAAGCATGCAGGCGAGGGCGTCCGCATCAACCAGATCGCGCGCCACATGCTGGGCCTAGCCAATGGCCTGCCCGGTGCGCGCCAGTTCCGTCAGATCCTCAGCGTGGAAGCCTGCAAGGCTGGCGCAGACTCCAGCGTCATGCATCGCGCGCTCGAAGCCGTGACCCGGCATAATCTCGCCGAAGCGAGCTAAACGGGACTTTATTACAGCCAAGCCGTTGCGCCTCGCCCCAGCGAGGCCGCCTGCATTTGTCTTGCTGGTTTCGTTTTGATTTCGTTTTGTTTCGAATTTGCGCGTGCTATGAGAAGCTGAGGCTGACCGGGTGCCAATGGCAAAAAAACTCCTGGCGGCCAACTGGGGAGCTTTTGGACATGAAACGCCATACTCGCCTGTTCCATGTGGGATGGGTTGTTATTCTTCTGGGCGCGCTGATCGCCCATTTCGTGCAGACGTCCGGCGGCGTCTCGATTCGCGATATTCGCTTCAACGGCGCCAATGGCACCGTTTTGAGCGGCCTGCTGTATGTGCCTCCCGGCGTTTCCGCCGAGAACAAGGCGCCGGGCATTCTCGCCGTGCACGGCTACATCAACAGCCGCGAAACCCAGTCGGGCTTCGCCATCGAATACGCGCGTCGCGGCTATGTCGTGCTCGCACTCGACCAGACCGGTCATGGTTATTCCGACGCGCCAGCTTTCTCCAATGGCTTTGGCGGCCCGGCAGGCCTCGCTTACCTTCGTAGCCTCGATATCGTCGATCTCGACAATATCGGTCTTGAAGGCCACTCGATGGGCGGCTGGACCATTCTGGCGGCCGCAGGCGCCATGCCAGACGGCTATAAGGCCATGGTGCTGGAAGGCTCCAGCACTGGCGCGCCTTTCGCCGCTGACGGCACCACCAGCTGGCCGCGCAACCTGGCCGTGGTTTTCTCCAAGTACGACGAGTTCTCGCAGCTGATGTGGAATGTCGATCGTGCGCAGGACGTGGCCACCAGCCCCAAGCTGCAGGCCGTGTTCGGAACCACTGATGCCGTCGTTCCGGGCCAGATCTATGGCGACATCGCCGCCGGCACCGCGCGCCAGCTGCAGACGCCAAACACCACCCATCCGGGCGACCATATCTCGCCTGAGGCCATCGGCTATTCCATCGACTGGTTTGCCCAGACGCTTGAGGGCGCCAAGCCTATCCCCTCCAGCGACCAGATCTGGCTCTGGAAGGAAATCGGCACGCTGATCGCGCTGGTCGGCTTCGTCGCGGTCCTTGCAGGTGCCTTCGAGATGCTGCTGGCCGCTCCGGCCTTCGCTCATCTCCGTCGCGAACCAGTTGCTCACGCTCACGCCGCGCGCGGCGGCAAGTGGTGGCTGGCGTTTGCCATCAGCGCCTTCGTGCCGGTGATCAGCTATTACGCCTTCCTGTCATGGGGCGGCTCGCTCCTGCCAGCATCGGCTATCCTGCCACAGGCCATCACCACCCAGATCGCCTTCTGGGCTGTGCTCAACGGACTGATCGTGTTTGCCGTTGGCTTTGTGCTCAAGGGTGACAAGGTTTCGGCACGCGGCGATATCCTGGGTTCGCTGCTGATCGCGCTGGCCACGGTTGGCATCGGCTATCTCTTCGTGATCGCCGCTGACTTCCTGTTCAAGATCGACTTCCGCTTCTGGGTGGTCGCTCTGAAGCCGCTCAGCCTGCTGCAGCTCAAGATTGCACTGGTTTATCTCGTGCCGTTCGCCGTGTTCTTCGTGCTGGCTTTGCGCGGTCTGCACACCGGCCTTTCGGTGCGCGGTGACGGCCGCCTTGTGCAGTATCTGGGCAATATTGGCGCGCTGGCGCTCGGGTTCCTGGTGTTCCTGGCGTTCCAGTATGGCTGGCTGCTGTTCAACGGCCACTTGTTCAGCATCAACGAGCCGCTGAACACCGTGATCGCAATTCAGTTCCTGCCGCTGATGGCTATCGTGGCGTTCTTGTCCACCTTCGCCTACCGCCGCACCGGCAGCTACCTGCCTGGCGCGTTCATCAACGCGCTGTTCGTGACGTGGTATGTGGTGGCCGGCCAGGCCACGCAGTTCCCGGTCTGATTTGACTTAAGGGGGCTGGCGCAAGCGCCGGCCCCTAATTCACCAGTTCCAGCGAGTTCTGGGTGACGCTGTAGCGGCTGAGCGTTTCAAGGAACGTCATGCCCAAAAGGCTCGTTTCGAGCGCCTTGGCTTCGGTGACGAAGGCCACGATATTGTTCCGCGCAATTCCGCCGACTTCCAGCCGATCGAGGCGCACGCGCGCCGCCTGTCCCATGCCATTGGCGGTGGAGACGGGGATGGTGAAACGCAGCTCATCGGTGTCGATCCCGGCCGCCTTGGCATCTGCGAGCGTCAGCACGACGGCGGTTGCGCCGGTATCGAAAATCATCGGCGTCTGATGGCCGTTGATATTGGCCGAAATCTCGAAATGACCGCCTAGCCCGCGCCGAAAGGTGGCCGTGCCTGCATTGGTGTCGACCACGGCCACGCCCGGTCGCAACTCGCCAACGACGCGCCCGGCCATACCGGTGATTTCATCGCGATAGGCATAGCTCAGCGCCGCGACGCCAAAAATGCCGACCCATAGCATGACGCCGGTGAGCAGCTCAGACGCCTTGTGGCGGCGCGTGAACACGCCCCCGGCAATGATGATGAGAATGACCACCAGCGGCACCATCTGGGCGGTCTGCATCTGGGTGAGGCCGGCAAGGCTCCCCGCATCGGCGCTGATGAGAACGACGATGCCAACCGCAATAAGCAGCGCGATGCCGATAAAGATCATGCCAGTCGGTCCTCGCGAGTCAGGGTCACCCCTGACCATAAAGGGTGTGCTGGCGGCAATTTCAAGGCTTGGTCCGTGCTTAGACGAAGGCGATCAGCGCCGTCAGCACTGCGATTTCGATCAAGGCGCCGAGCGCGCCGATGAGGTCGCCGGTCTGTCCTCCCACCAGCCGCTGGCAGATTGAGGCCCATCCGGCAATGACACCCACGCTCAGCAGCAGCGCCACCACCAGCGACAGAATACCGCTGGCAGGGCCGCCAAGCAGGAAAAGCAGCACGGCGGCGAACACCGCTCCAATGATGAAGCTGAGGCGCGGCAGCCTGCCAACAGCCGCAGAAGCGCCATCGCTGCGCGCAGCGGGCAGGGCGACTGCCAGCCAGAGCGCGCCGGAACGTCCCACAATTGTTGCCGCCAGCCAGATCGCCGCTGCGGCAAGGGGACTGGTGGTGGCGACTGCGCCAAGGGCCGTGACCCGCAGCAGGAGGAACAGGCTCATCGCGGCGACGCCATAGGTGCCGTGGCGGCTGTCCTTCATGATATCGAGGCGGCGCTCCCTCGTGTAGCCGCCGAAGAGGCCATCCATCGAGTCGGCCAGCGCGTCCTCGGCCATGCCGCCACTGGCGATCACCATCGCAGCCACGCCGAGCGCGGCGGCAAAATAGGGCGGCAGGCCAATCAGCGTGGCGCCGAGAAACAGCAAAGCCGGACCGATGCCGATGGCGACGCTGGCGAGTGGTAGCGCCATGGCGATGCGGCCAAGGTCGGGCTTCTGGTGCGGTGAACTGCCAGTTGGCAGGCGCGAGAAGAAGCGTAGCGCCATGATGAAATCCTCCTTGAGGCCAATGCCGCCCTTGGCGTGCTCGGGTCGGCTGGCGTCCTGCGCGTCGACGCTGATGGCATCGGGCGCAGTCTCGGAATGGTCATCGGCGTTCAATTGCTTTTCGTCCCGCAATCGGCAACAAGTCCGCACCTTCCTAGCACATCACGCCGGACCCGCCATGCCCGCCCTCAATCCCGCCTATGCCGATGTCCTCGAACTGCTGACCATCGTTCCTGATGGTGACGAAGCCGCAGTAGCGGCCGTGCGGGAGCGCGAGGCGCAACTGACCAAACCGGCAGGCTCGCTTGGCCAGCTGGAGCTCTTGGTTGAGTTTCTGGCCCGTTGGCAGGGCAGGGCGCGTCCGCGTCTCGACAACCCCATGGTGACGATTTTCGCCGCCAACCACGGCGTCACCGGTCAGGGCGTGTCGGCCTTTCCGCGCGAAGTGACGGCCCAGATGGTCGCCAATTTCACCAATGGCGGCGCCGCCATCTCCCAGATCTGCGCGCTGCACGAAATCAACCTGCGCGTGTTCGAGCTGGCGCTGGAGCTGCCGACCGGCGACATCACCAAGGAGGCCGCACTCGACGACAAGATGTGCGCCGCCACTATCGCCTATGGCATGGAAGCCATTGCCGGTAAGCCAGACCTGATCTGCATCGGCGAAATGGGCATTGGCAACACCACAGTCGCTGCTGCGGTCTACGCTGCGCTCTACGGCGGCACGGGTGCTGACTGGGTTGGCCGGGGCACTGGGGTCGACGACGCTGGTCTTGCCCGCAAGGCCGATGCAGTTGACCGAGCGCTGGCGCATCACGCTGGCGAACTCGATCATCCGCTGGCCATTCTCGCGCGCCTCGGTGGTCGTGAGATCGCTGCCATGCTCGGCGCATTGCTTGCCGCACGTCATCAGAAAGTGCCGGTCATCATCGACGGTTTTGTCGCCACCTCTGCTGCGGCGATTGCCCGCGCGATCAACCCCGACTCCATCGATCACTGCATCTTCGGTCATGTGTCCGCCGAAAGCGGCCACGCGCGCGCGCTCGAAGCCATGGGCCAGAAGGGCCTGCTCGATCTTGGGATGCGGCTGGGTGAGGGGAGCGGCGCTGCACTGGCGGCCGTGATGGCCAAGACCGCGCTGCACTTGCACAACAATATGGCGACGTTTGAAAGCGCTGCCATCAGCGGCAAGGACGCCTAGGCGATATTTTCAATTGGCCTCCCTGTTGAGGGGAGGTCAATTGGTTGTGCTACCTAGCCGCCGACTTTGACGCCGCCACGATAGGTGTAGCTTGGGGCTTTGAAGGTCACCAGTTCCTCGGCGGCCGAGGGATGCACAGCCATGGCGCGGTCGAAGTCTGCCTTGGTGGCGCCCATGCCCATTGGGATGGCGACAAGCTGGATCATCTCGCCCGAGCCCGGTCCCAGGATGTGGCAGCCCAGCACTTTGCCGCCATTGGCTTCGGTGATGAGTTTGAGCACCATGCGCTCGGTGCGGGTCGACAGTGTGTTCATCATGGGGCGGAAACGCGCGACATAGACGTCGATATCGCCATGCGTTGCCGCTTCCGCCTCAGTGAGGCCGATCGTGCCGATTTCTGGCTCGGAGAATACCGCGGTCGGGATCATCGAGTGATCGACAGCCAGCGGATTGTTGTTGAACACGGTCTCAGCGAAGTACCAGCCCTCGCGGATAGCCACGGGGGTCAGCGCGGCGCGGCCAGTGACGTCGCCCACGGCATAGATGGACGGCACGGAGCTCTGTGAATAGGCGTCGACAGCGATCTCGCCCTTGTCGGTGAGCTTGACGCCAGCCGTTTCGAGGCCAAGCCCCTTCACATTGGGCGTGCGGCCCGTAGCGAACATCACGGCACCATAGGGCGCGGTGACGCCGTCGCTGAAAGTGGCGGCGATGTCATCGCCAGACTTGGCGAGCGACTTGATGGTAGTCTGATAGATCAACTTGATGCCGTGGTCCTGCAGGCCCGCTTCGAGCCCGCGACGCATATCCTCGTCAAAGCCACGCAATACGCAGTCGCCACGATAGATGATGGTGGTGTGAACGCCCAGGCCAGCAAAGATGGTGGCGAACTCGACAGCGATGTAGCCGCCGCCCTCGATCAGGATCGAGTGGGGCAGCTTGGGCAGATCAAAAGCCTCGTTGGACGAAATACCCAGCTCGGCGCCCGGAATGTCGGGAATGTTGGGCTGTGCGCCGGTGGCGATCAGGATGTGCTTGGCCTGCAATTCGCGATCACCTTTGACCAGATGCACGCTATTGGGACCAGTCACCACGGCCCGGTCGCGGATGATCTCGGCGCCAGGCTTTTCCAGGTTGGTCACATAGGCGTGCTCAAGGCGGGTGATTTCCTTTTCCTTGGCGGCCACCAGAGTGGGCCAATCAAAGGACGCATCAACCTGCCAGCCAAAGCTCGAGGCGACGTCGAACAGGTCGTTGAAGCGGCTGGCATAGACGTAGAGTTTTTTGGGCACGCAGCCTCGGATGACGCAGGTGCCGCCGACACGGAATTCCTCGATGACAGCAACCTTGGCGCCGTATGTGGCGGCCATGCGCGCAGCTCGAACGCCGCCGGAGCCAGCACCAATAACGACAAGATCATATGCATCGGACATTGCAGGCTCCCGGTAAAACTTCATCGGTGGATGACGATGAATATCGGATGGCGCTTCGCATAAAAAAAGACCCCGCACAAGGCGGGGTCCAATCTATTGCGTCTAAACGCGACTAGAGTTCTACGCCCTGCGTGCGCAGCTCAGCGCGCACCTTGGCAAAGAACTCGCGCTTGACGTTGTTGGTGAACACCTGAAGCACGCGCTGCAGATCAGCGTTCACTTCGGTATTGGCCTGAGCCAGCTTCGTGCCGGTTGGCGATTCATAAAAGGCCACGATCTGCTGCAGCTCTTCGATGGTGAAGCGCACAGCGTAAACGCGTGCGAACTGGTCGAGCAGCTCGCCCTTGCGATCCTTGTATTCTTCAAGAACCTTGCCAACTGCTGCGTCGGTCTTGTCCATCAGCTCGGGGTTCTGCTGTACGATCAGACGCATTGTTTCAATGCCGGTCTGAACCATGGTCACTTCATAGATGGCAGCGCGATCGGTCAGGTCGATGTATTTGCGGGCGAGAGCCAGCTGTTCGGGTGGAACTTCCTCAGCCATTGCAGGCGCTGCGACAGCCAAAAGGGTTGCGCTCAAAGCAACAGCCAGCAGCGTCTTAGCGCGCATCATCACACCATTCATCGTCGAAATCCCCATCTTGCCGTCCAAAATCAAACCGTGCCCGGCCAGACCGGGCGTTATGCTGAAAGCGTTCTTACGCCATCCGGCGTCGCCACATAAGCCGTTTTGCACATTTTCAGGAACAGACCATGCTGAACCACGCCGGCAACATCGAGCAAATCGCGCGATAGCGCTTCTGGCCGCGAAATACGGCCAAAAGAAGCATCGAGAATGAAGTGACCGCCGTCGGTGACAAAGGTCTCGCCCGCCGGTGTCTGGCGCAGCTTGAGCCCACCCTGGGCGCCGTGCTTGGTCAGGATGTCACTGATGCTGCGCTGCGTGGCGCCAAGGCCGAAGCGATTGACCTCGATGGGCAGGGGGAACTTGCCGAGTGTTTCGACAAGCTTGGAGCCATCGGCAATTACCACCATGGCATCGGACGATGCGGCCACGATTTTCTCGCGCAGCAAGGCCCCACCGGCACCCTTGATCAGGTTGAGGCCCGGATCGATCTCATCGGCCCCGTCCACCGTAAGGTCCAGCCGGTCCAGCGTTTCGAGGTCGGACAGTTTGATGCCCAGCGAGGCTGCCTGGCGGCCGGTGAATTCGGAAGTGGGCACGCAGATGCAATCAAAGCCCGCCGCAACCTTTTCCCCGAGCAGGTCGACGAAAATCTTGGCTGTCGAACCTGTCCCCAAACCAAGGCGCATGCCGGGCTGTACTTGGGTCAGGGCCATCGCAGCGGCCTGCCGCTTCAGATCATCGTTCATCATAGCCTCGCGATCATGCAATGCCGCCCAATTGCAGCGCGCCGACAATGCTGTCAACAGAGCCGAAAGTCGACGTACACTATTGGTTCACACGCCATTGTTGATCGAGCCCTTTGAAAATCGGGCGCGCAGGTCTAGGTTTGTCGCATGACTGAGCAGACCCAGGTCGCCCGGCCGCTCGTCGACCGGTTTGGGCGCCATATTTCCTATCTCCGCATTTCGGTAACCGACCGGTGCGACTTCCGCTGTGTATATTGCATGGCGGAAGACATGACCTTTTTGCCCAAGAAGGACGTGCTGAGCTTTGAGGAAATCGAGACCATTGCGACAGCCTTTATTCGACGCGGCACCACACGCATTCGTCTGACGGGCGGGGAGCCGCTGGTACGGCGCGATATCATTGACCTCGTCAACACACTGGGTAGCCATCTCGGCAACGGGCTGGATGAGCTGACGCTGACCACTAATGGCAGCCAATTGGCCAAGCATGCTCAGGCGCTTGCCGCCGCTGGTATTCGGCGCATCAATGTCTCGCTCGACACACTGGACACGGAGCGGTTTGCAGCCATCACCCGTCGTGGACGGCTGGCCGATGTGATGGCCGGGATTGATGCGGCGCAAGCCAGCGGGCTGGAGCTCAAGATCAACATGGTCGCCATGCGTGGCGTCAATGATGACGAGATCGAGCCGATGATGGCGTGGGCGCATGGGCGCGGCATGGGCCTGACGCTGATCGAGGGCATGCCGCTGGGCGAAGTCGGCATAGATCGCGTCGATAGCTATCTGCCCCTGCGCGAGCTGCACGACAATCTGGCGCGACGCTATACGTTGACCCGGCTGGCTAAGCGCACTGGTGGTCCTGCGCGTTATGATCACGTCGCCGAAACCGGCGGCGTGCTGGGGTTCATCACCCCAATGAGCCACAATTTCTGCGAGAGCTGTAACCGGGTGCGGCTGACCGCAACGGGCCAGCTGTTCCTGTGCCTCGGCCAGGAGGATCAGGTCAATTTGCGTGATGCTCTGCGGGAGGGCGGGGAAGCGGCGCTCGATGCGGCGCTAGATCACGCCATGCTGATCAAGCCCAAGGGCCATGACTTTGTCATCGACCGTGCCCGCGCGGAACCCGCCTTGGGGCGTCATATGAGCGTAACGGGCGGCTAGCCTGTTCGACTAACCGCCCGCGCAGAATTCCAGAAGGCCAAACGGCCTATTTATCGTCGTCAACAACCAGCGCGAAATCGAGCGGCAGCGCGGTCGTGTATTTGATCTGGCCCATTGCGAAGGCCGAACTTACATCGGTCAGATTGATCTTGCTGATGAGGCGTTTGTAGAAGGTGTCATAGGCACCGATATCCGGCACCACGACGCGCATCAGATAGTCGACGTCGCCGCTCATGCGGTAGAATTCCACGACTTCGGGGAATTCGTCGATCACACCGGCAAACTTACGCATCCAGGCTTCGTTGTGCTCGTTGGTCTTGACCGACACGAACACCGTCACGCCGACATTGACCTTGGCCGGATCGAGCACCGCCACGCGACGCTGAATGACCCCGTCTTCTTCCATCTTCTGGATACGGCGCCAGCATGGGGTGGTCGACAGGCCAACCTTGCGGCCAATCTCGGCCACCGGCATGGTCGCGTCTTTTTGCAGAAGTGTAAGGATTTTTCGGTCGATCTTATCCAGTGCCATCTTTGCCCTGCGAAATCAGATTTCTAATGAATGGCCAAATCCATTCAATTTTTCACTGCCTAAGTGCCACATCTGTCCGAACTTAGCAATAATCTTGCGCAGTCTGCCTTCGTGCGGCGGAATTTACCCCGCATTAACCTAGACGCCGAAGCCGCTGAGCCAGTTCATGATGCCCTGGGGACGGGGATGGTCATCCCGCCAGGCTTTGGGCGCGTCGAAATCGCCGCCCCAAATACCAAGGCGAGCCTTGCGCGCAGCGGCCTCTTCACGGGCATATCCGCCATAGGAAACGGCCAGGCCTTCGCTCACCATGGTGGCGCCGATATCGCGGCCGCCAACCACGCAGCGGGCAAGGAGGCGTCCGTACTGGTCTTTGCCTTCGGGCCGGCAATCCACAATGCCCGAAGCCAAAAGCGCCGCCATGCGGTCGCGCGCGGCCTTGCCACACGACCAAACGCGCCCATTCGTTTCAGTGCAGTTTTGCGCTAACTCGGGTGCATCGATGTCGAGAATGCGGACCCGTTCGTCCCCTAGTCGCAGGCTGTCACCATCGCTGGCGCGCGCCATGCCGGCGATTGGGGGAGGGGGCGTGTCGAGCCAGGCGGCTGCCACCGCTGCACCTGCCAGGATCACAATTGCAAGGATTGCCCCGCCGCGCCCGGAAAACCAGCGTCGGCGATATCGAAGTCGAGCCAGGATTTCACCACCCGTTAACTACGCGGTCGGTACTGTTTGGACCGTGAGCGTAGCGAATGCGTTTCTTGTTCGCGTCACCTAGTAATGAGTAACGAGTAAAGAGTTCCATGTCGTCCCACACGGTTGTCACTGACGACGTCCGATCGCAGATGGGGCGTGATGGCAAGCGCGCAGCGCAGAAGACCGTCGTTGACGCGCGCCAACGCCTGACGTCGAGCTCTGGCACTCGTGCCGATTTCGATTACGAACTGATGATGAACTACGCCGGGACGCGCATTTCCAATGCGTTGCCCATGGGCATCGTCGTCGTCGTGTTGGCCGGGGTGTCCACATTCTGGGTGCCGGTCTTTTTTGCCTGCCTCTGGGCGGGCGGCGTTGTGCTTGGCCTGTTCATGCTGGTGCTGATGGCACGGCGTTTCCTCCGCGAAGACCCCAGCAAATTCAGCGCCGAACGCTGGACCAACCGCTTCATGATTGCCGAGGTCGGCTACGGTGCGGCGTGGTCGCTGCTCGCCCTGTTCTCGGTGGTAACGAATGCCGACGCCCTGGCGCCCATGATGTTTGCCATGGTTCTGGTGGCGATCGCCTCCAACGCCGTGGCGACGCACACGCTGCCACCGGCTACACTGATGAGCACCATGCCGGTGACCATCACCGTTTCGGCCAGCCTGCTGGTCTCGGGGGGTACCCTGAATTACACGCTGGCTGCGGTGGTGATCTTCGGCGAGATATTCTTCGTCTATATCGCCCGCATGCTGCATGCCTCCGAGCTTGAGACCATTTCGCACCAGGCGGAAAAGGACTCCCTGATCAGCGAGCTCGAAGAGGCCCGCGAGATGTCGGACGAGGCCCGGCGCCACGCCGAGCAGGCCAATATTGCTAAGTCGCAGTTCCTCGCGACCATGAGCCATGAGCTGCGGACCCCGCTCAACGCTATTATCGGCTTTTCCGAAGTGCTGAAGTCGGAGCTGCTGGGCAACCATCAGGTGCCCCAGTACAAGGAATACGCTGGTGACATTCACTCCAGCGGCCAGCACCTGCTCAACCTCATCAACGAACTGCTCGATCTCAGCCGCATTGAGGCGGGCAAGTACGAGCTGCACGAGGAAGTGGTGTCGCTGGTTGATATCGCTGAAGACTGCCGCCGCATGATGGAACTGCGCGCCAAGTCCAAGGGCATCGAGCTGATCTTCAACGTCAGCAATAACCTGCCACGTCTGTGGGGCGACGAACGCGCCATCCGCCAGGTGGTGCTGAACCTTTTGAGCAATGCCATCAAGTTCACCCCCCAGCATGGCAAGGTCGTGCTGGTGGTGACGCGGAGCGGCGATGGCGGGCAGCTGATCTCCGTCAAGGACAATGGTCCGGGCATTCCCGAAGAAGAAATCGCAACCGTGTTGAGCTCGTTCGGGCAGGGCTCGCTGGCCCAGAAGACAGCAGAGCAGGGCGCTGGCCTGGGCCTTCCCATCGTGCAGAAGATCATGGAGCTGCACCAGGGGCGCTTCGATCTGTTCTCCAAACTGCGCTTTGGCACCGAAGTGATCGCGACCTTCCCGCGGGCTCGCGTCATGGATGCATTGGCCCCTGTTGTGGAACGCAAGAGCCGGTTGGAGATCTACTCGCAGGTCGGGTGATGTCCGGTGCCCCCTCTGGGGCCCTTCAACTAATCTCCACCCTGTTTCCCCTTGTCCCGCTCCGCCAGCCTTGGTATTCCGCCCCCACGCACACATGCGACCTGGTAGGAACACCCGAACATGAGCACCTGGACCCCCGATAGCTGGCGCGCCAAGCCGATTTCTCAGGTGCCGGCCTATCCAGATGCGGCGGCTCTCGCCGAAGCTGAGCGCCAACTCGCGACCTTCCCGCCGCTGGTGTTTGCCGGCGAAGCCCGCGATCTCAAGTCCAAGCTCGCATCCGTTGCGCGCGGCGAGGCCTTCCTGCTGCAGGGCGGCGACTGCGCCGAAAGCTTTGCTGAACATGGCGCGGACCACATCCGCGACTTCTTCCGCGTCTTCCTGCAAATGGCCGTTGTGCTGACCCACGGCGCGTCCAAGCCAGTGGTCAAGGTTGGCCGTGTGGCCGGCCAGTTTGCCAAACCACGCTCCTCCGACACCGAGGTTATCGACGGCGTCGAGCTGCCCAGCTATCGCGGCGACATCATCAACGCCATCGACTTCAACGAAGCCTCGCGCGTTCCCGATCCCGATCGCATGCTGCAGGCCTATCGCCAGTCGGCCGCGACGCTGAACCTGCTGCGCGCCTTCTCGATGGGCGGCTACGCCGAACTGACCCGCATCCATGACTGGACCGTGGGCTTCATGAAGGGCTCGAATTGGTATCCGCGTTACGAGGAAGTGGCCCGCAAGATCGACGACGCCATCACCTTCATGGCTGCGCTTGGGCTTAACCCCGACAACACACCTGCGCTGCGTCAGACCAGCTTCTTCACCAGCCACGAAGCCCTGCTGCTCGGCTACGAAGAGGCGCTGACCCGTCGCGACTCCATTTCCAACGACTGGTACGCCACCTCTGGCCACATGTTGTGGATCGGCGACCGCACCCGCCAGCCCGATTCAGCCCATGTTGAGTACTTCGCCGGCATCAAGAACCCCATCGGCATCAAGTGTGGCCCGACGCTGAGCAATGAGGACCTGTTGCGCCTGCTCGACCGGTTGAACCCAACTGACGAAGCTGGCCGCATCACGCTGATCGCGCGCTTTGGCTCGGACAAGATCAACGATCACCTGCCACGCCTGATCGAAACCGTACAGCGCGCCGGCCGCACTGTCGTTTGGTGCTCCGATCCGATGCACGGCAACACCATCAAGGCATCGACCGGCTTCAAGACCCGTCCATTCGATCGCGTGCTGTCGGAAGTGAAGTCGTTCTTCGATGTGCACCGCGAAATGGGCACCTATGCCGGTGGCGTGCATATCGAGATGACGGGCGACGACGTGACCGAATGTGTCGGCGGTGTTTCGGCGGTGACAGAGGCCACTCTGGCTGACCGCTACAACACCTATTGCGACCCACGCCTCAATGCGAGTCAGGCGCTTGAGCTGGCTTTCCTCGTCTCGGAAGAAGTGCACGCACAGAAGCCGCCGCGCCAGCGTTTGGCCGCAGGCGAATAATTCGTTCGGTTCTGTGAACTCTTAGCATCTTTGGTGCGTTGTCAGTTCGGCGTGGTGTAGCATGACTACATCGCGCCGAATTTGTTTCAGCCTCACGAGACCATCGCATGCCAAGATCTCTCTTTCCTGCTGCGAGTCCCGAGGTTCGCGCGCGACTCGAGCAAAGTCCGACGCTCAAGCTCATCAATGACTTCGACTGGGCAACAAGCCTGCTGGGACCCATCCCGGATTGGCCGGAGAGCCTGAAGGGCGCCATTCGGGTCATGATGGCCGCCGCCAGCCCCATGGTGATGATGGTCGGCCCTGACGGCGTGCTGATCTACAATGACAGCTATGCCGAATTTGCCGGAGAGCGTCATCCCGCCATTTTTGGGCAGCCGGCACTTGAAGCCTGGCCAGAGATTGCGGACTTCAACGCCGACAAGATCGCGATGGGTCTGCGCGGCGAGACTATCGTTTTGCGCGATCAGGAGCTGGTGCTCAATCGCCATGGCCAGCCCGAGTCTGGCTGGATGGACCTGCACTATAGCCCAATCCTGAACAATGACGGCCTGCCGCTCGGCACGCTGTGCCTGGTGCACGAAACGACCGACCGTATCATGGCCGAACGCGCTTTGGCGCGGAGCGAGGAACGGTTGTCACTCGCACTGGGCGGCTCAACCCTTATCGGGACCTGGGACTGGGATGTGACCCGAAATATCGTCACCGCCGATGACAAGTTTGCCCAGCTCTACAATCTCGATCCGTTGCATGCGGGGCTCGGGCTGCCGATGGACGATCTGTTGAACGTTGTTCATCCCGACGATGCCGAGCGGGTGCGTGTAGATATTCAGGCGGCGCTCAACGGCGGCGGTCATCTCAACACCGAATATCGCGTAGTGTCGCCCATTACGGGTGAGACGCACTGGGTCATTGCCACCGGGCGCGCTCGGCTTGATGCCGAGGGGCGCGCCGAGCGGTTTCCTGGCGTGGTCGTCGATGTCTCCGAGCAGCGGCGCGTGGCTGCGGCCCTTGAAGAGAGCGAATTGCGCTTCCGCACTTTGGCCAACACCATGCCGCAGATGGTCTGGTCGACCCTGTCTGACGGGACGCACGACTATTACAACGACCGTTGGTACGAGTTTACCGGCCTCGCACGGGAGCAGAAAGCGACTGAAGGTTGGGTAGACGTCTACCATCCTGACGATCAGGAACGGGCTGCCGCCACCTGGCAGCACAGCCTGGCCACTGGCGAAGAATACAAGATCGAGCATCGCCTGCGCCACAATAGTGGTGATTATCGCTGGACACTCGGGCTGGCCCTGCCGGTGCGTGATCAGGACGGGCGGGTAGTCAGATGGTTCGGCACACTGACCGACATCCACGAGACGCGCCTGGCCGCCGAAGAGCGTGAGCTGGTCGCGCAGGAGCTTAGTCACCGTATCAAGAACATCTTTGCTGTTTTGATCGGCATCGTGAGCCTGTCGGCCCGTAGTCGGCCAGAGGTGAAATCCTTTGCAGATGAACTGCGCCAGCGCATCTACGCGCTGGGCGAAGCGCATGATTTCGTGCGGCCTCATCACCAGTCCCGTCCGCCGGAAAATCAGGGGTCGCTGCGCTCTCTGCTCGAACGACTGTTGTCGCCCTATCGGGAAATTGGCCAGGAGCGAGTCACCTTCATCGGAGAGGACGCCGAGATCGACGACGGTGCAGCAACGCCTCTAGCCCTGTTGTTCCACGAGCTGGCAACCAACTCGGCTAAATACGGCGCTTTCTCCAGCGGCGATGGCTCTGTGTCCCTCACCGGGGCAACGGAGGGCGACAAGTATCGCTTGGTCTGGAAAGAACATGGCGGCCCAGCCGTGGTCGAAGACACCGAAACCATTGGCTTCGGAACGCGCGTCATCAATCTCAGCGTTGAGGGGCAATTGCGCGGGCAAGTGACCCGGCTTTGGGAGCCAGATGGTCTTCGTGTGGATATTGTGGTGCCGGTTGATGCGCTACGCCGGTCCGCGCGCCTGCAATCGCAGGTTGGCACTTAGCCACCAACAGGGGAGGGTACCTGGCTCTCCCAGTCCTTATGCGCCGAGTGGCGTGGTCCATTCAAATAGGCGCATGCGCTTTGGCGGAACGGCCTCTGCCGCTTCACGACGTGCAACCGCATAGGCAACGGCCGCGCGCAACTCGCTATCGGTCACTGGCTTGGGCAGCACGCCCACCGTGCCCGGAATACCTTCACCCAACTGGCTGGGATTGGCCGTCATGAACAGCACTGTCACGCCATGGGTCTGGGCTAGAATACGGCCAATGGCCATGCCGCTCGGACCATCCGTCAAATTGAGGTCGACGAGGGCAACATCGGCATCGCTCGCAAGTGCCAGCGCCGACTTCTGATCCGAGGCGATGCCCACGGATTCAAAACCCATTTCCTCGATCACATATTCGATCTCGGTTGCGACGAAAATTTCGTCTTCCACAACCAGTATCTTACAAGTCATCACTTAGCTCTTTGTCTTCAGTCGTTGTCCAGATGGAGTGCAACTCCTGAAGCTGCATCCAGTTGCGCAGGGCGTGCGCCGATCTCAACGATTTGACTGATTTTGCGCCCCCCCGGGTTACCAAAACACCAATAGAGTCGTGGGGTCATGGTTTAGCGGAACATTAACCCTAATGCCCCATAAATTTGCAAGAACCCAGAACGGGATTACCCTCCGGAGGATCTCATGACCCGCACCCTAAAAGGCGCAATTGCTCTTTTGGCCCTCTGTGCAGCGGCCCCCGCCATCGCAGCTGACTATCCGGAACTTCGTTCCGCGTACCCCAATGATTGGGCTTCAGAAGAGGGTAGCCTGCGGTTCGAAACCGGCCTGCGCTATTGGTACTCCATTGGCAGCCAGGAAGCCGGCTTTGGTCCGACGACGCTGAGCGTCAATGATAGAAGCCACATTCTCGAAGTGCACGGCAAGATCGACGATCTCTATACGCAGTCCTACGTGAAGGCCAATGCCGGCCTGAGCGTTTCGACTTCGGGTGATTTTACGTTGTCACCCGGTAACAGCACCGCAATCGGCCAGAGCAGCCGCATCGGCTACGTCGGGGCAGACTTCGGCTGGCTGCCATTTGGCAACGCGACCGAGGGCGTCGCCGTCGGTGGCCTCGTCGGCTACCAGTATTGGAATGACTCTCCAGACATTGGGCGCGGCAACTTTATCACGGGAGCCCCAGGTGCTCCCACCACGGGTGTAGACAGCTCGCCTGACAATCTCGATATCCACGCCCTCCGTATCGGCGTTCGCGGTACCGCAGAAATCAACGACATGTTTGATGTTCAGGCTGAAGTCGCCGGTATTCCCTACGCCCACGTCACTGGCGTGCTTGGGCCTCACGAGCTCAATGGCGTTCCCTTGGGCGGTGGCAACACACTCTATAAGGCCTCGCAAACCAATCTGTCGGGTACCGGCTATGGAGCCATGGGTGAACTAATGGTCGGTTTCCACCCTACAGAAAACCTGACGCTCCGTGTGGGCGGGCGGGCTTGGTATGTTGAGGGTGCACTGGACGCTAAGTTTGACGGCTACACCGTTGACGGCGCCGGCAACGTGTCTGGCAAGCAGGGCTTCATTATGGCCAGCGACTATGCACGAATCTTCCGTTACGGCGCGATGTTTGAGCTGACTGGCCGCTTCTAAGCGTCACTTTACCCGTTGTCCGCTTGCCCTTGATGGGGCGAGCGGATAAGTCTTGCGCGCGGCCGGTTACCCCGCTGCCGCGCCAGGTTTTATCAGCACACGGGCTTAGATCATCGTGACAGACCGCCTCAGAATTGCGCTTGCCCAGCTCAATCCCAAGGTCGGTGACCTTGTCGGAAATCTTGCCCTGGCCCGCACCGCGCTGGCCGACGCCGTCGCCGCAAAAGCCGACGTGCTGCTGCTCTCCGAGCTTTTCCTGACCGGCTATTTTCCTGACGATCTGCTGTTCAAGCCCAAGTTCGTCGCAGATGCGATGCAGGTCGCCCGTACGCTGATCGCTGATACCTCAGGCACCGATGTCGTGCTGGTGCTGCCCACCATCTGGCAGGAAAAGACCGGCCTTCATAACGCGGTGCTGGTGGCTGAGAACGGCGAGATCATCGCCACGCGCTACAAGCGCGAGCTGCCCAACACCGACGTGTTCTACGAAAAGCGCTATTTCACCGCTGGGCCATTGCCTGATCCGGTGATGATCAAGGGCGTGCCGGTCGGTATCCCGATCTGCGAAGACATCTGGCATTCCAGCGTCTGCGAGCATCTCGCCATGCGTGGCGCCGAGATCATGCTCTGCCCCAATGGTTCGCCCTACTGGACCAACAAGCAGCACGTCCGCAAGGAACTGGTCCGCGCCCGGGTCACCGAAGACGACCTGCCCATGCTCTACCTCAATCAGGTTGGCGGGCAGGACGAACTGGTGTTCGACGGTGCGTCCTTTGCCATGGAGCCCGGCAACAAGTTGGTCTTCCAGGGCAAATCCTTCGCCACCGATTTCATCGTTTCCGACTGGGTGCGCGGCGACAATGGCTGGACCTGTGCGCAGGGCGAAGTGACCGAGCTGACCACGACCGACGAAGCCCCGTGGCTCGCCTGCGTGCTGGGCCTGCGCGACTATGTCTACAAAAACGGCTTCAAGCAGGTTGTGCTCGGCCTGTCCGGTGGCATCGATAGCGCCGTGGTCGCGGCGATGGCTGTGGACGCGTTCGGCGCCGACAACGTCCACTGCATCATGCTGCCCTATCGCTACACGTCCGATGCGAGCCTGAAAGACGCCAAGGATTGCGCGGAGCGCCTCGGCGTGCGCTATGACATTGTTTCCATTGGTGATCCCGTCGATCACGCGCTGACCGAGCTGGGCCCGATCTTTGCTGGCCGTCCGCTCGATCTGGCGGAAGAGAATATCCAGTCGCGCATGCGCGGCGTGGTGCTGATGGCTGTCAGCAACAAGCTCGGCTCCATGCTGCTGACCACCGGCAACAAGTCAGAAATGGGCGTTGGCTACGCCACCATCTATGGCGACATGAACGGCGGCTATAACCCGCTCAAGGACATGTTCAAGATGGAGGTCTACCGCCTCGCAGACTGGCGCAACAGCCATCGGCCCGGTGATTGCCTTGGCCCAACAGGCGCAGTCATTCCCCAGGCCATTATCGACAAGGCGCCATCGGCCGAGCTGCGCCCCAACCAGACCGATCAGGATAGCCTGCCGCCTTACCCGGTGCTGGATGCAATCCTCACCGGGCTCGTCGAAGACGAATTGTCCATCGCCGAGATCGTCGCCAAGGGGCACGATCAGGCGCTGGTCGAGCGGATCGAGCGGCTGGTCAATATCGCCGAATACAAGCGGCGCCAGTCGGCGCCCGGACCCAAACTCTCGCCCAAGGCCTTCGGGCAGGGGCGTAAATACCCAATCACCAATGGATACAAGGATCGCACCCTCGGATGACGATTGTTCGCTGGGCGCCGTCCCCAACTGGCCGCATTCACCTCGGTAACGCGCGGCCTGCGCTGCTCAACTGGTTCTTTGCCCGTCGCAATGGCGGCAAGTATGTCCTGCGTATGGACGACACCGATCTGGCCCGTTCGACCCGCGAATTTGCAGATGGCATTGAGGTCGATCTGGCCTGGCTCGGCATCACGCCGGACCTGTTGGTGCGCCAGTCCGAACGCACTGCGCTCTATGATGAGGCCCGAGACCGCCTGATCGCGGCGGGGCGCCTATATCCTTGCTACGAAACCGAAGACGAGCTGAGCCGTCGTCGCGCCCGTGCGCGGGCGATGGGCAAGCCACCGATTTATGATCGCGCCGCACTCAAGCTGACCGATGAAGACCGGGCCAAGCTGGAAGCCGAGGGCCGCAAGCCGCATTGGCGTTTCAAGCTCGATGGTCGCCCGGTTCAGTTCACAGACCTCATCAAAGGTTCACAGACTGTTAACACCGCGTCGATGTCTGACCCTGTTTTGGTGCGCGAAGATGGCAGCTATCTCTACACGCTTCCCTCGGTCGTCGACGACATCGATCTGGGCATCACCCATGTCATTCGTGGCGAAGATCACGTGTCCAATACCGGCACTCAAATCGAGATTTTCGAAGCGCTTGGTGGCTCCGTGCCAATCTTCGCTCACCACAATCTGCTGACCGACGCCGAAGGGCAGGGGTTCTCCAAGCGGCTTGGCAGCCAGTCGATCAGCGATTTCCGCGATGAGGGCTATGAGTCGCTGGCAATTGCCATCATGGCCAGCATCACCGGCACCAGTCTGCCGATTGAAGCCTATGGCTCGCTGGAAGACATCGCGGCCAAGCTCGACTTCGCCATGATCTCGCATGGCGCGGCACGCTTTGATCCGGTGGAACTGGACAATCTCAATGCCCGCATTCTGCATGCCATGAGTTTTGCCGAGGCCGCGCCGCGTCTGGCCGCTTATGGCGTCGACAACGAGGCCGTATGGAACTTGCTGCGTGAGAACCTGCGCAAGTTTGCCGATATCGCTGAGTGGTCCAAACTCGTCACCGGTCCGGTCGAACCCGTCATCGCTGACGAGGATCGCGAGTTCCTGGTGGCGGCGCGCGAACTATTGCCTGCCGAGCCTTGGTCGCTGGAGACCTGGGGGCAGTGGACCGACGCACTCAAGAGCGCGTCTGGCCGCAAGGGTAAGAGACTTTTCCTGCCGTTGCGCATGGCGCTGACGGGCCGCCACGATGGGCCGGAACTTAAGTCCCTGCTCCCACTGGTTGGGCGTAAGGCGTGTCTGGACCGACTACCCTAACCACGCGATCCCCGAATTGAACGAGGCGTACACCCGTCTCGGCAGCCGTCAGGCTTGTCGGGCGGGTGACTGGCGTTTCGCCCGGGCCGGCAGGGCGTGGGCGGGGCAGGGGAATAGCAACCAGTGTCGCCGTCTGCAGCGGAGCAATGGTGGGCGTGGGTGCAGCCACGGCTGTGACCCCACGCGGATCGCGTAGCGGTAGCGGGAAGCTGCCTTCGGCCACATCGATCATCGCGCGCGCAGAGCCGTCATCGGCCGTCGCCAAACTCACTGAGCCATCCGAGCGCGGCGCAACCTTGCAGCTGGCGGCGTCGCTGGTGTCGAGCTGGTCACGATAGCGGAAGGCGTTTGGCATGGAGGTATAGGCCTCGCCAAACTGGTTGCGCATCTGCTCGGGCTCCTGGCCCGGATTGTCGTAGAAATAAAGCTGTACGGGCGTCGTCGGACAACTCGCCTGACAGGCCTGCGCGTCATTGCCGACATAGTCGGGCAGGGTGGAATAGCTGATTGGCCAGAAATAGCCGTCGCTCATGCGCACGCATACAGTCCGCACAGTCTGATAGCCGCTCGAGCCCCAGGGGTCGCCGCCATTGATCATCTGGCCATCGGTGAAGTCGCCTTCAGTGGTGGTGCCAAAGATGCGGTCGAACAGCGACTGACGCTGGTTGGTCATGGTGGCGCTGGAGCCGGCATTGCAGCCAAAGCGGGCCATTTCCTGCAGGATGGCTTCGCGCTGGCCAGCAACGGCATTGGCCGTGTCCACGGCCTGTGAAACCTTGGCGTAGTCGGCGCGCAGCTTGAGCACGAGGCGAGCCACCTGCTGGCACTGCGGCGTCAGCACGCGGCCAGCCTTGGCGTCGTCGTTGCACCCGTCGCGGACATAGCGGCTTTCGGCGTTCTGAACGTCGCGGGCCAGCTGGCGCGCAGCCTGGGAATTGCCACCCATCTGGCGGAAGTCGCCATTGCTGTCGAACTGGCGCAGCGTGCGTTCCAGCCGCGAACACTGCGAGGACTGCGCATAAGCCGTGTTGACGTCCATCACCAGCAGCACCGCTGCCAGCATCAGGAGCACAAAGGCGCGTGCGCCGTGACTGCCGAAACCCACCATAAAATCCTGTTCATCCGCGCCGCAGCGGTGGGCATGATCCATGCCCGGTGAAGCGCCTTAAGACATCGCTAGGGCACATGGCAACATTATAGTAGGCGTCTTCATGGCCTGATAGCGCTGCCCGGTCACACTAGTGAAAGAATGCACCGATGAAACTCGCCACCTTGAACAATGGGCGCCCCGACGGACAGCTGGTGGTTGTCTCCGCAGACCTTGCGCGCTGTGTCGCGGCGGGGCGGATTGCGCCGACCCTGCAGGCGGCGCTTGATGACTGGAACGCCCACGCACCGGCGCTTGCCGCGCTTTCGGTCCAGCTGGATGCGGGCGCTATTGCCGGTCAGCCGTTCGATGCGGGCAACGCGCTGGCGCCCCTGCCACGCGCTTATCAGTGGATCGACGGGGCAGGGTATCTCAGCCACCTCGAACGCGTTCGCACGCTCAATGGCAGCAAGGATGCCGAGCTGCAGTCGGCGCGGCCGTTGCTCTATCAGGGCGGTTCTGATTCGTTGGTGGCCCCGACAGCGCCCATCGTGGTGCCGGAGGGCGATCTGGCGATAGACTTTGAGGCAGAGGTCGCCGTCATTGTCGGCCCCGTACCGATGGGCGCGACGCGTGACCAGGCCGCATCAGCTATTCGCCTCATCACCGTGTGCAATGACGTCTCATTGCGACGCCTTGTGGCCGACGATCTGCAGAACGGCTTCGGCTTCTTCCACGCCAAGCCATCTTCATCGTTCGCGCCCATCGTCATCACGCCAGATTCCTTGGGCGAAGCCTGGCGCGATAGTCGCCTGCATTTGTCCGTGCGGATCGAGGTCAACGGTACGTTGTTCGGTCAGCCCAATGCGGGCACCGACATGCATTTCGACTTCGCCGACTTGATCGTGGAAGCTGCGCGCACGCGAAAGCTCACTGCGGGCACCATCATTGGTGGCGGCACCGTATCCAACCGGCATGATGAAAGCCTGCCGATCAAGCGCGATGGCATTGGCTTTGCCTGCATTGCCGAGGCGCGGACTGTCGAGAAACTCAAATATGGTCGGGCGCGCACGCCATTCCTGCAGACCGGCGATACTGTCCGTATCGGGGCGGTTACAGCGGATGGGCGTACCGTCTTTGGCGACATCAATCAGACCGTGCAGCGGGCCTGAATACTCCTAAAATCAAGAAGGGCCCCGGATCACTCCGGGGCCCTTTGCGTTACTGCGCCGCGGCGGGCAGGTCGAACACCTGACCGGGATAGATGCGGTCGGGGTCGCGGATCTGGCCGGTATTGGCGTTGTAGATCGTCGTATACTTGTAGCCCGAGCCATAGACGCGGCGGGCAATCGTCCAGAGATTGTCGCCACGGCGGATGATGGCCTTGCCAGACGCGAAGCGCTGGCTATCGGCATCGCCCACGGCCACGCCGACCATGGTCGGAACAGCGGGTTCCTGCGGTGCAACCACTGCGGGAGCAGTCGGGGCCGGTGCGGCGACCTCTGCTGGTGCAGTCTCTGCGGCAGGGGCGGGCTCAACTGCAACCGGCGCTTCCGGCTGCTGGGTTGCTTCTACTGCGGGCGTCTCGGGCGCAACCGCAACCTGCACTGGTGGCGTCTCGGCGGGCAGGTCGACGGTGAAGTCGACTTCCGCGCGGGACAGCACAGTGCCGGTGCCGGCTTCGAGCTGGTCGATACGGACGCGCTGGCTTGGCTTGTTCAGCACCGGGCCGGCTTCAATCAGCCAACGACCGTCGGCGACCTTTGAGTCAGCGATGAAGCTGTCATCCACATACAGCCGAACCGTCGCACCATTGCTGCCGCTACCGGCAAAGAAGGTGCGCTGACCTTCGATTTCAATCGCGTCGATTGTGGGTGTTACGGGAGCTGGTGCGGCAACAGGGGCAGGCGTTGCGGCTTCCGGTGTCGCCGCGGCCACTGCCGTCTCTGGTTCTTGCGCGACCGCAGCGGGCTCCGCTGCTGGAGCAGGGGGTGGTTCAATAGCTTCTGCTGGGGCTGCAGGCGTTGCCGGTTCCGCAGGAACGGCGGGCGCTGCTGGCTCTGCCGGGGCTGCGGGCTCGGCAACGACGGCTGTTGGCGCGGGCTCAACAGCCGGAGCTTCGGGCTGCGCCGCTACAACAATCGGGGCTTCGGTCGGTGCGGTGGTCTCGGCAGGGGCCTGGGCGGCCTCTGGCGCAGGTGCCGGCGCGGCTTCAGGTGCCGGTGTGGCTGGCACGGTCGCGGCGGCAACCGCAGTCGTGGTGCCTGCGGCTGGCGCGGTCAGGCCCTGCAGTACAGCGCTGGCTTCGCCCGGGGTGCTGGCGACCACCAGTGGCTGGGTGGTCTTGTCTTCGTGGATCACGACGACAAAAGACTCTGCCGCACGACCCGTTTTGCCCGCTTCAGCGAGCGTGATTTCGGTGCCACCGGGCGCGATGGGCTCTTCCGGCACGATCACCCAGTCACCCGATGATTCGACCTTGGTGCTACCGAGCAGGTCGTCGTCGGAATAGACCTCAACTTCGGTGCCCGGCGTGCCGCTACCAGCAATCACCACCGAGCCATCGGGCTCGGCGCGCAATAGCCCAAAGGTGGCCGCCACGACATCGCCCTGTGTCGCCACAGGAGCCGGCGTTGCCGCAGCTTCAGCGGCAGGCGCAGCCACTTCTGGCTCGACAGCGGGCGCGGTTTCAGCGGTCAGTGGCGCGGGATCTGGCTGCGGGAACAGGCCCGCATCCGTCATTTTTCCGCGCAGGCACTGGCCCATGCCATCAGGTGAGTTGAAGCAATTAACGACACTTGGACCTGTCAGAACGCCGACAATGACAACAAGCGTAACCGCCGCCGCCCCTAGGGTGAGCGCAAGAGGTTTTTTCGGAGCGGTATCGGCCAGTTTGTCCTCCCAGACATGTGCCGCAGAGTCGTCGAAACGAAACTGCCCGGTTAAGCCACTTCTACTGTCGAATCCTGCGTCGCCCCAGTTTTCAGCAGCTTGTAAGTGATGGATTCATACAGAGCTTCAAACGATGCATCAATGATGTTGGCCGACACGCCGATCGTATACCAACGTTCACCGGTGCCGTCCCGGCTTTCAACCAGTACACGGGTGACCGCGCCCGTGCCGCCGTCCAGAATACGGACTTTGAAGTCGACAAGTTCCAGATCTTCGATTCGCGTGGAATACTTGCCCAGGTCTTTGCGCATGGCCAGATCGAGCGCGTTAACGGGGCCGTTGCCTTCTGCCACCGACATCAGCAATTCGCCATCGACGCGGATCTTGACCACCGCTTCGGTGACGGTGATTTCCTCGCCCTGCGCATTGTGGCGACGCTCGACACTTGTGCGGTAGTTTTCGACGGTGAAGTAGCTCGGCAGTGTGCCCAGCACTTCATGAGCGAGAACCGCAAAGGACGCATCAGCGCCGTCATAGGAATAACCACGAGCCTCGCGCTCTTTGACCGTCGCGAGGATACGCTCCAGTCGTGGGTCATCCTTGGCCAGGGTGATGCCGTGGCGGGCGAGGGCCGTGATCAGGTTGGACTTGCCGGCCTGCTGGCTGACCATGATCGAGCGTTCATTGCCCACGCTTTCGGGCGGAACGTGTTCGTAGCTCGAGAAATCCTTGAGCAGGGCCGAGGCATGGATACCCGCTTTGGTGGCAAAGGCCGACGCACCGACATAGGGCGCCTGCTTGACCGGCGCGCGATTGAGGCGATCTTCGAAAGCCCGTGAGATCTTGGTCAGACGGGACAGTCGATCCGCGTCGATGCCGGTTTCGAGGTGATCGGAAAAGACAGGCTTCAGCACCAGAGTAGGGATCAGGGTGATGAGGTTGGCATTGCCGCAGCGTTCGCCGATGCCGTTGAGCGTGCCCTGGATCTGGCGGACCCCGGCTTCGACCGCTGCAAGGGTGTTGGCCACGGCCTGACCGGTGTCATCATGCGCGTGGATACCCAGGCGCGACCCCGGCGCAACTGCTAGCACACTGCTAACAATGGCGCGGATTTCCGATGGCATTGTGCCACCATTGGTGTCGCACAGCACAATCCAGCGTGCACCCGCATCGAGCGCCGTCTTGACGCAAGATAGGGCATAGTCCGGATTGGCCTTGAAACCGTCGAAGAAGTGCTCGCAATCGATCAGCGCTTCCTTGCCGGCAGCAACGGCAGCGGCGACGGTTTCGCGGAGGTTGTCGAGGTTTTCCTCAAGCGAGATTTCAAGCGCAACCTTGACCTGCTGGTCCCACGCCTTGGCGACAAAGCACGTGGCGTCGGCCTTGGACTGGATGATGGCTTGCACGCCCGGATCGTTCTCGACGGAACGGCCGGTGCGCTTGGTCATGCCAAAGGCAGTGAAGGTCGCACGGCGCGTGCGCTTCTGCTCGAAGAACTCGGTGTCGACCGGGTTCGCGCCGGGATAGCCGCCCTCAATATAGTCAACGCCCAAACCTTCGATCAGCCCGGCAATAGAAATCTTGTCCTCAAGCGAGAACTCGATGCCGGCGGTCTGCGCACCGTCGCGCAGGGTTGTGTCGAAGATATAGAGGCGTTCTTTGGACATAGTCTTTTCTCTAACGCGGAAGCGGCCAATCGGCCGTGTCGTGGTCGGGATGTTGGTGGTTTGTGGCCTTTATGGCCGAGGCCCATTTTTCCTGGCCTGTTTCGGTGGCACCGCCATCTGGAATGCTGGTGAGCGATCGAAACCAGCTCACTTCTCCTTCCTGCCCGGTATTGGCCCCGGGCGGAAAGAGGTCCGGATTGTCCAGCGAGCCGATGGTGAGGTTCACCCGGTTGCCGGTGATGTCGTCGTAGAACAGCGGCGTGCCACAGTCGCGGCAGAAGCCGCGGTCCACATGGTCCGAGCTGCGAAAGCGGGCAGGGGTGCCGCGCGTCCACACCAACGTCTCGCGCGGGGCAGCGACCAGCGCGGCAAACACATTGCCAACGGCCTTCTGGCACATGCGGCAATGGCAGATGTGGGAGTTATCCATCATCTCAGTGGTGTGATAGCGCACGGCGCCACATTGGCAGCCGCCGCTCACTTCCAGCGCGTAGCGATCCATCAGGAATGCTCCTTGGGTGGCCAATCGGTGGTGTCGTGATCAGGATGCTGATTGGAATGAATGCCGGCGAGGAAGTCGCGCCATTCGTCACTCGTCTCGGTCCGCACAGGCAGGCTGGTCAGCGTGTCGAACAGTGGCAGCTTGTCGGCTAGGTTGACCTGAATGACCGGCGCGGCATCCATGGGGTTGTCAAAAGCACCAATCGCCAGCTCCAGCCCGAAGCGCGTCTCATAGGCCAGAGGCGTGCCGCAATCGCCGCAAAAGCCACGGCGGGCCGAATTGGAGGACTGGAACCACTTGGGCTCGCCGCGCGTCCACGTGGCGTTATGCGCAGTGGCCAGGGGACCAAAGAATCCACCGAATGCCTTTTGGCACATGCGGCAGTGGCAGATGGATGGACGGCCCAGCCGCGTCACACGAAACCGTACGGCGCCACACTGGCATCCACCTGTCAGTTCCGGGGCGGCTGGTGTGCTCATCGCTTGCTCTCCCACTTTGTCCGGCGCTCGCCGGTTTCAGGATCCTTGTAGTCCATCAGCGCGATGCCCTGCTCGGCCAGCTCATCGCGGAGGCGGTCGGCCTCGGCGAAATTCTTGGCGTTGAGCGCCTCAAGCCGCTGGGCGATAGCCGCTGCGATATGGGGAGGCTCAACCCAGCCGTCGTCTGACGTGAGAAGGGTGTCGAGGCCGAAGCCGAGGAACGTCAGTGTCGCCGCCAGCCGGGCCTTGAACGCCTCGCCGCCCTCGCGTCCGGCCAGCTTGGCCAAGGCATCGATGGCCACCGAGGCGCGGTGGAAGTTGAGATCATCCGAAAGGGCGGTGATCACGGCTTCATCGGGTGCTTCGGTGTCGGAGGGTTCGGCGTCGCGGGCAGCGCGCTGCCAGTCGCGCAGCTTGCCTTCGGCCTCATCCAGACGCTTCACCGAAAAATCGATGGGCTCGCGGTAATGCGTCATCAGCATGGCCAGGCGCAGCACATCGCCGGACCAGGCATGGCCGCCCATGGCACCGGTCTGCAGCAGATCATTGATGGTCACGAAGTTGCCCAGGCTCTTGGACATCTTCTGGCCTTCCACCTGCAGGAAGCCATTGTGCATCCATACGGTCGCCATGGCGTGGGTGCCATGGGCGCAACGGGACTGCGCGATTTCGTTTTCGTGGTGCGGGAAGATCAGGTCCAGACCGCCGCCGTGAATGTCGAAGGTCTGGCCAAGATAGCGCTCGCTCATGGCCGAGCACTCGATATGCCAGCCCGGACGGCCACGACCCCATGGGCTATCCCAGCCCGGCTCGTTGTCCGCCGACTGCTTCCACAGCACGAAATCTGCGGGGTTCTTCTTGTGGGCCTCAACGGCAATGCGTGCACCGGCCAGATTGTCTTCCAGATTGCGCCCTGAAAGTTGGCCGTAGTCGGGCATCGACTTCACATCGAACAGCACTTCGCCGGCGGCGTTGTAGGCGTGTTCCTTGGCGAGCAGGTCGCTGATCAGCGTCTGCATCTCGGCGATATTATCGGTGGCGCGTGGCTGGATGGTGGGATCGAGTGTGCCAAGGGCAGCCACATCCGACAGGAACTGATCTTCCGTCCGCTCGGTGACGCGGCGGATCGCCTCGTTCAGTGGCAGATTGGGGAAATCACGCAGGGCGCGCGCGTTGATCTTGTCGTCGACGTCCGTGATGTTGCGGACATAGGTGACCTGCTCAGCGCCATAGGTATGTCGCAGCAGTCGGAACAGCACGTCGAATACGATGACCGGCCGCGCATTGCCGATATGGGCAAAGTCATAGACCGTGGGGCCGCACACATACATCCGCACATTGCTCGGATCGAGCGGCGTGAAGGGGGCTTTGGTGCGGGTCAGCGTATTATAGAGCGTGAGCTGCGGCGTGGTCATAAGGGTCCGGTCCTGGCCATGCGGATTTGCGCGGGCAGACGGGGCTCTTCGAGTGTCAGATATTTAGGATGAAGAAGACCGCGCCGCCAACGAGTGGTTAGCAGGTAATAATGCAGCAGTTAATCAGAATGAACTGGGTCTTCATGGCGCGCATGTTTGAACGTCCGCCGCCAGAAAATCAAGCAGAAACAAAAAAGGCGGCCCCTGAGGACCGCCCAATCGCTTTGGAGGCGAACTGTTGTCAGTCACGGCAGGTGTTTGGGGCACTGGCCGCGTCTGATGAGGGAGCATGGCTTTCCCTCGGCTTTGACAGTGGCACGACGGCGTTGTCGTCCCAACGTCTACACGGGAATGTTACCAAGCATTGCAACGCCTTAGAAACACCCCCTATATGGCTAGTCACACCACAATACCGGCTAAATGCGGGCTCATCGGCAGCAGGGATTGACCTTGGGTCCCAGAGTCACCATTTTCCATCGTAATTCACCGATCAAAGTAGCTCAGATGCGCGACGACGACATTGCCAATACCATGCGAGCGCTGGGGCATCCCGTGCGGCTCAACATCCTGCGCATCCTGGCCACCCAGCAGCGCGGCGAATGCTGCTGCGCCGATGTGACCGAAGAACTGACGCTTGCCCAATCCACCGTGTCTCAGCACATAAAGGTGCTGCTCGACGCCGGCCTAATCGAGCGCAAGCCACGCGGCACGCGCAATTGCTACATTGTCCAACATGACCGGCTTGCCGCCCTCGGTACCGCCTTCACCGGTCTTGTCGTCGGTCTGGGGCCTGCAGCGGCCCCACAGCGGGAAGCGGAACAGGCCTGATGAGCCTCGATCAAAGCGAAAAGAAGCCGTCCGTCGCCGCGGACGAGGGTTCCCTATTTTCTACGGTCAAGAACCTGTGGGGCTATATGTGGCCCGAGGGGCGGCCGGATCTGCGCATGCGGGTCATTCTGGCCATTGGCGCGCTAATGGTCAGCAAGGTCGCGACCACGCTGATCCCCTTTGCCTATAAGGGCATTATCGACAGTCTCGACGGCTCCGGGCCTGACAGTGCGCTGGTGCTCGGTCTGGCCGTGCCCATCGTTCTGGTCATCGCCTATGCGCTGGGCAACGTGATTGATGCCGGTTTCCAGCAATTGCGCGACGTGCTGTTTGCCAGCGTTGGCCAGCATGCCGTGCGCAAGCTGGCGCTGCAAACCTTCCACCACATGCATCGCCTGTCGCTGCGCTTTCATCTGGCGCGCCGCACCGGTGGCCTCAGCCGCGTTATCGAACGTGGTACAAAGGGCATTGAAACCATCGTGCGCTTCACGATGCTCAATATCGCCCCGACCATCGTCGAATTCGCCATCACGGCGGTCATCTTCGTCTGGATGTTCGGCGTCAGCTATCTTGGCGTTCTGATCGTCACCATCTGGGGCTATCTGTACTTCACCATCAAGGCGTCGAACTGGCGTATCGCGATCCGTCGCGACATGAACAATTCCGACACCGACGCTAATTCCAAGGCGATCGACAGCCTGCTCAACTATGAGACGGTCAAGTACTTCGCCAATGAGAAGATGGAAGCCGAGCGCTTCGACAAGGCGATGGCGGGCTATGAACGCTCCGCCATCCGCATCTGGACCTCGCTGGGTTTCCTCAACTTCGGTCAGGCCGTCATTTTCTATGCGGGCTTCCTCGTCATTGCCATCATGTCCATCGTGGGCGTGATGAACAAGACGCTGACGCTGGGCGACTTCGTGCTGCTCAACACCTTCCTGATGCAGATCTATCGTCCGCTCAACTTCATTGGCTTCGTCTATCGCGAACTGCGCCAGGGCCTGACGGACATCGAAGAGATGTTCAAGCTGCTCGACCAGAACCCCGAGATCGAGGACAAGCCTGACGCGCAGCCACTGGCCATTACTGGCCCGGTGATCCGCTTTGACAATGTGACGTTCCACTATGATGAGGAACGCCCCATTCTCAAGGGCGTGAGCTTTGAGGTGCCCGCTGGCAAGACCGTTGCCATTGTTGGCCCCACCGGGGCAGGCAAGTCGACCATTTCGCGGCTGCTGTATCGCTTCTACGACGTCACTGGTGGCTCGATCACCATTGACGGGCAGGATCTGCGCGACGTGACCCAGTCGAGCCTGCGTTCGGCCATCGGCATGGTGCCGCAGGATACCGTGCTGTTCAACGACACCATCGGCTACAACATCCAATACGGTCGTCCCGGTGCGTCCGATGAGGAAGTCCGCGCTGCCGCCGCCATGGCGCAGGTTGGTCCCTTCATCGAGGCACTGCCCAGGGCCTATGACACCCCGGTCGGCGAACGTGGGCTCAAGCTGTCAGGTGGCGAGAAGCAGCGCGTGGCCATCGCCCGCACCATTCTCAAGGCACCGTCGATCCTGATCCTCGATGAGGCGACCTCGGCGCTCGACACCAAGACCGAGCGCGATATCCAGTCGGCTCTCGACGTGGTGTCCAAGAACCGGACCACCGTGGTCATCGCCCATCGTCTGTCCACCGTCGTCAATGCGGACGAAATTCTCGTCCTGCGCGACGGCGTGGTGGCCGAGCGCGGCAATCACGTTGCCCTGCTGGCCCATGATGGTCTTTACGCCCAGATGTGGAGCCGTCAGCGCGAGGCCACCGAGGCCGAGGAAAAGCTGCTCGAAACCGCCAACGATCCGGATGGGTTCGTCAAGCGTGGCACGCCGGCCGCAGAGTAGGGGAGAGCGCGATGACGCCATGGTGGGATTATCTGCTGGCCGTCGTCGCGCCGCTCTTCCTCATCAACGGCATCCCGCATTTTGTTTCCGGCCTGATGGGCCGGAAATTCCCCACGCCCTTCGTCGGTGGCCCGCCCAATTTCGACAGCGCTACGCGCAACGTGCTCTGGGGCGGCTCAAACCTGCTGGTCGGCGGCATTGCGCTGTGGCTACTGCGCGACAGCGTGAGCAATCCAATCATCTTGGTCGAAATGATCGCCCTGGCCTTCGCCGCCGCACTGGGCCTCTCCCGCATTTTCTCTCGGCTGACCTAACTGCTGAAGGGTGGTGTGCAAGGGCGGGGAACTGGGCTACTCTGGCGATGGCCAGTCCGGCCCAACCTGCCGCCGGGTTAAACGGACCAGAACATCACGGTGCGACCTCGTTCACGGTCGGTGCGTAATCGGCGGACATCGGCCCAGGAACGACCGGATCGTGCCATGTCCATCACAGTTGATCGCGATAGCTTCGCCACCTTCAAGCACGCCCTGCGCGAAATCTGCCCTCAGTTGCGCTCATCCCACGCCGACGAAGCGCTCGCCGCCGCCCTCGGGTTCAGAACCTATGCGGCGTTTCAGTCCGCGCTTGTTGCTAGCGAGGCGGGGGGTGTCGCAGAATTCGACCAGCCTCGTCTCATCGCCCGTCTGCACGAGTTGAACTACGCCATCGAGCCAGACGACGTTTCAGCATTGTTCAGGCGCCATGCGGAGATCATGCATGACCGCATCTGGGAGAATATCCGTAGCCTCGCAATTCGCCCCGCTAACGATAATGGGTGACACGAACTAGACTAGCGGCTCAGTGTGTTGGTGCAGCCAGGCCTCGATGACGTCCTTGCGGAATGTCCCGGCTTCGAGGTGGCTGAAGATGAACACTTCCAGTTCATCATTGCTGGCAGCAATGTCGACACCGTTGAGCTGCAGGTAGAGTTCAACGCAGGCATAGGCGACGCGCTTGTTGCCGTCGATGAAGCCATGGTTCATGGCCATGCTTTCCCACAGCGCGGCGGCCTCCTCGATCACGTCGGAGTAATACCCGGTCTGCGGACGGAGCAGGGCTGACTCGATCAGCCCCGGGTCGCGAACCCCCTCGGCGCCACCAAAGGCTTTCAGCAGAACCTCATGGATGTAGAGAACTTCATCGAGGGTAAGATAGCTGGGCATGGTCGTCTACTTGGCAAGGGCTTCGTAAAGCGACTTCCGCCGCTCAAGGCTGCGGGCCATCAGTGTTTCAACCAGCGGGCGAACCTTGGGTGCGGCCTGTTGGGCCGTGAGCGCGGCATACTGCTCCGGCGACACAACGATTGCCACGTCGCGGCCGTTTTTCTGGATGCGAACGGGCTCTGCCTGAGCCATTTCCAGCACCTGCCCAAACTTGTTCTTTGCATCGGTGGCAGTGATCGCGGCCATGATGGAAACTCCTTGGCTAAATTAGCTAAGGCTAAAATAGCTAAAATGGCTAAAAGTTCAAGGCCTGGATCAACTTGTCGAACCAGAGAACTGCAGCCACACTCCCCTTATGCCCATCACCATCAAACCAGCCCAACCATCAGACCGCTCAAGCATAGCCAATCTGATCCAACTCTACCTCTACGACATGACTGAGTTCATGCCGTTTCCTGTCGGCGCCGACGGGAGGTATGAGTATGACTTTCTCGACAGGTTTTGGCGATTTCCATACCTCATCTACGAGGGTGAGGAGATCGCGGGTTTTGCCTTCGTCATCGATGAATGCCCGCTGACAGGGCGATCGAATTGCTACTTTATGGCCGAGTTTTTCATTCTCACGGCCTACCGGGGGCGAGGTTTTGGCAGCGCCGCGTTGCGCGCTATCCTCGCCAACCATCATGGAGAATGGCACCTTGGCGTCCCGATCCAAAACACGGCAGCCCTGGCATTTTGGCAAAAGTCGCTAGCGCCCATAAGCGAGCAGTGGCGCGACCTTGTGTTTGAGGGGGACCGCTGGCGGCTAAACGCCTTCACAATCTAACACTGCCCCAAACAAAAAGGCCCGCATTGCTGCGGGCCTTTTCTTGTTCTTGGGTCGCGGGACTATTCGGCGGCTTCTGGGCGGTCGGGGCGGCTGACGATGGTGACGCCGTCCTTTTCCGTTTCCACGAGGCCGTCATTGTCCTTGAGGCCTGCATCTGGGCTGACGATGTAGCGCTTGGCGCCATCGGCATCGGCGGGGATCTCGACGGCCATGCCGTCAAAACCAGCAGGCACGGCCTGGGCAGCCTGACCGCGATTGCGGACGAAGTCGCCGAGGCGCCCGAACTGATGGCTGACCCACTTGATCTGGTCGAGCAGCACATTGGGTGCAACGACCATCACCGGCACCATGACCAGGGTCAGGGCAGTGGAGACGAACAGGCCCGAAACCAGTGCGGCAGACAGGTGGATGAACCACGAGCCAGCCAGGCCGCCGACCACGATCTCGCGGCGGATGAAGTCGAACTCGACATTCAGCGCCATCGGGATCACGCCCAGAGCGGTCACGGTCGCGGTCAGGAGCACCGGACGAACGCGCTGGCTGATGGTGATCAGCATCGCCTTGACCGGCTCGACATGCTCTTCGCGGTGGTAGTGGTTGTAGGTGTCGATCAGAACGATGCCGTTCTTCACCACGATACCCGCCAGTGCCACGATGCCGAGGCCCGTCATGATGGCCGAGAAGCTCATCCCGGTCACCACCATGCCCAGCATCACGCCCGCAATCGACATCACCACAGTCATCAGGGTCACGACGACCTGATAGAAGCTGTTGTACTCGATCAGCAGGATGAGAGCGATCAGCGCCAGCGCCGAGAACAGCGCGGTGACGATGAAGGCATTGGTGTCGTCAACCTGCTCGGCAGCACCGCCATAGACGATCTTGACGCCTGCGGGCCATTCCTGGCCTGCCTGCCAAGCCTTGATCTGTTCGATCTTGGCTTCCGAGGTCACAGCCTCACCGGCCGCATTGGTCGGATTGAGGTTGGCGGCCACGTTCATCGAATAGACGCCGTTGCGACGCGAGATGTTGGCAACTTTTGGCACAGCGGTACGCTGAATGAAGTTCGATACGGGCACGAGGCCCTGTGCCGTCACCACGCGCATGGAGTCGAGGGCATCGAACGTGCGTTCGTCCTTCGGCAGGCGAACACGGATATCGAGTTCGTCGCCACCATCGTCTGGACGATAGCTACCCAGCTTTACGCCGGCCGTCAGAAGCTGAACATAGGGGCTCAGCTCGCGGACGCCGATGCCATACTTGGCAGCCGCTTCACGATCGATCGTCACTTCCCAGTCGATGCCGGGGGCAGGGCGGCCATCTTCAACGTCAATGGTGTCGCCCAGCTGGGTCTCGATGTAGTCACGCAGCTTGCCAACCGCCGGGGCGATGTCGGCATAGACATTGCCTTCAACGCGCAGGTTGATGGCCTTGCCAGCTGGTGGGCCGTTTTCCTGAGCGGCGATCTGCACTTCCAGACCCGAGATATTGGCAACGCGGTCGCGAATGTCCTGGAAGATCTCGGCCGCCTTGACGCGGTCGTTATACGGCATCAGCTGCAGGTTAAACGAACCGATGGTGTCCGGTGGGGAGCTTCCGCCCAGTCCACCAGCGCCGCCACCAAAGCTCATCACTTCGTCCTGAATGCCAGGCACCTGCAGGATCTGTGTTTCCACCTCGACCAGCAGATCGCGGATTTCCGACGGCGAGTAGTTGCCGCGCGTGATCACGTTGACCGTGCCGAATTCTGGCTCAGAAGCCGGGAAAGCTTCGGTGCCGGTGGGGTTCATGATGTAGGCGGCAAACATCATCACGACGAGGAAGAAGCCAACCGCCAGCGTTATGATCGGTTGATGGATCAGATGCTCCATCGTGCGGACATAGACGCCGGTGACGCCCCCAACCTTTTTGGGATCGAACTTGTCGGCATACATCACGATGTCAGCGGCTTCCTTGGCCTTCGGATCCACATGGGTCGAAGCAATGAAAGCGCCGATGATCGGCATGAAGATCAGGGCGGAGACGAGCGAAGCGCACATCACCACGATCACGATGATCGGCAGGTAGCTCATGAACTTGCCGATGATGCCGGGCCAGAACAGCAGGGGGATAAAGGCACCCAGCGTGGTCAGCGTGGCCGAAACCACCGGCACGAACATCTTGCGAGCGGCCAGGATGAACGCTTCCTTTTTGGAAACGCCTTCCATCAGCTTTCGCTCGGCGTACTCCACCACCACGATGGGATCGTCCACTAGAACACCCACGGCCAGCACGAGGCCGAACATGATCATCATATTGATGGTCATGCCCATCATCTGCACGACGAGGAAGGCGATCATGAACGAGATCGGGATCGACATGCCGATCATGATTGCAGGGCGCACGCCCAGGGTGGCGATACAAGTGATCAGCACCAGCGCAACGGCGGTCAGAACGGCGGCTTCAAGCGAGCGGAACAGACCCTTGGTGGAGTCTGCCTGATCGATCAGGAAGCTGGTCTCGATGCCCTGCGGCCAAGCGGAGGTGAAGGCCTTGGTGGTCGCGCGAACATCATCAGAGACGGTGATGACGTTGCTGCCCAGCTTCTTGATCACGCCCAGCGTAATGGCTGGCTGGCCGTTCACATGGGCATAAGAGGTCGCGTCTTCGAAAGTACGGGTAACAGTGGCGACGTCGCCAAAGGTGACGACGGTATCGCCAGAGGTCTTGATGGGCAGGGTGTAGACGTCCTGCACATTCTTGATCAGGCCGGGCACTTCCACGTTGAACGAACCCTGGCCGGTATCTAGCACGCCTCCGGGCACAACCATGTTGTTGCGCGCGAGAGCGTCGAACAGCTGGGAAGCGGTCAGATCGTAGGCTTCGAGGCTGTTCAGGTCGATCTGGACTTCGAGCACTTCATCGCGCGAACCCGACAGGGTCACGCTCTGAACATTGCCCATACCCTCAAGTTCTTCCTTGAGATCCTTGGCACGACGCACGAGTTCGCGTTCCGGCACCGAGCCATACACTGCCACCGAAATGGTCGGCATGTCGGTGAAGGAGATTTCGGTCACGGTAGGCACAGTCGCGTCGGTCGGCAGGTCGCCAGCGATGCCGTCCATCTTGGCGCGGATATCGGAGAGGGCCTTGTCCTTGTTGGCGTTCACGTTGAACTCAAGGAACACCGAGGCATGGCCGGTCGTCGAGGTGGAGGAGTAGTTCTCCAGCCCGTCGATTTCCTTGATGCGGTCTTCGATCGGCTTGGCGAGCAATTGCTCGGCGTCACGCGGCGACACGCCGGTCTGGGCAACCGAAATGTAGAAGTAGGGGATGTCGATGGCCGGGAAGCTTTCCTTGGGCAGCGACGTGTAGGCCGCAAAACCGGCCCCCAGCAGCAGCACCATGATTGTCATCACGACACGCGGCATCCTCAGGATGCGTTCGATGAAGTCGAGCATGAGTCTCAGCTTTCCGTTGTCTTGGGGGCTTCAACATTGGTTGCGTTTACGGTCTGGCCGTCCACGACGTATTCCTGGCCCACAGTGATCACGTCGACCGATGCAGGCAGACCCAGCACCCACACGCCCTGGCGCGTATCGCTGGCGATCTGGACTGGGTAGAACTTCACCACGTTGTCAGCGACAGTGCTGACGCCCATGACGCCATCATCGTTCAGCGTCAGGACAGACTGTGGCAGCAGGTGTGCAGGCGCAGAGCCCATCAGCACAGTTGCCGTCGCCGACACGCCATCGCGAATGTCGCCATTGGGGTTTGGCAATTCGATTTCGACGGGGAAGGAGCGGGTGGCTGGGTCGGCCGTTGCCGAAATGTAGCTCACCTTGCCTTCGGCATCCTGGCCGTTGATCGTGGTCACTTTGGCCTCAAGACCAAGCTTGGCCAGACCAATGCGTACTTCGGGGACCTGGCCGATGAACACCATTGGGTTCAGCTGCACGATGGTGGCGCAAGGCTGGCCAGCAGACAGCATCGAGCCGGTCACAGCCAGAGGGTCCTGCACAACGCCAGCAACCTTGGCGTGGATCGCGGTGCGGTCCAGCTCGGCCTGGGCATTGTCGAGGCCGGCCTGTGCGGCGCTGATGGACGCCTTTGCGGAGGTCAGGGCAACTTCGGTGGTGCGGGCAGTGTTGGGAGCAGCAAGGCCCTTCTTGCGCAGCTCGGCATTGGTATCGAAATCAGCCTGGGCCTGGGCAAGACCCGCATTGGCCTGCTCGAGGCCGGCCTTGGCCTGCTCGACGGCTACAGCACGAGTGCCGCGATCCAGCGTGCAGAGCAGATCGCCAACGGCAACCGTCTGACCCTTGGTGACGCTGACCGAATCGACAATGCCAGAAGTTTCAGCCAGTGAGCTGACGGTCGCCTTGGCCTGAGTGCGGCCACGCAGCGGAACCTCGATGGTCATCGGCTGGGCAACATAGGTCGAGGTGCGGACCGACTGCTTGGGCGTATTGGCGCCATTATTGGCTTCATTACGCTGGGCGATTGTCAGGGCGGGGTCGAACGAAACCTCTGAGGGGTGTTCGGCCAGAATGCCGGCATTGCCGAGCTGGGTCGCGATTGGACCATGCTCTTTGCCTTCCAGCACAGAAACAATGGGGCGCTCGCCGTTACCGGGGCCGTTGCCGCCGATCACAAGGCTACCCGTGGCGAGCCACAGCCCGGCGACCACAAGGATCACGAACGCTACGCCGTATGAGAAATATGCACGCATGGAGATTTCGCCCTCTTATTCAGCCGCGTCTTTTTTCGGCTCGGCTCGCGCCATTGTGATCAGCTCGTGCATATGGGTGCGCAAATACTGTTCTGCAACGCCCATAATTGCACGTCCGTAGTTGATGACCCACTTGTCTGCTGCATGGCAGCCAGACCCTGTGGGTACGCCGTCGAGTTTTTCTTTCGCAGCAACAGTCTGTTGCAAGTAGTCGTTGACCCGCTCTTCGACGAGTTCGGGCGGCAGAATGCGGGCGTAGCGTGCGAACAATAAAAACGGGCTGCGCAGTGTATCTGGCGCCAGTGGTGCGAGCAGCTCATCGGCAAATGCCGTGCGGCCTGCTTCGGTGATCGAATAGACCTTCTTGGATGGCTTGCCGCTTTGCTGCTCAGTGCGGCTGGTCACCAGGCCTTCGTCTTCGAGCTTGGCCAGTGCGGGATAGATCGAGCCAAAGCTGGCCTCGATAAAATAGGCGCATTCGCCTTCCACGCTGAGCCGGCGGATATCATATCCGGTTGCCTCGCCCTCATAGAGGATCGACAAACACAGAGTTCTTACATTCATGAGCGCTTACTCCGCCGGGCATATGCCGGGCCGATATATGCTGGCTCTGTATATGCTCGCCGAGTGAATCGCAAGATATTCGCGAGGCGGTCGCTTGAGTGAGTTAAGATCGCGTTGCGGGACGCTCGCGTGTCACGCCAGGATCTTCGTCATCTCCGCTGCGGCCCGTCGGGCCAGTTCCATACTCGCTGCAGCAACGAAGTATGGGTTCAGGAAGTTCTGCGTCTGCTTGCCATAGCTCATGCGTGAGCCATCGAGCGTCACAACCGCACCGCCTGCTGCTTCAAGCACAGCTTGGCCCGCAGCGGTGTCCCATTCGCAAGTTGGCGTAAACCGCGGGTAAAGCTGAGCATCGCCCCGCGCAAGCAGGCAGAACTTCAGCGACGAGCCGACCGACACGTCCTGTTCCACCTGGAACGTCTCGCACAGCGAGGCCAATGCAACATGTCCATGTGACCGGCTTGCGACAATCCGCATGGGGGAGACGTTGGACACTGTAATGGGGCGGTTGTCGGTAACGACGCCGGTCTTGGTGTTGCAGTAATAGGCGCCGTTGGCGTCGCCCACAAAGGTTTCGCCGGAAACCGGCGCCAGAACGATGCCGATCACCGGCAGGCCGTTCTCCACCAGCGCGATGTTCACGGTGAACTCGCCGTTGCGCTTGATGAATTCCTTGGTGCCATCGAGCGGGTCGACCACGAAATAGCGGTCTCCCAGCTCAGGGATGATCCCTGCGGCCACGCTTTCTTCGCCCAAAACTGGAATGCCCGTTGGCTTGAGCAGGGCGAGGATAATGGCTTCGGCGGCGGCGTCCGCCTCAGTCACCGGGGAGCCATCTGACTTCGTCTCGGTTGCAATGGGCCGCGAATAGATGTCGAGGATCACCTTGGCCGCCGCAATGGCTGCGTACAGCGCGAGGTTGGTCAGGTTCTGATCGGTCGGCGCCTGGGTGACTGGCAGCATGTTAAACCCCAATCTCGACATCAAGGCCCAGATCGAGTGGCTTGGCAGCCATGGTGATCTGGCTGGTGGAGATGAAATCCACGCCCGTCTGGCCGATGGAATGCACGCGGTCGAGCTTGACACCGCCAGATGCTTCCAGCAGCGCCCGACCGGCATTGATCGCCACGGCCCGTGTCAGCGTCTCATTGTCCATATTGTCGAGCAGCACGATCCGCGCACCGGCGGTCAGGGCTTCTTCCAGCTCGGCCAGCGTCTGCACTTCAATCTCGATGGCCACCAGATGCCCGGCAAATGCCTCGGCGGCCTTGTAGGCGGCCGTGACGCTGCCCGCGACGGCGATGTGGTTGTCCTTGATCAGGATGGCGTCATCGAGCGAATAGCGGTGGTTGGCGCCGCCGCCGCAGCGCACGGCGTATTTCTCAAAGGCGCGCAGGCCCGGTGTTGTCTTGCGCGTATCGCAAATCTGCGCGCCGGTGCCCACAACAGCGTCGGCATATTGCCGCGTCAGGGTGGCAATGCCACTGAGGTGATTGAGGAAGTTCAGCGCCACGCGCTCTGCCGACATCACCAGCCGGGCAGGGCCCCTCACACTTGCCACCAAGCCGCCGATTTCGACCTTGTCGCCATCGGATAGTGCAGGGGTGAACACCACGCCATCGCCCACCAGGCGGAATGCCGCCGCAGCCAGATCAAGGCCCGCAACAATGCCGGGCTCGCGCGCCGAAATGCTGGCGGTGGCTTTTGCTTGTGGGGTGAGGGTCGCCTGGCTCGTCAGATCGCCCGCCAGTCCAAGGTCTTCCTCCAGCGCGGCAGAGACTGCGCGGTCCACTAACAGGCGGGGAAGCTGGGCGGGGAGGCGGTCGGAAAACAGCATGGGCAAAGTCTCTCTGCTATGCTGGTCATGTACGCGCGGCGGCCACGCCTTGCAACAGCGCGCGGTGCCCACAGTAAATCTGAGCGGGCACCGTGCTTTTCATGTTCGCTTTAGTGCGCTTGTTTGACCGTGTGGTCGCCCTGGATAATTGCCGAGGTCAGGGTGCCTGTCGCCGGATAGAGCGGAATGAGGCAGGCCTGCAGTGCGTGATAAATGTCAGGCTTGCCGACAAACAGGCGGGAGGTCGGGCGCAGGTCTTCGGTCAATTCGCTGAGCCAGCCGCCGCGTCCATGGTCGATCACGTGATTTTCGGCATAGTCCCAAAGCTTGCGATACCAGATCTGGAAATAGTCATCGCGGTCATGGGTGGACAGAACAGCGGCTGCGGCAATCGCCTCGCTTACCGGCCACCAGAGCTTTTCGCGCATGATGGGCTTGTTGTCCCAATCGAGCGTATAAAAGAAGCCGCCATGCTTTTCGTCCCAGCCGAGGTCAACGGCCTGGCGGAACAGGTTGCGTGCCGCATCGGTCATCCAGGACAGGCGCTTGTCGCCCAGCGCCCACAGCTGGAACAGGAGGCGCGACCATTCCAGCCAATGGCCGGGTGTCGTGCCTGAGGGGCGGAACATCTCGTTGCCCTCATAGTTCTTGTCGAGCACCCAATTGTCATCGAAATGCTCGGCAACGCGGTGGTCCATCGGAACGGCGTTCTTGGCGATGATCAGGTCGGCAATGCGCTCGGCCTTGGTCAGATAGTCGCGGTTGCCGGTCGCCTCAAAGGCCGCCATCAGCGCTTCGGTCATGTGCATATTGGCGTTCTGGCCGCGATAGGGCAGCAGCGTCGACCAATCCTGATTGAACTCGTCGCGCACCGCGCCACGCTTTTCATCCCAGAAGCGCTCATTGATAACCTTGGTTACATCGGCGATCATCTGATCGGCCAGCGGATGGCCCGCAATCTTGGCGCTCGACGCGGCCAGCAGCACGAAAGCGTGGCCATAGGCCTGCTTGCCGCTATCCTTGTAACCATTGTCATCCAGCGACCACACGTAACCGCCATGTTTCTGGTCGCGGTGCTTTTCCCAGATATAGCGCATGCCATGGTCGACCAGCTCGTCCGAGCCGGGACGCCCGATCAGGCTGCCAATGGCCGCGCAATGGACCATGCGTGTCGTAACGTGGATCTGACGGATGGCATTGTCACCGCCCAGCGGCTTGCCATCTTCGTCCAGCTCGTAAAACCCGCCCTTGGGATTGATCGATGGGGCCTCGAAGAAATCATAGAGATTGTTGGCCTGCCGCATCAGATATTGGCGGTGGAACGGGCGAATGCTCCACAGGCTCGAATTGGTCTTGGGCAGGGTGAATGGCGCGTCGGTCATGCTGGCTCCCGGCCGGCATGTGGGGGCGCCGGCTGATCTATTGACGATCTATATCGGGGGTTTAGCAACGTTGCAATTTGGGGCGGTGGATTTTTGTTGGGGGGAGGATACCCCCTCCTAGCCTCCCCCTGAAAAGGGGGAGGAATTTGTCCGGTGCCTAGGTTCGATAGAGCTCAAACTCAATCTGTTCCTCCCCCTGTTCAGGGGAGGCTAGGTGGGGGTACTCTTTTCAGTCGAGCGACCGATACAGCCCCTCGACCCGCGCGACTTCTTTGGCCGAGCCGAGGATCACCGGCACCCGCTGGTGAATGTCGGTCGGCACGACATCGAGGATATCCAGACGCCCCGTGGTCGAGCGCCCACCCGCCGCCTGCATCAGCAGTGCCATCGGATTGGCCTCATAGAGCAGACGCAGGCGTCCACCTTTGCTGACGGTTTCGCTGTCGAGCGGATAAAGGAATATCCCGCCGCGCATCATGATGCGGTGAATGTCGGCCACCATCGAGCCGACCCAGCGCATGTTGTAGCGCTTGCCCGCGCTGCCCGTTTCGCCCGCGACGTTCTCGGTCACATAGCGCCGCGTTGGCTCATCCCAGAACCGCTCACGGGCGGTGTTGATCGCGTATTCCGCCGAGGCCTCGGGGATACGTGGGTTGTCTGCCGTCAGCACAAATTCGCCGTTCTGGTTGAGCGTGAACACGGCCACGCTGGTGCCAAAGGTCAGCACGAGACTCGTCGCAGGACCATAGGCAGCATAGCCCGCCGCCAGCTGCGCTCGGCCGGTTTGCAGCAAGCCACCAGCGGACGGTAGCACCGAAAAGATCGTGCCGACGGTGACGTTCACATCGAGGTTGGATGAACCATCCAGCGGGTCGGTCGCCACCAGATATGCGCCGCCATTGTCGAAGGTGACAGCCTCATCGAGCTCTTCCGACACCAGAATCGAAATCTCGGGATTTTGCTCTATGTGCTTGAGAACAATGTCATTGGAGATGACATCGAGCGCCTTCTGCGCCTCGCCCTGCACATTGGTTTGTCCCGCCAGCCCGGTATGCCCGGCGATCGACGCCGTGCGCAGCTCGGCCGCAATATCAATGCTTGCCGCCGCCATGCTCGCCACAACACTCGCCAGCTTGGGATCAACAGGCTGCGCAGCAAGCCATTGGGCAAGGGTCGTGGTCATGAAAAACACTCGGGCTGAAAAGGGAGGTTTAGTGTCCCATGAGGGCAGCGGGAAACAAGGCCGACTTTCGGATGGGGGGCAACGACCTCATAGTGAGCTTGTCGAACCACGAGGTCGTGCGAGTGGAGCGGATTGAGTACCCCGACCTCGTCCTTCGACGAGCTCAGGATGAGGTCTCGGTCGGTGTTGTGCACTAAATCACCCCACCCACCGGGCTGCCCTCGGACTTGATCCGAGGGCCACTTTCAGTGCGGCATGGGCGGCCAATGGTCCTCGGGTCAAGCCCGAGGACAGCCCGTGGATTATGGCAGCGATGCGCCTCACCCACCAGCCTTCCCCTCAAACCTCCCGCGCCAAATCTGCCAACAACCCCGCCGCCACACTTAGCCGCGACACAGTCAGCGCCCCTTGCGTCAGCTCGGCCACTGCCGCTGCGGTCCGCTCGATCCCGGCTTTGCGCTGGGTGCGCCATGTTGCCAGGCGATGGGCGACGGCGCCAGTATCGGCTTTCAGCACGTCGGCGGTCAGGTCGCGTTGGGCGCGCATCAGATTGGCCAGAGCGCGGTCGAGCGCCATGCGATCGAAGCGGTCGGTGAGGACAATGGCACGGCCTTGCTCGATCACCGGCCAGAGGGCAAACGCCGCGAAGACGCCGAAGAATGCCGCAGCGCCATCGGCCACTGATACGCCCGCACGCTCGCTGACCACCACGATATCGCTGGCATAGCTGAGCACAGGCAGCTCGGCGATCCGTTGCGCCGTCTCGGCGGGTACACCCTTGCCGATAAGATCGGCGACTTCTGCGGCAACGGCATCGCCGAGGGCAGAGGGCAGGGCGCTCGACAACATGCTGCGGAGTGTCGCCACACCTTCGCGATGGCGCTCAGCCAGTTCGGCCAGCCCATGCGTCACATCGGCATTGCGCAGGAACCAGAGGGTTTCCTGGCGCAGCAGCGCCGCGACCTCAGCATAGAGCCGCAGCTGGACGTGGCCTTCGACCCGCCCATCGAGCGCGTCGATCAGGTCGTGAAGGCTGCTCAGCCCATAAGCGTCGCGCGTGGCAGCATAGGCCAGCGCCACTTCGCCCGGGCTGGCGCTGGTGGCCGCTGTCAATTCGCTGACGAATGCCGGGCCACCATTGTTGATCATGGCATTGGCCAGGACGGTCGCAATCACTTCGCGCTTCAGACGGTGCTGTGCCACGGCTTCCGGATAGGCCGTGTGCAGCGTTTCAGGGAAGTAGCGGTAGAGCTCGCCCGCCACATAGGCGTCGTCGATCGAGTGCCCTTCCAGCAGGTCCGCATAAAGCGTCAGCTTGGCATAGGCCAGGATCACGGCCAGCTCTGGCCGGGTGAGGGCCTGTCCGCCCGCTGCCCGCGCATCCAGCGCCGCATCGGTCGGCAGGAATTCCACGGCTCGGTTGAGCAGTCCGCGTTCCTCCAGCCGCTCGATCAGCTCGCGGTGGTCTGGCAGTGCTGCCAGCCCCTCGCGCTGGGCCAGCGACAGCGCCAGTCCCTGCAGATAGTTATTGCGGAGGCAAAGCGCCGCCACCTCGTCGGTCATCGTCTCAAGGAAGCTGTTGCGTGCGTCCATGCCCAGCGTGCCGTTTGCCAGCACTGGCGCCACGGCGATCTTGATGTTTACCTCGAGATCGCTTGAGTTCACGCCGGCCGAGTTGTCGATGGCATCGGTGTTGATGCGCCCGCCGCCCAGCGCATATTCAATGCGTCCGCGTTGCGTCACGCCCAGATTGGCGCCTTCGCCGACCACCTTGGCGCGCACCGCATTGCCGGTGACGCGGATGGCGTCATTGGCGCGGTCGCCCGCATCGGCGTCGCTTTCCTGCGTGCTGCGGATATAGGTGCCGATGCCACCAAACCACAGCAGGTCTACCTCGGCCTTGAGAATGGCCGTCATCACTTCAGCTGGCGTGGCGTGGTCGGCATGCAAACCCAGCACGGACTTGATCTCGGCGCTGAGCGGGATGGATTTGAGGCTGCGCGAGAACACGCCACCGCCTTGCGAAATCAGTCCCTTGTCATAGTCCTGCCAGCTGGAGCGGGGCAGGGCGAACAGGCGCTGCCGTTCGGCAAAGCTGGTAGCCGGATCTGGGTTGGGATCGAGGAAGATATCGCGGTGGTCAAAGGCTGCGACCAGCCGCGTCTGTCGGCTGAGCAACATGCCATTGCCGAACACATCGCCGCTCATGTCGCCTACGCCAGCAGCGGTGAAGGGTTCGCTCTGGATGTCGCGGTCCAGTTCGCGGAAATGCCGCTTCACCGACTCCCAGCCACCACGCGCGGTGATGCCCATCTTCTTGTGGTCATAGCCCGCCGAGCCGCCCGAGGCGAAGGCATCACCCAGCCAGAAGCCACGGCCGGTGGCGATGGCATTGGCCGTGTCCGAGAAGCTGGCCGTGCCCTTGTCGGCGGCGACCACCAGATAGGGATCATCGCCATCGCGTCGCACCAGATCGCGTGGCGGCACCACAGCACCATCCACCAGATTGTCGGTGACATCGAGCAGCGAGCCGATGAAAATCTTGTAGGCCTCGGTGCCTTCAGCCTGGAACGCATCGCGCGGCATTCCGGCCACCAGATGCTTGGGCACAAAGCCGCCCTTGGCGCCAACTGGCACGATCACCGCATTCTTGACCTGCTGGGCCTTTACCAGCCCCAGCACTTCGGTGCGGAAATCCTCAGGACGATCCGACCAGCGCAGGCCGCCACGGGCAATCGCGCCAAAGCGCATGTGAATGCCCTCGACGCGCGGTGAATAGACCGAGATTTCGCGATAGGGGCGCGGCGCGGCCATGCCCTCGACCTTGCTGCTGTCGAACTTGATGGCCAGCGCGGGCATGGATTGGCCGGCCTCATCGCGCTGGAAGGCATTGGTGCGCACGGACGCATCGATCAGATTGAGGAAGCGCCGCACGATTGTGTCTTCATCCAGCGAGGCCATGGCGTCGAGCGCGGCGGCAATCGCAGCCCGAGCGCTCTCTTCCGAAGCGGTGCGATTTGCGAGTTTGGGGTCATGCAGCGCATCGAACAATGCAACCAGCCCTGCCGCAGCGCTGGACTGTTTCACCAGAACATTGGCAATGTAGCGCTGGGAATAGGAGGTCCCGATCTGCCGCAGATAGCGCGAAAACGCCCGCAGCAGCGCCGCATCGCGCCACACCAGATTGGTCCGCGTTACCAGCGCATTGAGCTGGTCGCTCTCGGCCAGCCCGTCCCACACGGCCAGCAGGCCTTCTTCAACCGCAGCGCCGCGGTTTGCCACGTCAAATCCTGCCTCGACCGGCTCAAGCACCATATCGTGCAGATAGCGTTCAACGCCGTCGCGCGGCACGATGGTGTAGGTCCGTTCGTCGATCACCCGGAAGCCAAAGGCTTCGAGCATCGGGACGCGGTCGCTCAGCGGAATGGCGCTCTCGCGGTGGTAGAATTTCAGCCCCAGCGAGCCATCAGCACCCGAGCGGGCCCGCAGCTTGATCGCAATGCCAGTGCCGTCACCCAGTTCGCGCAGCACCGCGATATCGACCAGCGCATCGTCTGCCGAATTGCGCGACTGATAGGCCGGGGAGAACGCCCCGCGATAATCGCTGATCGCCGCCAGATCGGTGGCGATGGCGGCGAGCATGTCGCCGAAATTGCTGGTCAGAGCATCGACGCGCGCTTCAAGTTCGGCACGGCTTGGGCGTGGCGTGGCGCCACTCACCCGGCCGATAATGACATGCAGCCGCACCAGTTCCCCCTCGGGGAAGTGCGGGTAAAACGCTGAGACGCGGCCATCATAGACCTGCGCCAGATAGCGCGTGATGCGGGCGCGGGCTTCGCCGTCGTAGCGGTCGCGCGGCACGTAAACGAGGATCGAGACGAAATTGTCAAAGCGGTCGATACGCGGCAGAACGCGGGCACGAGGCCGATCATAGAGCCCGGCGATGACCAGAGCGAATTCGTGCAGCTGCGCCACATCGATCTGGAACAGTTCGTCGCGCGGATAGCTGTCCAACGCGCTCAGCAGCGCTCGCCCGTCATGGCCCAGCGGATCAACGCCCGACTTGCGCATCACCTCGGCGATTTTTCGGCGGATGATCGGCACTTCGGTGTGCGGCGTGGCCTGTGCCTGGGCGGTGAACAATCCCACTACGCGGAGTTCGCCGGCTACCGTACCGTCGGCGGCATAGAGCTTGATGCCGACATAATCCATATGGGCACGACGATGCACCAGCGAGCGCACATTGGCCTTGGTCACCAGCAGCGGTTCACCCGAGGCGAGGAAGGCGGCGTGCTGGGGCGTCGATTCCACGAAGTCTGCGCCGCTGCGCAGTACCTTGAAATTGGGGTCCCGCAGCACACCCAGCCCGCTATCGCCCACCGGCTCCAGCCCGCTGGCGGTGGCGTGATATTCGCGCGTGCCAAGGAAGGTGAAGTTGTGCTCGATCAGCCATTCAAGGAACCGCAGGGGCTCATCGTTTTGGGGCGTGCTGTGCTGGGCAAGATCGCTGATGGACCTGCGCAGGCGATCCAGCATGGGTTGCCAGTCGCGCACGGCGCGGCCAACAGCGGTCATGGTCACTTCGATTTCTTCGACAACCGCATCCAGCTCGGCAACAGGATCGCTGTGAATATGCAGGACGCTCAGGGCTGGTCCGGTTTCGCCCTCGACCCGAACGACGGGGTGGGAGAAGAGCCGCACACTGCCGCCAGCCGCGCGCAAAGCTGCCAGCGCGCTATCGACGATGAACGGCATGTCCTGAGAGATAATGTCGATGACCAGCGGATCACCAGACCGGGTAGGGGGCGTTGCGGTGATCTGGCTCTGCTCGCCGGAATAGTTCAGCACGTTCTGATAGGAGCGGCGCAGGATGGCTTCGAACGCCGCGGGTTCCTGCCGACGCAGGTCTTCCCCGTCGGTTGCCTGAACGGTGGCGACAAGGAAACGCGCGAAACCGGCATCCTCCGTCGCAAGCGCTTCGGCTCGATCCAGCAGAGCTGGCCGGTTCGGATTACCCTGATCCATCGTCACATCTACTCCCAATCTCGCACAGTCACTCTAACAGGGACTTGCGCCCTGTCTGCCCACCCTTCGCACTATAGTGTGCCAAGGCGATGCCTCGGTGACACCTGCCGGGCGTTTCAGGCGTTTATTGGGTAGGGGTATGAATTTGCGCCAAGCTCGCAGGATTGTGCGTGGCGGCGAAGTTTTTCTCGACCTGTGTCGTATTGAAACAAAAAAGTTCTTCGCTAGCCTCAGCAACGTTAAGCCGCGCCTTGCGATACACTATTGGTCTGGTAGTCTTTAATCATCGATCTCACCGGGAGACAGAGATGAAGAACGCATCGAAATTCATAGCCTATTCCGCTCTCGCCGCGTCCCTGACCTTGGGCTTTGCTGTTACTGCGCATGCGCAAGACCGCACGCTGATCAATGTCAGCTATGATCCAACCCGCGAACTCTACCAGCAGTTCAACGAGGCCTTCGTAAAGCACTGGCAGGCTGAAAAGGGTGAGACTGTCGCCATTCAGACCACGCATGGTGGCTCGGGCGCACAGGCCCGCACCGTGATCGATGGACTTGAGGCCGACGTGGTCACCCTGGCGCTGGAGAGCGACATCAATGCCATCGCCGATGCCGGCACCGGTCTCATCCGTGAAGACTGGCGCGGCACGTTCGAAAACAATAACGCGCCCTATACCTCGACCATCGTGTTTCTGGTCCGCAAGGGCAATCCAAAGGGCATTTCAGACTGGGGTGACCTGACCAAGGATGGCGTTGAAGTCATCACGCCAAATCCAAAGACTTCAGGTGGCGCGCGCTGGAACCTGTTGGCCGGTTGGGCGTGGGCCAAGGCACAGCCCGGCGGCTCTGATGAAACCGCAAAGACCTATATCACCGAGCTCTACAAGCACGTCCCCGTGCTCGACACTGGCGCGCGTGGCTCCACCACCACCTTCGTGCAGCGTGGCATTGGCGACGTTCTGCTCGCCTGGGAAAACGAGGCCTATCTGGCGCTCGAAGAGCTCGGCCCTGATGCCTTTGACATCGTGACCCCGTCGGTTTCCATTCTGGCCGAACCTCCGGTTGCGGTGGTCGATGGCAATGTGGACAAGAAGGGCACCCGCGATCTGGCCGAAGGCTACTTGCAATACCTTTATTCCGATGAAGGTCAGGCTATCGCAGCGGCGAACTTCTATCGTCCGTTCCACCCAGACAAAGCCAATCCTGATGACATTGCCCGCTTCGGCAAGGTCAACCTTGTAACCATCGAAGACTTTGGCGGCTGGCGCAAAGCGCAGCCCGAATTCTTCGGCGACGGCGGCGTGTTCGATCAGATCTACACCGCCCCATAATCTTCCCTTGCAAGACGTATGCCGGCCCACGGGCCGGCATTTTCTATTCAGGTCAGTCGGTGACGACGATTGTGTTGCCTTTGCAGAGATTGACGTCGGCATCGAGCTCTTTGCCATTGGCCATGCCGATATAGACGCGCACGAGCCTGCACTTGTCGACGTCGACGGCGAACCGTCCCTTCGTCCCCGGCGCGATATCACCCGTGTTACCGAGATTGTCCTCCACGGCGTCGCCATCCGCGTCCACCGGGTATGTATTGACCCGATCAACCGCCTGACTGGCGCGGTTGTCGATGGTGATGCTGTAATCATTGGCGAGGGCGGGCAGGGCGAGACAGCACAACGCTGCGGCAGCAAATGCACGGATCATCGGAATGGCCGGGGTTAGGATGATGCTGCGACAGAGTGCTGCCGAACCCCAAAGCGCGCAAGCGCTCAATGCAGGGTCGATGGTTCCACGGGCTCTGCCGGACCGTCGCCCACTTTCGGGCCAGCCCAGAAAACTACATATAGCAGCTCTTCGCCCTTGGCGTCGGTGATCTCGATGGAGCGGGGCAGGCGGGTATCGCCGCCTGTGCTGGCGGCACGATCAACGATCGCCTTGCCCAGTTCCGCGGCGTTGTGCTCCGCTGCGTCCAAGTCTGGCAATTCGCTGCCGTCCGTATCGCGGATCAGCTCATCATCGGTGCGGTAATGAAAATAGTACCGGGGCAATCGTGCCTCCCTCTAGGGAGAAACGCCGGGGGCGGTTGAGGGTTGCCGCCCCGGCCAAATCGATTGCGCCAGCTTGTCACCAAGTGGCGGCTCAGTCGAGCCCAGTCACGGTATGATAGGCATGCCGCTGCCAGATAAGTGGCGGACGCGTCGAAGATTCTACCTCGATAATCGCCCCGGCAAACAGCACATGCGTGCCCGTTTCGATGGAGCCGATGACTTCACAATCCAGTGTCGTCATGGCGTCCAAGAGATGGGGATTGCCGGATGGCCAACGGTCCCACTCGCCAAAGCTGAACCGGTCCACCGGATCGCGGCGACCGGCAAACGCATCGGCCACATCGTGCTGATCGCTTGCCAGCATCGCCAGCGAAAACCCACCCGTCTTGGCGATCAGGTCGGCGAGGCGGCTCATGATATCGATGGATACCAGGATGGCGGGTGGCGTGCGCGACAGCGACATGACCGAAGTTGCCGTGCGGCCAACCACTTCATCGCCGCGTCGCGCGGTGACAACGTTGACGGTGGCGGCCATGCCAGCCATTGCCGCGCGGAACTCGGCGTCACCCACTGTGGGGTGCCGTGTGGGCCGCAAGACCATGGCGTCTGGCAAGTCAAAGTCGGGCATAGCTAACGTCACGATCCTTCCCCCGGCAGGTCAACGAACGCGCCGTGGCATTGTTCCGGCAGGCCGCGTGCGACCTGCCTCCAGCTAAACTCTATGCCCGCTTCAAACACGATTTTCTACTCTTGGCCGATTAACCGAGGTTCGCTTCAGCGAATTCGTAGTTCGCCAGCTTGTCGAGGAAGTTGGTCACGTAGTCTGGGCGGCGATTGCGGAAATCGACGTAGTAGGAGTGTTCCCACACGTCGAGGCCGAGCAGCGGCTTGCCTTCACCTGTTGCCAGTGGGTTCGAGCCATTTGGCGTCTTGGTGACCTTGAGCTTGCCATCGGTGCCCAGCACCAGCCATGCCCAGCCCGAGCCGAACTGCGTGGTTGCAGCGGTCTTGAAGGCATCCTTGAACGCCTCAACGCTGCCGAGATCGGCAATGATCTTGGCTTCGAGCTTGCCACCGAGATTGCCGCCATTGGGCGACAGCGCGTTCCAGAAGTGGATGTGGTTCCAATGCTGGCCGGCATTGTTGAACACCGGTGCGAGGTCTGCCTTGCCATTGGCAAAGGCGATGATGTCTTCCAGCGACTTGCCGGCCAGATCGGCGTTCTTTTCAACGAAGCCGTTGAGCGCCGTCACATAGGCCTGATGGTGCTTGTCGTGGTGCAGTTCCAGCGTTTCCTGGCTCATGCCACGCTCGGCGAGAGCGGCGTGCGAATAGGGCAGGTTGGGCAGGGTGAACGTCATGGGAAGGGTCCTTATCTCAAGGGTTCTGGCGCTGGCACTTGCATTTCGCCATCACGCCGTCTAAATTTCCAAGTGATGACTTTGAAAACCTTGCCGACAAATATGTCAAGCCTGAACTTGGAAAATGCCGATTGGTCGCCACGCAGCCCCGCCGAACGGGTGCTCATGGTGCTCAAGATGCATGGCGCTCTGGGCGCGGCCACCATTGGCAAGCTGCTCGGCACCACCGGCGAAGCGGCTCGCCAGCAATTGGCGCGTCTGGCGGAGGAGGGGCTTGTCTCCGCCACCAGCCAGGCCAACGGCGTCGGTCGCCCGACCCAAAGCTGGGCCCTGACACCCGCCGCGCAGTCGCGCTTTCCCGACACCCATGCCGCACTCACCGTACAACTGCTCGATATCGTTCGCGCGAGTTTGGGCGAAGCGGCGCTCGACACCATCATTGCTGCCCGCGAGGCCGATACCCGCGCCATCTATGAGGCTGCGGTCGATGGTAAGGCCGAGCTGCGCGAGCGTGTGGCTGCGCTGGTCGAGATGCGCACCAATGAGGGCTATATGGCCGACTGGCAGGAGCAGCCCGATGGCAGCCTGCTGCTGGTCGAAAACCATTGCCCGATCTGCGCTGCCGCCACCGCCTGCCAGGGCTTCTGCCGCTCCGAACTCGACGTATTCCGCGCGGTTCTTGGGCCCGATGCCATTGTCGAACGGTCTGAACATATCGTCTCAGGCGCGCGGCGCTGTAGCTACGCCATTCGCGAGGCCGACCCAGCATGAGTGACGACAATCCCCGTCCACCCATCGGCACGCGCCACCAGCGTGTTGGCTGGGAAACGCCCGCGGCGCTCGACGAAGCCATGATCCGCATGGTCGTGGATCGCTTCTATGATGATGCCCGCCGCGATCCAGTGATCGGGCCGGTGTTCAATCGCATCATCGCGCCAGAAGCCTGGCCGCATCATTTGGCCACCATCGCCGATTTCTGGAGTTCCATGTTGCTCGGCACTGGCCGCTATGCCGGTCGCCCCATGCCCAAGCACATGGCGATCCCAGAACTCTCCGACGCCCACTTCATGCGCTGGCTGGCCCTGTTCCGCCGTACCGCCGAAGACGTTTGTCCGCCCGATATCGCGGCCTTGTTCGTCGAACGCTCAGAGCGCATCGGCAACAGCTTCCGCATGAACATCGCCATGCGGCGCGGCGCCGATATCAAGGATATGGGACCGCTGGAACGCGAGACCCCGCTTTGGACCCCACCAAAGTAAGTGGGGCCAATCGCCAGCGTGGATGAATAGCGGCAAGTCTAACGACTGCATTATTCTCATCTAGCGCCATCAAAGGCTCGATTATCCTGCCGAAATCTCCGCAACGTGCGCGTCAAAGAATATTTTTCCGCGCACTTTGTCGTAAACGCCACGCCTCCATCTTTGAGTTTGCTGGCCATTCCACTAGGGTCTGAGCCGCCGAACCGGGTTGAGAGGTCGACATGAAACGCGCCATCAAAACTGCTGCCAGCAGGGCTGCCGCTTGAGCGCCGCCGTTTCGCCTGCGCCACGCAAGGGCCTGAGCTTCCGTCAGCCCAGCGTTATTCCGGGCTTCGGCCTGACGCTTGGGTTCACGATCTCCTATTTCTCGCTGATCATCCTGATCCCGCTGATTGCCTTGGCAATTCGCTCGGCGGGTCTTGGCCCTGAGGGGTTCTGGAAGGCCGCTACCGATGCCCGCGTGCTCGGGGCCTTGCGCGTCAGCTTCGTCACTGCGCTGATCGCGGCGGGCATCAATGTCGTCTTCGGCACGCTGATCGCCTGGGTTCTGGTCCGTTATCGCTTCCCCGGTCGCCGCATTTTCGATGCCATCATCGATCTGCCCTTCGCGCTGCCCACCGCCGTTGCCGGTATCGCCCTGACCGCAATCTATGCGCCGAGCGGAGCCATTGGCGCTATCTTTGCGCCCATCGGCTGGCGCATCGCCTACACTCCCGTTGGCATTGTCATCGCGATGATCTTCATCGGTCTGCCCTTCGTTGTGCGCACCATCCAGCCCATTCTCGAGGAAGTGAGCAACGAGGTCGAAGAGGCGAGCGCCACCCTCGGCGCCAGCCGCTTCCAGACCATCACCAAGGTGATCCTGCCCAGCCTCACCCCAGCCATTCTCACCGGCTTCGCGCTGGCCTTTGCCCGCGGCGTCGGTGAATACGGCTCGATCATCTTCATCGCCGGCAACATTCCCTTCGTCTCGGAAATCGCGCCGCTGCTGATCTACATTCGCCTGCAGGAATTCAACTATGTCGGCGCCAGCGTCATCGCCACGGTGATGCTGCTGATCTCCTTCGCCATGCTGTTCGCCATCAACCTGATCCAGGCCTGGTCGCGCCGGAGGTACGGTTATGGCCACTAAGCTCCGCGCCCGCACCCATCGCCGCATCTCGCCCACCAGCGAAAGCCGTCTGGTTCAGTGGATTCTGATCGGCATTGCCTTTGTCTTCATGGCGATCATCCTGCTGATGCCGCTCTATGCGGTGTTCCACGAAGCCCTTGCCAAGGGGCTCAACACCTTCTTTGCTGCGCTCGTCGAAAAGGACGCGCAGGCTGCCATCCGGCTGACCCTGTTGGTGGCCGCCATCGCCGTGCCGCTCAATGTGGTGTTTGGCCTTGCCGCCTCATGGGCCATCGCCAAGTTCGAGTTCAAAGGCAAGGCCTTCCTCATCACCCTGATCGACCTGCCGTTCTCGGTCAGCCCGGTCATTTCGGGTCTGGTCTATGTGCTGCTGTTCGGGGCAGGGAGCTTCCTCGGTCCGTTCCTCAAGTCCTACGGCATCGAAGTGCTGTTCGCGCTGCCCGGCATTGTGCTGGCGACCATTTTCGTCACCTTCCCCTTTGTGGCGCGTGAGCTGATCCCGCTGATGCAGGATCAGGGCACGGGCGACGAGGAAGCCGCGCTCTCGCTCGGTGCCAATGGCTGGCAGACCTTCTGGCGCGTCACGCTCCCCAATATCAAATGGGGCCTGCTCTACGGCGTGCTGTTGTGCAATGCCCGCGCCATGGGCGAGTTCGGCGCCGTCGCGGTTGTCTCTGGCAAAATCCGCGGTCAGACCACCACCATGCCTTTGCAGGTGGAAATGCTCTACAACGAATATAACGCCACGGCGGCATTCGCCCTGGCCTCGCTGCTGGCCTTGCTCGCACTGGTCACGCTCGTCTTGAAAAGCGCCCTCGAATGGCGCTACGGCGACGAAATCGCCGCGTCTGGCAAGTAACTGGAGACTTGGGGCCTATGGAAGTTCGCGTTGCCAATGTGCGCAAGGAGTTTGACCGCTTTCCTGCGCTGCACGATGTATCGCTCGATATTCGCTCGGGCGAACTGATCGCGCTGCTTGGCCCCTCCGGCTCTGGCAAGACCACGCTGCTGCGCCTGATCGCCGGGCTGGAAATGCCCACCGCCGGCAAGATTTTCTTCGGCGATACAGACGCGTCCGAAAAGACCGTCCAGGAGCGCAATATCGGCTTTGTGTTCCAGCACTATGCCCTGTTCCGCCACATGACGATCCTCGAGAACGTCTCGTTCGGCCTCAAGGTCCGCCCACGCTCCAGCCGCCCACCTGCTGGCGAAATTCGCCGCCGAGCCATGGAATTGCTCGATCTGGTCCAGCTCTCGGGCCTCGAAAAGCGTTATCCCAATCAGCTTTCCGGCGGCCAGCGTCAGCGCGTTGCGCTGGCCCGTGCGCTCGCCATCGAGCCCGCCGTGCTGCTGCTCGACGAACCCTTTGGCGCGCTTGATGCGCAGGTCCGCCGCGAATTGCGCAAATGGCTCCGTGAAATCCATGATCGCACCGGCCACACCACGGTTTTCGTCACCCACGATCAGGAAGAAGCGCTCGAACTCTCCGACCGCCTCTGCGTCATGAGCCAGGGCAAGATCGAACAGGTCGGCACGCCCGACACGGTCTATGACCATCCCAGCTCGCCCTTCGTCTTCGGCTTCATCGGTGAATCCAGTGAGTTGCCGGTCACGGTCGAAAACAACGAGCTGTGGATAGGTGGTCGCGCCATTGGCGTGCCTGCTGGCGATACGCCAACCGGCCAGTCCCGCCTGTTCTTCCGTCCGCACGATGTCGATCTGGTCGAGGGCGATGCAGCGCTCGCGGGCGTGGTCACCACCTCGCGCCGTGTCGGTGGCACGCGTCGCGTCGAGCTTGAAATAGGTGGCGATGGCCACCGCGTCGAAATCGATCTGCCCTTCGATCACCCGGCCGGCGAAAAATCCCGCATCGCCTTCCGCCCCCGCCGCTGGACGCTTTTCCCCGCCTAAAACCTGGAAATAACCATAAGCTGTTAGGAATACAGCCCTAGAATCCGCCCACTAAGCATTCACCGGGGCGCAGCACTTCTCTTATGGGCGATCTTGACCAGACTATTGCCGATCGCTTCGTGCGCGGCACTCGCCTGTTGCGGGCGGGGCAGGGCGAGGAGGCGCTGTCCGAGTTTCGCGCCGTCTATGCCTCCGCCGAAGCCACGGGGCATTCGGAACTAATGGCGACGTGCCTCTGCGAGATGTCCTGGGCGTGCTTCCGCCTCGGACAGATCGAGCATGGGCTGGAATGCGCAATGGGGGCCAAATGGCTCTGGGAGCGCGTCGGCAACAAAGCCGAACTGGCGCGCACCCTCGCGGTCAAGGCAACGCTGTTTCTCGATCTTGGCTTTAGCGACGAAGCCTTCGATCTCGCCAATCGGGCGGTCACTCTGGCGGAAAACGCAGACGATGCCACCGCGCTCGCCTTCGCGCTCAATACCAAGGGTCTTGTGCTGGTCCTCTGCCGCGAGGTCGCGCTCGGCATTGAGTTGATCGAGCGCTCGGTCGCCATGGCGCAGGGCAATGGCACAGTCGCCGCAGAGGCATATTATCTGCTCAATCTGGGCTTCGCATTTTCCAAGCGCGAGGAAGCCGCCGACGTTCTTCTTGATCGCGAGCGCGCCAGAATGGACCGCATGAAGGCCGTTGAGCTGAGTGCGCGCGCTGTCGAAAAGGCCGAGCTGAGTGGTGACTTCTGGACCATGCGGGTGGCGCTGTGCAACAGCGCCGAATTCCTTGGGGTCGAAGGAGAATATGAGGCAGCGCTGGGGTGTCTCGAACGCGCCTGCGCACTGCCGCATAATCCCGGTCCAAGCCTGACCATTCTGCGTCTTTATGTACACGGCGATGTGTTGATGCGGATGGGCGATGGGGCGGAAGCGGAGCTGGTTTTGCTTCAGGCGATGGCGTTGGCGGACGCATCCGGCCAGGTCGATCATCAGGTCAATGCTGCCCGCAAGCTCGCCGAAATCCTCGAGGTCAACGGCAAGGTGCATGAGGCGCTCGCCACGTTCAAGCGCTTCCACGCGCTGCATGTGCGGCAGACAGGTGAACACACCAGCCGACTGGCCCGCATCGAGGAAATTCGCCTCGAAACCGCGCGCCTGCGCAGTCACGCGGCGTTGCTTGCCGGTCAGGCCATGGCCGACCCGCTCACCGGCATCGCCAACCGCCGCAGCTTTGATCAAAACCTTGAGCGCCTCGCTGGCAGTCCGTTTGCCGTGGCTATCGTGGATCTCGACCACTTCAAGGCCGTGAACGATCGCTATTCACACATGGTCGGTGATGTGGTGTTGCAGCGCATTGCGCGCCTGATGGTCGATGTCATTGGCGCGAGCGGCCATGTGGCGCGCCTCGGCGGGGAGGAGTTCGCTCTGGTGCTTCCCGAGGTCCCCGCTGTCGCGGCTTTGCGGATTTGCGATGGCCTGCGGATGGCTGTGGCTGGCTGTGATCTGTCCGATCTGGGCGAGGGGCTGGGCATCACGATCAGTATTGGCTTGTCCGTCGGCACCGGCTATGAGCCCGCGGGCGAATTGATGCAGCTTGCCGACACTCGCCTCTACCGAGCCAAGGCGAATGGTCGCGATTGCGTGGTGGATGGCGATAGCGCCGTGGCGCCTCAGTCCGCTGACCGCACTCTCGAAGAGAATCGACTTTCAGCATGACCGACCACGCCGCTGCCTTCCGCACCTTTGAAGAAAAGCTCGCCCGTTTTACCGATCCGGCAGAAACCGGCGCGGCGCTGCATGAACTGACCCAGGCGGTCATCGGCGTGCGCCTGTTCACGCTGACCGCCATCAACATGGCGGCCGGTCACGTCCGCCGCGTCTATACCAGCCATCCGGAAGTCTATCCGCTGCTGGGGACCAAGCCGATCATCATCGACGACTGGTTCCGCTCCATGCAGACGGACCGCACCATCAGCGCCATCAACACAGCGGCCGAGATGGAAGGCAACTTCCCCGATCTCACGCTGATCCGCTCGCTCGGTTGTGATTCTTCGATCAGCATTCCGGTCATGGCGGGCAATGACCTGCTCGGCACCATCAACGCGCTCGACGTCGAAGGCCAGTATCCGGCAGAAGCCATCGAAAAGGCCGCAGACCTGATCGTTCCAGCCGTGGCCGTGTTCCTGATCCTGCGGAACCATTTCGAACTCTGATCGACCGCTGGTGTGGGGCAGGGCGCTACAATTTCCAGTTTCGGTTAATCCCCGCGAGCGCACTGCTTGCGGGGTTTTGCGTCGTTTAACGGTCACAATTGATCAAATCCGCTGCATTTCCGGGGTGTAAAAAATCCCGATGCACTTGCAGTAAAAAAATTTTAGTGCTGCTATAGAAAATTATGTCAGACATTTGCGGCTGACGTTTATGGCCGTTTGACCCCATTTGGGGAGGTGTCGCTTCTTGCCTACCTATATTTTACAACGCCTTGGCATGATGCTGCTGACCCTGTGGGCCATCGTCACGCTCACGTTCTTCCTGATGCACGCCGTTCCGGGTGGTCCCTTCGTATCTGAAAAGATGCTGGCGCCCGAGATTCAGGCCGCGCTCAACGCCAAATACGGCCTCGATCAGCCGATCTGGGCGCAGTACATCACCTATCTCAAGGGCATTCTGACCCTCGATCTGGGCCCCTCGTTCAAATATCCGGGCGTGTCGGTCAACAAGATGATCGCCGACGGTCTGCCCGTCACCATGCGCACCGGCCTGCTGGCTGTGATTGCCGTGGTCGCGCTCGGCGTGCCGCTGGGTATCATTGCCGCGCTCAACCGCAATAAGTGGCCTGACACCACAGTCATGCTGATCGCCACCATCGGCGTCGCGATCCCCAGCTACGTCATCGCCACCGTGATGCTCTATGTGTTCGCGCTGCGCCTCGGCTGGGTGCCAACCTTTGGGCTGGATAACTGGCGCGGCTATATCCTGCCGGTGTTCGCGCTGTCCGGGTTCTGGGTCAGCTTCGTGGCGCGCCTGACGCGCTCGTCGCTGCTCGAAACCTTCGAGCAGGATTACATGACAACTGCGCGCGCCAAGGGGCTTCGCCCCGGCCAGGTGCTGTTCAAGCATGGCCTGCGCAATTCGCTGGTGCCCGTGGTGACCGTGCTTGGTCCCGTGGTCGCCAACCTCATCACCGGCTCCTTCGTCATCGAGCAGATTTTCGCGCTGCCCGGCATTGGCCGTCAGTTCGTGCTCTCGATCACCAACCGCGATTACACCGCCATTATGGGCATCACCATTTTCTACGCCGCCGCCCTTATGGTGATGATCCTCATCGTTGATCTGCTCTATGCCGTGCTCGATCCGCGCATCAAGCTGTCGGAGGCGTCCGCATGAGCGACATCTCACCCAACATGTGGGAAAAGCTCCCGCAGGACGAAGCCGTGGCCGTCAAGTCCGCGCCAAGTCTCACCTATTGGCAGGATGCGCGTCGGCGCCTGTGGGCCAACAAGCCCGCCGTGGTGTCCATTGGTTTCATCATCCTGCTGATCCTGGGCGCCATTTTCGGCCCGTTCTTCAGCCCCTATTCCTATTCGGACCAGAACCTGAAGCTGGCCAATATACCGCCCGCCTTCGACACCTATGCGGTGACGGACGGGGAGGGGAACACCACGCGCTTCTTCCTCAACGCATCCAACTTCAATCTCTATGAAGTCGATGCTAGCGGCCATGTGCTGGGCATCATGCGCGGCGAGCGCAAGGACATGCTGAAAAAGCAGCAGCCCTTCGAGATCGCGGGCCAGGCCATCACACTCGACTATGCCAAGCTGCCCGCCCGCATCCTCAGCGCAGACGGCACCGAGCTGCGCACCTCGGGCTGGTCGTGGAACATGACCTATCTGTTCGGCACCGATCAGCTGGGCCGCGACGTGCTGGTCCGCCAACTGTTCGGCGCGCGCATTTCGCTCACCGTCGCCTTTGTCGCCACGCTGGTGAACTTCTTCATCGGCATCTTTTATGGCGGCATTGCCGGCTATATGGGCGGCAAGACCGACGCCATCATGATGCGTATCGTCGAGATCATCTCCACGGTCCCACTCACGCTCTACGTCGTGCTGCTCATGGTGGTGTTCGACAGTGGATTGCTGTCCATCATCATCGCCATCGGCTCAGTGTTCTGGGTGGATATGGCGCGTATCGTGCGCGGCCAGATCCTCTCGCTCAAGCAACAGGATTACGTCGCCGCTGCCCGCACCATGGGCGCCAGCACGCCGCGCATTCTCACGCGTCACCTGCTGCCCAACGCGATCGGCCCGATTATCATCACGCTGACCATGCTGATCCCGTCGGCCATTTTCATCGAGAGCTTCATGAGCTTCATCGGCCTTGGCGTTACTCCGCCGCTGGCCAGCTGGGGCACGCTGACCTCCGAGGCTGTCGAAACCCTGCGCGCTTACCCGCACCAGCTCTTCTTCCCCGCCGCCGCCATTTCGCTCACCATGTTCGCCTTCAATTTCCTTGGCGATGGCCTGCGCGACGCGCTCGATCCACGGTTCCGTAAATGAGTGCTCCCGTCCTTTCCGTCCGCGATCTCAAAACCTCGTTCTTCTCCCAGCGCGGCGAAGTTCAGGCTGTGCGCGGCGTCAGCTTCGATGTTCACCCCGGCGAAATCCTCGGCATTGTCGGGGAATCCGGCTCGGGTAAGTCCATCACCTGCATGTCCATCCTGCGCCTGCTCAAGTCCACGGGCCGCATCATGGGCGGCTCGGCCAATTTCGATGGCCAAGATTTGATGGCGCTCGATCAGGGCGATCTGCGTGACATTCGCGGCAACAAGATCGGCATGATCTTTCAGGACCCGATGACCTCGCTGAACCCCACCCTGTCGGTGGGCGAGCAGGTCATGGAAACCATCCTGCGCCACCGCAAGGCGACGCGGGCCGAGGCCCGTGCCCGCGCCATCGAACTGTTCGAGCTGGTGCGCATTCCCTCGGCTGCCGAGCGGCTCAAGTCCTATCCGCACGAGTTTTCCGGCGGTATGCGCCAGCGCGTCATGATCGCCATTGCGCTCGCGTGCGATCCCAAACTGCTGATTGCGGACGAGCCAACCACCGCGCTCGATGTGACCATCCAGCGCCAGATCCTGCTGTTGCTCAAGGACCTGCAAAAGCGCCTTGGCATGGCTGTGATCCTGATTACCCACGACCTCGGCGTCATTGCCGAAGTCACCGACCGCATCGTCGTCATGTATGGCGGCCTCGTGATGGAAACCGGCCCGGTCCACGATCTGTTCGCCACGCCAAAGCATCCCTATACCCAGGGTCTGCTGGCCTCGGTGCCCGATCTGCGCGATGACACCCATCGCCGCCTGACGCCCATTCCCGGATCCCCGCCAGATATGGCCCATCCGCCCGAAGGCTGCCCGTTCACCGCGCGCTGCCCGCATGCCATGCAGCAGTGCCAGGCCGCCCTCCCGCCCGTATTTGGCGAAGGGCAGGGCGCCCGCTGCTGGCTCCACCACCCCGATGCCCCCAAAGTTGCTGGCGTCAATGAGGTGGCAGCGTGATCTCGGGTTTTGGGTTACGGGCGAGCACCACTCGTTTGAGTGTTGCAGCGAGACCTATTGCTCCCAGTGATGTGAGCGCACAGACGGCGAGATACAGCCACATTGAAGTCAGGGCGTCCGAGCATTGGAAGGCGTCGGGACAAATCGACCGAGTTTCCGAGATGAGCGAAAGTCCGAGAAGACCAGACAACGACGCAATAGTTATGGCTGCTACCAGTGCAATGACCATTATTGTGACAAGGAAGTAGCGCATGTCTGAACCTTACAGCAGCCTGCCGACACCGGGCAAGGTGAGCGAAGCGCCCCTCGTTTCCGTCCGGAACCTGCACAAACATTTCACCGTGGGCCGCAACCTGTTCGGCCCCAAGCCGACCCTGCGCGCTGTTGATGGTGTCGACCTCGATATCTATCCCGGCGAAACGCTGGGTCTTGTCGGGGAGTCCGGCTGTGGCAAGTCCACGCTGGCCCGCACGCTGATCCGTCTTTACCAGCCGACCTCCGGCGAGATGCTGTTCGACGGCACCGACGTCGCCAAGGCCGACGAGCGGGCGCTTGTGCCGTTCCGTCGCCGCGTGCAGATGATTTTTCAGGACCCCTATGCGTCGCTGAATGGTCGCATGACCGTCCGCGATCTCATCGCCGAGCCGCTGGAAATCGCCAAGATCGGCACGCCGGAATCCCGCACAGAGAAAGTGCATGAGCTGCTGGCCCGCGTGGGTCTGCATCGCGACCATGCCAACCGCTTCGCCCACGAATTCTCCGGTGGCCAGCGCCAGCGTATCGGCATTGCCCGCGCCATCGCGCTGGAGCCCGATCTGGTCATCTGCGACGAGCCGATTTCTGCGCTAGACGTGTCGGTGCAGGCGCAGGTCGTTAACATGCTCGAGGATCTGCAGGACCAGCTGGGCCTGACCTACCTCTTCATCACGCATGACCTATCCATGGTGCGCCACATCTCCGACCGTATCGGGGTGATGTATCTGGGCAAGATCGTCGAGTTGGCCTCCAACACCGATCTTTATCGGCGTCCGAGCCACCCCTATACGCAAGCGCTGCTGGCCTCCATTCCCGTGCCCGATCCAACGGCAACGCGTCCGTCCGAGCCGATGCGCGGTGAAATCCCCAGCCCGATGCACATCCCCACCGGTTGCCGCTTCCGCACCCGTTGCCCCATGGCCACCGAGCTGTGCGCCAGCACCGAGCCGGCTTTGAAGGATATCGGTGGCGGTCACCTCGCCGCTTGCCACTATGCGGGGGATGCGGTGACGCCACGGGCAGCATAGGTTGCCCAATTATGGACCACCCGGACAAGCCGGGTGGTGACGTCCCGGGCAACGTCCTGGAACGCCAAACGCTCTCCATCGTCATTGCCCGGCTCGTCCGGGCAATCCAGCGATGGTGCAAATGAATAACAAGGGACACTAAATGTCCAAACCAGGAGAGAAAGCATGACGAAGCATTTTCTGCCACTGCTCGCAGCGGCATTCCTTGCCTCCACCGCCGGCGCGTTCGCCGCGGGTGAACTGACCTATGTGGTCAACAATGAATCCGCCCAGTACGATCCCGGCACCACGTCCGAGACTTTTGCTGCGCCAATCATTGGCAACACCTTCGAAGGCCTCGTGCGCTTCGACGCCGAAGGCGAAATCGTGCCAGCCCTGGCCGATAGCTGGGACGTGTCGGAAGACGGCCTGACCTACACGTTCCACCTGCGCGATGCGAAGTGGTCGGACGGCAAGCCAGTGACCGCGCATGATTTCGAATACGCCTGGAAGCGCGTTCTGAACCCAGCGACCGGCGCCAAGAACTCGTCCATGCTGTTCCTGATCGTGGGTGCTGAAGAGGCGTTCAACGCCCCGACAGAAGTTGAAGGCATTGCCATCAAGGCAACCGACGACAAGACCCTGACCTTCACGCTGAAGCAGCGCGTCCCCTACATGATGCAGCTGCTGACCTACACGACCTTCTACCCGGTCCGTGAAGACATCGTTTCGGCCGATCCTGAAGGCTGGACCCGCAATGCGTCGACCTTTATCGGCACCGGTCCATTCCGCGTCACCCAGTTCAACGCTGGTGAATCGGTGGTGTTCGAGAAGAACCCAGAATACTACGACGCTGACGCTGTGCAGCTCGACAAGCTCACCTTCCGCCTGATCCCAGATCCCGCAACGGCTCTGGCCGCTATGGAAGCTGGCGACGTCGATGGCATCGAGTCCGTGCCTTCGCCAGAAATCCCACGCCTGTCGGTTGAGTCCGAGGCATTCATGGTCGTTCCAGCTCTTGGCACCACCTATGCCTTCTTCAACCCGCACCAGGCTCCGCTCGACAACGTCAAGGTTCGTGAAGCCCTCTCGATGGCGATCGACCGCGAAGAAATCGTCGAGTTCGTGCTGCAGTCCGCAGACATCCCGGCCCTGGGCCTCGTTCCTCCGGGCATGATGGTTGCTGGCGAAGACTTCACCGCAGGTCGTGACACCTTCGGTCTGGCGCCAACCGCCGAAGTCGAAGCTGCACAGGCCATGCTGGCTGAGGCTGGCTACCCGAACGGCGAAGGTTTCCCGAACACCGTGTTCGTGACCTACTCCTCTCCGCCAATTGAGAAGCTGCTCGAAGCCATCCAGCAGATGTGGAAGCAGAACCTCAACATCGACGTGAAGATCCAGGCCACCGAGTGGCAGGTGTTCTACCCAGAAGTGCAGAAGGTCGAGTACCAGATCGCGCAGATGGGCTGGGGCGCTGACTATCCGCACCCAATGACCTTCCTCGACAACTTCGTCACCGGTAGCCCGAACAACCTCGCGAACTGGTCCAACGCTGACTATGACGCCGCCATCGAAGCCTCCAAGGCAACGGGCGACGAAAAGGTCTCGCTGGCCGAGATGCGCAAGGCTGAGTCGATCCTGATGAACGAGCACATCATCCTGCCGCAGTACCACCGCAACAGCTACATGATGATGAGCCCCAAGGTTCACGGCTTCTGGCGCTCGTCGCTGAACGTGCCGTACTTCCGTGACGCGATGATCATGGAATAAGCCTGGGTCTATCCCGGACTAACGGGCCTCCCCTTCGCAAGAGGGGGAGGCTTTTTGTTGTCTGAGAGATCGGGGTACCCCCACCTAACCTCCCCCTGATAGGGGGAGGAACAGATCGAGGTTTGGGGCACTATCGGATCAAATCCACCGGCCGGATTCCTCCCCCTTTTCAGGGGGAGGCTAGGAGGGGGTACTCTTCACCACCCCTCACTCCTCATCCCCCTTAACCGCCTCCATCGACACATGCGTCGACGTATGCGCCACATGCGGCAATGCCGAAATCCGCTCCCCCAGAACCTCGCGATAATCCGCGATATCCTTGGTCCGCACCTTGAGCAGATAATCAAAACTCGACGCGATCATATGCGCCTGTTCCACCTCAGGAATGGCCCGCACTGCCTTGTTGAATGCGGCGAGCGCGCTCTTGCGCGTGTCGCTCAGCTTCACCTCGACAAATGCCACATGGGGCAGGCCCAGCCGCTTGGGGTCGATCACCGCGCGATAGCCCAGAATATAGCCCGACTTCTCCAATCGGGTGATCCGCGCCTGGCACGGCGTCTTGCTCAGGTTTACCCGCCGGCTCAATTCCGCCACGCTGATGCGGCCATCCCTAGCAAGTTCATCCAGAATATGCCTATCGATCTGGTCTAATGTCTCGTAGCTGACGGTTTTCATGGTGCTTTGTCTCGGCTGAAGCCATCAACATATCGCTGAACGCGCGTATCCGCCACATAATCAGGCGAAACGCCTGTCAAACTCATGTCATTCTGCCGGCGAATTCTCGCCTGACTTGCAAACTCCACGATGTCGTCCCGGCGCAGGCCGGGATCCATACTGAAGGCAACCCGCATCGACGATCTGCGGATGAAGCACAGCATGGATTCCGGCCTCCGCCGGAATGACTAGGGGTGTTGCGGCTCAGAGCATTAGCCCCAAGAGCGCCATGACCGACATCACCACCGCCCGCCAGTCTCTTCGTGATCGCAACCTTGCCGATGAGGCCCCGCTGGTTCGCCAGCTCATCGCCGATACCGGCCTGTCCGCCGAGGACCGCGTCACCATCTCCGCCCATGCCGAAAAGCTGGTTGAGACCGTGCGCACCGGCAATCGCCTTGGCCTGATGGAGTCCTTCCTCGCTGAATATGGTCTGGCGACCGATGAAGGCGTGGCGCTGATGTCGCTGGCCGAAGCGCTGCTGCGCGTGCCTGATGCTGAGACGGTTGATGCGCTGATCCACGACAAGGTGGGCGGCTCCGATTGGGCTTCGCACTTTGGCGCGTCGTCCAACCAGCTGGTCAACTTCTCCAGCTGGGCCCTGAGCCTCACCGCCGACGTGCTGGGTGACCCCGAGGTCGGCCCCAGGAATGCGCTGCACCGCGCCATTGCCCGCCTCGGCGAGCCTGTCATCCGCACGGCCGTCGGCCAGGCCATGCGCCTGCTCGGTAGCCAGTTCGTCTTCGGCCGCACCATCGACGAAGCCATCGTCAACGCCAAGAAGCCCGAAGCCCTGGGCTATCGCTATTCCTATGACATGCTGGGCGAAGCAGCGCGCACCAGCGCCGACGCCGTCCGCTATTTCGACGCCTATGCCGCTGCTATCGCGAGCCTGGCGCCACACTGCACGGCATCGTCGGTGCGCGACAATCCCGGCATTTCGGTCAAGCTCTCGGCGCTGCATCCGCGCTACGAGTTCGCGCAGCGCGACCGGGTCATGACCGAACTCGTTGATGCGACTCGCAAACTCGTTTTGGCCGCCCGCGCCGCCAATATGGGCTTCAACATTGACGCCGAAGAGGCCGACCGTCTCGAGCTGTCGATGGACATCATCGCTGAAGTCCTCGCCACGCCAGAACTGGCCGGTTGGGATGGCTTCGGCGTCGTGGTTCAGGCCTATGGCAAGCGCGTCCTGCCGCTGATCGATTGGCTCAATGAAACCGCCAAGTCGCTGGATCGCCGCATCATGGTGCGTCTGGTCAAGGGCGCCTATTGGGACGCCGAGATCAAGCGCAGCCAGGTCATGGGTCTGCCCGGCTTCCCGGTGTTCACCCGCAAGTCTTCGACCGATATCAGCTACATCGCCGCTGCGCGTAAGTTGCTGGCCGCGTCCAACATCTATCCCCAATTCGCCTCGCACAATGCGCACACCGCCGCTGCCGTGCTGCACCTTGCTGCAGAAGCCGGGCGCTTTAACGACACCTACGAGTTCCAGCGCCTGCACGGCATGGGTGATCGCCTGCATGAGGTGCTGCGCACCAATCACGGCACCCGTACACGCATCTATGCACCCGTCGGCGCGCATAAGGACCTCTTGGCCTACCTGGTCCGCCGCCTGCTCGAAAACGGCGCCAACGGCTCATTTGTCTACCAGATTGCTGACGAGGACATTCCAGCGTCGGTCGTGGCCGAGGATCCAATCGGCAAGGTGCTGGCTTTGGGCGATGCCATCGCCAATCCGGTCATTCCGGTGCCATCTGCCATCTTCGGCAAGCGCGTCAATTCGGCTGGCCTCGACCTGACCGATCTGGCGACCTTCCCAGCGGTGGATGCTGCGCGCGAGGCTTTCCGTACCCATCAGTGGGCCGCTGCGCCTCTGCTCGCCACCAAGGCCGCACCGCAGCCCGCGACAGAACTGCGTAATCCGGCTGACCACAGCGATCTCATCGGCACCGTGGCCGACGCCAGCCCGGCCGACATTGCTGCTGCAATCTCTGCTGCGGCAGGCTCGGCCTGGCCAGGGACGGCCAAGGGCGATCGCGCTGCCATGCTGCGCGCCACTGCCGACCTCTACGAAGCCAATCTGCCAGAGCTGTTCGCGCTGCTCGCCCGCGAGGCCGGCAAGTCCTGGGCCGACGCCGTGGCCGAAGTCCGCGAAGCCGTCGACTTCCTGCGCTATTACGCCGACGAGGCCGATGGCCAAACGCTGGGCGCTCCCCGCGGCACTTTCTCAGCCATCTCGCCGTGGAACTTCCCGCTGGCCATCTTCACCGGCCAGATCGCGGCGGCCCTCGTGGCGGGTAATCCTGTGCTGGCCAAGCCTGCGCCGCAGACCCCGCTCATCGCCTTCCGCGCTGTTCAGCTGATGCATCAGGCAGGCATCCCCGCCGACGCTATCCAGCTACTGCCGGGCGCTGGCGAGGTCGGCACCGCGCTCACCTCCAACCCGGCTATTGCAGGTGTAGTGTTCACCGGCTCGCTGCCAACCGCCCACCGCATTGACCGCGCCATGGCGGGCAATCTTGCGCCCACAGCGCCGTTGATCGCTGAAACTGGCGGCCTCAATGCCATGATCGTGGACTCCACCGCACTGCCCGAACAGGCCGTGCGCGACATCCTGGCGTCATCGTTCCAGTCGGCGGGCCAGCGCTGCTCCGCCCTGCGCATTCTCTATCTGCAGGAAGACGCCGCCGAGCGCACCATCGAGATGCTCAAGGGCGCGATGGATGAGCTGACCCTAGGCAATCCATGGCATCTCGCCACCGATATCGGCCCCGTCATCGACGAGGCAGCGCGCAAGAAAATCGAGACCTATCTTGAGGTTAATGCCGGCAAGGTGATTCACCGTCTCAAGGCGCCAGAGCAGGGCACATTCGTCGCGCCCACCGTCCTGCGGGTTAAGGGCATTGCTGATCTGCCCGAGGAAATCTTCGGGCCGGTGCTGCACATCGCGACCTTCAAGGCCGACGAACTCGACGCTGTTATCGCTGCGATCAACGCCTCCGGCTACGGCCTGACCTTCGGCATGCACACGCGCATTTCTTCGCGCGTCCGTGCCGTGTCCAGCTCCATCCACGCCGGCAATATCTATATCAACCGCAACCAGATCGGTGCGGTTGTTGGCTCGCAGCCGTTCGGCGGCGAGGGCTTTTCTGGCACCGGCCCAAAGGCGGGCGGTCCACACTATCTGCCCCGCTTCACCCGCGCCCACGGCGCAGTCGACACTGCCCCCCTGGCGCTGCCGGGCCCAACTGGCGAAAGCAACGTCATGCATACTGCGCCGCGCGGCCAAGTGCTCTGCCTCGGCCCAACCCCTGCCGATCAGCAGGCGCAGTCGGTCATGGCGGCCACGCTGGGCAACACGGCGATCCTGGCCGAGCTCGATCTCGATGCGCTGAGCTTTTCCAAGACCTTCGCTGCCGTGGCCTATTTTGCCGATGACGCGAACCTGCGCGCCATCCGTATCGCCCTCAGCGCCCGTGAGGGCGCCATCATACCGCTGCTGACTTCGGAAGATGAAGCCGGTCGCCTTGTCCTCGAACGTCACGTCTGCATCGACACCACCGCCGCTGGCGGCAATGCCAGCCTGATGGCACAGGCTGGATAACAGGGCAGGGCTGTCCGAGTAGACCTCATGGTGAGCCTGTCGAACCACGAGGTCGTGTCGCCAACTCTCCCACCCACTGGGCTGCCCTCGGACTTGATCCGAGGGCCTCTCCCCACCCGTGCCATACTGCGAGTGCCCCTCGGATCAAGTCCGAGGGCAGCACGGTAGGGAGGAGGAACTAGGCAGAGAAGGGGGGATTCCCGCTTTCGCGGGAATGACATCGCGGCGTATCGCAATAGGTGTTCCCCACCCACTGCGTCATTCCCGCGAAAGCGGGAATCTCCCTTACTTCAAGGCCCTCGAAACAAAACACCCCCGGATCATCTCCGGGGGTGTTTTTGCATTGCAGCGATAAACCAGGCTTTAGCCGCGCGCTGCAACCAGTGCCGCCAGCTTGGCTGGGACAGCGATCAGCTCGCGGATCTGGGCGACGCGCTCTGGGGTGTAGTAGCCGTCGACATGCAGCATGTTGACCGTGCCGACCAGCTCACCCTCGATGATCACTGGCAGGTTCACCACCGACTGGCAGCCCAGCGAGTCGATCAGTTCATAGTCAGGGAACACCTTGGCAATGTCGGCAATAGTGTTGGCGATGAAGTACTGGCGATCCTTGTGCACGATGTCGAACCAGGAGTCGTAGCGGATCGGCTTGGTGCCCGAGGTCGGGTAGTTCTTCGCGTCGCTGGTATAGGCGCGGCGCGACACTTCTTCTTCCATGTCCACGGTCATGTAGGTGAACAGCTTGGCGCCCACGGTCGCTTCGGTCAGCGCCTGCAACGCCGCAAATGCCTGCTCAGCGCCCTTGGCCTGGGAGATTGCTGCGTCGAACTGTGCGATAGCGGCAGATTGGTCAGTCATTGTCTCAATGTCCTAAAGTGAAGTCTTCGCGGGGATACCCCCACCTAGCCTCCCCCTGATGAGGGGGAGGATTTTGTCTCGTGGTCTATCTGCGATCCCGCCCCCAACACCGGCAGAGTTCCTCCCCCTATTCAGGGGGAGGCTAGGTGGGGGTACCCTTTTCTCGCCCTAAACTGAAGCGACCGTCGCCGCCATCAGCTCGCGCGAATAGTCCGCCGTCAGTTGACCATGCTTGAGTTGTTCAACACTGGCGACTTCCACGATCCGCCCATGCCGCATCACGGCCAGCCGATCACAGAGGAAGCTCACCACCGGCAGGTTGTGCGTCACCATCAGATAGGTCAGCCCCTGTTCCCGGCGCAGGCGCTTGAGCAGGTTGAGGATTTCCGCCTGCACGCTCACGTCCAGCGCCGAAGTCGGCTCGTCCAGCAGCAGCACCTTGGGCTCCAGCATCAGCGCCCGGGCAATCGCCACGCGTTGGCGCTGACCGCCGGACAGCTGGTGCGGAAAGCGGAAGCGGAAGCGCTGGTCGAGACCAACGGCCTTCAGCATCGCCTCGACCCGTTCGCCGCGATTGCCGATGCCGTGAATGGCAAGCGGCTCGCTCAGCGTCGCGTCGATGGTCTTGCGCGGGTGCAGGGAGCCATAGGGGTCCTGAAACACCATCTGGCACTGCCGCGACACATCGCGGTCAACGCCATGGCTGCGCGCCTTGCCCAGTACCGAGATTTCCCCGGTCCAGTCGGGCGCGAGCCCGGCAATGGCGCGCAGGATCGTGGACTTGCCCGATCCGCTCTCGCCCACCAGTGCAAAGCTCTCGCCATCGGCGATCTCAAGGTTCACCCCATGCACGACCTTGGTGTCGCCATAGGAGATATCGAGGTTTTTCAGACTGATCGTGCTCATGTGCCCGCCCATTGTGTACGGTCCAGCACCGGCAGCTCGTCCCGGTTTTCATTCATTGTCGGCATGGCGGCGAGCAATCCGCGCGTATAGGGATGGCTGGCCTTGTCGAGCTGGCCGGCCGCGCATTCTTCCACCACCGTGCCCGAGTTCATCACCAGGATGCGATCGCAATAGCGGCTGACGAGGTTGAGGTCGTGGCTGATCAGGATCAGCCCCATGCCCTTGCGTGTCACCAGATCGTCGATGATGTCGAGCACCTGCGCCTGCACACTCACGTCCAGCGCCGAAGTCGGCTCGTCGGCGATCAGCAGTTCAGGCTCGGGGATCAGCATCATGGCGATCATGACGCGCTGTCCCATGCCGCCCGAAACCTCGTGCGGATAAAGCCCGGCCACGCGCTTGGGATCGTTGATGCGCACTGCGTCCAGCATGGCCAGAATGCGCTCATTGACCTCACGACGGCCCAGCTTTTCGTGGGTGACGAGAGCCTCGGCAATCTGCTGACCCACGGTCATCACCGGGTTCAGCGAGAACTTGGGGTCCTGCATCACCATCGAGATGCGCGCGCCACGAATGGAGCGCATCTGCTTTTCGTTCTGGCTCAGAATGTCGATGCCGTCGAACGACATGCGGTCGGCCGTCACCAGACCCGGCTTGCGGATCAGCTTGAGAATGGCGCGGCCCGTCATCGACTTGCCCGAACCACTCTCACCCACAATGCCCAGCCGCTCGCGGCCCACGTCAAACGAAATACCCTTGACGACTTCCACCCGTCCGCGATGGGTCGGGAAGCTGACGCGCAGGTTCTTAACTTCCAGCATTGGTGCCATTATTTGCCCTCGCTCTTGGGGTCGAGCACGTCGCGCAGCCCGTCACCGAGGAAGCAGAAACCAAGCGATACAATGATGATCGCAAAGCCCGGCATGGTCGCCACCCACCACTGATCGAGGATGAAGGTACGGCCACGCGAGATCATCGCGCCCCATTCCGGCAGCGGCGGCTGTGCGCCAAGGCCGATAAAGCCCAGGCCGGCCGCCGTCAGGATCACGCCCGCCATATCCAGGGTCACGCGCACGATCATCGAAGATGTGCACAGCGGCAGAATGTGCTGCACGATAATGCGGATCGGACCGGCGCCCTGCAGCCGCACAGCCGAAATGAACTCGGCATGGCGGATGGTCATGGTCTCAGCGCGTGCAATACGCGCATAGGCGGGCCAGGAGGTGATCGCGATCGCGATGATCGCGTTGTTGATGCCAGGCCCAAGCGCCGCCACGAAGGCCAGCGCCAGGATCAGCTTGGGCATCGACAGGAAGATATCGGTGAAGCCCATAAGGATGCGGTCAACCCAGCCACCGAAATAGCCTGCAATCGCACCGATCAGCAGGCCCAGCGGTGCCGAGATCAGCGCCACCAGACCCACGATGGTCAGCGTGATCTGGCTACCCCAGATGACGCGCGAGAAGATATCGCGGCCCAGCTCGTCCGTACCCATCCAGTGCGTGCCTGAAGGTGGGGCAAGACGATTGGCCAGATCCTGCCCAACGGCGGAGTAGGGGGCAATCCAGGGCGCAAAGATCGCGGTCAGGATCAGCACGAGGATAATCACCCCGCCAACCACCGACAGGGGATTGCGCAGCAGCGCCGTGAACACGCGATAGGCGCGGCCCGCATTGGCTTGAAAGCGTGAGCTCGGGGAGTCCTCGAGCAACCAGTCTCTTGTGGTCATCAGCGTGCCCTCGGGTCGAGGACGCGGTACAGCACGTCCGAAATCTTGTTGATGAAAATGAACACGGCGCCAATCACCAGCGTCGAGCCGAGAACGGCATTCATGTCGGCATTGAGCAGACCCGTGGTCAGGTAATTACCGATGCCGGGCCAGGAGAACACGGTTTCGATCATCACCGATCCTTCGAGCAGGCCTGCATAGCTCAGCCCGATGACGGTGATCAGCGGCACCCGGATCGGGTTGAACGCATGGCGCCAGATGACGATGCGCTCAGGCACGCCCTTGACGCGGGCCGTGGTGACGAATTCCTGGTTCAGCTGATCGAGCATGAAGCTGCGCGTCATGCGGGCGATATAGGCGAGGCTGAAGAAGCCAAGCACCGATGCTGGCAGGATCAGATGGCTCACGGCATTCCAGAAAATCTCGTACTCGCCAGCAATGAGGCTGTCGACGAGGATCAGGCCAGTGACCGGGCTGACCAGCCCGTCATAGAACACGTCCAGACGCCCCGGGCCGCCAACCCAGCGCAGCTTGGCGTAGAACAGCGCCAACCCGACCAGGCCCAGCCAGAAGGCGGGCATGGAGTAACCCAGCAGACCCACGACGCGGATGATCTGATCGACCCAGCTGCCCTGACGGCTCGCCGCCAGCACGCCCAAGGGCACGCCAATGATGACGCCGATGATGATGCCGATGGTCGCCATTTCCAGCGTGGCTGGGAAGAAGCGGCTGATGTCGTCGATCACCGGACGGCCGGTGGAGACGGACATGCCGAAATTGCCGGACAGCACATTGCCGACATATTGGACGAATTGAATGTAAAGCGGTTGGTCCAGCCCCATGCTGGCGCGAGCAGCCTCATAGACGGCCTTGCTGGCGCGATCGCCCACCACGGCAAGCACTGGATCAATAGGGATCACGCGGCCGATAAAGAACGTAATCGCCAACAGGCCAAGAAAAGTGAGGAAAACTGTCGCGGCAAAGCCCAAAATGGCCGATATACCGCGTCCCCACCTACGTTTGGTTGGCGAAATTGAGGCAGGGGATATGGTAGTCTGCGGCTCCAGGCTCACCCAAATATTCTCCTACGGAAACAATAGTTTGAGCCAGCAAGATGACTCTCTTGCTGACTGTGAACGTCTTCATATTTCGCTTCCACCATACAGAAAACTTTGCTTATATCAAAAAAATTTTGGTAGGAGCGCATGGCAGGCACCGCACTGACAAAGCCGGAAGCAGAGGGTCACCCCAAGGTCGGGGCCCTTATTCGTGCACGTCGTCGACAGCAGCATATGACGCTCGAGGCACTTGGCAAATCGGCTGAAGTATCAGTGGGTTATCTAAGCCAGGTCGAGCGCGATCATGCGACGCCTTCGCTGGGAACTCTGGCGCAGATCGCCCGTGCGCTGGGCGTTGGGATCGATTATTTCGTCTCCGCACCAACCGCCAAAACATCGCTCACACGGGCCACGGACCGCAATCGTTTCTCGCTCGATGGGTCGTCCATCGTTTACGAACGGCTGGGCACGGACTTCCCCGGCAGCACTTTGTCCAGTTTTGTGATGATGGTGCCGCCCGGTTATGCCTCTGAAACGGTGGCGCATGAGGGCGAGGAAATCCTCTATGTGCTGGAAGGCTCCATTACCCAGCGCCTCGATGGCGAAGAGATGGTGATGAATGCGGGCGACAGCCTGCACTTCCGCGGCAACCGCCCCCATTCGTGGTCTAACCATACCGATCAACCGGCGCGCCTGCTCTGGACAGGCACGCTCGCGCTCTTCCGCTCTACCGCACGGCCTTCGCGCCAGGTGGCAGCGGTTGCAAAACCCGGCCTCAAGCCGGTGAAGAACAAAAAGATAGTCAACCCGCAGGAGAAACGCTGATGAAGCTCTTTAGAGCTGCTCTGCTCGCTACCGCGCTCGTACTGCCACTCGGCAGCATGGTCGCCAACGCAGCCACCCCGGCCAACGCACTCGTCGTTGCCCAGAATATCGACGATATCGTCGCTATCGATCCGGCTCAGGCCTACGAGTTCACCGCTGGCGAACTCAATGCCAACCTTTATGATCACCTGGTTCAGTATGACGCCGAGGACACCACTGTTCTCGCCGCAGCGCTGGCATCGGAGTGGGTCGCTGACGAAGCGGCCAAGACCCTGACCTTCACCATGCGTGATGGCGTCAAGTTCTCCTCGGGCAATCCTGTCCGCGCTGAAGACGTTGTGTTCTCCTTCTCGCGCGTCGTGAAGCTGAACCTGACCCCAGCCTTCATTCTCACCCAGCTCGGCTGGAACCCTGAGAACGTGGCGGACATGGTCACTGCCAATGGCAACACCGTCACCGTTAAGTGGGATGGCGACTTCTCGTCCGCCTTCGTGCTCAACGTGCTGGCCGCTCGTCCGGGCGCCATCGTTGACGAAGTCACTGTTCTGGCCAACGAAGTCGATGGCGATCTGGGCAATGCCTGGCTGAACAAGAACTCGGCTGGTTCGGGCGCATTCGTGCTCAAGGACTTCCGTCCTGCTGAGCTAGTTCGTCTCGAAGCCAACGAGAACTACTACAAGGGCGCGCCCGCAATGAAGACGGTTCTGATCCGTCACGTTGCAGAAGCCGCCACCCAGCAGCTGCTGCTTGCTTCGGGTGACGTCGACATGGCCAAGAATCTGACCCCTGATCAGGTTTCGGGTCTGGATGCGTCCAAGGTCAAGGTTGAGCTCTACCCACAGTCGGCAGTGCACTTCCTCTCGTTCAACCAGAAGGACGACCAGCTGACCAACCCAGCGATCTGGGAAGCAGCCCGTTACCTCGTTGACTACGACGGCATGACCCAGTCCTTCCTCAAGGGCCAGATGGAAAAGCACCAGGCCTTCTGGCCAAAGGGCTTCCCCGGTTCCTATGACGAGACCCCGTTCACGCACGACGTCGCAAAGGCCAAGCAGATCCTGGCTGACGCCGGTGTTGCAACGCCCGTCACCGTGACGCTGGACGTGATCAACTCGACCCCGTTCAACGATATGGCACAGTCGCTGCAGGCTTCGTTTGCCGAAGCTGGCATCAACTTCGAGATCCTGCCCGGTACCGGTGCTCAGGTCATCACGAAGTACCGTGAGCGTACCCACCAGGCTATGCTGCTGTATTGGGGCCCAGACTTCATGGACCCACACTCCAACGCTAAGGCTTTCGCTTACAACTCGAATAACGCCGACGATGCCTATGCTGCCACCACCACATGGCGCAACGCATGGGCCGTTCCGGCCGAGATGAACGCTGAAGTCACTGCCGCTCTGGCTGAGCCAGATCAGGCAAAGCGCGAAGCCATGTATGTCGACCTGCAGAAGCAGGTTCAGGCCAGCTCGCCAATCGTCATCATGTTCCAGGCAACCTATCAGGTCGCCATGGCTCCAAATGTGAATGGCTACGTGAACGGCACGTCTTCGGACTTCGTCTACTACCGTCTCGTCACCAAGTAAGGCGACACCCACTGCGGCGGCGCGCAAGCGCTGCCGCATGAGGAGCCGGGCCCAGTCCCTCCGGCTCGGCTCCTCTTCAACTCTCGCGTACCCCCTCCTAGCCTCCCCCTCAAAAGGGGGAGGTACAGATCGCGTTCTCGGCAGATTCCTGTCCGCGCTCTGAACAAGTCGCTCCCCCTGTCAGGGGGAGGCTAGGAGGGGGTATCCACCCCAAAAAGGATACTCACTCGAATGAACCCTACGCTCACCACCCGCCTTGCCAATCTCCGCGCCCGCATGGCCGCTACCGCGACTGACCTCGTGGTCATCGGGCCATCCAGCCACATGCTGTACTTGGCCGATCTGTCGCCCCATGGCGATGAGCGCCCCGTGCTGCTGATGGTCTCGCCCACCTTTGCCGGTTTCCTGATGCCAGCGCTCAACGTCGACAGCGCTCGCCAGCATACCGATCTGCCCTTCTTCCCATGGACCGATGCCTACGGCCCGAACGCCGCGCTTGCCGAGCTGCTGACGGCCACTGGCGTCACCCGCGATGCGCCATCCATCGTGCTCGACGAAACCATGCGCGCCGACTTCGCGCTGCTGGTACTCGATGCGCTGCCCGGCGCCCGCCGTCGCTTCACCAATGACACCGTCGGCTACCTGCGCTCGCGCAAGGATGATGCTGAGTACGATGCGCTCAAGAAGAGCGCCGTGCTCAATGACGCCGCCATGGCCGCTGGCTTTGCCGCACTGCGCACCGGCATCACCGAAATTGAAGTCGCCACCGTTATCCGCGATTTCTACAAGGCCAATGGCGCAACCACCGAGTTCTGCAGCGTCTGCTTCGGTCCCAATGGTGCCTTCCCGCATCACCACACTGGCAGCACCAAGCTCAAGGCTGGCGATGCCGTGCTGATCGATACCGGCGCGCGTATCTACGGCTATCCATCCGACATGACCCGTGTGGGCTATTTCGGTGCCAAGCCTGCCGACTTCGACAAGATCCACACCATCCTCGACAACGCTGTTACCGCAGCGATTGCCGCTGCCAAGCCCGGCGTTCAGGCGAGTGCCGTGGACAAGGCCGCACGCGATGTGATCACCGCCGCCGGCTATGGTCCAAACTTCCTGCACCGCACCGGTCACGGTCTGGGCATTGATATTCACGAAACGCCATACATCACCGCCACCAGCGACAGCGTGCTGGAAGAGGGCATGGTGTTCTCGATCGAACCCGGCATCTACCTGCAGGGTCAGTTCGGCCAGCGTCTCGAAGAAATCGTCATTATCCGCAATGGCGCAGCCGAAGTGCTGTCCGAAATGCCGCGCGCGGCAGTTGCGGTCGAGTAGACGGGGGCACCCGTCATCGGCAGGCTTGGTTCGGACTGTTTTGGCGCGGCGACGCCACATAGCCCCCCCTAAGACCGAGCCTGCCGTTTCCTCTATGTACGAAAAAAGGGCGCCCCATTTGGAGTGCCCTTTTTATGTGTTGCACGTCGACATGCTAGCAGTGTGCTAACCGATCGGTGTGGGTTGCGAAGGGGGAGGGGCGACGGAATCGCGCTTCACCAGATGCACGGGAAGACGGGTTTCCAGAGGCGGTGCTTCTCCGCCATTGATCAACGCCAATAGGTGCTGAACGGCGAGTGTGCCCATCTCGGCGACTGGCTGGCGCACGGTGGTCAGCGGCGGATCGACCAGTTCGGCAAAGGCCATGTCATCGAAACTGACGAGGCTCAAGTCATTGGGAATGCGCAATTTTCGTGCCCGAACTGCCTTGATGGCGCCGATGGCAATATAGTCCGAGCAGGCGACAATCGCGGTCGGGCGGCGTGGGCCATCCAGCAATTGCGAGGCAGCCAGCTCGCCATAGGCGCTGGTATATTCACCCAGCATCACCCAACCCGCTGGCACGGCGATCCCGGCCTCGCGCGTCGCGCGGTTGAAACCTTCCAGCCGCTCAATGACACTCATCACCTGACGCGGCCCGCCGATCAGGGCGATATCCCTATGGCCCGCCTCAATAAGATGGCGCGTGGCATCATAAACGCCGGCAGCATTGTCGACGAAAACACGGGGTACACTTATCCCCGCGATGTCCTCATCGAGTACAACTACGTTCTTACGGGTTGCCAGCAATTGGGCGAGCGTGCCGTCGTCGACCTGGTTGGTCATCATGATGAGGCCATCGACATGGCTGTCTGACAGGCGTTGCAGGGCGTCGATTTCGTTTTTGGGATCGCCGCTGGTGGAGGAAATATAGACTGCGTAGCCATGTGCGCGGGCTTCGCGCTCAACAGCTGCCGCAAGTTCGGCAAAAAACGGGTTGGCGATGTCCGGTGTCAGCAGACTGATGGCCTCTGCCTTGCCTGTGGATAGTCGGCGCGCGAGGAGGTTGGGCCGGTAGTCGAGCTTGGCAATGGCCGTGTCGATCCGCTCACGCGTTGCCTGTGGCAGCTCGATTCGGTGGTTCAGGTAACGCGAAACGGTTGTCGGAGACACCCCCGCTTCCGCCGCTACCTCGCTTAGATTGGCCATTCTTCCCCCTCAAAATGCGCAACGTGTTGACTACTTGGAAATGCGCTGGCTGCAACGCCTCCGGGACGGTAACAGGCCGCTTCATAACCGGCCTGCAGATTCGTCTGGTGGGCGAAGATCGAGATAAGCGGCATTGCCCGCAAGTGCATGTCACACCAGAAATGGCACTGCACTCAGGAATCGTGAGCCCAGTTTTTAGGCGAATTCGCAATGAGTCGAAATATCAGGCAATTGTTGCCGGATAGCATTTGACAAAGTTCACAAAAGCGTCGTTAGATCGCAATGTAAAGCGCTTTACTAAACGTAGGTCAAATGTCTTCTACACTTCTCCGCAATGCAATTGTCCTGACTGTGGATGGACTTGATACCGCGCATGATGCGGGTTGGGTGTCGATGATCGACGGTCGTATCGCCGGCGTGGGGTCCATGGATACCTGCCCGGACGATTCCGAGTTTGACAGCGTTTTGTCCTTGCCCGGACATATAGTTATGCCGGGTCTGATCAATGCTCACACGCATTCGGCGATGGTCTTGTTCCGCGGTCGTTCGGAAGGCCAGAGCCTGCTGACCATGGATGGCTGGTACAACTCCATCCGCGAGCCCGAGCTTTCCCTCGTCGCTTCCGATATCGGCCCTGCCGTCGCGCTATCCTGCGCTGAAATGATCCTGTCGGGCACAACGACATTCTGTGACCAGTACTTCTTTGCCGACGAAATCGCTGCCGCCGTTGCGCAAGCCGGTGTGCGCGCTGTCATCGCCTATGGCATCGTCCAGCTGGGCGACAAGGAGCGTGGCGAGCAGGAACTGGCCAGCGCTTCGGCTTTCATCGAGCGCCAGCGTTCTGCCGATGGCCGCGTAATCCCCTGGTTCGGCCCTCACGCGCCTTACGTCGATAACTCTGAAGACCTGCTGCGCGCCGAAGTTGATCTTGCCGTGAAGTACGGCTGCGGCATGCATCTGCACATGGCGTGCGGACCCGAAGACAATGAAGAGACCATGGCGCGCTATGGCCTGACTGCAACGCAGGCCCTGTCGCGCGACGGCTTCTTTGCCGGCCGCGTTCACGCTGCGCATTGCCTTGACTTGACCGACGAAGACATCGCGATTTTCGCCGCTGCGCCTGCTGCCTCGGTTTCCTACAACGCAACCGCGGGTCTGCGTTCCGGCCGTGAGGGCATCTGCCCCGCCGTAAAGCTGCGCGAAGCCGGTGTCGTCGTGGGTCTTGGCACCGACAACGTCGCCGCCAACAATTCCTACGACATGATTTCTGAAATGCGTGTGGCCGGACTCGTGGCCTCCCATCGCGAAGGGCGCGCCCAGCCTCTGTCCAGCCGCGACCTCGTTCGCATGGCGACCATCGACGGCGCCCGCGCTCTGGGGATCGACCATGAAGTCGGGTCGCTCGAAGTGGGCAAGGCCGCAGACATCATTGCCATCGACATTTCCGGGGCAGGGTACTCCGAGACCCCGGACGTCGAGACTGTGCTGATCTATTCCGGCAGCGGACGCGATGTCCGCCACGCCTGGGTGTCGGGCGAGCAGCTGGTGGCCGATCGCCAGCTTCAGCGTCGCCCATTTGCCGAAATCCGTGCCGACTATTCGGCGACGTACAAGGATTTCTGGGCCCGCGTCGAAGCGGCCCGCGCGAAAGCCTGAGTTTCAGGGCGGCGCTCGAACGCCGCCATTTCAACGCCTTATCCAACTGGAGAGCTATGAATGACCATGCCTAAGCTCAATCGCCGTGCCGTTTCCGGCCTGCTGGCAGCAGCCCTGCTGACCTCTGTTTCGGCCTCTTCCGTTATTGCCCAGGAATACACCAAGGAAAACCCGCTCAAGGTGGTCTACGTGGTCCACGGCACCCTGGGTGACAAGAGCTTCCTCGACAGCGCTGCAGCAGGCCTGAAGCGCGCCGCCGAAGAGCTCCCCGTCGAAGTCACCGTCATCGAGTCCGGCCTGGATCGTGGTCGCTGGCAGCCTGCTCTGGCAGATGCCACCGACCAGGGGTATGACGTTGTTGTTGCTGGCTCGTGGGAAATGACCGGCTTCATGGCCGAGCTGGCTCCGGACTACCCAGAGACCAAGTTCATCATTTTTGATGACGCGCCAGATTTCTCCGCCGGCAATCTCGGCAATATGCTGGCCATCAACTACCGCGTGTCGACCGCCGCCTATCTGGCCGGTTACGCTGCTGCCAAGATCACCCAGACCGGCAAGATCGGTGAGATTCTGGGCGTTGAAGGCACCACGATCCTGGAGTTCACTTCGGGCTTCGAGCAGGGCGCCAAGGCAGCAAACCCAGATGTGGAAATCGTCCGCGCCGTGGCCGGTACCTTCACCGACCCTGCAAAGGGCAAGGAGCTCGCGCTCGCGCAGTTCGCACAGGGCGCCGACATTGTGTTCCCCGTGGCCGGTGGCACCGGCGTTGGCGCGCTTCAGGCCGCCCGCGATGAAGGCAAGCTTGCCGTCGGCGTCGACAGCGATCAGGCCGCGATCTTTGAAGGCAACGATCAGGCTCAGGCCGACGTGATCTTCACTTCGGTCGAAAAGAAGGTCGGCGACTCGATCTACATCGCTCTCCAGCAGACGCTTGATGGCACCGCACCTTACGGTAGCGGCCTGCTGCTCGGCCTGGCCGATGGCGCTGTTGGCATTGCAAAGAACAGCTATTACGACAAGCTCGTTCCCGCTGACGTGCGCGCCGAGGTCGATGCTGAAGAAGCAAAGATCATCGCTGGCGATATCGTCGTCGACTCTGTGATGCAGTAAGCAAACGGGCCCCGCCATGTGCGGGGCCTATTTTCTGAGGTTAGGACACGGCATGGCGCCATTGCTCGAAGCCATTTCCATCGGCAAGACCTATCCCGGCGGCACTGTCGCCAATGATGGGGTCAATCTCACCATCCAGGCCGGTGAGGTCCACGCCGTGGTCGGCGAGAATGGCGCGGGCAAGTCCACGCTGATGAAAATCCTGTTCGGTATCGAACAGCATGATCGGGGCGAGCTGCGCCTCGACGGCAAACCGATCCGTTTTGCCAACCCGCGCGAAGCCATCGACAACGGGATCGGCATGGTATTCCAGCATTTCTCGCTGGTGCCGTCCTTCTCCGTTTATGAAAACGTCGTTCTGGGCTCTGAGCCGCGCAACGGCATCAAGTTTGATCGCCAGAAGGCCATCGCTGACGTGCGCGCGCTGTCGGAGAAATTCCGCCTTGCTGTCGATCCGCTGCCGCCTGTCGGGCAGTTGCCGGTCGGCCAGCAGCAGCGCGTTGAAATTCTCAAGGCGCTCTATCGCGACGCGCGCATTCTCATTCTTGACGAGCCGACAGCCGTGTTGGCGCCACAGGAAGTCGAAGAGCTTTTCGTCGCCGTTCGCGCGCTGGTGGCGCAGGGCCGAACCGTCATTTTCATCGCGCACAAGCTGCCCGAAGTGCTTGAAATCTCTGACCGCATTACGGTGATGCGCGCTGGCAAGACCGTCGGTTCGGTCAATGCTCGAGATGTCACCGAAGACAGCCTTGCCACCATGATGGTCGGCCGTGAGATCGCCCTGCGTGTCGACCGCGCAGGCGCGCGCGGGCCGCTGGCATGCGAGGTCAAGAACCTCAAGATCGATGCCGAGAACGGCTCGACTATCGCCAAGGATTTGAGCCTCAAGGTTCATGCCGGGGAGATCCTCGGTCTGGTCGGTGTTGAAGGGAATGGTCAGGCCGAGCTGCTGGAAACCATCGCGGGCCTCCGCCCCGCCGCCGACGGCGTCATTGCCCTTGATGGCGCAGACCTCAACGATCTCAGCGTGCTGCAGCGCCGTCAGCTGGGCGTCGCCAGTATCCCCGAAGATCGCATTGCCCGTGGTCTCGCCACCGGTGCCTCGATTGCCGAGAACCTTGTTGCCACAAGGCTGAGTGACAAGCGCTTCGTGCGCAATGGTCTGCTTGACCTCAAGGCGATCAAGGCCAATGCGCTAGCGCTGATCGAACAGTTTTCCGTGCGGGCAGGTGGCCCGAACGTTGCTGTCGGTACGCTCTCCGGCGGCAACATGCAGAAGATTGTGGTGGCCCGCGAGCTGTCCGAGCAGCCTAAGCTCCTCTTGGTCAATCAGCCAACGCGTGGCGTCGATCTGGGTGCTACCCAGTTTATCTGGAAGTCGCTTACCAAGGCGCGTGATGGCGGTGCCGCCGTGCTCCTGAGCTCTGCCGACCTTTCCGAGCTGTTGGCGCTGTCTGACCGGCTTGTTGTTTTCTATCGCGGCAAGATCGTCGCTGCCTTCGTCAACAGCGATGACCTGACCGCCGAGACGCTGGGCACATACATGCTTGGCCTCAATACCCAGGACCCCGAAACCATGCGGGCGGCGCTTCAATGAGTACCTCTTCTCCTTCACGCTTCGCCCTTGTCGGGCGCGAAGTCGCCCGCGCGGTCATCGCATTGGCCATCGCGCTTCTCGTGGCGTTGGTGGTTATTCTTGCCACCTCTGCTGATCCGGCCAAGGCCTTCAGCACGTTGCTGACTGCGCCGCTGTCCTCCAACCGTACCATTGGGCTGTGGGTCGATGACGTCGCCAAGCTCACGTTGACCGGGCTGGCCTTCAGCCTCGTGTTCCAGGCTAAGCAATTCTCCATGGGCGTGCAGGGGCAGGTCTATATGGGCGGGCTGTTTGCCGCTCTCGTCGCCATGTCGCCCATCGGCGCAACGCCCTTCGCCATTCCGGTTGCAATGGCTGCTGCCATGTGCGCGGGCGCTGTCTATGGCTTCATGCCCGGCTATGCCAAGGCCCGCTTTGGCGCCAGCGAGATTGTGTCCTCGCTGATGCTCAACTACATCGCCATTTTGGTGGTGAACTACATCATCCGCGCCCATCTGGCGCCGGCCGGCTCCGGCCAATTGGTCACCGCCAAGTTCCCGGAAACCGCGATCCTGCCCGCGATCATCCCCGGCACCCGCTTTGACCTGGGTATCGTCATCGCACTGGCGGCGACCGTTGTGGTCTGGTTCCTGCTCTACCGCACCAATTGGGGCCTCAAGCTGCGCCTCGTCGGGCACAATGCCAAGTTTGCCGAATACTCCGGCATTCGCTCCAGCTTCATCATGGTCTCCGCCATGACGCTCGCTGGTTCCTTTGGCGGTCTGCTCGGCGCAGTCTTCGTGCAGGGTAGGGCCTTCGGCAACCTCGCGCAGAACTTCGATGGCAACATGGCCTTTGAAGGCATCCTGATTGCCATCGTGGCCCGCAACAAGCCTCTGGCGGTGCCTGTGGTGGCATTGGCCTATGGCTACCTCCGCCAGGGCGCGCAGCTCATGGGTATTCGCACCGATGTACCCACTGAAATGATTTCGGTCGTGCAGGCCATCATCATTCTGCTGGTTGCTTCGTCCTTCACCTTGCCCGGCAAGAAATTCATCGGGCGTCTGATGGGCCGCTCGCAAACCGCCACAACCGCGCCGGAGGCAGCGAAATGATCGAACTGCTGATGACGGTCTTTTCGGCGACGTTCTTCGTCACCGTAATCCGCACCACCACACCGCTGCTGTTTGCGACTCTGGGTGGCCTCATCTCCGATCTTTCCGGTGCGCTCAACGTTGCGCTGGAAGGCATGATGCTGATTGCCGCGCTTACGGCCGTGATCGTTTCTGTCTATGCGCCCTGGTATGTCGCTGTGCTCTCCGGCATCAGCGCAGGCGCTATGCTCGGCGCTCTGATGGCGTTCTTCCATCTGCGCATGAAGGCGGACATCATCCTCGTTGGCTTCGCGGTCAACATCCTGGCCACTGGCGGCACCGTGTTTGCGCTGGCTCAGGCCACTGGTGGCGACAAGGGCACCTCGATCAACCTGCCATCCAAGGGCGTGCCAAGCGTTGACCTGTCCTTCCTTGAGGCCATTCCGGTCATCGGTCGCACCCTCAAGAGCCTGCTGTCCGGCCACTCCATCCTCTCGTGGCTGGCCGTGCTGCTGGTCTTTGCAGTCTGGTACTTCCTTTATCGCACGCCCTATGGCCTCTGGCTGCGCGGCGTTGGCGAATATCCTGCAGCGCCTGAAGCGGCCGGCATTCCAGTCAACAAGGTCCGTGCCTGGAGTCTTATCGCCTCGGGCGCGCTGGCAGGCATCGGCGGCGCGCAGCTGGCCATGTTCAACTATATCGGTTTCACCCGAGACATGACTGCAGGTCGTGGCTTCATCGCGCTTGGCGCGGTGCTGCTGGGGGCCCGTCACCCTGTCGGGGCGATGCTCGCGGCACTGCTGTTTGGTGTGTTCGAGGCTTTGGCGATTGTCATGCCGAACCTCTTCAACTGGATCCCCGGTGAGTTGATCCAGACCATTCCATTCGCAGTGACTGCACTGGCGCTGGTGCTCTTCAGCTATCGCGCCCAGCGGGCACTACAACGCCGGAACGCTGCGAAGGCGTAATGCACACAAACAATATAAAGCAGAAGGGCCGCACCGAAGTGTGGCCCTTCTGCTTGAGCTCGCCCAATTGACGGCATGCAATTTTATCTATTAGCTAAATTCGTTAACCGCTGTATGGTCCGTTTTGCACATCTGGGGCGGAGCACTTCGGCTAATCGCTTCAAAATGGGCGGCAGAATGCGGCCGTCGAATACACCGGTGCGGACCTGACGCGCATGAGATGGCGCGGATTTTTATTGGTTTATTTTTCTAAGACTAGCCGTCTTCATCTGAAAATTGACCATGGTTTATTTGGTCGCAGATTTATGAATTTCAAAGCCACTTAGTACATGTGTGGTGACTAATATTTCGAGTGCGACTTGTGCGCAGGAGTCAGTTATGGCCTCCGTGGAAAGCAGTGCCTCGTCGAGACTTGTGAGCCTTTTCTCTGCACAATGGTCGCGTCCAATCCTCGTTGGTCTGGTTGTCGGGACATTGTGTCTGCTTGGCATTCTGACGAGACCTGTTGGCCTTTTGGCCATGATCTGGCCAGCCAACGCGGTCATGCTCGGATTGCTCATTCGTTTTCCCGGCTTGAACCGCGCATCTGTCTGGGCGGCCGCAATGGCAGCCTATGTGATTGCAGATTTGCTGCTGGGGACCAGCTTGGAGAAGGCGTTCCTGCTCAATGCTGCCAATCTCTGCGGTGTTGGGGCAGGGTATCTTGTCTGGAGGCTATTGCCCCCCAACAAGCTGTCCATGCGGGAGCCGGTATCAGCTCTCTATCTCATCGTTGTCGCTACGGCCGCTGCTGCCATTGCGGGGGTAATTGGTACTGTCGCTGGTGCCGTTTTGCTGGGCCTCGATGTCGCCGACGCCTGGGTCTTCTGGTTTGTCACCGAACTGGTCAATTATATTGCATTGCTCCCGGTTGTCCTGTCCGCGCCCAGCGCGAAGGAGTTCACGCATGAGTTGAAGCTGCCAGATTTGCGGACGCAACTGCCGCTGGTTCTGCCTGCGCTGTCGCTCGCAGTGTCCTGCATAATTACCATAGTCATGAACGGGCCGGGTGCTATCGCCTTCGTGGTGCCAGCATTGGTTTGGTGCGGGCTGAGCTACCAGGTGTTCGTCGTTTCGCTGCTGTCACTCGCCATAAATTACTGGTCGCAAACCGTTCTGACGACAGCCTATCTCCATGACGTCATCGGCCCGTCCGATGAACGTGAGCTGGTTTCCATGCGCCTTGTGGCACTCATGATCGCCTTGGCACCGCTCATCCTTTCCATTGTGATGAGAAGTCGCGATGAACTGGTCAACAAGCTCTCCCTGGCCCGGCAACGCGTAGATATGGCCATGGACGCCGGTGGAATTGTTGCGACTTGGGAACTCGATTTCGCTCGTGGCAAGTTCATGGTGGAAGGAAAGCTGGCAAAGCTGGTCGGATGGGAGGGGCGGGCCCACACAGGCATTCCACTCGACGACTTGCTCAAGAGCATTTACCGAGACGATCGTGATCTGGTCCAGGAGGCCCTTCGCACTGCAAGTGCAACAGGCTCGGATTATTACTGCCGGTACCGGATGCAGACATCGTCCGGGGACATACGCTGGTTTGCCGCCTTCGGGAAACTGGTGCGCGACAAGAGAAATATCCTCTCCCAGCTCGTCGGAATATCCATCGATGTCACCGAAGAGGCTGAGGCTTTTGAGGCGCTTGAGCAAAGCAACCGACGCTTCAATATCGTGAGCGAATCCATCCCCCAGATTGTCTGGAGCACAGACGCAAAGGGTCGGCATGATTACTTCAACTGCCGCTGGACTGAGTTCACCGGCATCGCAGCGGACAGCATCACGGCCGATACCTGGAAAGGCCTGGTCCATGCCGACGATAGAGCTCGAGTTGAACAGGTCTGGCGGGACTGTATCGCGACGGGAAATACCTATTCGCTAGACTATCGCTTTCGGTACCGGGACGGCAGCTATCGCTGGCTCAAGGTCCTCGCCAAGCCGTTGCGGAACAGCGACGGGGTCATCACGCGCTGGTATGGAACCTCGACGGACATCGATGATGCCAAGCAACTCGAAGCCGAGCGCGAGATTGTGGCCAGTGAGCTCGACCACCGGATTGGCAATCTTTTTGCCCTCGTGAACGGCCTGGTTGCCCTGACCTTGCGCGATGCTTCTGACGTGAAGGAGGCTACAGGCGAACTGCGCGCGCGCCTAAGTGCCCTTTACGATGCACATACCCTCATCAGGCGCAAAAGCGATGAAGGGCTGACCGTCACGGAGTTGCTTGGTCAATTGCTGGCCCCCTACAAAAATGGCGACGCCGCTATCACGATCACTGGGGATGATCTGCCGGTCGCTCCGTCCGCGGTGACCGCCGTCGCGCTGGTTTTTCATGAGCTGGCGACCAACGCCGTCAAATATGGGGCGCTCAAGGACGGACAGGGTGATCTGCGAATCGAACTTTGCAACACCGGAGAGCGTTACGCCATCCGCTGGCTGGAAATGACGCAGTCACCGGCTCAGTCCAGCCAAGGCACAGGATTCGGCTCAAAACTGTTCAACTCCATCGTCGAAGGCCAGCTCCGCGGCTTGGCAACACGCTCAATCGCCCCCGACGGCCTCACTATCCACATCGATCTACCAATCCCGTCGCTATCTGGAACTACGAAGCAGCAGTCCTGAGCCGTGTCGCTGGGACTTTCAATCTAGCCATCAAATGTGGCGCCGCGCCGTTGTTATGGCCGCCATCGGCCATGAGACCGCGATGCTAACGATTGATTTGTGAAAAAGAATTGGCTGGGGAACCTGGATTCGAACCAAGATTGACGGAGTCAGAGTCCGCTGTTCTACCGTTGAACTATTCCCCAGCAAGGGAACCGCGGGACCGTTTGGTCCGGGCGATTTGTTCCGGCGAGGTCTGCATAGACAATGCTTCGTGAGATTGCAAGCACATCAATACGATGGGGATAAATTGTCGGGGATGGCGCCGGGCAGGGCGGGATTTGCGGGCTTTTCCACAGATCGGGTGCACATAGTGTGACGCCATATCGCCCGATAATGAGGGAAAAACATCCGACTTTTCCTCTCATCCTTTTTGCTAACACGGCTCCTGATTAACGCACTTGAGTTAAGTTAATCGCCCTCCCATAGTCCGTCGCAGGACTGTCACAGATGCGCTTTGGCGCCTGTGCGTCAGCCCGGATGAAGAAGAGAGGAAACTTCATGACTCGCATAAGCCGGCGTACCTTTATCGCCGCTGTTCCCCCCGTATTGGCAGCAACACAGATCCCCGCCTGGGCCGCGCCCGCGACCGATCTTCAACTGATCGCCGCGCAGAAAGGGGAGCCGCCGATCGTCAAGCTCTATCGCCAGCTTGAGCGTCTCACCTCCACCGTCACGCTGATGACCACGGGCGCGCACCCCGACGACGAGCCAAGCGGCATGCTCGCGGCGCTGCGCCACGTCTATGGTATCCGTCCGGTGCTTTATTGTATCACGCGCGGCGAAGGTGGGCAGAACGCCATCGGCCCAGAGCGCGGTTCGGTCCTCGGCGTGCTGCGCACCCGCGAAATGACTGAAGCTTCCCGTTCGCTCGATGCCTCGCTGGCATTCGGCGGGCAGGGCCACAATGACAGCGTGCACGATTTCGGCTTCTCCAAGGACCCGAACGCGACCATCGACCGTTGGGGTCGTGACCGCGTGATCGAGCGCATGACCTGGGCATTCCGTTACTATCGTCCAGACGTGATCATGAACTGCTTCCTTGACGTTGGCGGCCAGCATGGTCACCACCGCGCAGCAAACGTTGCGACGTTCGTCACGGCTGAGTTGTCGGGCAATGCCGAAGAATTCCCAGAGCAGATCGCACGCGGTCTCAAGCCATGGACCGTTCCAAAGATCTACCTGCCAGCCTATGGCGGCGGCGGCGGCGTCTATGACGACGAAACCCCACCACCTCCAACCACGCTGACTGTTCGTGCGCCTGAGCGCGATCCGATCTCGGGCGCTACGTTCCCGCAGATGGGTGAATGGTCGCGTTCGTGCCACCTGACCCAGGGCATGGGCAGCTGGCGTCCTGATCCACAGACCGAATGGGCGCTGAACCTGGCATGGACTGCCAATGGCGCTGCCGGCGGCCAGGAATCGGACATCCGCGAAGGCCTGATCGCCACTGTTGGCCACATTGCAGAACTCGACGGCATGCCAGCTTCGGCTGCTGACGCTCTCCGCAATGCCCAGGGCCTGATCGACGAAGCCATCGCTGACTATGGCGATCCAGTCGTCGTGCTGTCCAAGGTTGCCGAAATCGGCAAGGCCATTGCTCTGGCACGCGAAACGCTCCCAGCCGAGTTGGCAGATAGCGTTGCACACCGCCTCGACCGCAAGGCCAAGGAAGTTGACCTCGTGCTGGCCACTGCCGCTGGCATGCAGATCCGCGCCTATACCGATGGTGGCGACCTGCGCCCCGGCCAGGACATCATCGTCAAGACGCTCGTCGATGCGCCCGACACGGTTGCAATCAAGTCGGTTGCCGTCATCGCTCGCGATGGCCTGACCACCGAAACCACCGCCGATGGCGAAAAGGTTTCCGTGGCAGCCGACGCTGCGCTGACCAACCCACTGGCCGAGCAGTTCGACCCACTCGGCGGAAACGGCGACGCCTTCGTTCGCCTGACGGCCGATATCGGTGGTCACACCGCTGTTCTCGATATCGATCTGGAAGATGCCCTGCGCGTTATTCCGGCAGCATCGCTTGAACTCAAGCCAGACGCGATCGTGCTCAACACGGTCAACGAGCTTGAACCGGTCGAGATGACGGCTGTTGTTTCGGGCGCCACCACCTCCGATCTCGACTTCAACCTGCCAGAAGGCTGGGCGATGACGGCGACCGGCGAGACTGGCCGCGAAGCAGGGACCTTCGATCTGACCCCTCCGGCAGATCTGGGCACCACGCGCATTGCCATCGAGCCAAGCCTGCTCGATCAGCCTGCTTACGCCATCAACACCTTCTCCTATCCCCATATCGGCAAGTCGGTTGTTCCGACCCTGGTCTCGGTGCCGGTGCAGTCGGTTGAGGCGGCTCTCCCACCCGGTGCAAAGGTTGGTTATGTCGGCTCGGGTAACGACAATGTCGCGATCTGGCTGAAGCGCCTCGGCGTCAACCTGGTCGAGTTGTCGCCATCCGATATCGAGGCGGGCGCTTATCGCGGCCTGACCACGATTATCGTCGGCATTTTCGCCTTCGGTCGCCGCAAGGATCTGGTCGCAGCGCTGCCGGGCATCCATGAATGGGTGCGCAATGGTGGTCACCTCGTGACCCTCTACCACCGTCCATCGGACGGTTGGGATCCGGCAACTGTGCCACTGGCCTTCCTCAAGATCGGTACGCCTTCGATCCGCTACCGCGTGACCGATGCCAAGGCCGAAGTGACCGCGCTCGAGCCCGATCACCCGCTGCTCAACTACCCGAACGTCATTGGTCCTGAGGACTGGGCGAACTGGGACAAGGAGCGGGGCCTGTATTTCGTTTCCGAATGGGACGAAGTCTATAAGCCACTGCTTTCGATGAGCGACGCGGGCGAAGAGCCTCTGCTGGGCTCGCTGATGTCGGCTGAGATCGGCGAAGGCCGTCACACCCACACCAGCCTCGTGCTGCATCACCAGCTGGACAAGCTGACCCCAGGCGCCTTCCGCCTGCTGGCCAACCTGACCCAGCCCGCAAAGCACTAAGTGCAATCTGGCCTGCGTTCCTCCCGACGCAGGCCAGCCTTGTCCGTAGCCGTGCGGCGGCGGGCAATAAAAGGCCCTCGACCATTCCCTCCTGGTCGGGGGCTTTTTGCTGTCTGGGGGGAGGTGATGATTGTGGGCGCTCGAGTGGTGATCTGTAGGTTTGCCACCATCATCCAGTCGTCACCCCGGGCTTGACCCGAGGGTGTTGTCGGTTTGAGGAAGTGAAAAACCCTCGGGTCAGGCCCGAGGGTGACGCGCGGTGGGTGAGGAGGGCGCCTCTGGTGAAGCTGAGAGTGCCGTCCCTTCGCCCTTCAGGGGAGAAGGTGGCCCGGAGGGCCGGATGAGGGGGGAGGTGGCAGTGGTGGTCGACTGATGGGCATTCACCCCTCACCCCAGCCCTCTCCCCTGAAGGGGCGAGGGGGCGATGGTTGAAAGTGCAGTGGGGGCGGGCTACCCAGGTCGTCACCCTCGGGCTTGACCCGGGGGTGTTTGCGCTACGCGTGGCAGGTGAAGAGCCCTCGGATCAGGTCCGAGGGTGACGCGCGGTGGGCGGGCAGGCAACTCGTCAGAAACTAAGATCTAGAAGTGGAACGATAGACGTGCTCTTACGGCGTGAGTGTCGTAGTCCACCGTCGACGGGCCGCCGTGCTGAAACTTGCCTAGTCCGTAGGACGCGTATCGGTATTCTAACCCAACAGAAATGGCGTCTGAGAGGGCATGTTCGGTGCCGACGCCCAAGGTCCAGCCCCACACTGTATCTGTCGCTGACGGGAATGCGCCGGGGTCAAATCGTGTTTTCAGGGAAGTGACCGAAGTCCCGGCCAGACCATAAATCAACACCTGATCTGCGACATAGCCTGCACGACCAACGAGTGATGCCTCCCAATTCCGGTCAACAACATAGTCCTGCCCTCCACCGCCGCTATAGGCGCGGTCGGTAGCGCCTACCCAGTTTCCACCAAGCTCTACGCCGATGAGCAGATGCTCAAACTGGGCATTTGATCCGGCGTAGATGCCGGCAGTTGCACCGGAGACGCGAACGGGGATGATGGGATCCTGGTACGCGATAATGTCGACATTACCCGTGCCAGCGTCAAAACCTAGCTCTCCCCCGATATAGGGACCGCTCCAGTCGAATGTAGTTGGCGCTAGATAGGTGGTTGGTGCCGGCGCCTCAACGATCCCCTGACCGACGGCCGAACCCACACCGAAAGATCCCAAGGCAATTAGTGCCCCCATCGCTACAATTTTCTTCATGCGCCCTCTCAAACGGTTGAGGGGAACGAGAGCAGATTTCTGGGCTGCGGAAATCATCCATACAGATGAGAGACGTTGCCATCTTTTTTAGTGGTCGCCTGAGGGGGCGGTGAGAGCGAAGGCGGGCTACTTCAGCTCAGCCTCGGGCTTGGTCTGTCGTCTGGTTTGGAACCAATTGCTCGGCGCGATCACGTTTTTAGATTCCAGCAACTGTGATGACGGTTCCGCGTTAACCATTGGTCCCATCCGGGGCTTCCAAGGAGAAATGCAATGAATGTCAGATCACTTCTGTCGGTCGCTGCCATTTTGTCTTCTATGGCGCTGCCATCCCTAGCCTTTGCGCAAGATGCGCACATGATCAGCGGCAAGGCTGTGCCAGCCGATCAAGTCGCTGAAGTGCAAGCCAAATGCGATGAGCTGAGGGCTGCGCCACCTGCGGCTGATGCCATGGCGGCCGCTCCTGCAGCTGACAAGACAGCCGGCTGGATGGCGGATGGTGCCAAGATTGACCTCACGAAGCTGACCGTCGCGCTGTGCGATGAAGGCAAATTTGTAGCCACCAAAAAGTGACGACTGCGCCCCGCCAAGACTGGCGGGGCAACCTGTTTGGTTAGAGCAAACGTCCCAGCGCGAATGCCGACAGATCCACCACCGGTGCGCCATCAAGGGTCCAATGGGCCAGGTTTTCGCCGATAGCCGCGGAGTGTTTGAAGCCGTGGCCGGAGCAGGGGGATGCCACCAGAATGTTGGCGTATTCGGGGTGACGGTCGATGAGGAAGGCGCTGTCTGCGGTCTGGGTGTAGATGCAGGTGGCCGTTTTGACCGGCTTGGCGGTGACGCCAGCCAGACGCCCCGCAAGGTGCGTTGCGTGCATCAAGGTCGATTCTGTTTCGGGCACGACGCGGTCGATGGCGTCGGGATCGGACGACGCGCCGTAGAATTCACCAGCGGTTTTGACCGAGACACCATCGGTGCTAGGGAAGCCATAGAAGAACCCATCCTGCTCATCGCCATGTGGCCACATGTAGACTGGCGACTGCGCCCACTCTTTGGGTGCGTCGGGCGCAAGGGCGAACCAGTGCATGACCTGCCGTGTTGCCCGCAGCACGCGGTCGAATGGCGCGCCGAGGAGCTGGCCGGCCCATGCCCCCGCAGACACAATCGCCTGACCGGCCAGAATAGTGCGCTGGTCGGTGACGATGCGCACGCCATCGCTTTCAGCCGTCACGGACAATACACGCTCGCCGAGATAGGTCGTCGCGCCGTGTTTGGCCGCGAGATCGAGCTGGGCGCTGACGCAGCGCTCGGGCCAGAGATAGCCGCCGCCGGGCTCGAAATAGCCGATCTCGCTGTCCTGCGGGGTGAGATTGGGGAAGCGGCAGCGGATGTCATCGGCGCTGAGGATTTCGTGAGTGATGCCATAGCGTTCGGCAGCGCCGATGGAGCGGCGGATGAAGCCGGTGCGGCCGGGACGGGCGACATTGTCGTCCTGCTCGGAGATGATAAGGCTGCCCACTTCGAACAGCATTTTCTGACCGGTTTCGGCCTCCAGTTCCCGCCAGATTTCATGGCTGCGCATGGCGAGCGGCACATAGGCCTCGCCTTCACCGATGCCACGGCGGGTGATGCGGGTTTCGCCATGGGTGGAGCCATGCGCGTGAGGCGGGGCGAAACGGTCGATACCAACGACGCGGACATTACGCTTAGCCAATTGGTAGAGCGCGGCGCTGCCCATGGCGCCCAGACCAATCACGGCGACATCAAAGCTCTCGGTCATGCGCGGCGTCCTTTTGCAGTTTGCGCCGATCCAGGCGCGAGGTGGCGGCGAGCGCCCCGATGATGATGGCAATACCGACCAATGTCGTCCAGCTGGGCACTTCGTTGAGGGCCACATAGCCGGCAAAGGTCGCCAGCACGATGGAGAGATACCCGAACGGGGCCAGGATATTGGCGGGCGTCGATTGATAGGCGCGCAGGAAGCAATATTGCCCGACCTGCGCCAGAATGCCGATGGCGAGCAGCAGGCCCCAATCGTCGAATTGCACCGGCTCCCAGACAATGGCGGCGGGAATGGCGGTGAAGACGGTGAGGCCGACGGTGTAGAAGACCATCAGCACGGTGGTGTTCTCGCGGGCCAGGGCGCGGGTCTGGATGACGGCGAGGGAGCCGAAGACTACCGAGCCGAGCGCGGCCAGAATGCCGGGATTGAACGCCACATCGCCGGGCGCGACCATGATGATTACGCCGACAAAGCCGACGGATGCGCCAACCCAACGCCAGACCGTGCTGCGTTCGCTGAGCAGAACGCTGGCCAGCACCATGACCACGAGCGGGCGCATGAAGCCGATGGCGTTGGCCATGGCGAGGGGCAGGGCCGTGAGGGCGGCGAAGTTGGTGCTGAGCGCCAACGTGTTGCAGAACACGCGGAAGATATGGCGTCCCACATGCTTGGTGGAGCGGATGGCGGCACGGTGCCGCCATGCCAGGGGGAGCACGCTGACGAGGCCGATCAGCGAGCGGATGAACACCATCTGCAATGCCGGATAGGTCGCGCCGCCGATCTTGACCAGAACGGTCATGATGGTGACGAGAACCATATCCGACATCAGCCAGACAAGGCCGCTATGATCGGCCCGAGCCGTGGGGGCGTTCATGTCACGCGGGCTGCACCAGATTGGCCAGAATGCGGAACGCGCCCGGCACCAGCTTGTCGAGCTGATGATGCAGCACGAGGGCCGTGTGCGTGTGGCGGCCCTTGCCGACGGGGGCCGAAACCAGCGAGCCACGCAGAGGCTGCTCGTCGGCATCGTTCATGGCCAGCAGCGGCTGGTAGGGCGCGTCCCAATCGGAGGCGAAGTAGAGGCCGCGCTCCTTATCCCAGCCGTCGAAGTCGGCCTGGGTGATGACATTGGGGCCAGTCAGCAGCTTGTGGCCGGGTTCGAGCACGTCGACAGCCGCGTTCGGATTGGTGACGCGCCAACGCAGCGATGGCGAGCCAATCACGAGGCGACGTGGCGGGGTCGAATCGGGTGACCAGCCATCGGTTGGGCGGTGATAGAGCGTCACGAGATGACCACCGGCTTCCACCCAGCGGTGGAGGCGTGGCGTTGCCGCCGCAAGATCGGGGCGAGTGCCGAAGGCGAAGGTGCCAATGACGATAGTGTCGAAGCCCGAGAGATCACCGGCAAGCGCAGCCGCGTCGAGCTCGGTAACATCGGCGCCCATGCGATTGAGCCAGAGGCCAACGCGATCGCTGCCGCCGCCGACATAGCCGATGCGGGATGTGGGCAGGGAGAGGTCGAGCGAGAGGACATCGAGCACCTGGGGCTTCACGAAATGCGTGCGGCCGATATGGGGATAGGCGATGGGCGTGACGGCGTAAGCCTGTGTGCCGTCGATCAGGGCGGGCAGGGTGTGCAGACCTGCGGGCAGACCGGCCGGGATGGAGACGTTGAGGCCACCACCGATTGGGCTGGCCGTGATACCGTCCTGTGGCGCGATGCTGACGCGGTCGAGCGCAGCATCGGTACGGACGCGAACGGCCTTGGTGCTGCCGCCTGCAGAAAGTGGTGCGATCAGCACGTCGGGGTTCAGCTCGACGGATGCGGGGGGAACGATCTGCACCGCTTCTTCGAGATCGACCGGGATACGGATGGTCTGACCCGAGACGGTTGCGGTGAGCGCTACGCTGACAGCGCCATTGCCGCCCAGTGACCAGAAATCGGGCAGATAGGCGTTGGCGATTGGGGCGTCGTTGGCGACCCGAATCGGGATGCGGATGAGCGTGTCGCCGGAGGCGGGACCATCGACGCTGATAGCGCTGATGGTGACGGCCTGAACCGCGATGTCGCTGGCCTGACCCTGCTCGATGGCGACATTGAGCATGCCTTCGCTGCCGGGCGAGAGATTGACTGGCTCGACCCATGCGGTGACGGCCAGACCGGCGGCCAGCGCGAGGGCCGCGTCGATCTCGGATTCCTTGCGCGCGATGCGGTGGGCGAACTGTGCTGATTCTTCTTCGGACAGTACGGCGTCGCGCAGCTTTGCCTTGGCTTCGAGCAGGGCAGGAATGATTGCAGCGCCATGCGGGAAGGCGGCGATGGCGCTGTCGATGGAGCGCTGTGCGTCGCGCAGCGCATTGGCGGCAGTATCACCAACGAGGTCGGCGATCTCGCCCAGCGTGGCGGGCAGCCGTGCGCGAATGTCGTTCTCGGCGCCGCCACCAAGCTTGAGGTTCAGCGGCCAGCTGGTCTGGGGCACGGGGCGCCAGAAGCCCATGTTCTGGCTGGCGTGGCGACCGTGCGAAAACTGGCCGATCATGTCGTAAGACGCGCCCGTGACGGGATCGACTTCGGATGCTGTGACGCTCACCGTGGTGGGGGGCGGTGGCACTTCGTCATCGTAATAGCCATTACCGCCGCCCGACCATGCGGGCAGGTAGTACTTTGCCACCTGCCAGGTGGTGAGGCCTTCGGCGAAGTGCTCGGGATAGGCCGTTGGATCGGCGGCAAGCGCAATAGCTGTCTCTGCCGCCTCGGTCATAGCGCGGTGGTGACCATGCTGGCCAGGTACGTCAAGGAAGGTTGGGATGACGATATCCGGGCGTTCCTGGCGATAGGCGCGCACGAGACGTTCGATGGTGCGATCCTTGCCCCAACGCGCAAGGGTATCTGGACCGGATTTCGAGAAGCCGAAATCGTGCACGGGATCATTGGGGCCGTGACCGAGCCAGACAACGTCGGCGCCCAGTTCGCGTGCGGCTTCTTCCATTTCGCGCGAGCGGACCACGCCCAGCGCACCAGTGCGCTCTGGCCCAAGTGTGTTCTGACCACCTTCGCCGCGTGTCGAGCAGGCAATAATGACGCGCATGCCCATGTTGAAGCTCATCAGCGCCAGCATGCCGCTCTGCTCGTCGTCCGGATGCGCGCCGGTGTTCATCACCGTCAGCGTGGACCTGAGGCGCGAAAGCGCGCGCTGGAGAGCCAACATAGCGGGTTGGGACTGGCGACGACCCAAGCGTTCGCGATTGGTCAACATGGCATTATTCCAGATTACTAAGGGGTCAGGAGGCCGCGCCGGCGGCAGTGCTGAGATGTGGAGAAACGGTTTCAAGGAGCGGCAAGGCCGCGGCCCCAAGGGCTGCGGTCAGCAGGCCGGTCTGGCCGCGCAGAACGCGGTCGCTGCTGCGCTGACGGCGGGTGGCCACCGAGACGGGCAGCGGATTGAGGCTGGCAATAACCGCGTCGAGCACCGAATCGGGCAGGCCGCCGCCAAAAATGATGGCTTCGGGGTCGAAGATGTTTTCGAGCATCAGGACGGTCGGCGCGAGATAGTCGGCGGCGATCCCGATCCACTCGAGCAGCGGCTTACTGCCTTCATCGTGCAGACGTTGAATGTCTTCTACATTAGCGGCGTAGATGCCCGCTAATGCGAGATGTTCGCGCAGGGCAAAAACCGACACGAAGCGCTCAAGTGCTCCGGCAGGGCCAGCGTGTGCCTTACCCTTGCGCGGGACAAGGCCGATATGGCCAATTTCACCAGCGTTGCCGAAGGCGCCACGCATGGGGCGACCATCCTGGACGACACCCAAGCCGAGACCGATGCCGAAATAGAGGTAGCAGAAGTGCCCCATCTGGCGACCGGCGCCGTAAAGGCGCTCGCCAACCGAGGCAGCCGTCGCGTCGTTCTCGACCACGACATGCTCATTGGTGGCTTTGGCAAAGACGGCGGCAACATCAACGCCGGTCCAGCCGGGCAGGGTGGCGGGGCCAACCGAGCTCATGCCTTCAATTTCAAATGGACCCGGCATCACCACGCCAATGCCCAACAGGCGCGACGGACGATCGCCAAGCGTAGCAAGGAGTTGGGTGACCTGCTCGGACACGAGGCCGGGGATCACATCGGGACCAGTCTGCTCAAGCGTGATTCTGGATTGGGCACGCAGGCCGCCGGATAGATCGACCAGAACAGTGACCATATGATCGGCGGCGATTTCAACCCCAGCGGTCAGGGGGCCATCTGGGTTGACGGCAAACTGGATTGGCGGCTGGCCGCGGCCCGAGCGCAAACGGCCCAGTTCAATCAACAGACCTTCGTCGAGCAGCTCTTCGACAATATTGGACACAGCCTGCGGCGTCAGATGCGCGCGGCGAGCAATTTCCGTGCGGCCGAGGTGACCTTGAAGGCGGATCACTTCCAAGACGACGCGGCGATTATGTGCGCGGTTGCGCTCCGGGTTTGACCCGATGGCAACGCGCTGACGCAGCGTGCGCTTGCTCTGACTGTTCAAGATCTGCTGTCTCCCCCAAGGCTAGCCACTACCACGTTTCGCTCGGATCGAAACTAGCCATTGGAGAACATAACTCAAGTAGATTATTTTATTGACAAGAGAGTGTCACATCGCCGACGTTCACGCGCAGAATGGCGAGGTTCGCCCTTCTCGCGAAGAGATAACTGTCGGCAAAAGACCCGATGGTGCAGTGGAGGTATTGCATGTTTTCCAAGGCTAAAATCGCCGGCCTCGCAGCCGGTATCAGCTTCCTGGCGCTGGGTTCGGCCCAGGCTGTCGAAATCGAATATTGGCAGTATGTGTTCGATAGCCGCGTTCAGGCTATGGACCAGCTGATCAAGAATTTTGAAGCAGCCAATCCCGATATCACTGTCAAGCACACGACCTTCCCATATGCTGACTACCAGACGCGCGTTGTTGCCGCTAAGGTCGCAGGGCAGGGTCCTGACGTTGTGCAGCTGTTCTACGGATGGCTCGACAACTTCGTTTCCGGCGAGCTGATCCAGCCGCTTGATCCAGCAGTGTTCCCAACCGCTGAAATCGAATCCGACTTCTTCCCGATCGTTTCGGCAATGAAGCGCGGCGACAGCTACTACGGTCTGCCAACGGCCGTGCGTTCGCTGGCCCTGTTCTACAACAAGGCGCTGTTCGAAGAGGCTGGCATTGCCAACCCACCAAGCAACCTCGAAGAGCTGCTTGCTGCTGCTGAAGCTACCGTTAAGCGCGATGGCGGCGGCAACATCATCTCCGAAGGCATCACCATGGATATGGCGGGCCAGGATCACCATTGGTGGCGCGAAGCTCTGATCCGTCAGAACGGTGGCGTTCCATACGATGCTGAAGGCAATGTTGCGTACAACGACGCCGCTGGCGCAGCTGCTCTGAAGTTCTACACCGATCTGCAGACCGAGCAGAAGGTTGGCCTCGTTGGCTTCATGGATGAAGGTCAGGCCGCGTTCCGCGCTGGTCTTGCTGCCATGACCATCGACGGCACGTTCCGCCTCGGCGCATTCGAATCTAACCCATTCGAATGGGGTGTGGTTGAGCTGCCAGCAGACGCCAACGGCGTGCGCTCGAACTATTCCAGCTACTTCGCTAACGCCATCGGTGCTTCGGCACAGGGCGAAGAGAAGATCGCTGCTGAAAAGTTCCTGGCTTACATCTCCTCGCCAGAAGCGATGGAAGTCTGGCTCGACATCGTTGGCGAGCTGCCAGCACGTCGTGACGTTGCGCTGACCGAGACCAACCTGAATGACCCAATCAAGGGGCCATTCCTGAAGGGTCTGGAATACGCACACACCACCAAGTTCTACGACGAAGCCGCACAGCGCCAGACCGCAATCGACATGGTCAACCGCGTTCTGCTCGAAGGCCAGTCGGTAGAGGACTCGCTCGCACAGGCTGCTGCAGCCGAGCAGGCGATCATCGACGCCGCAACGAAGTAATCAGAACATAAGTTCAACCGGGCGGCGGCAGACAATGCCGCCGCCCGTGCATAATTGGCAGGAGCGAACATGGCGTCGGCGACCGCAAAGCAAGGAGCAGGCTCGACCCGCTTCTGGGACCGCTTGAACATGAGTACCAAGAGGGTAATTTGGGCCTGGACTTTCCTGGCTCTGCCCATCTTGTTTTACGCGGCAATCCGCTTTTATCCGACATTCACGGCATTCTGGCTGTCGCTGACAGACTGGGATCTGTTGCGCCCAGCCAACTTCATCGGCTTCGCCAACTACCAGAAGATGTTCGCGGACCCGGTTTTCTGGAAAGTGTTCCAGAACACATTCCTCTATCTACTCGTCGGTACGCCGGTGAGCCTGATCATCTCGTTCGTGATCGCCTATTATCTCGATCGCGTCCGCTTCATGCACGGCTTCATCCGCGCCCTTTATTTTCTGCCATTCCTCACGACCGCAGCAGCCATGGGCTGGGTGTGGCGCTGGTTCTACCAGCCGCTGCCAATCGGCGTGATCAACGGCTTCCTGAGCACGATCGGTATGGAGCAGCAGCCTTTCCTGCGCTCGACCCTTCAGGCTCTGCCATCCATCCTCGTGCCAGCCATCTGGGCAGGCCTTGGCTTCCAGATCATCATCTTCATGGCCGGTATCCGTGCCATCCCATCCACCTTCTATGAGGCCGCCAAGATTGACGGTCTGGGTGACTGGGCGATCCTGCGCAAGATCACCGTGCCGCTGCTGAAGCCCACCACCGTCTTCCTGGTTGTGTTCAGCTCCATCGGCTTCCTGCGTATTTTCGATCAGGTCTACAACATGACCAGCAATGATCCGGGCGGTCCGCTGAATGCGACCAAGCCGATCGTGCTGATGATCTACCAGACCGCCTTCTCGTCATATCAGATGGGCTACGCCGCCGCGCAGACCGTGGTGCTGTTCACCATCCTGCTCGTTGTCTCCCTGCTGCAACTTTATGTTCTGAGGGAAAAGAAGTGACCGCCATGACCTCTTCCGAACTGGCGGCCAACCGCCGCGACATCCGCCCCGGGCGCATCATCATCTGGACTCTGCTGGTCATCGGCGGACTGATCATGATCACCCCGCTGCTGTTCATGTTCTCGACGTCGCTGAAGACAGCAGGGCAGGTCTATGACCTTCGCCTGATCCCGGCGTCGCCGACCTTCGCCAACTACGTCAAGGTGCTCGGTGACGGGCGCTTCATGCAGTGGTTCTTCAATTCGACCTTCATCGCCGTGACGGTGACTCTGTCCAACGTGTTCTTCGACAGCCTTGTTGGCTACACGCTGGCCAAGTTCGAGTTCCGCGGCCGCTACTTCATCTTCCTGGCTATCCTGTCGACCCTGATGATCCCCACCGAAATGCTGGTGATCCCATGGTACCTGATGAGCAGCCAGCTCGGCTGGATCGACAGCTACTGGGGCATCATGTTCCCCGGCATGATGACAGCCTTCGGCACGTTCCTGATGAAGCAGTTCTTTGAAGGCGTTCCGAACGACTTCCTGGAAGCCGCACGCGTCGATGGGCTGAACGAGTTTACCATCTGGTGGAAGATCGCCATGCCCATGGTGGTGCCTGCCATCTCGGCGCTCGCCATTTTCACGTTCCTCGGCAACTGGACCGCGTTCTTCTGGCCGCTGATCGTCACGACCTCCAAGGAACTCTACACGCTGCCCGTCGGCATCTCGAGCTTCTCGGCTGAATCCTCGATCCAGTGGGAACTCATCATGACCGGTGCTGCCATCGGCACCATCCCGACGCTCGTCGTCTTCCTGCTGCTGCAGCGCTACATCGTCCGTGGCGTGATGCTTGCCGGTCTGAAGGGCTAATCGATGACCGATCCACGTCTCTCCGATACCTCGGTCTTCCCAGACCCGGTCTACAAGGAAACGGTGCTTCGCCCGCTGTTCGACAGCGCCAAGAACCACCATGTCGAAGCCTTCCGGGCGATCGACCGCGCGCATCTGGTGATGCTGAACGAGACTGGCATTCTTGACGCCGACCAGGCGGGCAAGATTGCCGGTGCCCTCGACAGCATCGATGCCGAAGTCGATCCCACGACGCTGGTTTATACCGGCGAAGTGGAGGACTTCTTCTTCCTGATCGAGCGCGAGCTCAAGAAGCGTCTCGGCCCCGATCTGGCCGGGCGCCTGCATACGGCACGGTCGCGCAACGACATCGATCACACCCTGTTCAAGCTGGGCCTCAAGGCCCGCCTGGACGTGCTGATCGACAAGGCGCTGGCGCTGCATGTGGCGCTGATCAATGCAGCCGAACGCGAGAAGGCGACGCTGATCGTTGCCTATACGCACGGCCAGCCGGCTCAGCCATCGACGCTCGGGCACTATCTGTCCGCTGTGACCGAAGTGCTGGCGCGCGATATCGAGCGTCTGTTCGAGGCCTACAGGATTGTCGACCTCTCCCCCATGGGTGCGGCCGCGATCACCACCTCGGGCTTTGCCATTGATCGTGCCCGCGTTGCCGAGCTGCTGGGTTTTGCAGCGCCGCTGCAGAACTCCTACAGCTGCATTGCTGGCGTCGACTACATCACGTCGACGTATGGCGCGATGGAGCTGATGTTCCTCCATCTTGGTCGTCCGATTCAGGATCTCCAGTTCTGGACTAGCTTTGAAGTCGGCCAGATCTATGTGCCGAATGCTCTGGTGCAGATCTCCTCGATCATGCCGCAGAAACGCAATCCGGTGCCGATCGAGCATCTGCGCCACCTCGCCAGTCAGACCTTCGGTCGGGCCCGTGCGATGCTGGACGTGATGCACAATACCCCGTTCACCGACATGAACGACAGCGAAGGCGAAACGCAGGCCATGGGTTACCAGGCCTTCGACAGCGCCTATCGCGTGCTCGATCTGCTGGCGGCGCTGGTTGCCCAGATCAAGGTGGATCCAGCCAAGGTGGCGAACAATATCCGCCGCTCCTGCATCACCATCACCGAGCTGGCCGATAGCCTGGTTCGTCGCGAAGGCCTGTCCTTCCGCGAAGGCCATGAGATCGCAGCATCGGTTGCCAAGGCTGTTGTTGCCGCAGGCGGCGATTTGCAGACCGACGGCTACGCACCGTTCCTCGCGGCATTCGAGCACTCGACCGGCCGCAAGACCACTATCGACCAGACTTTGTTCGCAGAGCTGGTTTCGCCTGAGTACTTCGTTTCGGTGCGCACCCGCTTTGGCGGCCCTGCGCCGGCACCGCTCGATGCGGCAATCGCCGGATACCGCGACAAGGCCGCAGACTTCTCGGCTCGTCACTCAGCCCTCGTGCAGCGCGCAACCGACGCTGCCCACACTCTCAAACAGCGTTTTGAAGAATTGAAGGAAACCGCCTGATGGCAAAGATCGAACTGCAAGGGCTGGTCAAGGAATACGGCAAGTCCCGCGCCGTGCACGGCATCGACCTCACCATTGAGGACGGCGAATTCGTAGTGTTCGTCGGCCCCTCGGGCTGCGGTAAGTCCACCACCCTGCGCATGATCGCCGGGCTCGAGGACATCTCCGGCGGCGTGCTGAAGATCGGCGACGAAGTGGTGAACCAGCGCGAGCCAAAGCAGCGCAACATCGCCATGGTGTTCCAGAACTACGCTATCTACCCGCACATGACTGTGGGCCAGAACATTGGCTTTGGTCTCTATACGTCCAAGCTGTCCAAGGCTGAAAAGCAGAAGCGTATTGCCGAGACCGGCGCAATCCTGGGTCTCGAGAAGCTGCTCGACCGTCGTCCGGCAGCCCTGTCGGGTGGTCAGCGTCAGCGCGTTGCCATTGGTCGCGCCATGGTGCGTGATCCCGTGGCGTTCCTGTTCGACGAGCCATTGTCGAACCTTGACGCTCAGCTGCGTGCGCAGATGCGCATGGAGATCAAGAGCCTGCACCGTCGCCTTGGCACCACCATTGTCTATGTGACGCACGATCAGGTTGAAGCCATGACCATGGCCGATAAGATCGTCGTGATGAAGGATGGCCATATCCTGCAGGTCGGCACGCCAACCGACCTCTATGAGCATCCACTCGACGTGTTCACCGCACGCTTCATCGGCAGCCCGTCGATGAACCTGGTGCCCGCGACCATCGAAGGCGGCACGCTGTCGCTTGCAGATGCCAAATGGGCTGGCGGCGCGCTGCCAAACACCAATGGCAAGGTGCTCGTCGGCGTGCGTCCGCACGATCTCGTCGTCACCGACGATGCCGGGCAGGGTCTGTCGGCCACCGGCACCGTTGTTGCTGTCGAGCCGCTCGGTTCGGAAACTCTGGTTCACCTGCAGCTCGCTGGCGAAACCGTTGTCGCCACCGCACCAGGTCGCGTTGTGCCCGCCATCGGCAGCACAGTGTCGGTCGCCGCAGAAGTGGGCTCGCTCTACCTGTTTGACGCAGCAACCGAAAAGGCGCTGGGCCGGGCATGACTGAAACAAAATCTGGCGGCCGGGCAATGTTGAGCCTCGGCCGCGTCTATTGCGACATGGTGTTCAATGGTTTGGACGCGATGCCGGTGCTTGGGCGTGAGCAATTCGCACAAGACTTCACTATGACACCTGGTGGCGGCGCTCTGATCACGGCAGCACATGCTGCCTCGATCGGTCGCCCGACCGCACTTCTGGCGCGCTACGGGACGGACTCGGTGTCGCGGGCACTCGAAGAGCAAATCGATGTTCTCGGCATCGACCTGCAATTCCTGGATCGCCATCCCGATGCTGGTCCGCAGATCACCGTCGTCATGGTCGATGACAGTGAGCGCGCGTTCCTGTCGCGTCGCGCCGGCGTAGCTCTGCCAAGCACCTTTGAGGCGGCTTTGTCGTGGTCTGAGGCCGAACACCTGCACATCGCCGAATACGCGACGCTGCATGAAATCCCGCATGCCGTCAGCGCAGCCAAGAAGCACGGTCACACCGTGTCGCTCGATCCCAGCTGGGATTCCGAGCTGATCCGCGACCCGATGTTCTTTGAACGCGCGTCAGGCGTCGACGTGTTCCTGCCTAATCTGGAAGAGGCTCGTGCGTTGACGCGTTGCCTCGATGCAGAGGAAGCCCTGGTGCACCTGTCGACACACTTCCCGGTTGTGGCGGTGAAGTGCGGCGGCGACGGCGCATTGCTGGCCATGAACGGCAAGCGGTTCAGTGCAAAGACACCCAAGGTCGATGTTGTGGATACAACTGGCGCAGGCGATGCCTTCAACGCTGGTTTCCTGCATGCTTGGCTGGATGGCGCCGATGGCGATGCCTGCCTTGCGGCTGCTATCGACGTGGGCACCCGTTCGGTTCAGGCAGCTGGCGGCACGGGCAGCATACAGCAACGCGCGGCGAGTTAATCGCCGCGTTCCTTTTCTCGAGCCAAGACAGTGCAATGACCGAACCAATCGTCACCGTTCTGGATGATGCCGCAGCCGTCGCCGCTGCCGTCGCCGAGCATGTTTCTCGCGCAGTTCGGCAGAAGCCGACGCTGACCCTGGGTCTGGCCACCGGCAATACCTTCCGCGATGTCTATAACGAGCTCATCGCCCGCTTTAAGGCTGGTGAGTTCTCGCTGGCTGAGGCCAAGGCCTTCAATCTCGACGAGTATGTCGGCCTGCCACACGGTCATCCGGGTTCCTTTGAAGCCTACATGCAGCACCATCTGTTCGAGCATGTGGACTTCGCGCCGGGCAACGCCCGCCTGCCAGACGTGAGCGCAGGGGACATTGCGGCGGCTTGCGCTGCCTATGAGCAGGCCATCGTCGCTGCTGGTGGCATCGACCTGCAGCTGTTGGGCATTGGTCGCAACGGCCATATCGGGTTCAACGAACCCGGCTCGCCCTTCGACAGCCGTACCCGCGAAGTGCCTCTGACCGAGTCGACCCGCACTGCGAATGCCGTAGATTTCCCACCTGGCGAAATGCCACCGCCGATGTCGGTGACCATGGGGATCGGCACGATCCTTGAAGCTCGTGAAATTGTGCTCGCCGCTACCGGTGCGCACAAGGCGGAAGCCCTTCAGCAGGCCTTCCATGCACCGATCAGCACCGATTGCCCAGCGTCTGCCCTGCAGCGTCACGGTAAGGTCTACATCTATCGCGACCGCGCCTCCCTCGGGGCGTGACGCCGAACCATTCCGGCGCGCGGCGACGCGCCGGAATGGGCCTCCTGCGCCAGATTGCATTGCGCTAACCGCCCCCTTGCTCTACCGTTGCTTTTGACACGCAATAAAAGTGCGTCGGGCGCGACCGGTTAGGCCGGTATTCTGCGACCGCGCACGTCAGGAGACTTCAGTGACCGATTCCGATCGGTCCGCCGCCGCACTTTCGTCTTCGGGCGAAGCGGCGATTCGTGCCCCCGCAGGCGAAAGCCGGTCGGGGCGGGCAAGCGGCCATGGGCCGTCGCCCGGAGCGGATCAGCGGACGCCACCCAGCCCCCGGAAGCATCGCGGCCCCCTTTATGCTGCGCTGGACCTCGGAACCAATAACTGCCGCCTGTTGATTGCTCGCCCTCATGAACACGGTTTCCGCGTCATGGATGGCTTTACCCGCATTGTCCGTCTGGGCGAGGGCGTTTCGGTCACCGGACGCCTGTCTGACGCCGCCATGGAACGCACCATGGATGCGCTGCGCATGTGCCGCAACAAGCTGCGCGAGCATCAACCCGCACGGATGCGCCTGATTGCAACCGAGGCCTGCCGCATTGCCGAAAATGGGCCGGCATTTCTCGACCGCGTCAAGCAAGAGCTTGGTATCGATCTTGAGATCGTGGATCGCCGCACCGAGGCCGAACTGGCCGTGACCGGTTGCGCCGACCTGATCGAGAACACGGCGCAGGGCGCGCTGATGTTCGACATCGGTGGTGGTTCCTCGGAACTGGCCTGGCTCGATTTCCGGGGCGGGCGCCCCAAGTCGCAGGGCCGTATGTCGGCGTCGATCCGCTCGTGGCAGTCGCTGCCCGTGGGCGTGGTGTCGATCGCCGAGAAGTTTGGCGGCATTGACGTGACGCCCGAAGTGTTCGAGGCCATGGTGTCTCATGTCTCCGAGCACCTGCGCCAGTTCCGTGGCCGCGAGAAGCTGCGCCAGATGATTGCCAATCATCCCGTGCATCTGATCGGCACATCCGGCACGGTGACGACGCTGGCGGGGCTGCATCTGGGGCTTGAGCGCTATGAGCGCCAGAAGGTCGATGGATTGTGGATGAAGCGCGCCGAGGTCGATGAGACCATGAAGGTGCTGCTCGCCATGCCATTTGCCCGGCGCGTTGCCCACCCCTGTATCGGCCGCGACCGCGCCGATCTGGTTCTACCTGGCTGTGCCATTTTCGAGGCGATTCGCCGCGAGTGGCCTGCCGAACGTGTGCGCGTGGCCGATCGGGGCTTGCGCGAAGGTATACTAATCTCGCTGATGGATGCCGACCGCGTCCGCAATCGCGCATCGCGCTATCCCTCGCGGAGGACTGCAAATGGTTGATAAGGCTCTAGGCACAGGTGGCCGCAAGTCCGAAAAAGACCTCAAGATCCGGGTGAAATCCGCCAAGGGTCGCAAGGTCAGCTCGACCAAATGGCTCGAGCGCCAGCTCAATGACCCCTATGTCGCCAAAGCGCGTGCGGCGGGCTATCGCTCGCGTGCAGCCTTCAAGATCAAGGAGATGGACGAAAAGCACCATCTCTTCCGCAAGGGCATGCGCGTTGTCGATCTGGGCGCGGCCCCTGGTGGCTGGTCTCAGGTTGCTGCCGCAGCGACCGGTTCAACCGACGCAAATCCATTGATCGTGGGCATCGATTATCTGGAGATGGACCCCATTCCCGGCGTGATCCTGCTGCGCAAGGATTTCACCGACGATGACGCGCCAGCGCAGCTGATTGCTGCCATGGGTGGCAAGAAGGCCGATATCGTGATGTCGGACATGGCCTGGCCAACCACTGGCCATCGCCCGACGGACCACTTGCGCATCGTGCAGCTGATCGAGATCGCAGCGGCGTTTGCGCTCGACGTGCTGACGCCTGGCGGCGTGTTTGTCGCCAAGGTGTTCCAGGGTGGCACCGAACATGAGCTGCTGCACATGCTCAAGCGCCACTTCAAGACGACCTTCCACGCCAAGCCACCATCCAGCCGTGCGGATTCGGCGGAAGCCTATCTGATCGCCAAGGGCTTCAAGGGCACCAACGATACCGAGCCGGGCGAAGGCGAATACGACCGCTAAGCCTGCGACCAGAGGTCATCCTTTCGGAACGCTCCCCAGCGCTATAGCGTTGGTCACGTGAACCGAAAGGAGAAAACATGGCCATCAATCGCAAGACCGAAGACCGCGTACTCGACAAGGATGAACGCGAGCTCGTAGAGGCCGCGCGTCACCCCGCACTTTCCGGTATGGATTCCGAAGGCCTGCGTACGCTTGCGCGCCGTCTTCGTGAACGGCGCGACCGTGCCCGCACCATTGCTGACAAGCAGCGCCGCAATGTGCGCGGCAAGGGCACCTCGGCCGCCAAGTTCGATCAGGCTGACGCGGGCAACCGCCAGAAAGCCGCCCTGTTGCAGGCCGCCATCGCGCGTCTCAACAAGGAATATGCACGGCGCACCGACGCCTAATGCACGCCTTTGGTGAGCTGGTGCCCGGCATTGTTCGGCAGGCGCCAGAATAGCACCGTCGACACAAGACATACGGCCCCAACAACATAGAAGGCCGTGTGGAAGTCGCTGAGGATCAGCTCGCCACCGCCCCGCAGCTTGTGCGTCAATTCGAGCGCACCGCCGCCAACGGCCACGCCCATGGCAAACATCAGCTGGCCCCAGACCTGGCTGATGACATTGGCCTGACCCGCATCCTTGTCCTCGATATCGGCGAAGACAAAGGCGTTTGAGCCAGTCCAGAACACCGATTGCCAATAGCCCACGAAGACCAGCACGGCGAGAATGAGCGGGATGGGCGTTTCCGGCACATAGGTGCCCATGGCGAAAATGCCGAGGGACGAAATTGCCGTGGCCAGCACCAGCGGATATTTGAAACCGAAGCGGGCGAACATCCAGTTCGCCATGAACTTGGCGACCAGCGCGCCGATGGCCCCCGCGAACGTCACCATGCCGGATTCAAACGGCGACATGCCAAAGCCTAGCTGCAGCATCAGCGGGAACAGGAACGGCGTGGCGCCTTGTCCGAGGCGGAAGAACGTCCCGGCGACGACCGACGTGCGAAAGATCGGGAAGCGCAATAGGCGCAGGTCGAGCAGCGGATAGTCGGTGCTGAGCGCATGGCGGACATAGAGCATGCCCAGCGCAATGCCAGCCGCAGCGGTGATGGCGCCATAAATGGGCGGCAGGGCAGGCAGGCTGACCACCGATGTGCCAAAGGCGAAGAGGGCAAAGGCCGCGCCCGCGAGGAAGAAGCCCTTGCGATCAATGCGGCGCGGCGCATTGCGCACCTCATTGGGCAGCACGAGCCCAACGAGAAATATGCCCAGCAGCCCGATCGGCACGTTGATGATGAAAATCCAGTGCCACGAGAAGAACGTGGTGAGGAAGCCGCCGAATGGCGGGCCAACGATGGGCCCGATCAGCGCCGGAATGGTCAGCCATGCCATCGCGTCGACGAGCTTGTGGCGCGGGGTGGCCCGCACCAGCACCAAGCGCGCCACAGGACCCATCATCGCGCCGCCCATGCCCTGCACGAACCGCGCGACGACGAAGGCTGCCAGCGAGTCCGAAAAGGCGCAGGCGATGGAGCCCAGCATAAACACCACCATCGCAACGCGGAACACATTGCGCGCACCAAAGCGGTCGGCCATCCAGCTCGAAATCGGGATGAAAATTGCGAGCGCCACCAGATAGGCGGTCAGCGCCAGCTTGAGGGAAATAGGATCGGTGCCGATATCGGCCGCAATGGCCGCGAGCGAAGTGGCGATCACCGTGGAATCCATGTTTTCCATGAACAGCGCGGTGGCGAGAATCAGGGGTGTACTACGTGACACGGCAAAATCGCCGGGGTTGGTCCCCGGTCACTCCTTGGCTAGGGACGGGACCCGATGGCCCGAAACAAGGCTGCCAGCGTCGGCTGGCAGCCTGAAATAGATGACCCCGGCCGCTGCACTGAGCAGGCCGACGACGATGAATGCAGTTTGAAAATCGCCCAGTTGCAGAGCGCCCCCGTGCAACCGCGTGCTGATCTCGAGCAAGCCACCAGCCACGGCGACACCCAAGGCCACACTCAACTGCTGCGCCACCGCGACGATGGCCGTGGCCTGGCTGGCCTCTTCGTCGGTGATATCTGCATAGCCCAGTGCGTTGCTGCCGGTGAAGAAGACCGAGCGCAAAACGCCGCCAACGAGCAGCACCGACATCATCAGCGGAACCCAGGTGTCGGGGGTAAAGAAACCCTGCGCAGCGATCAGCAGGCCACCCAGCAGTGAGGCCCAGCCAAGCGCCTGAGGAAAGCCAAACCGTCTGTAAACGCTCTGGGCGATGGCCTTGCTGGCAAGCGCGCCAACCGCCGAGATGAAGGTGATCGCGCCGGACTGGAACGGGCTGAGGCCAAACCCGAGCTGCAGCATCAGGGGCAGGAGGAACGGCACTGCACCAACGCCGATGCGGAACAGCGAGGCCGCCGTGATCGAGGTTCTGAACAAGCGGTGCCGCAGCAGGGCAGGGTCGAGCAGGGGATACTTGGTCCGCTTGGCATGCAGCAGATAAAGGGCGCCCGAAGTCACGCCGACGGCCAGTGTCAGATAGCCATAGATGATGGGCAGGGCAGGCAGGCTCATCACCGATAACCCGAAGACCAGCCCTGAAAAGGCTATTGCCGCCAGGACGAACCCGACAAAATCGATCGGGCGCGGATTTCGCTCCTTTGGCACCTTGAGGAAAATGCCGGCGAGGATGATGCCGGCAATGCCGATCGGGATGTTGATCCAGAAAATCCAGTGCCAGCTGAGATAGGTGGTGAGGAACCCGCCGATCAGCGGCCCAGTGACCGGGCCCAATAGTGCCGGCATGGTCAGCCAGGCCATGGCATTGACCAGCTCATTGCGGGGCGTCGATCTCACCAGCAGAAGGCGACCGACCGGGGTCATCATCGATGAGCCGATGCCCTGGAAGAACCGCGAGATCACGAAGGTCTCAAGCGAATAAGAGAACGAACAGGCCAGCGAGCCCAGCATGAAGACAAGGATTGCGAGCCGGAAGATGTTCTTGGCGCCGTAGCGATCCGCCATCCAGCCGCTGATGGGGATGAAAATAGCCAGCGCCACGAAGTAGGCCGTCAGCGCCAGTTTGAGCGCAATCGGTTCCGTCCCGATGTCGGCGGCAATCGCCGGCAGCGAGGTGGCGATGACAGTCGAATCCATCTGTTCCATGAACAGGGCGACCGCCAGGATGAGGGGCGTTACACGGATTGCAAACATGAGACCGGGAATCGAATGCGGCAGTGTGCCGAACGGTCTCGACTATGGACCGCATGGCGGCGGCTGAAAAGCCGAAACGCCCTTCACATTTAGTCGGAATTTGTGCCGCACGAAGCGTTTGTCGGCGTCATCTTGCGCGACGGCTCGCTCGCCTATTCCCTCTCGACATCCTTGTTATGCGTTTGCGCAGCGGCTGTGCCCCTATGCAAGCGGTTTTGGCAGTGCTATTGACCCTCGCCAACCTGAACCCGGCGCAATGCTCGTCCGGTTCAAACTCCAATCATCTCTGTGTCACACAGAAGGCAGGAAGGGTCTGGCCTTGGCGAAGATTATTACCACTATCACTGGCGACGCAGCGCTCACCTTTGACGACGTGCTGCTGCAGCCTGCCAGCTCCGACGTTCTGCCGGGCGAAACCGATATCGCGACCTATGTCACCAAGGACATCGCGCTGAACCTGCCGATTATTTCCTCGGCGATGGACACCGTCACCGAAAGCGCCATGGCGATTGCCATGGCCCAGGCTGGTGGCCTTGGTGTGATCCACAAGAACCTCACTGCCGAGCAGCAGGCCGAGCAGGTCCGCATGGTCAAGTCGTTTGAAAGCGGCATGGTCATCAACCCCATCACCATCGGCCCCGACGCCACGCTGGCCGACGCGCTTGCCCTGATGCAGCTCAACCGGATCTCGGGCATTCCCGTCGTTGAAAACGGCGGCAAGGGTGGTCGCGCCATCGGCAAGCTGGTGGGCATTCTCACCAACCGTGACGTGCGCTTCGCCTCCAATCCGGGCCAGCGCATTGCCGAGCTGATGACCCATGAAAACCTCGTCACTGTGCGTGACGGCGTTTCCAAGGACGAAGCCAAGGTGCTGCTACACAAACACCGCATTGAAAAGCTGCTGGTGATCGACGCTGACGGCCGCTGCACCGGCCTGATCACCGTCAAGGACATCGAAAAGGCTCAGCTGAACCCGAACGCCGTCAAGGATGCGCAGGGTCGCCTCCGCGTTGCTGCTGCTTCCACCGTTGGTGACGCTGGCTTTGAGCGTTCGCTACAGCTGATCGACGCTGGCGTTGACCTGCTGGTTATCGACACGGCCCACGGCCACTCCGTGCGCGTTGCCGAAGCCGTTGAGCGCGTCAAGCGCGAGAGCAATTCCACCCGCATCGTCGCCGGTAACGTCGCAACCGCCGAAGCCGTCAAGGCACTGGTTGGCGCTGGCGCTGACTCGGTCAAGGTCGGCATCGGCCCAGGCTCGATCTGCACCACGCGCATCGTCGCCGGTGTTGGCGTTCCTCAGCTCGCAGCTGTCATGGCCTGTGCCGAAGAAGGCGCAAAGACCGGCACGCCAGTGATCGCTGACGGCGGAATCAAATTCTCCGGCGACATGGCTAAGGCACTGGCCGGTGGCGCTTCTTGCGTCATGGTCGGTTCGCTTCTGGCCGGCACCGACGAAAGCCCCGGCGAGGTCTATCTCTACCAGGGCCGCTCCTACAAATCCTACCGTGGCATGGGCTCGGTCGGTGCCATGGGCTCGGGCTCGGCTGACCGCTACTTCCAGCAGGACGTGCGCGATCAGATGAAGCTGGTGCCTGAAGGCATCGAAGGCCAGGTGCCCTACAAGGGTGCTGCTGGCGCTGTGTTGCATCAGCTCGCGGGCGGGCTGCGTGCCTCCATGGGTTATACCGGCGCGCACAACCTGCAGGAGTTCCGCGACAACTCCGTGTTCGTGAAGATCTCCGGCGCGGCACTCAGCGAAAGCCATGTGCACGACGTGACGATTACGCGCGAAGCTCCGAACTATCGCAGCGGTCGGTAGGTAGGGGCGTTCGGACAACCGAACACGCAGTCGTCAACCCTCCCCCTTGTGGGGAGGGAAGCGAGACAGGACTTAGCGTGCTAAGTCCGTGATCGAGCAGGGTGGGGGTATCTCTCCACGAGACCGGTGCGTGCTGCCACCCCCACCTTGATCCCTCCCCGCAAGGGGGAGGGTGTCGACTGACAGGCTGGGTTCCAGAGCCGGTGTGCGCGCACAGATCGTCACCTTCGGGACCAGCCACAAGTGAAGAACCCTCGGGTCAAGCCCGAGGGTGACGAGCGGTGGGTGGGGGGATTAAGCCGTCCCCCACAGACCTCATGGTGAGCTTGTCGAACCACGAGGTCGAGCGAGTGGAACGTCCAGTGCCACGGCCTCGTCCTTCGACAGGCTCAGGATGAGGTCTACTGAACCATCGCTGGAACTGATTCCACGTCAAAGACTTAGCCCCACAGGTTGATTCTGTTCTGGAGCTTTCATGTATCCGCTCGTCACCAAACTGCTGATCCTTGCCGTTGCCGCACAAGTGATGCTGAGCATCGTTCTGCTGTTGTGGCTGGGCCGGGAGCGGGTGCCGCGGGTGATGTCGGGTGAGATTGCGGCCGAGGACATTGCGGTGGACCGCACTGCGTACCCACTCAAGGCGCGGCTGCTGTCGAACAATTTCGACAATCAGTTCCAGCTGCCCGTGTTGTTCTATGTGGTGGCGCTGCTGGCGCTGTGGAGCGGTGGCACGAACTGGGTTGAGGTGATCCTAGCCTGGCTGTTCGTGGCGCTGCGCTTTGGCCATACGGCGATCCATGTCACCACCAATCGCCTCGATAGTCGTTTTGCCGTATTCACCGCCGGACTTGCGGTGCTGGGTGTCCTCTGGCTATTGGTCCTCCTGCGTATCCTCCTATCCTGAGTATTGTGTCCCATGCGTCTTCCCGGTCGCCTCTCCGCCGCTATTGAAGTTCTGACCGATGTGGAAACCCGCAAGCGCCCGGTGTCCGAGGCGCTGAAGGCCTGGGGCCTGAACAATCGCTTTGCCGGGGCAGGCGACCGCGCCGCCATCGGCAATCTGGTTTATGACGCGCTGCGTCGTCGCTCGTCGCATGCTGCGCTGATGGGCAGCGACACGCCACGCGCGCTGGTGTTGGCCGTTGCGGTACGCGACTGGAATGAAGACCCGGCAGCGCTGAGTGAAAGCTTTGCCACCGACAATCACGCGCCCGCGCCACTGACTGAAGAAGAGCTGGAGCGCGCAGTTGGTCAGCTGCCTGATGGCACGCCCGGCCACATCCTTGCCGATTTCCCCGAATGGCTGACACCATCGCTGGAACGCGCGTTCGGCGACAACTGGATTGCCGAAGGGCAGGACATGTCGGGTCGGCCATCGCTCGACCTGCGCGTCAACACGCTGAAGTCGAGCCGCGAGCGGGTGATGAAGTCGCTGGCGCGGTTCAATCCGGCCGAGACAAAGTTTTCGCCTAATGGCGTCACCATGCCCGCCGGTCCGCGCGATGCGCGCACGCCCAATGTCACGACGGACGAGGGCTATCTCAAGGGTTGGTTTGAAGTGCAGGATCAGGGCAGCCAGCTGGTGGCCGGCCTCGCCAACGCCAAGCCGGGCGAGCAGGTGCTCGACCTCTGCGCAGGGGCCGGGGGCAAGACGCTCGCGCTGGCGGCTGTGATGGGCAACAAGGGCCAGATCTTCGCCTATGACAGCGATCGCAACCGCCTTGCGCCGATCTATGATCGCCTCAAGCGTAACGGCGCGCGCAATGTGCAGGTCCGCGCCCCGCAGCCCGATGCGCTGGAAGATCTCGTTGGCAAGATGGATCGTGTCGTCATCGATGCCCCATGCACCGGCACCGGCACGTGGCGTCGTCGCCCCGATACCAAGTGGAAGTTGACGCCCGAATTGCTGGCGCAGCGTGTCGGCGAGCAGGCTGCGATCCTCGCGGATGCCGCGCGCTATCTCAAGCCGGGCGGCACGCTGGTCTACATCACCTGTTCCATCCTGCCCGAAGAGAACGACGATCAGGTCGTCGCCTTCATCAAGGCCAATCCGGATTTCGCCTCGGTGAACCCGGCAGAGCTGTGGCAGTCGGCCTTCGGCACCGCGTTCCCGGCTGACACCGAGACGGAGCAAGGTGGCATTGCGCTGACCCCGCGCCTCACCGGCACGGACGGTTTCTATATCAACGCACTGCGCCGCTCGGCATGAGCCTCGACAACGAACCATCCTCGATCTCGCCCTGGGCCTTCGGGCTCGGCGCAGTCGTGATTGTCGGCGCGGCGATGGCGGCGATCTGGTTCGCCTTCCCGGGTCCAGACACCAAGCTCAGGCTCGTTGCGCCATCGGGCCATGCCGCGCTGGAATTGGGCGAGCTTTGTCCGGATGGCGGTTGCAGCCGGGTGGCGATCTTTGAGACCGCTGCCGAAGATGGCACGCCGTTGCGCACGGGTTGCCCGCTCGATCTGCCCGGGAACACGCCGCTGTTTGCCTCGGTCATCCCAACCTGGGCGCCTGACGAATCCAGCGTCAAAATTGCGTATGCGGCGGGGGAGAGCATCACCTTCCGCAAGGCTGACTGTACGATTACGCAGTGAAGTGAACCGATTGGTCACCTGATGCGTTGTCAGATCAATACGCACTCAATCTGGCTGTCCATCGATGACCTATGCATCTCTCGCGGATTACCGCACACCTCGACCGTGGATCACGCTCGCAATCTTTCTGGTTGTCGTCATTGGTGTCGGCGGGCTGATCGGCACCCAGTCCACCCCCGGCGCCTGGTATGAAGGCCTCAACAAGCCGCCATTCAATCCACCCAACTGGATCTTTGGACCGGTCTGGTTCACGCTTTATGTGATGATCGCCGTGGCCGGCTGGCGCATCTACATGATCTCACCGTCCGCTACGGCCATGAAGGTCTGGTACGCCCAGATGGCGCTGAACTTCATGTGGTCGCCCATATGGTTCATCGCGCACCTGATCTGGCCGGCCTTCGCCGTGATCGCCGTCATTTTGGCCCTGATCGTGACGTTTATCGTTCTGGCCCGCAAACTCGACCCCATCGCGGCCTGGCTGTTTGTACCCTATCTTGTTTGGGTGGGCTTTGCGTCGTTGCTCAACCTGTCGATCGGCATCCTGAACTAGGGTAGGGCGGGGATCGGCAGGTGTGGGTATCAACCCAGCCTTGCAAAGCAGAGTCTTGCGGAATCCGTTACTGAGCGGTATGGCCACGCCATGACCAGCCAAGACACTGCCGCCCCCGACGCAATCCTTATCGTGGACTTCGGTTCGCAGGTCACTCAGCTGATCGCGCGCCGCATCCGTGAAACAGGCGTTTATTGCGAAATCCATCCCTTCCAGAGCGCCGGCGCTGCCATGGCTGCTCTCAAGCCAAAGGGGGTCGTCCTTTCGGGCGGCCCAGCCTCGACGCTGGATGCGAACGCACCAACCATTGACCCAGCCATTCTCGATGCAGGCGTGCCAATCCTCGGCATTTGCTATGGCCAGCAGGCTCTCTGCATGGCGCTGGGTGGCCGCGTTGAAGCCGGCCACCACCGCGAGTTCGGTCGTGCAGAAGTCAAGGTGCAGAAGAATTCGGCTCTGTCCGATGGCGTTTGGGAGCTTGGCTCAGAACACCAGGTGTGGATGAGCCATGGCGACCGCGTCGTCGCGCTGCCAGAGGGCTTTGAAGTCGTCGGCACCTCGGCCAATGCGCCGTTCGCCATGATCGCCAACGAAGCCCGCCGCATCTGGGCCGTGCAGTTCCACCCCGAAGTGGTGCACACCCCCGATGGCGCCAAGCTCTATGCGAACTTCGTCCACAACATCTGTGGCGTTGCGTCCAACTGGACCATGTCGGCCTATCGCAGCAAGATGATCGAAAAGATCCGTGCGCAGGTCGGCACCGGCCGCGTCATCTGCGGTCTGTCCGGTGGCGTGGATTCTTCGGTCGCAGCTGTGCTGATCCACGAAGCAGTCGGCGATCAGCTGACCTGTATCTACGTCGACCACGGTCTGATGCGCCTCAATGAGAGCGAGCAGGTCGTCACCATGTTCCGCGACCAGTACAATATCCCGCTGGTGCATGTGGACGCGTCCGAAGTGTTCCTGCGTGAGCTGGACGGTCAGTCCGACCCCGAGACCAAGCGCAAGATCATCGGTCGCCTGTTCATCGAGACCTTCGAAGCGGAAGCCAAGAAGCTCGGCGGCGCCAATTTCCTCGCTCAGGGCACGCTCTATCCAGACGTTATCGAGTCGGTGTCGTTCACCGGCGGTCCATCGGTCACCATCAAGAGCCACCACAATGTGGGCGGTCTACCCGAGCGCATGAACATGCAGCTCGTCGAGCCGCTGCGTGAGCTGTTCAAGGACGAAGTGCGCGTCCTTGGTCGCGAGCTGGGTTTGCCCGAAAGCTTTATCGGCCGCCATCCATTCCCCGGTCCGGGTCTGGCGATCCGCTGCCCAGGCGGTATCACGCCTGAAAAGCTGGATATCCTGCGCCAGGCCGACGCCATCTATCTCGACGAAATCCGCAAGTCGGGTCAGTACGACAAGATCTGGCAGGCCTTCGCTGTGCTGCTGCCGGTCCAGACCGTTGGCGTGATGGGCGATGGTCGCACCTACGAGTTCGTCTGCGCCCTGCGCGCGGTGACCTCGGTGGATGGCATGACCGCAGACTTCTACCAGTTCGACATGAACTTCCTCGGCAAGACCGCAACCCGCATCATCAACGAAGTGCGTGGCATCAACCGTGTCGTTTATGACGTGACCAGCAAGCCCCCCGGCACGATCGAGTGGGAATAAGGGGAGGCGGTGGTTTCACCGCTCCTCCGGTGTGTTTGACCTGCTTCTCGAACATCTTCGAGAACAGTTGACCGGCGCAGAATGGCAGTAGAGAGTGGGGCATTACTTGAAGTAGGCCCCGCGATCCCTAGTGCCATGTAGGCGATATGACCGATCAGCATGCCCTCAGCCATCCTCTCCTCCGCCGTCGCGAGGGGCATCATGCCCGTGTGACGTACGAGGAACTCTTCTTCGACCTCGTCTATGTCTTTGCGGTGACGCAGCTCAGCCACGAGCTGCTGCACAACCTGACAGCATTGGGCGTTCTTGAAACGCTCATTCTGTGGTTCGCCGTTTGGCTGGGCTGGCAGTATACCTGTTGGGTCACCAACTGGTTCGATCCCGAAACGCCGCGCATACGCGGGCTGATCTTCACGATCATGCTGCTCGGTCTGGTCATGACTTCGGCCATTCCGGAGGCATTTGGTGAGCGCGGCTGGGTATTCGCGCTGGCCTATGTGGCCATCCAGGTGGGCCGAACCGGGTTTATCGCTCTGCAACTGGGCAGGCATCACCCACTCGCGGCCAATTACCGGCGCATGCTGGCGTGGGTTTCCGTTTCGGCGGTGTTCTGGATTGCCGGTGCCTTCGTCGAGCACGAAGCGCGTATGATTCTGTGGGCCATTGCGATCCTCTGCGAATATGGATCGCCGATGATGGGCTTTGCCTTCCCCGGCCTAGGCCGCTCTATCACCAAAGACTGGACTATCGAGGGCGGCCACCTGGCCGAACGCTGCCAGCTCTTCGTTATCGTGGCGCTGGGCGAAACCTTGCTGGCCACGGGCGCGATGCTGACCGAGGCGCATCCTTGGGACCTGCCGATCATTTCGGCGCTTCTGGCAACCTTCCTTGGTACCTTGGCCATGTGGTGGCTGTATTTTGGCACTTCGAGCAAAGACGCGACGGACGCCATAACCGGCTCAAGTGACCCGGGCCGCATCGGCGCCAATTTCCACTATGTCCACGCCGTTCTGGTGGCGGGCGTTATTGCGACCGCAGTCGGCAATGATCTGGTCATGGTGCACCCGAACGAGATGCTGGCTCTGCCTCAGGTGCTGATCCTGCTGGGTGGGCCGGCTATCTACCTGATCGGGAGCGCAATCTACAAGCGCGTGGTTTACGGCGGCGTTCCGCTGTCTCACGTCGCAGGGGTTGTCGTGCTGGCGGCACTGTTCCCAGTTGCCTTCAACGTCAATCTGCTTGTTATGGGTTGGCTGACGACAGCTGTATTGCTGGCTGTGGGTATCTGGGAAGGGCTGGCCTTACGCCGTCGACGGGGAAGTATCGCCGAGGCTGCCGCGCACTAGAGCGGGGTATAAGCCAGTCTTTGTTTCAGTCCTGGGGGTAGAGGGGCGGCGATGCATTTGCATTAGCCGGACAGCGTGCTAAACGTGCGGCCAATTCACGTTCCGACCCTTAGGCAGGCCATGTCCCAGGACAACATTTTTCGCGAAGTCGACGAAGAGCTGCGCAGCGATCGTATGCGCTCGTTCTGGCGTCGGTTTGCCCCCTATGTAATCGGCGCTGCCGTTGCCGTTGTTGCCCTTGTGGCGGTCAACGAGGGCTGGACCTGGTACCATTCCAACAATGCCGCCCAGTCTTCGGACGAACTCTACAAGGCGTTCGATCTGGTTGATGGCAATGACCTGCCAGCCGCTCAGGCTCAGCTCGACAAGCTGATTGCCGATGGTTCAGGCAGCTATCCAGCGCTTGCCGAGTTCCGCAAGGCCGGTGTTCTGGCCCGCGAAGGCCAGCCGACCGAAGCTGTTGCAGCCTATGATGCGCTGGCAAACTCGCAGTCCAACCCACGCCTGCGTGAGCTGGCACTCGTGCTCGCCGGTAATATCCTCGTCGACAACGGCACGCTTGCCGATGTTCAGGCTCGCGTTGAAAGTGTCGCCGTCGAAGGTAGCCCGCTGCGCAACGTGGCGCGGGAGGCACTCGGTCTGGCTCAGTACAAGGCCGGCGACTTTGCGGCCGCCCAGAAGAGCTTTGATTCTGTTCTCAACGACCCAATGACCCAGAGCAATGTGCGCAATCGCATGGGTTACTACCTTGCCCAGCTGCTCGCTCAGGGCGAAATCACCCAGCCAGAACCAGTCCCGAACGCCGCCGCTGCTGCGGCCGACGCGATTGACCAGATTGTCAGCGACGAAACGCCTGCGACCGCTCCGGCTGCAGAAGCGCCAGTTGCTACCCCCGAGGCTCAGCCGGCCGCTCAATAGCGGTCGTCTGCCCCTCGCCTGATCGGAACGATTTATCATGACCGTCACCGTTGCCATTGTCGGTCGCCCGAATGTCGGCAAATCTACCCTCTTCAACCGCCTCGTCGGCCGCAAGATTGCGCTCGTCGATGATACGCCCGGCGTGACCCGCGACCGGCGCGAGGCTGAAGGCCGCATCGCCGACCTGACTTTCCGTATTCTCGACACCGCCGGCTATGAGGACGTCAAAGACGGTAGCCTCGAAGACCGTATGCGTCAGCAGACCGAGCTGGCCATCCGTGAAGCTGACGTAATCCTGTTCATGATCGACGCCCGCGCTGGCGTGGTGCCGCTCGATCAGCGCTTTGCCCAGGTCCTGCGCAAGGCGGGCAAGGATGTGCATCTCGTCGGCAACAAGGCCGAAAGCGGTGCTGCCGAGGCCGGCCTCGTCGAGGCATTCAAGCTCGGCTTTGGCGAAGCCATTGCGCTCTCGGCTGAACACGGCCTTGGCCTGTCCGAGCTGTACTCCATTGTCTCCGCTGCCATCGATAAGGCTGCTGCAGAAGCTGAGGCAAAAGCGGGCGACATCGCCGATCTCGATGCGCTGCCTGAGGTTGATGTCGATATCACCGAGGACATGCTGGAAGGCGAGGGCGATGAAGCTACGCTCCGCTGGAACCCCAAGCGTTTCCTCAACGTCGCCATTGTCGGCCGTCCCAATGCGGGCAAGTCGACGCTGATCAACCGCATGGTTGGCGAAGAGCGCGTGCTGGTTGGCCCGGAAGCTGGCATCACCCGCGATTCCATCCTCGTTCCATGGGAATGGGATGGCCGCGTGATCAACCTGGTGGATACCGCCGGTATCCGCCGCCGCTCGCGCGTCACCGAAAAGCTGGAAAAGCTGGCCGTGGGCGATAGCCTGCGCTCGATCCAGTATGCGGAAGTCGTCGTGCTCATGCTCGACGCTACCATCCCGTTCGAAAAGCAGGATCTGGCGCTGGCCGATCTGGTCGAGCGCGAAGGTCGTGCCCTCGTCATCGCCCTCAACAAATGGGACCTGATCGAGGACAAGAACGAGACGCTCAAGGTGCTGCGCGAAGAGTGCGATCGCCTGCTGCCACAGCTGCGCGGCGTTCCACTGGTGACCCTGTCGGGTCTGACCGGCAAGAACATCGACAAGCTGATGGACGCGATCTTCAAGATCGAACGCAGCTGGAATGCGCACGTTTCGACGGCACGTCTCAACCGTTGGCTGGCGGGCATGGTCGAGGGGCATCCGCCTCCGGCAGTGTCGGGCCGTCGCCTCAAGCTGCGCTACATGACGCAGGCCAAGACGCGGCCACCGAGCTTCATCCTGTTCGCCTCGCGTCCGGATGTGTTGCCCACGTCGTATCAACGTTACCTGGTGAACGGCCTGCGCGAAGCCTTTGATATCAAGGGCACTCCGATCCGTCTTTGGGTCCGGGCTGGCGGCAATAACCCCTACGACGACAAGACTAAGCGCCGTCTGGGTTAATCGCCCGGGCCGCCCTTTTCGGGGGCGGGCGCAGTATTTTGTTAACACCCATGGCGCAGCCACGGGCTTTACCTCTATATTGCGCCTGTCCAAAGCGACCCGATGCTGAGTGCGGGGCCGCATTTCATGAAAACACCTTGTTCGTAGAAATTCTGATCGTCGTCGTCCTGACCATCGTCAATGGCCTCCTGGCCATGTCTGAGTTGGCAGTTGTTTCCGCTCGTCCTGCGCGTCTGCGCAATATGGCTGACCAAGGCAATACCGGTGCCGCCGTCGCCCTCCGACTGGCCGAAGACCCCGGCAAGTTTCTCTCCTCCGTCCAGATTGGCATTACCCTGGTGGGTATCCTGTCGGGCGCCTTCTCGGGCGCCACGCTGGGCCTGCGTCTCACCGAATGGCTGCGCGAACTGGGCGTTGCCGGCAGTGTCGCCGACGTGCTGGGCGTGGGTATCGTCGTTGTTCTCATCACCTATATTTCGTTGATCCTGGGCGAACTGGTGCCCAAGCAGATCGCTCTGCGTGATGCTGAAAGCGTCGCTTCGCGCGTGGCGCCAGCGATGAAGCTGCTGGCCGCCATCGGCTCGCCCATCGTCTGGCTGCTGGACGTGTCCGGCAAGTTCGTGCTGCGCCTTCTGGGCCAGAGCGGCGAGACCGAAGAGAAGGTCACCGAAGAAGAGGTCAAGACCATCATCGCCGAGGCCACTACGGCCGGCGTGTTCGAGAGCGACGAGCACTCGATGATCTCAGGCGTCATGCGCCTCGCCGACCGTTCGGCTCGTGGCCTGATGACACCGCGTCTCGACGTGGATGTGGTTGATCTGAGCGATGACAGCTCGGAAATCCGCAAGGTGATCCTGGGTACGCACCGCTCGCGCCTGCTGGTGCAGGACGGGGATTCGGACTCGATTATCGGCGTTGTCGCCATCAAGGATATCATCGGCGTCTTCGCCAATGGCCAGCCGCTTGATCTGCGCAAGTTCGTGCAGCAGGTGCCGGTGGTGATGGACCATGCCGATGCGCTCGATGTCGTGCGCGCCATCCGGAACTCCACCGTGCACATGGCTCTGGTGGTGGACGAATATGGCCACTTCGAAGGTATCGTGACCTCGGGTGACATTCTCGAGGTGATCACCGGCGTGTTCCAGGAAGAAACGGGTGATGATCCCGCGCTGGTCAAGCGTGAGGACGGCTCCTATCTTGTGGCCGGCTGGATGCCCGTCGACGAGTTCAGCGAACGCCTGAAGCTCCACATCCCCAAGGATGCCAAGTTCGAGACGGTGGCGGGCTATGTGCTATCCATCATCAATCGCCTGCCAGCCGTGGGCGAAACCTTCGAACATGATGGCTGGAAGTTCGAAGTGGTGGATCTCGATGGTCGCCGTATCGACAAGGTGCTGATGACCAAGCTTGCCTAACCGCCAACGTTGACGCGGCAAACGCCACCGACTATTAGCTCCAATAACATGATCGTAAGTATCATATTATTGGAGCATCCCATGTCGCGTCAGCTTCTCCCACTCTCGCTTTCCCGCCGCCACCTCTTGCTGGGCGCAGTCGCAGCGGGTGTCGCGCTGGCCATGCCTGCCTATGCGCAGGAAGCCCGTGAGGTTGAGCACGCGCTAGGCAAGGCGATCATCACCAAGAAACCGACCCGTGTTCTGGTGCTCTCCGACTTCACCGATCTTGAATATGTCCTCGCGCTCGGCGTCACCCCTGTGGGCTATGGCTTTACCGGCTCGTGGGGCCGTGGTGGCCTGCCATGGCAATCGGCTGCTGCGGACGTCCCTCAATTGCCGCTGGTGGACACGGTAGCCTCGCCAGAGGTGGTTGCTGGCTTTGAGCCTGACCTCATCATCGGCATGAAGACCTATATCGAACGCGTGCAGTCCCAGCTTGAGGGCATAGCACCCGTCATCGCGCTCGATTGGAGCACGCCATGGCGCAACGGCCTGCGCCTCGTCGCCTCGGCACTGTTCGAGGACGAACGGGTGGAAGCGGCCATCGCTGAAACTGAAGCCCTGATGGCCGATACGGCCAGGTCACTCGATGGCCTGGGCGGCAAGAAGATCATGGTTGGCTCGATGTATGGCGAAACGCTCTATGTGATCGGCGCTGGCCCGATGGCCACCCAGTTCGCCGAGCTTGGCCTCACCTTCGTACCCGCGCCCAATGCCTCCGATAGTGGCCTCGCCGAATACTCGATGGAGAATGTCGATATCCTGCAGCAGGCGGACATCCTGATGTCGTTCACCAATGACGCTGAAGGCACTGAGCGCCTTGAGACCTTTGCGCCGTTCCAGCGCCTGCCTGCGGTCGCGGGCAATGCCTACATTCCGCTCGGCACCCTGACCGGCACCGCCTTCGCCGACAATTTTAGCCCGCTCAGCGCCAAATGGGTGCTGCCGCGTCTGGCGGCCCTGTTGACGGATGCGGCGGCAGGAAAAGCCGCGCGCTAATGCCGGTTACGGCTCAACCAAAAAGGCCACCCGATCTGATCGGGTGGCCTTTGCATTTGGTGGAAGCGTACGCTCTCTTAGATGTCGCTGAACACGCCAGTCGTCACGTCGAACAGGCGGCCAGTCTCGGTCAAAGCTGGGCTGATCATATCCACCAGCTTGGGCGCGATATCGGCGGGCGTTGGCAGCGTGTTTGGATCTTCACCGGGCATCGCCTTGGCGCGCATAGCAGTGCGCACCGAGCCGGGATAGAACACGTTGACGCGGACCTTGGTCTGGCTAACTTCGGCCGAATAGGACTTTGCCATGGCATCGACCGCGGCCTTGCTGGCGGCATAGAGCCCCCAGAACGGGCGGGCCGACTTTGCGGAAGACGAGGACACGAACACGGCGCGACCAGCCACAGCCTGACGCAGCAGCAGGTCAGTCGAACGCAGCAGGCGATAGTTCGCCGTCACGTTGATCGCCATGACTTTCTCGAAGTCTTCCGGCTTCACATGGGGAAGGGGGCTGAGCACGCCGAGCTGACCGGCATTGGCGATCAGGCCATCGAGAGCACCCCAGCGCTCAAAGATTGCCGCGCCGAGGCGGTCGATCGCGTCGCCATCGCGCAGGTCCAGCGGGACCAGCGTCGTGGACGAGCCCAGATCCTGAATGGCATCGTCGAGCTCTTCCAGCCCGCCCACGGTGCGCGCAACGGCGACAACATGGGCGCCGCGACGTGCGGCTTCGATAGCGGCGGCATAGCCAATACCGCGCGAAGCGCCCGTGACGAGAATGACCTTGCCGGCCAGATCAGGAGCGGTTGCGTCTTGCGTTCCAGCCATTAACCGGCCTCTTTCAGCAGGGAAACATGTTTCGGCTCGTTCTTGGCGCGGCCGTTCAGATCGGTCAACTGCGTCGGATAGTCGCCCGTAAAATAGTGGTCGGTAAACTGCGGCGCGGATGGATTGCGCTTCTCGCCGCCAACCGCCTGATAGAGGCCATCAATCGACAGGAAGCCCAGCGAATCCGCGCCAATGAACTTACACATGGACTCCAGGTCCTTGTGCTGATTGGCCAGCAGCTTCTCCGGATCGGGCGTGTCGATGCCGTAATAGTCCGAATAATAGATCATCGGGCTGGCGACGCGGATATGCACCTCGGTGGCGCCCGCATCGCGCATCATCTGCACGATTTTGAGCGAGGTGGTGCCACGAACGATGGAATCGTCGATCAGCACCACGCGCTTGCCTTCGATCTCGGCGCGGTTGGCCGAGTGCTTGAGCTTGACGCCAAAGGCCCGAATGGACTGGGTCGGCTCAATGAAGGTGCGGCCCACATAGTGGTTGCGGATAATGCCCAGTTCGAACGGAATGCCGCTCGCCTGCGCAAAGCCGATAGCCGCTGGCGTGCCGCCATCGGGAACGGGAACAACGACGTCAGCCTCGACCGGGCATTCCTTGGCCAGGTTGATACCGGCATGCTTGCGGGCAGCGTAGACGCTGCGGCCAGCCACGACCGAGTCAGGGCGGGCAAAATAGACATATTCGAACAGGCATGGACGCTGTGGCGCCGGACGGGCGGCCTTGCGTTCCTCGATCTGGATCGAGCCATCGGGCTGCAGTTCGCAGATGATGACTTCGCCATTTTCGACGTCGCGGATGTATTTGGCGCCGATAATGTCGAGCGCGCAGGTTTCCGAGCAGAAGATCGGCTTGCCATCGAGCTCACCCATCACCAGCGGGCGAATGCCGATGGGGTCGCGCGCCGCGATCAGCTTGGTGCGCGTCATGGCGAGCATGGCGTAGCCACCTTCCATCTGACGGATCGCGTCGATGAAACGGTCGGTGGTGGAGGAGTGGCGCGAGCGTGCCACCAGATGCAGCACAACTTCGGTGTCCGAAGTGGACTGGCAGATGGCGCCGGTGGCGATGATCTGGCGGCGCAGCGTCAGACCGTTGGTGAAGTTGCCGTTATGGGCAATGGCGATGCCGCCAACCTCAAGCTCGGCGAACAGCGGCTGCACATTGCGCAGGGCCACTTCGCCGGTGGTTGAATACCGGGTGTGGCCGATGGCAATCGAGCCGGGCAGCTTGGCCAGCAGGGCAGGGTCGGTATAGTGGTCGCCCACCAGACCCATGCGCTTTTCGGTATAGAACTGGCGGCCGTCAAAGCTGACGATCCCCGCTGCTTCCTGGCCGCGATGCTGCAGCGCGTGCAGGCCAAGGGCGGTCAGCGTCGACGCGTCCTCATGCCCTAAAATGCCAAACACGCCGCACTCTTCATGCAGCGTGTCGCTTTCAAGATCGAAATCGTCGCTCGGATGGTTCACCGGGCTCTCCATGCCAATACTGCCTCAACCGCAGGACTGCGTGCCGCGCAAGCGGCCGGGCCGAATGTAGGGTGTCTGCTGCACCCAATAGCCCATTTTCGTGCCAGGACCAATGCCAAGCGAACTGGTCAGGCTTGTGGCGAGCGGAGACCGCTCACCAGATTGTCATCAGGTGCGAGGCTGGATCGGCTGGCCGAGCGTGCTGTCTTCGGTCGAGTCCGTGCCCTCGTCGACCGGAGCAGGAGGCGCATCTGGATCTTCGGTAAGACCAGTGCCGCCCTTGAGAATTTCAGTGACCTGCTGCTCAAGGCCATCTGGCAGCATGGAAATGAGCGAGTTGCCCATGTTCTGTAGATGCGGCAGCGTCTGTGAGTCTTTTGCCCAGCTTGGCAGGTTGTTTGGCAGCAGCCATGTGCCGAAAATCGTGATCACGATGGCGATCAGCACGCCGCGCAGGACGCCAAACACGAAGCCGAGAGTGCGATCGATTGGCCCGATGCGGCTGTCGACGACGAAATCGGCGATTCGCATGGTCAGCAGATGCAGGACGATCAGGGCGACGATGAATGTCACGACCACGGTGGCAATATTGGCCACCAGTTCTTCCTTGATGTACTGCTGCGCAATCTCGGGGTGGTACAGGTACATGTAGACGGCAATGGCCGCCGAACCTGCCCAGGTAGCCAGCGAAAGCACTTCGCGCGTGAGACCACGTGCGGTTGCCAGGATCGCTGAGATCAGCACCAGAACACCAACACCAACGTCAAATGCTGTCAGCATATTGTTTTCGCCCGCTCCAGTTGCCGCCCCGGCTTGTTGCGCTCCGTTTAGCCGCTTTGTGTCCCCATGCCAAGGGTAGCAGGCCTCTCAGATGTCGTTCTCTTTACAAACTGTTAACATGTCGCCCCGCTACCACTCATCGCGCTGTGGTTCGCGCGGCTTGCCATTGGCAGCAATTCTGCCAACCAATTCGGACAGTAGGGCGAACTCCGACACTTCCAACCCGCTATTGCGGTCGGCATTGCTGAGGCGCCCCGTCGACACGGCCTTGAACCCCAGCTTCTGCGCTTCACGCAGGCGCAGCGAGCCATGCACCACTGGCCGCACACCGCCTGCCAGCGAGATTTCGCCGAAATAGACGGAGTCGGAGGGCAGGGGCGAACTGGTGAGCGAGGAAATCAGCGCCGCAGCTACGGCTAGGTCGGCCGCTGGCTCGTTGATCTTGAGGCCGCCCGCGACGTTCAAATAGATGTCATTGGCGCCAATGCGCACGCCGCAGCGCGTTTCGAGCACGGCCAGCACCATAGAGAGGCGCGAGGTATCCCAGCCGATCACCGCGCGGCGCGGCGTGCCGAGTGGGGATGGCGACACCAGCGCCTGAATTTCGATGAGGATAGGGCGCGTGCCCTCCATGCCAGCGAACACGGCCGAACCAGCCGCGCCCTCGTCGCGCTGATCGAGGAACAGCGCCGACGGATTGGCGACCTGCTCAAGGCCAAGCTCCGTCATGGCGAAGACGCCGATTTCGTCGGTCGCGCCATAGCGGTTCTTGACGCCGCGCAGAATGCGGAAGGTGTGGCTGGTGTCGCCCTCAAAGTAGAGCACGGCATCGACCATGTGCTCGACCACGCGGGGGCCTGCGATCTGGCCGTCTTTGGTGACGTGGCCCACCAGCACGACCGCCGCGCCGCTCTTTTTGGCAAAGCGCGTCAGCGCCTGCGCCGAGGTGCGTACCTGAGTTACCGTGCCCGGGGCGCTGTCCACGCGGTCGGTCCACAGCGTCTGGATCGAGTCGATGATGACGAGATCGGGCGGGGGACCACTTTCGAGCGTGGCGAGGATGATCTCGACATTGGTTTCCGCCGCCAGCAGCACTGGTGCATCGCCAAGGCCAAGCCGCTGCGCACGCAGCCGCACCTGGGCTACTGCCTCCTCGCCCGATACGTAGACGACGCGCTTGCCCAGATTGGCTAGGGCCGCTGCTGACTGCAGCAGCAGCGTCGACTTGCCGATGCCGGGGTCGCCGCCCACCAGCAGTGCCGAACCCATAACGAAGCCGCCACCAGTCACCCGGTCGAGTTCGGCTATGCCGGTTACGACGCGTGCGGCGCTCTCGGTTTCGCCCGAGAGGGGCACCAGATTGGCGGGGCGACCGCCGGCCTTGGCCGATTTCGGACCCGCGCCAACGCCGCTACCGGTCAGCTCTTCGACAATGGTGTTCCAGTCACCGCAGGAATCACAGCGCCCCTGCCAGCGGACATAAACCGCGCCACAGCCCTGACAGATGAAAGATGATCGCGATTTGGCCAAGACGCTTCCTCAATTCTCGCGGGCGGCGGCACGTTCTGCCAGCCCCCGCACTGTGTTCCAGTTCCGCGCAGTCGCTACGCCGGACAGTTTCTCGATACGGCCCGGCAACCGCGAAGCCGAGGCCCCGCCGTGGTAATCCACCACCAGATGCTGCGCGACGATGCGAATGTGCTCCGGCCCGGTGAAGCTGTTCACCCAATCGAGCCGGGGATGTTCGTCCGCAAAGAAGTAGGCGGCAACGTCGCTGGGATGCTGCGCCGTCGCCTCGGGGAATGGGTTGGCGGCGCAGAGCGCCTGCATGTCTGTCGCAGTTCGGACGAAAGCTTTGTTGGCGGAGCCAAGGCCTAGGCCCGTGATGATCTGCTCCATGCGTGCCGCGACCTCGGATGCAGTGCCGTCAGCGTCCACGATCATGTTGCCGGTTGCCACATAGGTCTGGGGATTGCGAAAGCCCGCCGCTTCCGTCGCGTCGCGCCATTGTGCCATCGACATCACCTTGTGAGTGACCGGCCCTATGGCTCTGAGCAGGACGACAAAAACGGCCATCGCAGTTCCTTGTGCGCGGATGGTTTGGCAATAGCGCACATGGTCGGGCAGGGCAAGAACAAATGAAGAACTGCGCGGGTGCTACTCGGCCTCGGGCCGAGCGTCATAGGTCTGCTGGCTGGCCAGTACGACCTCGATATTGCTCTCGGACCAGACGCGCAGGCTCTCCACGATCCCGGCCAGCGATTGACCGAGTGGGGTCAAGGTATATTCGACCTTGGGCGGGACGCTTGCGTAGACGCGGCGGCTGACAATGCCGTCACGCTCCAGCGAGCGCAGCGTCTGCGTCAGCATTTTCTGCGACACGCCTTCGATCGATTTGCGCATTTCGCCAAAGCGCCGCGTGCCGCCATTGAGCAGGCCAATCACCAGCACGGCCCACTTGTCCGCGATGCAATCCAGCACCTGCCGGGTGGGGCAGGTAGCTTTGTATACGTCCCAGGCGGGATGCTGCTTAGTCTCAATGGTCACCATTGGGTACCTATATAACGAACGGGTGCTTACTTGCAACGCATTGTGCAAGGCTCTAGCCCAACACCAAGCAGGCAAAGGCCTGTTCCCGCTTTTATGGAGCCGTTCACATGAGCAAAGAAAACATCGATATCGTCGCCCGCTATTTCGCCGCCGTTGCTGCTGGCGATCTGGAAACCGTTGGCCGCCTGTTGGCCGATGACCTAGTCTGGCATCAGCCGGGGCAGGGTAGCCTGTCGGGCACGCATACGGGCAAGGGCGCGGTATTCGCGCTGCTCGGCGGCTTTATGGAGCGCAGCGCCGGCAGCTTCCGCATCGACCATGTCGGGACACTGATGGCCAATGGCGATCTGGTTTCGGCCAGCATTCACTTCGCGGCGGAAAGCGGCACAAAGACCATGGCGATGAATGGCGTCGACCTGCTGCGCGTCGCTGGTGGTCAGATCGCCGAGGTCTGGTTGTTCTCTGAAGATCAGCCAGCCGAAGACGCGTTCTGGGGGTAATGCTCCCGGCCGTATCCCAATTTGGTGTCATCCCGGCTCAGGGCCGGGGTGACGTTGGGTGGAATGGGGCTCGCTGGGCGTGCCCAATCACTCTGGGGGCAGGTTACCGTCGCCGACGTAGTTGCGGTTGTAGCGGCCCTTGAGCGAGGTCAGGATCTCGTAGCCCACGGTGCCCGCGGCGTCTGCCTGATCATCGATGCTGATATGGGGCCCAAGGATTTCCGCGGCCTCGCCGGGATTGGGAACGTCGTGGCCCAGCTCGGTAATATCTACTGTGATCTGATCCATCGAGACGCGACCGACTACCGGGCACAGCTTGCCCCGGATCGCCACTTTGCCACCGGGGCGGCTGTTGGACGATGACAGCGAGCGGAAGAAGCCGTCCGCATAGCCGTGACCAACGACGGCCAGACGGCTGTCCCGGGACAGCGAATAGCCCGCGCCATAGCCGACTGTCTCGCCGGTGCGCGCTTCCTTCACCTGAAGGATCGGCACATGCAGGGTCACAACTGGCGCCATAGGGTTTTTGCGACCGTTGACCGCGCGACCGCCATAAAGCGCGATGCCCGGACGGACCATCTGGAAGTGATAGTCCCGCCCCGTCATCAAGCCTGCCGAATTGGAGAGCGAAGCGGGGATACCGGGGAACTGCGCCATCACCGAGCCGAACAGCGCCAGTTGGGTGCGGTTCTTTTCGTGGTTCGGTTGATCGGCGCACGCCAGGTGGCTCATGATCATCTGTGGCGAATAGCCCAGCGTCTGCAGGCGCTCGCGCACCAGCGGTGCCTCGTTCAGCCGGAAGCCGAAGCGGTTCATGCCAGTGTCGAAGTGCAGCGCAGCCGGATAGGCCTCGTTGCGCTCAAGGCACTTGGCGAGCCACTCTTCCAGCATCGCCATCGACGAGAGTACAGGCATCAGGTTCTGCCGAACGTAAAGATTGGCAGCGCCGGGATAGAGCCCGTTGAGAATGAAGATGTGTGCATCGGGCACTGCAGCGCGAACCGCCATGCCTTCGTCCGGTGTCGCCGCAAAGAAGAAGCGTGCGCCAGCGGCGTAGAGCGCCTTGCTGGCCATGGAAATGCCGGTGCCATAGGCATCGGCCTTCACCACAGCAGCCGTCAACGCGCCCGCACTCACTTGGTCGAGTGCGCGCCAGTTGCGAGCCAGTGCCCCCAGATCGATACTCAGTTGCCCGCCCAGGCCAGACGTCAGCGCCATGCCTATTCCATGCGTTCCGGAAGGTAATCGGCGCGGGCGAGGTTACCAAAGCGCGTGTATTGCGCTTCAAAGCTCAGCTGCACGGTGCCTGTCGGTCCGTGACGTTGCTTTGCGATAATCACTTCTGCCTTGCCGTGCACCTGTTCCATTTCACCCTGCCAGGTCATGTGCTCTGGCGTGCCCTCTTTGGGCTCTTTGTTCTTCAGATAGTACTCTTCGCGATAAACGAACAGCACCACGTCAGCGTCCTGCTCGATAGAACCCGATTCGCGCAAATCTGAAAGTTGTGGATGCTTGTCGTCGCGGTTCTCAACCTGACGCGACAGCTGGGACAGCGCAATCACCGGCACTTCGAGTTCCTTGGCGAGCGCCTTCAGGGTCGTGGTGATTTCGGTCAGTTCCTGCACACGGTTCTGGCTGGAGGCCTTGGACGAGCCCGACAGCAGCTGCAAATAGTCCACGATGATGCAGTCGAGGCCCTTTTGACGCTTGAGGCGTCGGGCACGCGCGGCGAGCTGAGCAACGCTGATACCGCCGGTATCGTCGATGTAGAGCGGCAGCTTGCTCATCATGTTGGATACATCGACCAGCTTGGAAAACTGGCTGTCGTGAATACGGCCACGGCGAATGTCCGATGACGACACTTCGGCCTGCTCGGCCAGAATACGGGTGGCCAGCTGTTCGGAACTCATTTCGAGGCTGAAGAAGCCGACGACGCCACCATTGGTGGTCTTCTGATGGCCATCCGCCTGAACTTCGCTGGTCCAGGCCTTGGCGATGTTGAACGCGATATTGGTGACGAGGGATGTCTTGCCCATGGCGGGACGACCAGCCAGCACGATCAAGTCCGAACGCTGCAGGCCACCCATCTGACGATCCATATCGTCGAGGCCGGTGGAAATACCCGACAGACCGCCATCGCGCTGAAAGGCTTCGCCTGCCATCTGGATCGAGGCACTGAGGGCAGAGCCGAAGTTCTGGAAGCCACCGTCATAGCGGCCCTTTTCGGCGAGCTGAAACAGTTCGCCTTCGACCTTTTCGATCTGCTTATTCGGCGTCATCTCGACGTCCGATTCGTAAGCGACCTGAACCATCTCCTCGCCGACGAGAATCAGGTTCCGGCGAATCGCCAGATCGTAAATCGACTGGCCATAGTCGCCCGCGTTGATGACGGTTGTCGCTTCTGCCGCGAGGCGAGCCAGGTATTGCGCCATCGTCATGTTAGGCAGCAGCTGGTCGGGCAGGTGGGTCTTGATGGTGGTGGGATCCGCCGACTTGCCGGCGCGGATGATTTTGCCCGCCAACTCATAGATGTCGCGGTGAATCGGCTCGTAGAAGTGGATCGGCTCCAAAAAGTCAGCCACGCGATAGAACGCGTCATTGTTGATCAGAATCGCGCCCAGCAGAGCCTGTTCGGCTTCCACGTTGTGTGGAGCGAGCCGGAACGACTTTTCTTCTGTCGGGTGTAGCCTTGCGATCTCAGCCATGAATGCCTCGGTGAAGGAGTTAACCTTTCTTAACCACGCAGGGTGGGCAAGAGTCTCGGCGTACCGGGCCAAGGTTAATACCGGCTAACCTGCTGCTGTGAACACTGTGGACAACGGGGATAGTACCAGTCTGCCATTGCACAGCACCAAGGCACCAGAATGGCATGAGTCGGGTGGGGTCAGGGATAATAGCGTGAGGCATAGAGCTTGCCCCCTCCGCGATCGTCACCCTCGGGCTTGATCCGAGGGGACCTCTCGAGCCGCAAGGACCCTCGGGTCGGGCCCGAGGGTGACGAGCGGTGGGAGTGGGGCATGACCGGGCTAACCCGGTAACCAAAACAAAAAAGGCCGGGCACAGGGCCCGGCCTTTCGAATGCTTTTGAAAGCGCTCTTACAGTTCGTCGTCGAAACGATCGTCCTGCTGTGCGTCCTTCTGGCCGGCGGCGAAATCGCCTTCGACGTCGTCTTCGTAAACGGTGACGGTGACGTCTTCACCAGCGTCCTGACGGGCTGCTTCGTCTTCCGAGCGCGCCACGTTGACGTTGATGGTGACGGCAACTTCAGCGTGCAGGTTCAGCGGCACGGTGTGCACGCCAACCGACTTGATCGGATCGGTGAGATCGATCTGCGAACGCTGAACGGTGAAGCCTTCGGCTGCGAGAGCTTCGACGATATCGCGCGAAGCAACCGAACCGTAGAGCTGACCGGTTTCACCAGCCTGACGGATGATGACGACAGTCTTGCCATTGAGGCCATCAGCAATGCCGGCAGCGGCGTTGCGACGGTCATCATTGCGCTTTTCGATAGCGGCGCGTTCGCCTTCGAACTTCTTGCGGTTGGCTTCGGTCGCGCGGAGCGCCTTGCCCTGTGGCAGCAGGAAGTTACGAGCAAAGCCGTCCTTAACGGTGACTTCGTCGCCGATCGTGCCAGTGCGGCCGATACGCTCGAGGAGAATAACTTTCATTGGGGTATTCCTTTTGGCTGTCCCGTCGCTTGGACGGTTAGGAGCTCCGGACCATCCGGAACCCCAGCGGGGCGTTCAGGGGAAAAGCGGAGACCGCTTTTCCCAATCAAAAACGCGGGTCGTTCAGGTCTTACTGAACGGCGTAAGGCATGATGCCGATGAAGCGGGCGCGCTTGATGGCGCGGGCCAGTTCACGCTGCTTCAGAGCCGAAACGGCAGTGATGCGGCTTGGAACGATCTTGCCGCGCTCGGAAACGTAACGCGAGAGCAGACGGACGTCCTTGTAGTCGATCTTTGGCGCGCCTTCACCCGAGAACGGGCAGGTCTTGCGACGACGCTGGAAAGGACGACGGGCCTGGGCAGTGGTAAGGTCTTTGATAGCCATAGCTTTTCGGTCCTTGTCTTAGAAACGGCGTGGGCGGCGTTCGCCGCTGAAGCCACCACGGTCACGGTCGCCGCCGGGACGACCACCATCACGGCCGCCATCACGATCGTCGCGATCGCGCTTCTGCATCATCGCAGATGGGCCTTCTTCCAGCTCGTCAACGCGGACGGTCATGAAGCGCAGGATGTCTTCGTTGATGCGCATCTGGCGTTCCATCTCGGCAACCGCCGCTGGCGATGCTTCGAGGTTCAGCAGGGTGTAATGAGCCTTGCGGTTCTTACGGATGCGGTAGGAGAGACCCTTGAGGCCCCAGTATTCGTTCTTGGTGACCTTGCCGCCGCCGGAAGCGAGGATTTCGGTCAGCGCAGCGGTCAGCTCTTCGACCTGCTGCTGCGATACGTCCTGGCGCGCCAGGAAGATATGCTCGTAAAGGGCCATGAATGCGCCTTTCCTTCGTGGTTTCAAACACAGCAATGCTTGGCGCGGAGCCCCTTTGAAGCCGGAAAAGGCAACAAAGCAGTCTTGCAAAGAGCGGGAACACGGGAGGCCGGATCGAAACCCTATTTTTCGTTCTTTCAAACGAAAAACCCTCCGTTCAGCCCCCGGCCAAACGAATTGCTGGCGGTGCAATAGGTCAAACAGCCGTCAAAGACAAGGTTTATGTGCGCTTGTCGCTGCGAACGCGGCTGCTTTCACTGCGGATCTGCGGGTCGAACCATTCTGCGAAGGCAACCCGGTCGCGGCCGGATTCTTTTGCGGCATAAAGGGCCGTGTCGGCGGTGGCCAGTGCATCATCGATTGTGGTGGCCAAAGGCTGGATCGTCGCGCCGACGCTGACGGCGACATGGATGACATTGCCTTCCACAGTGGTGACGCTCATCAGGCGCGCCTGCTGGCACACTTTGTCGGCGATCAGCATGGTTGCGCTGGGGTCTTTGCTTTTCACCGGGAAGATGGCGGCGAACTCTTCGCCCCCAATGCGTCCGAGAATCGCATTGGCGGGGAGGGTGGAGGTCAGCATGCGGCCAGTTTCAGCAATCACGCGGTCGCCGGCAGCGTGACCGTTGAGGTCGTTGACCTTCTTGAAGTGGTCAATGTCGATCATCAGAACCGCAAGGTCTTCTTCCTTCTTGGCGCGCTGCACCAGTTGGCGGGCCTGCTCGAAGAAGGTGCGGCGATTGAGCAGCCCACTCAGCATATCCCGGGTGGCGAGGACCTCGAGGCGCGCATGGGCGCGGGCCCAGGCTGCGTTGACGGCCGCGACCACGATGGTCGTGGTGGCGACCATGGCAACGCCCAGACGGAAGGACGCCGTCGCATCGGTTCCATCAATCGGAACGGACAGCGGAATGTAACCCATCGGCCCGGCAATCAGCATCCAGACGCAAACGAGGGACGAGACCGACAGGGCGACCGGCGGCGCGAACTGCACTGCAATCAGCATCAGCGCCGGCACGGGGAAAACCATGGCGCCCATGTGGCCCCACAGGTGCACGGCGAGAAGGGAAGCAAACAGAACAATGAAAGACGCTACCTTGCCTCCCTGACTACCGATCTGTGGCGCCTCGCTGGTGATGCGCCACTTGGTATGCGGGACAAGCGTCAGGATGGTTGGGACAATGGCAATATAATAGCTCAGTTCACTGCTGAACCAGAAGAACGCCGCCTCAAGCGGCGTCATGCCGAACAGGATCGGGCCTGCAAGGGTGCCGACAGTTGCCGAACCAGCGGCGGCAGCCACAAGGGCCGATAGGAGCGCCATGGCGTCCATGGGGCGGTTGAGGCCGCGATTGTCGAGGCCAAGTCGAACGATGGCCAGACCGCCCACGGCCACCCCCAGCAGGTTTGCCGCGGTCAGGAACAGGCTTTCCACGATCTCGGTGTTACCGATCTTGTCGCCAAGTAAGAAGGCGGCCGCCGCGGACAGCCAACTGAGTGTTGTGCGGAAATCCGGGCGCAGCACGAACAGGGCCAGCAGTGCAGCGTTTGGCAGCCAGAGGCTGGACAAGGAGAAGATTTGTCGGGTGACCACCGACAATAGACTCAAGACCAATACCAGGGCGAATACGATCAACGCATGCCAGACCATGCTGATCGAATTCTGCTGGGTATTGGGGGGTGCTGGTATTACCGCCATGGAACAACCCTCTCGCCTCGAATTAATCTTGCACCCTTTCGTTAACATCTAGTCAGCGGGATTGATTACTGAATGCTAGCCCGCGTGCCTTGACTTGGCCCTATCCATTCTGCAAAGCCCATTTTCAGGCCCCGTTTCTATGGGGTGACCTTAATAATGAGAGAGTCATGACCAGCTACGCGTTTACCTTTCCGGGGCAGGGCAGCCAGGCTGTCGGCATGGGCAAGGATTTGGCCGCAGCCTATCCAGAAGCCCGCGCGGTGTTTCAGGAAGTCGATGAAGCGCTCAATCAGCGCCTGTCGGCGATCATGTTTGAAGGCTCGGATGAAATCCTGCGCCTGACTGAGAATGCGCAGCCTGCGCTGATGGCCGTGAGCCTCGCGGTGATCCGCGTGCTCGAATCCAAGGGCGTCCGTATCGCTGACCACGCCGCCTATGTGGCCGGCCACTCGCTGGGTGAGTATTCGGCTCTTTGCGCCGCTGGCACATTCTCTCTTTCTGACACGGCGCGCCTGCTCAAGACGCGTGGTCAGGCGATGCAGAAGGCTGTTCCCGTCGGCCACGGCGCCATGGCCGCGCTGCTGGGCCTCGATATGGCCACCACGCACGAAGTTGCGGCCGAAGCGGCGCAGGGCGAAGTGTGCGACGTTGCCAATGACAATGCGCCCGGTCAGGTTGTGGTGTCGGGCACTGTCGCTGCCGTTGAGCGCGCAGTTGAACTGGCCAAGGCCAAGGGCGCCAAGCGCGCTCTGCTGTTGCCCGTCAGCGCGCCATTCCATTGCTCGCTGATGCAGCCTGCGGCCGAGGCTATGGCCGCGGCGCTTGCAGAAGTGCAGATGAACGCGCCTGTCGTGCCACTCGTTGCCAACGTTCTGGCGCGCCCGATCTCCGATCCGGCCGAGATTCGCCAGCGTCTGGTCGAGCAGGTCACCGGCGTCGTCCGCTGGACCGAAAGCATCACCTGGCTCACCAATGAAGGTGGCGTCACCAATCTGGCAGAGCTCGGCACCGGCAAGGTGCTGTCGGGCCTGGCCAAGCGCATCAATGGCGAAGCCGCCTCGATCTCGGTTGGCTCGCCCGCCGATATCGACGCTTTCGTCGCACAACTTACGGCTTAAATACTTGATTCAGGCGACAAAGAGCCTGAATCAATGTCTCCGCGGAGGAAGACTAAATGTTTGATTTGACTGGCAAACGCGCGCTCGTCACCGGCGCAAGCGGTGGCATTGGTCGCGAGATCGCCAAGGCACTGGCCGCAGCTGGTGCAACCGTTGCGCTGAGCGGCACGCGTGTGAGCGCTCTCGAAGACACAGCCAAGGAAATCGGCAAGGACTGCCCGATCCTGCCGGCCAACCTCAGCAAGCTTGAGGAAGTCGACAAGCTCGTTCCCGCCGCTGAAGCGGCGCTGGGTGGCCTCGATATCCTCGTCAACAATGCTGGCCTGACGCGCGATAACCTCTTCATGCGCATGAAGGATGAAGAGTGGGATGAGGTGCTGGCCGTCAACCTGACCGCCGCCTTCCATCTGACCCGCAGCGTGCTTCGTGGCATGATGAAGCAGCGCTTTGGCCGCATCATCGGTATTTCCTCCGTCGTCGGCGTCACCGGCAACGCGGGGCAGGGCAACTACGCCGCCTCCAAGGCGGGCCTGATCGGCATGAACAAGGCGCTGGCCTATGAAGTCGCCTCGCGCGGCATCACCGTCAATTCCATTGCTCCCGGCTTTATCGCCTCGGCGATGACCGATGAGCTCAACGAAAAGCAGCGCGAGTCGATTTTGAGCTCGATTCCGGCTGCTCGTCTGGGCACTGCACAGGAAATCGCGGCGACCGCCGTTTTCCTCTCCAGCGACGCTGCAGGCTACATCACAGGCCATACGCTGAACGTAAATGGCGGGATGGCAATGGTCTGACGGCAACGAAAGCCGTTGAAAACCAAGAGGCTGTCTTATGGCCTTGGCTCGCCAAGTGTGATAATCGGCCCCGCTGTCTGCCCTGGCCACCGCTTGCGGGAGCCAGAAAGGGCGCTTACATTCGGCCGAAGTCGGCCAATAACGGTGCTTGAAGATTTGGCACTGCGCCAATAAGAAGCGAAACGAAACCTCGATTTCGAAAAAAGGAAGTCTAATATGAGCGATGTCGCTGATCGGGTCCGCAAGATCGTTGTGGAACACCTCAATGTGGATGCCGAGAAGGTTGTCGAAAAGGCTAGCTTCATCGACGATCTGGGCGCTGACTCGCTCGATCAGGTTGAGCTGGTGATGGCTTTCGAAGAAGAATTCTCGGTCGAGATCCCAGACGACGCTGCTGAAGGCATTCAGACTTTCGGCGACGCAGTCTCCTTCCTCACCAAGGCTGTCGGCTAATAGCCGGCAGAGGGCGGATCATGGAACTACGCCGAGTTGTCGTCACCGGGCTGGGTCTCGTTACCCCCCTCGGTTGCGGAGTTGAAGCTACCTGGGCCAATATCCTGGCCGGTAAGAGTGGCGCCAAACGCATCGACGACTTCCAGGTCGATGATATCGCCTGCCAGATCGCTCAGCGCTTGCCACTCGGTGATTATGCCGATGGCAAGTACAATCCTGATGAGTGGATGGACACCAAGGAACAGCGCAAGGTCGACCCGTTCATCGTGTATGCGATGGCGGCTTCCAAGCAGGCTATTGATGATGCGGGCGTGGAGCCCAAGACCCAGGAAGATGCAGAGCGTACAGGCGTTCTGATCGGCTCGGGCATTGGCGGCGTCGGCGGCATCTATGATGCCTCCGTCACGTTGCACGAAAAGGGTCCACGCCGCATCAGCCCGTTCTTCATTCCGGGCCGTCTTATCAATCTGGCATCGGGCTATGTGTCGATCCGGTTTGGCCTCAAGGGTCCGAACCACTCGGTCGTCACCGCTTGCTCAACCGGTGCGCACGCCATTGGCGATGCGGCCCGCCTGATCGCACTCGGCGATGCCGACGTGATGATCGCTGGTGGTGCTGAAAGCTGCGTCAACCGTCTGGCTCTGGCTGGCTTTGCCGCTGCCCGTGCCCTGTCGACCGGCTTCAATGACAATCCAGAAGCGGCCTCGCGTCCTTACGACAAGGACCGCGATGGTTTCGTCATGGGCGAGGGCGCCGGTATCGTCGTTCTCGAAGATTACGAGCGTGCCAAGGCGCGTGGCGCCAAGATTTATGGCGAAGTGGTTGGTTATGGCCTGTCCGGCGATGCCTATCACATCACGGCTCCGTCGCCTGATGGCGATGGCGGTTTCCGCGCCATGTCTGCGGCCATCAAGCGTGCTGGCATCAGCGCGTCCGATATCGACTACATCAACGCCCACGGCACCTCGACGCCACTGGGTGATGAAATCGAACTCGGTGCGGTGACCCGTGTGCTCGGTGACGCGGCCCCCAAGGCCGTTATGAGCTCGACCAAGTCTGCCATTGGCCACCTGTTGGGTGCTGCCGGTTCTGTGGAAGCGATCTTCTGCCTGCTCGCCATGCGCGACAGCGTTGCTCCGCCCACACTGAACCTGGACAACCCATCGGTCGATACGGTGATCAATCTGGTGCCCAAAGTGGCGCTCAAGAAAGAGATCAACGTGGCGCTGTCCAACAGCTTCGGCTTCGGCGGCACCAATGCGACCCTGGTGATGCGCAAGGTCAGCTGACCTTTTTTCAACATTCAACGGGGGCACATCGCGTCACAAACGCGGCGTGCCCCCTTGTTTTTGCCCCTCTGCATGAGAACAATGCGCGCGGCGACCGGTTCGGGTGGCCTGCAAGAGATGTTACGACCAGATGCACGCGCAAATGTGCACTGACTTCTAGGGTGACCCAGCACGATGAACGATCGTAAGCCGAAGCGTCAGCGCCGCCGTTCCAGCAACGGTTTTGTTGATATCCTCAACGGCTTCCTGACCCTTTTGGTCATCGGGTTGCTCGTAGTGGGTGGTATTTTTCTCTATGGCGCGTCGACCTTTTACGGCGACGGCCCTCTGCAGCAGGAAACCACGTTCCGTGTCGAATCGGGCTCCGGCCTCAGCACAGTGTCCCAGCGCCTCGAAGAGCAGGGCCTCATCAGCAATCGCTATGTATTCCAACTTGGTGGTCGCGCTCTTGAGCGCGCGTCGCAGCTCAAGGCGGGCGATTTCAAGATTGCCGCTGGCTCCAGCATGGCCGACATCCTCAAGGAACTCTCTGAAGGCAACCCGATCCGCTACGCGGTGACGATCCCCGAAGGCTGGACCTCGTGGGAAGCGCTGCAGCGCATCAATGCCGATAGCAATCTGGTTGGCGAAGTCACCACTGTGCCGCCCGAAGGCTCGCTCCTGCCAGGCAGCTATGACTACATGCCTGGGGACACGCGCCAGTCTGTCGTTGTGAAGATGCAGATGGCCATGGTCGATGCGCTCTCCAAGGTCTGGAGCAACCGTCAGGCTGATCTGCCCATCCAGTCCCCCGAGCAGCTCTTGGTGCTGGCATCGATCGTCGAAAAGGAAACCGGCATCGCCTCGGAACGCCCCGAAGTGGCCGCCGTCTTCGTTAATCGCCTGCGCGAGAAGATGCGCCTGCAGTCCGATCCGACCATCATCTATGGCATCACCATGGGCCAGTCGACGCTCGGCCGTGGCCTGCGCCGCTCCGAGATCGAAGCCAAGACGCCCTACAACACCTATCAGATCGACGGTCTACCCCCGACGCCGATTGCCAATCCGGGCATCGAGGCCATGGAGGCTGTCGCCAATCCCGATAGCCACGATTACCTCTATTTTGTTGCCAAGGGGGCCACGCCTCGCGAGGGCCACGTCTTTGCCGTGACCTACAAAGAGCATCAGGCCAACGTCGCGCAGTATCGCCGCATCGCTGCGGAAGCCGCTGCACAGGCCGAAGCTGACGCCGAGGCAGCACGTCAGGCGCTGGAAGACGAGCAGGCAGCGGAGACCGGCGACGCGCCGGCAGCGCAGTGAGCGTTTCTCTTGCGTCCATGACCGGCTATGCCCGCGCTGCGGGTAACGTGCCGGGAGCGTCGTTCGTCTGTGAGGTCAAATCGGTCAATGGCCGTGGTCTGGACATTCGCCTGCGCCTTGCGCCGGGGATGGATGCGCTTGAAGGCGATATCCGCCAGCTGATCGGCAAGGCTGCTGCACGTGGCTCCATCACGTTCAATCTGAGCGTGGATCGCGATGGGGCAGGCGGCGAACTCGTCGTCAACAAGCAGGCGCTCGATACCGTATTGGCTGCCATCGCCGATCTGTCGACCCGCATTGACGCCTCCCCGCCAAGTCTCGACGGAATTCTGGGTCTGCGCGGCGTGCTTGACCAGCATGATCATCCACTGTCGCCTGAGGCCGAGGAACAGCTGGTTGCTGCCATCCTGAGCTGTGCCGGTCAGGCACTGACCCAGCTGGGCGCCTCCCGCCGCCAGGAGGGGGCGCAGATCGCTACGGTGTTGCTGGGGCAGCTCGATGCGATCGAAGCACTGGTTGCCCGCGCAGAGGTCCATCCAGCCCGTAGCCGCGAGACCATTCTTGCGCGCTTGCGCCAGCAGGTGGCCGACATTGCTGCCGATATCGCTATTGCTGATGATCGCCTGTTGCAGGAAGCACTGCTGCTGGCTACCAAGGCCGATATCCGCGAAGAGCTGGACCGTCTGACCGCGCACATCGCCAGCGCCCGTCAGCTGATCAAGGGCGGTGGCGCCGTTGGCCGTCGGCTCGATTTTCTTGCGCAGGAGTTCAACCGCGAGGCCAATACGCTGTGCAGCAAGGCCAATGCGGTGGAGCTAACCTCCATCGGTCTTGACCTGAAGGCGACGATCGATCAATTACGCGAGCAAGTTCAGAACATCGAATAGGGGCTCACGATGGACACTCAACGCCGCGGCGTCATGCTGGTGATCGCTTCGCCTTCGGGCGCAGGCAAGTCGTCCATTTCGCGGTCGCTGTTTGGGCAGGACCCCAATATCCGCCTGTCGGTTTCGGTCACCACGCGTCAGCGCCGCACCGACGAAGTCGAAGGCACGCACTACTACTTCGTCGACGTGCCGACCTTTAACCGCATGAAGACTGATGGTGAGCTGCTCGAATGGGCGCAGGTCCACGACAATTTCTATGGCACCCCGCGCGCCAAGGTCGAAGAGCAGCTGGCTGCCGGCAACGACATCCTGTTTGACGTCGACTATCAGGGCACCCTGCAGCTCTATGAAAAGAGCCGACCGGACATGGTCACGGTGTTCATCCTGCCGCCGACCATCAAGGAGCTTCGTGCCCGCCTTGAGCGCCGCGCACAGGACAGCGCCGGCACTATCGAAAAGCGCCTGCGCAATGCCAAGATTGAGATGCAGCACTATTCGGAATACGACTACATCATCATCAATGATGATCTGGAAGCGTCGACCCAGAAGGTCCGCTCGATCCTTGCTGCAGCGCGCCTCACACGGCCACGCCAAATCGAATTGGATAATTTCGTCAAAGGCTTGCAAGACCAGATCGATTCTCTTTGAGAACCTGAGCTGACGTCCGAAGCTTCGATAATGCGACATTAGGACCGCGCCCCTGGGACGCGGTCTTTTTTTATTGGCCCTGGGTTCGTAGACCGGGCAGGGCACGGGCCATGGCGAGGAAAGCGTCAATCGACAGCTCCTCGGCCCGCTCGTCGCCCTTGAGATCAGCAGCAGCCAACAGGCCTTCCACGGGCACGCCCGCAGCCTTGAGGCTCTGACGCACCATCTTGCGGCGCTGGCCGAAGGCTGCGCGGGTGATGTGCTCGAGGTTTTTCACCGTCACCGTGCCATCGACGGCCTTTGGCGTCAGATGCACGACGGCCGAGGTCACGTTGGGTGGTGGCACAAAAGCCTGGCGCCCCACGTTGAACGCGATCCGTGCATCGGTGCGCCATCCGGCCAGCACGCCAAGGCGGCCATACGGGTCTTCACCCGGCTTGGCGCAAATGCGTTCCGCGACTTCCCGCTGGAACATCAGCGTCAAACTCTCAAAGAACGATGGCCACGGGTCCAGCGTCAGCCATCCGGTCAGCAGTGGCGTCGCGATATTGTAGGGTAGGTTGGCGATGATCCGCGTCGGGCCGTCGGCCAGCGTGCGATAATCCATCTCCATGGCATCGCCAGCGATCACTGTCAGGCGCCCGGGATAGGCTTCTGAAATCTGGGCGAGGGCAGGCAGGGCCCGCGCGTCGCGCTCGATGGCGATCACCTCGCGTGCGCCTTCGGCCAGCAGAGCCCGTGTCAGCCCGCCGGGCCCCGGCCCCACCTCGATCACGCGAACGCCTTCCAGCGAGCCGCCTACGCGGGCAATCCGCGATGTCAGGTTGAGATCGAGCAGGAAGTTCTGGCCGAGCTCTTTTTTGGCGCGCAGGCCATGCTCGGCGATCACTTCGCGCAGGGGAGGCAGGTTATCTATTTGGCTCATGGCGTTGCCGTCATTGCGTCGGCCATTCTGATGGCCGCAAGGAAACTACTGGGTGATGCCTTTCCGGTGCCGGCCAGATCGAAGGCCGTGCCGTGGTCAGGCGACGTGCGCACGATGGGCAGGCCCAGCGTGACATTGACGGCGTCTTCAAACGCCACCGTTTTGATCGGGATCAGTGCCTGGTCGTGATACATAGCGACCACCGCGTCGTACTTGGCCCAATACACCGGATAAAACAGCGTGTCAGCGGGCAGGGGGCCAATCACGTTGATGCCCTCAGCTTTCAGCTGTGCAATAGCCGGTGCGATGACCTCAATGTCCTCGCGCCCAATGGCCCCGCCTTCGCCCGCATGTGGGTTGAGCCCAGCAACGGCAATGGTTGGATTGGCAATGCCAAACCGCTGCCGCAAATCATGGGCCACGACCTGAACGGTCTCAACGATCAGCTCTGTGGTCAGTAGCTCCGGCACGTCGCGGATCGGGACGTGGATGGTCACGGGAATGGCCCGCAAGCCGCCATGCGCCAACATCATCACCGGCAGCGGCTCGTTGCCATCCACGGCGCAAAGCTCAGCCAGAAACTCTGTGTGGCCCGGATGGGTGAACCCGGCCTGATATAGCACGCCTTTGTGGATCGGGCCTGTTACCAGCCCCCGGCAGTCGCCCGCCAGTGCGGCGGCAACCGCAGCGGCAATGGCATTGATGACAGCAGGACCGGACACGACTGACGCCACGCCCGGCGTGTCGGGGACGTCGCCATCAACCGGCACCGCAGGCAGTGCAGTCTCGAACAGGGAGTTGGTCTGCGCAGGTGTCGCTTCGGTGATGTCAAAGGCCAGCCCGAGACGCCTGGCACGGGCGCGCAGGAAATCGGCATTTCCGAAGACGCAGAAGGGCGGGAGCTTGAGTTGATGGCGGCGGGCATAAAGCCCAAGTACGATATCCGGGCCAACGCCCGCAGGCTCGCCCATGCTGATGGCCAGCGGCTTGTCCATCTTGGCCCCCGGGAACCCTGAAGTAGGACGGCCCGCCGAGGCGGGCCGTTTCAATTAGTTGTAGATGATCTTGGCTTGCTTGCGCAGGTTCGCCAGATAATTGGCCACCTGGCCGGTCAGCGCCTGATTGCCAGCCTGCGACCGCAGCTCGCCCTTGATGAAGGTCAGATCCTGCGCCTGCGTCTTCTGGCAGATGGCCAGCATCGACACGCCAGTCTCGATCACACGCGGCTTGGTGATGCCGCCGACATTGAGGTTCGCCAGTTCCTTGGCAATCGCTTCTGGCAACTGGGTCGCATGGCGACGGCCGACATCGATCACGGCAGCGTCGGTGAAGCCCATGGACAGCTCAACAGCGCTGTCGCAGCCCGCAAAGCTGGTGCGGTAACGGTTCGCCTGTGCAGTACGCCCGCTGGCGCCCTGGCCACCGGGAGCAACGAAGATGATTTCCTTGAGGATATAGTCAAAGCCCTGATAAGGCGCGACCTGACCTGCGGCCTTCTGGTCCAGCTCAAGGTCCGAAACCTGGACCTGCGGCATGATGGCCTGCTCGGTCACAGCGTTCCAGGCGATGGCGGCGCGCAGGCGATCTTTGAGCGTCTCAACGTTGACGCCCGACTGCTGCAGCATACCGACCAGCTTGTCCTGGCTGACTTTGAGATTGCGCGACACCTGCAGCAGGCCGTCATCAACCTGTGCATTGGAAACGGTCACGCCAAGGCGCTTGGCTTCGGCGATCTGGATCGCTTCATCGATGAGCTGCTCGGTGGCACCCTTGGTGCCGCTCTTGTTGCCTTCGAGGGCAAACAGCTTCACGCGGGCAGCGATCTGCATGTCGGTGATCGGCGTGCCGTTGACAGTGACGCGAACGCTCTGTGCCAAAGCTGGCATGGCGGCGGCAACAGTCAGCAGAGCACCTACGATCATGGCGCTCGTTGCGCGCCCCCAGAAACCGTTCGCCATCATTGTTATCCGCCTCAGATTAATGTGCCCGCTCTCCATGGGGCGGGAAAAGCACGCTGTCAATTGCTCGATGAATGCGGCCAAAATCCGGACCGCTCGACTGTAACAATTTAGTACTGATGGCCGACGTCTAGTCCGGCTGGGGCGAGCAGACGAATGGTCCCAGTAAAGCGCGTGTCATTTGCAGTGGTATGCGTCGGGCCGGTGCGGGCCGCAGATGCGCCAAACCGCAAGTATCCGTCATCGTAGAAAAGCCCGCCGCCCACTTCCAACATATTGTTAGTGGCAAGGTCCCAATAGGCGCTGCCCTTAATGGTCCAATACTCGGTAATCGGCACGCCAACTTCGGCGCCAGCTTCATGCTGCGCCTGTGGCACACCAGCTGCAGCACTATCGGCGATATAGCGGTAGTCCAGCACAGCCGAATAGCCGTTGCTTTCAAAGCTGGCGCCTAGGCCCGCGCGCGCAACTCGTGGCGTGCCCGTATCGATCTGCAGCTTGCCGCCAAATTTCACGCCTTCAACAAACGAGCCATAGGCGCCGAGAACGGCGTAGGACGCATCTACGTCCATGCCGCTGCCGACAGCTGTATTGGACGGATCCGCAGCCGCGAAGGCATTTGCACCGGCAAGCTGGAAGGATTGTCCGGCAATCACTTCGACATAGCCGCCATTGGCGAAGTTGGCCTGATAGCGGCCGCCAATATTGGCGCGTAGGCCCGTTTCCTGCCGATCGCTGCCGCTGAAGCGGTTGTAGCTGAAGAGATTTGTGTCATCGAACACAAAGCTCTGGGCGTCGTCGTTGGTGATGCCAACAGCTGTGTTACCCGACCCACGATAGACCAGCTGTCCGATAGGCTCGATGAGGTGAACGGTTGAGCCGTCATTTGCCGCCATCGGGAAACGTACATCCATGGCGGCAATCGGGGTTGCACTCCACAGTGTGGTTTCGCCGGGCGCGACGGGGTCAGGGCTGTTGCCATCGTAATAGGCTACGTCGGCGCGGCCACCGAGATAGGGCGTCGCGACAAAGCCGCCGGCGCCAATCCATTGCTTCTGCCATCCGGCCTGCAAACTCGCATGCTGCTTGTTGCCAGCGTAGCCGAAAGAGTAGGGGACACCATTGACCACGCTAGTGGCGTCGCGCTGGCGCTGGACGCCCAGTAGTTTGGCGCTGATATCGATGCGACCAAAACCGGGTGCCAGCTCTTCGACGTGATCGAAACGCACCGTTGGCAACGTTTCGCCCTGCTTTTCCTGGTCAGCCGCATAAACGTCGCCCAGCAGATTGAAGTGCTGCACGCGCGCGTCGATGAAAGTGTTGTTGGTCAGGTTCGTGGCGTAAATCTCGTCGACCGAGGATTTCCCGACGGTCAGGTTGTAATCCGGCAAATACGCGGCATCGGTGAAGGCCGTGTAGCTCCAGCCGACAGTCCAATCCTGTGCAGGGGTGAACTCGCCTGATGTCTGGATAGCACCACGCCAGTCGCGCTGCGCTTCCGGAAACGAAAACGCAGTTTGATCCAACTGGTAGAGGCCCGATGCTTTTACGCGGATGGCGCCGAACTCAAAGCGCTGGATCCATTCTGCCCCCACCAGCAAGCCCTGGCGGCTCATCAGCGTTGGCGTCAGTATGATATCTGTCCAGCGGCTGGAATAGGCAGTGATCGGGATCTCCGCCCGTCCGCCGGTTTTGTCGCTGTACGAGAAGTTCGGCATTTGAATCGAGGCGACGGTGTTCGCGCTCAGGTCCGGTAGCCATAGATAGGGCAGCCAGAAAACTGGAATACCGAGCAAAGCCAAGCTTGGCTGCTCGAGCGTTACCGAATTGTCGACTTCGTTTTTCGTGCCTGTCGTTGCGTGAACCGACCAGCCGATCTTCCGACCTTTGGCATCAACGCATTCGCCACAGGGCGCGTAGGTTACGTTGTTGAGCAGCGTCTGCAGCGCCTGGCTGTAGTCGGCGCTGTCCGCTGTGATGCGCGATCCGTCATAGGCGGTGATGGTCATGGCGTTGATAAACGCCTGTTTGAGGCCGCCCGTCACGTTGAGGTCTTGCGACTCCATGACGTTGCCGGAGGGATCACGTACGCTGACATTACCGGTCATGCGCAGGTCGCGCGTCACCCGGTTGTAGACCAGGTTGTTGCCACTCAGCGTGTAGCCATCAGCCTTCAAAACAACATTGCCGGTGGCGGTGATGACGTTACTTTTTGCGTCGAACGCAAGCGTGGCCGCCTCAACCGCTGTCGGGGCACTTGGGTTAATCGGGGCGTTGAAAAAATCTACGGGAATGAGCCCTTGCGCAAACACCGCGGGGGTAGCGACCAGACAAAGCGTCGCGCTGGCGCAAGCCAGCCGAAGCGATGCCCTGATTTTTGCGCCCCAAGACTTCGTCACGTTCGCCCGTCTTCCTTGTATAGCAACAACGTCACGCCAATGACGATTGCTACGACTGCAGGTCCGACTGCCGCAAACGTGGGGTCGAGAACGCCGGTTGACCCGGCCCGGTCAGCCATCTCGGTAATCACGAAAACAACGAACCCAAGCACGATCCCATAGAGTACCGCAGGACCATAATTAGATGACCTTCGATAACCTGCGGTAAATGCAAAAGCAATGAACAGCGACCCGGTTAGCACAAGAGGAAGTGCCAACAGTTTGACCATGCGCATGGCCGCCGCGGAACGGATGCTGCTATCGGCCACACCGGCTTGAAGCAGCTGCACCAGCTCGAAAAAAGTCAGGTCGTCGGTCGAGGTCAGTTTTAGGTCGATCTCGGTCTGCGAAGAGGTTGTGGGCAGACGATAGTTCGTCAGCGTTGCGGGCGGAGAATCGGGGCTGAGCGCGATAGCGGTTGGGAATACCCATTCGCCATTTTCGAGGAGCGCTTCCGGCGCTTCAATCCGGTGTTGGCCTGATCGCGTGAGGTTGAACACCGTCACGTCACCCAGCTTAGAGCCACCGGCCTGCATACCGCTTGCCTTGAGAACATAGTGCTGATCCCCACCGCGTTGCTCCAGCCAGATTTCTCCATTGGGCATGGATAGGTTTGCCTGGCCGGGTGGGGCGGGGCTGAGTTCGCGGTTGATCTGCGTGCTGACCGTCTCCGCACCCAGCGCGATGGCAAAACTCACAAGGATCAGCGCAATGGTCGGCGCCCGCACGGCCCGCCATATCGAGATGCCGCTGGCCTTGATCACCGTCAGTTCGTGACGGGCCTTGAGGTCGATCATGCCAATGATCGCGCCCATCAAAACCGTGACTGGGAGGGTCTTGATGGTCCAGCGCACGCCGCTCATCGCCACCATCAGGATGGCCATGTGCGTACCCTGATTGCTGGCGACGAAGTTGAAGCGCCAGGTGTCGAGCGATTCCACCAGCGCAATGATGCCGTAGAAAATGAACAGGGTGACGCCAATGCGGCTTCCGAGGCGGCGCAGTAAGAGCCAGTCGATCCGGGTCATGCTGGTACCGCTTCAGGTATGCGGCGTGGTCGAACCCGCCAGCAAATGACGCCAAGTCCGACCAGGATCATCACCGCTGCGCCCGTCGCCGGGCCGGTGGGACTATAAGAGCTTAGCCCGCGCTCGGTGAACGCGATCAGCATGACCACCGCCTCCATAGGCACAGAGAACCGTGTTCGGCGCCCGCTCGGGAAGCCAGAAATGCACAACACGATCAAAGCGATGCCGACAACGCGCGCGCCTTCAGTCATGCGGTTGACGAGCACTGAGACGTTATAGGCCGGCCAGTCTCCGGATTGCAGCATATCGGAAATGATCGTGATGCTGTCCTGTGTCTCCGGCCCGTAGTTTTCCCCGACTGGGGCAGTCAGCCGGTCGACGCTCAGATCGTACCGGCCGAAGGTGATCTCCGAGAACCGCCCCGAGGCCTGGGTGTACTGCAGCGAGCCATTGCGCAGCTCGATCACGTAGTTGTCGCCGTCGGACGAGACGCGTGCCGTGTCCGCGATATAGGTTCGGCGAGTCTCGGGATCGCGGCGGTCGTCGGCGAAGAATTCCTGAATTTCGCCGCTGCCGGATCGATTGCCGATCCACACCGTCACGCCTGGCGTCACCTGGGTAAACCGCTGCGGCTTCAACGCCGAACTCAGCAGGTCCGCCGCCACGCTTGCGCTGAGATCATTGAGGCGCTTATTGGCGTAGGGCTCGATGAAATTGGTTAGCAGCAGCACTGCAGCCACGCCCACCGCCGTCACCACGCCGACGGCACGGAAAAGCGATCCCAGACCGTTGATGGTGTGGATGATATGCAGCTCATGGCTGAGGCGCAGCGCATTGAGGGCGCGGGCGAGTCCAATGCCGATACAGATGTAGAAGAACAGTAGCGACAGGGTCGGCATGGTCAGCAGGGCCTGATAGCCCAGCGTCAGCAAGCCCTGTCCCTTCACCGAGACCACGTCGAACGAGCGCAGGCAATTGACCAGCCACAGCAAGACGCACAGCACGGCGAACAGGATCACCGCGTCCGTCACAAACTGGCGAGAGAGATAGCGCGTCAGTCGTCTCATGTTAGGCTGGTATTGTCCTGACTATGCCGAATTGGGCCGTCTGCTATGGACTGACCTTGGGGCAGTTCGATGGCCTGCACAAGCGCACTCGCATGTGAACAAGGATTCGAACAGCCTCTGTTGCGGGATTGACGCGCGCGCCAAAGGCTTCAATGTTGCTGCACGCATTTTCCTGGCGCCTTGCGCCGTCCTTTGCCCATCAAGGCCCTTCATGTCCCAGTCCCTGACGATCCAGACCGCGGCGCTCACCAGCGCGCCAGCTGCCTTCACCATCATCTATGCCGCTGAAGGCCAGGCGCCGTCGGGCGCAGCTGCGCCTGTCTGGTCCGGTACCGGGCTCGATTGGGCGGTGACCGCATCTGCTGGTGCTTTCAAGGGTAAGCAGGGACAGGCCCTCGATATTCTGGGGCAGGGTGGCTCGCGTGTGCTCGTCCTCGGCAGCGGCAAGACCGACGCTTCAACACCGCTCAATGCGTGGACCGATCGCGGTGGTTCGCTGCTCGCCAAGATCGCTGCCACGCAGACCGAGGCTGTCTCGGTCGTAATTGATGATGCGGCGGCCACACCGGTTGCCATTGCCGAGTTGGCCGCTGGCCTGCGCCTGCGCCACTACAAGTTCGACAAGTACAAGACGTCTCGTTCTGATGAGCCAAATGGCACGCTCACCATTACCCTGCATGTCGCCGATCCGGCAGCGGTCGATACCGCAATCGCAGATCGTGGCGCGGTGGTTGATGGAACGCTGTTGGCCCGCGATCTGGTCAATGAACCTGCCAACGTGCTTGGTCCTGTCGAGTTTGCCGATCGTGCCGCCGAGTTGCGCCATCTCGGCGTCACCGTCGAAATCCTTGAGCCTGAGGCGCTCGAAAAGCTGGGCATGGGCTCGCTGCTCTGCGTCGCCCAGGGCTCTGACCGCCCGGCGCGCCTCGTGGTCATGCAGTGGAATGGCGGCGATGTCGGCGTTGCGCCGCTGGCCTTTGTCGGCAAGGGCGTGGTGTTCGATACCGGCGGTATTTCGCTCAAGCCCGGTGCAGGCATGGAAGACATGAAAGGCGACATGGGCGGCGCGGCTGCTGTCACCGGTCTGCTTCAGGCGCTGGCCACTCGCAAGGCGCCCGTCAATGTCGTTGGCGTCATCGGCCTCGTTGAAAACATGCCCTCCGGTAATGCCGTCCGTCCGGGTGATATCGTCACTGCGATGAGCGGCACGACGATCGAAGTGATCAATACCGATGCGGAGGGGCGCCTCGTTCTGGCCGACGCGCTCTGGTACACGCAGGATCGCTTCAAGCCCAAGTTCATGATCAATCTGGCGACGCTCACCGGAGCCATTGTTGTGGCGCTCGGCCACGAACATGCTGGCCTCTTCTCAAACAATGACGAGCTGGCCCAGCGCCTGCTCAATGCCGGCATCGCGTCCAACGAGAAGCTCTGGCGGATGCCGTTGGGCGCCGCCTACGACAAGCTGATCGAATCCAAGTTTGCTGACATCCGCAATTCGGTTGGTCGTCCTGCTGGCTCCATCACCGCCGCCCAGTTCCTGCAGCGCTTCGTTAACGACGTGCCATGGGCGCATCTCGACATTGCGGGCACCGCGTTTGGCGCCGGTACGTCCGAGGTCAACGCCTCCTGGGCTCCGGGATTTGGCGTGGCCCTGTTGGATCGACTGGTGCGCGACTACTATCAGGGCTAAGGCATCCTGAACCTGTCGAAGCGAGAGGTCGTGGCGCGTTTGCGCCCGACCTTGTGATATCGGAGCAAAAGTGGCCGACGTTCTCTTCTACCACCTCGAAAATCAGCCGCTTGAAGCCGTTATTCCGCAATTGCTGGAAAAGACGCTTGAACGCGGCTGGCGTGCGGTTGTCGAGGCGGGCTCGATTGAACGGGCCGAAGCGCTGGATGCTGAACTCTGGACCTGGCGCGACGAAAGCTTTCTGCCGCATGGCCTTGCGGGCACGGACACCGACGCCCACCAGCCCATCCTCATCACCACTGGCACCGAAAATCCCAATGGTGCGGCGGTGCGGTTTTTTATCGATCGCGCCGTGCCGCAGTCGGCGGAAGGCTATGAGCGGGTGGTGTATATGTTTTCGGGCCATGATCCCGATGCCGTCGCCGAAGCGCGCCTCGCATGGCGGGCTCTGCGCGAAGGCAACACGGTGACCTATTGGCAGCAGGAAGCCGGCCGCTGGACGAAAAAAGCATGACACCCGACCTCTCTGCGCCGAGTCGTCACAAGCTGCACGAAGACATTTTCGCCATGCTGATCGGCACCATGCTGGTCTCACTTGGCATCGTTTTTTACGCCAAGGTCACCCTCACGACCGGCAGTACGGCGGGGCTTGCGCTCCTGCTGCAATACGCCACCAATATCCCGTTTGGCTGGCTGTTCTTTGCCATCAATCTGCCATTCTACGTTCTGGCATTCATGCGCATGGGTTGGCCCTTCGCCGTCAAGACCATCGCTTGCGTGGCGCTGGTGTCCTACTTCACGGCACATCTTTCCGAATGGCTCGACATTGTCCGTATCGAACCGCTGTTTGCGGCTCTGGTTGGCGGTGGCATGATCGGGCTGGGGATTTTGTCGCTGTTCCGCCACAAGGCGAGCGTGGGCGGGATCAATATTCTGGCGCTCTACCTGCAGGATAATTTTGGCATCCGCGCCGGCTATTTCCAGCTCGGCGTCGACGCCCTGATCCTGATCGCGGCCTTCTTCATCCTGCCGCTGGATCGCGTGCTCTATTCGGTGCTCGGCGCGCTGGTGCTCAATCTGATTGTCGCGACCAACCATAAACCCGGCAGGTATGTGGGTTTCAGCTAGGTTAGCGGGCCTCGCGCCCAAATAGCTCTCCCACCCACCGACGCTTCCCGCGGACTTGATCCGTGGGTCTCTGTCGGCACTTGCCGTGTGGAGAGGCCCGCCCGGATCAAGTCCGGGGGAGCGTTGAGTATGGGACACCATGGTGCCCACTCCAGAGCGCTGCAAAAAGCTAGGCGATCTTTGAGTAGAGCTCGTCGACAAGCTTGGCGACCTGCATGGCCGAGTAGATGCTGCCGTAGTTGATATTGCCGTTTGAGGCGATGATGGCGCCCGACTGCACGGAGGGCAGGCGGTCCCAGAGAACTTCGCCATTCAGCGTCGTGGCTTCTTCCGGCGCGGTGGTTGCCAGTAGGATGCCATCGACACCACCCAGAACATCGCCAAAGGCCTCAGCAGCAATTTCGCCGCTGTCATAGAGCTGGTCGGCCTTGGGTGGAATGGTCTTGGCGCCAAGGTCTGCAAGCACTTGCGGCTGCAACATCTTGGGACCGTTCATCACATAGAGGGTGCCTTCGCCCGGCTGGACGCTGACTACGGTCTTGGTCGCCAGCTTGTCGCCGTGGCGCGCCTTGATTTCGGCAATCAGCGCATCGTATTCCGCGATGGCGCTTTCGCCCGCGCCATCCATGCCCAGAAGCGTTGCCAACTCGCGCAAAGCTTCCTTCCAGGGCTTGTTATTGGATGTCGGAACGACAGGCGCAACGCTCTTGAGCTTGTTGGCTGGCCACCAGACGCTGTCCGGATCGTAATTGGCACAGATGATCAGGTCGGGGTCAGACGCCAGCACCTGCTCGATATTGACCTCCGAGCCATAGAACTCAAGGCCATCCGGAACGGGCACCCAGTGGCCCGGCGTCGAATGGCCATAGCCAACCACATTCAGGCCCAGCGCCAGTGCTGGCTGCAGATCAAGGCGCGAGTCGACGGCGACAACGCGCTTGGGTTCGGCGGGAATGTCATAGGTGCCATAAATGGTGGTGACCGAACGCGTAGCGTCCTGCGCGAAGGCGCGGGTTGGCAACATCGCGGACATGGCCAGTCCGGCGGTGCCCAAAGTGAAATGGCGGCGATTAAGAGAGATTGTCATGGGGCACTCCAGAACTGCGCGATGCCCGGTTCTGGAGTGACTTATAGGTGATTGTCAAGGTCAACTTAAAGAGGGCTATTCCTCTTCGGTATCCTCATCACCTGCGTTGGCTATGTCATTGAGATAAAGGCCATACATGTTCTCCGCCAGCTCGTAGCAATAGGTGATCTGGCTCTCGCTGGGGCTGTAAAAGGCATTCGCCTGACCGCAGAGGGCGGCGCGGAAGGTCACAGGCCCAGGCAGAACATAGCGGTTCATCACCACGGCTGCGGCTTTTTCCAGTATTTCGCGCGACTGCAGCTCGTTGGCAAACTCGGTGTAGTCGCCGGCCTCTTCGTAGACGACGGAGATCTCTGCGCCTGGCGTGTCGGTGACGGTATGGGGCTCGAGCAGTGCATCCCATGAGGTGTGTGCCTGATCGTAGGTGTAGGCGCAATCGTCCTGCCGTTGCTGGTCGAACTCATAGATTTCAGCGGTCTCGCGGAATTCCTGAGGGTCTTTGCCCACCATCAGGCAGACCATTGCGTAGGCGCGCTGAATGTCGAGGCTGTGCTCGTCGTAGTAGGAAAAGTCTTCAACGCCTGACCCGGTGGATTTCACAGCGTTGAAGTACCAGCCGTCGGCGCTGTCGATGAGCGTGTTGAACGCCTCGATTTCGTCGTCCTGATCGTTGAGCAGCAGGATGACCGCTAGGGCATCGGCCGCGTCTTCCTCTTTGCCAAGCACGGGGATGCCGAGCTCGCCAACCAGCAGGTGACCGATCTCGTGGTACATCGTGTATGCCGCGTCGTGCATGGCGAAATCCATGGCTTCGGCAGCCGGATCGTCTTCCTGACCAAATGCGACGCCGCTCAACGCGACGCAACAGGTCAGGGTGGCCAAAATGGCCCGAATGGTCGTCATGTCGAAGGCTCCGCAGAGAGGTGACGCTTTACGCGCCCTTTCTGGCATGCCGCTTTCAGAACTTCGAGATTTTGTTTTTGCCCGGACCGGGGCCGGTTTCGCGCGGGGCAGGGGCCGCCGGCTTGGACATATTGTCCATGTAAAGGTCCATATAGTCCTGCATCAACTCATAGCAGAAAATGACCTCGATCGTATCCGGATCGTAGAACGCGTTGGCCTCGCCGCAGCGCTGCGCATTGAAAGCGACCTTGGCGTCCAGCGTGTACTGCGTGCGCACTTCTTCAGCGACCTGATCGAACACGCCGCTGGACTTGAACGCGTCAGCCGCTGCCTTTAGCCGTCCGCCCGCGTCATGATAGGTCACCTTCACTTCAGTACCACGAATGGCCGGTGGATTGCGAACGCCCAGCAGCGATTTCAGGCTTCGGTCGACCAGGTCATAATCCCAGAAGCAGGTTTCCTGCCGGTCTCGGTCCATGCTGTATTTGTTGGCGATGGGGCGGAACGCGCTGTCATCGCTGCCAACCATGAGGCAGACGATCTGATAGGCGCGCTGCTTGTCCAGGCTATGGGAGGCCGCGAAATCGCCTTCGTCGCCGCCACTGTCATAGGCCACGCCCGAATAGAGCCAGCCCTGCGCTGCGTCTGCCAGCGCCACTTCTGCCGCCTTGGTGCGCTTGTTCAGCAAAATCCAGGTGGCGACGTTGTCCGCTGCATCTTCCTCGCGCCCCAGCACCGGCATTTCCAACTGGTCGAACAGCAGATGCGCGACCTCGTGGTAGAGCACAAACAGGCTGTTATTGTAGGCAAACCGGCGCATATCGGCGCGCTCCGATTTGGTCATGGTCGGCGTCTGCGCCTGCGCAACACCAGCAAAGCAGATCATGCTGAGAACGACAGCGGCAACGAGCTTGGTCAGGGACAGACGCATGCGGCACTTTCGCGGAGAACTATGTTGGCACCAAAGGATATGGCGTCAGCGCTGTCAAATCACACCGCTCGCACCGGTTAATCCTGGCCCGGCTCCCAGCCCTTGGGCGCAAGTTCAAACCCGGCAAACTCAAAGCCGGGCGACACGGTGCACCCTACAAGGGTCCATTCCCCAAGGCTGACAGCCGACTGCCAGATGAGGCGCGGCGCTACCACCTGGGGCCGTTCACCGAGTTCGATATCTTTGCCGAGGCGATGCACGTTCACGCTTTTGCCGTCCGAAAAGCTCAGATCGAGCGGTGCACCAGCGTACCAATGCCAGACTTCCACCGCGTCGACGCGGTGCCATTGCGATGTCTCGCCTGCCTGCAACAGATAGTAGATGGCGGTGGATTGCGCCCGACTGTCGCTCACCTGCTCGTCTTCGAACGTGCGGGCGTACCAGCCGCCCTCGGGGTGCCGCTGCAGCCCAAGTGTATAGATTACATCCTGGGCTGACAGTTTGGTCATTCGCGTTCAGCAGTCTCCAGTTCGGCGCTCAGCGATAGCCATGTTTCTTCGGTGGCATCAAGATCTGCAGTGAAGCGCGCCTTGTCTTTGCCCAGCGCAATAACGCGATCAGCAGGGCCATTGTAGACTTTCGGGTCTTCCAGCTGAGCCGTAATTTTACTGATTTCCACCTTCAAACGGGCGATTTTGGTTTCCGCATCCTTAACGGAGGCCTTGAGTGGCGCAATCTGTTCACGACGTGCGGCGGCGGCCTGCTTGGCAGCCTTGCGATCTTCCTTCGATCCGCCTCCGCCCTTGCTTTCCTTGGTCGAGGTGATGCTGCGCTGATAGCTGTCCAGATCCTCGTCCAGCTCGCGGATCGTGCCGCCTTCGGCAATCCACAGTGTATCGCAGGTGGCTTCGATCAAATGGCGATCGTGGCTGATGATCAGCACTGCGCCTTCATAGTCGTTGAGCGCATGCACCAGCGCGTCACGGCTATCGATATCCAGGTGGTTGGTCGGCTCGTCGAGGATCATCATGCCCGGACCGCCAAAGGTGATCAGGCCCATCAGCAGGCGAGCGCGCTCACCACCCGACAGGTTCTTGGCCAGCGTGTCCATGCGCGACTTGGTCAGGCCCATCTGGCTCAGGCGCGAGCGGCGCTTGGCTTCGCTATCAGTCGGCATCAGCTCGACGACGTGCTCGAATGGCGTCCACTCGGGCTTAAGCTTGTCCATCTGATGCTGCGCAAAGTGCGCGATTTCCAGCTTCTTGCCCTTGCCATAGCTGCCGCCCATAGGCTTGATATCGCCCGCGAGGAGCTTGGCAAAGGTCGACTTACCGTTACCGTTGACACCGATCAGCGCGATACGATCACCTGGATCAATGCGCATATTCACGTTGCGCAGAATGGTCTTGTCGCCATAGCCGGCCGATACACCATCCAGCGTGATCATCGGCGTCGGCTGCTCAGCCTTCGGCGCCTGGAAGGTGAACGGCGCCGCATATTCGTCGAACATTGCTGCCGGTGGCTTGAGCTTTTCGATCATCTTCATGCGAGACTGGGCCTGCTTGGCCTTGGTCGCCTTGGCCTTGAAGCGGTCCACGAACTTCTGCAGATGCGCGATCTGGTCCAGCGACTTCTCGCGGCCCTTGTTGTTTAGATCCATCTGCATGCGACGCGTCGTTTCAAACGTATCGTAATTGCCTTTGTAGAAGGTCAGCTTCTTGTGCTCGAGATGGATGATCGAGTTGACCGACTTGTTGAGCAGGTCGCGATCGTGGCTGATCATGAACACGGTATAGGGATAAGTGGCGAGATACTTCTCGAGCCACAGCGTGCCTTCCAGATCGAGATAGTTGGTGGGCTCGTCAAGCAGCAGCAGGTCAGGCTGACTGAACAGCACGCCGGCCAACGCCACGCGCATGCGCCAACCACCTGACAGCTCATGCGTCGGCGCCATCTGGCGGTCCTGCTCAAAGCCGAGACCCTTCAGGATTGCCGAGGCGCGACCCTCAGCAGAATAGGCGTCGATGTCGGCCAGACGCGTATAGATCTCGCTGATGCGGTCCGGATCGGTCGCGGTTTCTGCTTCCGCCATCAGCGCCGTGCGCTCCTTGTCGGCGAGCATCACAACATCGAGCACGCTCTCATTGCCGGCAGGCGCTTCCTGCGCCACCGCGCCGATACGCGCCTTCTTGTTGAGCTCCATGCCGCCAGCATCCGCCCCGATGTGTCCCTGGATCAAGTGGAACAGCGTGGTCTTGCCGGTGCCGTTCTTGCCCACAAAACCGGTCTTGGAGCCCGTCGGCAGGACGACTGAGGCGTCTTCGAACAGCTCGCGGCCCTGGATGCGATAGGTGAGGTTATTGATGGTCAACATGATGCGGCAATCTATGGGAGAGGGCAGGGTGCTCCCGGCAAGCGGCGCCTATGGGGCAAGTCCCTGCGATAAAGGTCTTTCCCGTTCGATAAAGTTAAGCACGGACGAAGGCAACCGGCTTTGCTGAATCAAGCCATTCTCGGCCTCTCAAATAGCTCCGCTAAGCTGCTGATGCTTATCAAAATTTTTTTAGATGACAGAACAATTTCATGCTGAAAAACCTTGCTAAATTATGACTAACAGAGTCGACATAATGCCGCAGGTTGTTGAAAAACAACGACTTAGAAGTTGACTCGGTAAGTCATGAATAATAGTCAGCGGAAATTCCGAGCGACTTCTCCCTTCGCCCGGCACAGCATTCAGCGAGATTTTCATGTACCGTTCTTCATGGGTTGCCCTTGTGGCGGCCATGGGCGCGCTTGCGCCTTCCTATGCCTTCGCTCAGGCCGCGCCTCCACGTCTCGAATTGCAGGTTGGCGGCGGCGAAAACGCGTCCGTTTCAGGCGGCGTGTTCGTCCCCTTCATGCTCCCCGATGGTCAGGTCCTGTTCGCTGATGGCTGGCTGGACTATCAGGATGGCGGCGCGGTGTATGGCTCCATCGGCGGCGGCTACCGCCAACAGGTTGGTGACTGGGTCCTCGGCGTCAACGGCGCCCTTGAATTCGCCACTTCGCCCTATGGCTTCAACTACCAGCAGATTTCTGCCGGTCTCGAAGCCCTCAGCACCCAGTTCGAGTTCCGCCTCAACGGTCACGCGCCCATCGGCACGACCAGCAATGAGGTCGACGCTCTCTCCAAGGCCAAGATCAGCAATGGCGCGTTCGTCATCAATCAGGGCTACGAAGTCGCGCTCTATGGCCTAGAGGCCGAAGCTGGCATTCGTCTGCCAGTGTTCCCTGAAGACAGCCCCAATGCGCTTAAGCTTTATGCTGGCGCCTATGTTCAGGGCTCCGAGCGCACCGAGACGGTCGCCGGTGTTTCGCTCCGCACCGAATTGACCCTGTCGCTCGATCAGATGCTGCCCGGCGCAACGCTCGGCCTCGGCGGCGGCATGCGTTATGACAGCAACAACGAGCTGTCCGGCAGCGTCCATGTCCGCTTCTCCGCCCCAATCGGTGGCGCGCCGACCGCTGTTCAGGCCGCTTCTCCGCTCTATCAGCGCGTTGAGCGCAATCGCTCCATCGCCACCACGGCCGGCAGCTTTGGCTCAGACGTCGCAGCCTTCGCCGATAGCGGCTCGGGCAAGGTGATTCAGGTGTCTGCCGCAGACGGCAAGGCCAAGGACCTCAATGCCATGATCGCCGCAGCTGGCGATGGTGCCATCATTCTGGCATCCGGCAGGATTGTCGTAGACGAAACCCTCGTCCTTGCGAGCAACCAGATGCTTGTTGGCGGTGGTGGTGTGGTCAACCTCACCACGGCAGATGGCAAAAAAGTCGGCTACCTCAACACCGGCGCAGCAACCAGCCTCGACGCCACCCCCCAGTCTTCTCCTGCCGCCTTCGCCGCCCCCCTCAAGGTCGACGGCATCCGCCTTGCTGATGGGACCACGGTTTCCACCGTCTCCATCGTCGGTGCCGAGAATGGCATCGTTGCTCAGGACGTCAATAACGTCACCATCGATAATGTCTCGATCAGCGGCGTGACCGGCAATGGTATCGTGCTGAACCGTGTATCGGGCGCGACGATTACCAATAGCGAGATCAAGGACACCTATATCTGCCAGGACAACACGAAGTGCGAATTCTCGATCTTCAATCCGTCCTACGTGCCGAACGCCGCGATCAACGCAGTCGGCGTGCAGAACCTGTCCATCAGCAATCTCGATATCTCTGATGTCACCTACGGCATTTTCATTGCCCCTGAGATCGACGACAGCGGCTGGCCAACGGTCGTGACTTCGAGTGCCGAGAACATCTCGATTTCCAATGTCAATATCACCAACAGCCGCCGTGAAGCGCTGATGACGGTTGGTGCGCACGACGTCGAGATCGACCAGCTCCACGTCAATAACTCTGGCCTTGATCGCGACATGGACCTCGTCGTGTTCCAGACCAGCCACAACATATCGTTTACGAATTCATCGCTGGTCGGTGGTGTGAATGGTCTGATGTTCGCCTACTATTCCGGCATTCCCGGTCAGAACCCTTCGAACATCTCGGTTGCCAACGTGACGATCTCTGACACCTCGCGTGCCGGTATTTTCATCAACCCATCCAATAACGTGACCTTCAAAGATGTCACGATCTCCAATGCTGGCAGCTATGGCGTGTTCTTCTACGGCGACAATTGGGGCTTCATGGGTGGACCAGTGCGCGACATCACCTTTGACAATGTCGTGGTGGAGAGCGCTCGTGATGGCGCGGCTTACATCAGCGGTCCCCTCAAAAACATCCAGGGCGACCTGCAGGTTGGCGCCGGCATCAAGCATTGCGATGCCAACACGGGTTCCTGGACCGGCACTGACCTCACCCAGGGCGTTGGCTTCGAGTTTTCGATTGGGGGCGTGCCAGTCAACGCGACCAACTTGCCTACGAACTGCGTAAGCTGAGTAAAAAAGCAGGGCGGCCATGCGTCGCCCTGCATACACTCTACCGGCGAGCGTCGAGCAGCTTCGATCTAAAAAGCGGTCAGAACTGCTCCCGAGCCACTAGGTCGGCAAAATCAGCATCGCGCAGTAGCGCTTCACTGGCGAGATGTCCCGTCTCCGTGCGCTGATCTTTCCAGTTCGTATGGATTGCCCGGAAGTGGCGATAAAACACCCCTGACGGGGTCTCCTTGGAAAACCAGGGCCTGTTTTCTATCCAGTGCATGTAGGGATGAACTGCCAAATTCCTTACCCAGGGGCGAGTCGGCTGCAAGGCCCACTTTTTCGGGCGGGATAGCGCGCGGGCGGGGTCAGCCAGAAAGTGCGAGTAGTGGCGATGTGTTCTGGCCTGAGCCGGCGACGACGCATCCGCTATCGGCTCGATGTATCGTCCCCGCATGACGATCAGCCCCTGCTTCGACTGGTCTGCAAGATCAAAGATCGTGGTTCCTTCGGGCGTGGCAGCCAACTCGTCGATATCACAATTGAGCAAGCCGAACGCGGCCATGCCGTAGCGCCGGAGCATAACGCTCATGGAGCCGACCTGTAGGAATTGTGTGTAAAACGGGTTCAGCCGTACCGCCGGATCTGGTGCACCGTAGACGTATGGCCAGCTATGTACTGCCGCCAAATCGATCCCGCCTGCCTGAATGGCCCCGGCGATTTCTGCGGGATCATAACGGCTGGAACCGTTGTCAAAGAACACCACGGCGTCTGCGCTCTGCATCTTGGCATGATAGCGAGTCCACTCAGTGATCCAGGCCAGATCGTTGTCCTTGCTCATTGTAAATAGAACTCGTCGGCCAGCAAACCGGCCCACGGAGTTGGCGCCGATCGGCAGTTGGAAGCTTTGCCCATCGGGTAGAGCAACCCGAATGGTCGTGGCCGCCTCAGCAACACCGCTAAGCTCGGTAATCATCACCGACTCGGAGCTATAAAACCGTGGTTTGAGTAACGTCCCGCCCGGCCAGGACGTGATCTGACTTTGGCGGATCGCTTTGCCTAAATTGTAGGGCGGTGGGCCAACAAGCAGCACCCGTCCGTCCGGCATGCGAAAGCAGTCATAGAAAAGTGTCAGTTGGTCAAAGCGACCATAGAAAGCTTCCGGCCGCGGACGCCGCGGGGATCGCGGCAATCGTCTCAGCCCACGGCTTGGATCCAAAAATGCCCCCGAATGGGCCTCAAGCGATACGGAGTCGGTGGGCATGGAGTGATGTTCCAGAGGGCAGGCATTGACCGTGGTGCTACTTAATCGTGCGCCGTCGCGGGCTCAACACTAATCCAAAGTCTCCGACTAAACGCTGTCCCATAGGGCAGTCTCCCCACCACCTGCCGCGCAGAATAACGCAAAAAGCAGGGCGGCCATGCGTCGCTCTGCGCACACTCTGTCTTGTGTCCGTCGCACTTCGCCGCTACAAGGCGCGACCTTTTCCAACAGACCCATTCAAGGATCGAACCCATGGCGCTCGAACGCACCTTCTCCATCATCAAGCCAGATGCTGTCCGTCGTAACCTCATCGGCAAGATCCTCGCCAAGTTCGAAGAAGCCGGTCTGCGTCCTGTCGCCCTCAAGAAGATCCACATGACCCGCGCTCAGGCCGAAGGCTTCTACGGCGTGCACAAGGATCGTCCTTTCTTCGGCGAACTCGTCGAGCAGATGATCGCTTCGCCAGTCGTCGTTCAGGTTCTGGAAGGCGAAAACGCCATCCTGGCCAACCGCGAAGTCATGGGCGCTACCAACCCAGCAAACGCTGCTGACGGCACCATCCGCAAGGAATTCGCCCTGTCGATCGGCGAAAACTCCGTGCACGGTTCGGATGCCCCAGAGACCGCTGCTGAAGAGATCAAGTTCTTCTTCAACGACGACGAAATCGTTGGTTGATATGTGACGCTTCGGTCACCCGAAGCGACCATCGATATGAAGGCCGCCCGCCGGGCGGCCTTTTTGCTTGTTTGTGCTATGGTGCCTGGCAACGCCACAGCTTGGTTTCCGCGAAAGCGGGAATTCCCTGCCGCTCCGTCCGCAAAAAGTGGGATCCCCGCTTAAGCGGCAATGACGCCGTTGATTGATCGGCGTCCCATGAAAGAACCGCATTGTCCCTGCCTGAAACTATCATTGCTCCACTCGCTCGCGCCCTTGCCGCCAAGGGCTACGAGACTCTGACCGCCGTCCAGTCCGCCATCATCGAAGATCAGACCGCTGGCCGCGACCTGCTCGTGTCCGCCCAGACCGGCTCCGGCAAGACCGTTGCCTTCGGTATGGCTATCGCCCCCACGCTGCTGGATGGCGCAGAAACCTTTGCTTCCGTCGGCGCACCACTGGCCCTCGTCATCGCGCCAACGCGCGAACTGGCTATGCAGGTGCAGCGCGAACTCGAATGGCTCTATGCCGAAACCGGCGCCAAGTCGGCCACCTGCGTTGGTGGCATGGATATCCGCACCGAGCGCCGTGCGCTTGAACGTGGTGCCCACATCGTTGTCGGCACTCCCGGCCGTCTGCGCGATCACATCACCAAGGGTGCTCTCGACATGTCGGCGCTGCGCGCTGTTGTGCTCGACGAAGCCGACGAGATGCTCGATCTGGGCTTCCGCGAAGACCTTGAGTTCATCCTCGATGCTGCCCCCGAAGATCGCCGCACCCTGCTGTTCTCGGCAACGGTGCCAAAGCAGATCGCCCAGTTGGCCAAGACCTTCCAGCGCGATGCTCTGCGCATTGCTGCCACCAGCAGCAACGATCAGCACGCCGACATCGACTACAAGCTGATGCTGGTTCCCGCCGCCGAGCGCGAAAACGCCATCATCAACACGCTGCTCTACTTCGATAGCGTCAACACCATCGTCTTCGCTTCGACCCGCGAAGGCGTGAAGCATCTGTCGGCGCGCCTGCACAATCGCGGTTTTGACGTCGTGACCCTGTCGGGCGAACTCAGCCAGGCTGAGCGCACCAATGCGCTGCAGTCCATGCGCGATGGCCGAGCCCGAATCTGTGTTGCAACGGACGTTGCCGCCCGCGGTATCGATCTGCCAAACCTCGATCTGGTGATCCACGCTGATCTGCCGACCAACTCCGATACGCTCCTGCACCGTTCGGGCCGTACCGGTCGCGCGGGCCGCAAGGGCACCTGCGTCATCATCGCGCCGATGCACCGTCGCAACGTCGCTCAGCGCGTGCTCAAGGTCGCTCGTCTCGATGTCACCATGATGGCGCCGCCATCTGCTGCCGAGATCGACGCCCGCTATCGCGAGGGCATCCTGTCGGACGCCGCACTTAGTGCACCAATGAGCGAAGATGAGACGGCATTTGTTAGCGAATTGCTAGCGCGTTATACCCCTGATGCTATCGCTGCCGCCTACCTGCGTCAGCAGCTCGCAGCCCGTCCTGCGCCAGAAGACGTCACCGACAATCCCCAGTTGGGTAAGCCCGGGGATAGCGATCCGCGCGTCCGTGAAAAGTTTGAGGGCGGCACCTGGTTCAAAGTATCGGTTGGTCGCAAGCACAAGGCCGAGCCGCGCTGGCTCCTGCCCATGCTGTGCAAGGCCGGCAATGTTACCAAGACAGCCATCGGCTCGATCCGCATCTTCGATACGGAATCGCACTTTGAAGTCGCGGCACCAAAGGCCGATTCCTTTGCCAAGAGTGTCGAGAAGAACGGTTCGGGCGAGCGTGGCGTAACCATTTCGTCGATCGATAGCCCCGGTGAGCGCACCGAAGGCCGCACGCGTCCGCCTGCGGCCCAGCGTCGTCCGCCCGGTCCGATTGAGCGCTACGACCCAAATGCGCCGCGCCCGGAACGCGCTGACCGCCAGAACCGCTATGGTTCGTCGGGCCTGCGTCCCGACGACTTTGAAGCACCTGCCACTGGCGGCTGGACCCCATCGGAAGAAGGCGACGCGCCCCGTGCTCCACGGCCAGACTTCGACAAACCCCGCGCGCCAAAGGTGAGCAAGGCGCCGCCGAGCAAGGACAAGGGCAAGCCAAAGTGGGCTGGCAAGCCTGCCGAAGGCGCCCCTTTCGCCAAGAAGGAAAAGGCGTCCAAGAAGGACCATAAGCCAAAGCGCAAGCCGCAGGTTTAAGCTCTGAAATGATTGAAAAGGCGCGGTCTCTACCGCGCCTTTTTCTTATCCAGATGGTAGGTCAGCGCCATGGCGATGACATGGCGGAGCGCCGCCTCGTCGTGCTGCTCGCCGATGATAACGGCACGATCGCCTTCATAGGCAAAGCTGTCCGGGTAGAGAGCCCGATATCGTTCAAGCAGGTTGGACTTGCAGCTTACGTAAAGCGCCGCCTTGCCACTCTTCTTGTCCTGATCGATGCGGACAGTCGTTCCACTGCCGGTCTCTGTGGTCAGGTAGCTAACTTGCCCCCATTTGAGTGTCTCTTCTAGCGTCCCCACGCCATCGGTCTCAGACGCCACGGCCAAAATGGTCCGTCGCAGATCCTGCAGCTGGCTCTGCATCTCTTTGGAGTGGCTGGCCAACACGGTCGCGACGGGCTGCTTCATCGAGAGAGGCCTTTCAGAAACCGCAGGATTTCGCTGTTGAATAAGTCTGGGCGCTGCAGGGGCGCGAAGTGACTTACCCCCGACATCAGCCGCAGCTCAGCGCCAGGAATCGTCTCCGCCAGATATTCCGCGTGCTCCGGGGTGATGAACTCATCATGTTCGGCCTGCAAAACGGTCACCGGCACCTTTATCCCCGCCAGATCATCTGCCGAGTAATTCGGCTGCGTCCGCTGCATTTCGCCAACTGCTTCGAAAAAGGCTTCGAAGTCGTCCGGAGTTGCTGACAGGGTTGCATAGTCCAATCGGTGCCGCGTGATACAGGCGTCGATGCTCGGGGTCATCTCAAACGGCCTGGCGCCGCTCGGGTCCACGTTGCAGGCAAAAAACAACACGCCCGTAACGCGTTGTGGCGCACGCCGGGCCATCGCCAGCCCGATACACGCGCCATCGCTCCACCCCACAATAGCCGCTCGCGCCAGTTTCAGCGCGTCCATCACGGCAAAGACGTCGCTCGCCATCTGTTCGTAGGAATAGGGTCGGCCGTCTCGTGAGCTGCGGCCATGTCCGCGGCTATCAATCGCCACGACCAGATAACCTGCATCAACCAATGCCGGGACCTGGTAGCCCCAATTGCCACTATTCCCGAGGCCGCCATGCAGAAGAATTACGGGCTCTCCAGCCCCATACTCCGCGTGCCAGATCCGGGCGCCCTCATGCTCGGTAAAGTTGCCTCCCGCGGGCAGGGGACGCGCTCCATGCGCCTTGAATTGCGTCAACTCATCGTCAGCAAAATCTGTGGCCACGACATGTCCTCCTCGGCATAAAGGAGCCACAGCTTCGCACAGATGGGTGGTTTGGGGCAGAGGATACTAGGCCGTTTCCTTGGCCGCGCTATTGGGTGCGTCGGCAGCGATCTTTGCCGCGAGCGCCGCGATATCGTCCGAGAACTTCTCTGCCCCAAGCTCTGTGTGGTCCGACCAGTGCCCAAACCGGCGCAGCAGCGGGAGGAAGGCGGTCAGCTCTTCATTGGACCAGCTGTTGAGAAAGTCGCCCATGATGAGAAACTTATAGGCGCGCACCGAGGCGACGATGGTTTTCCCCGCTTCCGTCAGCTCGATAATGGTGCGGCGTGCGTCGGCCTGGCTCACGGCACGCCGCGCATAGCCTGCGTCCACCAGGTCGCTGACAATACGGCTGGCTCGCGAAGGGTCGATGCCAAGCCGTTCCGCAACGGTGGCAACCATAGTCTCACCGGGAGCCTGGATGCCATTTTCGTCGAGCGGGGCCTCGATGGAAAACAGCACGTCCAGCTGCGGTAGTTCGAGATTGATCTTGAGGTCGATGAGCGCGCGATGTCCGAGTTCGCGGCGCTGCGAGCGCCGGCGCCAATTCTGTAGCAGGGCATCGATCGCCATAGCTGCATCCACCGTTTCTTCCGGAATTCCGGCCTTACGCATCAGGGCGTTGATATCAGCGTTCGACATGGCGGTTCCCCGTATGGTGCATGCCTTTCGCAATTGCATGCTATTGACATGTAAATGTCGTGAGCAGATGTATGCTGCCAGAATGTTTTCCGCAAGAGGCGCCACGGAGTGGTGGCCTTTTGTGTTTCAAGGATGACCTTATGTCAGAGACTGCACAATCCGCCGAGGGGGCAAACGCCCAATCGGTCGGCCTTATCATTGGAGCTGTCGCCGTTACGCTGCTGCTGGCCTCGCTTGGCCAAACCATCGTGTCGACGGCGCTGCCGACCATCGTTGGTGAATTGGGCGGGATGGATCACCTGACGTGGGTGGTCATCGCTTATCTGCTCAGTTCCACCGTTGTGGCCCCCATCTATGGCAAGCTCGGCGACCTTTATGGCCGCAAGATCGTGTTGCAGACGGCTATAGTCATCTTCCTGATTGGCTCGACCCTGTCGGCCTTTGCCTCATCCATGACGTTCCTGATTATTGCCCGTACGGTGCAGGGATTGGGTGGCGGTGGCTTGATGGTGGTGGCTATGACCGTCGTGGCCGACGTTATTCCGCCGCGGCAGCGGGGCAAGGTACAGGGCATTTTTGGCGCTGTGTTCGGCGTGGCCACTGTCGTTGGACCATTGCTGGGCGGCTTCATCGTCGAGCACCTCAGCTGGCATTGGATCTTCATCATCAACCTGCCACTGGGCATTCTGGCTCTGGCGGTGATCGGTTTCGCTCTCAAGCCAATGGCCAACCGTGTCGCGCACAAGATTGACTATGTGGGCTTTGTCCTGCTCACAGGCGCGCTGTCTGCCTTTGTCCTGGCCACAAGCCTCGGCGGCAATACCTTTGCCTGGGTGTCGCCCCAGATCATCGGTCTGGTGGTTCTGGCGGCGGGGATGCTGGCTGTTTTCATCTGGGTCGAAGCGCGCGCTGCCGAGCCTGTGTTGCCACTGCAATTGTTCCGGAACAACACGTTCCTCGTCAGCAATGCCGTCGGCTTCCTGGTTGGCATGGCCATGTTTGGCTCGATCACCTTCCTGCCCATGTATCTGCAGCTGGCCAAGGGCATCAGTCCGACAAATTCTGCGTTGCAACTGTTGCCGATGATGATTGGCCTGATTGGTGCATCGACGCTGTCCGGCTTTTTCATGAGCCGGACCGGCCATTACAAAATCCTGCCCACTGTCTCGACCGCGGTGCTGGCTTTTGGCCTGCTGCTGTTAGGGATGATGCAGCTCGATACGCCGGATTGGCAGATCGCCGCCTACATGTTCCTAGTTGGCCTGGGCATTGGGCCGGTCAACAGTGTTGGCGTCACCGCGACGCAGAACGCCGTGCCTCGTTCTTTGATGGGCGTTGCCACCGCCGGAAACACGCTGTTCCGCCAGATTGGCGGCTCGATCGGCGTGTCAGTGTTCGGGGCGATCTTTTCGTCCGGACTTGCTGCTCAGGTTGGCGATGCCATGCCCTCCGGCGGCGGTTCATTCAACGCCAAGGCCATTGCCGAGCTGCCAGAGGCGGTGCGCCAACAGGTTCTCGAAGGTTTTGCGGCAGCCTTGCATCCCGTGTTTCTGACGGCGTCCGCCGCTGCGCTCATCGCGTTTGGTCTGACGTTCCTCCTCAAGGAGCTGCCTTTGGCAAACACGCTACGGCAGGAGCCTGCGGCCGAGATCGATGCCGAGGAGAACGCTACGGCCGCGGCAGTCGGTGCTCCTTCTACCAGCCCCGCATAAGGACATGGCGGTCCAGGGTTTTGGGCCGCTGTCCAACCTGGCTAACGTGTCCGCTATGCATTGGCCGACAATCCGATGGTCCTCTGTCGCGCTTCACCTTCGTGGGGCGCTTGGCTAAAGGTGTGAAGCGCGTGGACGACCTCGCGCTTTCATCATTTCGGCCGGGACGACCCGCCAACACCTTGGAGTTCCCCAATGGCTTGGGTCTACCTTGTCATCGCTGGTTTTTTTGAAATGGGCTGGGCCATCGGCCTCAAATACACCGACGGCTTTACCCGCGTCGTACCCACAACACTCACCGTCCTCGCCATGATCGTCAGCGTCGTGCTGCTGGGTGTGGCCCTGCGTGATTTACCTGTGGGCACTGGCTATGCCGTGTGGACAGGTATTGGCACCGTCGGCACAGCCGCACTCGGCATGTATTTGTTCGGTGACCCGGTCACCGTTGCGCGCCTGGCTTCCATCGGCCTGATTGTTGCAGGCATCGTGGGCCTAAAGGTTCTATCCTGATTTTTCAATGACTTACGGAGCTGGCATGAATCACTTTGCCAGCACGTTGAATCAGTTTGGCAAGGATCGGCCGGGCGCCGCGTGTGACAAAAAAATCATGCCGCCCCGCCATCCCGCCACTTCCCGAATTTGTTAGTGGCGAATTTGGCAATCCTTGCTAGCGTTTGCGCAATGGAATGCCGAACTCGCGTCGCCGGCCCCCCAAAACATTTGGAGAGCAAAAGTGCCCTTGCGCTGGCAGGAAGTGGCTTTGCCGCTTGTCGTTATCGTCACCCTTCTTTTTCTCAAACACATCCCGATGACCGCCGGTCTGCCACTCGCCCGCGCTGCGGGCGTGGTTGCGTTCGGATATGCCGCCTTCCTGGCGCTGCGCTTAGTGCAGGGCGAAGAAGCCGCTAGCGTCGATGGCTGGTCGCAGCTTCGTCCATCCATGGTCGAGTATTTTGCCTGCTATGGTGCAGCAGCGCTGGCCGTGGTCCTGATGGGCGCAGTGGTCTTCATCGGCGGTACGCGCGTCGTTGATCCAACGCAGATGATCGCGGCTTTCATCGCCGCAGTTCTGCTGGGGGCAGGGGCGCTCGGTATCGGCCTCGGCGGCCTTTTCACCAAAATCCGCTGGAACCATACCCAGCTAGAACACAAAACCGCTCTGGGTCGTGAGACTGTTCTGGCGTGGTCCGATGTTCGCTCGGTTCGGCCAAACTGGCGCGGCATCACCATCGCCACCCACGACGCCCGCCGCATCACCTTCTCCCAGTTCCACTCTGGGGCCGCCCAACTCGCCACCCACGCCACCACCCGCGCCCGCCGCAACACCGAAACCGCCACTAAGGCCTTCGCGGCGCTTTAGGGAAAGCGGGGGTGTTCATTTGGCTGGGCTTTTCGCGCCCGGGGGATAAAGCGACTGTCGCTGGACCTACTTCGTCACCGCTCGGGGATCAGAGTGCACATTGCCGGTGCTCACACCCCGCTGAGCGCCAGGCACAGTTCAGCGGCGGCGAGCAGCATCTTCGTGGCAGGCCTTCAACGTGACGATCGGGTCGTAGCCGGCGGACAGGGCAGGCGAAGGCAGAAAATTCATCACGGTTGACAATCGATCATGAATGTAACTAATAAAGTTACATGAAAAGATCCAGTCGCCTCTCACTCGCCCTGCACGCCCTTGTCCATCTGCACAAGCAGCCCGATCAAGCTATTACGTCCACCACTCTGGCCACTTGCCTGATGACCAATCCGGTTGTCGTGCGGCGGGTGCTGGGGGAGTTGCGGGAGGCGGGGATTGTTGCCTCTACCAAGGGGCATGATGGCGGTTGGCGCTTATTGCGCCCTGCAACCGATATCAGCCTGCGCACCATTTATTCCGCCATGGGCGAAAGCCTGCTCATCCGCACCGAGAGCGATCCTGGTGATCGGCAATGCGGCATTGTCCGGGCGGTCGACACTGTGATGGGCGAATTCATCGCGGACGCCGAGGCGCTGCTCGCGGCGCGGCTGGAGCGGGTGTCGCTGGACGACATTGCGCGCCAGGCTGTGCCCCATCCCCTTCCTTCTCATTCCGGAGATCATCACCATGGATGACATCATCGTCGTTGGTGGCAGTTTTGCCGGCCTTGCCACAGCCCTTCAGATGGGGCGTGCGCGCCGCAAGGTGACCGTTCTGGATACAGGCCTGCCGCGCAATCGCTTTGCCTCGCATTCGCATGGCTTTCTTGGCCATGATCACAAGAACCCCGCAGATATTCTGGCTGTGGCCCGCGAACAAATCACCCGCTATCCAACCATCCGCATCGTCAATGCGCGCGCCGACAGCGCTAGCGGCGAGAAGGACAATTTCGCCGTCACGACGGAGGATGGCGAAACGCTACGCGCGCGTCGTTTGGTGCTGAGCTATGGCGTTGCCGACCAGATGCCGGATATTCCGGGCTTTGCCGAAAGTTGGGGCAAATCAGTGGTACCATGTCCTTATTGCGACGGCTTTGAGGTTGCCGACAAAAGCTGGGGCGCTCTGTATTCGGGGGCACATACGGTCCAATCGTTGGTGCTGTATGGTGACTGGACTAACAACCTGACGCTGTTCACCGATGGTCATGAACTGTCGCAGGATGAGCGCGATAAGATCGCTGCACGTGGCGTCAAGATTGTGGACGGCAAAGTCGTCGCTATCCCGAACGCCGATGGGCGGCTGTCTGGCATTACGATTGCGGACGGTCGCACTATTGCTGTCGATGTTCTGTTCGCCCATCCACAAAATCGTCCGGCAGCCAATGTGCACAAGACGCTTGGTCTCGAAACAACTGCGACCCCCGTTGGGACCATTCTCAAGGTGAACGAGCAGTTCGAAACGAGTCTGCCGGGCGTGTTTGCGGCCGGGGATCTGGCCAATCCAATGGCCAGTGTAACGCTTGCTGCGTCGCATGGCATGTTGGCTGGCGTGTTCGCGCAGCGTTCGATGCTCGGCTTCTAGCTTGTTGCTCAACGCATAGAAGCTCAGATCACGAACGCTTGTCTTAAGCTTAGAATGGTTCTAAACAATGTTTAGAACCATTCTAAGCTATGAGCGCTCCCATGTTTTCGCTGTTGCCCGATACCCGTCGCCCATTTGCCTCCTTGTCGGAGCGCGAAATCCTGTCGCTGGCTGTTGCGGCAGAGGAGGAAGACGGTCGCATCTATTCCGAATTCGCGACACGTTTGGCCGATACCTATCCCGGCTCTGCAGCGCTATTCGAAGGCATGGCGGCCGAGGAGGACGAGCATCGTCGTCGCTTGCTGGACCTGTATGTCGAGCGCTTTGGCACGCACCTGGTTCCCATTCGTCGGGAGAACGTTAAGGGCTTCATCGCGCGCAAGCCGCTTTGGCTGATGAAGTCGCTCACCCTCGAGGCGGTTCGCCAGCAGGTCTGGGAAATGGAGGAGGGCTCCTACCGCTTTTATATGGAGGCGGCTAAGCAGACGACTGACGCCGGTATTCGCAAGCTGCTGGGTGATCTGGCGATGCAGGAGCGCAAACACGCAGACGCGGCTGACCGCATCGATGCCGAAGCGCTGGGTGCGGAAGGGCGTGAGCTCGAAAAGGGCGAGAATCATCGCCAGTTCGTGCTGACCTATGTGCAGCCCGGTCTAGCTGGGCTCATGGACGGTTCGGTCTCGACACTGGCCCCGGTGTTCGCGGCGGCATTTGCCACCGGTGACACCCACCAGACCTTCCTTGTCGGTCTCGCTGCCGCTATCGGCGCGGGCATTTCCATGGGCTTCACTGAAGCGGCATCTGACGATGGCAAGTTGACCGGTCGCGGTTCGCCGGTGAAGCGCGGCCTCGCCGCAGGCATCATGACCGCCATTGGTGGCTTGGGCCATGCGCTGCCCTATCTCATTGCCGATTTCTGGACTGCAACCAGCGTTGCGATTGTCATCGTGTTGATCGAGCTCTGGGCCATCGCCTTCATCCAGAATCGCTACATGCAGACGCCGTTCTGGCGGGCAGTGATGCAGGTCGTGCTCGGTGGTTCGCTGGTGTTTGCAGCGGGCATTCTCATCGGTAATGCCTAGCGAGCAACCCATCCATGCGCCGGGTTGATCCCGGCGCATTTCCATTGAGCCGTTGCCGTCGCTCGGATAGCTTTGCGCCATGAACAAAGCCGTCGCCCTTCGCACCGCCCGCTCGGTCTGCCCGCATGATTGCCCATCCGCCTGTGCGCTGGATGTGGATGTCATCGATAGTCACACGATCGGGCGCGTTCGCGGCGCCAAGGACGATCCCTATACGGCAGGCGTCATCTGCGAAAAGGTGGCTCGCTATGCCGAGCGGGTGCATCATCCAGATCGTCTGACCCAGCCCTTGCGCCGCAGCGGCCCCAAGGGCAGTGGGCAGTTCACGCCGATCTCGTGGGATGAGGCTCTCGACGAGATCGCTGCGCGCTTCACCGCCATTGAGAACGAGCACGGCGCGGAGGCGATCTGGCCCTACTACTACGCGGGCACTATGGGCCATGTGCATCGCGACGGAATTGACCGTCTGCGCGCGGCCAAGGGCTATTCACACCAATACGACACCATTTGCACCGGCACCGCCTGGCCCGGCTATATCGCTGGTACGGGCATGCTTGGCGGCGTGAACCCCGAGCAGATGGCCGAAAGCGACTGCGTGGTCATCTGGGGCACCAATGCCGTCCACACGCAGGTCAATGTGATGACCCACGCCATGCGCGCCAAAAAGGAACGCAAGGCCAAGATAGTCGTCATCGACATCTACGAAACGGCGACCATGGCACAGGCCGATCTCGGTTTGGTTCTGCGGCCCGGCACAGATGGGGCATTGGCGGTGGCTGTCATGCACGTGCTGCTGCGCGACAACCTCGCCGACCGCGATTACATGGCCAAGTACACCGATTTTGGCCCTGATTTCGAAGCGCACCTGGCGACGAAAACGCCGGAATGGGCCGCTGAGATCACCGGCCTGAGCGTCGAGCAGATCACCGCGTTTGCTCATCTCGTGGGCACGACGCCGCGCAGCTATTTCCGCCTCGGCTACGGCTTTACCCGCCAGCGCAATGGATCGACGGCGATGCACGCAGCACTCTGCATTCCGGCCATGACAGGGGCCTGGCAGCATCGTGGCGGTGGAGCATTCCACTCCAATTCTGGCACCTGGAAGCTCGATAAATCCCGCATCACCGGGAGCTATCTGCAAAAGGGCAATCCGCGCTCGCTCGATATGTCTGAGATTGGCCCGGTGCTGACCGGTGATGCCAAGGCGCTCAAGGGCGGTGGTCCGGTCATGGCGATGATCGTGCAGAACACCAATCCGGCCTCGGTTGCGCCCGATCAGACGCTGACCCACCGCGGTTTTGCGCGTGAGGATCTGTTCCTTGTGGTGCATGAGCAGTTCATGACGGAAACGGCGGAGTTCGCCGACATTGTTTTGCCGGCGACCATGTTCCTCGAGCACAACGATTATTACACGCGCGGTGGCCATACCCGCGTGCTCTATGGCCCAGCCGTGATCGAGCGGCTTGCCGGCACATGGTCCAACCATGAAGTCATCAATGCGCTCGCGTTGCGCCTGGGGCTGGACGACGATCTGTTCCGGACGAGGGATCGTGACGTCGTGGCCGAAACCTTCCGTCGCTCCAACTACGGTGAGTTGGACGAAATCGAAAAGTCCGGATTTGTTGATCGCGAGCGTCCTGACGCCGCCGCGCGCTTCGCCGACGGATTTGCCTGGCCGGACAAGCGCTTCCGCTTTGAACCCAACTGGGAAGAAACCCGGCTGAAGAAGGGCTATATGTGGACCTGCGATCCCGCGGCTATGCCGCGCTTCGCCGATCACTGGGCCATCACCGAGGCGACGGACGCAGGCCATCCATTCCGGCTTGCCACCAGCCCGGCGCGTGCTTTCCTCAATTCGTCCTTCAACGAAACGCCCGGCAGTCAAAAGCGGGAAGGTGCGCCGTCTGTGTTCATCCATCCTGATGACGCAGTGCGGCTTGGGATCGAAGAAGGCGTGTTCGTCACCGTCGGCAATCGGCGTGGCTCAGTTGATCTCACGGCGCGCATCCGGACCGGCTTGCCGACCGGCGTGCTGATCGCCGAGGGCCTGCACAAGAACAAGTCGCATCGCGGTGGCAAGGGCATCAACACCCTGACCAACGCAACGCCCGCGCCACCATTTGGCGGTGCGACGTTCCATGATGCGGCAGTGTGGATCAGACGCGCGGATTAGGCCGCGTAGGCGTTCCAGAAGAAGTAGCCGGTCATGAACAGGCCGTAGACGATCACGGCAGCCCGGATCCACTGAGTGGGGAAGCGATGCGCATTGCGCGCGGCGAGATAGCCGCCAATGGTGACGCCGACCAGCGCGATGGAGCCGTGATACCAGTCGATTGATCCGCTGAACGAGAACCGCGCCACGGCAACCACTGCCACTACGGACGACACATAGAGCTTGAGCCCGTTCATGGCGTGGATGTCGCTCAAGCCGGCAGTGGCTAGAAACGCCAGCAGCAGAATGCCCAGGCCGGCATTGAAGAACCCGCCATAGACGCAAACGCCCGCAAGGAAAGCCAGCAGCAGCGCAGTGCCGGCCAGCTTCATGCCGCGCCGTCCACCACTGCGCGCAGCCACAAAAGCGTTGAGGCGGTTGCCGAAGATGAACAGCATTACGGCAAACAGCATCAGCCATGGTACGACGCGCGAAAACTGCTCGTCAGACACCACCAGCAGCAGTTCGGCGCCGATATAGCCGAACACAGCGGCGATGATCGTGTAGATCACCAGCCGATCCTTGTACTTCGACATGGCATGCCAATAGCCGAAAGCGCCGCTCGCATAGCCGGGCAGGGCAGCATAGGTGTTGGATGCATTGGCGATGACTGGCGGTACGCCAACGAACAGCAGCGCCGGGAACACGATGAACGAGCCGCCGCCCGCGAGCGAGTTGACTGCGCCGCCGAGAAGGCCAGCCACGAACAGGAACAGCGCGTCAACCATGAGTTCTCTCCAAAGCCACATGGCCATGTCGCCGTGTGAACTGCGTCCCATACGCCGCCGTGTGCGTCTCACCTAATGCTTTCCCGTGATGGCATTATCACTCGCGCAAATACACATTGCTGCCATGCGTTGACAAAACCGGCGCGAAGGATCATCTAAGCGACAGGTTACTGGCACCCGCCGCTCGCCGGAAGCAATTCCGATGGTGAAGTCCAGTCCAAGCGAGAGAACGAACTTCGGTTCATCTTTGCGAGGCACGTCATGGCAAAGCGAGCTCCCATGTCACTGTTGCCTCATGCAAATGAGAGGACCTTGTTATGTCGTTTTCCCTTGATACCCCTTCCGCCCAGACTCTGAAGTCCGAAGCCAAAATCCTGCGCGAAACCCGCGCCAAGGTTGGCGAGACCATGAGCCATGGCGCAGCCCTTGAAGAAGTTGCCCGTTCGCACGGCTATCGCGACTGGAACACCGCCCGCGCCGCTCTGCCAGAGCGTGTGGCCGTGCCGTTCCAGGTCGGTGCGCGCGTTACCGGCACTTATCTGGGTCAGCCCTATCGCGGTATGCTTCTGGGCGTGCAGCTGCGGGGCGATATGCAGCATTTTCAGGTTATCGTGCAGTTCGATGAACCTGTGAATGTGACGCCGACCCTGTCGTTCGCCAACATGCGCCAGCGCGTGACAGCGACCGTGGATATCCACGGCATCTCGCCATCGCAGACCAGCAATGGCGAACCGCACTTGCGGATCAGGCGGCTATGAATCGTCAGGCGACGAGCAGACATTAGTGTGCTCGTCGCTTGTCATTCATCGTAACGCGCCGATATATCTCGTTCACGACCGCAAATCAGAACGGATCCGACATGACCACCCAGACCAAGCCGATCGACGTCTATTCGTTGCCCACCCCAAATGGGCAGAAGGCCCACATCATGCTCGAGGAACTGGGCGTGCCGTGGACCTATCACCGCATCGATATCGGCAAGGGCGATCAGTTCAAGCCCGGGTTTCTGGCGATTTCGCCAAACAACAAGATTCCCGCCATCGTCGATCCCGAAGGACCAGATGGGCAGCCAATTTCGATCTTCGAGGCCGGGGCGATCCTCAAATATCTGGGCCTCAAGTTCGGCCAGCTATACCCGACCGATCCGCGCAAACAGGTAAAGGTTGACGAATGGCTGTTCTGGCAGGTCGGCGGCTTTGGTCCGATGCTGGGCCAGAACCATCACTTCGCCCTCTACGCACCAGAGCGCATCCCATACGCCACCAAGCGCTACATCGACGAAACTCACCGCCTCTACGGCGTGCTGAACAAGCAGCTTGAGGGCAGGGAGTACATCGCGGACGATTACTCCATCGCCGATATTGCCTCGATTGGCTGGGCGCAGGGCTGGGAACGTCAGGGCCAGAACATTGAGGACTTCCCCAATGTCAAAGCCTGGCTTGCTCGCCTCGGCGCCCGTCCAGCGGTTGCCCGTGGTCTGGAAGTCGGCAAGGACACACCTGCCGCCGATCTGAGCAAGGACAAAGCCGCACAGGGCGTTCTGTTTAACCAGCGCTGATTCATCGCTGAGCCTGTATCGAATGGGTCCGGGCACTGCTCGGGCCCTTTTTCGTTCAAATCCAAGACGTTCGAGTTTCTCGGACTTACGCCGCCCTTGTTATGTCGGGGAGCCTGGGGCCTGTTTTCCCCACCAACGAGCGGAAAACGCTGCTTCCGGCACTCCTCCCAAACTTTCTACCCCCGAACGTCAAAAATGGCTTGATCCCGACTCGATTTCTCATGTACCAGCCTCGCTTGGAGAGGTGGCCGAGTGGTCGAAGGCACGCCCCTGCTAAGGGCGCAGATGGTTTAGAGCTGTCTCGAGGGTTCGAATCCCTTCTTCTCCGCCATTACCAAAAACCCCAATTAAGTCGCTGACTTAGCTGGGGTTTTTTGTTTGTTTTCTGTCCGGCTTTCCATGCCGATTTGGCGGCAATGCCACGTATGGCATTGCCTTTCGATGGGGCGTCAGCGTCTAGCCGAATGTGAAGGCGAAAGCCTCGGCGCCCGGGTCAAGAAACTCGATCTCAAACGTTCTGTCGACAATCGGCCCTTGCTGCCGGACCAGCTGGTAGAGGCGCTGTTCGTCGACTGCGCCGTAGCCATCCGCGTCGATGTCTGTACCGTGATCATCGCCCGGCGCCTTTCCGTCCACCGTCACTCTGAAGCGGACCGGTTTGCGATCCGCGCCGGTTCCGAGAACCAAGTGCAGATCACGGGCATGGAAGCGGTAGCTGATCGCGCTGCCGGAGAGGATCGGCACGGCATATTCCCGGCCAGCGAGCCAGGTTCCGGTCAGCGTCCATTGGTTCAGGGCGAGGGTAGGGGCGTCGCCATAGTTATTGACAGCATCTTGGCGTAGTCCGCCGGGTGCCGCGAATTTTTCCGCGCGGGCGTAACCGACATAGGTCTCGGGCGATCTGACGTCAGCATTGCTCGCTGCGGCCTGAGCGCCAGTCGCATCGACCGATACCAGCGTATCTGGCAGATTGGTCTGCCCGGCCTCTGCGAGAAGCTGCTGGATGACTTTCTCGGAGTGGTCGTAATCGCCTTCGCCGTAGTGGTGGTAGCGAATGTCGCCCTTGGCATCGATGAAAAAATGCGCTGGCCAGTACTGGTTGTTGAACGCGCGCCAGATTGTGAAGTCGTTATCTGCCGCCACGGGGTAGGTGATCTTCAGGTCCCTTATGGCTTTGGCGACATTGCCCATGTCTTTTTCGAAGGCGAATTCTGGCGAATGCACGCCAATGACGACCAGCCCCTGATCCCGGTACTTCTCAGCCCAGGCTTGGACATAGGGGATGGAGCGAAGGCAGTTGATGCAGGAATAGGTCCAGAAATCCACCAGGATGACCTTGCCCTTTAGGTCGTCAGCCGTCAGGGGCGGGGAATTGAACCATTGCACGGCCCCATCAAGCGAGGGGAGCTGTCCCTCGATCGGCAGCGTACCATCGGATGACGCTTGTAGGCTTGATTGAGGTTTATTGGGATCGTCACGTCCCAATTGATCCAACAGCCCCTGTTCCAGCGAGCCGGTGCTGGCCAGTGACACCTGCGTCAGCAGGCCAGTGTCGAGACCCAACCCGATGGCGACCACTGCGGCCAGCACCAGTGCGCCGAGCCCACGACGAACCCACTGGCTGACACCGAGCGAACGTTTCATCATGGCAAAGACACGGCCGCCAATGAGGAGCGCGAGGGCCAGCGATGTTGCCGCGCCGGCTGCATAGGCGAGCAGCAGCAGGGTAGTGGTCACATTGGCCCCACTCAGCGCAGCCCCAGTCAGAATCAATCCAAGGATTGGACCGGCGCAGGGTGCCCACAGCAATCCGGTTGCCACGCCCAGCAGTAGCGAGGCGAGGACGGCCCCCGTCGTGCCGGTCTGCTTGGCTTGTGCTGATACCGAAAGCCTTGCCCCTAAATTGACAAGCGGCTGCATCAGTCGATCCGCCAATTGCGGTATCAACAGCGACACACCAAAAGCCGCCAGCAGCACCATGGCGGTTATGCGTCCGTACTGGTTTGCAGCGACCGCCCAGCCTCCGGCGAAAGCGGCCAACGTCGCAACGGCCGCGAATGTTACTGCCATGCCGATCAACAGAGGCAGTCCGCTCTGCAGGAATGGCTTGTCTGATCGCGCGAAAACGAAGGGGAGCACCGGGAGGATGCACGGGCTTACGATCGTCAGTGCCCCACCAAGGTACGCCAGGAGAAAAATCAGCATAGAGTTGTTCCTTGCTCATCGGCGCAGGTCATGAGCTCGCAACAGCCGACTCTGGAGCTCAGCAACTGCGGTGCCTGCAGCGATAGGTACGGAAAAACATGTCGGATAGTTACAAACAATCGTGTGTGCTTGCTGTTATGTCCGCCAGCATCGCGATGGCTCTGTCGTTTCGTTAGCGGCAGAGTGGCGATGGGGATTGCCGCTGCGCTTCCCCGCTATTCCACAGCCTCCAAAAACAAAAAGTTTGCATAGTCAATTTTGATCATGTTTAGTGGAGCGATCCCATAGAGGAATGGGATGTGCTAGGGAGGATTCTTTGTCTCATAGACCAATTTTGAGTGGTCGGTCTGCGCGCGGCCACATGATGGCTGGGTGCGCAACACTGGCTCTGGCATTTGCCGGTGTTCCGCTGCACGCCGTTCAGGCGGCGGAGAATGTGATCATCAGCGATGCTGACTGCGAGCGCAACAAGGCCGCCGGAACCATCACCTACATTTCCGGCTACGGCTATTCGGCCAGCGCTGGTCAGCTCGATGTGTTCCTCGCCAAGGAAATGGGCTTTTTCGACCAGCTCTGCCTGACGGTCGATATCAACGCCGCCGGTGGCAATGGACAGTTGCTGGTGTCCTCGGGCCAGGCACAGTTCACTGCGCTGGGTTCTGCGTCGGACGTCATGCTGGCGGCCGCTAATAGCCGCAACCTGACAGCTGTCGCCACCTATGGCAGCACGTCGCCGTTCTCGATCTTCACCAATGAAGCGGTGAAGAGCCTCAAGGACCTTGAGGGCAAGAAGCTCGGTTACTTCATCAACATCACGCCAATCGCTCTGGCCATGCTCGACGCCGCTGGCGTCGATGTGTCCAAGGTCGAGCTGATCAAGATGACCAATTACGACCCAACGGTCGTGACGCGTGGTCAGGTCGATGCCATCGTTGGCTACGCCTCCAACCAGCCCCAGACGCTCAAGGCCATGGGCCTGCCATTCAACCAGTTCCTGCCAGGCGATCTTGGCCTGCAGGGCACGTACAACGTGATGGAAGTGAATACGCAGTTCCTGACCGAGCATCGCGAAGCTGCCGGTGACTTCATGCGCGCCAGCCTTAAGGCGCTCGATATCTGCCTCGCCGACGAGGAAAAATGCGTCGACATGATCAGCAAGCTCGCCGAGGAAAACAACCAAGGCTCGGCTTTCCCGCGTGACCAGCAGGCCCGCACCTGGAGCGTTGAATCCAACTGGGTTCGCACCAGTGCCTATGGTCCTCCGGGCGTGCAGACCCATGCCGAATGGCAGGGCGAGTATGAGCTGAACCAGAAGTTCGGCGGTCTCAAGAACCCACCCCCACTGGACAGCATGATGGACGTCGACCTTGTCGCCTCGCTCTACAAGGACGGCAAACTCATCTGGCCGGAGAAATGAGCCTATAATGTCAGTCTCCAGCTTCGCTCACGCGAACGCCGTGCACCCCGACGATGTCGGGGTGCAGGTGAGCAATGTCGTCAAAAGCTTCGGCGCCGACGACACTCGCACCACAGTTTTGAATGGCGTCAGCCTCTCGATCAAAAAGGGCGAGTTCGTCTCGCTCATTGGCCCCAGCGGCTGCGGTAAATCCACGCTGCTCAAGGTCGTTGCCGGTCTCTCCGAGGCCGATAGCGGCTCGGTCACCATCAAGGGCAAGTCTGTCCGTGAGGCGTCGCGCCACAAGGCAATCGGGCTGGTGCCCCAATCACCAGCGCTGCTGCCTTGGCGCACCATTCTCGAAAATGTCAGCCTGCCGATCAAGATCAACCCATCGGCCAATGCCGGTCGTGCGTTGCGCGATCCTCGTGAAATTCTCGAGAGCTTCGGCCTCGGTCACGCCATCAACAAGTATCCGGCCCAGCTGTCGGGCGGCATGCAGCAGCGCGCTGCCATTGCCCGCGCCTTCGTGTTCGATCCTGAGATTTTGTTGATGGACGAGCCCTTCTCGGCGCTCGACGAAATGAACCGCGATCAGCAACGAATGGGCCTGCTCGATTTCTGGCAGTCCAACCGCAAGTCGGTGCTGTTCGTCACCCACTCGGTGCCTGAAGCCATCATGCTGTCCGATCGCATCGTCGTCATGGCGGCCCATCCCGGCCGTATTGCCGAGGTTATCGACGTCGATCTGCCGCGCCCCCGCAGCGAAGCGATGTATGCCAGCGACGGCTTCCGAGATCTTGAAACAAGAGTGCGCGCATCACTGCGCCAGGTGATGGAGGCTGCCCGTGTCTGACCTGTCGCTCACCACCAAAAAGTCCAAGAAACGATCCTCGATCACGCTGGGCCAGATCCTGTGGAACTGGGGCCCTCCCGCCGTCACCTTCATCATCGTTGCCGTGCTGTGGCAGCTGGTGGCGATCAACAATCCCTATGTGCTGCCGACGCTGGATGCCATCGGCAACAGCTTTGCCAGCGACCCGAAAATGTACTGGTCCAACATGTTGGTCACAGCGCAGGAAATCGCCATTGGTGCCGGCGCCGGTATCTTCTTTGGCTTCCTGCTCGCGGTCGCCATGGCCGAGCTACCCATCGTCGAAAAGGCCGTGATGCCACTGATCGTCGTGGTCATGGTCACGCCCGTGGTCGCCATAGCGCCTGCTCTGGTCGTCGCCTTCGGCTTTGGCATGCTGCCGAAATACATCGTCACTGCGCTGGTTGTGTTCTTCCCCATGCTGGTCAACTCGCTCGCCGGTTTGCGCGATGTCGATCAGAAGGCGCTCGACGTGTTCAAGACGCTCCATGCCAGTCGCTGGGAGATCTTCCGCGATCTGCGCTTGCCCGGCTGCATGCCCTTCGTCTTTGCCGGGCTTCGCATCGCCATGCCTTTGGCGGTGGTTGGTGCGGCGGTCGCCGAATTCGTAGCCGCCGGTCAGCAGGCGGGTCTGGGCTCGCTCGTTACAATTGCTGCCGCGCAGGCCAACCTGCCGGTCACCTGGGCCAGTATCGCCCTTCTCTGCCTGCTCGGCGTCATTCTGGTGTCGGTTCTGGCCGTGCTGCGCAAGCGCGTCCTGTGGTGGAGCGATGAGGATTTGATCGGGCGCTAAGGCGCCCCATCTTCCCCCATTTTTACGAAAGAAATATCATGAAGAAGCTTCGCTTCGGGCTGTTCGAGAACGCCCAGACCAATGATTCCGGCACCGCAACCTGGCGCCATCCAGATAGCGGACGCCACATGTTCGATACGCTGGACTATTGGGTCAACGTCGCCCGCATTTGTGAAGACGCCAAGTTCGATTTCCTCTTTCTCGCCGATGCCTGGGGCTGGGCCGATGTGAAGGGCACGCGCCCTGAAATCTGCACCACCGAAGGCCTCGACCTGCCCCGCCTCGACCCCGCCATCGTCGGCGCGGCGCTGATCAGCGCCACCGAAAAGCTCGGCATTGTCATGACCGGTTCGACCCTCGTTGAGCCGCCCTATGCCTTCGCACGCCGCATGCAGACGCTCGATCACCTGTCCAAGGGCCGCATCGGCTGGAACGTGGTGACCACAGGTACGGCCGAAACCGCCGTCGCCGCCTTTGGCATGCCCATGGTTGCTCATGATGAGCGCTATGACATGGCCGACGATTTCATGTCGCTTTGCTATAAGCTCTTTGAAGGCGCCTGGGAGCGCGGCGCGCTGGAGCGCGACAAGCAGGGCCGCTATGCTGACCCGGCCAAGGTGCATCGTATCGCCCATGACGGCCCCTATTTCCGCTCGCATGGCTATGGCAACGCATCCTATTCGCCACAGGGCACGCCCGTTCTGTTCCAGGCCGGTTCGTCCGGTCGCGGCACGCAGTTCGGCGGCAAGCACGGCGAATGCATTTTCCTCGGCGGCGGCACCACTGAAAAGCTGGCCGGTCAGGTCAAGGCTCTGCGTGCCGAAGCGGTCGCCAATGGCCGTGCACCAGACTCGATCAAGGTGATGAGCGCATTCTCCTGCGTCGTTGCCGCGACCGAAGAAGAGGCTCAGCGAAAATACGCCGAGATTCTCGCCGCCCAGACGCCCGAAGTGGCCGTGGCATCCTATGCCTGGTTCACCGGGCTGGACCTCTCGTCCTATGATCCCAGCACCAAGATGAGTGATCTGCACACCGAGCTGTCACAGACCCAGATCGCCCGCTTTGGCGATAAGACCGTTGGCGATGTGCTCAAGGACTGGCACGCCCATGGCGTCCGCACCAATCCGTTCGTCGGCACCCCAGAGCAGATGGCCGATATCATGGTCGAAATGGCCGAAGGCGCTGACCTCGATGGCTTCCTGTTCACGCCGGTGATCCAGCCAACATCGACGCTCGAATTCGTCGAGCAGGTCATGCCCATCCTGCGTGCCCGCGGGGTCGCAGCAACCGAGTACGAGGGCGACACCCTGCGCGAGCGCCTTGTCGGCACGCCAGACTCGATCCTCAACGACGATCACCCGGGCGCGGCTTACCGCAAGCTGGCCTGATCGGGATTGGTGGACCGGCGCGCCGAGCGCCGGTCTATCGCTCAGCTAGCTGCGGGCAGGGGGGGGATCTTCCCCGGCAAAGGCATATTGGCCGTCACAGATGCGATCATAAATGTCGCGCGCCCACTGTTGCTCGGCCCGCAGGCGCAGCGAGGACAATTCAAAGATTTCGCGCACATAGGCAGGTGTGGTCGTCGACTTGGCCACATCATTGATATCGAAGCCATTGCTGGCAATCTTGGCGTCGATCTCCGCAATGCGGAATTTCAGCGCCGCCACGATCTCGGCCCGGCTGAGGAGGAACATGAACGAGGTCAGCGCCATCACCGGCTTGGTGTCGAACGGCTCCACGGTCCAGAGCGTTTGCCGCAGCATGCGCATCAGCTCGACCTCACCCAGGGCGGTCATGGCGTAGACGGTCCGTTCGGGGCGCTTGCCCTCCGCCTCGGTGCCGCTTTCCTCGATATAGCCGTCCTGCTTGAGCGATTTGAGCGCGTTGTAAATCGAACCCGGCTGGATGTTGGCCCATTCGTCGACATGCCAGGTCATCAGCTCGCGGCGCAGGAAATAGCCGTGCACGGGCTGAAACTGGCGAACCGCTCCAAGGACAACCAGACGGGTGATGTTCGACATGCTCGCTCCGGGGTGATTTGCGGGACAAGCTGGGAACCAGCTTGTCTCCAACTACCAAATTGAGTAGCTTCATTTCAAATAATCAAAATTGACTATATGGAGGAATAGGTGACCCAGGCTTTTGAGGCAAGTGATGTTCACCCTACGCTGATCCTGCGCCAGGCTTTTTCGATGTTCCCCACCGGGGTCGTCGCCGTCTGCGCCATGGACGAGGGCAAGCCGGTTGGCATGGCCGTCAATTCATTCAGCTCGGTCTCGCTTGAACCGGCTTTGGTTTCGGTCTGCGTCGCCAACACCTCCTCCACTTGGCCGCGCCTCAAAAAATCGGCCAATATCGGCCTCAGCGTGCTCGGTGCCGATCAGGAAAGCCTCTCGCGCAAGCTCTCGTCCCGTCATGGCGATCGCTTTGAAGGCGTGGAGTGGACGGTCAATGACGATGGCGCGCTGTTCATCGAAGGCGCAACGCTCTGGCTCGATTGCCGCGTGCATGACCAGTTGCGCGGCGGCGATCACGAAATCATCCTGTTCGAAGTGTTGCAGAGCCACCTCTTCCCACAGGTGCCGCCGCTGGTGTTCCACCAGAGCAAATATCTCGGCCTGGCCCACGCGTCCTGAATGATTGACCTGGGGCAATTCGAGAAGCTTGAAGGCGTCGTCGTTCACGGCGATAAACGCGGCAGGGTTCTGGGGTTCCCAACGGCCAATATCGCTATGGCGCCGCTCAGCGTCTATCCAGACGACGGCGTTTACAGCGCCATCGTCCGCCTCCCTCAATCCGATCGGGTCTTCGGCGCAACCGCCAGCGTGGGCAAAAACCCGACCTTTGACGATGTCGACACCACCCGCGTCGAGGCCTTCATCCATGGCCTCGACGAAATGCTCTATGGACTCGTGATTGAATTGTATCTCGTCAAAAAACTACGCGACATGCGCCGTTTCGCAACTGTTGATGAGCTGATCGCTCAAACACAGGTGGATGTGGACCGTTCGATCGAGAATCTCAAAGCCATCGTTGGATAGACGCACTCGCGACGCAGAGGCCGTGAATGCGTTTATGCGAGTTTACTGCTGCTTTCCGACGGCAGGTTCACCGAGATAGGTAACCAAGGCACAGAGCGTCGCCAGGAGGATCGTCTGCGCGATGACGCCGATATTGGCATTTGTAGCGCCGAGCACCACGTAGCCAACGGCTGCCGGATAGGCGAGCATCTGTACAGCGTGCGCGTTCCTGCCCCGGGCAACGATGGCGCCGACCGGCATGGCCGCGATGAAAAGCACATAGGCGATCAGGCCAAGGCTGCCGCCTATTGCGACGAAGTCGATGAAATCGGAGTGCAGGTGGTCGTATCGCGGGAAGGTCGCAGGATCGGCCGAGAGCTCCGCGGTGCGCGCGATGAAGTCCGCGCCTTGTCCGAACAGGGGCGAATTCGTCCAAGCGTTGAGGCCGCCAGCATACATTTCGAGGCGTTGAGCTATTGAACTGTCGACGACGAAGCCGTCTCGCAGATAGGCCGCAATGTCGCCTATGCCTGGAAGTTCAAGGACATAGGGGGAATTCCAAAGCCATGCGAGGAAGGCGACGCCAACGACGGCCGCGGCAACTGAGACCGTAAGCGCATGCCGGCGGCTGGTCTTTTGAAACAGCAGGACGGCGAGTGCCATGGCGGCCATCGAGGGTACGGCGGCTAGAGGGCCACGCGAGCCAGAAAGTGCCACAGCTCCGACTGCGAAGAGTGGCGCAGTGAGTGCCAGGCCGCGAATGAGCTTGTTCGGCGAATAAAGGCCAACCAGTGCGACGAAACCCGCAATCAGCGAAACCGCACCGAAGTGGATCGGATTGTTGACAGTGTAACCTGCTCTGTGACCGCCGAGGATAAAGCCGTCGTACATGCCAACTCCCGCAGCCAATACGCAGGCAACGAAGGCTGCAATGGCGATGCGCTCGATGGTGGTTTGTCCGTCGATGCGCAGCGTGGTGGCGAGCGGTCCGACCAACAGCATCGGCGCAAAGAACGCCAAGGCGATCAGGTTGCTGAAGCCACCGGGTGCCAGAACCAGCGCGACTGCGAGGATAGCGAGCGCGGCGAGGGGAAGGGCGACGGCCGGGGAGCGCGGCACGGAGTGGATCATCGGGCGAAAAAACACGATGCCGGATAGCACTGCGAGGACGTAGAACCCGGCGCTGCCGACTTCAGGCAATACGGTCGAGCAGGCGATGCCGAACATCAGAATCCCAACGGACGCGTATTTCGCGAATGCAGCTTTGTTCATTGTTGTGCTGTCTTTCCGTTCTGTCACAAATCTATTGGCGTCGGCTCGTATGGGGATCACGCGTGCGTCAAGGCAGCACTAGCACGCTGCCATTTGAACGAGCAAACCTGTTCACCCACCTTGCCTTTGTCCCCACATCCCGGAGTTTTCCTATGAATTATGAGCCCATTCTAGCGGATATGGTTGCGGTGGCGCGGGAGGCCGGGGAGTTGACGTTGGGGTATTTCAGGCGGTTTCGCGAGCTTGAAATCGGGATTAAGGGGCCGGCGGATTTTGTGTCTGAGGCGGACATGGAGAGCGAGACGCTGATCCGGAAGGTGCTGCTCGGGAAGTATCCCGAATGGAGCTTTACCGGGGAGGAGTTTGCCCCAGTGGACCGGGATAGCGAGCATCGCTGGCTGGTCGATCCGATCGACGGAACCACCAATTTTATCAATGGGATGCACTACACGATCTCGATCGCGTTGCGGCGCGGGAACGAGACGGTTTGTGGGGCGCTGTATAATCCTGTGGCCGATGAGATGTTTACGGTCATCAAGGGCCAGGGCGCGTTTTTGAATGGCGAGCGGCTGCAGGTGAGTGAGCAGGCCGAAACCGGACTGCTGACGGTGGGGACGGGCCTCGCGACGTCGCAGATCTTTACCTTCGCGGGGTTCTACGAAAGGCTGGAGGCCATTCGGGACCCGATTGGCGCGGTGCGCATTGTCGGTAGCTCGGCCAATTCCTGCGCCTACGTCGCCTGTGGACGGCTGACGGGGTACTACGAGGAATCTGGCCTCGTCGACTGGGCCGTTGGCGTGCTGCTGGTGCAGGAAGCCGGCGGCATTGTCACCGATTGGTGGGGACGCGGCCCCGAGTTCTACGAGAAGACCGGCTGTGTCATCGTCGCCAATAAGGCAACGCACGCCTATCTTCTCGATAAACTCAAGGACGCCCCGCGCAAGGACCCGAAGGTTTCTGTACAATAGCAGACCGGCGCGGGGCGGGGCGGGGATTACTCGGCCAGCGCCATCAACCCTTCGGGGTCATCGGTGGTGATCTGATCGACGCGGAGCTCGAGCAGGCGATGTACCTGTGGGCGGGTCTCTGCGTCGGCGACGCGGATGGTGTAGGCGTCGATGGTGCGGTTTGCGGCCTGAAAAGCGGCAATGATATCAAAGCCATACTGGTCGGCGTCGAGGATCATCGGGAAGTGCAGATAGATCGTTTTGGCTTTGGGCGAGGCCGCAACGGCACTGCGTACGAAGCCGGCATAGTCGCGGCTTTCGCGCAAACGGTCCAACGCGCCGCCATGGCAGGGATCGTAGCCGATTTTTATGCCGGGCACGTCATCGGTCAAAAGCCGCACGGCTTCTGCGTCACCCGATGAGAGTATCATATGCGGTGCGACGGGGGAGACGGCGGCTTTGAACCTGGCAATTGCCTGCGGATCGAGGACGCGCCAATCTTCCTTGTAGTCGAGCTGCAGGATTGAATCGGGATGAAGCCCGCCTTCGGCGAGCAGCGCCGTAAGGTCTTCCAGCAGCATCACTTTATCATCGAGAACGGTGCCGTCTTCGCCGCGCAGATGCAGGCTGCGCAGGGTTTCGGCGCTGAGATCAGCGACTTTTCCGGTGCCGTTGGTTTCGCGCTCGACGCTCAAATCGTGCAGCACGGCATAGCCACGGTCGGCGTGGATAACCAGATCAACCTCAATGCTGGCGCCCAATTTCATGCCTTCGAGAATGCGGCGGCCGGTGAAAACGGGGTCGCTGATCCTGCGTTTGGCGCGGTGCCATTTAAGCCAGGTGCGGTGGCCCTGGCGCTCGAGGAAGATCGGGTCTGTCATGTGTGTACTCAATGGGTTACGGCCCAAAACGGGGCAGCATGGCGAGGCGTACAGATCACAGCATTACGACAGATCGGTAACGAAACGCTCTCGCATCAAGAGTCACATTATGCGTGGGCTGCGGTGAACCAAATCGACCGATAATGCGCCAAAACCCAGCGATGACATCAGAGGCCGGATTTGAACGCAACACGGGTCGCGTTCAAACGCTTTCGGGTCAGCCGTTAGTGGGGTAGCGGACTGGTGCGGTTGTCGCCTTGAGCGGCGCGCCCGCTCATTTCTGGCTCATTGAATTTGTCTTCGTCGGCCAATTGCTGTTCTGCCATGAACCAGAACTCCACATCACGCCCATCGGGCGATCCTGCATCGATCCAGAGCCTGTAGGCGCGTTCGCGAATGTCGTCCTCGGTGTAGATATGCATCGCAATTCTCCTGCCGGGAGCAGGGCGCAACAATACGCCCGCCGTTCAGGTGCAACGTTTTATACCGAGGGCGGTTGCTAAAGACTCGCAGCCAACACTTCGAGTTGATCGGCGCACATGCCCCAGCCGGCGTGGAAACCCATCTTTTTGTGATTTTCGGCGTCCTCGACCGTCCAATGGCGGGCAATGGCGGTGTACTTGGTTTTACCCTCGCCTGCATCTTCGAGCAGAATGAAGGCAGTGAAGAATGGCTTGGCCGAAGGCGCCCAATCTCCAGTGAAGGCGTCGGTGAAAACCAGGCGCTCATTGGGCACGATTTCAAGATACTGGCCGGCATTTGGATATTCGGTGCCAGCCTCGTCGGCCATGGTGATGACATTGCCGCCGCCCGGACGCAGGTCCAGTTGTACTTTGGGCGTGGTCCATGGCTTTGGAGCAAACCACTGCTTGAGCAGGTCAGGCTGGGTCCAGCAGGCATAGATCTTGTCCCGGGGAGCATTGAGCACACGGTTGAGGACGAGATCGCGATCGGTATCTTCGGTCGGTAGGTGCATGGCGAGATCCTGTGTTTGCCATCAGTTTCAACCATACGACGAAGCACGCAATCCCTGATCGACACCTCGATCGCGCTTTTTTGCAATTTACTGGGCTGAATGGCGCTCCAGCCTTGGCAATGTACCGTTGCTATGGTCCTCTTATGCTGAGGAGTAACGACATCATGACCGATCCCGCCCCAATAACGCCGCCACAAAGCCGCGCTGGTCGCGCGCTTCTGGGGTGGTCTGTTGCCGACCTCGCCGCTGCCGCCAATGTGTCCAGCGACGAGATCGAGCATTTTGAAGCCGAAGTCGGTGACGCTGACACGACGTGCCAGCGCGACGTCCGGACTGCACTAGAGGCGCATGGTGTCCTCTTCCTGCCAGAGGTAGACGGCGTGGGCGCAGGCGCGCGCTTCAAGTTTCCTCGCCAGACCGTCAAACGCCTTCAAACCTGGGAGGGTGAAGGCGGCTCTACCGGCGAAGACGACATCGCCTGATATTTCGGACCCGCCATGACCTTGACTATACAGCCTCTCAATTTCGCCTGGATGCTGAGCTGCTCTCGCGCTGTCGACGCCCCGGCAGAAGGGGCGCGGGGTCGTTACTGCAACCGCACGGCGGGCATCAGAGCAATCGCTCACGGGGTCGTCGCGGGACTATCTCCATTCTGTTTCGTCATACTCTGACTGTGTCCGAGGGTATTTGGGCAAAGGGAAGAGCCCTCGGGTCGAGCCCGAGGGTGACGAGCGGTGGGTGAGGTGAGGGGCTGGCTACGATGAGACATGTCTGCGCCGAAGTTGCCACACCCACGATGTCACACCGACCTTCAGCCCGGGTCCAGCTCGAGATGAGGCCATGGCCGCAAGGTGAATCAAAGAGCCACCTCAGGATGGATCCCGGCTCGAGGCCGGGATGACAACGCGGTTGGGGTGGCGCGGGCCTATCTTCCCAAGGAGGCGAGAACGGGGCGCAGGCGGCCGTCGTTGTCGGCCAGCAGGGTCTCGGCGCTGGCTAAGTCGTCGGCCCCGGCTGCCAGCACAATGGCCGTTTTGACCGCGCCTTGGGCAGCATCCAGCGCCTGTGTCGCGGCTGCTTCGTCGACACCGGTGACGTTCATCACGATGCCTCTGGCGCGTCCCCGGAGTTTGATGTTGTCGGCAATAAGATTGACCATGTAGCCGTCGTGTACATGGCCAAGCTGCGCGGCCATCATGGTCGACAACATGTTGAGGGCGATCTTTTGTGCGGTGCCTGCGCCCATGCGTGTCGAACCGGCAATCACCTCGGGCGGGGTGGGCAGGCAGATGGCGACGTCGACCTTGTCGAAAATGGCCGCGCCGCGATTGTTGGAAATGCCGATGGTTGCGGCACCAGCATTGCGCGCGATCTCAACCATGGTCATCGGATAGGGCGTGTAGCCGCTGGCGGTGAGCGCGATCATGCAATCGAGCGGGCCGATCTTGATCTCCGCAAGCTGAGCGCGCGCGGCGTCGGCGTCATCCTCAGGCGCGCCTTCCATGGAGGTCAGCCCAGCAACACCGCCAGCGAGAAGCACGGCGATACGGTCGCGCTCAATGCCATAGGTTCCGGGAAGCTCCAGCGCATCGGCCAGCGCCATCAGGCCCGAGCTGCCTGCCGCCGTGTAAATCAGCCGCCCGCCACGGGCCAGCGCCTGCGCGGCGATGTCTGCGGCGACGGCGATTTGTGGCACAGCCTCTTGCACCGCTGTGGCGGCCTCGACTTGAGCCTTGGCGAGAATCATCAGCGCGTCCTGCGCAGGGAGGGTGTCAAAACCCTTGGCGCTGGCGTGGGTCATCTCGGTCTGGCTGATGGTCATGGGCTTCTCCCTTGCTCGCAATGATGCCAAAAAAATACCACTTGTCTAGCGTAGGGCGGAATATCCGTGCGGCAGCGTGCTTTTGCGGCAAGAAAACACCAAGATCGGCAGCCCTATGCGGGTTTCGCTGACTTTTGCACAAAGAGGGCTTGGTGAATGGTATTTTATTGGTATTATGGCGGCCAAGGGATGGAGCTTGGCACGGTACGGAAATTTAGTGATATGCAATCCACCACTACTCGCAAGCGGTTCAGGGGAATGTAATGGGCGATCTGTCCAAGAAATTCTTCGCCGATGGCCCGGTGGTCCTTCCCGTTGGTGGTCCCCTCTATTTACAGCTGAAACGCTGGATCGAAGATGCGATCCATACCGGCGCCATCAATCCTGGCGACGCGCTGCCGTCTGAACGCGATCTGGCCACCAAGGTGGATGTGTCGCGCGTGACGGTGCGCAAGGCGGTGTTGCAGCTGGTCAAGGACGGGGTGCTGGTGCAGCGCCACGGCTCGGGCACGTTCGTTGCTCCACAGACCCAACGCGTCGAGCAGTCACTGTCGCAGCTGACCTCGTTCACCGAAGATATGGCGCGGCGCGGCATGGCAGTGCGGGCTGAATGGCTCGATCGCGGGCTGTACGCACCATCGCCGGAAGAGACGGTAATCCTGGGGCTGTCGGCTGGCGATCAGGTGGCGCGGATTTCGCGCCTGCGCCTGAGCGGGGACATGCCGCTGGCGATTGAACGCGCGAGCCTGTCATCGCGCATTCTGCCCGATCCGCTGTCGATCAAGCATTCGCTCTATACCCATCTCGACAAATCGGCCAACCGCCCCGTTCGCGCCATCCAACGCATCCGCGCGGCCAATCTCGATGTCGAAGATGCCAAGCTGTTGCAGGTGGCGGTGGGATCGGCCGGGCTCAATATCGAGCGCACGTCCTATCTGGCATCGGGCCGAGTCATCGAATTCACTCGCTCCATCTATCGGGGCGATACATACGATTTCATCGCCGAACTGCGGCTGGGCGATGCGCCCGGTGCCGGAGGCAGCAAATCGTGAGTGCCCTCCAGACTGATTTACGCCGCGCTGTCCGCAAGACCGTCGCCAATAAGCCGTCCATGCTGAAGAAAGTCACCCAATGAGCGATCTACAGGCCATTTCCGCATCCCGCATTTTTGACGGGCATGACTGGCACGATGATGCCGCACTGCTGATCGAGTTTGGCCACGTCTCCGGCATTGTGCGCAATGACGCTATCCCCGCCAATGCCGAGATTGTACGGCTGGAGGGCGGCATGCTGGTGCCGGGCTTTGTCGATCTGCAGGTCAATGGTGGTGGCGGCGTGCTGCTGAACAATGCGCCAAGCGTTGAATCCATCCGCACCATTTGCGCAGCCCATGCCGAATTTGGCACCACGGCACTGCTGCCGACGCTGATCACTGACACAGTTCCGGTCAATGTCGCCGCAATCGCTGCAGGCAAAGCCGCGACCGAACAGGCTGTGCCGGGTTTTATTGGCCTGCATCTGGAAGGCCCGCACCTGTCGGTGGCGCGCAAGGGGACGCATGATCCCTCGCTGATCCGCGCTATGGATGATGAAGACCTTGCCCGCCTGATCGCGGCGCGGGCCCTGGTGCCGCATCTGCTGGTGACGGTTGCTGCCGAAACGGTGACCCCAACGCAAATCAAGGCCCTTACCGACGCCGGGATCATTGTCAGCATCGGCCACTCTGATGCCGGCCTCGATACAGCAGCCGCAGCGTTCGGCGCTGGCGCCAGCATGGTGACGCACCTGTTCAACGCCATGAGCCAGCTCGGCAACCGCGAACCCGGCGTGGTCGGCGCATCGCTGATGGACGGCAAGATTTTTGCCGGTCTTATCGCCGATGGCATCCACGTTCACCCCGCGGCGATTTCAGTGGCGCTGCGCGCCAAAACCGGGCCGGGTAGGGTATTCCTGGTCACCGACTCCATGTCGCAAACCGGCACCGACATTACGAGCTTCACGCTCAATGGTCGCGTCGTGACCCGATCGAACGGCGCGCTGCGCATTGCCGATGGTACGCTGGCTGGGGCCGATCTCGATATGATCGACGCCATTGAATTCATGCATTCGACCATCGGCCTGCCGTTTGGCGAGGCTGTTCGTATGGCATCGCTCTATCCGGCTGAGGCTTTGGGGGCAGAGGACACGCTCGGCCATCTCCGCCCCGGCGCCATTGCCAGCTTCGTCCACCTGTCGGACGAACGCCGTGTGAACTCCACCTGGATCAGCGGCGAGAAGGTGTTCGGCTAGCCGCGGCCGATATAGGGCATGTTGGTGGCCATCACTGTCATGAACTGCACATTGGCAGAGAGCGGCAGGCCCGCCATATAGAGCAGTGCGTCGACGACATGGGCCACATCAAAGGTGGGCTCGGGCATCATCGTGCCATTGGCCTGCAGCGAGCCACTGTTCATATGGCTGGTCATGTCGGTCGCCGCATTGCCGATATCAATCTGCCCGCAGGCAATGTTGAACGCACGGCCATCAAGCGAGATGGCTTTGGTCAGCCCGGTGATGGCGTGTTTGGTGGCGGTATAAGAGGCCGCGCCGGGGCGGGGCACATAGGCCGAGATCGAGCCATTGTTGATGATACGGCCGCCGTGGGGGGACTGATCGCGCATCGCGCGGAAGGCCTCACGGGCCACATAGAAGGCGCCATTGAGGTTGGTATCGACCATTTCGCGCCAGGTTTCGACGTCGAGATCGCCAAATGACGTGGTGGGCGCAAAGCGGCCGGCATTGTTGAACACCACATCGATCCGGCCGTACTTTGCCTTCACACCGGCAAAGAAGTCCGCGACTGCGGCAGGATCGGTGACGTCGCAGGCGGCCCAATAGCCACCGGTATCTTGCGCGACAGCCTCCAGCGCATCGGCGCGCCGACCGCAGATGGCGACGCGATAACCCGCCTTGGCGAGGCCCAGCGCCGCCGTCTTGCCGATCCCGGAGCTCCCGCCAGTGACCACGGCGACCCTCTGATTGTTGTCCATTTTGTCTCCTCCAAATACGGCAGATCACCCAAAGGTGCCGGGCGGTGTCCCTAATCTCTCCACATCACTGCCACATGTGTGCACAGTCTGCACCTCGCCAAGGCCCAGTATTTGTGACAATTCGATGTGCGTCGTACGGTCAAATATGCGAGATCTGCTAAGATCTTAACGCTTCGTTCAATCGGGTTAACAGGTGGTTTCGATCTGTGTGCTGAATCTGCAACATCCGGTTGGCAACCACATTGCCTCACCCCCAAAACGGCTTTTGCGCGATTGCGTCATTTGCCGCCGTGCGTAGAGTGGGTCTTGCGAATCCATGCATGGGATCGTTTGTCGGTCGCAACGCGACGGCAACACACTGCACCACGATAGTGTGGTCGCGTTTCGACAAACCGCTGGGCAACCAGCACCAAGAATGACTGACTTTGGAGGTCACCTAATGAAACTCAAGAGCCTTATCCTCGGTTCTGTTGCTGCCGCTGGTCTTTCGACTGCTGGCTTTGCTGCTGATCTCAGCGGCGTTCTCACCTCGCTCGACGTTTGCGACTCGCTCGGTCTGTCCGGCCTGACGATCTCGTCCGACACCAACTGCCTGCAGATCTCTGGCGGCGTTGAGTATGAATTCAACTGGGGCAACTACAACGAGTCGATCGCGATTGTTCCTTTCGCTGGCCTCAAGAACCGCGACGCTTCGAGCGATCTCGGTCTCGCTACCGGCGATAACGACTGGAACTCCAAGGTTGTTTCCTGGCTGAAGTTTGTTGGCACCGCTTCGAGCGACTTCGGTCCTGCTCGTGCTGTGATCAAGCTGAAGAATGAAAACAAGACCGTCTTTGTGAATGGTGCTGACGCATCTGACCCAACCAAGAACAAGGACGTCTTCATCGACGAAGCCTACGTTCAGGTTGGCGATGCGACTGTTCTGTCCGTTGGTCGCAAGGGCTCTATTTTCAATAAGGGCGACGACGAAGCGTTCAACTTCCTCGGCCTCTTTGCCGAAGACAAGGAAGACAAGGGCGTCATCGGTTCCGACGAGTACTACGGCTTCTTCCCAGCAGTTGGCGGTCACGTCATCCAGCTGGAAACCAGCTTCGGCGACGGCATCGGTGCCAAGGTTGGTCTGGAAAAGCTCGACGCGAAGGGCACTCTGGTCGGCGTTCTCGACTATAAGGGTGATGCGATCACCGCGCACATCAGCGGCGCTCTCGGTGGCATCCTTGACGGCGTTGAAGGTCCAGAAGACAACTACGCAATCCACTCCGGCGTGACTGCAGCCTTCGACCAGTTCAAGGTTCGCGCAGCTTTCGCATTCGGTGGTAACACCCGTGCAAACGACGACACCAGCTTCTACAACGGTCTGCTGTCGGCTCAGGGTTCCTTCGACATCTTCACGATCGCAGCTTCGGCTGAAGTTCTGAGCTTCACCGATGCGGCCAACAACCGTGAAACCGGTTATGGCTTCGGCGGCTCCATCGGTGCCACCGTCACGGAAGGCGTCGCTCTGAACCTTGGCGGTCGTTACTTCGCTGACAACGCAGCTGATACCGCTGCTGGTTACCAGGTTGCCGTTCAGCTCGTTGCTGACGTCACCGAGACCATCAAGCTCACCGGTGAGCTCGGCGTTTATGGCCGCACCGATGCGACCGTTCCAGCAGTTGTCGCTGGCGAATCCGACTTCTACGGTTCGGCCAAGCTCGGCTGGAACCCAGGCGGCGGTTTCTCGTCGTCGGTTGGCGCAACCGTTCAGCAGAACGGCGCTTACAAGGTTACCTTCAAGGCTGCAAAGTCCTTCGAGTAATCCTCGTACCGCATCTGAATACGGAAAGGCCCGGCTCAAGCCGGGCCTTTCTGCTTTTGTGGGGCCGATTCGGGAAACGTTCGGGTGAAGTCGGTTCGGACCTGTTGCGGGCAACGCAAAGGTGTTCAACCCCAATGGCTTAGCCAGCCAATTTCGATTTCATAGCGTCGCGAAATGCTTTAGCCTTTGGGCTGTTGCGGCATTTTTATTGGGACGGATATGATCAGGGACCTCGTTAAATGGGTCGCCCCGGGGCTGGTTACGGTCGTGGGTGGGACGGCTTTGTGCCTTGGATTAACCTCCGCCAATATCGCCAGTGATCTCTCCGGCCGCAGTTTAAGCAGCATGCGGTCCGCGGGCTTTGCCTGGGCGGATGTCTCCCTTGATGGGCGCGACGTTGCGCTGAGCGGGACAATTTCCACACAGGCTGAGGCCGATGGCGCGCTGGTGCGTCTGGCGAGCCTTTCCGGTGTTCGTTCTGTTGCCGGTGACGTTACAGTCGCGCCACTCGTGAAACCCTATCGGATGACCGCCAATCTGGTCGATGGTGCGATTGTGCTGGCGGGCAGTGTGCCCAATGAGGTGACGCGACAGGCCCTGTCGACGCGCGCAGGTGTTTCGTCCGCTGATCTTCAATTGCGTTCAGGCATGCCTGATCGGGATGTGTGGCTGTCCGGTATTGACTTCGCACTGGCGCAGTTGAGCCACCTCGATCAGGGGCAGGTGTCTATTACCGATCTGGCAATCAACGTGACCGGTCGTGCGCGTTCCGAACGCGACTATGGCGATGTGCTGCTGGCTTTGAGCGCACAGGTGCCATCCGGTGTGACTATTGCCGATGCGTCTATCGCGGCCCCGTTCGCTTCGCCCTATCGTTGGTCTGCGGTTTCCGATGGAAAACGCATTTCGGTGAGCGGCTTTGTGCCTGATGGTCAGGTGACAGATCGTCTACGCATGGCTGACCTGTCCGGGCTCGCCCTATCAACCGGCGTTGCCGTTGCATCTGGTCAGCCGGACAATTTTGTTGAACTGTCGCAGGTGCTTGTCGAGCAGCTCTCGCGTCTTGAATACGGTGAGGCAACGATCAGCGACGGTCTCAGCCAGCTGGTTGGCGCTGCGCCCACCCAGGCGATTGCCGATGATGTGACGCGCAAGATCGCCCAGGCTGGGTCCATTGTCGTCCTCGATCCGCCGCGTATTGCGGACTATTGGGTGAGCGCGACGCGGCAATCGGGCGGGGTGATCGTATTCGACGGCTATGCGCCGGATGACGCGACGCGCAAGGCACTGAGCGAATATCCCAATGCCGACACGCAATTCTTGAAGCTGGGGCGCGGTGCGCCAAACCGGTACCAGTCCGGGGTCGATTTTGGCCTTGCTGCGCTGGGGCGCATGAGTGAAGGCCGCTTCGCGCTGCATGGCGATGTGGTGACTTTGTCGGGGATCGCGCGCTCAGGGTCTGACTATGAGGCTTTGGTGGAGGGACTCGCTGCACTGGTGCCGCAGGGATTGAGCCTCAACACCGCAGATATCACCCCACCGCGTGCGGCGCGGTACGACTGGAAGGCGAGCAAGGACACCAGTGGCGCGATTGCACTGTCCGGCATGGTGCCGAACCGTCAGATCAAAGACGAGCTGATCGCCCTTTCGGGTGCTTCTACGGTGTCGGCGCTGACCTATGCCTCTGGTGAGCCGAACAACTTCACCTCTGCTGCCGAGACCGGATTGGGGCTTTTGCAGTGGTTGGGCGAGGGAACCGTGGCCTTTGACGGTTCGGGTTGGCTGATCACCGGCACGGCAAAATCGAAAATCGATGAGGGCGCGATCAATGCGGACTTCACCACGCGCAATCTTGCAGCGTCTGGATGGTCCATGTCGGTTGCCGCCCCAGTGGGGTCGGCTGCGCCCGTGGTTGTCGCGGCGCCCGCAGTTGAGCCAGAGCCTGAACCAGAGGTGACGGTGGCAGAAGCGCCAGCCGTGACATCTGCAGAGGATACGCCTTCCGAAGTGGTCGATCCAGATTACGCGTTCTCCGCAACGCGGGGGGCGGACAAGTCCGTGATCATGAGCGGTCAGCTGCCGGCCGATGCGACCCTGCGCTATTTCGCGACAATTACCGGCGGCGAGACGATCAGCGTTAGCATCGCGCCCGGTGCGCCGGAAGGTTTTGTGACTGATGCCGAGGCCGGGTTGCGTGCTCTGGTGCGGCTTGATGAAGGTCAGGTTGATCTGGCCAACGGCAACTGGAGCCTCAAAGGCATAGCGCCGGACGAGGCTACGCGCGATGCGGTGACGGCGGCGATTGCTGCGTTGTCGGACGGCAAGGCCTGGACTTTGGCGGTTGATGTGCCTGTGGTGGCCGCAGAGCCGGTCGCCGCGCCGCCCCAGCCGACCACAGAAAAGGTCGACACTGCCGCGTGCATTGCCCCGCTTGCCGATTTTTCCGCGCGCAATTCAATCCTTTTCCAGTCGGGTGCTGCGATTATCGCAGCGGAATCGCAGCCTGCCTTGGATGAGTTGGCGGGTGACCTGGCGGGTTGTCCGGATGCCATCGTGCACATCGAGGGCTATACGGACTCCGATGGAGATGAACGGTTGAACCTGGCGCTGTCTGTGGCGCGTGCCGAGGCTGTGGTTTCGGCGCTGGTGGAGCGCGGCGTCACGGCGGCGCGGCTCTACGCACTTGGGTTTGGCGAAGCCAATCCGATTGCGGACAATGGCACGCCAGAGGGCAAGCGCCTCAATCGACGGATTGTGGTGAAGGTTCTCGACCGCCACTATTGATCGCTGCGGAGCCGGCTCGGTCGGCTCCGTACCTTGTGCATCGGGAGCGCATATCTGATGAGCTGGGACACGCTAGTGTACCTGACGGGCTTCTACTGGCCCTATCTGGGCGGGGCCGCGATTATTGGCCTTGTGACCGGCTGGCTGAGCTTTAAGCCGCCAACGTCTGACGGTGGTGCATGACGGGTAATCTGGCGCTTATTGTCGAGACGGGGGCGCTCATTCTGGCGGCTTATCTGCTGGGATGTATCGTGGCCTATGCGGCGCGACGTACGCTATTTGCGATGAGCAAGGCACGCGTGGCTGTGCCCGCAACACTCGTTGAAACGCCGGTAAGACGCCCGCCAACGCCAGCGGCTCGATTGGCGGCGACGGTCGATCACGCGCCGCTGGCACCGATACCGCAACCCATTCTCATTGAAGCACCGGCGGAGGTGCTTGTCGCCGCAGCGTCTGCCAGGCCCAAACCAAAGCCGAGAGCTAAAGCGCGGCCAAAGACCGAAGTGGTGGCCAAGGCTGTGCGGAAGCTGGATGATCCAAAGCCTGCCGCATTGTTGCGTCCGCGCAAGGGCAAGGCTGATGATCTCAAGCAGATCAAAGGGATCGGTCCCAAGATCGAGGCGTCGCTCAATGGCCTGGGCGTCTATCATTTTGACCAGATCGCAGCCTGGACCAAATTGAACATCGACTGGGTTGACGGGCAACTGGCGTTCAAGGGCCGCATTCGGCGCGAGCAATGGGTAGAGCAGGCGACGGCGCTGGCGGCGCGTTAGGCGACGCGGCTTTTGTTAGGTTCGCTGATGCGGGTGACGAAATCGAGGACGGCGTCGATTTCTTCGCGCTGATCGAACAGGGCCGGGGAGCCTTGCCCGGCGATGGTGAGGGCGACGGCGTCGGGGCGGCGGCGCGCCATCTGATCAAAGGTTTCGCGACGCAGCTGATCGGTGAGCTGGGTGCGTAGCAGCATCAGCGGCGCGCAGGTGAGCGCGTCAAACATGGGCCACTGGGCCATCAGCACATCATCGAAATTGATTTTTGCGAGGGCCTTGATAAGGCGCTGGTCATAGAGAGGGCGGGCGCGACCGCGCTTGTCGACGTAGTGCGTGCGTCCGATCAGGGCATCGAGCTGAACCTCGGGCAGGCCGGGATAGTCACCGCCGAGGAGGCGCCGGAAGCCGCTGGTGACATTTTTGGCGCCGCGCAGGGCTTCGATGTGTTCGAGATTGTTGCGCAGGCGAACGATGCCGCGCGAGTCGGTGACCGGACCGGAATCGAGCAATACGGTGCCGGCGATCAGCAGGGGATGATCGGTGGCGAGCGCCATGCTGACCTGGCCGCCATGGCCCTGGCCAAGAATGATGGCGCGGCCAATGTTGAGTGCGGTAATGATCGAGGCGACATCGCGCGCGTCAGCAAGGGAGCTGTAGTCCTGAATGCGGGCACGGTCATCGGCGCGGCCGCGACCGGGCAGGTCGATCAGCACGATTGGCCAGTCGCCACCACCAGCGCGGCGAAGATGGGTGGCGAAGGCCAGAAAGTCGCTCATGTTGCGCTGATAGCCGGGAATGCAGACGATCGGCAGACGCCGACCTGTCAGGTGCCCCGACACATGCACAGCCGCCCGTAAGCCACTGCCCAGCGCCACATGGGTGACCGGCAGATCGGCGAAGGCGGGATGCTCGGCGGGCACGGTTCTGGGACGCGGCATGAACAACATTAGGGGCAGGATACTCCGCGTCTCAAGTGCTTTTCAGCGCTTCTACTCAATGGTGCGCAGCGCCTGCTGCATGGTGGTGCGCTCGCCGCCCAGTCGTTCACGATAGACCAGATAATTGCCCAACACGCGCTTCACATAGGTGCGCGTCTCCTGGAAGGGGATCAGCTCGACCCAGACGACCGGGTCGACATTGTCGGCGCGGGGATCGCCATAGGCTTTAATCCACTTGTCGGCATTGCCGGGGCCCGCATTGTAGGCGGCGGCCGCAAGGGCCAGCGAGCCGCCATAGCGCTGCAACTGTTTGTTGAGATAGGTTGAGCCGAGAAGGGCATTGTAGGCGGGGTCGCTAACCAGCCGATTGGCGGAATAGTCCACGCCGACCTGCTTGGCCACATCCTGCGCCGTGCCGGGCATCAGCTGCATCAGGCCACGCGCGCCAGCTGGCGAAATCGCATCGATCTGAAACATCGATTCCTGCCGGGCGATGGCATAGACGGCTGCGCGGTCAGCAGCGAGCTGGGCGCTGTCCGGCAGGCCATCCTTGGGGAAGTTGAACATGTCGAGCGGCGTGCCGCGCTGTTCTGCAGTGCCGGCAATGGCAATTGCCAGGTGATGCGCGCCGATTTCCTGCGCCAGCCGTGCGGCCAGCAGCAGATCTGCACCATCGCGCAGATTGGTGCCGTAATTGCGCAGCAGGGGCGCAGCCATGGCAGCTTGACCGTTGGCGGCGAGCAAGCGAACGGCGCGCACCACAGGTTGAGTGCTGAAAATGGCTTCGCTTTGCTGCCATGCGGGCAGGGGGCGAAGATCGACGCTGGCTTTGCCGAGCTCGGTGCGGGCCAACTGGCCATAATAGACCGTGCCGTAACGAGCGGCCTTGGCATAGGCGGCGTCAGCGGCAGTCTTGTTGCCCAGCTTCAGTTCGGCCCGGGCCAGCCAGTAATTGGACTGGGTGATGGTGTCGGGCAGGGTCGAGAGCGCAGCCATGGCAGCGAAGTGCTTTTTGGCAGAGGCTGCGTCGTTGAGGAACGAGAGGGCGATCCAGCCGGCATGGAAATGGGCATCGACCAGACGCCCATCGGGGCCCTTGGTGTAACCAGCGGCTGCCTTGTAGGCGAGGGCGGGTTCGCCGACATTGAGCAGCTGACGCACCAGGGCGCGGCGCTCATACCACCACTCTTCGGAATCAGGCAGCTCGGCGGGGGCCTTGGCCAGCCAATCGACGGCGCTCTGCCACAGCTGGAACTGGCGGGCCCGCTGGGCGCGCGAGAAAATGAAAACCGGATTGGCCTGCTGGGATTTGTCGACCTTGTCGAGCAGCGCCTTGGCATTGTCATCGTTGCGCGACACGGCGGCACGGGCGACGACAAGCGACTTCTGGGCGGGCGTGAGGAATTCGAGCAGGCGCTCGCTGGCTTTGGCGCGATCATGCATCATCAGATGGATGGCGCGGGCCCAATGGCTGTCGTGATCCAGCAGAGCGCCGAGCTTATCGCGGACCAGAATCTCCTGCTGCTCGGTAAGGAAATTGTCGATCCACAGGCGACGCGCCATCACCGTGGCTTTGTCCTTATGGCCGCTGTCGAGCTCGGCGATGGCGAGCATGATCTGCGCATCGACGGTGTTCGGCGTGGCGTCGCCCAGTGCTTTGACGATGTCGGCGGCAACCGCATCGGTCTTGCTCAGCGATTGTTCTATGCGGGTCCGGTAAATGCTCGGGGCGGCATAATCTGGCGCGTCTGCGGCAAAGCGCGCGACGGTCGCATAGTCGATCTTGCCGGGATTGAAATAGATGGCGGCCCACTGAATGGTGCGACGTTCGACAGCGTCTGGCAGGCTCCGCGCCAAGGCATAGGCAGTGGCCGCGTCACCATCCTTGAGCTCGGTGAGGGCCGAGCGGAACGCCGCTGAACCCTTCGACTCAGGCGCAGGCGTACCGTCGCGCGGCGTGATCGAGCCGGTCGTGGTGGTGTCGATACTGTCATTGGCAGTCATGGGCGCGAAGGGGGCTGGTGTCACTAGACCCAGCATCGCCGCGATGACGCCAGCGCGGAGTAAACCGTGCATATTCCGTCCTGCTGGTACGCTCTACAAATCCAGCAAGGGCCCCCATCCTTGCGGTTAACCTAACCCTAACCCCGCAGGGTAAACGTTAGGTTGCTGAGCGAAACTGCTTGCTGGTCCATTCAACAAAGCGTTGTGATGACGAGCAACTGAAAGTATGGTGCGCCCCATTAAAAGGGCTGCTCATTGGCCGCCTTATGCCATCTCGCCACGGCTGAACTGTGGCGCCTAAATAGGAATATGTGACAAATGCTGCGAGGATCCATCACGGCTCTCATTACCCCATTCGCTGACGGGGCCGTGGATGAGAAAGCCTTCGCGCGTTTCGTCGATTGGCAAATTGCTGAAGGCACACATGGTCTTGTGCCCGTTGGCACGACCGGCGAAAGCCCGACCGTGAGCCACGAAGAGCACCGCCGCGTTGTCGAAATCGCTATCGAAGTCGCCAACAAGCGCGTGCCTGTGATTGCCGGGGCAGGGTCCAACTCGACCGCCGAAGCCGTCTCGCTGGCCAAGTTCGCCGAAGAGGCTGGCGCGGACGCCGTGTTGTCCATCGTGCCCTATTACAACAAGCCCAATCAGGAGGGCATGTTCCAGCATTTCTCGGCTGTCGCCAGCGCTGTGGGCATTCCCGTCATTCTCTACAGCGTGCCCGGTCGCACCGTGGTCGACCTCACCGTCGACACCATTGCGCGGCTTCGCGACGCCCACTCCAACATCATCGGCGTCAAGGACGCGACGGCAGATCTGGGTCGCACCAGCCTGCAGCGCGACAAGCTGGGCCATGACTTCATCCTGCTGTCGGGCGAGGACATTACCGCGCTCGCCTTCAACGCGCATGGCGGCCACGGCTGTATCTCGGTGACCTCCAACATCGCGCCGCGCCTCTGCTCGCAGATGCAGGAGCTGTCGCTGGCTGGTGACTTCAAGGGCGCGCTCGCCGTGCAGGACAAGCTTGTGCACTTGCACAAGAACCTGTTCCTCGAGCCAAACCCAACCGCTGTAAAGTATGCCGCCAACCGTCTGAACCTGTGCACCAACGAGCTGCGCCTGCCACTGGTGCCCGTCGCCAAGGCAACGCAGGACGCGGTGGACTTTGCATTATCCCACGCAGGTCTTATCTAAGTCGTATGGCAAGCAAGAACGACAAATCCAAGAACGGTGTGATCAGCCACGGACTCGTGGCTGAAAACCGTCGCTCGCGGTACGATTATGAAATTGGCGAGACCATGGAAGCCGGCCTTGTGCTGACCGGCACCGAGGTCAAGTCGCTGCGCCTGGGCAAAGCCCAGATCACCGAATCCTACGCTTCGCCGGAACGTGGCGAGCTGTGGCTGATCAACGCGCATATTCCAGAATATCTGCAAGCCAACCGCTTCAATCACGAGGAACGCCGTCCGCGCAAACTCCTCGTGTCGCGCAAACAGCTGGCTCATCTCGATCAAGAAGTGTCGCGCGCCGGCAATACCATCGTGCCGCTCAAGTTGTTCTTCAACGACCAGGGCCGCGCCAAGGTGCTGATCGGTATCGGCAAGGGCAAGAAGAACTATGACAAGCGCGAAACCGAGCGCAATCGCGACTGGAACCGCGACAAGTCCCGCATCATGAAAGAAGGCGGTCGGGGGTAAAGTGGTGCCCGTATCGGCGGGCTTGCCTCTACGTCTCCTGCGCCCACATCGCTACCCACGGACGTGATCCGTGGGGTTTCTCTCCACATTGCGCATACGGCCAGTGGCCCGCAGATCAAGTCCGCGGGAGGCGTTGGTGTGTGGTGAGACTGGGGCGGGTCCTAGAGTTCGTCGCCTCGCGGCTTACTCTTCCGTGGCAGGAACCGGCACGGGCGCGACGACTGGGCGGGTGCTTGGTGGACGGCCAACGGTTTTGGAGAGATCAGCGACGTCGATGAAGAAATCGGCCTGACGGCGCAGATCGTCGGAGATCATCGGGGTGGAGGTGGTGAGCGTCGAGACGACGGTGACGCGCTTGCCTTTGCGCTGGAGCGCGGCGACCAGGGCGGTGAAATCGCCATCGCCAGAGAACAAGACCATGTGATCGTAGTAGGGGGCCAACTCGAGGGCATCGACGCAAAGCTCGATGTCCATGTTGCCTTTGACCTTACGGCGGCCGGTTGCGTCGGTGAATTCCTTGGCAGGCTTGGTAATGACGGTGAAGCCATTGTAGTCCAGCCAGTCAATCAGCGGGCGGATAGAGGAGTATTCCTGGTCTTCAACCAACGCCGTATAGTAATTGGCGCGTAGCATGTAGGCCTTCGCATTGAATTCGGCCAGTAAGCGCCTGTAATCGATGTCTATTCCGATCGCCTTTGATGTGGCGTAGAGATTGGCCCCATCAATGAATAGAACGATCTTTTCCCTCGGATCGATTGGCATTTTTTGAAATAACTCCGGGCGGTACACCGCTCACTACGCTGCCCCCGCGCCGCGCCCGCGCAAAATATAGGTTCCCAAAACCTTACTTTAACTTCGCTATTCGCACGTTTTTAGGAATGGAGGCAAGTCGGACAAGGTCTGAATGCCTATTTATGGTTTCCTCGCGGGCAGGGCGCACCAAACCTTGTGCCCGCCGAACCTGTGGTATAAGGGAAGGGTTCATTCCATAAGATTTTGGAGACGTTCGTGGCCCGCGTCACCGTTGAAGACTGCATTGAAAAGATCGACAACCGCTTCGATCTCGTTCTCATGGCCGCTCACCGCGCGCGCATGATTTCCTCCGGCGCACAGATCACTGTTGCGCGTGACAACGACAAGAACCCCGTTGTGGCGCTGCGCGAAATTGGCGACGGCGCTATCTCGCCAGACGATCTGCGCGAAGACCTGATCCACTCGCTGCAGAAGTATGTCGAAGTCGACGAGCCAGAAGAGCACGCCGCTCCACTGATCGAAAACGGCGACGACGATTCGCTGAACTTCGACACCATGAGCGAAGAAGAACTGCTGCGCGGCATCGAGAGCCTTGCTCCACCAGAACGCCGCGACGACTGATCGCTGATCGGTTGGGAGAATTCAGCACCCTCGGCGCGAGCCGGGGGTGTTTTGTTTTTGGGGGGGGATCGGAGTACCCCCTTGTAGTCTCTCCCTGATAGGGGGGAGGGACCCATCGGGTTTGGGGCACACTCCGAGCTGACCCCAATCTCGGTGTCATCCCGGCCTTGAGCCGGGATCCATCCTGCGATGGTTGCTCGGCCCATATCGCGGCTGTGGTGTGATCTCGAGATGGGCCCCGGCTCAAGGCCTGGGTGACCCGTGGGTGAGGCGAGCAATGGTGACATGCGTCTGCGGCAGACCATCATCCCGAAATAGTTCCCGGCTGAACCTTTCCCATTTTCTTTCAAAGCGCTAAGTTTGTTCATACGAGCGAAGCGGCTATCCCCCCATGATGCGTCAGTACGAACTCGTCGAACGCGTTCAGGCCTATAACCCGAACGTCGACGAAGACCTGTTGAATAAGGCCTATGTGTACGCCATGCAGAAGCATGGCTCGCAGAAACGCGCGTCTGGCGATCCATACTTCAATCATCCGCTCGAAGTTGCCGCTATTCTGACCGAGCTCAAGCTCGATGACGCTTCGATTGCCGTGGGGCTGCTGCACGACACCATCGAGGACACCGACGCGACGCGGGCGGAAATCGATCAGCTGTTCGGGCCGGAAATCGGCGCGATTGTCGACGGGCTGACCAAGATCGAGCGGCTGAACCTGGTGTCGCGCGAGGAAGCGCAGGCGGAAAACCTGCGCAAGCTGCTGCTGGCGATCAGCCAGGACGTGCGCGTGCTGCTGGTCAAGCTCGCCGACCGCCTGCACAATATGCGCACCCTGCAATACATGCCGCCTGAAAAGCGCAGCCGCATTGCACAGGAAACCATGGATATCTATGCCCCGCTGGCCGGGCGCATGGGTATGCAGGACATGCGCAACGAGCTGGAAAACATCTCGTTTAAGATCCTGCAGCCGGATCACTATGAGGCGATCACCGCGCGCCTCGACGAAATGCAGGCCGAGTATCACGAGACGATCTCGACCATTTCCAAGGAGCTGACCGAGCGCCTTGCCGCAGAAGGCATTACGGCGCGGGTCAAGGCGCGGCTGAAATCGCCGTTCTCGATCTTCAACAAGATCGAGCGTAAATCCATCGCGCTGGAGCAACTGTCCGATATCATCGGCTTCCGCGTCATCGTCGGCTCGGTGGCCGAGTGCTATCACACGGTCGGCGTGGTCCACACCAAGTGGAAGGTCGTGCCCGGGCGGTTCAAGGACTATATCTCGGTCCCCAAGCATAACGATTATCAATCGATCCACACCACCATTGTCGGCCCCGGCCGCCAGCGCGCGGAACTGCAGATCCGCACCGAGGAAATGGATCGCATCGCCGAAGTCGGCATCGCGGCGCACGCGCTCTATAAAGATGGTGCATCGGCCGACCTCAGCCGCATCGAGAACGAGTCGCACGCCTATGGCTCGCTGCGCTCCACCATTGAGCACCTGACAACGGGCAATTCCTCGACCGAGGATTTCCTCGAATACACCAAGCTGGAGCTGTTCCAGGATCAGGTGTTCTGCTTCACCCCACGCGGGCGGCTGATTGCGCTGCCGCGTGGCGCGACGCCGATCGACTTTGCCTATGCCCTGCACACCGACATTGGCGACACCTGCGTCGGCGCCAAGATCAATGGCGCCATCCTGCCGCTGGTGACCCAGCTGCGCAGCGGCGACGAAGTCGAAATCATCCGCGACCAGAACCACATGCCGCCATCCAACTGGATCGGCATTGCGGCCACCGGCAAGGCCCGCGCGGCCATCCGCCGTTCGGTGCGTCACGCCACCACCCAGCGTGCGATGGCACTGGGCGAGCATGTGCTCTCCATGATGCTGGAGCGCGAAGGCGTGATGCTGGACGAGAGCGAAGCCAAGGCGCTGGCCGAGGCTCTTGGCATGTCCAACCGGCGTGACCTGATGATCGCGGTCGGAGAGGGCAAGATTGGCTCCGAGCCAATGGCGACCGAGCTGGCCAAGATCAAAGGCCTGCGCAAGCGTCGCCGCAAACTCGACCTGCCGGTTGCCGATACCGCTGACGGCTGGTTCGCCCTGCGCGCCACCGATCTGTTCCGCTTCCGCGTGCCGGGTGGGCAGCGTGCCGGCTCGCGCGCACAGGCGGCTTTGAACAAGCTCGACTTCCACATGCCGGTGACGATCTCGTCGGAAGGCGTGGTGCCGGGGGACCGTCTTGTTGGCATCCTGCAGCCCGAACATCCGCTCATGGTCTATCCGATCCATTCCGACGCGCTGATCGATCTGCACGACAGCGACGTGGCCTGGGTCGATGTGCGCTGGAACATCAAAAGCGGCGACGATCAGCTTTATGCGACCGTCATCACCATGGAATCGGTCAACAAGCCGGGCTCGCTGGCCCAGATCTCCTCGGCCATTGCCTCGTGCGAGGCGAACATCAATAATCTGGTGATGCGGATGATCTCACCCGACTTTCACCAGATGATCTTCGAAATCGAGGTGCGCGACCTTGCGCAACTGACCGATGTTCTGGCAACGCTCAAACTGAGCCCCGGCCTGTCGTCGGTGCAACGTGCCAGCGTCCGCGAAGCGGGGATGATTTCCCGCCTCGAATGGGACGGCAATGTCGATCGGAGATATGCAGATGACCAAGGATGAAGTTCTAGCGGTGTTCCGCGAGTGTGGAGCAATGCTCGAAGGCCATTTCATCCTGTCCTCAGGCCTGCGCTCGCCAGTCTTCCTGCAGAAGGCCAAGGTGTTCCAGTATGCCGCGCAGACCGAAAAGCTCTGCAAGGCGCTGGCCGAGAAGATCAAGGCAGATGGCTTTGGCGATGTGACCAAGGTTGTCTCGCCTGCCATCGGCGGCATTATCCCCGGCTACGAAACCGCCCGTCACCTTAACCTGCCAGCGCTTTACACCGAGCGCGTCGACGGCAAGTTCGAGCTGCGTCGTGGTTTCGAGATCAGCCCTGACGACAAGGTGATCGTGGTCGAGGACATCGTTTCGACCGGTCTGTCGATCCGCGAATGCGTGGAAGCCCTGCGCGCCATCGGCGCCAATGTGGTCGCCGCAGCCTGCCTGATCGACCGGTCTGGCGGCGAGGCCGATGTGGGCGTGCCGCTGGTGTCGCTGATCGAGTTTAAGGTTCCGGCTTACCCAGCCGACCAGTTGCCACCCGAGCTGGCTGCCATTCCGGCCGTAAAGCCCGGCAGCCGTGGCATTCAGGGTGTGAAGTGAGCCACGATTTCGCCTTTCGCACCTCTCCCCTGAGGGGAGAGGTCGCCGCCTTGCGGCGGGTGAGGGGTTCAGCGTTTAAGGGGCGCAAGTTGGCTTTCCCGATCTCTGAACCCCTCACCCCAACCCTCTCCTCTCAGGGGCGAGGGAGCACGGGCGGTGCGCTGGGCGAGATCGTGTCGAATTCCCAATTTGGTTCCTACTCGCTACAGGTTAGGTCTGCTTATCCCCTCAACAAAATCGGAGCCTGTCGATGATCGTTGGTCTGGGTTCTGATCTTTGCCAGATTGGCCGCGTTGAGCAGACGCTGGAGAAATACGGCGAGCGGTTTACCCATCGCTGCTTTACCGAGCTGGAGAGGCGCAAGTCTGATCGTCGGGCGCAGCGGGCGGCGTCTTATGCCAAGCGGTTCGCTGCAAAAGAGGCGTGTTCCAAGGCACTTGGCACTGGCCTTAGTTCTGGCGTTTATTGGCGCGACATGGGCGTGGTGAACCTGCCATCGGGCAAACCGACCATGAATTTGACCAACGGTGCCGCTGCGGCGCTGGCTCGACTTGTGCCTGCGGGCTACACGCCCCACATTCATTTGACCATTACAGATGATGCAGGCCTGGCCCAGGCCTTCGTGATCATTGAAGTGCTGCCGATTGACCCGGCCACTGCAACTGTCTAACGCTGCCGCGCTACCTTTCCGGGGAATCCCATGAGCCAGTCCGTTAAAAAGTCTGCCAAGAAGTCTGCGGCCAACGAATGGGTTGAAACCATTGTCGTTGTTGTCGAGGCGCTTCTCATCGCCATCGTACTGCGCTCGTTTCTCTATCAGCCGTTTTCGATCCCCACGGCCTCGATGCAGCAGACCCTGATGATCGGCGACTATTTCGTAGCCAATAAATTCGTCTGGGGTTACGGCAAGCACTCGTTCTCGCTGGGTCGCTATGGCGATTTCTCGGCGCTCGATTTCGAGCTGCCGATCAGCAACCGCATTTTTGGCCGGGACCCGAACCGTGGCGATATCGCCGTGTTCCGTCCGGTTCCGCAGAACATCGAATACATCAAGCGCATCGTTGGCCTGCCAGGCGACCGCATCCAGATGAAGGCTGGCCGCCTTTACATCAATGACGTGATGGTAGAGCGTGAAGAACTCGGCAAGGCACAGGACACCGATAGCGAAAACCGCACCGTCGAGGTGACCGTCTATCGCGAGACCTTCCCTGAAGGCACGACCCACATCATCCAGGAAATCTCGGACGATCAGCCGCTCGACAACACCGCTGAGTATGTCGTTCCTGCCGGCCATTACTTCATGATGGGCGACAACCGCGACCGCTCGGCTGATAGCCGTGTGCTGAGCCAGGTTGGCTACGTGCCCGCCGTAAACCTCATTGCCAAGGCAGAGGCGCGCTTCTTCTCGATCAAGGACAATCTGCCACCCTGGCAGATCTGGCAGTGGCCAGCCAATGTGCGCTGGGATCGTATGTTCCAGGGCGTCGATTCCAACGTGCCCTATCATACGACGACCACACCGTGAGCCGTGCCGTTCGCAATCATGAAAAACTGCAGTTCCGGCTTGGCTACAAATTTGCCGATCCGGATCTGCTCAATCGGGCGCTGACCCATTCCAGCGCCGTCTCGCCCGCCAAGCGGATCGAGCGCTCCTATCAGCGTCTGGAATTTCTGGGCGACCGCGTGCTTGGACTCGTGGTGGCCGATATGCTCTATCGCCGCTATCCCAAGGCCAATGAGGGCGAGCTGAGCCGCACGCTCAATACGCTGGTGCGCAAGGAAACCTGCGCCGTCATCGCCCGCACGCTCGACCTTGGCTCTGAGATGATCCTGGGCGAAAGCGAAGCGCGCACTGGTGGCGCGGAGAAGGAAGCCATTCTCGGCGACGTGACGGAAGCCGTCATCGGCGCGATTTATTGCGACGGCGGGCTGGGCAAGGCCTATGAGTTCGTCGAGCGCATGTTCGAGGAATTCCTCGCGGACGGTTCGGCCAACAAGGCCGACGCCAAAACCACGCTGCAGGAATGGGCACAGGCCCGCGGGCTGGAGCCCCCCCATTATCATCAGGTTGAGCGCACCGGTCCCGACCATGCGCCGCAATTTACAATCTCTGTTATTCTCGGCGAATTCGAGCCTCTCAGCGCCTCCGGCCCTTCCAAGAAGATCGCCGAACACAAGGCAGCCGAAGCATTCCTCATTCGCCAGCAGGTCTGGAAGGACACCAAATGAGTACCCCGATCGAACTGGCTGATACCTCCTGCGGCTTTATCGCCCTTGTTGGGGCACCAAACGCCGGCAAGTCGACCCTGCTGAACTCGCTGGTGGGCACCAAGGTGTCCATCGTGACCCATAAGGCGCAGACCACCCGCAGCCAGGTGCGCGGCGTCGTTACGCTCGAAAAGGCCCAGCTTGTCTTCATCGACACGCCCGGCATTTTCGCGCCCAAGAAGCGCCTCGAGCGCGCCATGGTCGATAGCGCCTGGGGCGGAGCAGGGGACGCCGACATCGTCGCGCTGATCGTCGACGTGGACCGTGGCCTGACTTCAGAACTCGAAGCGCTGCTGACCGGCCTCGAGAACGTCAATCATCCGCGCATCCTGATCCTGAACAAGATCGACACGGTCAAAAACGAAGAGCTGCTTAAGCTCTCCGAGGCGATCAACGCCAAGATCCGCTTTGAAGCGACCTTCATGATCTCTGCCCTCAAGGGCTATGGCGTGCAGGACTTCATGGATTGGTGCGTCAAGCACATTCCACCCGGCCCATGGCACTTCCCAGAGGATCATCTCACCGATCTGACCATGGCGATTACCGCGGCCGAAATCACCCGCGAGAAGCTGTTCCTGCGCGTCCACGACGAGATCCCATATAACTCGACGGTCGAGACCGAGAGCTTCAAGATCCAGAAGGACGGCTCCTACAAGATCGACCAGGTGGTCTATGTCACACGTGACAGCCACAAGAAGATCGTGCTCGGCGCTGGTGGGCAAACCATCAAGGCCATCGGCCAGGAAGCCCGCAAGGAGCTGATGGAGATGTACGAAGTCCCGATCCACCTGTTCCTGTTCGTCAAGGTTCGCGAAAAGTGGAGCGAAGATCCAGAGCGCTATCGCGAAATGGGCCTCGAATTCCCGCACAACAAGCCCTGATGTTCTACGTGCCACGACCTCGTGGTTCGACAAGCTCACCATGAGGTCTATGACATCATTGCAGTAGCCCTCATCCTGAGCCCGTCGAAGGACGAGGGCGTGCCATTGAGGGCCTAGTGCCATGGAATGGACCGGTGAAGGCCTGCTGATTGGTGCACGGCGCCATGGCGAATCCAGCGTTATTGCTGAGGTCATGGTGGCTGGGCGCGGTCGGCATATGGGGCTGGTCCGTGGTGGTCGGTCCCGGCGGCTGTCGCCCGTGCTGCAACCCGGCAATACCATTCAGCTTACATGGCGCGCGCGGCTGGAAGACCAGCTCGGCATGTTCACCGTCGAGCTGTTGCAGGGGCGCGCTGCCGAGCTCATCGAGGATCGGACGCGGCTCTATATGAGCCAGCTGGTGTGCGAGCACCTGCGGTTGCTGCCCGAGCGCGATCCGTATGACCGGCTGCTGGGCATGGCGCTGCGGCTGATCGATGGCAAGCCCGACGGCGTTGCGCTGGCGCGGTTTGAGCTGGCTGTGCTCGATGACCTTGGCTATGGCCTCGACATGACCAGCTGCGCGGCGACCGGCGTCACCGAGGACCTGACCCACATATCGCCCAAATCGGGCAGGGCGGTGTCTCGTGCTGCGGCGCAGCCGTATCTCGATCGCTTGCTGCCGCTGCCGTCGTTTCTGACATCACGGGGCAATGCCGCGCCGCACGACATAGCGGCGGCACTGCACCTGACGGGGCATTTCCTCAACGCGCATGTGTGGGAGCCGCGCCAATTGCAGCATTCGGCAACGCGCGAGGCACTGATTGCGGCGCTGTCGAAAGACCACGAGCCGTAACGCTCGCCCGCAGGTGATTTCACATCTGCAAAACCGTGCAAAACCCCCGGAGACGGCTGCATTTTCGGTGCATTCAGGGTGTTCGGGATATAGTGGTTTCTTGATTCGTTCTGATGGAATAGCAGCCGATGGCCGATACCGACACTCTCCCGCCTGCCGATGACCAACGCGTCGTCGATCTGAAGCAGGCCCTCGAAGAGCGGTACCTGTCCTACGCTCTGTCGACCATCACCCAGCGTGCGCTGCCGGACGTGCGCGACGGCCTCAAGCCGGTTCACCGCCGCATCATCCACGCTATGCGGCTGCTCAAGCTCGATCCGGGCCAGGGCTACAAGAAGTCTGCGCGTATCGTCGGCGACGTGATCGGTAAATTCCACCCGCATGGCGATCAGTCGATCTATGACGCGCTGGTGCGCCTGGCGCAGGATTTTGCGCTGCGCTATCCGCTGGTCGACGGGCAGGGCAACTTCGGCAATATCGACGGCGATGGCGCCGCCGCCATGCGATACACCGAAAGCCGCATGACTGACGTGGCGACCCGTCTGCTCGAAGGCATGAACGAAAATGCCATCGACTTTAAGCCGACCTATGACGGCGAAGACGAAGAGCCGATCGTTCTGCCATCGAACTTCCCGAACCTTCTCGCGAACGGCTCGACCGGTATCGCCGTGGGCATGGCGACGTCCATTCCGCCGCACAACGTAGCCGAGCTGTGTGACGCCGCGCTGCATCTTATCAATGTTAACCCAGAGGCTTCCGCCGAAGAACTGACTCAGTTCGTCAAGGGTCCGGACTTCCCCACCGGCGGCATCATGGTGGAGTCGGCAGCCTCGATTGCCCAGTCCTACACCACCGGTCGCGGCTCGTTCCGCCTGCGCGCCAAGTGGGAAATTGAGGAAAGCGCCCGCGGCGTCTACCTCATCGTCGTCACCGAAATTCCCTATGCCGTGCAGAAGTCGCGTCTGGTCGAAAAGATCGCCGAGCTGCTGCTGGCCAAGAAGCTGCCGCTGCTCAAGGACGTGCGCGACGAAAGCTCGGACGATATCCGCCTCGTCCTCGAGCCGCGCGCCCGCACAGTCGATGCCGTGATCCTGATGGAGCAGCTGTTCAAGACCACCGATCTTGAAACGCGCTTCCCGCTCAACCTCAACGTGCTCGACAAGGGCGCGGTGCCCAAGGTGATGAGCCTGGCGCAGGCGCTCAAGGCCTGGCTGGAGCACCGCAAGGAAGTTCTGGTTCGCCGTTCGCAGCACCGGCTGGAGCAGATTGCCCACCGCCTCGAAGTGCTGGGCGGCTACATCATTGCCTATCTCAACCTCGATGAGGTGATCCGCATCATCCGAGAGGAGGATGATGCCAAGGCCGTGCTGATGAGCACGTTCGAGCTGACCGATGTGCAGGCCGAAGCCATCCTCAATATGCGCCTGCGCTCTTTGCGCAAGCTCGAGGAGCTTGAACTGCGCAAGGAACATGCGGCACTGACCGAAGAGCAGGGCCACCTCAACGCGCTGCTTGCCTCGGACAAGCGCCAGTGGGGCTCGATCAGCAAGGAAGTCGAAGCCCTCAAAAAGGCCTATCCGTTGTTTGAGGCCGACGGGGTGACACCTCATGCGCTCGGTGGCCGCCGTACCGTTCTGGGCTCCGCACCCAATGCCGATCTGGCGGAAGTCACCGAGGCCTTTATCGAGCGCGAGGCGATCACCGTCATCCTGTCCGAAAAGGGCTGGATCCGTGCGCTCAAGGGTCACACCGACGAGATAGACGAAAAGGGCTTCAAGGCCGGCGACCGGCTGAAGCTGACGCTCAAATGCGAGACGACCGACAAGTTGCTCATGCTGACCACGGGCGGCAAGGTCTACACCATTGGTGGCGACAAGTTGCCGGGTGGTCGCGGGCAGGGCGAGCCGGTTCGCATCATGGTCGATATCGAAGAGGGGCAGGATATCGTCGATATCTTCCTCTATCGCCCCGGCCAGAAGCGCATCGTGGCTTCGTCCTCGGGCTATGGCTTTATCGTCGGTGAAGACGAGATGATCGCCAATACCCGCAAGGGCAAGCAGATCCTCAATGTCTCTGCGCCCGACGAAGCGAGCCTTCTGGTGCCATGCAACGGCGACCGCGTCGCCGTAATCGGCCAGAACCGCAAAATGTTGGTGTTCCCGCTGAGCCAGCTCGCCGAAATGAGCCGTGGCAAGGGCGTGCGCCTGCAGCGCTACAAGGATGGCGGGATCTCCGACCTCAAAACCTTCTACGCAGCCGATGGCCTCACCTGGACCGATAGCTCGGGCCGCACCTATACCAAGCCGATGGAAGAGCTCTCCGACTGGGTCGGTGATCGCGCCACGGCCGGTCGCCAGCCACCGACGGGTTTCCCGCGCAATAACAAGTTCGTCGGATGATCCGGCACTGCGTGTTTCTCAAGTTCCGGGATGATGTCGCGACGGAAGAGCGGGAGGCGATCTATGCCGGTCTCAATGCTCTGGTGGGGCAGATCGACGGATTGCTGCGGGCGGACTTCGGGCCCAATGTTTCGCCGGAAGGCCTGGGGCAGGGGTTCAAGGATGGGTTCATCATGGACCTGGCCGACGCTGCAGCGCGGGACCGGTATCTGGTTGACCCGGCCCATCAGGCCGCTGGCGCACGACTGGTCGCAGCGCTCGAAGGCGGCGTTGCCGGGTTGCTGGTGTTTGATCTGGACGTGGCGGACTGAGCTGCTCGTTCGCTTGAGCTATGTTAAGCGCGCCTAGCCCCATCTATCCCACCCATAATTGCTGCCCTCGGACTTGATCCGAGGGTCGCTAACCGCATGTGCCGGGTTGCAAGTGGCGCTCGGATCAAGTCCGAGGGCAGCGCGGTGGGGTGTTGAGTAAGTGCGCGATTGAAGGATCGGAGTACCCCCACCTATCCTCCCCCTGATAGGGGGAGGGATCCGCGCAGTGGGTGGGCGTGATCGTTGTTCAAACCCGATCTGTTCCTCCCCCTTTTGAGGGGGAGGCTAGGTGGGGGTATTCTTGCTACCCGCCCTACTCACTCCACGCTAAACGTGAACACCACCGGCAGGTGATCGCTCGCCGTCGGCTCCCCCGCATGTAGTTCGTGGACCACAATTCCGTCCTTGGTCATCACGTGATCCAGCGGCAGGAAGGGCAGCGTGTCGCGCCAGGCGCGGAAATAGTAGAACCGCATGGGAAAGGTGAAGAGGTTCATGGTTTCGCGGGTGAAGCCGTTGCGGGCGACGAAGTCGCGGAGCGTGTAAGACCACGGCGTCGAGTTGAAATCACCGGCGACGATGAGCGGGCCGTCGATTTCCTTGACCACGTCGGACAGCACAGTGAGCTGATCGCGCTGGCGCTGCACGGGCAGCGGCCAATCCATATGGGTGGTGATCACCGAGAACGGCTTGCCATCCGGCGTCTTGAAGCTGGCGAGGATATGGGCGGTGCGTGCGGTGCTGTAAGCATTCTCGGGGCAGGCGCCGTCTTCGGTCTGCTCGAATGGGATGCGGGAATAGAGCCCCAGATTGGCGCGTTTGCCGCCACGGCAGCGCACGAAGAATGGATAATCCTTCAGCAGCAGCGGATGCAGATCCGTCGCCTGCTCGCCGAAGTACTCCTGCAGCACGATGATGTCGGGATCGTCCGCATGAATGGCCGATGTAACCTGCTCCATCTCATAATTCATCCCGAACAGATTGTGCGTCATCATGGTGACGGTGCCGCTGGGGGGAGCGGCCGGACGGCTGCGCATCGAGCCGAGGAACTCGGGGAGCATGACATTGGCCGAGGCGGCAAAGCCGACAAAGGCGATGATCAGGCCGATGCTGCGGGCCTGACCACGCATCAGCAGGGCGACGAGACCGACTGCGACGATGGTGCCGGGGAACAGGAAGACCTGCGCGTGGTTGAGCAGGTCCAGCTCAGGAACCGTAAAACCAAACAGCGCGAGGATTGCAAGCGATGTGACCCCGAAGGCGCCGAGCAGCAGCCCGATCCGGATCAGCTTGAAAATAAAGGTCATGCACTATCCGGCGACATTGGGAAACTCGGGGCCATCTCGCCGACACTTATGGCCCAAAGATGGCGCAGAGCCTAGTCCAGTGGGCACCAGCCCAAAGTGCCCCTTTGTACTTCGAGCGGGCGATAGAGCGCCTTGTAGGCCATTTTGGGGGAATCCTTGACCCAATAGCCGAGATAGACATAGCCGAGCCCGGCCGAGCGCACCTGCGAGATATGGTCGAGAATGAGGAAAGTGCCCAGGCTACGATGGGCCAGATCGGGATCGTAGAACGAATAGACCATGGAGAGCCCATCGGGCATCACGTCGGTCAGCGCCACGGCCACCAGCGGCTGATCGGGATGGTCGCGCAGGCGATACTCGACGAGCACCGACTGCACCGGGGTGTCTTCGACCATGTATTCATAGTCGACAAAGCTCATCTGGTTCATGCCGCCGCCCGCATGGCGCGACTCCAGATAGCGCTTGAACAGATCATATTGCTCGCTGGTCGCCTTGGTGGGGCGCACTTCAACGGACAAATCATCATTGTTGCGGATGACGCGGCGGAACCGGCCTGAGGCCTCGAACTCGTCGGCAACGATGCGCACGGATTGGCACGCGTTGCAGCCTTCGCAGGCCGGGCGGTAGATGAGGTTCTGGCTGCGACGGAAACCGTTATCGCTCAGCAAATGATGCAGCGCAGACGCCCGTCGCCCCGTCAAATGGGTAAACAGCTTCCGCTCCTGCTTGTCGGGCAAGTAGGGGCACGGCATGGCGGCGGTCAAAAAGAGCTGGGTTGTCTCAGGCGTATGGTCGGTCATCTAAGACCCTTGGTGCTGTCAGGGGATAGTGTAATCCCCTGTCCTTAGCCCCGCAACGTTTCAATAGGCCTCTTGGCTGCGGCGATTGTGCGCCTGCCAGTGGCGGGTCATGGGCGACCGGCGCACCATCAGCGTGCCGCAGATGAGGTCGTGGATCATCTGCCGGCGCGGCGTAAACAGCGCAAACAACAGAGAAATCGGCCAGCAAATGGCGAAGGTGATCCAGAAGACGGCGGCGTGAACTAGTGCCATCCAGCCGTCCAGTGGCTGCCCGCGCGTTGGCGTCAGCACGATATCCATGGCCTGCATGCCCACGGTCGCGCGTTTGTGTGAGCCAAGGGTCGCCGCGTAATAGATGACGATGGTGATGGGGACGACGAACAGCAACGCCACCCAGGCGAGACCAAAGGTGAGGAAACCGGCGATGAAGCCGACAATGCTGAACGCAATAACCAGCACGCCGATGATGGCGAGGTCGATCAGATAGGCAAGCACTCGGCGTGTCAGCACGCCCTCAAACAGCTCGGGAGCGGTCGCAGGATCTGGCAGGTTCGGGCGCGGTGCGTAGGTGTCGTACTGGCTCATGGCCAAAACATTGTCATGCTGGGGGCCAGACGCAAGAGGGTGGGCGGAAATTTGTGGGGTTGGCGCGCGGGGGAAGGGGCGCCATGGAGGCAGTCCAGCCACGACGTCATTCCCGCGAAAGCGGGAATCCCACTTTGGTGTGGCACGAAGATTGGTGTGGCAAGAAGAAGGGAGATTCCCGCTTTCGCGGGAATGACGCTGTGATGGAGGAGTCGATCCCGGGATGGATCCCGGCTCAGGGCCGGGATGACATCGAGGTTGGGGCTACGTTAGCGGCCCAATTCGCGGGCCACTTCCAGCGCGTAATAGCTCAGCACGCCGTTGGCGCCGGCGCGCTTGAAGGCGTAGAGGCTTTCGAGGATCGCGCCCTTACGGTCGATGGCGCCGGCGGCGGCGGCGAACTCGATCATCGCGTATTCGCCACTCACCTGGTAGGCGTAAATCGGCACGTTGAAGTTGTCCTTGGCGCGGCGGACGATGTCGAGGTAGGGCAGGCCGGGCTTGACCATGATGCTGTCTGCGCCCTCGGCAATGTCCTGCTCGATCTCGCGCAGGGCCTCATCTGAATTGGCGTAATCCATCTGATAGGTGCGCTTGTCGCCGCGCAGACGGCTGCCGGTGCCCACGGCCTCGCGGAACGGGCCATAATAGAAGGACGCGTATTTGGCGGCGTAGGACATGATCTGCAGGTGCTCATGACCTTCGCCATCCAGCGCCTCGCGAATGGCGGCAACGCGGCCATCCATCATGTCCGATGGTGCGATTATATCGGCGCCTGCCTTGGCCTGCGCCAGCGCCGAGCGGATCATCACCGAGACGGTCTCGTCATTAAGGATTTCGCCGTCGCGAACCAGACCGTCCTGACCGTCGCTGGAATACTCATCCAGCGCCACGTCGGCAATCAGACCGATTTCAGGCACGGCTGACTTGATGGCCGACAAGGTGCGGCACATCAGATTGTCGGGGTTATAGGCCTCAGCGCCGTTTTCGCTGCGCAGATGGTCTGGCGTATTGGGGAATAGCGCGAGGGCAGGGATGCCCGCATCGCGCGCCGCCTTGGCGGCTTCCACGCAGAGGTCAATGCTGAGGCGTTCGACACCCGGCATGGTACGGATGGCGGTCTTCTCGTTCTGCCCTTCGATTACAAAGAGCGGCCAGATCAGATCTGCTGGGGTCAGCACCGACTCGCGCACCATGGCCCGGCTCCAGGCCGTGCGCCGGGTGCGACGCAGACGGCGTCCACCGAGAAAATCCATATCGTGTTTATGCCAGTTTTCGGCCATAGGGCGGCTCCATTTTGCGCCGCCTTAATAGCAGCGGCGGCAGCACCATCCAAGGTCCCGCTTGTCGCATCGCCATGCAGGAGCTAGACAATGGCCATGGATTTCAACGCTCAGCCCATCGGCATCTACATTCGTGTGGTCGCCATCATCAGCCTTCTCCTGGGGCTCAACGATGCTGCGCGGCTGCTTGGCGTCAATCTCGGCTCGGTCAGCCCGATCGCCGCCATGGGGATGACGGGATTCGTTTATCTGGCGATCTTCTCGCTAGCGCGCCTATTCGCGGCGGTTGGCTTGTGGATCAAGGCCAGCTGGGGCGCTGTGCTGCTGGTGGCGTCCACCGGTGTCGAGCTGGTGCTCTATTTGTTGGGCAGCCCCGACGTGACCATGTCGGCATTTGGTTTTGGCGTGCGGCTGGTGCTGCTCGCGTCCATCCTGGTCATCTTTGTCATCGGCATCCGCATGAGTCGCGCCCGCGCTGCTGACTGACCGTCAGGCCGGATAGAACTGCTCGATTGTGATTTCTTCGGCCAGCGCATCCTGCGGCGCACCAAAGCTGGTCACAGTTGTAAACCAGCGCGTTTCGACGCCACCCGCATTGAACACCACCGGCAGCAAGACAAGTCCCTGATTGGTGTGCGCGCCAAGACCCAACTGGCTTACCCCAGGCTGCGCGAGCGCGCGTTGCATCACCGCACCCAACGGCGATTGTGGCCCACGTATCCGCACCCCTTCGCGCATGCGGTGCATCAGGTAGAGGGCAACTTCGTCCCAATTGACCAGACCATCGCGCACCGGTCCCGGACAAAAAACCAAATCCACCAGATTGAGCGACGGGGCCGCAGGCGCGCCTGCGCCCAAAAGAGCCATGGCGCCGGAGTTGGCCTCAAGCACATTGAATGCGGCATCCAGCACCAGTGCGGGCGAGGGATCATGAGCGCCAAGAATGATGCCTGCAGCGCGCCGGATTTCGGCCATTTGCGGTGAGGTCCAGTCATTGTCACCGAACACGGGCGCAAAGCCCGCAGCGACAAGCAGGCCATTGCGCTCCCGCAGCGGCATTGCCAGCGCTTCGGCCAGCCGCCTGACCATTTCAGCGCTCGGCCGCGCCCGTCCGCTTTCGAGGAATGACACATGCCGCGACGAGACTTCGGCTGATAGCGCCAGATCGAGTTGGCTCATGCCGCGGAGCCTGCGCCATTGCTTCAACATTCCGCCGACCATAGCCGCCTCCATACCTGTACAATGCCCCTGCGACGGAGGCAGCGCACTTACCTCCAAGGTAATTGAATTTATGACCTCCTGGCGACAGGCTTCCGGTGTCATCTCAATCATGGAATAGCCCGATGGTCGCTCTCGCTCACTCCACCCTTCGTCCAGATCCGCGTTTTGCCTATTGGCTCGACGGCATAGTCTCAATGATCATGGGCGCAGCAGTCGCTTTGCTATCTGCTCAAGTGACAACGATGATCGGCTGGTCCCTGCCTTCGGGCTTCATTCTGGCAGTCGGGGTGTTCCTGATGCCTTGGGGTGTCTTTAATATCCGGACTGCGCGGGCACGTCGGACCTACCGCGCCGCGCTGGTCTTCCACTTGTTTGTCGATGTGACCTGGGTCGTGGGCAGCGCAACGCTGTTGGTTGTTTACGGGGCCACGATGACGGGGCATGGTCTGGTGTTTGTGGCGGCGCAAGGGCTGGCGGTTGCGGGCGTGCTGGTCCTCAAGCTTGCCGGCGCCCGTGCGATGTTGAGCCGCGCATGAATAGCGAGAGGGGGTAGAGACTTACCCCCGCTAATCCCGTTTACACCGCGTTTAGGTTACAATTGTCTGACACAGTGGAACGAAGAATTAAGCCAAATTCTCATTGCATTCCAGTAAGATAGTTTTAAGCGTGCTGCTTAGGCTGATCTTAGTCCGGTCGCCGTAGTTTGGCCTCATGAGATGCGAAAAATCGCACAGACTGCAAAACAGTGAGGCATAAATGGCAATCAAATCCAACGCAGCCGAGGCCCTGTCCCCGGAACGTCCCCAGAGCCTGAAGCCGCTTTATCTCGAAGCTGTTTCTCGCGTTGAGCGTCTGCACCGTCGTCTGCTCGACCTGATCAAGGACGAGTTCGACCGTATGGGCTGGGACGACATCAACCCAGTGCAGGCGCTGCTGATGTTCAACATCGGCGATGCCGAGCTGACCGCTGGCGAGCTGCGTTCGCGTGGCTACTATCTGGGTAGCAACGTCTCGTACAACCTCAAGAAGTTGGTCGAAACCGGCTACATCTTCCAGGAGCGTTCGCGTTCCGACCGCCGCTCGGTCCGCATCAAGCTGACCCCGAAGGGCGAGGAAGTGGCTGAAGTGATCGACGAGCTTTATGACCGTCACCTCAAGTCCATCGACAAGGTCGGTGGTCTGGGCGACGACGAATTCGACGGCCTGAACAAGGCCCTTGCCCGCCTCGAGCGCTTCTGGGTCGACCAGATTCTCTACAAGCTCTAAGCCACAGGTACATATTGTGGCCTAGCTGCCACACCGAACATCAAACGCCAGCCCTTGGGCTGGCGTTTCTTATTTCAGCCTCAAACTCGCGTATGAACGTTGGTTAGTGGTTTGAAACCATTTCCCGCGTATTCTTGGTTCATGAAGTCTGAAGGTTCACACTCGCTTGTCCGCGTTGTGGCCGATGGGATGCGATGGTAAATGCTGATGCTGCTTCGGCAGACAGATAATTCGGGTGACTTGATGCGGCTGAATAGACGTTCCCTTCTTAAAACCATGGCCCTCGCGGGCGCGACTGCGGCTCTGCCAACAGTGGCGCGCGCGCAGGAAGGTGAATCCCTTTTCGATATTTTCGGCCGCGGTAACGTGCTGCGCAACGTCAATACCGATGGCAATACAGCAGCCGCACAGGCGCTGATCGCCACCAATGAGCCGATCCTGTCCTATGACACGGCCTATAATCTTCAGCTGGCCATTTCCCAGTATGAGCCCTTCGTCGCCAATGGCGGCTGGGAAGAGGTGCCTCAGGAGGCGTTCCGTCTCGTGGTTGGCAAGTCAGGCCGCCCCGTCATCGCACTCAAGCGCCGCCTGATTTCGTCGGGTGACATGGCGCTGGTGCCCAACGTCAACGACCAGTTTGATGAAGCGACGGACCGCGGCGTCCGCGCATTTCAGGCTCGCCATGGCCTGATCGTCAACGGTCAGGTGGATGAGCCGACCTGGTACGCGCTCAATGTGCCGGCCGCGACGCGCCTTAATCAGCTTTATCTCAACGCTCAGCGCGTTCAGACCATGGCTGCAAACCTCAACCCACGTTACGTGGTGGTCAACATTCCGGCCGCGACGATCGAGGCGGTGAATGAGGGCATGGTCGAGCAGCGCCATACGGCAGTGGTTGGTCGCGTCGACCGCGCCACGCCGATCATGGCCAGCAAGGTCAGCCAGATCAACTTCAACCCCTATTGGCACGTGCCCAAGTCGCTGGTCCGTCAGGACCTGACCAAGTACATGCTGCAGAACCCGAACTATCTGGCTGAGCAGAACATTTTCATCTACGACGGCGCCGGCAACAAGATTGATCCGCAGACGATCAATTGGGCTGCGATCACCGATCAGCAGGTCAACTACATGTATCGCCAGGAACCTGGCGCGGCCAATTCCATGGGCCACTGCAAGATCAATTTCTACAACCCGTACGATTGCTACCTGCACGACACGCCATCCAAGGCGCTGTTCGGCGAAAACGCCCGCTTCCACTCTTCGGGTTGCGTGCGCGTCGATGGCGTTGCTCAGTTGGTCAATTGGTTGCTGCGCGACAATGGCGACTGGGATCAGGGCAAGGTCGACTCGACCTTCGACTCGCTCAAGCGTCTCGATGTCGAGGTGAAGGCCCGCGTGCCGATCCACACCACCTACATCACCGCCTGGGCCAACAAGCAGGGCATCGTCAGCTTCCGCGACGACGTTTACGACTTCGACAAGCAGGGCAAAGTCACCTTCGACGCCTGATTGTTTCGAGCCGAAACAAGGACGCCCTCCCATCGTGGAGGGCGTTTGCATTTGTGCGCTGCCGAATCCTGTTATGGTCGCCAAAAGGGGCTGACATCATGACCAGTGGCGAAGTCTTGTTCGAGTTTGTGCAGCTCGGCCAGCAAATGCGGGTCGCGGCCATTCACGCCGATACCGGCACCGAAGTGGTGGTGATTACCCCAAGATCGGCCTCGCGCGCCCAGATGCAGCAATTGGCGCTCGCCAAGCTTCGTATGAAGCTCGGCGACACGCCCGAACCGCCTAAGCGGTTGTTCTAACTACAGATTGCAGCGGTGACGGTAGCCGTCATAGCCCATGTAGCTGTCCGTGCCGACATCGTAGGATTTGTAGCGGGCAAAGCATGCCTGGATGTGGGCATTGGAATTGTTGGGGCGGGCGACATTGCCCTGATTATTGCCACCGGCAAGGGCGCTTCCGAGGATGGCGCCGAAGGTGAAGCCGAAGATACCCGTGGCAAGGGAATCAAGGTTGTTGCGGCGCTGATTGTAGAAGCGGTTGTAGTCGTTATTGCCCCAGCCGCCGTTCCAATAGCCGCGGCAATCGCGGTCATTTGGGTTGCGCTGACAATAGGTCTGAATGACCCGGTCGCGCTGGCTGTAGTTCTGATCAAAACGCTGGGCCTGTGCTGGCACGGCGCTGGCAAGCATCATCGCGCCGGTAACAAGTGCTGCGCTGAAGGTAGCAATCGCGTTCTGCATGAGGATTCCTCCACGTTATGCGCGTGCACAGACGCGCCTCTGCACAGACAATGCTTAGCGCTGGCAAAGAGTTGCCGCAGCGGGGCAGAATTAACCTTTGTGGCCGAGTAAAATAACCGGCGCAGCGCCGCACTTCATGCGGACCTTTTGCCTGTGAATGAAGCGGGCAGGGTGCCTTATGCGACTGTTGAGCCCCTTTCCCTGAGCCCGCTTTTGCGCAATAAGGAAGGTGTTCGCGCTACTGGCGAGAAAAGATGGGCAACCATCGGGGAACGCGAACTTCATAGAGCCGCTCGCCTGGGCACCCATCCACGATCAGGGAAGCCCCATGAACCCAACTCAGATTGATGGGTCTTGGATTTGCGCCACGCGCCGTGATAAAGCCACGGCCACGCTGGTCACCCTGATCTTTTGTGAGGAAAACCCCGCATGAGCGCTGCCACCAATACCCCGCTTTTTCCCGATTTCTTCTCTGCGTCGCTCGCACAGTCTGACCCGGAAATCGCCAAGGCCATTCAAAATGAGCTCGGTCGCCAACAGCACGAAATCGAGCTGATCGCGTCGGAAAACATCGTCTCGCGCGCCGTTCTGGAAGCGCAGGGCTCGATCATGACCAACAAGTACGCTGAGGGTTATCCCGGCAAGCGCTATTATGGTGGCTGCGAGTTCGTCGACGTTGCCGAAACGCTGGCCATCGAGCGCGCCAAGGAACTGTTCGGCGTCGGCTTTGCCAACGTGCAGCCCAATTCGGGTTCGCAGGCCAACCAGGGTGTCTATCAGGCACTGGTTCAGCCCGGCGATACCATTCTGGGCATGTCGCTCGACGCTGGTGGTCACCTGACCCACGGCGCGCGTCCAAACCAGTCCGGCAAGTGGTTCAATGCCATTCAGTACGGTCTGCGCAAGCAGGACGGTCTGGTCGATATGGACCAGGTTCGTCAGCTCGCCCGCGAGCATAAGCCAAAGCTGATCGTAGCCGGTTTCTCCGCCTATTCGCGCGTGATGGACTGGGCCGAGTTCCGCGCCATTGCCGATGAAGTTGGCGCACTGCTGTTTGTCGATATGGCCCACGTGGCAGGTCTGGTTGCTGGCGGTGTCTACCCCAGCCCGTTCCCACACGCCCACGTTGCGACCACCACCACCCACAAGACCCTGCGCGGTCCCCGTGGCGGCCTGATCCTCACCAATGACGAGGACATCGCCAAGAAGATCAACTCGGCGATCTTCCCCGGCATTCAGGGTGGCCCGCTGATGCACGTCATCGCGGCCAAGGCCGTGGCGTTCCATGAAGCGCTGCAGCCTGAGTTCAAGGAATACGCCAAGCAGGTCGTCGCCAATGCCCACATTCTGGCGGAAACGCTGGTCAAGGGCGGCGTCGATATCGTCAGTGGCGGCACCGACAACCATCTCATGCTCGTCGATCTGCGCCCCAAGGGCCTGACCGGCAAGGCAGCCGAAAAGGCGCTGGAACGCGCTGGCATCACCTGCAACAAGAACGCGGTGCCATTCGATCCAGAAAAGCCAGCAATCACCTCGGGCATTCGTCTGGGCACCCCAGCGGCAACCGCGCGCGGCTTCGGTACGGCTGAGTTCCAGCTCGTCGGCGAGCTGATCATCGAAGTGCTCGATGGTCTGGCGACCAATGGCGAAGACAATAACGGCGCTGTCGAACAGCAGGTCGCGACCAAGGTTCGTGCCCTGACCGACCGCTTCCCGATCTACGGTCAATAAAGGTCTATTATGCGCTGTCCCTATTGCGGAAACGACGACACGCAGGTCAAGGACAGTCGCCCGACTGAAGATTCCGGCGCAATTCGCCGCCGCCGCGTCTGTAATGGCTGCGGCGGCCGCTTCACCACCTTCGAACGCGTGCAGCTGCGCGATCTGACGGTGGTGAAGAAGACGGGCCGCAAGGTGCCGTTCGACCGTGAAAAGCTGGCCCGCTCAGTCAATACCGCACTGCGCAAGCGCTCGGTTGATCCCGAGCGCACCGAACGCATGATCTCCGGCATCGTCCGTCAGCTCGAGTCGCTGGGCGATGTCGAAGTCACCTCCGATCAGATCGGCGAATATGTCATGGATGGCCTCAAGGGGCTCGACGACGTGGCATTCGTGCGCTTTGCCTCAGTCTACAAGAATTTCTCTGCGGCCGACGACTTCCGGTCGTTCCTCGCTGAACTTGCCCAAGGGCAGGGGACGTTGCGAGGCGACGACGATTGAGCCAGCCCACAGAAGTCGATGTGCGGTGGCTCGATGCCGCCGCGCGTTACGCTACGCCATTTGTTGGAACGACCGCTGAAAACCCAACCGTGGCCGCTTTGCTGGTGGACGCGCTGGATAACAGGCTGATCGCCCGCGCCGTCACCGCCAAGGGTGGCCGTCCTCATGCCGAGACGCAGGCTATCGAGGCGGCGGGTTTTGCTGCGGCCGGGGCAACGCTCTATGTGACGCTTGAGCCATGCCACCATTGGGGCCGTACGCCGCCATGCGTGGATGCGATTATCCGCTCGGGCATCATGCGCGTCGTCATCGGTGCCAGCGACACCCATGAGGCGACCAAGGGCGAAAGCACGGCGCGGCTTGAGTCGGCGGGCGTTGAAGTCATTCACGCCAACCATGCCCCCTCGATCGCGTTGAGCGCAGGCCACGCCATGTTGCACACGGCAGGACGGCCTTTGGTGACGGCTGTGGTCAATGTCTCGGCCGATGGCATGATTGCGCGTCAGGGCGCGGACCGGAGCACGTTTTTGAGCGCGGCTGCGCGCGAGTGGATCGACCTGCTGCGCACGCGTTCCGACGCGATTTTGATCGGCGCTGCGACCGCCAAGATCGACGATCCAACGCTGACTGTGACCATCCCGGGTCTACAGTCGCGTACACCGCTGCGGCTCATTCTCGCGGGCGCTGAAGGCGTTGATCGCAAGGTGAATCTGATTGCTGGCTTCTCCGGCCATCGTACTGCGATCGTTGCACAAAATGGCGCCCCGCTGAACCTTCCCGCCTCCATCCAGACCTTCCCGGTGGAGGGCCTCAATGGTCGGCTGAGCCTTGCATCCACGATGGAAATGCTGGGCAAAAAGGGCATGCAGAATCTGCTGGTGGAGCCCGGCGTGAAACTGACTGCTGCGCTGCTCAAGGCGCAGCTGGTGGATCGCTTCGCGGTGATCACCAGCACGCGTGAAATCGGCGAGGGCGGGGTGCCCGCAAGTGCATCCGGCTCCCTCGCAGAAGCGCTGGCTTGGGGCGGCATGACCGCCGATGAGCCACAGGCGCTTGGCGAAGACACGCTGACCATCTATCAACGGACTGCATAGCCGCTTCCGTCCCAAATATATTGAAGTTCCCGTGCTGGGCGACTATGGGGTTGGCATGCCGCCCGGTGTCACCAGCCTGGCCAAATCAGAGTGACCACCTATGGCTGAAGCCCCCAAACGCGATCCCCAGGCCGACCGTCCCGCTAACCAGCGTGGCGCCGCCCGTCTTGCAGCCGTTCAGGCGCTCTATCAGATGGATGTGGGCCGCGCGACGCTTGAGGACACGCTGGCCCAGTTCGGCAGCTATCATCTGGGTCGTGAGATCGAGGGTGAGCAGTATTTGCCCGCCGATGCGGACTTCTTCCGCCAGATCGTTTCGGGCGTTGCCAAGCACCAGCTGGAGATCGATCCGGCCGTTGATCGTTCGCTTGCCGATAGCTGGCCGGTCGAGCGCGTCGATGCAACGCTTCGCGCCATCCTGCGCGCCGCTGCGTTCGAGCTGCTGCGTCGCAAGGACATTCCGCCCCGCGTGGTTATCACTGAATATGTCGATGTGGCGAAGGCCTTCTACGAAGACGACGCCACGGGCCTCGTCAACGCGACGCTCGACGCGATCGCCCGCGAAGCGGGTAGCGATCTGTCTGATACGAAGTAGCTTTTGCTTGAGGTTACTAGGTGGTCCTGAGGGGCTGGCGGTGTTTACGCTACTGGTACCCACTCTCAATGCGGCACAAGCGGGCATAGACCCACGGATCAAGTCCGTGGGCAGCGCCGGTGGGGTCGGAGATTTCAAAGTGCTCACGGCAGCATGATGGGTCGTCATTGCCCGGCTTGTCCGGGCAATCCACACCACGCGCGGTGAGACGATGGATCACCCGGACGAGCCGGGTGATGACGATGGGGAGGGGGCCTTTAGAGGCGGCCTCTCACCCAATCGCAGGTACGCGTTCGTCCTGCCACTTTTCTTCAGCTTCATCATCGCCGCCTGCGGCAATCACAGCCTTCAGCGCATAGTTGGCCGCGTGGGGGCCATGGGCGGGCACATGCGCGGTTTCTGCGGCATGGCCAGCGGCGCGAGCGGCGTTGCGGGCGGCGTCGGTACCAGCTTCGCGCGCGGCGGCGTGGGCGGCCTCTGCGGCGCGGCGAGCGTGATCCACCGAGTTCTTGCCGGCAGCGAAGCCCCGAGCGGCGCTGATGGCCTGGCGGGCGCGCTTGTCGCCATTGGCCTCGGCCAACGGCAGCACGCGTTCAGCGCAATCGGCCGCCCATTGGACCAGCGCGCGGTGTTCCTTGCTATTGTGATGCATGTGGGTCTCCAAAACAAAGAAGCCCCGGTTTCCCGGGGCTCCTGAAAACTGAATGGACTGCGCTTAGAACGACGACAGGATCGAGTCGATAAAGCTGCGGTCGGCGCCGAACGATGGGGTGCGGCGGTTCTCGATAGTGACGGTCTTGCCGTCCTTGAGCGAGTAGACGGCCTTGTCGACCACCTTCTTGTTCTTGTCGAAATAGATGGCCAGCACGGTGCGAGACTGGATCATCGTCACGCCGAACGCGGTCTGGCGAACCTTGGTCTCGACATAATAATATGCGGATTGATCGCCGAACGTATTGGTCGACTGCGGCGAACCCAGCACCAGCTTCACCAGTTCCTGGCTCTGCCCGACGCGAATCTGCTGCATCGCGCTCTCGGAAATCTCATAGCCCTGAGTACGGTTGGTGATCAGCGAAGTGCTGCTCGTGCAGCCAGCAAGCACCAGAGCGAGCAGAATGGCAGCGATGGGTGCAACTGAACCGGAAACGGTACGCATGGGCATGAATTTGACTTTCCCGATGGCTCTCGACTATAGGCACGACAACAAGGCGGCGGCCACTCGGCCGCCGGAATGTGTAGCTGCCAACTTGTCTCTCTGGCAAGCTGGCAATGGCTCGGCCAAGCGTTCTACCTGCCTGTTTGACCGATCAAGACGCTGAGCGCAATCCCATGATCCTGTCTCTATTCCGTAAGAACACCGCTACTGAACCGGTTTACGCCATTTATAGCGCCATTGTGGCGCAATCCCGGCAGCCGATTTTCTACGCCGAATGGCAAGTACCTGACACGGTTACTGGTCGCTTCGATATGATCAGTCTGCACATGGCTCTGTTGTTCCGCCGTCTGCGCACCGCCGCGGGCGCGCAGAAGGACTTCAGCCAGGCCGTTTTTGATCTGTTTTTCAAGGATATGGACCGCTCACTGCGCGAGATGGGCGTGGGCGATCTCGGCGTGCCAAAGAAGATCCAGAAAATGGGCAACATCTTCTTCGGGCTTCTCGCTGCGCTCAACGAGGCCATGGACCGCAAGGACGTGACCGCTCTCGAAGACGTCCTGTCTCGCAATATCTTTGATGGCGAGTTTGGCCCTCATATCCGCGCGCTGGCAGAATATCTGCTGGCCAAGGATGAGGTGCTGGCCGCCCAGCCCGCCGATGCGATCACCGGTGGCACCGTCCATTTTGAGGCTGCTCCATGAGCCAGGAACCATCCCCGATTCTCGATGCCATCGTGCGCGTCGATCGTCTACCCGCCACGGGCCGCTCGCTGAAAGTGGCGCCCGATGAAGCAGCACGCGCCGAGTTGGCCGAAGTGCTCAAGCTCAATGCGGTGGAAAGCTTCCACGCCACGCTGTCTGTCGCGCCGCTGCGCGGGGGTATCCGTGCGCTCGGTCGCCTGACTGCCCGCATCGTGCAGCCATCGGTTGTCACGTTTGAGCCGGTGACGCAGGACATCGATGAGCCCATCGATCGGGTCTTCCTGCCGGAAGCCGCGCATCACAAGCCGACGCCTGGCTCGGAAGTGTTTGTCGATATCGATGACGACGATTTCCCTGACCATATCGATGGCCCCGAGGTCGATCTCAGCGCACTTTTGATCGAAACTCTGGCGCTGGCGATCGATCCTTATCCGCGTCTGCCCGGAGAAAGCCTCGAATCGCTGGGATTGTCTGGCACCGCTGAAGAGACCGGCCCATTTGCTGGTCTTTCCAAACTCAAGAAGCCCACGGATCCCGGTGCTTAGCGCCGGGTCCCGGGGCTTTGCACCGACTCCCCGATGGGATATGTTTAAACACTTGCCACTCGGGCCGAAAAACGGGCTGAAATGACCGATACAATAACAATATCAGTGGATGCCATGGGTGGCGACAATGCTCCCCGGGCGGTCATCCACGGTGCCCATTTGCTGCTCAAAGAGCGCAAGAATGCACGCTTTATCTTTCATGGCGTCCAGGAGCAGATCGCTCCACTGCTCGAAGAATTCCCCGCGCTGAAGCCGGCCTCCAGCGTGCGTCACTGCGACGTTGTCATCGCAATGGACGAAAAGCCAAGCCAGGCCCTGCGCAAGGGCAAGGGAACCTCGTCGATGTGGATGGCCATTCAGGCCGTCAAGGACGGCGAGGCTGACGTGGCTATCTCCGGCGGCAATACCGGCGCGCTGATGGCCATGGCCACATTCTGCCTGCGCCCGATGGAGGGCATTGCCCGTCCGGGTATCGCTGCGATCTGGCCGACCTTGCGCACCGATATCGTTGTGCTCGACATGGGCGCAACCATTGGCGCTGATGCCCAGCAGCTGGTGGACTACGCCATTCTCGGCTCCGCACTGGCGCGCTGCCTGTTCGACGAGAAGTCTCCGACTGTCGGTCTGCTCAATGTGGGCACCGAAGAGGTCAAGGGTCTCGAATCGATCAAGGAAGCCGGCCGCATTCTGACCGAAGCGAGCGGGGCAGGGTTCACCTATCACGGCTTTGTCGAAGGCGATGACATCGGTAAGGGCACCGTCGACGTGGTGGTCACCGAAGGTTTTGTCGGCAATATCGCGCTCAAGACGGCCGAAGGCACCGCCCGTCAGGTCGGCCGCTACCTATCCAATGCGCTGAAGGCAAATTTGATGAGCCGCATCGGCGCTTTGTTCGCCATGTCGGCGCTAAAAGCATTGCGCGCCAAAATGGATCCACGCACCCTTAATGGTGGCGTATTCATGGGGCTGAATGGGATTGTTATTAAATCCCATGGCGGTACCGACGAAATCGGCTACAAAAGCGCCCTCGGATTGGCCTATGAAATGGGCCGTAACCGTCTGATCGACAAGATCAGTGATACTATGAAGCGTTTCCCAGTTAAGGCGGTGCCAGCAGCGCTTGCCACCGAACCCGAGGCATAACAGGCGTGACCAAGACGCGTTCCATCATCCGCGGTGTCGGCGGCTATCTTCCTGAGAAAATTGTCACCAATGCCGAGTTGGCCAAAACGGTCGACACATCGGATGAGTGGATCCAGGAGCGTGTGGGCATCAAAGAGCGCCATATCGCTGCCGAAGGTGAGTTCACCTCCGATCTGGCTGTGGCGGCTGCCAAAAAGGCGCTCGAGGCCTCTGGCCTGACGCCGGACGACATTGATCTGATCATCGTCGCCACCACGACGCCCGATTACACCTTCCCGTCTGTAGCGACGCTCGTGCAGATGAAGCTGGGCATGCATCACGGCATGGCGTTTGACATCCAGGCTGTGTGCTCGGGCTTCGTCTACGCCGTTGCGACGGCCGACAGCTACCTCAAGAACGGCCTTGGCACGCGTGCGCTGGTCATTGGCGCCGAAACCTTCTCGCGTCTGCTCGACTGGACCGATCGCACCACCTGCGTGCTGTTCGGCGATGGCGCGGGCGCTGTGATCATGGAACGGGTCGAGCTGGCCGACGACGCGCCAGAGCAGGGGGTTCTCGCCACGGCGCTGCGTTCGGACGGGCACCATTGGGATAAGCTCTATGTCGACGGTGGACCATCCACCACCGGCACCACTGGCCATGTCCATATGCGCGGCCCTGAAGTGTTCCGCCACGCTGTCGGCAAGATCACCGACGTGGTCTACGCGACGCTGGAAAAGACCGGCTACACCGTCGAGGACCTCGACTGGTTCGTGCCGCATCAGGCAAACAAGCGCATCATCGAAGGGGCAGGGGCCAAGTTGGGCCTGCCACCTGAAAAGGTGGTGATGACCGTTGCCCTGCATGCCAACACCTCTGCCGCCTCCGTGCCACTGGCATTGAGCGCTGCGGTGGCCGATGGCCGCATCAAGCAGGGCGATCTGGTGATGCTCGAAGCCATGGGCGGCGGCTTCACCTGGGGCGCGTCGCTCATTCGCTGGTAACTCCGCCCCACGCATTGACGTTAAGCCTTTCAAGGCATTAGTGTCCCATGGGGGGCTGAGGAACCCGGCGCAAAGACTGTCCTGACGAGGGGTTGTGACGGCCGGTTTGCGCTGAACAAGGGACTATTCCCGCGCTATATGGCGACCCTGCATAAGGGCCGCGCAGAGAGCAACACGGTCTGGGACGCGACCGAAAGTCGTCCCGACGCGGGGATTTGGACCTGTCGGCAATACGAGGGTACGAATGACGCAGAAGACGGTAACGCGCGCTGATCTGGCTGAGGCTGTCTATGGATCCGTAGGCCTGTCTCGAACGGAATCAGCTGAGCTGGTGGAACGGGTCCTCGAGTTGATCGGGGATGCGCTGATCACCGGCGCGAACGTCAAGCTTTCATCCTTTGGCTCGTTTCAGGTGCGCTCCAAAAATGAGCGTATCGGCCGGAATCCCAAGACCGGCGAGGAGGTTCCGATCCTTCCCCGCCAAGTTCTTGTGTTCAAACCGAGCAACGTGTTGAAATCGAAGATCAACAAATCTATGGTAAATGCTGGAAAATAAAGCTTTCCCGCGAGTCTGAGCAGAGTGGACAAGTCGCCCGACGCCTTCCGTACCATCTCTGAAGCTGCCGAAGAACTGGACCTGCCCCAGCATGTCCTGCGCTTTTGGGAGACCCGTTTTTCGACCATCAAGCCGCTGAAGCGCGGCGGTGGTCGTCGCTACTATCGCCCTGAAGATGTGTTGCTGCTGCGTGGCATCCGCCACTTGCTCTATGATCAGGGCTTCACCATCAAGGGCGTCCAGCGCATCCTCAAGGATCAGGGCAGTCGCTATGTCATCGCCGTGGGCGAGGGCAAGCCGCTGGAAGATATCCTGCCGATGATCGAAATGGCCGAAGCGGCCGGCGATGAGGCGGAAATCGAAGAGGCCGTGATGACGGCAAATGCGGCGCTTGATGCTGAATCGCGTGACAAGCTGTCAAATGTCCTGCGCGAGTTGCTGGAGTGCAAGCGTATTCTCGAACGCGCTCGCGAAAACTAAACAACCGTTCTATTTGCTGCGAAATTTGGAGTGCAACCGTGTACACGGTTGCACTTTTTGTTGCTCAAAACGGCAAATACTCCAGCAAACATCGACACTTGACCTTTGAAATCAGAAATGGAATGTTTGTTTCGTTGGTAGGCGTAAGTGGTTTTTTTGTTCCGCATCGCCATTCTCCAACTCAGGGAGGAATGAATGAAGCTTACAATGAAGACGTTGTCGCTCGCCGTTCTGGCAGCTGGCCTGTCGGTAGCGACCGCGCTGCCCACTATGGCCGAGGGCGAACGTTTTGTTCTGGTGTCCCATGCGCCGGATTCCGACAGCTGGTGGAACACCATCAAAAACGCCATCGCCCTGGCAGGCGAGCAGATGGACGTCACCGTCGAATACCGTAATCCACCGACCGGCGATCTCGCCGATATGGCTCGCATCATCGAGCAGGCCGCCGCATCCAATGCCGATGGCATCATTGCCACCATCGCTGACTTCGACGTTTTGAAGGGACCGCTTGAGGATGCGGTCGCTCGTGGCATTCCTGTCATCACCATCAATTCGGGCACCATCGAGCAATCCAAGGAACTTGGCGCGCTGCTGCATGTTGGTCAGCCAGAGTATGACGCTGGCCACGGTGCCGGTGAACGTGCCAAAGCCGCTGGGGTCACCAGCTTCCTCTGTGTGAACCACTACATTACCAATCCGGCTTCGGTTGAACGCTGCCAGGGCTTTGCTGACGCGCTCGGCGTCGAACTGGGCAGCCAGATGATCGACTCCGGTATCGACCCCTCGGAAATCCAGTCCAAGGTCGCGGCTTATCTTCAGACCAACCCTGACACCAATGGCATCCTGACGCTTGGCCCAAACTCGGCTGAACCGACCATTGCGGCACTCGATGCCAATGGGCAGGCCGGCTCGATCTTCTTTGGCACTTTCGATCTTTCCCCCGGCATTGCCACGGCAATCAAGGCAGGCACGATCAACTTCGCCATCGACCAGCAGCCCTTCCTGCAGGGTTATCTGCCAGTCGTGATCCTGACCAACTACGTGCGTTACGGCGTGGTGCCCGGCAACTCGATCAACTCGGGCCCAGGCTTCATCACCAAGGACAATATCGAACTGGTTGAGAAGTACGCGGGTCAGTACCGCTAGAACGACTGGGGTCGCGCCTGGCGCGGCCCCACTTTACCCTGCGCTACAGGCGGGCAGGGCAGCTTTTCATAATTTGAGGTGTTCCCGATGAGCGAGCAGACAGGTCTGCCGTCAGGCGACGAACGTGTCCAACGCCAATCCAGCCTGCGGCGCGCCTTCATGCGCCCGGAGCTCGGCGCCATGGCCGGCACGGTTATTGTCTTCGCATATTTTGCAGTTGTTGCCGGTGGCACGGGCATGTTCGCCGCCGATGGCGTGATGAACTGGGGCGTCGTTTCCGCTCAGTTCGCCATTATCGCCGTGGGCGCCTGCCTATTGATGATCGCCGGTGAGTTCGATCTCTCCGTCGGGTCGATGATCGGCTTTGCCGGTATCGTGATTGCCCTATTGAGCGTGCATCTGGGCTGGCCGATGTGGGCCGCCATTCTCGCTGCCTTTGCTGTCGCCATGTTGATCGGCGCGCTGAACGGCTATCTGGTCGTCAAGACCGGCCTGCCATCCTTCATCGTGACGCTCGCTTCTTTGTACATCCTGCGCGGTTTGACCATTTACCTCGCGATCTCCACCACTCGCCAGACCATCGTCGGCGGCGTGCGCGAAGCGGCGCAAGGCGATTGGCTGGCGCCGTTGTTCGGCGGCAAGGTGTTTGGCTTTGTGTTCACCTGGCTGGCCGATATCGGCTGGATCGCCACCTTCAAGAACGGTGCGCGTGCAGGCCAGCCCGTCGTCGATGGCATTCCCATGCTAATGATCTGGGCGTTGGCGCTGATCATCTTTGCCCACGTTCTGTTGACCCGCACCCGCTTTGGCAACTGGATCTACGCCGTTGGCGGCGATGCCCGTGCGGCGCGCTATGTCGGCGTGCCGGTCAATCTCGTCAAGATCACCATGTTCGTGTTCACCGCCTTCTGCGCCACGGTGTTCGCCACCTGCCAAGTGATGGAGTTCGGCTCCGCCGCGGCCGATCGCGGTCTGCTCAAGGAATTCGAGGCCATCATCTCCGTGGTTATCGGCGGTGCTCTGCTGACGGGCGGTTATGGCTCGGTCATCGGTGCGGCGCTGGGTGCCCTGATCTTTGGCGTGGTGCAGCAAGGGCTGTTCTTTGCCGGGGTGGAATCCTCGCTGTTCCGGGTGTTCCTGGGTGTCATCCTGCTGCTGGCGGTGATCCTCAACACCTATATCCGTCGCCTCATCACCGGGGAGCGTTGAGATGGCCGATACTCCACTGATCGAACTCGTCGACATCAAGAAACAGTTCGGCCCCGTGATCGCGCTCAATGGCGTGTCGCTCTCGGTGCTGCCCGGCGAGTGCCATTGCCTGCTGGGTGACAACGGCGCGGGCAAATCCACCTTCATCAAGACCATGGCGGGCGTGCATAAGCCCACCGAGGGCACCATCCGCATCGGCGGCCAGCCGGTGGTGTTTGACAGCCCCCGCGACGCCATGGAGGCCGGTGTCGCCACCGTCTATCAGGATCTCGCGATGATCCCGCTAATGTCGGTGACCCGCAACTTTTGGATGGGTCAGGAGCCGCGCAAGCAATGGGGCCCGTTCCGTTTTCTCGACATGGACATGGCCAGCCGCGTCACCATGGAAGAGATGCGCCGCATGGGCATCAAGCTGCGCGAGCCCGATCAGGCTGTGGGCACGCTGTCCGGTGGCGAACGCCAGACAGTCGCCATTGCCCGAGCCGTCTATTTTGGCGCCAAGGTGCTGATCCTCGACGAGCCGACCTCGGCGCTGGGCGTGCGCCAGACGGCCAATGTGCTGGCGACCATCGACCGCGTGCGCAAGTCCGGCATTGGCGTCGTGTTCATCACCCACAATGTGCGCCACGCTCTGGCGGTCGGTGATCGCTTTACGGTGCTCAATCGTGGCCGCACACTGGGGACCGCCAGCAGAGGTGAATTGAACGCCGAGCAATTGCAGGACATGATGGCGGGCGGGGAAGAACTGGCCGTGCTCAGCACCTCTCTGGGCGGAACGGTTTGATCGCTGACCGTTGCACATGAATTCCGGCCGGGCATTGTGCCCGGCTTCCTTTTTGGAGACTACTCATGACTGTTCGCTTTGGTCTTCTTGGTGCCGGCCGCATTGGCAAAGTGCACGCCAAGGCCGTTTCGTCCAACTCCCAGGCTCAACTGATCGCCGTGGCCGATGCCGTCGCGCAGGCTGCGTCAGATCTGGCCAAGCAGTACGCCTGCGAAGTCCGCTCCATCGAGCAGATCCTCGCCTCGGCCGATATCGACGCCGTCGTCATCTGCACCCCCACCGATACACATGCCGACCTGATCGAGCAGTTTGTGCGCGCCGGTAAGGCCGTGTTCTGCGAAAAGCCGATTGATCTCGATGTCGAGCGCGTCAAGGCCTGCCTCAAGGTCGTCGACGCCGAAAGCGGCACACTGATGGTCGGCTTTAACCGCCGCTTTGATCCGCACTTTCAGGCGGTCAAGGATGTCATCACCAAGGGCGAAATTGGTGCCGTAGAAATGGTCACCATCATCTCGCGCGACCCCGGCGCGCCACCCGTGGAATACATCAAGCGCTCGGGCGGCATCTTCCGCGACATGACCATCCACGATTTTGACATGGCCCGCTATCTGCTGGGCGAAGAGATCGACACCGTGACGGCGCAGGCCTCCGTACTTGTCGATCCCGCCATCGGCGCTGCCGGCGACTATGACAGCGCCTCGGTCATGCTCTCCACCGCCAGCGGCAAGCACGCCACTATCTCCAACTCGCGCCGCGCCACCTATGGCTACGACCAGCGCATCGAAGTGCACGGGTCCAAGGGCTCGGTCTCGGCCGAGAACCAGCGCCCGGTCTCCATCGAAGTTGCCAACGCCTCCGGCTACACTCGTCCACCGCTCCACGACTTCTTCATGACGCGCTATCTCGACGCTTATGCCCGCGAAATCAGCAGCTTCATCGACGCCGTTGAATCAAAATCTCCGGCCAATCCAAGCGGCCTGGACGGGCTGATTGCACTGGCGCTGGCGGAAGCGGCGCTGAAATCGGTCAAGGAAGGCCGGGCGGTGAAGGTGAGCGAGATTACGGGCGGGCTGGGCTAGTTCGCCTATTTCAGGCGCGGGCTGTCCGCGCCAGATCTATCCCACCCAGCGGCGCTGCCCACGGACTTGATCCGTGGGCCATTTCCATCACAGCACGCGCTGACAGAGACCCGCGGATCAAGTCCGCGGGAAGCGATTGTGGGGAGGGATCGGCGACCAGCTAAGCTTGCCCACCCCACAGAGCGTCACCCTCGGGCTTGACCCGAGGGTGTTTTCCTTGCGTACGGGAAGTGGAGAGCCCTCGGGTCAAGCCCGAGGGTGACGAGCGGTGGCGGCGGAGCTATCGCCCTACTTCAATAGCCACTCGTGCTCCACCGCGTTGTGGAATTTCCATGCGCGCTTCGGGCCGGCCATGACGTTGAGATAATACAGGTCGTAGCCCGCCGTGGTGGCCACGGGGTGATAGCCCTTCGGCACCAGCGTCACGTCGCCATCCTCGATTACCAGCGCCTCATCGAGGCTGCGATCATCGGTGTAGACGCGCTGCATGGCGAAGCCTTGCGGTGGATTGAGGCGGTGGAAGTAGGTTTCTTCGAGCAGGCTTTCGTGGGGCAGGTTGTCCTGATCGTGCTTGTGCGGGGGATAGGACGAGGTGTTGCCCTGGGGGGTGATCACTTCGACCACGAGCAGGGAATGGGCCGCGCCGTCGTCTTCGGGCATGATGTTGTAGACATGCCGGACATTGGCGCCCTTGCCGCGCGTGATGCGCTGGTGGCGGCCGGGAGGGATCACCTGCGCCTGATGATTTCCACCGCCGGGGGCGGCACAGACGGCCAGTTCCAGATCGGTTGTCGCGTCGGCGGCCCAATCGCTGCCGGCGGGCACGTAGACTGCCCAGGGCGCGCCCTCAAACGGGCTCATGCGCTCGCCGATTTCGCCGAAGTCCTCGCCATTGACGGAAATCCGCGCCTTGCCGCTGACCAGCACCAGGCACAGTTCCTGCGCGCCGGATTCGCCGCCAGTAACAGTGCCAGCGGCCAGCTTGTGCAGGGCGAACCCGACATAGGTCCACCCGGCGCTGGCCGGGGTCACATCATGAACGAGGCCCGTCTTCCCCTTCGGTCGGACGCGCAGGTTCGGTTGGTTCGACATTGGCTGGTTCCTCCTTGGGGAAGGCGTAGAAGAAGTTATAGAGCGAGTAAGCCAGCGCTGCGGCGACGAGCAGGCCCCAGAACTGGTCCTTGGTCCAAAGGAATTCCCAGGCGGTCCACACCGCAAGGAAACCCGTGACGGCGACGCGCCGCCACAGCGGGCGGAACCAGTTGAGATCGTTTTGTTTCAGTGCCATCGGGTGATTTCCTGCCTGCGAGCCAAGTGTTGCTGCATGCTCTAGCACAGTGACCGCCTTGGGATCACCCCTTGGGGAAACCTTGCGTTTCGACCGTATACCCGGCAGCCGTCATGACGCGCATCAGCTCCTTGTGACCCACCTGGGCCATCTTGAGCGGCGTGTTGATGGTCGGGTCCTGCTCGGCCTCCACGACAAACCAGCCCTCATAGCCATAATCGGCAAATTTCTGCACGATGGCGCCGAAGTCCAGCGAGCCATCGCCCGGCACGGTGAACGCACCCAACGCCACCGCATCGAGGAAGCTCTGCCTGGTGCGGTCGAGGCCGTTGATCACGTTCATGCGCACATCCTTGACGTGAACATGGCTGATGCGGGCGTGGTGATTGTCTATGACACGCAAGACATCGCCCCCGGCAAAGGCCATGTGCCCTGCGTCGAACAACAGCGGAATGCCTGGGCCCGAAGCGGCCATGAAGGCGTCGAGTTCGGCCTCAGTCTCCACGACTGCTGCCATGTGGTGATGATAGGAGAGGGGCATGCCCTGCTCGGCGCACCACTCGCCAAATTCGGTCAGCGTGCGGGCATAGGCCTTCATTTCGTCGGCGGACAGCTTGGCCTTGGTCGCCAGCGGCTTGCTGCGGTCGCCCTGAATGGAGCGGCCCACTTCGCCATAGACGATGCAGGGCGCATCGACCGCCTTGAACAGCTCGATCATCGGCGCAATGCGGTCCTTGTTGGCCGCAAGTTCCTCATTGACCAGCGTGCCGGAGAACCAGCCACCGCAGAGGGTGACGTCAGCCGCGCGCAAGATGGGCAGCATCACCGCAGGATCGTCGGGGAAGCGGCGCCCCTTTTCCATGCCGGTAAAGCCCGCCGAACGCGACTGCCGCAGGCATTCCTCCAGCGACACATCATCGCTGAGCTCCACCAGATCATCGTTCCACCACGCGATGGGCGACATACCGAGTTTGGCTTTCAATTTATGGCTCCAGAATTGCTGACATCGGTAGAACCCCCACCCTTGATCCCTCCCCACAAGGGGGAGGGAGACGCTGGAACCGACGGCTCTGTGGCTGCGGCTCCATCTTTCCCTCCCCCTTGTGGGGAGGGATGCGAGAGCAGGGTGGGGGAGCCGCGCTCTCTATGTGTGAATTCGGCTACCCCACCCGCTGCGCCTTGAGCGCTTTCACATAGCCTTCGCGGGCCGCGTTCACTTCAGGGCGATCGCTGACCTCGGGCACGGCCACGTCCCACCAGTGGCCACCTTCATCGGTGGTGATCAGCGGGTCGGTGTCGATGACGATGACCGTGGTGCGGTCATTGCTTTCGGTTTCGTGCAGGGCGGTTTCGAGTTCGGCGATGGAGCCGACCTTGCGCGAGATGGCGCCCATCGAGGCGGCGTGCGCGGCAAAATCGATTCCGGGCAGAGTGACATGGTGGGTGTCCTTCAACAGATTGTTGAAGTTGGCGCCGCCAGTGGCCATCTGCAGCCGGTTGATGCAGCCGTAACCTGCATTGTCGAGCAGCACGATAGTGAGCTTGGCGCCCAGCATGATCGAGCTGGCGATCTCCGAGTTCAGCATCATGTAGCTGCCATCGCCGACCATGACGATCACATCGTCCTCAGGCCGCGCCAGCTTGACGCCGAGGCCGCCCGCGATTTCGTAGCCCATGGTCGAGAAGCCGTATTCCATGTGGTAGCTGCCGGGGCCTCGGGCCTTCCACAGCTTGTGCAATTCGCCGGGCAGGCCGCCCGCAGCGCAGACAACGACTGCGTTCTCACGCGCGCGCTGCACCGCGCCGATGACCTGCGCATCGGAGGGCAGTTCGGCATTGGTGGTGGCGGTGGCCTTGTCAGCGGCGGTCAGCCACTCGTCCTTGCCGGCCTCGGCCTTATCAGTCCATTCCGGGTCAGCCTGCCAGCCGGTCAGCGCCTGGCTGAGGGCGTCGAGGCCCACCTTGGCGTCGGCCACCAGCGGCAGCGCGCGATGCTTGTGCGCATCAAAGGGCTGCACATTGAGGCCGATGATCTTGAGGTCTTCGTTCTGGAACAGCGCCCACGAACCGGTGGTGAAATCCTGCAGGCGCGTGCCCACGGCCAGCACCACGTCGGCCTCTTCGGCCAGGGTGTTGGATGCGGACGAACCGGTAACGCCAACCGAACCCATATTGAGCGGATGATCATGCGGCAGGCTGGATTTGCCCGCCTGCGTCTCCATTACGGGCACGCCATAGCGCTCGGCAAAGCTGCGCAGCGACTGGCTCGCCTGCGAATAGAGAACGCCACCACCGGCAATGATCACTGGCTTTTTGGCCTGCAACAGGGCAGCGGCCGCCGATGCGAACTCGTCGCCATCGGGCATGACGCGGCGAATGTTCCAGACCTTCTCCTCAAAGAAGCTTTCGGGATAATCATAGGCTTCCGCCTGAACGTCCTGGCACAGGCTCAGCGTCACCGGGCCACATTCGGCCGGGTCGGTGAGCACCTGCATCGCGCGGCGCAGGGCAGGGATGATCTGCTCGGGGCGGGTGATGCGGTCGAAATAGCGGCTGACGGGCTTGAAGCAGTCATTGGCCGAAACCGTGCCGTCGCCCCAGTCTTCCACCTGCTGCAGAACTGGGTCGGGCAGGCGATTGGCGAACACGTCGCCGGGCAGCAGCAGGATCGGAATGCGGTTCACATGCGCCAGCGCAGCGGCGGTCACCATATTGAGCGCGCCGGGGCCGATGGAGCTGGTACAGGCCATGAAGCGGCGACGGAAACTGGCCTTGGCATAGGCGATGGCGGCATTGGCCATGCCCTGCTCGTTCTGCGCCCGATAGGTCGGCAGCGTATCCTTGATGCCGTAAAGCGCCTCTCCGACACCGGCCACATTGCCATGGCCAAAAATGGCGAAGACGCCGCCAAAGATCGGCACCGTCTCGCCATCAATCACGGTCTTCTGCACGGTCAGGAACCGGGCTACGGCCTGTGCCATCGTCAATCGGATTGTTTTCTGGCTCATAGTGCCTTGTTCCTCGTCGCCTGCGGGCTGCGCGCCTGCATATGTTTATCATGGTGAGACGGTGGTGGTGAGGGGGCTGCGCTAGGCGGCTTGTTGAGCCCGCAACCGTTCCCACACTTCAACCAGTGCGCCGAAGCGGCGCGCCATGTCCTGCACGGCTTGTTCATCGCTGATCTCGCCCGCCAGCCATTGCTTGGCGGCAGGGGCGAAGATGGTGCGCCCCACCGCAAAGCCACGGACCGTGCGCGACGTCTGGGCGATGGCGAATCCCTGCTCCAGCTCGGCCTGTGGTGCCTCAAGGCCCAGCAGCACGACGCCACGGCACAGCGGGTCGCGCGCCTCGATCACCGCATCAATGGCGGCCCAGGCGGCCGGGGTCGGCTGGGATTCCAGTTTCCACCAGTCGGGCATGACGCCCTCGTTGTAAATCTCGGTGATGAGGCTTGCGAGCGTATTGTCGCCCAGCGGGCCTTGCTTGCTGGCGATCAGCTCGATCAAAAGTTCGCGGCCCACCTTGCGCGCAGCCTCAAAGGCAGACTTGAGCTTGGCGATCTGTTGGTGCCGCAACTCGTCGGGGTCATCGGCGTGGATAAAGCACAGCACCTTGATGCAGTGGTCCACGGGCCAATCGATCAGGCGCGAGCCGAGATCCTGGCTGAACTCGAACTGCAGCGGACGCGAGCCGGGCAACTCGATGGGCTTGCCGATCCAGAGGTTTTCCGCCCCTGCCGCATAGAGGCCGTCGCGGCCATACTTGTCGTCAAGCAGCATGCCGAAGCCGTCGCGGCCCTTGGCGATCTGTACGGCGGCTTTCACCGCCAGTGCCTTGAAGGCGGGCAGGCGGTCGAGCTTGGATTGATCGCCCGCGGCCATCTCTTCGAGCTGTAGGCGATGATCGATCGCCAGCGCCATCAGGCTTGGGATTTCGCGGCGGCGCGTGGTGGCCCAGTGAATGTGGTTGATCGCAGCGTCCTTGCGCAGGGCGCGTTCCTTGCTGCCATGCTCGAGGAAATACTGCAGCTCGACCCAGGTGGGGATTTCGGGTGCGCAGAGCAGGCGGGACACGGCGAACGCACCGCAGGCATTGGCCCAGGTGGCGCTGGTGGCGTGGGGCTCGCCGCGCAGCCAGCCGCGCAGGAACCCGCTCAGAAAGGCGTCGCCCGCGCCCAGCACGTTATAGACCTCGATGGGGAAGCCCTTGCCAACGATGCCCTGTTCCAGATCATCGGGAATGGCGCCGTCATAGACGATGCAGCCCATGGGGCCGCGCTTCAAGACGATGGTCCCGGGGGACAAGGACCGGATCGTCTTGAGCGCGGAGAGCAGGTCGGACTCGCCGGAGGCAATCAGAACCTCCTCCTCGGTGCCGACAATGAGGTCGCAATCGGCAAGCACGGTCTTCATGTGGGCTGAGACGGTGTCCGAAGCGATGTAACGGCTGTCGCCGGCATCATGGCCGGCGAGGCCCCACAGGTTGGGGCGGTAATCGATATCGAGAATGACCTTGGCGCCATTGGCGCGCGCAATGCGCATCGCCTTGCGCTGGGCGGCGTCGGTATGGGGCTTGGCAAAGTGGGTGCCGGTGACCAGCACCGAGCGCGCCGTGCGAATGAAGGATTCGTCGATGTCGTCTTCGTTGAGCGCCCCGTCGGCGCAGTTGTCGCGATAGAAAATCAGCGGGAAGGAATGCTCGTTTTCAACAGCGAGCAGCACCAGCGCGGTCAGGCGCTCCGGATCGGTGACGATACCCTTGGTTTCAACGCCTTCACGCACCAGCTGCTCGCGGATGAACCGGCCCATCTGCTCATTGCCCACGCGGGTGATCAAAGCGGACTTGAGACCGAGGCGAGCGGTGCCGACAGAGATATTGGTGGGGCACCCGCCAACCGATTTGGCAAAGCTGCCAACATCTTCCAGTCGCGTGCCGATCTGCTGGCCATAGAGGTCAACCGACGAGCGGCCAATGGTGATGACGTCGAGCGACATCGTCCCGTTCTCTGGGTGCGCGTTCGTCAATCGAACCTCCGATACAGCAGGCTTCAGTGAAATCGTTGACGCCATGAAACATAGGTTCTGGCGTCGCGTCAATATGGAACAGACGTTCTATTTGTGAAATTGACGCAGGATTTCGCCCTAGCTGCCCCGGCGACGCTTCTCGGCAATGCTCACGGTGAGGGCCATGGCAAAGGCCATGCTGGCCGAGAGCGAGCGGAACCCGGCGTGATCGGCTTCTACCACCTCGAACCACTCGGTCGAGCATTCTGCCATCGGTGAGAAGGCCGAGTCGGTCAGTGACACGACGGGAATGTTGCGGGCCGCGAGCGCGCGGGCCTGCGCCGCACTTTCCGATGCATAGGGGGAGAAGCTGACGGCAAAAGCCGCATCGCGCTCCGTGGCCATCGCCAGCATGTCATCATCAATGCCGGCTGATGTGCCGACCAGCTGGTAGCGCACCTTCAGCTTGCCGAAGGCATAAGCCATGTAGCTGCTGATAGGGTAGGAGCGGCGCTTGGCGATCAGATAGATTGTGTCCGCCTTGGCCAGCAGTGACACGGCGCGCTCGAATGCCTCGGGGTTCACATCGGCGCCAATGCCATCGATGGAGCGCTGCGCGGCAGCGATGAAGCCGTTGAAGATCGTTGTGCTCTCGGCGAGCGCCGGCCCGTTCTTCTCCAGCGTCCGCAAGCGGTCTTCATACGATGAGTTGCGCTCGCGCAGCCGGTCGCGGAACAGCAATTGCAGGCCCGAGAAGCCATCGAAGCCGAAGTGCTGCGCAAACCGCACCAGTGTCGATGGCTGGACGTCGGCCGACACGGCGATGCTGGCGGCGGTGCCGAAGGCGATTTCGTCCGGGTGATCCAGCGCATAAGCCGCAACCTGGGTCAGGCGTTTTGGCAGTTCTGCCTTCCGTTCCAGGATCGCGCTGCGCAATGCGTCGAAGTCCTGCGGTGGCTGCACCTTGTCGGTCGTAGCGGACATATCTCGTTCCTACAGTCTCTTAGCCCCAATAATCCCCAATCGGGGCCATCAGGCAAGTGGTGTTAGAAAGTCTATTCCGAAAATGGAATGAATGGATTAAACATTCGAAAACATCGGAGGTTGGAATGGGTGGTTCAATTGGCGTGGGCCTGATCGGCACCGGCTACATGGGTAAATGCCATGCTTTGGCGTGGAATAGTGTCAAAGCGGTGTTCGGCGACGGGCCCAGCGTGCGGCTGGTGTCGCTGGCAGAGGTGAACGCCGATATCGCGCGCAAGAAGGCCGACGAGTTCGGGTTCGAGCAATCCACCGGCGACTGGCGCGAACTGATCGCCAATTCCGACGTCGATGTGGTGTCCATCACCACCCCCAATGCCTTCCACGCGGAGATGGCTATTGCAGCGCTCGAAGCGGGCAAGCATGTCTGGTGTGAAAAGCCGATGGCGGTGGCCTTGGCCGATGCCGAGCGCATGGCTGCGGCCGCGAAGGCTTCGGGCAAGGTGGCGATCCTTGGCTATAACTACATTCAGAACCCCCTGATCCGGCAAATCGGTGCGCTGCTGGCCGATGGCGCCATCGGCACGGTCAATCACGTCCGCTTCGAAATGGACGAAGACTTTATGGCCGACCCGGAGGCGCTGTTCTACTGGAAGAGCGAAGCCAGCTCCGGCTACGGCGCGCTTGACGATTTCGGCGTCCACCCGCTCAGCCTCATGCATGTGCTGTTCGGCTCGGTCTCCAAGGTTCAGGCCCATCTGAGCAAGCCCTATGCCGAGCGCCCAACCCGCGACGGCGGCAAGCGCGCGGTGGAAACCTTCGACATCGCCAGCGTGCTGTTCGAGCTGGGCGAAGGCATCAGCGGCGTCATGGCGCTCGATCGTTCGGCCTGGGGGCGCAAGGGTCGCATCGCCCTGCAGATTTTCGGCAGCAAGGGCACCATCGTCTACGATCAGGAGCGCATGAACGAGCTGCAGCTCTATCTCACCTCAGATAAGCCAACAGAACAGGGCTTCCGCACCATTCTCACTGCCCCGCAGCATGCGCCTTATGACCGGTTCATTCCGGCGCCGGGGCATGGTCTGGGCTTCAATGATCTCAAGGTGATCGAGTGCCACGAGCTGCTGCGCCGGATCGGCGGCGAGCCTGCGCGCGTTATCGACTTCGACGCTGGGCTGCGCATTGAGCGGAGTGTGCATGCCATGGCGCAAAGCCATCAGGAGCAGCGCTGGGTTTCGCTTTAGGCGCGCCGAGCAACTTCCTGGTTCTGGTGGGCGGTGGACATTGTCTGCCGCCCTAGTTTTTCCTGATTGCAGGCATCAGTTGGGCGAGGCAGCATAGTGCCAGCACAGGAGGCTTGCGTGGGACGTGTCAGGGTTGGTGGGTTTTCGTTGTCGCTCGATGGTTTCGGGGCGGGCCCGGACCAGAGTTTGCAAAACCCGTTGGGAGTGCGCGGGCAGGAGCTGCACAAGTGGTTCTTCGGAACCAAGACGTTCCAGTCCATGTTCGGGAACGGGCAGGGCTCCGAGGGCGTGGACGAAACCTTTGCCCACCGATCCATGGATGGCTTCGGCGCGTTCATTCTGGGCCGAAACATGTTTACCCCAGAGCGCGGCGAATGGCTCGACAAGGAATGGAAGGGTTGGTGGGAAGAAAACCCGCCCTACCATGCGCCAACCTTCATCCTGACGCAGTACGCCCGCGATCCCATCGTCATGGAAGGCGGCACCACATTCTATTTTGTCACCGAGGGCATCCATGCGGCGCTTGAGCGCGCGCAGGAGGCGGCTGGAGAGCGCGACGTCAAAATCGGAGGCGGTGTATCGACTGTGCGCCAGTATCTGCAGGCGGGATTGATCGACGAACTGCACTTTGCCATTTCGCCCGTGCTGCTGGGGCAGGGTGAGGCGATGTTTGCGGGTCTCGACTTGCCAGCCCTCGGATATCGCGTCCTGAGCTCCACCCCCTCCGAGCTGGCCACCCACGTCGTGCTCGGGCGTTCCTGACCAGCTAGCGTGGCGAAGGTCTCCGGGTCACTCCGGAGGCTTTGGGGCCACGGCACCAAGCTCTGATTTGAGCCAGGCTTTGAACGTGTCGATGTCGTCCATCTTCTGGCTCGATGGCAGCCAGACCACATGATAGTGCAGGTCCGAATTTACGCTTTCGCTAAAGCTGCGCACCAGCTTGCCCGTTGCAAGATCATCCACCACCAAGGATGAACGGACCAAGGCAAACCCCGCGCCGGCCCTACATGCATCCAGCATTTCGGCGAAGGTCTTGAACGTTGGTCCCGTATCCAGATCCAGTTCGGTGTGGATGTGGTCGGGGCCGCCATCTTCCTCGGTCCCATAGATCTGGGTGAACCATCGGCGCCAATCCAGAACGGTGTGTCGCTCGCCCACGTAGTGCAGCAGAGGTGCCGCGCGCGCCGCTTGCCTGCTGGGGAGGGTGCGGTAAAGCTCGGGGGAGCAGACGGGAAACTCTTCCTCGATGGCCAGGCGCTCGGCGCTCAGCGGCGGTCCGCCGGAGCCCAGCCAGATTGCCAGATCTGCCTCGCCCGCCATCAGATCCGCGCGGCGATAGCTGAGGGCGACGGAAATCGACAGGTCAGGGTGATCCTGAATAAAGCGGTCAATCCGGGGGACCAACCATTGCGAGCCAAATTCCGGGCTTGTTGAAATCACGAGGGTTCGCGGGCCAGGAACACGCTTGGCGCTGGCCAAAGCTGCAGCCAGAGAGGAGAGGCTGTTTTGCACCTCGGGCAATAGCGTTTCGCCCACGCGGGTGAGGCGAAGGGCGTTTCTTTCTCGAACGAACAGCTCTGCGCCAAGCCACTGTTCAAGCTGAGCGATCTGGTGGCTCACGCCTGTCTGCGTGATGCCGATTGCCTGCGCGGCCTTGGTGAAGCTGGCTGTTTCAGCAACGGCCAGAAACGCCCGCAAAGTCTGCAGTGGAGGGAAAGCCTTCGATCCAAAGAGCATGAAATTCCTTCATGGTATCGATGCGAACACATCGTTTTTCTTCCTATGGAAGCTGGCTGATACTCGCCTCCATGATGAAGATAGGCACTACTTTCATGAAGATTTATGCTGCTGTTCGGGGTTGGTTCAAGGCTGCCGACGAAGCGCCAGGGCGCTGCGCTTTGCGGCGAGACCTGGGGTTGCCCGAGGTTGACCCGGATCAGGATCGATGGCGTCATCGTTAGAGCAAAAGAAAAAGGCCCCCGGATCGTTCGGGGGCCTTCACTATCAGGCGAAGCTTACAGCGTTCCGTCGCTTGGTCTCGCTCCACAGGATGAAGCTCGACGCACCAAGGATGAGCACGGCGCCCGGCCAGAACCAGACATGCGGGACCTGGGACAGGATGAGCCAGCCCAGCAGGGTATTGAGCGGCAGCTTGAGATCGTCGAAGGGCTGCAAATACGTCGCGTCGGCCACCTTGTAGGCGAGCGCGAGGAAGTATTGCGCGCCTGCGGTGACCGCACCAAGCAGCAGGATCAGCCAGAGGGCGTCGCCGCCGGGCAGCACGAAATCAAAGCCGGTGGCGAGGCTGGCTGGAAGCGTGCCTTCGGGCAGAATGGCGACCGCAAAGCCGAGGATCAACCCGATCAGCAGGTGGTTCGGGGTGATCAGCACCAGCATGTAGAGCGTCATGGATTCTGGCGCTTCATCGCGACTGAGATATTTGGTGATGACCGATACCGAGCCCCAGCAGGCTGCGGCGAGAATGGGCGTCAGCGAGAACCAGGTGAACTGCTCCGAGCCCAGTTCCGACACCAGCAATGCGCCGACAAAGCCCACCAGCGACGCGATGAGTCGCTGTGGCGTCAGCTTTTCGCCCAGAAAGATCGTGGCCCCGGCGATGATGAAGAAGGGGCCTGTCATCGAGAGCGCCACCATCTGCCAGACCGGCACGCCACTGGCGAAGCCGAAGGCAAAGAACTGCACGCCCAGCGCCGACAGCAGCGCACGCGATTCATGAGCCCATGGATGCTTGGTCTTGAGCGCAGAAAAGCCGATCCGGAAGATCAGAGGCAGCGCGATGATGGTGGCGATCACATATTGCCAGAACACCACGGCGGTGGACGGAACGCCCAGTTGCCAGGTGATGATCGGGGTCAGGATATTGGTGATTGCAAAGGTTATGCCCGCACCGAGCATAAAGATCGCCCCGAGTACGGGGGCGTTGGTAGGCGAGGAAATCTGGTTCATCTAAAGTCCTTTCCGTAACCAGTTTCCTCAGGGTTACGGGAAGTGGCACCGCAGCAACGCTCGCGCAAAGCTACGCGAGCGCTGGCAAAGCAGCGCTTGGTCCCGTTCTCTTCCATCCGGACTATGACCGTCGGCTCCGGAATTACACCGGATCTGCTGACCGCCACTTTCGTGGCGCGCTCGCGGGCTTGGCGTCGCCGCCTTTACCGCCGGTGGGGAATTACACCCCGCCCTGAGAACAATGCAGAGATTCCTCCCTGCGCCCGCAAAGATAGGGCAGGGCATTGGTCAAGGCAAGAAGACACACGAGTGTTACTGTGCGCCGATCCCGAACGATGCGGAAATTTCTGCTCTTGGCGGCATGACGGGAGGCTGCATGGGAGTACCCCCACCTAGCCTCCCCCTGGGAGGGGGAGGAACCGGCCTGTGGATTGTCTCTCATCTTGCCCTGAACGCGAGCTGTTCCTCCCCCTAATCAGGGGGAGGTTAGGAGGGGGTATTTCGATCTCTCAGGCTGCCCAAAAATATACATGACAACACAAATCATCTTTTGTAGGAAGGCTCATCATCCTTCACTCGGTGCTGCCATGTCCCGTATCCTCCTAGCTCTCGCCGTCGCGCTCTCTCCCGTCGCGCTTCACGCCCAGGAATTCCCCGTTACGCTCACCCATGTTTACGGCGACACCGTCGTTCCAGCCGCGCCACAGCGGGTGGTGACTTGGGGCTGGGGCAATGAGGATGCGGTGATTGCGCTGGGCGTGATTCCCGTCGGCGTTCCGTTCCAGTCCTATGGCGGTGGTGACAATGGCATTCAGCCCTGGATCGAGGATGCACTTGCGGCAGCTGGCGCCACAGCGCCAACCGTATTGACCAATGCCGGCGAACCGCCGTTCGAGCAGATTGCGGCGCTGGAGCCGGACCTGATCATCGCTGCGTTTTCGGGCATTACCGAGCAGCAATATGAACTGCTGTCGGGCATTGCGCCGACCGTGGCCTATAGCGGCGACGCCTATACCAGCCCGTGGCAGGACGTGACCCGCACCGTGGGCAAGGCGCTCGGCAAGTCCGAGGCTGCTGAAACGCTGGTCGCCGAAACCACCGATTGGCTCAACACCGAATTCGCCAAGCGCCCTTCGCTCGCCAAGGTCACTTTTGCCAGCGGCAACGACTATGACGGCTCCATCGCGGTCTATGCGCCGCTCGATGCGCGCATGAAGTTCTTGACCGATCTGGGCCTCACCATGGCGCCGAGCGTTATCGAACTGGCGCCCGATGACGGTCAGTATATCTTCCCGTTGAGCTATGAGCTGTTCGACAAGCTCACCGCCGACATCTTCATCACCTATTATGAAGAGCAATCGGCACTGGATAATTTCCTGGCCCAGCCCTATGCCAAGACCTACCCACCCATCGTCAATGGCGGCCTCGCCGCGCTGGTGGGCACCGAGAATGTTGCTGCCGTTTCCCCGCCAAGCGCGCTGTCGCTGCGTTGGGGCTTGCCGACCTATCTCGACGTGATGGAAAAGGCCGCCGAGGCGGTCGCAAAGCAATAATCTCGTGGGCGGCGCAAATGCCGCCCAAACTCCTATTGACGGCTAGGCGAAATCCTATGCAGATGGCGCCACCATGAGTGATATCCAGTCTTTCCGCCAAGCCGTCGAAACTTTCATCTCTGCCCGGGGCTGGACGCCTACGCGCTTTGGCCGCACCGTTGCGGGCGATCCGCTGTTCGTCTTTGACCTGCGCGAGGGCCGCGAGCCCCGCACGGAAACCCGTGCGCGCATTCTCAAGGCAATGCAGGAATATGGCGATGGCGAAACGCTGCCGCCGCTACGCATTGGCGTGGCGGGCCTGGGCAATGTCGGCGCGACGCTGGTGCGCATCCTGCAGAAGGACGGCGCTGAGCTCACCAAAAAACTCGGCCGCCAGCTGGTGGTCACTGCTGTTGCCGCCCGTTCGCGTTCGCGCGATCGCGGCATTGATATCACCAATCTCGACTGGTTCGACGATCCCGTCGCCCTGGCCAAATCTGAAGGCATCGACCTGTTCGTGGAGCTGATCGGTGGCGAGGACGGTCCGGCCTTTGCCGCTGTCAAAGCTGCGCTCGAAATCGGCCGTCCGGTCGTCACCGCGAACAAGGCGCTGCTGGCCAAACATGGGTTGACGCTTGCCCGCATGGCCGAAGAATCCGGCGCGCAGCTGGGCTTTGAAGCCGCTGTTGCAGGTGGCATCCCCGTCATCAAGACGCTGCGCGAGGGCCTTGGTTCGGCGCGCATCGCCAAGGTGTTCGGCATCATGAACGGCACCTGCAACTACATCCTGACGCGCATGGGCAATGAGGACATCTCGTTTGCCGATTGCCTCAAGGACGCGCAGGCGCTCGGCTATGCCGAAGCCGATCCGACCTTTGACGTTGAAGGCTTCGATACGGCGCACAAGCTGTCGATCCTCGCGACGCTGTGCTTCGGCTATGAAATTGCCCCGGACAAAATCCGCGTCGAGGGCATTTCCCGCATCACCCAGCACGACATCAAGGTCGCCGCTGACCTCGGCTACAAGATCAAGCTGCTCGGCATTGCCCAGCGTACCGACGATGGCATTGAGCAGCGCGTGCACCCAACCTTTGTGCCCAAGGGCTCGGCCATTGCCGGCGTCGATGGCGTGATGAACGCCGTGGCGCTCGAAACCGACCACGTGCACGAATTGCTGCTGGCCGGTCCCGGCGCCGGTGGTCCGCCAACCGCATCGTCCGTGTTGTCGGATATTCTTGACATTGCCCGTGGCACCCGCGTGCCGCCGCTGGGCGTGCCAAGCCACGAGCTGATGCCATACCGCGAAGCGCCAATGCGTGCGCATGAAGGCGGCTATTACATCCGCCTCAACGCCAAGGATGTACCCGGCGCGCTGGCCGCAATCACCACCCGTATGGGCGAGCGCAATATATCCATCGACTCTGTCATCCAGCGGTCCGATTTGAGCGCTAAGGCTGTGGCACCGGACGGCTCGCCGACCCGGACAGTCGTGATGATCACTCAGCAGACTTTGGAATCATCGGTGCGTGAATCGCTTGCGCAGATCGCAGCCGACGGTTTCATTGTGGGTGAACCGCAGTTGATCCGGATCGAAACGCTCTGATATCCCTCCGGGCAAGTCAGGCTCCGGGAGGAAACATGAAGCTCACCAAGGTCGAGGTTGCCAAAACCCCCGCCCACCTGCACCGCACCCTGACGCTGGAACTGGTCCGCGTCACGGAGCGGGCAGCGCTTGCTGCTGCCGAATGGCGCGGCAAAGGTGACGAAAAAGCTGCTGATGACGCCGCCGTCCTCGCGATGAAAACCGAGCTCGATGGCGTCGCCATTTCCGGCCGCATCGTCATCGGCGAAGGCGAGCAGCACGAAACCGACAACCTTTACATCGGCCAGTCAGTCGGCAACGGGCAGGGCCCCGAAGTTGATATCGCCGTTGATCCGCTCGAAGGCGTTACCCTCTGCGCCAAGAACCAGCCAGACTCGCTGGTGGTGCTGGCCATGGCCGAGCGGGGCGGCCTGCTCAACGTTGCTCGCAACGTCTACATGCACAAGATCGCCATTGGTGCGGATTATGCGCCTGGCACCGTCCATATCGACTGGACGGCGACGGAGAATGTGCGCGCATTGGCCAAGGCCAAAGGCGTGCCGCTCAGCGAAGTCACCGCCATCGTGCTTGATCGCCCGCGCCACGCCAGCCTGATCGAGGAGCTGCGCACCACGGGCGTGGCCGTCAAGCTGATCAGCGACGGCGACATTGCCGGCGTTATGCATGCGGTGAACACCGAAGACACCGGCATCGACATCTATCTCGGCTCCGGCGGCGCACCCGAAGGCGTCCTCGCGGCTGCCGCCTTGCGCTGCATCGGCGGCCACATGCAGGGCAAGCTGATCCTCGATACCCCCGCCAAGCGCGAGCGTGCGCGCGAAATGGGCATCACCGACCCGAACCGCGTCTATGACGTGACCGAACTTGCCGCAGGCGACGTCCTCGTCGCCGCCACCGGCGTCACCGATGGTTCCTTGCTCGACGGTATCCGCCTCCGCCGCAACTCGGTCGAAACCTCCACCATCGTCATGCGCTCTTGGAGCCAGACGGTGCGATGGATCCGGGCGCAGCACGCGCGGTAGGGTTGGTGGGCCGAGGGGGGTGTTGGGTAGCGACTTAGCTGGATCACTCCCCACCCACCGCTCGTCACCCTCGGGCTTGGCCCGAGGGCTCTGCACTAAGCCGCCGTCCTGCAAATGAAGCCCCCTCGGGTCAAGCCCGAGGGTGACGACTGAGGGGGCGGTGCACCAAACTGCTCGGCACGTAAAGCTCCTGCTTTACACCTTCACCATCCCCACCCACCATCGCTTCCCACGGACTTGATCCGTGGGCCACTCCCAGCCCGGCACGAGCGGACAATGACCCGCGGATCAAGTCCGCGGGAAGCGCCTGTGATTGGGGGTGCTAGGAGTAGCCACGCCCCACCCGCAGCATCATTCGGGCGAAAGCGGGAATTCCTCTTTCGCCGTTTCGTTAAATCGCCTAGCTATCCCTCATGCTGGATGCGCCTAGACCATTCCTTGATGTCAGCCGCTCGGTCACGGGCCGGGCGTGGACGGATCGCCTCGACGCGGGCACAACGCGCACCGCGACGGCCATCGCTCAGCGCACTGGCATTTCTGAAATTCTGGCACGCATCATGGCGGCGCGCGGCGTCGGCATTGATGACGCCCCCAAATATCTTGAGCCGACGATCCGCGATCTGATGCCAGATCCGTCGACACTCGCTGCGATGGACCCGCTGTCCGACCGCATCGCCAAGGCCATTGCCGATAACGAGTCGATTGCCCTGTTTGGCGATTATGACGTGGACGGAGCCTGCTCCTGCGCGCTGATGGCGCGTTACCTCGCCCATTTTGGCATCGAGGCACAGGTCCACATTCCCGACCGAATTTTTGAGGGCTATGGCCCCAATATCGGCGCGATGGATAAGCTGATCGATGGCGGCGCGACGCTGATTATCACGCTCGATTGCGGCACCACCAGTATGGCCCCGATTGCTCATGCGCGCAGCCGTGGCGCTGATGTGTTGGTCATCGACCACCATCTTGCCGACCATGCGCTGCCGGACGCCAATGCGCTGGTCAATCCAAACCGGCCTGACGATATCTCCGGCCTCGGCTATCTCTGTGCTGCTGGCGTCACCTTTATGGTGCTGGTGGCGGTCAATCGCGCGCTGCGCCAGCGTGGCGATACGGGCCTGCCGGACCTGCTCAAGCTGCTCGATCTGGTGGCGCTGGCCACAGTGTGCGACGTGGTGCCTCTGGTTGGGCTCAACCGGGCCTTTGTGGTGCGCGGGCTCGAAGTGGCGCGGCGCGGCGACAATCGCGGCATCGGCGCGCTGGCTTTGGCAGCGCGGTTGAATGGCCCGATCAACCCCTATCACCTCGGGTTCCTCATCGGTCCGCGCATTAATGCCGGTGGCCGCATCGGCAACGCCGCGCTCGGCACGCGGCTGTTGACGCTGGATGACGAGCATGAGGCGCTGGTGATTGCCGCCAAGCTGGAAGAGCTGAACTCCGAGCGTCAGCGCATTGAGGTCGAGGCGGTCGAAGAAGCGGCCGCTGTCGCCGAGATGGAAATTGGCTCTGGTGAAGGTCCGCCAGTTCTGGTGCTGGCCTCGGCCAATTGGCACCCCGGCGTGGTCGGTCTCATCGCCGCGCGCCTGCGCGAACGCTTCGAGCGCCCGACATTCGCCATTGCGCTGCAGCCCGATGGCACGGGCACGGGTTCCGGCCGGTCCATGCCGGGCGTCGATCTGGGGCGCGCGGTCATTGCTGCAGTTGAGTCGGGGCTGCTGGCCAAGGGCGGTGGGCACGCCATGGCCGCCGGCATCACCATCAAGCCGGGCCAGCTGGGTCCGTTCCGCTCGTTCCTGGCCGATGCGCTGTCATCTGACGTATCGGTCGCTCGTGCCGCAACGGCCCTGCCGATTGACGCCGCGCTGACCGCCCGCGGGGCCAGCCTGGATCTGGTCAAGGATATCGAGCGGGCAGGGCCCTATGGTTCGGGCAATCCTGGTCCCCTGTTCGCTTTCCCCGCCCATCGGGCGCGCTACGCGCAGATCGTGGGTAAGGGCGGTCATGTCAGTTTTGCACTGACCTCGGAAGATGGCGCGCGACTCAAGGCCATCGCTTTCCGTGCCGCAAACACCGCCCTGGGGGATGCCCTTTTACGCGATAGCGATACGGCATTTCACTTCGCGGGCGCGCTGTCGATCGATCATTATCAGGGGCGGGAACAGGTGCAGTTCCGCCTGACCGACATGGCAAAACCGCAACGCTAGCAGGCGATTACTGGCCGTGTGGCTCCGGATCGTCGTGTCTGCCAGAGCCTTAAACTGTGGCTTGCATATCCAACTATCGCGGCTAAAGTATTTGCAGGCACACGCAGGTGATCCAGGCTTGCGTTGCTTTCGTATGCAGTCGACGCACACACCAAGGCGACTTCATTTGCCGCCTTCCTAGCGATAGTTGGATTAGCGGCCGATGACGAAGACAGCAGTAGAAGACTCGCGCGCGGGCACAACCCTTTGGACGAGTTTCGCCTCATGGGTGGTCGAGCGCGTAGGGTTCGCACTTCTTGGTAGACCCAAGCATGGCGGTGTTACGGTTATTTTGCCCAATGGGCGCACCCGCATCGTAGGCAACCCGGCGACCGGCGAACATGCCGTGTTGCGCCTCAACAATTTCCGCGTACTGACCGAAGCCATGCAGCGCGGCACGGTCGGCTTTGCCTCGGCCTATATGAACGGCGATATCGAGGTCGACGACCTGACCGCGCTGTTCCGCTTCTTCCTGCAAAACCGCGACATGTTTGAGCAGGCCAATCCCGGCTTTTTCCGCAAGGCTGCCGGCGACCTGCATTATCACCTGTCGCGCCGCAACACGCTCGAAGGCTCCAAAAAGAACATCGCCGAGCACTATGATCTCGGCAACGATTTTTACGGCGAGTGGCTCGACCCTTCGATGACCTATTCCTCGGCGCTGTTCACCTCGGGCGATCAGAGCCTTGAGGAAGCTCAGGCGGCAAAGTACCGCCGCGTCGCCGATATGGCGGGGGTCACGGAAGGCTCGTCGGTGCTGGAAATCGGCTGCGGCTGGGGCGGCTTCGCCGAAACCATCGCCCGCGATTACAAGGCCAGTTTGCGCGGCATTACCCTGTCGGCCGAACAGCTCAAGTTTGGCCAGGAGCGCCTTGCGCGGCAGGGGCTGGATCAGCTCGCCACGCTGGTGTTTGAAGACTATCGCCACACCGAAGGCCAGTTCGACCACATTGGCTCCATCGAGATGATCGAGGCCGTGGGCGAGGATAACTGGCCAAGCTATTTCCAGACCATCCATGATCGCCTCAAGCCCGGTGGCACCGCCTCCATTCAGGCCATCACCATCAACGAGGCCGATTTTGACGGCTATCGCAGCGGACCGGACTTCATCCAGCGCTACATTTTCCCCGGCGGCATGTTGCTCACCAAGACGGTGATGCGCGAGTTCGGCGAAAAATATGGCCTCGTGCTGGAAAACGTCGACACGTTCCGCCTGTCTTACGCCAAGACCCTCAAGCTCTGGCGCGACCGCTTCCTTGAACGCTGGCCCGTTATTGCGCCGCTCGGCTACGACGAGTACTTCAAGCGCAAGTGGGTCTACTACCTGAGCTATTGCGAGGCCGGGTTCACTGAAGGTTCCATCGACGTGGGCATCTATCAGTATCGCAAGCCTGCTTAATCGCCTGAAATTGGGGTGGGGCACAGGCTCCACTCCACATCTGTTCCGTCGACAATGAATATCATGACTTGACCCGTCATGTTATCGATCGTTACTTACCCGCAAACTTCGCGCAGGTGAGATACGATGATCCTCAAGACACTCCTTCCGCTTTCCGTTGCCACCCTTATGGTCGCCGCCCCCACGCTGGCTTTTGCCGCGCAGTGGAGCTTTACCGATAGCACCGGCCAGACGGTGACGCTGGACGAAGTGCCCAGCCGCATCATCGCCAGCCAGGACGCGGCGGCAGGCCTGATCCCGCTGGGTATCCGCCCGGTCGGCATCTATGCCGATAGCCCGGTTTCGGAAGCCAAGGCATTGCAGGGGCTTGATCTCACCGGCATCGAAATCATCGGGCAGGCCTGGGGCGAGGTCGACATCGAAAAGGCGGCAGCGCTGCAGCCTGACGTGATCATCGCCGAATACTGGCCCGTGTCCAAGGAATGGAGCGGCGGCAACGACCTGACAGGCGCCGAAAGCCCGCTGCGGTCGCTTGCCCCCATCACCGGCGTTACCGTCGGCGAGTCGATCATCGAAATCATCGAGGGTTATGAAGGCCTGGCCGCTGGCCTTGGTGCTGATCTGAGCGAGCCGAACATTGCTGCCGAAAAGGCACGCTTCGAAACTGCCCGCGACGGCTTCATCGCCGCCAACAAGGCCAAGCCAAATCTCACCGCACTGGCCGTATGGGCCGGCAATGACGGCCTCTATGTCGCGACCCCCGTCGGCAGCTCCGAGCTGACCGATTTCAAGACCTGGGGCCTCAACGTCATCACCCCCGACAATGTGGACGAGCACGGCTATTTCGAAAATCTCAGCTGGGAAAACGCCGACAAGTACCAGACCGACCTGATCCTGGTCGATAACCGCGCTGAAGCCACCATGAAGACTGCCCTGGCGCAGCCGACCTGGACCACACTGAAGGCCGCGGCTGCTGGCGCCGTCACCGATTGGCCAGCCTATTGGCTGCGCAATTATGGCGCCTATGCCTCCGAGCTGGAAAAGCTGACGACGGCAATCAACGCCGCCGACGAGAACCTGACGGAATAGCGATGGCGACGACTGCGCCGCGTTCGGGAAAACAACGGGAGGCCGCGCTCGCGCTCGGCCTCCTCGGTCTTGCAGTTCTGGTGGTCGCCATTGCGTTCTTCTCGATCACGCAAGGGGCGCGCCCCATTACGCTGGAAACCGTGTGGGCCGCGCTGACCGCCTTCGATCCGCAATCCACCGATCACCGCATCATCTGGGATCTGCGCCTGCCACGCACCATTGTCGGCCTGTTGGTCGGCGCCGCGCTGGGCCTTGCCGGTGCAGTGCTGCAGGGCGCGACGCGCAACCCGCTGGCCGATCCATCGATTCTCGGCATCCACGCTGGAGCGGCGCTGTTCATCGTGCTGGGGGTGGCCGTGCTCGGCATCACCCAGCTCAGCATGTACGTTTGGCTGGCCTTTATCGGCGCTGCCGTGGCCATGCTGGTGGTCTACTCCATTGCTTCGCTCGGCCGCGAAGGCGCCACGCCAATCAAGCTGGCGCTCGCGGGGGCAGCGATGACTGCCGCGCTGCAATCTGTGGTCAGCGCCATTCTGCTCACCAGCCCCCGCACGCTTGATGAGGTGCGCTTTTGGCAGGTCGGCTCGTTGGCAGGTCGGGGCATGGAGATTGTGATTCAGGTCGCCCCGTTCCTCGCCGTCGGCATTGTGCTGGCGCTGGTCACAGGCCGGATGCTCGATGGTCTGTCCATGGGCGAGGATGTGGCGCGCTCGCTGGGCCAGAATGTCGGCCGTTCCCGGGCCATTGCCGGGCTGGCCGCCGTCATTCTGGCTGGCGCATCTACTGCCGCTGCTGGCCCCATCGCCTTTGTCGGCCTTACGGTGCCGCATGTGGCGCGCGCCATTACCGGGCCGAACTATCGCTGGATCCTGCCATATTCCATGCTGATGGCTCCCATTCTGTTGCTCGGCGCAGACGTCATTGGCCGCGTGATCTCGCCGCCGGGCGAAGTGCAGGTGGGCATTGTCACCGCCTTTGTCGGCGCCCCGTTCTTCATCGCGCTGGTGCGCCGCCGCAAGCTGGCGTCGCTCTGATGGCCAGCATCGACGCAACAACCAAAGTCCAGACCATCCGCCGCAACCTTGCGTCCCGCCGCTACACGGTCACGGCCAGCCTGGTGGCGCTGCTGGTGCTCACCTTCGCTCTGGCGCTGTATCTGGGCGATTATCACGTCGAGCCCGCTGGCGTGGTGCGCTCGCTGCTCTCGCCGTTCACAGGAGACGTGAACAAGGGCGTGGACTTCATCGTTCTCAACGTGCGCCTGCCGCGTGCAACCCTGGCGGTCCTCACCGGAATCTCCTTTGGGCTCTCCGGAATCATTTTCCAAATGCTTCTGCGTAACCCATTGGCAAGTCCCGACATTATCGGAATTTCGCATGGAGCCAGCGCGTCGGCGGTGTTCTGCATCATTGTGCTGGGCATGTCCGGCATCGTCGTGTCGTTCGGCGCATTCATGGGCGCCATCCTGACGGCTGTGCTGATCTATGCGCTGGCCTGGCGCGATGGCGTGACGCCCTATCGCGTGGTGCTGATCGGCATCGGCATGTCCGCCATCATGGCGGCGATCATGTCGTTCCTGTTTACCCGTGCGCGCCTGTTTGAGGTGCAGCAGGCCATGGCCTGGCTCGTCGGCAGCCTGAACGCTGCCCGCGTTGCGGACATCGCCCCGCTGGCTATTGCTCTGGTTGTACTGGTCCCAGTCACCGTCGCGCTGGTGCGTGGCCTCGATGCGCTGCAATTGGGCGACGACACGGCCACAGCACTCGGTGCTCGCGTGGAATTCACCCGTCTTGGCCTGATCGTGGCGGGCGTCGCCTATGCCGCCTTCGCCACGGCTGCAGTTGGCCCGGTAACCTTCGTTGCCTTTGTCGCCGGTCCCATTGCGCGCAGCCTGTTGGCGGGCAGCGGCAAGGGCTTTGTGCAGGCGGGGCTGGTTGGCGCGTTGGTCATGCTTGGCTCAGACCTTGTGGCCCAACATGCCTTGCCGTCCGTTCAATTGCCCGTCGGCGTCGTTACCGGCGTGTTCGGCGCGCTGTTCCTGCTGTGGTTGCTCATTGCCTCCAATCGGGCAGGGCGCGTGAATTAGGAGTGCTCCATGAGCGTTGACCATCAGCTACTCGCCGCCGGCATGGACCTTGGGTATGGCGACCGCAAGGTCGTCAGTGATCTCAACCTGACCATCCCGCCCGGCAAGCTCACCGTCATCGTTGGCGCCAATGCCTGCGGTAAGTCCACCGTGCTTCGTGGCCTCGCGCGCCTTCTGTCGCCGACCAAGGGCGCAGTTTATCTCGATGGCAAGCCCATCCACACCATGTCGACGCGAGACGTGGCGACTGTGCTCGGCGTGCTGCCGCAGTCTCCCATCGCCCCAGACGCCATTGTGGTGGCCGATCTGGTCGGGCGGGGGCGTTACCCCCATCAGGGATGGTTCCGCCGCTGGACGCCCGAAGACGACGCCGCGGTTGCCGAGGCCCTGCGCGCCACCGACACGCTGGAGCTGGCCGACCGTCCGGTCGACGAGCTTTCCGGCGGTCAGCGCCAGCGCGTATGGATCGCCATGGCCCTGGCGCAGCAGACTGACTTGCTGCTGCTCGACGAGCCGACCACCTTTCTCGACATCAACCACCAGGTCGAGGTGCTCGATCTGCTGACCGATCTGGTCAAGAACAGTGGCCGCACCGTCGCGGTGGTGCTGCATGATCTCAATCTGGCTTGCCGCTACGCCGACCACATCGTGGCCATGAAGGCTGGACGACTGGTGGCGGAGGGGCGGCCTGCCGAGGTGATGACGGAGGCCGTTGTCGCCGATGTCTTCGGCATGGCGTCGCGAGTCGTGATCGATCCGGTGTCCGACACGCCGATGATCATCCCGATTGGCCGCCATCATGTGCATGCTCGGGCCTTCGCCTGAGGCGAAATGCACTTGCCGCGACTGCCGTAATGCTCGACACAGCTAGTAGAGATTGCGCTTGTGAAGCGGTTTCATTGCCAAGCTGCAAGTTATTTTCGCACGCTACATCGCAGTGACTATTGGCGCGTTTGACATTTGTCTCTTAATTTGACAATGTCTCGCACCCCTTCGGTATGTTGCCGAAGGAGAATCTGCCCGGTCGCTATTGTCGTCGGGCTCTAAATGGCAGATCGACACACATGGCCACTACTGGCACCGTTAAGTTCTTCAACACCACCAAGGGCTTTGGCTTTATTTCGCCTGAGTCTGGCGGCAAGGACGCATTCGTCCACATTTCCGCTGTTCAGCGTTCGGGCCTGCAGGGCCTGTATGAAGGCGACAAGGTCACCTACGAGCTCGAGACCGGCCGTGACGGCAAGGAATCGGCAACGAATTTGACTCTGCTCTAGTTAGCAGACGCGCATAATGCTTCTGCCACAGCAGGAGCAGGTCTAGAGAAGCTGCCGCGACGTTGAAAACGCGGCGGCTTTTTTGTTGCCCGATGAAAGCTCAAACATGGTTCGGGCTTTTTTTGTTTTTGGGGGGGAGTGGCGAGGCGACAAGCGCCATATTCCCATAGACCTCATCCTGAGCCCTTCGAAGGACGAGGTCGTGGAACTGGCTGCGCGCCCGACTCCGTGGTTCGACAGGCTCACCATGAGGTCTTTGAGCCTTGTTCCCCTTTGCACCATTTACCTAAACCACCGTCGCTGCCCTCGGACTTGATCCGAGGGCCACTCTCAATTCGGCACAAGCGGGCAATGGCCCTCGGATCAAGTCCGAGGGCAGCTCGGTGGCGGGGGGAGGGATTTGGGGGAAGAGGAGGCGTGGTGATGTGTTCGCTGAGGCGGTTGCACAGTAGCCGTGCTGGGAGGAATGGGGCGATTGAGTATCGCGCCCCCAACAGACCGCATCCTGAGCCCGTCGAAGGACGAGGTCGTGGCACGATCTACAAGCCCGCCCACATGGTTCGACAAGCTCACCATGAGGTCTCCGGGCCCCGCCACCCATCCCCTCCCTATCCCGCCCAGCGTCGCTTCCCTCTGACTTGATCCGAGGGTCACTCTCCGCACGGCACAAGCGGCAAGTGGCCCTCGGATCAAGTCAGAGGGCAGCGCGGTGGTGAGGGAGGAATGGGGATGCCGGGGCGCGCGATAAATCGCGAGGCGCACTCAGAATCATCGCCGAACCCAAAAATAATTCGTCGAATCAGCAGATTTTTCCGTCAGCGACGAATCAGCGAATCGAATCGCTGATTCCAACGAATCATTGCGACCCATCTGGAAACCAAACCTGGTCACCAAGGTGTCGCACGAAAAATGTAAAACTAGGGAAGGGGGGAGGACTTGGTACGCCCACGGGGAATCGAACCCCGCTCTGCACCGTGAGAGGGTGCCGTCCTGACCGATAGACGATGGGCGCATCTCAAGTTCATTGGCGTTACAAAGTAGGGCTACTTTAGGCCGATTGGCGCTATGCGCCGAGAGCCTTTGTAGCGGTTACCTTGTGCCATTCCAAGAAGAAGGAATGGTACGCCCTAGGGGAATCGAACCCCTCTCTCCACCGTGAAAGGGTGGCGTCCTGACCGATAGACGAAGGGCGCCTAAGCGCTGGGTGTCGTATAAGGGGGCCTTTCGTGATGCGCAACCCATTTGTGTGAAACTAAAGGACTTTTTTCAACAGCCTGAGAAAGTGACCGGACGATTGTAGCCTTTTGGGCGGTCTCGGACGTCCACGTGGATAAAGGGACGGCCGGGATAACAGCCCAATCCGCCTACGCTGCTGTTCCGCATGGCAAAATTGATCAGCTGCTGCTTGTCGATCCCGGGAATGTAGATGTCCGCGGCCATGCAGCGCTTGTGATAGGAGTTGTCTGCGCCGCCAGAAGCCGAGTTGTGCTGCTCATCGCGATAGCCGGAATGCATCACGACCTTCTTGCCGAACTGACCTTCGAATTCCCAGATCAGGAATCGCAGTTTGGGGGTGATGCAAAACGCATTCACATCATTGCTGGCGACGATCGTGCCCCAGTCATTGCGCTTGCCGGCATAACCGGCGCCGCTCGAGCTGGCGAACATGGCCATGGGCATGCAGGCGCCCAGGGTGAGGGCGCAGGCAAGCGCAGTGGCAATGGAACGGGTGATGGTCTTCATGGCAACTTCCCCAGACCTGCGGTTGCATTCTTGCAACAGGCAATGATCGGTACTGTGAAGTCGCTAAAATACGATCGGTTTCGCTAACCGCGCGCTAAGCGCGACGGTTAGCAGTGTGTTAACGCACCCGAGGGGTGGTGAATCAGTCTGTTACCACTTGCCGGTGTTTGGCATGGACAACCAAGGCTCTGCCGGGGGCAGGGTGCCGTCCTGAATCAGTTCGACCGAAACACCATCTGGCGAGCGCACAAAGGCCATGCGGCCATCGCGCGGCGGGCGATTGATGGTGATGCCGAGGTCGGACAGATGCTGGCAAAGGGCATAGATGTCGTCGACGCGGTAGGCCAGGTGACCGAAATTGCGGCCGCCGGTATATTCCTCGGGATCCCAGTTGTAAGTCAGCTCGACTTCGCCGCCAGAATCACCGGGAGCGCGCAGAAAGATCAGCGTATAGCGGCCTTTTTCATTCTCGCTGCGGCGAACTTCTTCAAGCCCAAGACCCTCACAGTAGAATTTGAGACTCGCATCCACGTCTGTCACGCGAACCATGGTGTGCAGATACTTCACGTTATTTTCTCCATTTCTGCCGGGGGTTGGCTGGGCCTAGCAATTGCTTGCCGAAGCCGCAACGGGCTGTTGCGCGGGGTAAAAACAAAATCGCAACATCTTCTTAACTTTTGCCACTGAATCGGCCACAGTATGACGATCTTGTAGAGTACCCCGGTGATTTGCGGGGCGAGTGCGAAGGGCGTTGGGAGCATGGGGGCCAAATTGAATGGCAACGGCGAGGAGCCAGCGAACCTGTCCAATGAGGCAGGCTCGGTGACCCATGCCGAAACTTCATCGGGTGCAGACCACGGGCTCGACACCATCGAAGTCGTTGGCGCGATCAAGTGGTTCGACGCGGGCAAAGGCTTCGGCTTCATCGTCCCCGACAATGGCATGCCCGATGTGCTGCTCCACGTAACCTGCCTTCGCCGTGACGGCTACCAGACTGCCTATGAGGGCGCGCGCATCGTTGTCGAGGCGCTCAACCGCCCTGGCGGCCTGCAGGCCTTCCGCATTGTTTCCATGGACGAATCCACCGCCCGCCACCCTGCCCAGATGCCTGCGCCGCGTACGCATGTGGTTGTGGAAGCGACCTCGGGCATGGTTCGGCTCGAGGTGAAGTGGTTTAACCGCATTCGCGGCTTTGGGTTTCTGTCCGAAGGCGAAGGCGCGCCCGATATCTTCGTGCATATGGAAACCCTGCGCCGCTTCGGCATTACCGAGCTGCGCCCCGGACAATTTGTGCTTGTGCGCTACGGCAATGGCCCCAAGGGCCTTATGGTCGCCGAAATCCGGCCCGATGGTTGGGGCGACGCGCCGTCTTCGCACTAGGATCGACTTCATGAACATGTTTGCCCAAGGCCTTGCTTCGTTGCCCAAGCTGGCCCGAAACGCTGCGACCATTGCTGTCGTCGCGGCGATCGCCATGCCGCTTGCTGCCTGCAGCGATGAGGGCAAACTGACGCTGCACACCGCCACCGGTGAGTACAAGTTCAACGTTGAAGTGGTCGACAACGACGAGACCCGCGCACAGGGCCTGATGTTCCGCCAGGAACTGGCTCCAGACGCCGGCATGCTGTTTGACTTCAAGGCAGAGCGCCAGGTCGCGTTCTGGATGCGCAACACTTTCATTCCGCTCGATATGATCTTTGTGGATGCCAAGGGCGTGGTGAAGAACGTGCACGTCAACGCGCGGCCGCATGACCCGACCTCGATCCCGTCCGATGGACCGGTACAATATGTGCTGGAGATTCCGGGTGGTCGTTCGGTTGAGATCGGCCTCAAGGCTGGCGATACGATGGATCACGACCGGATCGGTGCCAGGGCGAACTGACGCCTAAAGCCGGTGTATCACCATAAAATCGATGACGGCCCAAAGGTGGATGCTCGCGCCCGCCACCACAAACACGTGCCATAAGGCGTTCTGAAACTTCAGCTTTTCCCAAAGATGGAAAATGATGCCGAGCGAGTAGGTAATCCCGCCCGCCACGAGCAGCCAGAGCGTGCTGACGGGTAACTGTTGGGCGAGCGACTGAAACACCAGAATGCCGCTCCAACCGATCGCCAGGTAAAGCAGGATAGCCAGGCGGCCGAAGCGCTCCGGCACGATGAGCTTGAGCGCGACGCCGATCAGCGAGGCGCCCCAGACAAAAGCCATCATGATCGTGCCCGTCAGCGTGCCGCCCAGCACGGCCAGAAATGGCGTGTAGGTGCCCGCAATAAACAGAAAGATCGCTGCCTGATCGAACCGCGCCAGCACCATTTTGATGGGCGACACAGGCCACAGATTATAGGCCAGCGAAACGCCCAGAACGGCAATCAGCGAGCCGATATAGACAACGAGGGCAGGGACGGCTTCAGGGGCTGTATAGCCGATGGCGAAGGCCAGAAGGATCGATCCCGCAACAATGGCCACGATCAGGCCAAGCACATGCACCGCGCCATCAACGATGAGCTCGGCCACCGTAAAGGGCCGCTGCTCGCGACTCCACCAAGAGTATTTCGCCAGGGACCGCTTGGACTGCATCTGCTCTCCTTGCCTTGAACTGTGCTGCAAGGAAGTGACCAGACTATTGCCGTCATATGGCGGTATTATGCCGTGATACTCGGTCACCGAACGGTTGCGGTGAATAACCAGCTTCTACAGGCACTTGCGCTTGACCTGTAACGTTGAAGTTACCTAAGGGAGGGTGAACCCAAGGGATTATCATGCCGCCAGTGTCCATCCTCAGCGCTCTTGCCGATCCCACGCGATGCCGGATTGTCGAGATCCTGCACGGCGGCGCCAAGCCGGTTCACGTCCTGGCCGCGGGCTTCGATATCAGCCGCCCCGCGATCTCTCGCCACCTGCGCGTACTGCGCGAGGCAGGGCTGGTGTCCGAGAAAAAGACGGGCCGCGAAAACCTCTATGTGCTCCATGCGAAGAAACTGGCACCGGCCGAAAAGTGGTTGACCCAGTTCAACGCCAAGCCATCCGCTCAGCCATCCGCTCAGCCTCAGCCTCAGCCTCAGCCTCAGCCTCAGGTCGCGGTGAAGGTGCGGACGAAGAAGCCGGTGGCTGCGCCTAAGGCCGTGGAGCAGGTTCAGGTCGCAGCACCTGCTGCCCCCAAAGCAGTAAAACCAGCAAAACCTGCCAAGCAGGTTGAAGAGGCGCCGGCCTCCCAGATGGGCTTCGATTTTTAACGCAAACGTCTCAAGTGTCTGGAGTAGTTAGGCGGAATCAACTTCGAATTCACGGTCGTTATTGTTTATTGCTTTCGACGCAAATTGAAAATGACACGGTATATATACCGGCGCTTCAGTGCAAAATTGGCGATGCTTCAAATTTTACAGAAGCGACAATATTCAGATTAGTACTTACATGATATTTCTCAACGCGCGAGAGAACGTGGAGACATATCGTGACGGCAGAAGCGACAGGTACGGGTTTGTCCTCCTGTATTGCCGTCGCTATTGCGCATGATCAACGCGGCAGTCGGTCGCTTTTGTCTCTGGGGCAACGGATCGGCTTTGGTACCGTGGTTGATCACTCTGACTATAGCCAGATAGAGCCACTTCAGCTGCCGTTTTTCCTGATGCACTACGCCATCAGCGATCCAGCCAAGGCGCAATTGCTGCACGCCCTGCGTCGCTCCCCGCAGTTCAATGTCCGTTTCGCCCCCATCATCCTGATCATGCCGGATGGCCCCCTGGATTTGGTCCACTACATTGAGATGGGCTTTGATGATGTGATCTGCCTGCCCGAAAAGGCGCCCATTCTCACTGCGCGGTTCAACAACCAGCTTGGGCAGGAGAAGTTGTTCATCGAGGCGGAGGGATATCTGGGCCCGGATCGTCGCCGCATGGCAGGCGGCGATGCGGCAAATCGGCGAACTGCGGACACCACACACACCAGGATCATCATCGTCCGCCAGCCAGGCCGCGGTGTTAGCGTTCTCAAGCGCCAATTGGTGTTGCGGGGCCGTTCCGACGCAGCGCCGACACATGAGCGCGCAAGTTCACAGTCGGTGCGCTAGACGGCTATTTGAAAGGCATTCGGATTTTTGCCGGAGCAGCCTGCGGAACAACATCGAACAGGAGTTGGGCAAAATCATCCTGCCCGAGCCTCAATTCAGTGCGAGCTCGCTCTCGCGCCGCGACTATATAGTCTTCATCTTCGCTATCGTCGTTCAGATTGATCGTGAACTCGGCGATGCACTTCCCCGCGCGAATGATATGCACCAATTTCGCCACTTACAGCCCCCCAGCTTTGTACGATTACTGTGTCACTCTCCGGTTTGATATGAAAGTAGGATTGCGACTTAAGTCGTACAATGGTGAACGGCGGGGTATGTCGCTCGCCAGTAAAGTGTGATCACAGGGACGGTTAAACTTTTGAGCAGAATACCTATATTGGGGACACGGAAAGAGAGGTCCCGATGCGTCGCACGATTGCTACCGCGCTGATTTTGGCATTGGGCACTATATCGGCGAGCGCGGCTTGCCCGTCCTACGCACCCAGCTCCAGCGCCGACGCCATCAAGGCCAATGAGTTGCGCGTCATTTGCCTGCAGCAGGAAGCCGCTGCCGCCACGACGCAGCGGAAGTTTGAGATGGATCTCAGCACGTTGGAGCGGTCGATCCAGAGCCTGCAATTGCAGCAGCGCCTGAACAGTGTTCCTGACTTTCAGCTGCCCCAACCATATGAAAGCGCGCCCACTTGGGTGCGCTAGCTATTCGAGCAGCACAGTCCAGGCGTCCAACCCACCGGCGATCATGAAGCCAAATGCTCCAACCGCAGCGATGACTGCTGCGATCTGGAAAGTCTTGCCGATGCGCCGGTAGGGCGTGGCAGCCGGGGTTGTCGTTACATATGGCGGCTCCCAGCCGTGGTGGCGGGCCACGCTCGCGCGGGCAAAGCTCCATTGCGCGATGTAGGACAACGCTGCGCAGAGCACCCCGGAAAAGGCGCCTGCCGCGAGCAGGAAAATCGGCGTGACAAGGGCGCGGGCCTGCCAAGGGTCTGAGCCATAAATGCTGCCCACAAAGGCCAGTCCGATCAGAGCAAATCCACCCGACGTCAACACGATGGCGCGGATGGCCTCAATCGCGAATTTTGGTACGCTTGCCATCATGGCCCTTTGCCAGGCCAAATCATCAAGATGGTGTTGGGTCGCGACGTCCAGCGCAGGCGCGGTCGCCTCTTGCGCGGCAGTTGAATGTTCGGCCAAAGTCATGGGGGGAACTCAGAGGGGAAGGGCGCAGGCCTTTTGACGACACATTTAGGAACGCCGCGATGCGGTTATTCTCGAGCGAATTTCCTGATCGTGCCGACGGCGGCCCTAGCGCACTGAAGTGAGACAATAGGCCTCAATGGGAGTCAAGCTTGCGCGGAGCCAGGTGCGTTGGCGTGCTCACAGCAGCGAGCAGGACAAATCTGGCGTAGACAGTGTCTCGACAATCCACAGCAATTGTTCAGAGCTTTTTTTCCTATAGGGGCTGGTTTTTTTTCTTTGTTGGTAGCATGATACTGCCGCAACGCTGGGAACGGGGGGCTAATCCAGGTTGCGGGTGTGAGTTTTCTTTGGGGGGCAATTCACACTGACGGGGTTTGAGCGCGCCTCCTCCCTGGCGCTCGCCCCAACTTCCTTTCTCTTTACTTGAAACAATTTGTTGCCAGTGCTTATAGTGGCTTGGGCTGTTCGCTACGCGAGCAGACTAGGGGCTGAGCGTCGTGCCCCCCACACGCTCGCCCCAACACACTTTCTGGGCTCTTCAAGGAGCCAAATCGAGTCGCTGCCGAGGAGGGCTGCTGATTCGAGGCCGATTTGAGCGAGGCTGGCATTGCCGGATATGCGTGTTTCGACACGAAAAAGGGAGCGTCCACTGGACGCTCCCTTTTGGCATTTTGGGTGATCCCGGAGGGATCAGAACCTGAAGCTGATGCCGACGCGGAGAGCGCCAAAGTTGTGGTTGGCCTCGAAGCTAGCCAGCGCAGGCGCGCCGTAGGTCGCCGTGGCTAGGTTCGTATGAAGATATTCGCCCCGTACGCTGACGGTATCGCTGACTGCGTATTCGACGCCGGCACCGGCGACCCAACCCAGATGGGTTTGGGATGCTTCATAGTCCGGTCCCAGCCCGCGAATTCCCAGGCTGGCATTGCCAACAGCGAGACCCGCGGTGAGGTAGGGCAGGAAGCGATCCGCCTTTACGCCGACGCGCGCCCGAAAGGTGGCGACGTTCTCCACCTTGGTTACCGCTGTGAGGCCGCCATCGACTTTTTCATTTAGAAGGCCGCTGAAGCTCACATCTGCTTCTGCGCCAAGGACGAAGGTGCCAAGGTCGTAATTGTAGCCAGCCTGAAAGCCACCGAGGGCGCCTAGAAGGTCGCCGCTTTCGGGCAAGATTTCTACCGTCACAGTGCCCCAGCCATAGCCGGCATGGGCGCCAGCATAAAAGCCGGTCCAGTCCACGCTGGATTGGGCGATCGTTGTGTCTTGCGCGTAGGGCGCCGCGACCGACGCCAAAGATAACAATGCGACGGTTGAAATGACTTTGAGCAATATGTCCTCCCGATATGGGAGGTATCAGACTGGATTAGGTCACCGAGTCAATGAACGATTGGCGCAAAGGCGTTTGCACGACAAATAATCATGCAAACCTCTGACATTGACTTGTTTTTGGCGTCCAAAACTACCCGGCGAGAATTCCGCCGATGGCAATCATCGAGAGCGTGACGCCCATGGAATAGGTCAGGAGCACCGCAAAGGGTGACGTCCATTCTGGCTTGAGCGCGCGGCCAAGGAAGATCAGCAGGATGGGCAGCCAGTCGAGCGCATAGCGCTGCGCGCTGTACTGCGAGAACCCGTTGGAGTGGTAGAGCAGGGTCAGTCCCATGACGACGCCGCAAGTGATCACGCCAAACCAGAACGCCCGATCCCACTTTCCGAGGAACGCCAACAGCAGCAGAGGCGTGACCAGGAAAAGCGACGCACCGTTGATATCAAAACCCGCCATTTCGGTCAGGTAGCGCCCAGCGAAGTCCACATGTGGGCCGGCGATGAACATGTAGATGGCGTTGAACAGGAAGTAGTCTGTCGAGAAAATGCCAAGTTCGCGCACGCGCAGACGGAGGAAGAAGCCGCCGCTTTCGACCGTGTCCCATTCAATTGGGAAAATATAGGAATAGCCAGTTTCTAAAGGCGAGCCGAAGCGCGCGTAGTTGTAGGCAAAGTAGATGAGGATGGCGAGAACGGGGAAGGCGGCCAGCGTGAGCGCCCTCCGAACCGCAGCCATATCAATGCGATACCAAGCGGTATTGGCATCGAGCAGCAAGACGTAGAGCAGCGGCAGATAGAGAATGGTCATCTGCCGGGACAGAAACGCCATGCCGATGAACAGGCCCGCGAGCAGAGCGTTGCGGCGGATCAAGGCGCAATAGAGAGCGGCCGTGGAGAACAGAAAGCCCCAGCTTTGGGCAAAGAACCACACCGCATCCCCGCGCAGCACAACAAAGGCTAGCGGGGTTGCGAACAAGGCCAGCAGAACCAGTAGGATTGCCTGATCACGGGTCGCGGTTTCGCGGCGGAAAATCTGCCACCACAGCCAGCCGGTCCCCGCGAAGGCCAGTGTGCTCAGCACCATGAAGAAACGGAAGTCGCTGCCAAAAATTGCCACGAAGGGCAGGGCAATAAGGCCAGGCATGGGCGGGAAGATGATGTAGGTCTGCCCTTTGTAGAGCGCGCAATCGCCATCAAAGCAGCTGTCGGTATCAAACCGCCCATTCAGCCAGCCTTCGGCCAGCAGCGCATAGGAATTGGTGCCGGGCGCCTCGCGCAGGATTGCCAATGCGAGGACCGCCAGAAAGGCCAGCACCAGGCCGCCGAGAACAGTCGATAGAACAATGCGCTTTGCGGTCACGACGAAACTTCCTGCGAACGGACGAGCAGAGGGTGGCAGAGAGACAGGCTGAAATTCTCAGGCGGCGGGATGACCTGAGAGGCGAAAGGTAAGCTGTTTGTGACCGATGAAGTTGACGACCGAGCCAAGGCCGATGGCCACACCATGGGCCAGCCCCTCGCGGACGATATCGGGCCAGGCCACTTGGGCCAGCAGCCCCAGGAAGAGCGTTGTCAGCCCAAGGACGATCACGGCGCCGACGAGATTGACGCCGATGAAGGTCAGGGTCTGCTCCATCAAGGGGCGATTGGAGCCAGGGAAGACATATTTGCGATAGAGCGTGAAGCCAGCGCACATGCCGATCATGTAGGCCACGATGACAGCGGCGGGCATGGGCATGATGGCCGATAGCGGGAAGCGGACGATCCAGTTGATCGCCGCCGCCGTGCCGCCCAGCAGCAGGAAGCGGACGATCTGGTTGTTCAACAGACGATGCAGCGCTTGAACCACTAGAGCAACCACCCGGCCAGGAACGCCGCAGCCATAAGTCCACCCAATCCGATGCTGATCTTGTCGCGAATGGCGAAGGCCACAGGATCGTCGTTGAGCTCCTCGCGATGGCAGAGCAGCCAGATCCGCGAAACCCACATGAACAAAGCTGCCGGGAAGACCCAGAGGAACACGGGGTGGCGGTAGAAATCAGCGCTGTAGACGTCATTCATGATGTACAGAACCATGATGGTGATCGCCGCCATGGCCGTGGCAACGCCCATTGCAACCACCATGCCGGCATCGGAGCCGAGATAGCCGCGGCCGTTGACCGATAGGCGCCCCTTCGCGACGCTCTTTTGTATCTCTGTCTGCCGCTTAGCGAAAGACAGCGAGGTAAAGAGGAACATGGAGAACACCAGCAGCCAAGGCGACGGCTCGGCGCCCACGGCAGCGATGCCGATGCCCAGGCGCATCGTAAACAGCGCGGCCAGGGTGAAAGCGTCCACGACAGGCTGGCGCTTGATGTAGAACGAATAGAGCAGGGTCGTCGCCATATAGGCAACCAGCAGCCCAAAGGTGGCCGGGCCGACCAGCGCGGAAAGCGCGAGCCCTGCGGTGATCAAGCCGATGGATGCGGGAACGCCGTGTTTGATGCGGAGGGTGCCGGAAGCCAGGGGGCGATTACGCTTAGTCCAATGCAGGCGGTCATCCGTCAGATCAAACAAGTCGTTCAGCAGATAAGTCCCTGACGCCATTAGCGAAATGGCGACAAATGCGGTGAAGGCTGCTGCCACTGCAACCGGATCGCTCGCCATGCCCGACAGGATCAGCGGCACGAAGACCAGTGCGTTTTTGGCCCATTGGTGGACGCGCAGCGCCTTGAGCCAGCCGCGCAAGCCGAGGCTGGGGCGGACGAATTCTGCTTCGACAGGCTTTCCGAGCGCGCGAGCCTTGCTGGTGGTGTCCGCAGACGCGCCTGCCAGAATGATGGATTGTGCCTTGTCCCAAACCTCGAGATCGGCGCGGCCATCACCGGCATAGGCAAAGCCATCCGGAAACCGTTCGACCAATGCGGCGGCTTTGTTGGCGCCCTTCAGGTTGTGCGTGCCATTGCTGCCGATGGTGAAGTCGATGAAATCAAACCGACGCGCCAGGCGCTGCGCCAGCAGTTCGTCGGCGGCGGTGGCCAGGCCGACCATGCGGCCCTTGTCGTGCTCAGCGCGCGCGAACGCAACCAGCTCTTCGTTGACCGGCAGGCTATCGACATTGAGCGGGACCTGCTGGCTCAGCTGACGCTTCAGCGTCGCTTTGCCCTGCAGTGTCCAGAGCACGAGGTTGAAAACGCGAAGCGGATTGGCCCGAAAATAGGCGACGGCAGTTTCATGCAGCAGATCGGTGCGGATCAGCGTGTCATCGACATCGAGTACCAGCGGCACTGCAATGTCGGGTCTCGTCAGCTCGGCGGCAGAAAGTGTTACTACGGCCATGATCAGCACTCAAATAAGCGGTGCTGTCATTGCTACTGTTGCAGTGCGCGGGGCACAAACGCTCTATCTATATATCATGAATAGATAAAATTTTAGATTTCGGCCCTGCGCGAGGTTGCTGGAGTTACCCAACAGCGCTTTGCAGCGAGGTCTCGGACCATCTGCCAAGCGTGAAAAGATCGGGAACTTCGGACGCCCGCTGCGGCTTGCTGAACAGGAAACCTTGCAGCTCATGGCAGCCGGATTTTCTCAATTCGGCGACCTGACCAAGCGTTTCCACGCCCTCCGCCGTCACCGTCATGCCGAGACCCAAGGCGATGTCGTGGATGCCCTGAATGATCACCTGACTATCGCGACGGCTTTCGATTTCCGTCACAAACGAGCGGTCGATCTTGACCTTGTCGAACGGGAAATTGCGCAGGTAGCTCAGCGAGGAATAGCCGGTTCCGAAGTCATCGAGAGCGATCTTCACGCCAAGGGCATTGATGCGCCGCAGGATGTCGAGCGCCAGCTCTGCATCCTCGATGAGCACGGCTTCGGTCACTTCCACCTCAAGCCGGTGCGGGGAGAGACCGGCGGCGACGAGCGCCTCCAGAATATGCGCAGGAAGCTCGCGGTCGGCGAACTGGGCGGGGGAAATGTTGACCGATACCCGTCTGTCGCCGGGCCAGGTGGCCGCCTCGGCGCAGGCGGTTGCCATCACCCAGGCGCCAATCTGAACGATCATTCCGCTTTCTTCCGCGAGCGGAATGAAGTCGGCTGGCGAGATCTGGCCGCGTAGCGGGTGGTTCCAGCGGATCAGCGCCTCGCAACCGGTTACGTCGCCGGTATTGGCGTCGACAAACGGTTGATAGTGCAACTCGAATTCCTTGCGGGGCAGGGCATCGCGCAAGTCCTGCAGCAATACCATACGCTCTTGCAGGTGGTGGTCCATCTCTGGGGCAAAAAATCGATATGTGCCGCGCCCGTCCCGCTTGGCGCGATACAGCGCTGCGTCGGCGTTTTTGAACAGCATTTCGGTGGTGCGGCCATCAGCGGGGGCGAAGGCAACGCCGATGCTGGCACCGATGGTGATGCCGTGATCCGTGATCTCGAACGGTTGGGCCAGCGCTTTGACCAATCGGGCGCAAAACGCGTCCATTTCACCGGGCTGGCTGATGTTGATGACGACGGCGAATTCGTCTCCGCCAAGGCGCCCAACAAGTCCCCTGCCGCCGACCACGTCGGACAGCCGCCGGCTCGCAGCGATCAGCAGTTCGTCACCAACCGGATGGCCGTAGCGGTCATTGACCGGCTTAAACCCGTCGAGGTCGATGCTGATCAGGCCAAAACTGCAGCTGTCGGCGGACTTCAGCAGCGCATTGGTGCGTTCGTGGAAATAGGCGCGGTTGGCAAGGCCAGTGAGTGCGTCATGATGGGCAAGATGGATCACCTGAGCCTGCGCCTGCTTGGCTGCAGTCACGTCTGCCATCACGCCACGATAGCCCACTACCAGACCATTCTCGTTCAAAGTCGGCCGACCTGAAATCGACCACCAGCGGTGCGTGTCGCCATTGCTGCCGGGAATGATGAGGTCCCGGAACGATCGAGAAGTCGCAATATGGTCGGTGAGAACGGCGAGCGCCTGCGTATTGCCAGCGATATCCGGCTCGGAAAGCAGGGCGGCCAGGGCTTGGCCGTTGAGGGCGCCTTGGTTAGCCGAGAGGGCTTCCGCGAAGCGGGATGACGGGTTGCGGATCAGGCCATTGGCGTCGACTTGCCAGAGCCAGTCACTGGACTGGTCTTCATGGTCCTTGAGCAGTAGCCCGATAACTTCCGTCTGCTGTTCCAGGCGAGCACTTTGAGCAACCAGATCGATCTGCTGGCGCTGGCCGCGCTCAAAGTTCTTGGCGTAGCGATAGATGTTGTCGAGGGCGACCACCACGGTGGCGACGAACAGGAGCGACAGAAACACGCGATCCCAAGTGATGGTGGTCATGCTCAGCGACAGCAGCCACACCGGGATATTGACCCCGGTATAGGATGCCGATGCGGAGAACAGCGGTGCTTGTACAATCGCGCCGCCCCACATGGAGCTGACGATGAGCGTGATCATTGTCGCGCTGACAAGACCGTCGCTGCGCAGGGCAATCCATGCAGGTCCGACTGCCATGACGATGGACAGGCCAGTGGTTGCCACCATCAGATATTGCTCTGACCGCTCGCTACGTGGCCGGACGGGGCGCATTGCGGTGTGCAGGGCAAGAAGAATTCGGGCGATGCAGGCGAGAAAAACCGCCGGACCCCAGACATTAAGCAGACCAGACCAGTCCTGATAGGCAACCGCCATACCCAGCGATGCTGCAACAAGATAACCGACAAGCGATTTCCAGACATTTGCTTCCATAGCATGGATCTGGCTGCCGCGAATTTGGTCGGCGAGGGCGGCTTGCTCACGGTTCATCGGGAAGTTTTCCAGAATCTCGGCCTTGTTGCCTGATCCTAGTCGTATTCGCATAAACAATCGATGAAGCATATTTTGGAGAAACTCAGCCGACACGCAGAACAAAAAACCGGTTGCTCTCCCATGGGTAAGTCCGGTTGTGGCGTCATTGTCCTAGATCAAGTCACGCGGCATCGGAGCGAGTACTCAACGGAAACCGGCCTTGTCAGAGGCCACGGCAAGGAATCCGCAAGTTTGTGTCCCACAGACCGAAAGGTTGGCCTAGGGCTTGGAAGGCTTTGTGCGGCCGGGTTGCTCCTGCTTGGAGCCGTCCTGCTTTCGCCCGAGGTCGTCGATGTTGTCGTCTAGTTGCTTGCCGGGCTCTGTCTCCAGCGGGGCAGGCTTGGGTACATCTTTTGTCATGGCGCGTTCCTCACAATGAAAAAGCCCGGCGCTTGGCCGGGCTTCAGATTTAGTCGCGATGCTCAGGCATGGCCTTGAGCTGATCTTTCGTCCAGCTCGTTACGGCGTGAACGTCGCCATGCTCATCCCGCATGAAGGAAAGGTCGCCCAGTGGCACCGAAACTGGCTTGGCGCCAATCCCTAGAAAACCACCAACGTCGATAACGACGGAACTGGTGCCGTGCACATGATCCACTTTGCCAACCTTGTGGTCGTCAGCGCCATAAATGGTCGCGCCCTCAAGAATGGCCGGGGTGAGTTCTGCCTGGGTGAGGCGAATGTGTGCGGTATGATCCATGATCAATCTCCTCTTGGTTGTAGAGGTCTAACCCTCGGGAGATCGATCCGTTCCAGTTCAAATTTCGGCCATCGGGCGCAACCTTTTCGGTAAAGCCTTGATACGGCTCCTTATGGAAACAGCCACTTGGTGCCGAAATATCCAGCTGTCGCGGAGAGAGCCGTGAGGCCCGTACCCCAGGCAAGATCGACGAGACTCATGCTGACGGACCAGTTCTTCAGTGTCGCCAGATTGGTGAAGTCGTAGGTGCCATAGGCCACAAGCCCGAGCACCGCGCCCGCGATCAGGGCGTAGGTCCAGTTATTCTGGGCAAGGGCAGGGGTGATGGCGAGGAAGACGACGCCGCCGACATAGACCAGATAGAAAACCCCGGCGACGGGCAGGTTGGGTTGTGCCAGCATCAGATCGCCCAGACGATCCTTGTAGAAAGTGCTGCCCATCGTGCTCAGCCAGATGAAGTCGAGGCCGAAAAAGACAATCGCGGTGAAGCCGTAGGCTGTGATGTAGGGCAGCATGGCGTTTCCTTTTGGCTTAAATGCCGAGGACAGGCTGAAGGGCGCGGACGATCCAGCTGCTGAACTTCAGCGGCGCGTCGGTGACGGCAAGGCAGATGCAATCGGCTTCCGGCGAGGCAATGGGCTGGTGCAGCACACTGCCGTCGGCGTCTTCGATATCTCCGGGGCCGAAGCTGCCTTCCTCGTCATGAAAGCTGCCGGACAACACGAGCGTCAGCTCCCGTCCACGATGGGTGTGCTCGGGTACTGGCTTGCCGGCAGGAATGCGTAGCAGACGGACCTGCGTTGTGGGATCGCCGGTTCGCAGGCGCATCTGTGACGCGCCCTTGCCGAGGTTGCGCCATTTGATGGCGTCGATGCCGCCGCCGATATAGTCGCGGAGGGGGCGGGGAATATCAGAGGCGATTGCAGCAGGGCGCGGCGCAACTTCAGGTGCCGTGGCGCCGCTGGCAATCCTTGTGCGCAGCTGGTCCCAGGCCAAGGCATCAACCTGCTCCGGGGTTATGGCATCGAGCAATTGTCCACCCACTGCCTCAGCCGTTTCGAGTCGGGCTCGGCAATGCGGACAAAGGGCCAGATGGGTTGCAACGGCAATGCTCCAGCCTTCGCTCAGCGCGCCCGAGGCATAGCTAACCAGCAGATCATCCTCGATGTGGTGGCGGATGGTCATGGGGCGTCTCCACTTGCCTCTAGGGCCAGTCGGAGCTTGGCAAAGGCCAGCCGCAGGCGCGATTTGACCGTGCCGAGCGGTATGTTGAGCCGTTCAGCGATGGTCGATTGGGAATTGTCCTCGAAATAGCAGAGGCGGAGCACTTCGGACTGCTCGGTAGACAGTGTTTCGATAGCGCGGCGCAGGCTTTTCGAAGTCTGTTGGGTTTGCATCCTGTCGTCAGCGGCGGGCTCGCTGGACGGCACAAAGGCCGGGTCATTCGGATCAAACTCGGGCCGGGTGGCGCGGCGATAGGCATCGATGCGCTGATTGCGCGCGATGGTGAAGATCCAGGTCGAAGCCGAGCCCTTGGTGGGATCATACAACGCCGCCTTGTTCCAGACCGCCACCATGGTTTCCTGCATGATCTCATCTGGCTGCAACGCCGAGGTTGCGCCGCGCGCCATGTAGGATTTGATGCGGGGGGCAAAGTGGCGAAACAGCGTTTGAAACGCCTCCATGTCCCGCGTGGTGCCAACGGCAACCAGCAGATCCGACAAGGGGTCCGTCGCGTCCATATCGTCGGGCGGCACCATTGGCTGGTTTCCAGGCTCCAATTGATTGATCCGAGACAAGCGCTGTCGCCAACCTCCAGCAAAGGGGCGTGATCGCGGCAACAGGGAATGATCTATTGTCAGTGTCATGGCAGGGTTACGCAATGGCATGACAGGTGGATCACTGCATGATCCCGCATTTTTTTCGCAATTCACCAAACCAATTGGCCACGCCTTGCGTAACTAGGGTGAGATACGCGTAAAAAGGAATGCCTGGTGCTGGTCGAATTCCCCCTGAAACACAGTGAACAACCCCGGCGCATTGCAGTGATCGGGTCCGGCATTGCCGGGCTTTCGGCTGCATGGCTGCTGGCAAAGCGCCACCACGTCACGCTTTTTGAAGCAGGTGACACCGCGGGTGGGCACTCCAACACTGTGATCGCGGAAACGCCGTTCGGGCCGACACCGGTCGATACCGGGTTCATCGTCTACAATGAGCGGAACTATCCCAATCTCGTTGCGCTCTTTGACCATCTGGGGGTCAAGACGCAGGCATCGGTGATGACCTTTGCGGCCTCGCTGGATGATGGGCAGTTCGAATATTGCGGGACGGGTATCAATGGCCTTTTGGGCCAGCGCGGCAATGTGGTGCGTCCACGCTTCTGGGCCATGCTGGGCGATCTGATCCGGTTTTACCGCTCCGCACCAACCCTTTTGGGGCGCACAGACCTTGGAACGATTACGTTGGGTGAGTACCTCGACCGGGAAGGCTATGCCGCCTCGTTCATTGAGGATCATCTGTTGCCCATGGGGGCAGCGATCTGGTCGACGACAGCACGCGAAATGCGGGATTATCCTTTGCTGGCCTTTGTGCGGTTTTTCACCAGCCACGGTCTCTTCTCGCTTGTTGGCCGGCCGAAATGGCGCACTGTGAGCGGAGGAAGCCGCCAATACGTCAACAAGATGCTTACCGAAATAGGCCCAGATATCCGGCTGGGTGCGAAGATTATGCGCGTCCGCCGTTTCGACGGAAAGGTCGAGGTGACGGACGCGAACGGGCAGCAGGGCATTTTTTCCGATGTGGTGATCGCCTCCCACGCCGATCAGGCATTGGCTATGTTGGGCGATGCCGACGCGGACGAGCAGGCTTTGCTCGGTGCGTTCTCCTACACCGACAATCTGGCGGTGCTGCACAGCGACACGCGGCTGATGCCCCAGCGCAAGCGCGTGTGGTCGAGCTGGAACTATATTGGTGACAGCCTCGAGGGGGAGAACACCCAGCTCTGCGTTACCTACTGGATGAACCGCCTTCAGGCGCTCGATCGGCGCGCCAATCTGTTCCTCACGCTCAATCCAACGCGTGAGGTGGCGGCCGACAAGGTGATGCAGCAATTCAACTACGCCCACCCCCTGTTCAACCAGCAAGCGCTCGATGCGCAGCAGCAGCTATGGCGATTGCAGGGGCGGCGGAATACCTGGTTCTGCGGTAGCTACTTTGGCCACGGCTTCCACGAAGATGCGCTGCAGTCTGGACTCGCGGCGGCAGAAGCCATTGGCGGTGTGCGCCGGCCCTGGCAGGTGGACAACGAGTCTGCCCGCATCGCGCTGGCGCCAGTTCTGGAAGCCGCAGAATGACACGGGCCTCCGCGCTTTATGCTGGCGACGTGGTGCATGTGCGCAAGCGCCCGCGCAAGCATAAGCTGCATTATCGTGTGTTCTCGCTACTGCTCGATCTCGATGAACTGCCCGAGATCAGCGCATCGAGCAAACTCTTCGGTTTCAATCGCGGTGCGGTGTTCAGCTTTTGGGAGAAGGACCACGGCGACAGTCAGCCCGGCGCACTTCGCATCTGGATCGAAGATCAACTGGCTGAAGCCGGTTTGGCGATGGAGCGGCCGCGCATTGCGGTGCTCTGCTATCCGCGCATCTTTGGCTATGTGTTCAATCCGCTAACCGTCTACTTCTGCTATGGGCGCGACGATGCGTTGGTGGCCATACTCTATGAGGTCTGCAACACTTTTGGTGAGCGGCGAACCTATGTGATCCCCGCCGTGGCTGGCATTGTGCCCGTGCGCCAGACCTGTGCGAAGGAGCTTTACGTCTCCCCCTTCGTGCCGATGGATTGCACCTACGATTTCAGTATTGATCCGCCGGGTGACACCGTTGCTGTCCGCATTGATGAGGCGGATGGCGATGGTCCGCTGCTGCGGGCAGTGTTTACCGGCAAGCATCAGCCCCTGACTGACGCAACCTTGCTGCGCGCCTTGCTGCGCTATCCTTTGATGACACTCAAGGTTACCGGAGCCATCCATTGGGAAGCGCTCAAGCTTTGGCTCAAGGGCGTGCCGCCAATCCGGCACCACGCTGCAAAGGCCCGGATTTCGAGCTCGATCGTCAAACCCAAGCAGCCTGCCGAGTGATCAGCGCCGGACCATCCGGCGCGTCACCGCAAATTTGAGCCAGTGGGGCACATTGCGCAGCGATTTGATCGCCAGTGTCATCTGCCATGGAAAGGCAATTTCAAAGCGCGTGGATTGGAGCCCGGTGACGATGTGTTCGATCGCATCGTCCACTTCGATCAGGAACGGCATCGGGAAGTCATTCTTGTCGGTCAGGGGCGTTTTGACAAAGCCGGGATTGATCAACTGCAGCTGCACGCCCTCCGCCTCGAGCTCGGGCTTCAGCGACTCGCACAGATTGATCAGCGCCGCCTTGGTTGCGCCATAGCCTGAGGCCCCGGGCAAGCCGACATAACCCGACACGGAGGCGACCACGGCAATGTGGCCGCCACGTCGCGCAATCATGGTGGGGATGACCGAGGATAGGCAATGTAGCGTGCCCATGATGTTGAGCTCGACCATGCTGGCGAATTTGCTGACATCGAAATTGGTGGCTGAAGTGCGGTGGTAGGTGCCCGCATTGAAGATCGCCAGATCGATCGTGCCCAGCTCTGCGGCGATAATGTTCGCCGTTTGGTTCACGGCGTCTGCGTCAGTGACATCAAGCGGGTAGGGGTGGACCTTGCCGGGCACCTCGGCGGCCAGCCCATCAAGATCGCTGCGCGTGCGGGCGCTGATGGCGATGGTCCAGCCTTCCTTTGCCATGCGGTGGGCGAGGGCGCGGCCAATGCCTGTTCCGGCGCCGGTGATCCAGGCGATGCCGGGTGAGCGAGTGGATTGATCGGTCATGGCGGGCTTTCGCGTTGGTGCTGACCTTCAAGATACGTGCAGCACCCGCAAAAGGTTCACTCGCGCCGATTCCCGAGCGCAGCGAAAGCCGAGCCCAAGTGAAATTGGGCGCACCTCGCCGCAATGCGGCGGCGTGTGGGGGCAGAAAAATACAATAAAAACAGATAGTTAAATGGCGATCCCGGCAGGACTCGAACCTGCGACCAACAGCTTAGAAGGCTGCTGCTCTATCCAGCTGAGCTACGGGACCCAACCAAGCGGTTCCGTTTAACCCATTTTGGCAAAAATGGAACGCCATTCTTGGTGTCAGGCTGTGGCTTACTGAACTCTGAGCGTGCTGGCGCGTTCGATTAGTTCGGAGCGCAGGGCGATTGTCTTGGCCTTGCTATCGTCCCGGTCGCCCTCGAGATAATCAATCAATGCCGCCGCAGCCATATGGCCAAGCTCCTCGCGCGGCTGGCGCATGGTGCTGAGGGGAGGGGCGAAATGGGACGCTATTTCGAGGTCGTCAAACCCGATTACCGAGATATCGCGCGGGCATTCGATTCCTGCCGCCCGAAGCCTTGAAACAAAGCCGATGGCGGATTCGTCGTTGATGGCAAAAATGGCGGTGGGACGGTCCTCAAGGCGCAGAAACTGCTCCGCTGCGCCAACGCCTTCATCCATGCGGAAGCCGCCGTCGAACAGCCATTCCGGGTGAAATTCGAGATCTGCGGACTTGATCGCGGCGGTGAAGCCGCTCAGCCGATGGTCGGCGATGATGTTGTTTTTTGGACCCTTGAGGTGCCCAATCCTGGTGTGCCCCAATTCGATCAGGTGGCGCGTGGCGCGTTCCGATGCCGTCTCGTTGTCGGTCACAACGGTGTGAAATTCAGAGTTCGGAATCGCCTCGCAGGCGATCACCAGCGGGACTGGCACATTGGCGGCGGTGATCTCCCGCAACTGCTTGATGTCGATCGTGCCATCCAGCAGCACCAGGCCATCAGCGCGGTGGGACAGAAAGTATTGCTGCAGCCGTTTGACCGGCTCCTCGCCAATCAGAAGGTTCGCGATCAACACGCCATAACCTCTTATGGCGGCTTCTCTTTCGATTGCGTCGAGGATTTCGGAGAAGAACGAATTGCGGATATCGGGGATGGCGACGAGGATCGTGTTGGATGTCCGCTGCCGCAGGGAGCGCGCAGTTTGGTTCAGCGTGTAGCCCGTGAGCTGAACAGCCTCCGAAATTCTTGCGCGTGTCTCTTCGCTGACGCGCTCCGGACGCGACAATGCTCTGCTGACAGTGGCTGTGGATACCCGAGCAAATCGCGCAACGTCTTGAATTGTCGGTGGTTTTCGGCGCTGATCCATATGCGCAGCCCCTCCATCCGCAGCCGCACTAACCCCGGTCTAAATCGATCTTGACAGGTGCGCAAGACGTGTATGAAAGTAATGCAATCGATTGCAGAGGTTTCCGGAGGGAGCAATGTAATCGATTGCATGCGGCCGGCCAGGGATGTCTCACAAGAAGACAACCTGCGGCTGGCGGCTTCGGGGCGCATCGCTCCAAGTGATCGTTGGGAGGACAATCTATGAAGAAGTTTGCAGTGGTCGCCGCTATGGCAACCGCTTTCCTCGGCACCACGGCTGTACATGCTGCGGATGTCGAAGTTATCCACTGGTGGACCTCTGGCGGCGAACAGGCTGCCGTGTCGGTTTTCGCCGATGAGTTCGACAAGCTCGGCGCTGACAAGTGGGTTGATACCGCTATCGCGCTTGGTGAAAACGCCCGTGCTGCCACCATGCAGCGCGTGCTGGGTGGCAACCCACCAGGTGCCGCACAGTTCAACCCAGGCCGTCAGTATGAAGAACTGATCGCTGCTGGCCTGCTGCTTGACCTGACCCCGCTGGCTGAAGCCGAAGGTTGGGACAAGATCGTCCGTCCAGACGTTATCGCTGCGCCTTGCCATATCGATGGCAAGTGGTGGTGCGTGCCCGTCAATATCCACTCCGAAGCCTGGATGTGGGCATCGGTTCCAGCCTTCAAGAAGGCCGGCGTCGATCTGCCAACCAGCGTCAATGACTTTGTGGCCAAGGCTCCAAAGCTTAAGGAAGCTGGCTTGATCCCTTACGCACAGGGTGGCGAAAGCTGGCAGCTGAACGCTGCTTTCGGCGGCATCACCATTGCCGGTCTCGGCATTGAAAAGCGCGACGAACTGCTGCGCGACCACAACCAGGAAGTTGCTAACTCTCCTGAATTCACCCAGGTCTTCCAGACTTTCCGTGATCTCAAGAGCTTCAGCGATCCAGGCTCGCCTGGCCGTAACTGGAACGACACCACCAATCTCGTGCTGACTGACCAGGCCGGCGTGCAGATCATGGGTGACTGGGCTCGCGGTGAATTCGGCGTTGCTGGCAAAAAGCCAGGCGTGGACTATGCTTGCCTTCCGCTCGACAGCAAGAAGCCTTTCGTGACCACCGGTGGCGATATCTTCGTGTTCTTCAAGCAGGCCGACCCAGAAGTTGAAGCAGCGCAGCTCAAGCTCGCTTCGATGATGATCAGCCCACGCGTGCAGGCTCTGTTCAACATCGCCAAGGGCTCCATGCCCGTCCGTGACGACGTTGATATGTCCCTCGCTGACGAGTGCATGAAGCTCGGCCTTGAAATCCTCAAGGACCCCGCAAACGTCGTGACCAGCGCCAACAACTGGATCTCGAACGACACCAATGGCCAGCTGCAGGATCTGATCGCAGAATTCTGGGCCAATGACGACATGCCAATCGCAGACGCTCAGAAGCGTTATGCCGAAATCCTGGCCACGGCCGACTAAGGACGTGACGGATCGGGCGGGGCGCCCAGCGCGCCGCCCGATCTCTTCTGCCATTGATGCCGAGGCGGGCAGCGCCTGTGGTCTGGCAGCCAAAGACAAGGAAATCGTCATGACTGAAGTTGCTTCAGCAAATCCAACGGCCAGTATTCAGGCCGACGGCCGTGCGAAGCGAGGGCGCTTGCGCTTGTCTACGGTAATGTCGGTGGTCGGTACGACCCCGATGATCGTGACAGCCATCGGCGTTTTCGTGATCTGCATCATCTATTCGTTTCTGCTTTCATTCACCAACTCCAAGCTGTTTCCAGCTTTCGATTTCATCGGCACCGACCAGTATGCGCGGCTCTGGGCCACACCACGCTGGCTGGTTTCGGCGAACAATCTCTGGATTTTCGGTCTGCTCTCGATCGGCGCGAACATGGTGGTCGGCTATCTGCTGGCCGTATTCATGGATCAGCGCATCCGGCAGGAAGACCTGTTCCGCTCGATTTTCCTTTATCCATTCGCCATGTCGCTGGTCATCACCGGCCTCGTCTGGCGCTGGATTCTCGATCCAAACTACGGCCTGCAGGCAACCGTGCAGGGCTGGGGCTTCACTGATTTCCAGTTCGCCCCGCTGGTCGATTCCAACACTGCCATTTACGGCCTCGTCGTTGCCGGTATCTGGAATGGCGTTGGCGTGACCATGGCCATCATGCTCGCAGGTCTGCGCGGCGTTGACGGCGAAATCTGGAAAGCTGCCAAGATCGACGGCATTCCGACCTGGAAGACCTATCTCCAGATCGTGCTGCCGATGATGCGTGGCGCAATTCTTACGGCCTTCATCCTGCAATGCGTTGGCGTTGTGCGCGTGTTCGATCTTGTGGTCGCAATGACCCAGGGCGGCCCCGGCATTGCAACGCAGATGCCAGCAATCTTCGTCATCCAGCACATCACCGATCGCGCCAATGTGGGTCTCGGCATGGCTGCGGCAACCATGATGCTGCTCCCCGTGGTCGTTCTGCTCAGCTTGCAGCAGTTCATCCAGTGGCGTGCGAACAAGAAGCGGATGAACGCGCTATGACAACCGAAGCTCTCTCCGCCTCGTCCTCTCGCCTGCTCGAGGGACCACACGGCGCCAAGCCGAAAAAGCTGACCATCAGCCGCATTGGCGTCTATGCCTTCCTCGTGCTTGCCGCCCTGTTTTTCCTGATGCCGCTTTGGGTGATGGTCGTGACCTCGCTCAAGGGCATGCCCGAAATCCAGATGCGTAACCTGTTCGCCTGGCCATCCGAGCTCACCTTTGAGCCCTGGATCAAGGCCTGGGACACGGCCTGTACCGGCCGCGACTGTAATGGCCTCAAGCCCGGGTTCTGGAACTCGGTCAAAATCACCGCTGTCGGCACGGTCTTCTCGATCGTAATCGCCGCGATGAATGGCTATGCGCTGTCGTTCTGGCGTTACAAGGGTGCCAACATCCTGTTCGGCCTGCTGCTGTTCGGTGCGTTCGTGCCCTACCAGGTGGTGATCTATCCACTCATCCTGGCTTTCCGTCAGGTGGGCCTGTTCGGGACGTTCCCCGCCATCATCATCGTGCACACCATCTTCGGTATGCCGATCCTGACGCTGCTGTTCCGCAACTTCTTCGTCAGTCTACCGCCTGAACTGTTCAAGGCAGCGCGCGTGGACGGGGCAGGGTTCTGGCAGATCTTCTTCCAGATCATGCTGCCGATGTCGGTGCCAATCGCCATTGTTGCGGTCATTCTGCAGGTGACGGGTATCTGGAACGACTTCCTGTTCGGCACGGTTTTCGCCGGTCGCGAGAACATGCCGATGACGGTTCAGCTCAACAACATCGTTCAGACGACAACCGGCGTGCGCGAATACAACGTGCACATGGCAGCCACCATTCTGACTGCTGCCGTGCCGCTGGCTGTCTATTTCATCTCGGGTAAATGGTTCGTCCGCGGCATCGCCGCCGGTGCGGTGAAGGGTTAAACAGATGCAACACAGTGTTTCCATCCGGGATCTGTCGCTCAACTTCGGCAATGTGAAGGTCCTCCAGCATCTCGACCTGGATATCGCGCAGGGTGAGTTCATCGTTCTGCTCGGGCCATCCGGGTGCGGCAAGTCTACCCTGCTCAACTGCATCGCCGGCCTGCTGGATGTGTCCGAAGGGCAGATCTTCATCGGCGGCAAGAACGTCACCTGGGAAGAGCCCAAGGACCGTGGCATCGGAATGGTGTTCCAGTCTTATGCGCTCTATCCGCAGATGACCGTGGAGCGGAACCTCTCCTTTGGCCTGCGCGTCGCAGGCATGAAGAAGGACGAGATCGACAAGCGCGTTCAGCGCGCCTCTGAAATCCTTCAGATCGGCCCGCTGCTGCAGCGCAAGCCGGTCGAGCTTTCGGGCGGTCAGCGCCAGCGCGTCGCCATCGGCCGCGCTCTGGTGCGTGACGTGGACGTGTTCCTGTTCGACGAGCCGCTGTCCAACCTCGATGCCAAGCTCCGTTCGGACCTGCGCGTCGAGATCAAGCGGCTGCATCAGCGCCTCAAGAACACGATGATCTACGTGACCCACGATCAGATCGAGGCTCTGACGCTGGCTGATCGTATCGCCATCATGAAGAACGGCGTGATCCAGCAGCTGAGCGATCCGCACACGATCTACAATAAGCCCGTGAACCTCTATGTGGCTGGCTTCATCGGCTCTCCGTCGATGAACTTCCTGCAGGGCCAGCTCCATGGTGGCGCGCAGCCGACCTTTGTGGCCGACGATGGCACCTCCATCACCACGGGCAAGTATGACTTCGCCGTCGCACCTGCCGGGGTCACCAAGGCTGTCCTGGGCGTTCGTCCCGAGCACATCGTCATCGGCGAAGCGGCGCGCAGCATGCCGTTCTCGGCTGAAGTGGAAATCGAGATTGTCGAGCCCATGGGCTCCGATACGCTCGCATGGACGAAGATTGCCGGCCACCAGGTTACGTTCCGCGCGGACAGCGATGTCCACCTCGAGGTGGGGCAGAAACTGCTCGTTGGTTTCGATCCGGCCCGTGGCTCCATCTTCAATTCGGAGACGACCAACCGTCTCTGATCGTATCGCCTGAGTGGTGGCGCCTTCTGGCGCCCCACATCGCTCCTAAACCCATGCCGATATTACTTTTGCGGTAGTCAGTATGTCCCAGCGGAGCGACTCCTCCCCCAATCACCGCTACATCTTTCCCCGCCCAGATTGCGCGGGGAGCGCAATTCAAACGATATAAGAGAGGCCACAATGACCGAATTGTCTTTTCAGCTGTACAGCGCGCGGAACGTCCCGTCGCTTGAAGATTTCCTGACCACTCTTGGGGGCCTTGGTTACAAGCAGGTCGAAGGTTATGGCGGTCTCTATGCCGATGCCGCAGGTCTGGCAGCGAGCCTCAAGAAGAATGGCCTCACCATGCCAACGGGCCATTTCAGCCCGGATCAGGTCAAGGACGTGTCGACCACGCTGAAGACCGCAGAAACCCTCGGCATCAAGCGCATCTATTGCCCGCATATCGGCGCAGAGGGCCGCAGCGAAGACGAGTCCAAGTGGCTTGAACTGGCCGAAATGCTGGCAACGGCCGGCGAAGCCTATTCCAAGGAAGGCTATGGCTTCGGCTGGCACAACCACGATTTCGAATTTGTGCCCACCACCTCTGGCCGTACCCCGATGGAAATCATCCTCGAAACCGCTCCCAAGATCGAATGGGAAGCTGACGTTGCGTGGATCGTACGCGGCAAGGCCGACCCGATCGCCTGGTTCGACAAATATGGCGACCGCATCACCGCCGTTCACGTCAAGGACATCGCGCCAGCTGGCGAAGCGCAGGACGAAGATGGCTGGGCAGACGTTGGCCATGGCGTGTTGAACTGGGATGACCTGATCACGAAGGTGCAGGCCAAGACCAAGGCTCAGTACTTCGTTGCCGAGCACGACAAGCCATCCGACGAAGTGCGTTTCGCGACGCGCTCGATCGCTACCGCCAAGAAGTGGAAGTAATCTAAATGGCCAAGACCTTTGGCGTCGGCATCATGGGTGCCGGCAATATCTCTGCCGCCTATCTCAAGCTCGCGCCGCTCTTCAAGGGCCTTGAAGTGCGCGCTGTTGCCGACATCGTTCCCGCCGCCGCGCAGAAGCGCGCCGACGAGTTCAATGTGAAGGCGCAGACGCCCGATGAGCTGCTCAAGAACAGCGAAATCGACATCATCGTGAACCTGACGATCCCATCGACCCACTACTCGGTGTCGATGGATATCGTCTCGGCCGGCAAGCATGCCTATTCCGAAAAGCCATTCGTGCTGTCGCTGGAAGAGGGCAAGTCGCTCAAAAAGGCCGCTGACGAGCGCAATCTGAAGGTCGGTTCGGCTCCGGACACCTTCCTGGGCGGTGCGCATCAGCAGGCCCGTCAGATCATCGATAGCGGCCAGATCGGCAAGATCATGAGCGGCACCACTCACGTCATGAGCCGTGGCATGGAGCATTGGCATCCAAATCCGGACTTCTTCTTCCAGCCCGGCGCCGGCCCGATCCTCGATCTTGGCCCATACTATGTCACCGACCTGATCCACCTGCTGGGCCCGGTCAAGCGTTTGTCCGCGTTCACCAACATGGCGCGTACCGAGCGCGAAGTGACCGCGGAAGGTCCGTTCAAGGGCACTTTCGTCAAGGTTGGCACCCCAACCACCATTCACGGTGTTCTCGAGTTCCACTCTGGTGCAATCATCACCATGGGCGCAAGCTGGGACGTGGCGGCACATAACCACCACAACATCGAGCTCTACGGCACCGATGGCTCGATCTTCGTTCCAGATCCAAACTTCTTTGGCGGCGAACTGGTTACGGCCAATGTCGCTGGCGAACGCGAGACGGTCACGCCATGGGCACACCCATTCGGCAAGGCCAACCAGGATCTGGACTCGGCCAATCCACGCGCCAACTACCGCACGGCGGGCCTCGCCGACATGATCGCTTCGATCGACGGCGGCTACAACGCACGCTGCGGACTCGACGTCGCTCTGCATGCGGTCGACGTCATGACTAGCCTGCTCAAGGCGGGCGAAACCGGCGAAGTGATCACGCTGTCGACCACCTGCGAGCGTCCGCTGGCTCTGAGCCCGGCAGAGGCACAGGCATTGCTGAAGTAATGAGGGGCGTACCTCATTGACAGGCGGTTGCCGTCGGTCAAGATTGTAACCAAGGTTGCCAGGCAGGCGGCGGTCACCCCGCCGCCTGCTTTTTCCCGGACCGTTCAAGGCCAGTGGCGACAACTATTGGAGCGCAACGCGCTCAGCAGAGGAGATAGATATGCGCACCATCAAGGGGCCAGCGATTTTTCTGGCGCAGTTTGCCGGCGACAAGGCACCGTTCAATTCCTTTGACGCCATTTGCGGCTGGGCCGCCAATTATGGCTACAAGGGCGTGCAGATCCCAACTTGGGTGACCAGCCTGATCGACTTGGAAAAGGCAGCAACATCAAAGACTTATGCTGATGAGTTGACCGGCACCGCCGCCAAGCACGGCCTTGAGATCACCGAGCTGTCGACCCACCTGCAGGGCCAGCTGGTTGCAGCGCATCCTGTCTATGACACCATGCTCGACGGCTTCGCGCCGCCAGCCGTGCACAACAACCCCAAGGCGCGTCAGGAATGGGCTGTTCAGCAGCTGCATTGGGCCGCCAAGGCATCCAAAAACCTCGGCCTCACCGAACACGCCACCTTCTCGGGCGCGCTGGCTTGGCCATTCCTTTATCCATTCCCACAGCGTCCAGCTGGTCTTGTTGAAGAGGCCTTCGATGAACTCGCCCGTCGCTGGACCCCGATCCTCAACGCGTTTGACGAAAACGGCGTCGATGTCGGCTACGAACTGCACCCCGGCGAAGACCTGTTCGATGGCGTGACCTTCGAGATGTTCCTTGACCGCGTGAAGAACCATCCGCGCGCCAACATTCTCTACGATCCAAGCCACATGGTGCTGCAGCAGCTCGATTATCTCGATTTCATCGACATCTATCACGAGCGCATCAAGCTGTTCCACGTCAAGGACGCCGAGTTCAACCCAACTGGTCGCCAGGGCGTTTACTCGGGCTACCAGAGCTGGATTAACCGGGCAGGGCGCTTCCGTTCGCTCGGCGACGGTCAGGTCGATTTCGCGTCGATCTTCTCCAAGATGGCGCAGTATGACTTCGCCGGCTGGGCGGTTCTCGAATGGGAATGCGCGATCAAGCATCCCGAAGATGGTGCGCGCGAAGGTGCCGAGTTCATTAGGAACCACATCATCCACGTCACCGAGCACGCCTTCGACGACTTTGCGTCGGCCGGCACGGATCTTGCTGCCAACCGCAAGATCCTGGGCCTGAGCTAGCACTCAGCCGCGCCCTCGTCCTTCGACAAGCTCAGGATGAGGGCACTTTGAAAATTCAGTAGACCTCATGGTGAGCTTGTCGAACCACGAGGTCGTGGCATAACGGCGCCACCTATGGGAGCAGGGAGACAGAATATGGCTGAAAACGGCGCAAAGCGCATTCGTCTGGGTATGGTCGGCGGCGGCACCGGAGCCTTTATCGGCTATGTGCACCGCGTCGCGGCCCGCATTGACGGTGACTATGATCTGGTGGCCGGCGCCCTGTCGTCGCGTCCCGACGTGGCTCTGGAATCGGGCCGCAATCTCGGCCTCGCCGAAGACCGCATCTATACCTCCTACGAGGAAATGGCCCGCGCGGAAGCGGCGCGTCCTGATGGCATTCAGGCCGTCTCGATCGTTACGCCAAACCATATGCACTATGGCCCGGCCAAAGCCTTCCTTGAGGCTGGCATCAACGTCATCTGCGACAAGCCGATCACCTCGACCATCGAAGATGCGCGTAAGCTGGCGGCGATCAAGCCAAAGAACGGCGCCAAATTCCTGCTGACGCACAACTACACCGGCTTCCCACTGATCCGTCAGGCCAAGGAACTGGTCGAGTCGGGCGCGCTCGGCAAAATCCGCGTTGTTCAGGTCGAATATCCGCAGGATTGGCTGGCTGTTGAGGCTGATGCCGACAACAAGCAAGCCTCCTGGCGCACCGACCCGGCGCGCTCGGGCGCAGGCGGTGCCATCGGCGATATCGGCACCCACGCCTACAACCTTGCTCGTTTCGTCACCGGCCTCAAGACCGATTCCGTCTCGGCTGATCTGACCAGCTTCGTGCCGGGTCGTCAGCTCGACGATAACGTCAATATCCTGCTGCGCTTCGAGGGTGGTGCCAAGGGCATGCTCTGGGCCAGCCAGGTAGCAGTCGGCTGCGAGAATGGCCTGCAGCTGCGCGTCTATGGTGAGAAGGGCGGCATTGAATGGCGCCAGGACAACCCGAACTACATGTGGTTCACCGAGTTCGGTAAGCCAAAGCAGTTGCTGACCCGCGGCGGCGCCATCTCTGGCAATGCTGCGTCGACCATGAATGTGCGTATTCCTTCGGGCCACCCCGAGGGGTATCTGGAAGCGTTCGCAACGCTTTACAGCCAGTTCGCCGAAGTCATTCGTGGCAATGGGGCAGCCTATGAAGGCCTGCTGCCAACGCTCGAAGATGGCGTCGAGGGTATGCAGTTCATCGTCGCTTCAGTGCAGTCGAGCCAGAACGACGGCAAATGGACCAAGCTCAGCGAGGTCTGATCCCTCACTGCCTGCTTTTGAAGGCGCCGCTCAGCGGCGCCTTTTTATTGCACGCGGGTAACCGTGTAGCCTTGCTCTTCAAGCAGCCCCAGCACGTTGTGTGGGCCCACCAGGTGGGCAGCCCCGACAATCACCAGCGCCTGTTCGTTGTCGGCCAGCATGGCCTCTAGCGGGGCGATCCAGTTGCGGTTGCGTGCGTAGAGCAGGCGGTCGAAATAGGCCTCCTCATGGCCCCCCATTTCCACTTCGAACAGTTTGACGAGCCGTTCCGGCGAGCCGGTTGACCAGCCGCGCAGCATCTTCTGGAGCATCTTGGGCAGCAGGTCGACCTGCTCCAGCGTCACGTCAAGCATTGCGAGCTGTTCCGCGTCACTGCCGGTCGACAGCACTGCAAGTTGCTCATCACCCGTTTCGAGATATCCAACGCGTTCTGGCGGCAGCTCGGGCTGCACGACAAACTCGACGCCCTGTGCGCTCATGCCCAGTTCGGTCATCGCTGCCACCGAGATGGTGTTGACCGCCAGCCATGGCTTCATCGCCAGGATACTGCCCATGGGGATTCCGGTGGACGCCATGAACGCGCGGACACGCTGCTCCTGCGCATCGCTCAACAGGTCGGTGAGCAGAGTGCCGTCGGTGTAAATGCCGGTGGCGAAAGCCTTGGCGCCGATTTCCGCCTGCGCGGCGGGGCTCACATCGGCCTCGAATACCACCTTATCCGCCTTGGCCAAAGTCGCATCGAACAGCGGCGTGCGCCATTCAAAGCCATCGGGCAGCACGTGGACCGAGCCAAACAGCCAGATCTTGCTGTCCCCGTCGCTGACCTCCCACATGGCCGGTGCGGCAAGCGCAGGCGCGGCAAAGGACATCAGAGCCAAAAGCGGCGCGGACAAGCGGGCAAGTTTGGTCATACGGTTCTCCAATCGGCCTCAGAATGCCACTGATGCCTGTCGAGGCAAACCGCGAACGGTCTTCAAGGTTCCCAAAACGCGAAAACTAGAACCACAGGCGCGTGGCGCCCCATACCAGCGTCACGCCCGATATCAGCAGCAGAATCAGAATCATTCGGCGAAATGCCTGCGCATTCATCCGCCGAAACAGCAGCACACCGAGAATCGCGGGTATCGATAGTGCCGGGGTAATCCACGCGAACATCACCAGCGTTTCGCCGGTGATTGCGCCGGACACACCATAGGCCGTCAGCGTCGCAGTATGCATGGCAATGTTGAATGCCTGCAGCACGCCGCGCTGCACGTCCTTGTCCCAGCCGCGCAAAGTAGTCCACAGCGTCGGCACAGGCCCGGAAACACCCGCCAGCCCGCCAAGCACCCCGCCCACGAATCCCGCCGCGCCGTCCGCAGCCCTGCCGCCATGCGCCCATTTGTAGTCATGGGGCAGCAGCAGCATGATCGGGCAATAGACGAGCAGGAACAGGCCCAGTGCCAGCTTGAAGATCTCGGGATCGACCCAACCCAGCAGGAACACGCCCAGTGGCACGCCGATCAAGCCGCCGACGACCAGGGGCAAGAGGCGCTTGAAGTCGAATCCGCGCCATACCCAGGGCAGGGCCACGATTTGTCCAACCAGCGCGCCGAAGACAGACATTTGCGCGGCCATTTGCGGTTCAACGGCCCAGGCCCAAACCGATAGGGCGACTAGCGCGAACGCAAAGCCCGATACGCCTTGGGCAAAGCCAGCAACGGCTGCCCCGAACAGAACGATGAGCAGGGTGCTATCCACGCACGTCCCCCAAAAACAAATGCGCCACAATCACTTGCGGCGCATTACGAACTTTGCGTGACATTGTGACGACTAATGCGTCCAGGGCGTCTTGCGGTCGGATCTGAAATTGTCTGGATAGCTGACGCGCTTTGGCGTGGCTTCATGTGCCGGCTGCACAGAATAGGCGATGCCATTCTTCTGCGCGTAAGCTTCGGCAAGTTCGAGAGTATCGAAGGAGAGTTTAACCTGCTGACGGGTGTCGGTAGAGCTCGTATAGCCCATCAGCGGATCGATGGTGCGCGCAGTTGCCTGCTCATGCACCAGAAGCCATTGCTTTGACTTGCCTTTACCCGACTGCATGGCATTGCGGGCCGGGCGGTAGATAAGGGCGGTCATGCAAAGTCCTCAACACAATGCGGTCGCCTTAAAGGCAGTTGTGTGGTCGGAGTACAAAGATTCGAACTTTGGACCCCCGGTTCCCAAAACCGGTGCTCTACCAGGCTGAGCTACACTCCGACTTCACGACGGCTGAACTAGCGTGTTCGTTTCGAACTTGCAAGCGCTTGTTTGCAAGATCGTGCACTTGACGCAAACTCTCCACAGCCGGAGAACAAATGCATGATTGATTTGAGCAAAATCTGGCCGCTGGGCCTGGGTACACGACGCTGGCCACTCTTTTGTGTGGGCGTTTTGATCGGCCTTCTGGCCCTTTCACAGATTGACGTTTGGGCGTCGCGCGGGGCCATCGGCTGGCCCGAGGCGTGGCGGGCGCCGTTTTTCTGGATTACCGATTACGGCCTGTCTGACTGGGTTTTGATCCCGTCACTGGTGCTGACCATTGCCTTTCTGGTGGCATTGTTAGCGCTGCGGGGCAGGGGCAAGCTGGTAGCCTATGAGGCGACTTTGGAGGCAGCACTGTTGTCAGCCTTCTTCTTCCTCGGTGTCGGTGCGCCCGGGCTACTGTCCAACCTGCTCAAGAGGCTGATTGGACGGGGGCGGCCTGTGGAATTTGACACCAACGGCGCATTTTCTTTCCACAGCGTTTTGAATGACTGGACCTATCAGAGCTTTCCGTCAGGCCACACGACGACCGCGATTGCGCTCGCATTCGTCATCGGCTTCCTCTGGCCGCGCCTGTTCGGATTGTTTTTGCTGATCGGCGTTGTGGTGGGAATTTCCCGCGTTCCCGTGGGGATGCATTACCCCACGGACGTGTTTGGCGGCTTTTTCGTCGGCATGGTGGGCGCTTATCTGGTGCGCTATTTGTTCGCGAGCCGTGGCTGGCTGTTTGAAAAACGCGACGGACGAATCATCCGCCGCGGTTTTCCGGCCATCAAACGCGCCTTTCAGCGCGCGCGTGTGTAACGCTCGATAGCTGCACTCAAATCGGCTTTTAGGTCTTCAACGCCCTCAAAGCCAATATGCAGACGGAACAGATTACCCTCATGCGTCCATGGCTTTGCGGTGCGATTGTCGCCCAGGACCACAGGCAGGCAGAGGCTTTCGTAGCCGCCCCATGAATAGCCCATGGTGAAAAGCTCAAGCTGATCGACAAAAGCCGCCACTGACGCGCGCGGTGCTGGCGCGAGAATCACCCCGAACAGGCTGCCCGATCCCTTGAAGTCGCGTTTGAACAGCGTGTGATCGGGGTGGCTGGGCAGTGCAGGGTGCAGCACTGAGGCAACTTCGGGCTGCGATTCAAGCCACGTCGCAATCTCCAGCGCGCGGCGCTCATGTTCGGCCATGCGAATCGAGAGCGTGCGCAAACCGCGCGCCACCAAGTATGCATCATCGCCCGAGGTGAAGAAGCCGAGGCGACGGCGGATGAGCTCAACCTCGGGCCAGCAGGCCTCAGTGGCCGTCACAGTCCCCGCAAAGGCGTCCGAATGGCCCACGAACATCTTGGTGCCGGCGTGAATCACAATGTCAGCGCCAAGCTCCAAGGGCTTGAAATACAAAGGGGATGCCCAGCTGTTGTCGACAATCAGCTTGGCGCCGCCTGCGTGGGCGGCCTCAGCGAAGGCGCGAATGTCCTGCAGCTCGAATGTCAGCGAGCCGGGGCTTTCGGCGAGAATCGCCTTGGTGCGCGGCGACATGAAATCGCGCAAGCCCGCGCCAATGCCCGGGTCATAATACCGGATGTTGACGCCGAATCGCTCCAGGAAGTCATCGGCGAACTGCCGGCCTGGCTCATAGGCATTGTCGCAGATGAGCACTTCATCGCCCGCTTTGACGCAGCTGAGGATCGCAACGGTGATGGCTGCAACGCCCGACGGCAGCAGCCGTGTGCGATAGCCGCCTTCCAGAGCGTTGACGATTTCTTCGACGCCATCGGTAGTTGGGTTGCCAGCGCGGCCATAAAGGTAGCGCTGACTTTGCGCGTCCAGATCATCCAGCGTTTTGAACAGCACTGTGGAGCCGCGATAGACCGGCGTATTGACGAAGCCGAAGTGGTCGTCGGGTTGACGGCCCAAATGGGTAAGCAGCGTTTCTATACTCTGCTCGCCGACTTTGCCGTTATTGTGCTCATTCATAGTAGGCTCTGTGCTCATATTTCGATCATGTGCTGCGTCTTGGCTATTAAAGTGACAGCTATGCTGTCTCAACACGCCTTCTGCCCTTGACGCATCAGTCAATAGACGCTTGCATGCTTACCAGCATCATAACCACCAATAAAAGGTGGAGGTGCCACCGGGGACGATGGCACAAGGCTTTTGCTCCCGGATCAGGTCAGGAAACAAAAGGCAACACAATGAAAAAGACGCTCGTGACGTTCGTTCTTGCGGCCTCAGTCAGCCTTGGTGCAACCGCAGCCCACGCCGATATTCTCAGTGACGTAAAAGCCAAAGGCTACATTCAATGTGGCGTGACAGGCGGGGTGGCCGGGTTCTCCGCGCCCGACGCCAATAACGTCTGGACTGGCCTGGAAGTCGACTTCTGTCGCGCGGTAGCAGCCGCCGTGTTTAACAATGCCGACGCCGTTCGCTTCACGCCACTGACCTCGCAAGAGCGCTTTGCTGCTCTCTCGGCAGGCGAAATCGACATTCTTTCCCGCACCACGACCTGGACCATGAGCCGCGATACCGACCTCGGTATCAGCTTCATCGGCACCATGTACTATGACGGCCAGGGCTTCATGGTCCGCAAGGCCGATGGCATCAACGGTGCGCTCGAATTGAGCGGCGCCGCTATCTGCATCGAATCCGGCACAACGACCGAACTGAACGCCGCCGACTATTTTGCCGCCAATAATCTCGAGTTCAACACCGTCGTGTTCGTCGATCAGGACGAAGTGGTGAAGGCTTATGAAGATGGCCGCTGCGACGTCTACACCACCGACGCGTCCGCGCTGGCCGCTGAGCGCTCCAAGTTCGCCGTTCCAGATGACCACATCATCCTGCCCGAAATCATTTCCAAGGAGCCACTCGGCCCCGTGGTGCGTCAGGGGGACGATCTGTGGTTCAAGATCAACCGCTGGTCTTATTACGCGCTGCTCGAAGCTGAAGAGCTGGGCGTAACCTCGGCCAATGTCGACGAAATGCTCGGCTCGGATAATCCAGCCATCAAGCGCCTGCTGGGCGTCGAGGGTGACTTCGGTACCCCGATTGGCCTCAACAAGGATTGGGCATACCAGATCGTCAAGCTCGTCGGTAATTACGGCGAAGCCTTTGAACGCAATGTGGGGCCATCCACTGACATTGGCCTCGAACGCGGCCTGAACGCGCTGTGGACCAACGGTGGTCTGCAATACGCTCCGCCGATCCGCTAATCGCGATCACAAGCCCGGCGCTCCCCACAAGGAGCGCCGGTTTTGGTTTGAACGGACGACTTTGACCAAGAGACAACACCGGCCGGGCTGGTGATTTGCGCGTGGCGGAAGCCGCGACGGCGAAGCTTTGTCATTTGATGCAACAGGCGTTTCGGTTAGCAGCAAAGGATTGCATGCCCCATGGCCGTGCTCGACCACACAACGGGGAGCGCCCCGCGCCCCTCTCTTCTGAATGACCCGGTCTTCCGCGGCATTCTCTACCAGGTACTCGTCGCCGCCGCCGTCATCGCCTTTTTCGGCTGGATCATTCTCAACACCGCGCAGAACCTCGCCGCGCAGAACAAAACCACTGGCTTCGACTTCCTGTTCCGCACCGCTGGTTTCGATATCAGTTTCACGCTGTTCCCCTGGAGCAGAAGCTCGTTCTACTGGCAGGCCTTCCTCGCCGGGTTGCTCAATACGCTGCTGGTCGCGGTTATCGGTATTTTCTTCGCGACGATTTTGGGCTTCACCCTTGGTATTGCGCGCCTGTCGTCCAATTGGCTGATCGCTCGGGTCGCCACGGTCTATATCGAGACCATCCGCAACATCCCGCTGCTGCTGCAATTGTTCTTCTGGTACTTCGCCGTGCTCAAGGCGATGCCGGCCGTGCGGCAGTCGTTCGAGTTGCCGCTCGACATTTTCATCAACCAGCGCGGGCTCATGGTGCCGCGCCCCATGCCCGACCATGAGTTTATCTGGGTGGTTGTCGCCATCGTGGTCAGCATAATCTTGGCAATTGGCATCGGCATCTGGGCCACAAGGGAGCGCACAGCGACCGGTCGCTATCCACGCTATGTCATCAATGCCAGCAAGGTGGCCGACGCCGCCGTCTCGCTGCTGATCGGACTTCTAGCCTTTACGCTGCTGGGCCACATCGTCACCGCGATTGGAGCCAATCCGGCGCTCGTCTGGATCGGCGCCGTGGTCGTTGCGGCGCTGTCGCTTACGCGATTTGCCCCGATAGGTCGCGCTATTCTGGGCTTTGTCTTCACTTGGGTGATCCTGTCGACGCTGCTCTCGGCGATGTTTTCGACGTGGTCGACGCTGGCCATCGGGATTGGCAGTGTCATCGCCGGAGCCGTCGTCGCCTGGATCGTGCAGGAACGCGCGGCGGATCGCCCACCCAGCGAAGCCCGTTTTCCAACCGCGCTGCTGATCCTGATCGTCATCGGTATACCGGCCTTTATCTACTGGTCCACCGGCGCCGAACTGGCGTTCGAGGTCCCGGTGTTAGAGCGTTTCAACTTCAAAGGTGGCTTCCAGCTGCCGCCTGAATTCGTCGCGCTGGTGTTCGGCCTCTCGATCTACACGGCGGCCTTCATTGCGGAGAACGTCCGTGGCGGCATTCGCGCGGTCAGCAAGGGGCAGACGGAAGCGGCCCAATCGCTGGGTCTGAAGGAAGGCGACCGGCTGCGTCTTGTGATCGTCCCGCAGGCCATGCGGGTCATCGTGCCGCCGCTGACCAGCCAATATCTGAACCTGACCAAGAACTCATCGCTCGGTGCCGCCATCGGTTATCCCGAGCTGGTCAACGTCTTCACCGGAACGACCCTCAACCAAACCGGCAAGGCCATCGAAGTGATTGCCATGACCATGGCGGTTTACCTGACGTTCTCGCTGCTGACCTCGGCGTTCATGAATTGGTACAATTCCCGCGTCGCATTGGTGGAGCGCTAGGAGAATGGCCATGGACAATGTTTACATCCGCCAGGACCTGGTTGACGCCCGTCCTGCTCCCGGCCGCACCGGCGGCCCGATAGACTGGGCGCGCCACAACCTGTTCTCGACGCCCTCCAACAGTCTGCTCACCGTATTGGGTGCGCTGCTGCTGATGTGGATCATTCCACCGATCTACAACTTCCTGTTCGGCCATGCGGTCATGCCGGGTGGCACGGTGGAACAATGCCGTGCCGAAGGGGCAGGGGCATGCTGGGCCTATATCGCTGCGCGCTTCAACTTCTTCATCTACGGCTTTTATCCGATGACGGAATACTGGCGCCCGAACATCGTATTCGCGATGCTGGCTCTGCTCATCATCCCGCTGCTGATCCCGTCTGCGCCATTCAAGCGCACCAATGCCTTGCTGTTCTTCGTCGTCTTCCCGGTGGTCAGCTATTATCTGCTGGCGGGCGATGTGTTCGGCCTACGCCATGTGCCCACAGAACAGTGGGGCGGCCTCATGGTCACGCTCATCATCTCGCTGGTGGGCATTATCGGCTCGATCCCGCTCGGCATTCTGCTTGCCCTCGGGCGTCAGTCCAAACTGCCGATCATCAAGACGCTCTGCGTCATGTTCATCGAACTATGGCGCGCTGTGCCGCTGATCACTGTGCTGTTCATGGCCTCGATCATGCTGCCGCTGTTCATGCCGCAGGGCATGACGGTCGATAAGCTCCTGCGGGCGCTCGTGGGCGTAACGTTGTTCTCCTCGGCCTATCTGGCCGAAGTGGTGCGCGGCGGGCTTCAGGCTCTGCCCCGTGGGCAATATGAGGCGGGCGCGGCGTTGGGCCTTGGCTATTGGAAGCGGACGCTTCTCATCGTCCTGCCGCAGGCGCTTAAGAACGTCATCCCCGGCATCGTCAACACCTTCATCGCCCTCTTCAAGGACACCTCGCTGGTCTCCATCGTGGGCATTTTCGATCTGCTCAATACCGTCCAGGCCGCGAGCTCGGACATCAATTGGGCATCGCCAACACAGGCTGTAACGGGTTACGTATTCGCCGCGTTCATGTTCTGGATTTTCTGTTTCGCCATGTCTCGCTACTCGCTCTGGATGGAGCGGCGGCTGGATACCGGGCACAAGAGGTAAGTTATGACAAATCTATCCGTCACCGCCCCTGAAGGCGCAGCGATGCAGATTTCCCAGACCGACGTTGCCGTTGATGTCATCGACATGCACAAATGGTATGGCGACTTCCACGTGCTGCGCGACATCAACCTCAAGGTGATGCGCGGCGAACGCATCGTCATCGCGGGGCCCTCGGGGTCTGGCAAATCAACCCTGATCCGCTGCATCAACCGACTTGAGGAGCATCAGGAAGGCCACATCTTCGTCAATGGCACGGAGTTGACTGCCGACCTCAAGCGCATCGACGAAGTACGCCGCGAAGTGGGCATGGTGTTCCAGCACTTCAACCTGTTCCCACACCTGACTATTCTGCAGAACCTGACGCTCGCCCCCATCTGGGTGCGCGGCATTCCCAAGGCGGAAGCCGAGGCTGCAGCTATGCACTATCTCGAGCGTGTGAAGATCCCCGAGCAGGCCAACAAGTTCCCCGGCCAGCTCTCGGGCGGCCAGCAGCAGCGCGTGGCAATTGCCCGCTCGCTCTGCATGCAGCCCAAGATCATGCTGTTCGATGAGCCCACATCGGCGCTCGACCCCGAAATGGTCAAGGAAGTGCTCGACGTGATGATCTCCCTGGCTGAGGAAGGCATGACCATGCTGTGCGTGACCCACGAAATGGGCTTCGCGCGTCAGGTGGCCAATCGGGTGATCTTCATGGATCAGGGCCAGATTATCGAGCAGAACGAGCCAGAGGCGTTCTTCTCCAATCCGCAACACGAGCGCACCAAGCTCTTCCTCAGCCAGATTCTTCACTGAGACCGACTGCGGACCTGTTCTGTCGATAAAGCCAATGCGCTCTGCGCATTGGCTTGACGCCCACGGCTCACCCGCCAATATGGTCCGGCAGGGCAAGGAAGCCGATCAGAGTGTTGTATGTGTTGAAGCGATTGCTGATTGCCGCAGCCGGTTTGAGCTGCGCGCTGGTGCTCGCCGTGTTGCCCACCCAGGCTCAAACCCTTCAAACCGTCCGCGACCGCGGATTTCTGATCTGTGGCGCATCCGATGCGCTGCCTGGCTTTGCTCGTCAGGACGCCGATGGGCGCTGGTCAGGCTTTGACGTCGACCTCTGCCGTGGCATTGCCGCTGCGGTATTTGGGGATCCCGACAAGATCGAGTTCCGCTCCCTGCGCGGGCAGGCGCGTTTCGCGCCGCTGCAGACCGGGGCAGTGGACGTTATCACCCGCAGCGGTCCGTGGACCGAGCGCCGCGATACGCTTTATGGCGCCACTTACGTGGCGACTGCCTTCTTTGACGGGCAGGCATTCCTGGTGCCCCAATCGCTTGGCGTCGTCTCGGCCTTCGAGCTCGACAATATCAGCGTCTGCGTGATCGACGGCGGCGAAGAGCTTGCGCGCATGCAGGAATTCTTCTTCGCCAATCAGGCCAGCTATACCGAAGTGCCTTATGAAGACGTGGCCGATCTGGCGCTCGCCTATCAGGCGGGGCTCTGCCAGGCCGTCTCTGCGTCGGCGCGCCAGCTCCAGAGTATCCGCCGCGCCTTGCCGGAGCCTGCTGCCCACCGCATTCTGCCCGAGCGTATCTCCAAGGAATTGCTTGGTCCGGTCGTGCGCGAGGGCGATCAGCAGTGGTTCAATATCGTACGCTGGACGCTATTCGCGGTGATCAGCGCCGAAGAAACCGGCATCACCTCGCTCAACACAGAGTCGCTCTCTGCCACCCGCACGCCGATCGTTCGCCGTATCCTTGGCGTCGAAGGCGATTTCGGCGCGCCCCTTGGGCTTAGGCCGACTTTCATGGCCGATGTTATCCGCGCCATTGGCAACTATGCTGAGCTCTATGATCGCCACTTCGGCCCGCAAACCGGCGCTGCGCTGTTGCGTGGCCAGAATGCGCTGTGGAGCAATGGCGGCCTGCTGTACGCGCCACCGGTCCGCTAGAGCAGCGGCGACAGCAGCTTTGCTGCCTGCGTGAGAAACCGCATCGGCAGGCTGCGATTCTTCACCTCATCAAGGCTGACCTCGCGGCACTTGGCAAAGTCTTGCGTCAGCATGTCTTCCACCGTGGTGATGGTCTTGGCATCGGCGAACCACAGGGTGATCTCGAAATTGATCGCGAAGGAGCGGTTGTCGAAGTTGACGCTGCCGATCGAAGCGATCTGGTCGTCCATCAGCACAACCTTCTGGTGCAGGAAGCCGTCCTGATAGCGATAAATCGGCACCCCGTGCTCCACCATGGCGTCGGCATGGGCAATGCTGGCGAGCCACACCAGTTTATGATCCGGCTCATTGGGCAGCATCACCCGCACGTCGACGCCACGCAGCTTGGCGGCAAACAGCGCGGTGCGGATATCGGTGTCTGGGACAAAGTAGGGGCTGACGATCCACACCCGTTCCCGCGCCCGCCCGATGATGTCGGTAAAGGCAATCGCGCATTCTTCGAGCTTGTCGGCGGGCCCGCTGCCCATGACGAGAACCGATTGATCGCCCGGCGTCGCCACCGTTTCGGGCGGGCTGTCCTGTAAGGTTTCGCCCGTCGCCCATTCCCAGTCTTCGCGGAACAGCAGCGCGCAGCCCAAGGCCGCGGGGCCGGACACGCGCACATGGGTATCGCGCCAGCGGCCAAATTGCGGGTTCTCGCCGAGATATTCGACACCCACATTATGACCGCCAACCCAGGCGTGCTCGCCGTCCACCACCACGATCTTGCGATGGTTGCGGTAGTTGATGCGGGAGGGGCCGTAAAAGCGCAGGAACTTATGGCGCTGGTTGAAGCCCGCAACCTTGATGCCCGCCTCACGCAGCTGCGTGCGATAGCGCTTGGGCATGCCGGTGCTGCCAATGTCGTCATAGAGCAGGAATACGCTGACGCCCGCCCGGGCGCGCTCGATCAGCCGCTCGGCCAGTTCCTGCCCCAGCGCGTCGTCGCGCACGATGTAGAACTGCACCAGCAGATAGGTCTTGGCCTTGGCGATGCCCTCAAAGATCGAGTCGAACGTCGCCTTGCCGTCCACCAGCACCTCGACGTCATTGCCATTGAGAAAGGGGATTTCCGAGACTTTGACCTGCACCGGCCAGCGATGGCTGGTTTCCCGGTCGATGAGGGCAAGGTCCTTGGCCCTCAGTGGACGCGCGGCGCGGCCATTGCGGATGCGGTCCGTGGCGTAGTCGTCAAACGCCTTCCAGCCGAAGATGAGATAGAGAAACGCCGTTGGGAACGGCAGCAGCGCCAGGGACAGCAGCCACGCAATCGAGCCCTGCGAGGTGCGCGAATTCATGATCTCGCGGAAGGCACAGACCAGCGCCAGCAGATAAATCGCGCCCAGAACAGCGGCGACGATGTGGAGCTCGGAGAGCAGGGCTTGCAGAATATCGTCGATACCAAACACTGAAGCTGCCCCGATGGTGTCGGGGCAGTCTATCAGTCAGCGGCGATTGAACAATATGCGGCTGCGTTCGGCCTAGCTTGGCTCGATGACGCTCGAAATGTCGGTCGGCACGCGCCCTTCCAACCACTTCGGCACCGGCAGGCCCTTGTCGTGCAGAAAGGCCGGGTTGAACAGCTTGGACTGGTAGCGATTGCCATAGTCGCAAAGGATGGTGACGATGGTTTTGCCCGGGCCGAGATCCTGCGCCATACGCACCGCGCCGGCGATATTGATGGCGCTCGAGCCACCAAGGCACAGGCCCTCATTTTCCAGCAGGTCGAACACATAGGGCAAGGCCTCGGTGTCACTGATCTGGTAGGCGTAGTCGACGGCGAGGCCTTCAAGGTTCGCCGTGATGCGGCCCTGACCAATGCCCTCGGTGATCGAATTGCCGCTCGATTTCAACTCACCCGTCGTGAAGTAGCTATAGAGCGACGCACCTTCGGGATCTGCCAGGCCGATCTTGACGTCCGAGTTGCGCGACTTCAGAGCCTGCGCGACGCCAGCCAGCGTGCCGCCAGAGCCGACCGAACAGATAAAGCCGTCAATGCGGCCCCCGGTCTGCTGCCAGATTTCCGGACCCGTGGTTTCAATATGCGCGCGCCGATTGGAGACGTTGTCGAACTGGTTGGCCCAGATGGCGCCGCCCGGCAATTCGCGGTTCAGCTTTTCGGCCAAGCGGCCAGAAATCTTGATGTAGTTGTTGGGGTCTTTGTACGGCTTTGCCGGGACCTCGATGACCTCGGCGCCATAGAGGCGCAGCGCGTCCTTCTTTTCCTGACTCTGCGTGTCGGGGATGACGATCACCGACTTGAAGCCCAGCGAGTTGGCCACCAGCGTCAGCCCGATGCCGGTATTGCCCGCCGTGCCCTCGACAATCGTGCCGCCGGGCTTCAGCGCGCCCGATTTCACCGCATCGTGGATGATAAAGAGCGCCGCTCGATCCTTCACCGACTGGCCCGGATTGAGAAACTCTGCCTTGCCCCAGATTTCGCTGCCGGTCATTTCGGAAACGCGATTGAGACGGATCAGCGGAGTATTGCCGATAGCGGAGATGAGGTCTTGGTGCTTGGCCATGGATCAATCTGCAAGTGCTGTTAAGGGCTTATGGTAGGTGTCCCCCTCCACGCCCGCAAGTCTCAACGATGGTGGCGGGCAGGGCGTTCCAATCAAACGCAACATCGCGCAACAGCAATGCGCTTTGCGGTCACCTGAAGAAAATCATTCCTCCTTGAGTTCGGCCGAGGCCTCCAGCGCCCGTACGCGCGAGGACTGCAGATCTACGATAGGGCGCGGGTAGTTCCGGCCAATGGACACATTAGCCGCCTCCAGCACCGCATCTGGCGCCTCCGCCGGTCTATGGATCCATTTGTCGGGCAGGCGGGCCAGCTCGGGCACCCATCGGCGCACATAGTCGCCCTCGGTGTCGAACTTCTCGCCCTGCGTCACCGGATTGAAAATACGGAAATAGGGGGCCGCATCCAGCCCCGATCCGGCCACCCACTGCCAGCTCGCGGGATTGCTGGCCACGTCGCCATCCACCAGGCAGTCCCAAAACCAGCGCTCGCCCTCGCGCCAATCGATCAGCATGTTTTTGGCCAGCACCGAAGCGACCAGCATGCGCACGCGGTTCTGCATGTAGCCGGTTTCCCAAAGCTCCCGCATGCCCGCATCGATAATCGGCAATCCGGTCTGCCCGCGCTGCCACGCTACAAGGTCAGCGCGCGATTCCCGCCAATGCATGCGGGAATATTTGGGCTGCATCGGCTCGGTGGCGATGTCGGCGCGGTGGAACAGCTGGTGATAGCTGAAGTCACGCCACGCCAATTCCGAGAGGAACTTGTCAGTGGCGGCCTGTCGCTCGGGTTCGGCATGCAATGCCGCCAGCGCAGAATGCCAGATTTGCCGTGGACTGATCTCGCCAAAGCGCAAATGCGGGGACAGCATCGAGGTCACGCTCTTGGCCGGGAAGTCGCGGCCTGCGGGATAAATCTCCAGCCGCTCATCAAGGAAATCGCCCAGCTTTGCCTGCGCTGCCGCTTCGCCAATCTGCCAATGCTGCGCCAGCTTGCCTGCCCACTCAGGTTCGACATAGCCGCTGTCTAAGTCCGAGGATTCTATTGGTTCACCTGCGGGGGGGCGCGGCAGGGGGCGGTCAATGTCCCGCGCCTTGATGCTGCGCCAGAATGGGGTGAAGACAGAATAGGGGCGGCCCTGTCCGGTGGAGATGTCCCAAGGCTCGATCAGCACATTGGCGCCGAAGGAGGCGACGGTGACGCCTTGCGCCCGAAGCGCTGCCTTGATTGCTGCATCGACGGCGACTTCGCCCGGTGCATAGCGCCGGTTCCAGTAGACGCAGTCGACCGCGAACTCTGCCGCAGCGTCGCGCACGACCGCCTGGCTCTCGCCGCTTCGCACGATCAGCGCAATGCCGATTCCGGCCAGATCGCGTCCCAGCGAAACTAGGCTCTGATGGAGCCACCAACGCCCAGCGGCGCCCGGCGGCCTGACGCCGTCGGTGCGCTCGTGCACGTAGAGTGCAACGGTCTTGTCGCCATGTTTGATTGCGGCGCTGAGGGCCGGATTGTCCGAAACGCGCAGATCGTTGCGCAGCCAGACCAAGTTCGTTGAGCTCATGCGGCCCTCCCGCTCGCTGATACGGTGCGAGCGGGCCCGTGGTTCAGTCTATTCGAGAACTTCTGCGAGATTTTCCAGAGCTGCGCTCCAGGCTTCAATCGAGAAGATGCGCGATTCTGGATCGGAGTGGGCAAGGCCGCGTTCGGTCACAGTCACGCTGGTCTGGTCTTCGTTGAGCGCCTTGAAGTCGATCTCAAGCACGAAGATCAGATCGTCGCCATCATCCTCATCGGCCTTGTGGACCCAGGACATAACGAGCTTTTCGTTGTCGACGAACTTGAGGATTTCGCCGCTGACCGTGTGGTCTTCGGGGTCTTCATCATCGCCAAAGGTGGTGAACTTGTATTCGCCGCCTTCAAAGCGATCGAGTTCGGCCTCGTCGGCCTGCCACTGTTCGATCAGGGCTGGGTCCGTCCAGGCGGCGAACACGTCGTCGATATGCGCGTCGATGGTGCGGGTCAGTGTGATCTGGCTTTCGCCGTCGATATCCATGCCGTTGCTCACGCCGGCTCTCCTTGAGTTGGATGCAGTTCAGCCGCGCGGGGCAGGAAGATCGTCAAAAAGCCCAGGAACGGCAGGAATGCGCAAATGTTGAATACGGCAATGATTCCAATGCTATCGGCCAGCGCGCCCAGCACAGCAGCGCCAATGGCGCCAATGCCAAAGGCAAAGCCGAACACGAAGCCCGCAACCATGCCTACTTTGCCGGGAATCAGCTCCTGCGCATAGACCACGATTGCCGAGAATGCCGATGACAGGATCAGGCCGACCAGGACGCTGGCCACGGCCGTGCCGAACAGATCAAGATGCGGCAGCAGCAGCGTAAAGGGCAGGGCGCCTACAATCGAGCACCAGATCACCGTCAGGCGGCCGAACCGGTCGCCCACAGGCCCGCCGATCAACGTGCCGGCCGCAATCGCGCCGAGGAACAGGAATAGATAGAGCTGAGAATCTTCAGCCGACAGGCTGAACTTCTCGATCATGAAGAACGTGTAATAGCTCGTGATCGAGGAAATATAGACGTACTTGCTGAGCAGCAGCGCGCCGATCACCAGGAACGAGATCACGAGGCGCTTCTGCGTCAATACCTGCTTGGCGACCTTGGCGACGGGCCTGCCGATATTGGCGCGCTGATGGGCGGCGTACCAGCGGCCAACCGCCGTCAGCAGCACGAGCGCGGCCAGCGCCACAATAGCGAACCAGGCCGTGCTGGTCTGTCCGCGTGGCAGAAGGAAATAGGCGGCGACCAGTGGCCCGATCGAGGTGCCAAGGTTGCCACCAACCTGGAACAATGATTGTGCAAAGCCCAGCTTGCCGCCCGATGCCAGTCGCGACACGCGCGAGGCCTCAGGGTGGAAAATCGCCGAACCGATGCCGCCGACCATAGCCGCCAGAATCAGCAGGCCGAAATTGTTGGCCGTTGCGATGAGGATGACGCCAACCAGTGCGAACACCATCGAAATGGCCAGCGCATAAGGCATTGGATTCTTGTCGGTGTAGTAGCCAACCAGCGGTTGCAGCAGCGACGCGGTCATCTGCTGGGCGAGCGTGATCAGGCCGATCTGCACATAGTCGAGCCCATAGGCATCTTTCAGTAGGGGATAGAGCGCCGGCAGCAGGAACTGCATCAGATCGTTGAGCAGGTGCGAGGCGCTGACCGCAAACAGAACGGCGAGCGATGTACGTTGCACGGCCGGAGCGGCCTTGCTGGAAACGGCAACCATGGAGGGAGGTCCAAATGCTTAAGAATTAAGCACCCCTACCGCGCTCAAAGAGCGCTGGCAACACTAGTCATGCTTGTAAGGGGAGATGCTCAATTAGAGCTTTTTGAAGATTGGCTCCGCGGGTAGGATTCGAACCTACGACCAATCGGTTAACAGCCGATTGCTCTACCACTGAGCTACCGCGGAACACCTTCGTTGCTCTCTTTCGAGTGCGTGGTCCATGTACCCAACTTGATTTGCTTTGCCAAGCCTAATTTGCGGGTCTTGTGAATATCTTGTCATTCTCCACAGGCCGAAACCGCGCGAACGCCCAGTTCCACTAGGTTTGACAGGGTATTGAGATTGGCAAAAGGATTCTTGCCTCCTGACACAAACCAGTCAACACGTTGGGCCTTCAGCGCAATTTGGAGCGATTTGAGGCTGTTGGGCGAATCTCTCGACGCGAGATTCGCGCGCGAATCAGTCAGCGCACTCAGATTCCACGCTGCATTCGGCGGATAAAAATCATTCCCCCACGCTGCGAAGGCAGCAGGGGCATCGCCAAGCGCGGCAATCATCCGCGCAACGAAGTCGCGCGGCAGGAACGGCGTATCCACCGCCACCGAAATCAATGTGCCTTTGTTGACGCCGCGCTTCTGTAAGGCATCAACCGCAGCCACCAGAGCCGCCAACGGGCCGGGGCAGGTGGCATCAAGATCGGGAATGGCCACACTATCGGGTGGCAGGCGCACTTTGAGATCATCCGGACCCGTGGAAATCAGCAGCGGGTGCTGCACCGGGCCAAGAGAAGTGACGACTCTATCCAGCAGCCCTACGCCGCCGATTCTGAGATCGGCCTTGCGCACGCCGCCCAGCCGCTGTCCCTGGCCGCCCGCAATGATGACGGCCCAGGGCAGGCTCATTTCCCGCTCGGTTCACGAATGGCCACAACGCCGGCGCGCAGCAGCAGCAACATGCCGATTCCTGCCACCAGTCCCCAGAACGGCGCACCCACACCGATAATGGTGATTCCGGAGGCTGTGGTGACGAAGGTCAGAATCGCGGGCAGTCGCGTCTCCTCATTGATGAGGGCGCCCGTCAATGCAGACGCGAGGCTCGACATAAGCGCCAATCCGGCCACAGCCTGAATCAGCAGTGGAGGCGAGGCGGCGATGAATGCTGCCGCCAGGCTCGCGGCGGGGGCCAGCGCCAGATAGACCACGCCCGCCGAAATGGGCGCGGGCCAACGCTTGGTCTTGTCCGGGTGTGCCTCGGGTCCGGCGCAGATCGCTGCCGTGATCGCCGCCAGATTGCTCGTATGGCCCCCCACAAAGGCCGTCAGGCCGCTAGCGACACCGGTGAGGACAAATAGAGGCGAAGCTTTGAGAGTAAAGCCATTGGCCTTCATCACCGCCAGCCCCGGCAGGTTCTGCGACGCCATGGTCACAATATAGAGCGGTAGGCCAATGCGGATGATCGCATCGAGCGTGAACTCGGGCATCACCGGCACGAAGCTCGGCCAGCTGCCATCGAGCGCGCCGGGCGGCAGATGCGTTGTTGTCGCGAGAATGATTCCCGTCACCACCACCGCAATCGGCACCGCATAGCGCCGCGCAAACCGCATGCCGATCACCCAGGATAATAGGATCGGCAGGGCCAGCATCGGCATCTGCCCCACGGCCGTGATCGGCGCAAAGCAGAGCGTCAGCAACATGCCCGCCAGCATGGCATTGGCGATCGGCGCAGGAATCGCCTCGATCAGCCGCGCCAGCGGTTTGATCAGCCCGGTCAGCACGATCAGCGCCGCCGCGACCAGAAATGCCCCTGCCACCGCCGGAAAGCCACCAACCGGTTCGCCGACAGTCAGAAGGAAAGCGACACCGGGGGTCGACCAGGCAAAGCTGACCGGCACTTTCAGCCGCGCGCTCACCACAATATTGAGAATGCCAATGGCGATGCAGATCGACATCAGGCCTGAACCGGCCTGCTGGGGAGACGCTCCCGCAGCCGTCAGGGCAGCGAGCACCAGAGTAAAGGTGCTGGCATAGCCAACAATCGCAGCGAGCGCGCCCGCCATGATGGGTTGGACAAAATCGCTACGTCCGCTGGAAATGCTGCTGGCTGCCTGCTGCGTCACTTCGATTCCCCCGTTTTACCAAGGCAACCTAAGCAAGCCCGCCATCCCGTCAAAGCCTAAACCACGCTATCGCGTGTCCAAAACAGGACAAGTGCAACGCTATGCACTATTTGACGATGAGAACAGGGCAGGTTGCCAGCGCGAGGACTTTGGTCGCTTGGCTGCCCAGCAGCAGTTTATTGAGCCCGCTATGCCCATGGGAGCCCATGACGATGAGGTCCGCCCCAAGCGTCTGGGCGGCCTCCATGATTCCCGCTGCAGGAGAATCGTTGCGGATATGGAGCGTCGAGGCCAGCGCTACCGCTGAGGCAGACTTGGCCTGAGCAAAGATCTGCTCGGCAGTCGCCTTATCGGCGGCTGCAATCTGCTCATAAACGTTGCCGGGCACGCTCCAGCCAATCTCGGCAGCGGAAAAGGTTGGTGGGGGATTTGACACGGTCACGACCGAAAGCTGCCCGCCGGTCAGCTTGGCTATCTCCGATGCGTGCTCCACCGCTCGCTTTGCCAGTGTTGAACCGTCACTGGCCACCAGGATCGTCTTATAGCCCACGCGTCGCCCCTTTATGGTCACTTCGCGGGGACTATTATCGATCCGGCGGCAGTGGGCAACCGCGCTGGCGAGCGCGGTCAGCGTGCACATGAAGCCGCGGCTGGTCCAATACCATCAGAAGTGAAGCGCCGCGGGGCTTCTTATGTGCAGCGCATCAGCCGCGATTGTAGGCCAGCGTCTGGCACAGCACGACGGCGCGGCACCCCTGGATTTCAATAGTGTCTGGGGAAACCTGGGTCACCGTTGCGTCCGCGCTGATGCCGCCAGCGCTCAGTGCACCCTTCCACTGGTTGGGCGCGCTCTGCTTAGCCTGCATGACCTGCTTGCCGACAAAGGCGAGGTTTTCCGGGGTGGCGGATTCGCCTTTCAGAGTGGTGAGCACACCACAGAGGTCGGTGCCGCTATCGCCGCACAACTTGAAGTCGAAAGACGTACCGTACGAGTCTACGAAGCTGCCTTTGGGATCGAACGCAGGCGCAGCGTCCTGAGCAAAGGATGGAACGGATACCGAAGCGATCAGCAGGGCGGTTGCCCATGTTGCTTTAGAGATCATGGCAATTCTCCATTTACAGAATTAGCAGCCACAAGGGCGTTTGTTTGACGCAGCCCAACGCGTGCTTTGCAGATTGAGTTGCAAATTTTGCCAATCGTGATCGCCATGCGCCTTGCCTAAAGCGTGTCGCGCTTATCTGCGAAGCGCCCCTATCCCATTGTAATGATTGGTGTAATGTTCCGGCTTGGAGGGCTGGTAGCATCGGAGAACAGAAGAGGTCTTATAGCCGCCTGTCATCCGCGTGGCCGGATGGATATCTGCATGCGGCGCGAATGCGGTATTCGAGTGAGCTGTTCAGCGCACATATACTGCTGTAGCCCAGACCCAATGGAAAACGCCTATGGAGAACGAGACGTGGTGCCCAAAATGACGGCCGAACGCCTGCAGGAAGAAAAAGTGCGCTTGGCCGGTTGGACCGCCGGGGCGACCGAAAAGGACAAAGACACAAACCCTCATCGCGGTAAAAAGAACGCCGATGAGCTGAACTGGGACCTGGCTTGGGAAGTCGGTAACTCCGGGGGAGATTTCACCGCCTGGTGATTGGGCAAGTGCGCCCTGAAATGCCGGGTTTGGCCCCGTCAGGTTTCGCGATTGTGCCGATTGGGATCACACCCAACCCCTGGCTCCGCGCCGCCTAACCACCCAGTCCTTGGCATAACAGCCAGAAGTAGAGTCCTGGAAGCGCGTGCACTAACGTTCCTAGCGGCTTTGTCGAATGCATCCGTGCTTGCTCATTTGCCCGTTCACAACGAGGACCAATAGGTCCTCTCGGCCGACGAAATACTGTTTGCCGTCATCGAAATTCAGGACGTTCAGGCCCTTGTCATACTGAAGCGAGCGCTTCCGTCCGTCGCTGTCGACATAGGTCGTTGGTCCGGTCACTGAAAAGGAGCCAGTGATCTGTCCCTTGTTCCGGCAGACATAATCCCCGTTCTTCAAAGGGCTCTTTTGGGCAACGGCGGGCGCAGTAACGCAGCAAATCGCAAACAAAGAAGCCGCAAGCAATTTCAAGTTCATCTGGGCCATCCCAAGTTCAATGCTTGGATTTATGCTCTGCAACTGGACGTAGTTGCAAGCCACTTAGCATGGGCGTGCAAGTAGTCACGTTGCTGCGCTTTCTTTGATGAGCCCTTGGCATAACAGCCAGGGGAGGGTCGGATAGCGGATCACTCTACGGGGAAGCTGCGTACTGTGTTGCGGCCCGCTTCCTTAGCCGCATAGAGCGCGGCGTCAGCCTGACCAATTAGTTGTGCCGGTAATTCTGCGGGCCGTAGCATGTCGGACCTCTGAGACGTTGCCACCCCACAGCTGATCGTTACAACGCCCTCCACACCGCTGGAGTGAGTGATGGCCATCCTTTGGACAGCGCGGGTGATGCGCTGAGCAATCTTGAGGGCGACCTTTGGGTCTGGGTGCTTGATCAAAATCGCAAACTCTTCGCCGCCGTATCTGCAAAGGGCGGATTCAGCTTGGCGTAAAGACCGTTTGACTGCTTTCGCCACAGAGCGCAGGCAATCATCTCCGGCTTGATGACCGTACAAGTCATTGAAACTCTTGAAGAGATCCACATCGAACATGATCAAGGAAAAGTCCTGATCGTTACGCGTGCCCTTTGAAAACTGCTTGATAAGGCGATCAAACTCCCTGCGGTTAAATGCGCCTGTGAGGTGGTCTCGGATCGACAGCTCCTCCAGCGCGCGATTGATCCGGTAGGTCTCCAACTGAGCGGCTTTTTTCTCCGTGATATCGATATGTGCCACGGAGATCGCCATGACCTCGCCACTAGCGTTTAGTACGGGGGAAGTTGAGACGAGATAGAGCCGTCCCCGTATCTCTAGCTCGTGGTCAGGAACGGTCCGGCCGTGATCGAACGCCTCAAAGTCTCGGATAACATTAAGCCCCCCTTGTGGGTGGAGGTCTGCAACCCTTGCCCCAATCAGTTCCTCAGCTTCTCGGCCCGCCAGTTTTGCGTGGATGGAGTTAACCACCAGCAGTTGCCCCTCTCTTCCAACGAGGCACAGGGCTATGGGCAGGTTCTGATAAATCGTGTGGAGATCGAAGTCTGAGTGCGAGGGGGTGGGGGTCGCCATGGAATGATGCCGCCGGACCGAGAAAAATTGCCGCGAGCTGGCCGAAACCGCTTGCTCAGTGTTCTGTTCCCCCCGAACATCGAAAGACTACAACAAAACTCTCGCCACCGGCCGGAAGAAATGGATTTGGGTGATGGCCAAGCTCGCAACGCTCAAGCCACTCGTCTCCTCGAGCCCGCTATCGGAACTGGTCGCAATGATCTCCGCTCAAATCCAACACGCCGCCTAGTCCGCCAACGCACATCGAAGGCCCCGGTCGAAAGGCCGGGTTTTTTCTGTTTTCAGTGGAGAATTGGAGCGTACCCGATGAGAGCAACGACGGCTCTAAAGCTGGTCGGCAACGATCATTTCAGGAACGAAAATGTCCCACCTTTTGGAGGTGGTGAGAAGTGGGACAAAACGGCCCATATTTCTCAATGATATCAATGTCGGGAAAACATGTTGGAGGCCACGTCCGGAATTGAACCGGAGTACGCGGATTTGCAATCCGCTGCGTCACCACTCCGCCACGTGGCCTCACGTCCGCCTTTTCTGGCGTTTGCCCCAAACTGTCAAGCTGGAGTTGCACACACAACCGATGCGTGTGTGCAAAATTGGTTCTTGAAGCGTTCCCAGCCAGCGTTATTCGGCCCTTCGCTTGAACACGCGAACGCTGGTTTTGCGCATTTCTGCGCCACGCGAGTAGCGCTTTCCCATACCCTCCGACAGGTCGCCGAGCATATCCGCAACCTCTCGGTCGGTGAACCCTTGTTCTCTCAACTCGCTGCTGAAGGTCACGCGCAGGCCGTGCAGGGTGAGATCACCGGAGTTCGGTAGTGCCGACTTGAACGATTCGGACGCCTTAAAATCTTGCCATGCTTTGCGCATCGCATTTTCGCTCGGATACTTTTTGCCAAGGCTGTTGCGGCATATCGGACTGTTGCCCGCTGGTTGCACAATCCCGTCACCCGCCTTCATTGCGTCGAGCAGGCTCCGCAATGCCGCTGGCACTCCGATCGTGATCTCCCCAACCCGGTCACCATTCTTGCGTGGAATGAAAGCCAGCACCTTCTCCATTTCCACATCATCGCGATAATTGTCCCAGGTGAGCACTGCAATATCCTGCCCCCGCAGCCCGCAATGCTTCGCGATCGACAGAACGGCCCGCAGGTGAGCAGGGGCCGCCGCTAAAGCTGCGCGCCATTCAGGATCGCTCCAACGTCTGTTGGCGCCCGCATTGGCCTTGTAGAGCCGCCGCACGCCAAGAACGGGATTGTCCTTCATCTCACCACGCTCACACGCTTCGCTGAACACAGCGGACATGAACGCCAGCACGTGGTCGGAAAACTTGTCGTTGTGTTCGTTCGCCGCTTGGTCACGTAGCTCGACGACATCGGCTTTTTCGATGGCGCTGACAGCATAGTCCAGCGACCCATCGAGGAACTTTTCGGCCTTGGCGTAGTCGGCCTTCGTGCGATCAGCGAGGGACGTGTATCGAGTCTTCGTTTTGTACCAAGCGATCAGCGCGCCGAGCGAGCCAGTTGCATAGGAAAGCCTCACGCCGCTCTTACTCGCACGTGAGTACTCGGCCAGAAAGGCAGGGGAGGCCATAAGCGCATCAAGCGCTCGGCGATCGGGAGCACTGCCCAGCTGCACACCAGTGGCGCGCAGGGACACATACCACTTCCCCACCCGGTTCTTGCGGATATTAAGCCCTTTGAGCTTCACGGTTGGCAAGCCTGTGTGCTCCCATTCCCTGGCGTTTCGCTGGGGCGGGATTGTCTAGAGAGACCAGCCATTCGTCCAGCCGGACCCGGAGGTACCGTTTTCCTGCGTTCGACTTGGTGATGACCACCGGCGTGACGGGGCAGGCGGAAACGAAGGTGTCGACAGATATGCCGCAGTAAGCTGCGGCCATCTGCTGGTTCATCGCTGCCGGCCAATCCGGCAATGACGAGGTTGCAAGCTTCATCCCCGCACCTCCCGAGCCCAATATCTAATCCCAGAATCGTGGTTCATCGGCACCACCATTCATCACCATTGGGCCAGCGGCGCGCCAGGCGCTCGCTGATCAGGATGTCGCCCACATCGGCACCATTGATCCGGATAGTGGCCAGCGTCCGCCGGTAGCGATCCTTGCCGAAGCGCTCGATGGTCCACCTGTTGTTGTTCAGCAGGTCAAGCAGGCGCGCAGCGGCACGGTTGCCAAGCGCGACCTCGGCCTTTCCGCCGCACTGGCTGCCTTGGGTCTCCGGCGTGTCGAAGCTCTTGAGCCTGATCTTCTCGCCTTGCAGCCAGAGCGTGTCGCCATCCACGACGCAGGTCTTGGTTGGCGTGTTCCGCTGATTGCCGCAGAGCTGGAGTGGCTGCGCCAAGACGGGCGTGGCTAGGAGCAGGGTGGTGAGGACGGCGAGGGCGTGCTTCCAGTTCGTTCTCATGGGGTGAGCTCCTTGGCGAGGATGAATGAGGCCTGTTTCTCCGGCCCGCAGTGGTTGACCTGTCGCTGCGCTTCCTCAAATGGCAGAACCCAAGCCTCAGGCGTGTGGGGATAGGTGTAGCCCGATCCGCCAGTGCGCCAGACGCCGTTCTCCGTTCGAATATGAACCATTCGTCCAGCCCAGGAACGGGCGCGCTTGCTGGTCGGCCAGCGGCGCAGGTACTTCTGCGTTATGCAGGTGTCCGATGCCTTACCCATCCTGCTTCTCCTTGGTGAGGGCAGAGCGACCGGCAGGGGTGATGTAGTAACGACCACCGAAAAATCGGCCCGAACGCCACTCTACAAGGCCGATTTTTTCTAAAGCCACGGCGGTCCTGTTGCCAAGGTTGGCGTTCCTGAACCCAAATCGGGTGTCGTCTCGCAGTTCAGTTAGAGCTTTCACCTGCGCCTTCGTCAGCTTCGCCATTATTCTGCCTCCGGGGGTGAGGGGAGAAACGTCGAGAGGCCGTTTTTCTCGCTGGTCTCATTGAACTTGGCGACGACATACGGCCCCAGCTCTATGCCCGCCGTGATCGCGCAGAGGACAGCGGTGTGGACGACATCGGCCAGTTCTTGGCCTAGGTGCTCCACGGTGTCCCGCGATCCGCGCCAGCCGTGACGCTCACGCTCCAGCTTCTTGATGACGTTCTGGGCCTCGCCGCATTCCCCGCCCATCTCGTTGCCGCGAAACGACAGGTCGGGCTTCTGATCAGGACACCATTCTTCCTGGCGCTCGATGTGCGCGGCCTGCAGCTGATCGATTGAAACCCCTCCCGTTGGTGGGGAGAGCGAGGAGAGAACTTCTTCAATCTCCCAAGCCACGAGAGGGCCGTCCTTCTTCACACGCTCAATCAGTGCGGCCTTCACATCCTCCAGCCCCTCCACTACTGGACGGGAGACAGAGAGGGCGCGGGTGAGCACATACTCGGCCTTGGTTGCCGGGCCAGCAACAAGGTCCGGCACTTCTGGCAACTGGTCGAGCTTGTCAAGCGCTGCCGATAGCTTGTTCCAATCGCCCTGATCCACTTCGGGCGGGTTCTCGTTGCCAGTGTTGTCACAGAGCGTCCACGCGGCCCGGATCAGCTCGCGAATGTCTGTGATCAGCGCCTCTAGCTTGGCTGTTTCAGTCATGGGGCTAGTCATGCTGCATTCCTCCACACGGCTTCTTTGGAGACAGCGCCGCTTCGACGCCCGCGGGAGGTCACGACGTCGTAGAGCGGCTCGAATGGGAGCCAGTCGGCTCCGACGTTCTCGCAAACATCGACCGGACCAGGCAGACCCCGGCACCACGACGCCAATGAAGAGAAGCTAAGAGACGAGTGTGGGTAGCGACGGCCTGCGTCGTTGTTGTACGGCGGGTCGATGTGCCAGTGGGCAGTCTCTACTTCGATCTCCCACCACGCTTTGCGGTCAATCGTCCAATGCTCGATCAGCGGTTTTTGCTCGATGATCCGACGCTTGACGGCGGGGCCCCAAACGCGACAATCGGACGAACTGCGCCACTGAAAGTACCACGGCGAAATCGTCCTTGATGGCTCGGCGCGCCCCTTCGAGATCCAGAACCGCACAAGTAGCTGGGGTCCGCGCGGGAGAGCAAGCACCTCAGAGTAGTCCTCAAAGGCATCTGGTATGTTGGCAATGTCTTCGGCGCTGCACCCGATCAGCCAAGACCACAGATCGCAAATGTCCGGCGAGACATCGTAGAGTTTGACCCGCCTGCAATTCCATCGGGTCGCGTAGCTGGCAGACCCAGCAAATGGCTCAATTACGAGATCGTGCCGAGGCGGGCCATAGTGCTTGGCTCCCGTCCACTTCGCGCCGTAGTAGCTGAAAAACGGTCTCATTCCCCGTTACTCCCAGCAAGGGCGGCGCGGACGCGGCGGAAATCTCCAAGCGTGATCCGAACGGCTGAGCCGCGAAACTCGGCAACGTAAGCGGAGACCACCAAGTCGTCGGGCATGTCGGGATCGTTTTTATCCCGCACTTCGATATAGGAAGCGAACGGCTTCAATGCCTCACGGTCGGCGGCAAGACTGGCTTCGGCGGTTTCGGCGCGATCCTCAAGGCCTAGCCAGTCGCTTTCGTCCACGACCTTGATCGACAGACCTTCGCTCCAATCCTTCCAGCCGCCTTCGTCATGGTCATAGCGTCGGCAGGAAAACTCGCCCTCGGCATCGCGCGTTGGGATGGTGTAGCTGTCGAATGGTCCGCCGTATGTCGGCTCGCCGTCGATCCACATGAAGAACGGGCGCTGCGTGAGCGGGCAAACGTCTGGGCACCAAGCCACGACCCGGTTATCCCCGCCTGGGGTGGGGGCGATAGGCAGAGCCGACCCTGTTGGCTTCGCTGCTTGCTTGGCTCTGATTTTCAGCACGATTTCAGGCTGAGTGATGCGATCAACTTCGGGCTTGGCCTCGGCGTTCATGTCTATGTCGAACACGTTGCAAAGGGCGGCGAGTGTGACCATCACGCCGCCGACTTCCTGCCCAATCTCGCCAACAGGCCGACCGAACACGTAATCCACCAAGGCATGTGCGCGGTCAGCCGTCCATCCGGTTGCCTGGGCAAGCTCAAGGGCTTCCTCAATGAAGCGGTCCACACGCTCCACCTTGTCGGCCGTGATTTCGGCCCCAAAGCACTCCTGCATCCACGCCGCAACGCGCCGCTGATGCCCCTCCTGTTCAGCAGGAACGAGGGCGGCGGTGAGGCGAAGATGGAGCTGGTTCAGAGCGTTCTTCCCCGGCTTGGCCGCTTCATAAAAGAGGATGACCTTCTCATGGCTGATGCTATGCGAGCTATTGAGCGCCGCTTGATATACCCGCTCCACCATCTCATCGCTTCCCGTCACAGGGGAGCGGAGATCGCCTGGTGGGAGCACTTGGGGGCCAATCTCGCCGAAATTCTCGGGAAGGTAGCCACAATCCTGCTGGTCCCAGAAATAGCCTTCACGCCAGAACATGACGTCCCAATTCGGGTTGCTGCCCCAGCGCGTCCAGTAGTGCCCCTCGGGCCGTTCGTCAGATACTCGATCAGAGGTCATTGGGCGTCCTCGAAATAGCCCACACGCTTCTTGAGCGGGGCGGTTGCGGTGTTTTGCTTGGGACGGGCAGGGAAGCCCGCTGAGCGCATTTGAGACGGCTTGCGAATACCAAGGTGCTTCTTGCGGACGGCGGCGACCTGAGCCTTCTCAGCGACGTCCTCGCGGGTCTTTTCGCGGTGCTTGTCGCGCAGGGCCGGGAACAGGTTGCTTTCCCGATGCTCCCCGCCGTTGATGAGGGCGATCTTGTGGTCCAAGTCCCAAGGCTCACCGGGGCGGATCTTGCGGCCACTGATCCAGCACTTGCCGCCTTCGCGCTCGAAGATGCTGAGGCGCACGCGGGGTGGCACCTTGGCGTCGTCGGTCTTGCCGATCCATTCGGGGACTGAACGGGCCATTATGCTGCCACCCGATCATCTTGGAACTGAACGCCATGCTCGGCGCCGAACTTGAACATCAGCTCGATCAGCCCCGTCATTTCGTCCTTGGTCAGATCGGATGACGACTGGCCCCATGGCACGAAGGTGCGGCCATCCAGGCTTGGGAGAAGCTGGATTTCCTGACCGAGCGCGTGAAGGAAGATGACCTTCCACTGATCGGGCGCGAACTGCTTGCCGCCAAGGGTTGCCTGCTGGGATAGATCGGTGAGCATGGCCCACATGCGATCGTTCTGGGGCAGGGTGCGCTTAACCTCCTTGAACTCGACGCGAGTGCCGGCAGGAACGCCCATGGCCCAGCGGCAGACCTTTTCACGGTCGGCTTTGCCGTTGAGGATGACGGTTGCGCGGCTCATGCGAATGCCCCCGACACAGCTCGAAACGCCTCTCGGTAGAGCGCTTGCAAGTCAGCCTGGCTCTCCAGCGGCAGCCGCATGAACGCATCCGACAGCATCAGAACATTGCCCTCGCGGAGCTTTGCGCCGTTGCGATCATCACGCGCCGCCCGCAATACGGTCTGGATCTGCGTGACGAGTGCGGCCTTGGCGTCTAGTGCTGCTTTGGTCATCGAATTTCGGCGGGCGCTTGTTAGGCTCGACCCCGCCTCCCTTGCATGGGGATTAAGCGGCCTGCGTCTCTTTCGCGGGCTCTGGTTTTGGATCGGGCTCTTTGGCCTTGGCTTCGATGGCCTGCTTGATCGCAAGGCTGTCACCCGGCTGCTTCGCCCAAAATTGCTGGAGACCGACGCGGTTGGCCTGAGCCCAAAGGGCCACGTCGGGCTTTGGCGTGTTGGTGATGAAATCGAGGCAGCGGTCGGCGAACTCACCGAGCGGCACGTTTTCGAGCGCCCAGCCATTGCCCCACGTGATGGTGATGGCATCGGCGGCGCCGATCCGGCGCATGCGCTGTTCCTCGGCTTCCTGCGCGACAATCTCGGTCGCCGTGGCGTCGATCACCTTGGCGCGGTCTAGCTCTTCCTCGACATAGACGCCGCCGAATGCATCGGGCCAACCCGCGCGCAGGGCTTGGGCCTCGGCGCACTTTTCGAGCATGACCTTGGGCATCTTCACCCAGTTGCCGGAGGCATCGATTGTCTTGCGGCCGGTCGGCTTGCGCTGCCCTTGCTCGTTCTCGCCCCATTCGTCGGTGACGGGCGCGAACTCGTCCCACTCGGCTTCGCCCTTGACCTTGAACCATTCACCGCGACTGTCCTGCTGCCAGAGGTAAACGGTGCAGGAGATCAGGCCCTTTGGGTTCAACGGGCCGACGAGATCGGGGTCGGTCTCCCACTCGGCCTTCTCGGACGCGGGGCGGTAGTTCTTGCAGCGCTGGGCAATGACGCGCAGGCCGTCGCGGCTGACCACAATGGACATGCGGCGCTTGGACTGGTCCTTCGCGTTCTTACCGAACACCAGGGGCAGGATTTGTTTGCGGAATGGATCGAGCCCGTAAGATCGAGCCGCTTCCATGAAGAGGTTGAATTCGTCCGCGTTGCAATCCTTGGCGACGGTGTGCTGAACGAGGGTGATCTGGCGCGGCGAAAGGTCAAATGCGGTGATAGCGTTCATGGCTATTTCCTCCGAACTGTGAGCGACACTGAGCCATTGTCGAGCGATGCGCCTGGCACCGCCTCTTTGGCTTTCAGCGCTTCCTTGAGCGCCGCTTTGTCTAGTTTTGGGGCAGGGCGCTCCTGCGCGATCCAGAAGCGGGCCGGAATGTCCGCTTCGTTTGCGATGACGACGCCGGGAGCGCGCTTGGCAAGCGTCAGCGTAGCCGTAGGCAGGCGGAACGTGGTTTGCTCAGTGGCAACCATCGCCTGCTCAATCAGGGCCGTGCGGCGCTCAATGCGCTTCTGGATGGCGTTGCGACGGGCCTCAAACTGGCCCTCTTTGGCCTTGAGGCCGATCACCAACGCTTCGTCATCATCGTTGGCGGCAAGCGCCTCGCTGATGGCTTCCAGCAAATCGGTTTCGCCCTCGATGGCATCAGCGACCAGCTCGGCATCATCCTCGCCATCTGCACGCAGCCCAGAGAGCAGCGACTTGGCGGCTTCGGTCTGACGGCGGAGCGTGTATTCGGTTTCCGCCGCGCTCATAGCGCCCACCAATCGCCGATTGTGAAGATGACCGGCGCTGACACCACAAAGGTCAGCAGCAGCCACAGCCCTTCGTTCACCTGCTCGGAGAAGGTGAGGGGAATGGGGTTTTGCGGGGTCATGAGCGGCCCTCGGCTTTGGCGATGGCTGCGCGAAGATTGGCTATCGCTGTTCGACCGTCGCCGCTGAAACCGGCAGGGCTCTCCTGAAGGTTGATGAACCCCGGCATGACGGCGCAGTACATTGGGCGGCCCTTCTCGGTGTAGCCGTCCTGGAATACGATGGGCTGGCCTTCGGCAGGTCCGCCGTGCATCGGGCAACATGGGCCGGGAGGGCAATGCGGCGGGCGGTCAAGGATATAGCGCGGGTTGTGGTCGGCCATGACTTCACGTGGGTACTGTGGACCAAACGCTGCGTTGTCACAGTGCCCTGCTGGACTGCCGCCCATCCACATAGGAACGCCGCATTTCCCGCCTTCCCAAGCTGCATTCTTCTCAAGCATTTGATTTCTCCCAAGCCGCGCAGTTGGGGCCGTTCATGAGTTTCACCATTTCCGAAGTAGGCCGATCAGCAGTCATGAAGTTGACCCACGCTGGATCTCCAGCTTCAGGCTTTGGCGTCTTTGCGATGGTGATGGGGTGTGAGCAATCGACCCAAGCAGTGATCGCCGGGCTCCCAGCGTAGGTGTTGTGCTTGCAAGTGCGGCAGTCGCTCATCTGGCTACTTCCTTTGCTGGTTTCTGTTGCGCCGGAGCCAAGACAGGCCAGAGAGCGCGAAAATCGGTGATGATGGGGAACAGGGTGCGGCCGGAGCCAACGGGGGTGGTGGTCATGCTGGATCGCCCTGTGCACCTATGGCCCGGTCGAATAGGGCCATGATGTCGGAGTGGGTGGTGCCGGGGGCTTTGTTGAAAAACACCAAGCCGCCGCGTGGCGATTGCGCTGTCAGCGCTTCGAAAGTCGCTTGGTCGCTTGTAACCTCGTCGAGAGCGGACAAGATGGTCCGGCGCCGGGTTGTGGCAAGCTCAGAGCCGTGTCGCCACTTCTCAGGCGTATCGATCAGCGCTCGTGCAGCGATCAGGTTTTCGCGAACGGTTGCCATGGCCATCACTCCGCAGCCACGCGTTCATCGCGCCAAGCATCTGCCGCGTTCTCGACGGCGAAGTGATCGGCAATGAATGCGTCCAGCTCTTTGCGGTGATGCTGAGCGAGGAAGCAGAAGTCAGCTTGGCCAGCCCGCACCTTTTCGAAGCTGTCGTTCCAGCGGCTTTCCCACCAGTCAGCAGCGACTTCCTTGGTCACATCGACAAGCTGGGTTTCGCCCTTGTGGGTCCAGTTGCCGAGCTGGCCGGGAAGGCCGAGATCGAAGGCGCACACCACGTAGTCAGCCGCGTCCTGCCAGCCGACAGCCATAAGCAGTCTCTGGTAGTCGGTGAACATCTCTCCATCGACCGCGCCGACGCCGTCGAAGATGAACCAGTGGGTGTAGGTAGCTGCGGGTTTGGTCACGGTAGCCTCCTATGCGGGCATGGCTGCGGTCAGGCGGCCTGCTTGAGGGTGAAGCGGGGGAGGAAGTGGCCACCGATGCGGCCCGTGGCGCGGTCGATGTGGCGCGAGATGCCGCCCAGATCGTGCATGAAGTTGAAGTCGTCGGCGTCGAGCAGCCGGTCCCAATCCAGAGCAGCGTTCCCGTTCACGCCGTCAGCGGCGGTCAGGTCCATCACCAGATTGATCCGGGCATAGCCCTTGCGGTTTGCCTTCGGGACGATCGTCTCGAAACGCTTGGCGGCTTTCTCTGCCTGATCGGAATTCTTGCTGAATTGGGCCTTTGTCATTGCTGCCTCCATCTAGGCCGTAGCCGTTTCGATGCCTGAGTTATGACAAACTCATAATACATTGGCAAGCAAAATTATGAGAAAATCATAATTGCGGGTGTTGGACATAATGATTTCCGACTCGACAGGGCAGCCCGTGCCATGCTTCATGATTAGAACAAATGGAGAACGAAATGCGTGAAGTCAGCGAGTTTGTGGTGATCTTTCCTCGGCGTCTATTCTCAGCCTCGCCCGAAGATCGTGACCTACTGATGGCGGCGCTGGGCCGCGAATATCCGGGCTACAAGTTCGAGAGGTACCCGCTACGCGAGTTCGCCCACAATGACGAATTCCGCGTCATTCCAATGATGGGGGTGGTGGGTGATGGGATTAATGATGATCCCGAGCACGTCTACATTTGCGACCCTGTCGCCCCTGAAGTGATCCAGGATCTCGTGAGCACGCTTCAGTTGTACGAGGGGGTAGGCGCAGCGGTGAATTAGCCAAAGAAAAGCCCCGCCTAAGCGGGGCAGTTAGGGCTGCAACAAGCCTACCACTCGTCAGGTAGACCTCCTGTGGTGATGTCGGTCACCGTTCGGTGAAACGCCGTTCGTTGATATCGGTTCCAACGAAAAGAGTCGCCGGAGCAGCGAAGGCTGAGACTTGGAGGGTGTCGCGAAGAGCCTCGGTGCGCTGAGGCCTTGGGGGGATCATATACACCCAGGCCCCTCGCGACGGCTCATGGTGTCTTTTCGGGCGGCTCGGCGCAACTCGGTATTTTTGCCAACAAAAAGCCCGCCGGCTAGGGCGGGCCCGGTGGGTCTCAGCTCTTCTCGCTACGCCATCGCGTGGCAACTATTGTCATTATTGGCCGGGGCTACCGCCAGCTTCATTCCCAGCGCGCGCACGATTTTCATGACTGTGCCGAATTCGGGATTCCCCTCATCGCTTAGGGTGCGATAAAGGCTTTCGCGGGAAACGCCAGCTTCGCGGGCGATCTGTGACATACCACGCGCTCGAGCGACTACACCAAGTGCATGGGAGACCATTTTCGGATCATTGCTGTCGATGGCTTCCTGAAGGTAGATGAGAATAGCCTCGTCGTTCTTGAGGTAGGCAGCACTATCGTACTTCTGCAGATTAACCATTTGACGCGTCCTTTATCTCTGCGGCTAACGCCTTGGCGCTCTTTATGTCGCCTTTTTGAGAGGACTTATCGCCACCACAAAGCAGGATCACGACCAACTTGCCTCTTTGGATGAAATACACCCGGTACCCTGGGCCATAGTCTATCCGCATCTCGGAAACACCTTCGCCTACAGGCTCAGTATCTCCGGGATTTCCAAGCTGAAGCCGGTCAATCCGCGTCGTGATCTTTGCAACCGCTTTGTGGTCGCGTAGTCCTCCCAGCCAAACGTCAAAAACGTCGGTTCTGTAAACTTCGATCTCTTCGTCTGGCGAGGTCATATGTAGCCTATGCACTACGGCTTAACAAGGGATGAACGGCTGAATGGTTCCCGCGAGATGATCAACTCTGCGTTGCGCCGGGCGCAACTCTCGGGCTGGCTTTGGTGCGCGGGCAGAGGTCATCTGGGCTTGATCCAATCGATCGGAGCCGCCCACTGAATCGCCACGTCCTCGATGTCATCGGCGTTTAGGCTGACCAGAGTCCATAGTCCTGCCTGCGAGCCCCGCCGCAGCGTCTTTACCAGAATCCGCTCGTCTTCGAGTTTCACGATGCAGCGTTTGCCGGTCATGTTCTCGGGGGCGAGCAGCTTCGAATAGTAAAGGACGGTGCCTGTCTCATAGAGCGGGAGCATGGAGTTGCCCTGGACTTCTACCGCATGTGTGGCATCGGTTGCGTCTGGCGGCGCCTCAACCCAACCTGCGTTGCCGTCGTCAAACTGGTAAACTTCTTGGCCGGCGCCCACGTACCCGGACAGGCGAACCTGGCGCTCACCCTCCGGGATCATTGGGCCGCGACCATTCATCAACCAGTCGAAGCTGACCTTGTAGCGCTTTGCGTAGATCGCCCCGGTGGGCGCGCGGAAGCCCGACGATCCGTTCTCATGACCAGCGTATGTCGGGTACTTGAACCCGCACGCATCAACAGCTTGCTGCACACTATCGAAGCCTGCGTGTTTGCGGGCCTTCATCAATCTGTCGGCTAGGTCACTCATGGTTATGAGTTTGCCAGAAAACATTATGAGAAACTCATTGACGTTGAGTTATGAGTAAGTCATAAAATGTGACCATGCTCACAAAACACGACATCATTGTTCTCCGCAACGACCTTGGTGAAAGCCAAGAGAAATTTGGCAGCCGCTTTGGCGTGAAGCAAAGCGCTGTTGCGCTTTGGGAGAAAAAGGGCCCGCCGACGCGGGGGCTGGTTTCCTTGGCCCTTGATAAGCTGCGCGCTCGAACTCCTTCGAAAGAGGGAGCTGCTGCATGACCGTCCTGTTTGGTGCGGCCCAAGCCGTTCGCAGCATCAAATCCGAAGCCTTGGCCAATCATGCGGGGAAGGCTCCAAAGGTCCACCTCAAGCGTGACGGGCTGTATCTGCATTGGTCGGCCACGATGATGACCGCCCAGCGCGCAGAGGCATGGGTAGGCCGTGCTGACCAAGCCCGCGCCTGCCGCCGCAAGCACAAGGCTGCTGCTGGCTGCGTAATCCGCAAGGTCCTCTCCATTCCCCAGCCAGACATGGTGATCCAATGAGCAAGCCAGAGGATATCCCGCAGGACGCTTGGGACGCTGCTGAGCGCGCGTTTTACGAAAGCGCACCGAATGCGCTTGGCGCTGTCGAAGCCATAGCCCGCGCCATTCTCTCCGCAGAAAAGCGCGGAGAGGAACGAGCAACTGCTGCTGAGCGAGAAGGGTGCGCGGCCCTGGCTACGGATCGCGGCAAATATGTTTCTGAGCCCGCTCTCGGCGCGTTTATCGCCGCCGCCATTCGTGCGCGCAGCGGCAATGTAAACACCACTCACAAATTCAAATCGGAGGAATAGCCCATGGCCGAGGGGAACGGACAACTGCGCGCATTCTTCGAACGCGTCGAGCGGATGGAAGAAGAGAAAGCGGCCATCGGCGAGGACATCAAGCAGATTTACGCCGAGGCGAAGTCCGGTGGCTATGACACCAAGATCATGAAGCGCGCCGTTCGCCTGCGCAAAATCCCTATCGCTGAACGCCTCGAACAAGAGGCGATGCTGGAGCTGTATTTGGCCGAAGCAGAGGGCAGGGCCGTCGAATGACCCGCCTCTCACTCCCTTCCACAGTCCGTCATGTGACCAGTGCGCTCGCATTGTGTGTCTCCGGCTGCGCTGTGGTCGGGATCATCTTGAGCTGGGGGCCGTTCTGATGGCCCTGGCTTTTGCTTCATCGCCCATCGGTGCCCGCGCTTTGTCAGGCGCTTCCACGGCATATCGGGCTGGATTGGTGGCGGGCTCAAAGCTTGCCGCCGATGATCAACGTCAAATGGGAACCGACACCGAGCGGGGGCAGACGCTCGCTTTGGGGACGTGTCGGCTCGCACTTGCCGTTGACTACGCGCAAGGCAGGCCGGTTCTGACGCGCCGGGCTGGGTTCGTCCGCATGGAGCGGCTTCTCCTCCCTCTCTCCCTGCGTCCCTTGCCGGTGAGCGCCATCGTTCGCGCTCCCGGCCTTTTCATTCACGCGCTGCTCAGGGGTTCCCGCCCCTTTGCCGCGCAGTCCGTCTCGGATGAGCCGCTTCACAAGTTCGCTCTGTCCGATCTCTTCCAACAAACCAATCGCCTTTCCAAATGTTCGCCTCGTCCTGGTCATCATGTACGGAGTGAAAAGGGATGGCGTTACCAAATTTCGGTAATGAGGTGCCCAAAGTGAGCGCCACGACTGCAACAGAATATGTGCGGGAAATGGTCAAGCTGGAAACGATGAGTTCCGGCACCAAGGAAGCCGCGATGCGAAAGCTATCGCGCGACTACGGGCTGACGGTCTCGCAACTCACCCATCTCCACAAGGCCAAAGCGAAGACTTGCGATGTGAGCCTCTACGCTCGCGTCAAGGCCGCATACCTAGACCGCTGCGCAAAGGTGGCTGCGCGGCTCCTACACACTCTCGAAATCGAGGAGGCATCGGGCGCGGATGCTCATGATCAGGATCTGGTGGATCGCCTTACAGGCATCCTGGCGGAAGTGGCGACGAAAAGAGCGCCGCTCCACCCGGGAGCGAAAGTAGGCGGCTTCACCGACGCCGACGAAACAGCAGACCAGTCGAGAGACTGGGGACACTAACCCATAGGGAGACGACGAATGACCAACCGTAAGGCCGCATCTCTGAAAGTCGTACCTGACGAAATCGAGGCCAGCGAAGCCGCTATTGCCGAGGCATCCAAGCAGTCCGCGCCCATAGTGCAGCGCCTTGCCTCCCATCGTGACCGCATCGACCTCGCCCTCAAGGAGCTGGAGAGCGAGCGGTTCGACCTCATTTCCCGCCGCGATCTGCTGCGCCGACAAGCGGAGGCCGTCGAGGCCGGCTTGAACATGCACATCGAGGACATCGAAGCGACCATGCGTCTCTACGAAGGCGGGCTCAACGGCCTGCCAGCGCAGGAGTAGGGCCGTGGCTGTCTCCGAAACTGTTCTCCAGAAGGTCACCTCTCCGGTGCATCGCAAGGGCGACACCGAGGAGCACATCTACGCCAGAAACCAGAAGGCCCGGACAACTGCCGCTCTCGTGGCCGGGGTCAACAAGGCCAAGGAACTGAAGGGAATTCGCGCATGAACCCTCAAACGCTCGACATGTTCGCCGGCGTCGTCAACGACATCGCCAATGGTCCGCGAGTCGGATCATTCCAGGGGCTGACCGCTGACCTGTTGCGCCGCCTTTCCGAGAAGGGTTTGACGCTTGAGCAGTGCGCAGACCGCCGCATGCTTGCACGTTCCCGTAGCACACTCGAAGGCCGGTGCCGCGAGTTCGGTATCCGCTTCCCAGACTACACCCCAAGCAACATGCGCAAGCATGTGCAGTTCATCCCGACAGGCGACTATCTGGAGCTGACCGGCCCCGAGGTTGATGCGGTCGCTGGCATCCTCGGGATTGTCACAATGACGCGCGACTGCGTGCCTTTCTGCTCAATCCCTGCCCACGGCTTCGATGACGCCAAGGTCGCCCTCAGGGCGGCTGGCTACGAGGCTAAGAAGGGAATGGCACCAAAGAAGCCAAAGGCGGCCGCCAATGGCTAAGGATCTCACCGTCAAAGACGTTCTCTACGCCCTTGAGTACATGCGTGATGCCTTGGTGCGCACGCCCATCAGCGATGGCCGCGCCCGCTGGAACATGCGGCTGACCGGCGCCAGCGTCAAAGAGAGCGTGGCCAATCAGGTCCGCGCATCTGGCTCCGTGTCTGGCATCGAGGACACTGGCACGCAGATCATCGTGTGGCGGGTGGCGGCATGAATATGCTCATCACCACGCCCGACCTTTCATCGCTCGCCGGTCAGCGCCAGCACTATGCGGCTGTTCGATCGCGCCTACGCGCTGCGGCCAGCTTCTCCTGCAGAACACCACGACAGGTGATTGCCGTTCGCATCCTGCCGGGCCATCCGCTGTTCAAGAAACCAGAGCCGCCGCTGCCGATGGTGCCGGTCACTCAGGAAAGCCAGCAGCGGGTTCGCGATGTGCTGGACATCATGTCCGTGGAGCGCCCCGACCAGCCAGAGCCGGGCCATGCCCAAGAGATTATCCATCAGGTCGCGTCGAAGCACAGCCTGACGCCGGTCGAGATGCTGAGCGCCAGACGGTCGCCGCCACTCGTTCTGGCCCGTCAGGAGGCGATGTACCGCATGAGCAAAGAAACGCTTCTGACCTTGGGCGGAATTGGTAGGCGCATGGGCGGCCGCGACCACACAACAGTGCTGCACAGCATTCGTAAGCACGCCGAGCGCATGGGGTATTTCCAATGAGCAGCAACCGCGCATGGATGCCACTTCATATTGAGAACTACCTTGCTGACACCGGGCACCTTACCGCTGCAGAGCACGGCGCGTACATGCTCCTGATCATGTCGTACTGGCGGGAAGGATGCCTGCCGTCCGACGAAAAGCTCATCCAGCGCATGTCCCGCCTTTCGAAGGAAGAGTGGGCCGAAAGCCGCGATGTGATCCTTGATCTGCTGGGTCGGGCGGGCGCCAAGCGCGCTACCAGCAAGGCAACTACGCAGTTCCGCCCAGCAATTCCTATGGAATTAAAGCGACAGGTCAGAGCACGCGACGGGGAAAAGTGCCGATATTGCGGACGCACCGAAGGCCCGTTCGACATCGATCACGACATGCCGTGGTCGAGAGGCGGCAAGCATGAACTGCGCAATCTTCTGGTCGCTTGCGCGTCCTGCAATAGGAGCAAGGGAGCGCTGACTGCTGCCGAGTTTATGGGCTTTGATTTGGAAGGGCACAGCATATGAGCCGCTGGTTCCGCCACTACGCTGGCATGATGCGCGACGAAAAGCTCGTGTCTGTAGCCGTAAAGGCCAAGCAGCCCGTTGAGCGCGTCGTGTGGGTTTGGGGCGCCATTCTCGAAAGCGCATCGGAGATCAATGACAATGGACGATATGAATTCGACGCCGGAGAAGCCGCTTACTTTCTCCGGTGCGATGACGCTGATCTGGTCGGCATACTCGCTTGCCTGGAAAGCCTCGGTCGCCTGTCTAACGGGGTGGTGGTCCGGTGGAGCGACCGCCAGTATTCGAGTGACAGCGCCGCCGAAAGACAGCGCCGTTACCGCGAGCGAAAGTCAGCTAACGCTGCGGTTTCACCGGATGACCGTGACAATCAGCGTGACAGTGACGTAACGCGACCGTCACGTGACGCCGATGTGACGGCCCAAGAGACAGATACATATCTAGAAACAGATAGAAAGAAAGCCCCCCCTAACCCCCAAGGGGGCGAGGCGGGCGATTTGTTCGATCAGGTCGAAGCAGCAATGCCGCGCTCCCCGACCTACAACCAGGCCAAGGCCGAACGCGCCTGGCGCCGACTGTCGCCAGCCGACCAGCAGGCCCTTCATTCCAAAGCCCTTGCCTTCGGCGTGTGGTGGACAGCGGAGCAGGCCAAGCGCAACCGATCGATGTCGGACAGCCTTCGGTTTGCCCCGCCGCTCGACAAGTGGATTGGCGAAGGCGCTTGGCGCTCGTTCGATGCGTCCGCAGCGGCAAACCCAGCCGTAAGTCTGCCGGTTCTGCGCGATGGCGATCCGCTCATCCCGTTCATCGAGAAGCTGCGCGGTAAGCCGATCTATTTCGGCACCAAGGGAACCACCACCGTCACGCCCGCCGAGCTTGAGAAGGCTCAGGCTGCTCTTGGGGAGCATGCGGCATGAGCCCGATCTGCAACGAGTATGGCGTCTATCAGGCCTGTGCGGCGTGCGAGGCGGGTCGCCGAAGCGCCAAAGCCGCGGGACACAGGGATTGGGCCTTGGGCGTATGTTTCGACCACGCCGGCATTAGCTGGGAACGCTGGCTTTCCAAACAGCCGATGGAAATGCAGTTGGCGATTGGAGGCCTCGTTCCTGACCAGCTCGACCTATTCGGGGCAGCCGCATGATCGTCCCTCTCTCCTCCCAGATTTCCTACATGGAGCGCCACCGGGACAAGGGCAGGGAACTCCTCAAGACCAAGCCAGAGACACAAGCCGCCGTCGATATAGCCGATGGCATCATTCTGACCCTCACAGCCTACCAAGAATTCGTCGCAAACGACCGCCAGCAGGAGCAGGAAAGGAACACGAGATGAGTGAAAAGACCCTGACCAGCAAAATCCCACACGCGGGGCTGAAGTACGGAAGCCCGTTCGGCCCGCGCCTGAAAAGTGGCAGGCAAATCAAGGCGCAGACCACAGGAGCCTCAAGAAAATGAAGGGGAGCTGGCAGGAAATCCCAATCGATGAATACCGGCGGATCGTCGCGGAATCCAAGGATGACAAGGATTTCCGACGGCGGCTCAAAGAGTGGCAGCCGGCTCCCCACTCCCCAGCCAAGAAGGATAGGGAAGGGTGAGCGACAAGACCATGACCCTCAATCTGACCAACGCTGAGATGGCTGTACTTGAGGGTTTTGCCGAAGAGTTTGGGATGAGCAAGACCGCCGTGATGCGCTCGGCGCTGAGACTTTACCAACTGGTGCAACACCGCCTGAAGAATGGGGAGGCAATGTCTTGGTCAGGCGACCACCAGCGGTTGGTTGAGTTCGTCGGCCCTGACTTCATCCCTCCTCGCCTAACCACCACCACCGACTAATACAGATAGACCAGAAGGGGCAGACAGATGGGAAGGCGAATAGTTGAGCATCGGTTGGTGCAGGATCCGTCCATGTCGGATGCCGAGTATTTTCACCAGCGGCAGGTCAAATCGGGTCCGAATGTCGGCAAGGTTTATGTCCAGATGAACATGGCGGAGCTGATCGGTGGTCTGGCGAGGCTCAAGGGCGCCAGTGAAATGCAGATCATGGCGGCCGCGAAGTATCGCAACACATATGAACGAGCGCAAATCGGCGGGGCAAGGGCTGTCGACTATGCGGCGGTGAAGGTGGACACGTCGGGGCCGTCCGGCGACCCGCTGGCCGGACGTACAGCCGACGCGCTCGAAGCCTACAAGCAAGCGGTGCGATGCCTGGGCATGCTTCGCTCTGCGCTTGTGGAGCGCGTTGTCTGCCATGACCAAAGTCTGACGCATCGCGGAATGGGCGCGCGCGCTCGGGGCAGGGCCAAGGATGAGCTGTTTGCGGCGCTCGATGATTTGGCAGTCCACTTCCAGTTGTCTATGAAGCGGGCTGCTTGACAGCGGGGCACGAAGCAGGCACTAATCGATATGCTAGCGCATATCGCGCGAAATTCAGGCCCGCCACGAGCGGGCTTTTTTGTGCACTAAATTCCAACATCGAAAGGACTGCCCATGCGCATCACTGCGTTCATTGGTGCTGCTCTGATCGCGCTCTGTTCGCTGGCCATGGCGCCAGTGGCCATGGCCGATCCGGCGCCGGACATCTGTGCTCTCGAGTTCACCCAGCCTGCCAGCCTTGATCACGCCCTGGCCACTGCCGATCTGACCTGCGCTGTCATCGCCGTTGATGCTGCGTTCTATGCGCAGATTACCGGCGGCGACGAGGACGAAGCCGCTGGTCCTTCCCGCAGCCGCCTTTTGATTGCGCTCGACTTTGCTGGCCCACGCCTGCACTTCGACCCGGGCCGACATCTGGGCTGACACGTTAAAATGGTCGGGCGCTACGGCGCTCGGCCTGTTTCCCAAGGGCGTGCATACAGCGCACATCCTCGGCAAGCAGGCCAATTCCCCCAATAGGGGCATGCATTGTTGGGGGGGGCGGCGAGACCTTGCCCAAGCTCGTCAGGACGCCAGTTGTTTGCAGGCTAAGGGAGCTCGATCTCTCTCTCTTTGTTGTTTTTCCCCCCTATAGAATGGGACGAATCCGCGGGCTGGCGAAAATACTAGAACAAATCTATTGTCCCCCAAAAAAAGGGGGAAGATTTTGAAGGTTTACGCCTATCGCGTTGTTCAACGCGGCCCACGCTCGCTTGAGCAAATGCTCGCAGAATTGAACCTGCGTCCTTTGGAGCAAAGGGTATTCGACGCAAGTTCGGTGGGTCTCAGACTCGAACACACAACGTCAGACGGGGCTTTCGTTTTTGCGGATTTTGCAGCGGCTCGTGTGGGGCACGGCCCAGGTAAAATGTCCGCTAATGGACCATTGACGGAAATCGAACTCGAGGATGGGGAGGCATTTGGTGAAGATACCGGTTTTGTCTATCACCCTCCTTCCGGCTATCTAGCGCTTCAATATAATCATGCTGGGCCTCGCGTTGCACGAGTTGCCCAGTATCTGATTGCAGCCGATCTTAGTTTAGGCGGGGTACGACAAGCCCTTCCCGGGGAGGCTACTATAGATCGTGCGGGCTTTTCATTCGGTGCGGTGCTGAAGCCGGATGCATACAGTCGCTTGGCTCGGTTTGGGATTATCAAAGAGCTGGAATTTGAGGTTAGTGTACCCGGCGCCCGTGCATCAGATCGGGCCATGGGGCGCAGCCTTTCTGACATCTTGGACGCACCCTTGCCATCGGGGATAGATACCATCAAAATCTCGATGAGAGCTTCTAGGGAGGCCGGTGGGCAGCTTGGGCGCTCTGGCGCTATGCAAATAATAGATGATCTCCATGGTTTAGGGGCCATGGTTCAGGGCGGGTACGTCAAAGGCAAACAGGATGAAGGTACAAGACTGGAGGCAGTAGATCTGGTTCAGGAGCGTCTGTCGTCGGAAGCTCTGGTGACCACGGGACGGGGACGTCGGTACACAAGAACGGACAGGTGGGGAGCAATGGAAAGAATATTGGACGGATGGCTGACGACCGGCGCACTGCCCGTCGCCCCATGAATAGTCTCAGTGTGGAGCGCTACCTGCCGTATGGCATCGCAATCGTTGCGACGTTGGCATGGCAGTTCGTTGGGGGCGCAAAATTCCCTGGGGACCCTAGCAGCCTGTTAGCTGCCACCGGCACGGCCGCCGCGGTGTTTGTTGGATTTCTCGCGACGATGAATGCAATCATCCTCAGCGTGTCGGGGTCGCCCATTTTTCAAACAATACGGAGTGCGGGGTATCAGGAAGACCTGCTCAGATATGTCCACGAAGCCACAATTATTGGTGTAACACTGCTATGTTACTCAATTATTGGATTTTTTGTGGTGAGTAATTCTGGAACTCCTTGGATTTACAATGTGGTTTGGGTGCTGATTTCAACTTGTACCGTGTCGCTATTTGTTCGGGTATCAAGGATTTCTTTTAAGTTGTTAAAGAAGGTTTGAGACACTATTCGCTGTTTATCTGCCTCGACATTAGTGTCAGGCTTTCATTATGGCTCAACCCCATCGAGCGCGGCGAACAATTCCCGGTCCCGTAGCCAATGATCGCCCGCTCGAACCCGTTTCAACTCATGCGGAAAATGCATCAGTTCAATCAGCACAGTTCTGAGCTGATTAGGGCCCTAGGCCGAGAAGGTTTCTCATCCGGAACTTGATGCCTATAGTGTCGATCGTGTTAGCGGGAGGGTGAGGTTGCCCATGCTTCTGCTAGCCAGATCCGTTCACTCTGTTTTTTCTGGCGCCGGTGCTCCGTTTGACTATGCGAACAACCCAATCTGAAGATTTTGCTCTCAACACGCCTCGCCTCATCCTGCGCAGGCCGACATATGACGACTACGGTGGTTATGCCGCCATCATGCAATCGCCCCGTGCCATCCCCATGGGTGGTCCGCTAACGGATCGCGAAACTTGGGGCATGTTCTGCCATTGCGTCGGCTCCTGGACGATGTTCGGCTACGGGGCACTAGTGATCGTTTCACGAGCAACGGGTGCCGTCATTGGCATGGTGAGCGTCAATGGCGGTCCACTTTTCACCGAGCCCGAGCTTGGATGGTACCTGTTCGACGGCTTCGAGGGGCACGGCTATGCTACTGAGGCAGCTGTAGCGCTACGCGACTGGGCGTTGAACGAGCATGGCCTCTCAACGCTTGTCAGTTACTTTGCGCCCGACAATGAGAAATCATTAGCGGTCGCCAGGCGGTTAGGTGGGACTCAGGACCACGCAGCGGTCGCGCCTGACCCCACCGACCTCGTCTATCGTTATGCCTCAAGAAGTGACCGTTCCGGGTCCTGCGCCGGCGGGCCTGGCGACCCTTAGTACGCCAGCCCGAACTGGATTTCGATTTTGTGATAGCCCGCCTTGGGCCCATCGTAATGGTGATAGAGTTCTCGGCTTTCTCCCGAGAACTCATGGCGAGATTCATCTATCGCCTTAACAAGGGGCGCGTAGCCCTGTGAAAATAGCGTGCGCATAGGTCCAAGGTGCATGTGTGTCGCCGCTATGATGGGCTCTAGATGCAGTAGGTCGAACGGACCATCGTATGCAGAAGGCGTTGGAATCGGGCGGCAGCACCGCCAATTAAAGAACGTCTTGCCGTTCTTCGGAAGATTGTACGAGACAAAGATCCAAGGGTCATTCGCAGCTATTCCTGACCTTTTGAGGTCAGCATCGATCTGCGGGCATACCTCGGATGCTGCACCTTTCACCTGCGGTATCGTTAGGCGTCGGCTTTGGCTCACGACCCAAAGATCTTGTGTTTCGACTATCTTCATTGCTCCCCCTCGCGATCAAACTAAGTGGCGCAAATTTGGTGGGCAAACTGAAATGCAGAAAATTCTACCGGTTCGGCAAGTGTCGGGGCGTTAAGATAGAAAAGGTTCCTAAAAGGTGGCGATAGCTGACCCCGCCTCGCCACCCCATTCCCCAGCCCTTGGCATAACAGCCAGGGGGGTGTCGGTTATTCCGCTTCTGCCGCTGCCGACGCTTCAATCCCGCGTTGAATCTTCGCAGTTAGTACGAATAGGAAAGTTCCTAGCGCTTCAGCAAATTCAACTGACTGCTTTGCTTCCTCAGGCGAAACGTGGGGCCTCTCCGCGTCTGCATGACGTGGCCGGTTCGACCCTAATCGTACCGAGTGAGCCCAATCTGCCATCCCTTGCGTCAGCAGGTTGGCGGCAAGTGCTGCGTCGATCCGGTGGTACAGACTTCCTTCGAGCAGCCCCTTTGCCTTTAGCATTGCATCAACCGCACTTCCTGCCATCACGGCGGCAGCATCTGGCGCGTGTAATGTCTCAAACGCCTGTTGAAGAAAAGTCCTGGCTTGATCGGGGATATCTTCGTGAGCGGCTTTGGCATCTGGGAAAAGTCTAAGGACTTGCATGGTAGTGTTGCCGTCCCACTGCAGTTTGGTCGCAACAACACTGGTGCAACTGGTGCAGCGGTACGCAGCCCAACCAGAACCGTGTTGATGCCACTTATCTGCCCAGACTAAGTTCAGGTTGGGGCTCGCAACGGAGCAGTGCGGGCACCTCCCTATGTCCAGGAGCTTCGCGCCTGGGCCATAGCCACCGGCTTGTAGGTGCGTAAACGACGAAGTCTGGGCCACGTAATACCCTCCGAATCGGGTCCATGCGAAACAATCCGGACATTTCGAAATACATTCAAGGAATTCAATCATGGCTCCACGTGGCGGTGCGCGCCCCGGTGCGGGCAGAAAGCCGGGCAAGGTATCAGCGGCAAAGCGCGAACTGTCCGACATGGCAAAGGATCATGCGCAAGCCGCGCTCGATACGCTCGCGGCCGTTCATGCCGACAAAGACGCCCCGGCAGCGGCGCGAGTTTCAGCGGCCACGGCGATCCTTGATCGGGCCTATGGCAAGCCGCCTCAATCGCTGGAACACAGCGGGAAAGACGGGGCGCCACTAATGCCGCCGTCCATCACCTTCGTTCTCGATGAAGATCCCGCTTAGTCGGCCGCAACTCCAGTTCGCATCGGCAAAGGATCAGTTTCCGGCTTTCGTCGGCGGATTCGGTAGTGGCAAGACCCATGCGGCCATCGCGCGGGCTCTGGCTCTCAAGCTGCAGTATCCCGGTCAGAACATCGCCTACTACCTACCGACCTATGATCTGGTCAGTACCATCGGCTTCCCGCGGTTCGCGGAAACGCTGGACGACATGCTGATCCCCTTCAGGGTCAACAAGAACGCCAAGGTTATTGACCTCGGCGCTTTCGGGCAGATCATCTTCCGCACGATGGATTCGCCAGAGCGCATCATCGGCTATGAGGTCGCAGACAGCATCGTTGACGAGCTGGACACGCTGCCTCTCGAAAAGGCGCGGGGCGCCTGGAACAAGATCATCGGCCGCAATCGGCAAAAGAAGCCGGATGGATCCCTCAACACGGTTGCAGTAGCGACCACACCTGAAGGCTTTCGGTTCGTCTACGAGCGATGGCAGAAGTCGCCGGCCAACGGCTACCGGATCATCAAGGCCTCAACCTACAGCAACTCGAAGAACCTGCCTGCTGGCTATATCGAAAGCTTGCGCGACAGCTATTCCACGAACCTGCTGGCGGCGTACCTGGATGGCGAGTTCGTCAATCTAACCAGCGGCTCCGTTTACACCGAGTTCGATCGCAAGCGGCACCACACAGCGGCCACGATTCAGCCGGGCGAGACGTTGCATGTCGGTATGGACTTCAACGTTCAGCATATGGCGGCGGTCATCTTCGTGCTGCGCGATGGCAAGCCATATGCGGCGCAGGAATACACCGACATGCTGGACACCCCGGCAACGATCACGCTGCTGAAAGAGCGGCACGCCGGTCATCCGATCTTCGTCTATCCCGACGCCTCGGGGCAGAACCGGAAATCCAACAAGGCTAGTGACAGCGATATTGCCTTGCTGAAGCAGGCTGGGTTCCGGGTTTGCGTGAACCCATCCAACCCGGCGGTTAAAGATCGTGTGCTAGCGGTCAACGGCCTGCTCAAAGCTGACGGGGTTGGCATCAACACCGATACCTGCCCAACACTGGTCGAAGCGCTCGAAAAGCAGGCCTACGACAAGAACGGCGAGCCCGATAAGTCGGGCGGGCTGGATCACGTCATCGACGCGGCGGGATATTTTATCGCCTACAAGTTCCCGATCCGCGCTCGCGGCATCTCGGGGCAGAGAGAAATCCGGGGTCTTGTCTGATGGCATTCGATATCACGGCGAAGCATCCCGCCTACAAAGAGTTTGAAGCAGCGTGGACCTTGATGCGCGATGCGTTCTCGGGAGAGGACGACATAAAGGCCAAAGGAGAAACCTATCTACCGATGAAGCCTGGCACTCGGGCAATCTCGGACCCAGCGACCCGCGCTGCGGCCTATGAGTTCTACAAGGAGCTTGCCGAGTTTCCCGACCTTCTGGCGCTGACCGTTCGCGGCGCTGTGGGCACGATGCTCGATAGCTCGGCTGAGATTGAGCTGCCTTCGGCACTGGAGCCATTGCGCGAACGGGCCACACGCGACGGCCTGACGCTTGAGGCACTGCACCGCCGCATCGCCACCGAAATCATGCTGGTGGGCCGCTATGGCGTCCTGCCGGGCATTGGACCCGATGGCGCGCCGTATCTGGCTGGCTATGTCGCGGAGAGCATCACAAGCTGGGACACAGACGAAGACCAGCGACCGGATTTCCTCGTGCTCGATGAGAGTGGTCTCACCCGCAATCCCGAGACCGGCGAATGGGAGCAGACGGTTCAATACCGAGAATGCTTCGTGCTGGAGGGGCGATACGCCGCGCGAGTTTGGGTGAAGGGCGCTTCGGGCTGGGAGGCTGGCGAGCCGGTTGAAGCCGTCGACCGTAAGCGCAAGCCAATCGACTTCTTGCCATTCGTGTTCTTCGGTGTGAGCGACCTGACCCCGGCGCCGGACGACGTGCCACTCTATGGCCTCGCAAAGATCGCCCGCCGGATCTACCGGATGGACGCGAACTACCAGACCTCGCTCTACATGACGAGCGAGCCCACGCCCTACGTCGTTGGCGTGTTCGATGAACAGAACCAGGCGCCGAGCACCATCGGCGCCGCAAATATCTGGGTGATCCCAGAAGGCGGCTCGGCCGGCATGGTGGAATTCACCGGGGCAGGCATTCAGGCCCAGGAAAAGGCAATCGACAACGCCAAGGCAGACGCGACAATGTTTGGCGCGCAGCTGCTGACCGAGAACAAGCGCACCGCGGAATCAGGCGAGGCCATCCGGCTTCGTTTGGGCAATCAGACCTCGACGCTTAAGACTATTGCCATGACCTCAGCCGCAGGGCTGGAGCGGGCTTTGAAGAATGTTGCTGTGTGGATGGGTGAAAACCCTGATGCGGTCTCCGTGAAGCCCAATCTGGATTTCTTCGCACACGACCTCTCAGCGCAAGACATTACTGCCATCGTGGCCGGTTGGCAGGCAAAAGCCTATCCGCGCCGCACCATGTTCGACAGGCTCAAGCAAGGCCAGTTGATTGGCGAGGATACATCCTATGAGGACTATGCCGCCATGCTGGACACAGAAATGGAGGATCAGCACCTGACGGGTGAGGCGCTTGATATCACCAAGACGACGGACGAGGCTTAGTACCTAAAAGCTGGGCCGATTTGCGCAACGCCGCATAAGGCCAGACACTCCCGTTTTGCGGGAGATTCGGAATGCCGCCAAAAGTGGCGCGCTCGGCGTTCGAGCGGTTAAGCTTGCGTTTGCAATGCGAAGAACTTGCTATCCCACTGACAGAGATGGACGCCCGATACGATAAGGCTTCCCGCCGGTGGTATGATGAGGGAGGCGCTTCGTACCGGCGGCCAGAGCCACTGGTTGCGGCATCAATTCGGCGGGCAGGGTTTGAAGTCGCGCATTGTGAGGGGACGGCGCTCTTAATGCCGATGAAGGCGCTCACGTTTGATTGGTTTTTGACGAACTACGAAGCCGATCATTCATGGATGCGACGGTGGTATTTTGAGGGGATGTGCAAAACATTTGAGGGGCGAGCGACTGAAATTCGGCGCTCTATGGCACGATGCCAAGAGCCTGAGTTTGCTTCGCACTTCGATGCAATAATGTCAGTTCACGACCTTGGGCCGGAAGCCGTGCCTCGCAATCTGGCCCTGCTACTCGCGGCTCATCACAGATCCACGCTGCTCAGCATATTCGACATTTTTGCCTCCGATCCATATGCCTATAGGGCCGGATGGCCGGATATTGTTGCTGTCAGTGAAACGGAGCTTCGATTTGTGGAAGTGAAGACGGCAGACCGATTTCATGCTTCGCAGGAGCGAGTGGCGAGGGCCTTTAGAGATGCGCTTGGATTGGATTTTTCCGTTGTGCGGTTGAAACCCAAGCAGTCTAATTGGGCAAATAACCCTTATCCCTGAGATGGTCGGTTAGAAGCTTCTCCACCAGAGAAGTGAGCGAGCGGTGATCGTCGGATGCTGCTTTTTCGGCGGTCTCTTTAAGTTCCGGCGCGATGCGCAGATTTAGGGTTGCGGTCTTTTTTCGCTGCTCGGTCATAAAATGTAACGCCACTGGCTTGACATGAGTTTGGCCTAGTGTAACGTGAGTGGCGTTACATAACAAGCGGCCCCACACGATGTTGACGCATCGGGCAGGGCCTACCAACCGAGATCGTAGAGGATCATCGCATGGCTACCATCATTATACCGTCCGCCTCTGGCGCGGGCGATAGCGATTTCATGGCATTCACGCCGCTTTCTGAACTTTTCACCGATCCTGTAGTGCGCAGCATTTTCCGCGATGCTGAGCGCGACCAGGGCTTTGCCTTCACGATCCCAACACCAGATAGCCCGGTGTTCGATGGCGGCGCCGAGGCTGAGTTGGAGTTCGTGGCATGACGGCGGGCGAAATCATGAGCCTTTTTGAAGGGCAGGATGAAATTCTCGCCAAGATGGATGTAGTGCGGCATCTGTCGGCGCTGCTCTGTGGCAAGCTGGAAGGTCGCTTCTCCGAGAAGGACGGCAAAGAAGACGCTGGGCGCGGCTACGTCAAACTTCTGCTGTCTGCTTCAGAGGTCGAACAGATTTGCTGGCTGGCCTCTGAGGTCTCTATTCACTCTGCAATTCTAAACGAGAAGGTGGATGCTGCTTACAGCCTGCTGCTGGTGAATGCAGAGCAGGGGAGGAAGGCGGCATGAGCGACTTGGTGTCCAAGCTGACCAATCTAGAGCTGGAGGCTCATGACCTCCTGCGAATGGCCCAACTCACTCAGGACAAGCACGAGGAAATGTTCATTGGCCCAGATGATCGCGGGCGAATGATCGCCACAACGCATGACCACGAGACCATGGAGTTCGCTTGCCGTAACGTTGCGAAGCGCGCCGAAATCTTGCTCGTGTGCGTAGCGGCCCTTGTGGCCGAAGTCGAAAGCGGACGCGGGCTGATTGTACCGCCAACGGCAAAAGCCGCCTGACCAATCGGGCGTTCGCGCCCGCTTTTCTGAACATCACCAGTTTCCCCGCCGCCAATGGGGATGAATGCGAACCCGAGTTTCAGCACTCCGGCGTTCGTAAATGCGAACCCCTGTGCATTCCGGGCTTGGCGGGCCGGAGTGCTGAAACCCCAAGGAGGGTTATCTATGTCTTCCGATTTTAACGCCTCTCGCCTGCCAATCGTGAATGTCCGTGAAGGCGAGGCCTTTGCTGATAGCCGTGACGTTGCAGCCTTCTTTGACAAGGAGCATCGCAATGTTCTGCGCGACATTGACAATCTTGTTGCTGCTGAGCCGTCGCTGGCCCTGCTCAATTTTGAGCAGGGGGTCTATACCCGAGCGGACACTGGCAATCAGCAACATCGCCACTTCCGTATGAACCGAGACGGCTTCTCGCTGCTCGCTATGGGGTTCACCGGTACCAAGGCCCTCAAGTGGAAACTGCGCTACATCGAGGCCTTCAACGCCATGGAGGCCGAAATCCGTCGTCAGGCCCAGACCGGGCCAATGATCGACATGAACGATCCCGGTGCGCTTCGAGGCCTGCTGCTGTCCTACAGTGAAAAGGCCATCGAATTGCAGGAACAGGTCAACGAGCTTGTGCCCTCCAAGGAAGCCCTCGACCGCATCGAACATTCGGACGGTAGCCTATGCGTTACCGATGCGGCAAAGACTCTGCAAATCCCGCCGCAGCATTTGTTCCGCTACCTGCGCAGCAACTCGTGGACCTATCGCCGCGTCGGCACTTCCGGGGACATCGGCTATCAGGACAAGATCGCAGCGGGCTATCTGGAGCACAAAGTGACGTTGGTTCCGCGCCCCAATGGAACTGAAAAGAGCGCAACGCAGGTTCGGATTACGCCGAAGGGCTTGGCGAGGCTGGCGAAGATTTTCGACCAGGGCCAGAAAGCGGCATGAGCGCAAAGCGTGCCCTGACGAGCGAAACCGTAGCCAAGGCGGGTCAGAAACGCCTTGGCACCTATCAGAACTGCAAGCAGTGCGGGGCCGAGTTCTATGTCTCGCTAGGACGTGCCCGGCAAGCAGCAGCAAATGGAGTTACGATAGCTTGCTGCTCAAACGCCTGCCGGGGAGAGCTGAAGCGCGGCACAGAAATGAGGCCCGTACACGACCGCTTTTGGTCGAAGGTCGATGTTCGAGGGGAGGACGAATGCTGGCCATGGACCGCATCTAGTTTTCCGGACGGTTACGGCTGCTTCGGCTATGAGGGAAAGACGCACCATGCACAGCGCATTGCGTTCTTGCTGGCAAATGGAGAATTCGACCGAAGCCTTGAGGTGCGACACACCTGTGACAATCCTCCATGCTGCAACCCTGCCCATTTGTTGCTGGGAACGCATGCCGATAACATGAGAGATATGGCCGAACGAGGTCGCACGGATTATCCAAGGCTCAAAGGCGATGCACACCCATCGTCCAAACTGCGCTCTGGCCAGGTGCTTGAAATTCGGCGCCGATCTGCCGCTGGCGAATCCCGAGTGGCGTTGGGATTGGAGTTTGGTGTGGCGCCAAGCAACATCACAATGATTGTCACGATGCGCACTTGGCGGCACCTTTCTAGCGATGGGGTACAATAGCAATGGCCATCCGTCGCCCGCCCACGGACATTGCAGAGCGCTCCGGTGGAGCCAAGGCCAACGACATCATCGCGGACCTGTTCACTGGCCATGCGGTCGATCTACTTCGCGTTGAGGCAGGGCAGCGGCGCAAGGTTCGGACGTTCCTGGCTAAGCTGGAGCGCGATATTGTTGCCCAACTGGCTGCTATCGACCCAACAGAGCCCGTGCGCGCCGCATACCGCCAGAAGCGCCTAGAAACGCTGCTGGAGCAGGTGAAGGAAACAATTCGTGCCTCCTACCGCCGCACGAGCACAGAGATGATTGGCGAGCTTCGAGAGCTTGCTGAGATCGAAGGCGCCTTTGTTGCAGGCGCGATCAACAAAGGTGTGGGCTTTCACCTCGCTACGGCCAATTTCACGCGGCAACAGTTGGTGTCATTGGTCGGCAGTGTCTTGGTGCACGGCGCGCCTGTTGCGGAGTGGTGGAGCCGACAGGCTGGTGACACTCTGCAGCGCTTCACCGATCAGATGCGAATGGGTATGGCTCTGGGCGAAACGAGCCAGCAATTGATCCAGCGTATCAGGGGCGGCACGCGCAACGGCGAGCTGATTACTGGCTTCATGGACATCAGCAAACGCCACGCAGATAGCCTAGTGCGGTCCGCAACGATGGCCGTGGCCAACGACGCGCGCGAGGCAACCTATCAAGCCAATGCTGACATTCTGAATGCCATCGTCTGGACGAGCACCTTGGACAATCGAACGAGTGTTCAGTGCCAGGTGCGGGATGGGCTTCGCTATACGCTTGATCACCAGCCCATCGGCCATGATGTGCCGTGGGGGCCGGGGCCAGGAAACCTGCATTGGGGATGCCGTTCCACCTCGCGCCCCGAAACCAAAAGCTGGCGCGAGATGGGCTTTGATATCGATGATCTGTCCCTGGCCACGCGGGTTTCAATTGATGGGCAGGTGGCGGGCGATTCGAAGTTCGAAGATTGGCTGGCCAAGCGCAGCAGAGTCGAACAGGACAACGCGCTCGGCAAGGGCAGGGCGGACTTGTGGCGGGATGGAAAGATCAGCTATCGCGATCTGCTCGATCAGAACGGGCGAGAACTGAATCTTGAGCAGTTACGGGACATTACTACCGCATAGTCCCGCCGTCAAAAAGATCGGCGGGACCAAGGCTTGGGTTTGTGCCTATTGCATAGCGCCAGATACAGTTGCGAGGCTTATGGGTTGCGGGCCGCCCCATCTAGAAGTTTGGCAAGAAGGCTTACAAACGCGATGAATTCAAGTGCGCGCTCTGGATCGTCCTCAATGAAGCCGTGGGCCCGCGGGTTCCGAAGTCCAGCGACGGCGCCGCTGAACATCATCATGAAGCCTTTTTGCTCATCCTTGTCCGACTGGTCCAAGAGATAGTTGAATTTCAAGGTCGGATTGGATGGGTTGAACGCTCTCTCCATCAAAGTTGAGCCATCGAATTCTAGTTCGCTTCTAAGTCGCACCAAGCCATTCAACGCCTTGACGGATGCCTCGACAGCGTTCGCATAATGACCGTCGAGGTATAGCCTTGAGGAGGCTCGCTCGATCTCAGGATGAAGGGACAGGCCCTCATAGGCCTTTATCGTTCTTCCCGTGCCCGGGGTGCCGGTGTCTCCGACCTGTTCTTTAAGCAATTCGATAGCGGTAGTGAGCGCAGCTTTAGACGAGTTCACATTCGAGCGGATCTCTGCCAGATTTCCCCGAATTGATATGTCCGTGTCTGAACCCATGATCCACACCCGCGGCTCAAAGCTGTCTACATTGAGATCTCTGAATTCATAGGTGTTCGGGCCGAAAACCTGCCTGAGCGTTGAATTGATTTTGGTAGCCAAACTAGCAAGAACATCGCTGCCCGTTTGATTGTCGAGTGAGTCGAGATCGAGGTCACTCAGCTCGTTAAGTCGCTTTTCTAGTTTTGAAATTGCCTCAGTGGCCTGACCATTATTTAGGTTGGCGGGTTGAATTGTGGCTTGTTGCGCTTTTGCCAATTTGGTCCCTCTTGCGATCTAGCCAACAACATCACGCATGAGACGCAAGATTTCCAGCCCGCTCGGCATTCCGAGCCGGGCTTTTTACCGCCGCCCGTCCACTAGGCTCATTGCCCAGTGCAACATTTCAGGATTGTGCCACAGCATAAAGCCCGCGCCGAGGATGGCCGCGAGCAGCACTAGGCCAAAGACCTTTTTGAGCACTGAGAACACCAACCACAGCACCACAACGGCAGCCACGCCTAGTCCAACGAGTGTGTAGGTATCGGTTGGGATTTGTTCTCTCCGCATCCTGAAATTCACAGGCCGCATTGCAGCGGTTTGCGTTCTGCCGCCTCCGGGCGGCTTTTTTGTGCCCGCGAGTCGGGCTCCACCGAAAGGAAAGCCGATGGCTTTGAAATCCGTCTATACGTCCGGCGATGACATCCCGGCGGAACACAAGGGCCTCTATGAAGAGCAGGGCGACGTGTTCGTGCTCTCGATTGAGGACATCGACTCTCACCCTAAGGTTCGCGGTGTCATCACCGCCAATCGTGAGAACGTCAAGAAGCGCGACGAGTACAAGGCCAGGGCGGCAGAGCTCGAGGCTCGAATTGCCGAAATCCCGGAAGGGTTCGATGCGGACGAGTACTTGGCTCTGAAGGCCTCCGCGGGCGACCCAGACGACCCCAACAAGAAGAAGATCGCTGACGAGCATATCCAGTCTCAGAAGGCGCTTTACGAAACCCGTATTGCCAACCTCACCAAGAAACATGGCGACGAGCTTTCGGCACGCGACCAGGCCATTGCCGAACGTGACGGATACATCGATCGCACGGTTGCGGAAGCGGGCCTAAAAGACTCCCTCCTTGCGGTCGGCGTGGATCCCGAACTGCTTGATGGTGCGCTCGCGTACCTCAAGCCATCAGTGAAGGTTCAGCGCACCGACGACGGCAACCGAAAGGCTATTGTCGAGACTGATCTTGGTGAGATCGCCGTCCCCGACTTCGTGAAAGACTGGGCGCAGTCGAAGGGCAGGGCATTCCTTGCCAAGCCATCGGGTCCCGCAGCCGAAGGAAACAATGGCAGTGGCCGAGGTGCCAAACTGCCGTCTGGCAACTTCGGCGGCGACAAGGGCGAACGCACCAAGGCTATCGCAAGCAAATTCCCAGAGCTGGCTCAGTAGCCGGCTCTTTTCTTTGGCTGCCCTCGATGGGGTGCGGCCAGGCGCGATGCGCCAATCAGCCGGTCTGACGGCACCCCACTCCCACAATCATGAACATTGAGGTTCAGCCATGTCCCTTTCTCAAATGCAGGTCTTCAACAAGTACATCATGCCAGCGACTATCGAGACGCTGGCGCAGCTCGTCGACAAGTTCAACGGCGCTTCCGGCGGAGCAATCCGCCTGACCACGGAAGGCTTCGAAGGCGATTTCCTTCAGGAGTCGTTCTATGCCGCCATTCATTCGGCCCGTCGTCGCGTTGACCGCTATGCCGCCAATAACGCGGCCACCCCGACTGATCTGACTCAGCTCAAGCACTCGACCGTGAAGGTCGCTGGCGGCTTCGGCCCGGTTCGTTTTGAACCTTCCCAGATGACCTGGCTCAACAAGCCGACTGCCGAGGGCGTCGAGGTCGCATCGCGCAACTTTGCCGAGGCGCTGCTGCAGGATCAGCTCAACACGTCTATCGCGGCACTGGTGGCAGCAATCGCCAACCAGGGCGCTGCAACGACGGTCGATGTCTCGGCCACCAAGAAAGTCGACTACACGGCGGTCAATGACAGCCACGCGCTATTCGGCGATCACTCGCCCATGCTGGTGGCGCAGGTCATGGATGGCGTGAGCTATCACGGCTTCATCGGCCAAAACCTCGGGAATACCGCCACGCTGTTTCAGGCGGGCAACGTCCGTGTCGTGGACATTCTCGGCCGTACCGTTGTCGTTACCGATGCTCCGGCGCTCTACAGCGCTGCTGTGGCTGATCCTGCCACTCCGGCCAAGCGCCGCGTGCTCTCGCTGGCTGCCAATGCCGCTGTGGTTCACGACAGCCGCGACATCATCTCGAACATTGAGACGAGCAACGGCAAGGAGCGCATCGAGACCACGCTGCAGATCGATTACACCTTCGGTCTGGGCCTCAAGGGTTACACCTGGGACGAAGCCAACGGCGGCAAGTCGCCCACCGACGCCGAGCTGGCGACGGGCTCGAACTGGGACAAGGTTGCGAGCTCCACCAAGCACACTGCTGGCGTGCTGGCTATCGGCCAGGCCTAGCACTGGTTTTGGAAGTGGAGGCGGGTTCGCTCGCCTCCATCACCAAGGCCAGAAAGGAATTTGTCATGAAAAAGCTCGTCTTGGATAAGACCGCCTTCGTTCGCCACCCGGTATTGCCCGAACTCAAGCGCAAGCTGAACAGCGAGGGATATCAGATCGTAGATGCCGCCTTCGCGCCTGAGGGCGAGACGATCTTGGATGGCTCGGCGTCTGAGGGCGCAAAAACTCCGACGAAAAGTCCAGTGAAGACCGCGAAGCCCAACGAAATTCCAGGCGCCGCTGCTGACGCGCTCGCTTTAGCCGGTGGCAACTTCATGGCCTTCAAGTCGGCTGCCAAGAAGATCCTTAGCGATGCTCTGCCCGGCACCAAGGACGAAATCATCGCCGCGCTGAAGGCGTATGACGGCGGAGCGGATGGTACGCCAACACCCATCCCCGAAGCTTGGGAAGCCATGACCGACGACGAGTTGGTCGAGCTGGCCGGAAAGCTTGCGGGCGAGCCAGTCAATGCTGGCAGCGAAGGCAGTCCCGCCGACAAGGCTCGATCCATCATTCAGGCAACGGTCGATGACCGCGCGAGCCGCGCATAATGGCCGACAACGTCACTCCGCTATTCTCTGGGCCAGCCGTTGCCGATATCCCCGGCCAGTTGCGGCAAATGGCTGAAATGATCGAGCGCGGCGAAGTCCTGGCGACATCGGCCCTCTTCATTGTGCCCCAGAACAATGACTGGCCAATGGTGTTTGGCTGGGGCGACCACCTCGGTGATCTTGGAAATATCGCGGTCTGCGAGCTGACCAAGAGCTGGTTCGTCAATAATTTAACGGCGTGGTCTTGATGCTGTCCTTCACCGATCCAGCTGTCATCCCTAGCGAGGCTGACGCATACGCTGAAGCTCGCTTGTGGTCCGACTGGACCGGTGATGAAGCCGTGAAGGTTGGCGGCCTGCGTCGTGGGCAGGATTTCATCGCCCAGACCTACAATGGCCGTTGGCTGACGGTTTGGGACAATAACGACGCGCCGGATCTGGTGAAGTTCGCCATCATCGAAGCGGCCCGACGCGAGCTCGTGTCCCCTGGCAGTTTGGCGCCTGATTTCGTCGCCGCTCGTGCCGTCACCCGCGAAAAGAAGAAGGTAGGGCCGCTGGAGAAGGAGCTTCAGTACGCCGAGGCGACCAGTGCCGCATCGGTCCAGCCCGTCATCGACGCCATCGGCAAACTGCTGGCTGGATTGATCGGTGCCAAGGCAGGCTCCTACGGCTCAGCGCCGCTGCTGAGGGTCTGACATGGCCATTGAGAAATTCGACTACACAGAGGCAGCAAGAGATGCCGCTGAGCTGCTCCAAGAGTTCGGCCAGATTGGCGCGATCCGGCGCTTTACCGAAGTTCCGGGGCCCGACGAGTTCACCCCAGGCACTCAGGTTGAAGTGGATTACCCGATCATCGTGGCCGTGCTGCCAATCGACCTGCAGAACGTGGGCCGGGACATGGACGGCACGCTGATCAAGGCCGACGACAAGCAATTGCTCATCTCTCCTGATGCAGCCGCGCTCAAGCCAACAACTACCGATCTGGTTCTGATCGACGGTGCTTTCGCTGGCGCGTCTTATGTCGGTGGCACCATTTATTCGCTCGTGCGTTGCAACGCCCTAGCGCCCGCAGGTCGGGTCGTTCTCTACGACGCCGTTGGTACACGTTGATGCGCTAAGCGCAGGGCTTCGACTGCCGCTCTTAATCCAGTAACAGGAACCGGCGAGCACAACTTCTCGGCGGGGCCACGTGAAAGCCTCTGCGTGTTGGGTAGGGCCGACGCGGCGATGACGTAAAATATCCACTGAGATGGGTCTCGGTGATCAGCGCTGTCATCCTCAACGTGATGCAGCGCCAGAACATAGATGTCGGCATTCCTTCCAGGTCGAGCTATCCAGTCCGTCCCGTTTTCCCAGACCCCGGTTCGTGGCTTGATGTCCCATGATGGTTTGGGAGGGCTCTTGCTGACCCACGACTGCTTCAACGCGGATTGCTTGACCTCAAGCCGAAGACCGCCGGGGTGGATGAAATCGCATGCCGCATAGTCAGCAGAGGTCCAATCCCAATCCGGGAGCACAGCGGCAACAATCGCTTCAGTGATGATCGAGCGGTAGACGTTCGTGACCAGCGGTTTACCGAATATCGCCTTCGACGCGGCCTCGATCGTTTGTTAAGTTGTCAGCATGTTTCCTCCGGTGGGGAAGGCTACCGGCTGGGTCTTAGGGAGGTGTGAATGGGCTTCGCTGATCAGGTTTCCGCATTCACCCGCAAGACCGAAGCTAAGATCGAAACTGCCATCCGCAAGATTGCGCTCGACGTCTTTGCCGAGGTGATCATGATGAGCCCCGTTGATACGGGCCGGTTCCGGGGTAATTGGCAGGTGGCTATCGGCTCGGCGCCATCTGGGACGCTGGAAATTGACGATAAGGCCGGGACGGCCACACTCGCCAAGGCCCAGGCCGAGGCATTGGGGCTCAAGGCGGGGCAAACGATCTTCCTCGTCAACAACCTGCCGTATGCGCAGGCCCTCGAATATGGATCGTCACAGCAGGCACCGGGCGGAATGGTCCGCCTCACCGTGCAACGCTGGAAGCCCATTGTCGAAGCCGTAGGTCGGGAGCTGAGCAAGCAATGAGCGTTCCCGTCGAAGCCGATATCTGGGCGGCGCTGAAAGCCCGAGTTGAAACACTGCCGGCCGCCATCATGCCGCAGAGTTCGATTGCCTATCCCAAGGTGGCGTTCACCAAGCCAACGATAGGCGGAAAGCCATCGCCGTACATCGAGGTTCGACACCTGCCGAACCAGGCGCAGCGGCTGTTCATCAACAACGGCGCTCACCGTCGCCCCGGCATTCTTCAGCTCTCGCTCTATGTGCCGAACGCGGGATCTTGGACCAATGAGCAGACGTTGGGGCAGGCGGGCCGCATTGCCGAGCACTTCCCTATGGATCTCAAGCTGTCGGCCCATGACGTGACTGTCCGCATCTCGAAAGCCCCAGACATCGCCCAAGGCTTTGCCGATGGGGCGTACTGGATGACGCCGATCAGCGTTTCCTTCGACTGTTTCGGGTAGCCCGGTAAATGAAGCGGGGCGGGAAGGTCTCTCCTATGGATGTGAAGTTTTACGACCAAATTGGCAATCGAGCGGGTTTCGTGTTGAGCGGCCGGCGGAGTTCATCTCGCATCGAGCTATATTCGCCCGCCCAAATCATCGAAGCAGTTCGGTCTCTGCGAGGTGTGCTTTCAGCTGAGAGCGTGCTTGAGCGGCTCCGGCAGAATGCGGGTCCGATGAAATAGCAATGGTGAGTTGGGTGAGTCCGATTATCGACCTATCCAACAGCTTCCTGGGGAGGTGGAAATCCGCTTGGCGCCAGACCTCGGTATTCTCCCGCACCAGCTTAGTCACTGCCAACGGAACCGCGTCCGAGCCGGTAAGCTCGTGCTCGAATTCTGTTTTGATTGAGGACGGCGCCGTTGTAGATCGTGTGCCCTCTGTTTGCAGCAGCAGTCTGGATGCCTTCAGCATTGCTTTTGGGTCGCATAGCAGTAACGCGTCGGGCAGCTGAGGGATTGTTCCCCACATGCAATGAGCAAGCATGTTTCTTGGGCGAGCAGCGCGCTCGATGAGCTTGAACAGAGGGTTCAAAAGAGCACGCGTTTCCTCGTGCTCGATTTTCTCCTGAGCTGCGGCCTTTATCGCGTCCGTCTGGCTATTTCGCGCCCGGATACTGTCTAGGATCGCAAGAGCGGCGGTGTCGCCAAGGAGCACGGACGCCATGGTGCTAAGGGTGTACTCTACATTCGCCCATTTAGCGAAGAGACGTCCGGCCTCTGCGGATAGAACCGGTCGATCATGGCCCGCATCACTAAGGTTTATTTCGAAGGACAGAATGCTGTCTGGAAATCTCTCAGGCATACGATACTCCCCCGGCCCACTCCAATTTGGATCAGAGCCCCCGGGAAGAGTCTAGCCTTCCGCCGCACAGGCCATTTGGCCACCCATCATCATTCGCAACGGCTCGCTTCGGCGGGCCTTTTTCATGGAGACCACAATGTCCCAGTCGTTCCCGGTCGCTGGCCGGAAGATCTATATGCACGCCGATGTGCTGGTGCCGCCCGTGACTGGGCTGCTGACCGCTGCCGACTTCCCCGCAATCACTGATGAGGATTGGGGCGGCATCGGCAAGTGGCAGACGATGGGCTCCCTCGGCGGCGATCAGGCAACGATCACAACCCCTTACATCAACGAAGAATACGATGACGTGCAGATGGGCACAAAGAACCCCGGTGTCATGTCGAACACCTTCGGCGTGGTTCCCGCAGATCCGGGCCAGATCGCGCTTTACGCAGCTGCTGGTGACAAGCGCCTTCGCGCGTTCCTCGTTGAGTTCCCTGATGCTCCGGTCGGCTCTGCCGCGCACGGCACCGTCCGGCTGTTCGCAGCCTATGTGAAGGAGCCGGCAGAGCAGGGCGGTGAGGCCAATACTATGGGCCTGATGACCGTCGATTTCGTGAAGTTCAAGAACACCGTCCGTGTGCCAGCAGCGGCCACCGGCGGTCCGGTAGGTGGTGTATAATGGAAATCAGCGGCCTCAAGCGCGACAGCGCCGCAATTGCAGCTGGTCAGTGGGTTGGCGACATTCCCGGTCTTGGTGATGTCCGGCTCCGGGTTCGCGGCCTGTCCAGCCCGGTCGTGGTGGCCGTGCGTAGCCGTAGGGAGCGTAAGGTTCCACGCGATCAGCGCGAGCGAGATGGCTCGCTGACCGCTGAAGTTGGCCTTGTGGTCTTTGGCGAGGTGCTGCACGAGGCGGTGTTGCTCGACTGGCAGGGCCTTACTGACGGCGGCAAGCCAGTTCCGTTTGACGCCGATCTGGCGAAGACGTGGCTCACCGACCCCGACTTCGCGTTCTTCGCGGATGCGGTGGTCTATGCGGCTCAGATCGTGGACAAGGGCAATGCAGATACCCAGGAACAGCTTGAGGGAAACTACGAAGCGCCGTTGCGTGGGAAATAGCGCACGGCGCAGTCTATCGCGCATGGGTGGCGGGTGCGGACGAACGCCCCGTCAGCTGGCCCCCGGAGTTATTACCGGGCGCTGACGAGCTTCTATCGGCGTTCTGGGCACTATGTTCGGATCGTCAGGTTGCAATGAGCGAGGGGCCAATTCCATTCTCCGCCATCAACCAATGGGCCGCACGGCAAGGGGTCGACGGCGGCGATGAATTCGCCACTCTGATGCGCTGTGTCCGGGTGATGGATGACGAATGGCTGAAGTCAGCGCGACGGCACGACGGTCAGGTAGAAGGTCGACCACTGACTCCTGAACTTTTCGACGCCGTGTTTAGATAGAGTAGGGCCCCGACCAAGGCCGGGGCAAGTTGTGGTTACCGAACGAAGTCGTCAATCCTGCGGAGAGTTACTCGGCGGTTACGCCAGTCTTCTCGGGACGTGTTGATCAGAAGGTAGTCTTTTCCGTAGCCAACGGTCTCGAGGACGCGGGAAGGGATGCCGAACTCGTTCACCAAGACGCGTTTCAGGGACGCGGCACGGCGCTCCGAAAGCAGTTGGTTCGAGGAACGAGAGCCTACAGCATCGGTGTGCCCCTCAATAAGGAACAAGGCGCGGCGGCGGCGCTGCAAAACATCGCTCAGGGCGTCAGCGATCTCGAAAACCTTGCGGTACTCAGAGCGCGGGATCGAGGCGGAACCAAACTCAAAGTTGATGGCCTGAATATCGATCGATGGGGCCGCCCAGCGGAGGTCGGGACGCTTGCGGAAGTCCTGAATGGTGACGCGATTTGCGGGAGCCACTTCCAAGGAAGGAGCGGCGTCCAACTGGCGCATGATCTCATTCGAAGATGGGATTGAGGTGCTCTGAGCAAAGGCTGTGGCGGGGGAGGCTGCAACCACTGCTAGCCCCAACAAAAAGTGACGGCGGTCCATGCGCGATCTCCTCATGGGTGTTCGTTTGATGCGCATTTCTGGCAGCTTGAACCTGAAGGCAGGCTGAACACGCTGGTCAGGCCTGACCTTCAACACATCGCCTCGCAGGGGCGCCCATCTTTGTCTCGATCAAGCCGCCCGCCCCAGGAACAGTTGGCGAGATACCACCTCGCGGCGCTACAACTTCCGATCTGGGAACAAGTTCTTCTCGGTGAACATGAAAGCCCAGAAGACTTTGGGGGAGCCTGAACCAACGTTGCGGGCGGAGTGTAAATCTGAGCTGGGCGGGTCGAGGACGTGTATCGTTCGCTTATCCATCCGTAACCAGCGGAAGACTGAACCAGAACCCAGCCGCTTGCCCTATCTAGGACGGTGACCCGCTCGCCGTTGGATATTTTGCTCACTATCGCTGCGTTGGTCGACGGTTCTGCGCGTATGTTCAGGGTCGACGCTGAGACGTAACGGATTTCGATGGGAGCCGAGGTCGAAGGCTCATTGCTGGCTGGTGTGGTGGCCTTCGGAACGGGTGATTTGGGAGTAGGGGCCGCCACGACAGCCGGTGCGGTTGGTCGGGCCGCAGTCGTTGTATTCGATGGCGTGGGCGTCTTCATGCACTGGGCAATTCCAAAGACCAGCAGGCCAACAATAAGCCAGCCACCAAGTGATGATTTACGCTTCGCCATGAACTCCCCCAAAGGGCAGTGTGGCGAAGCTTAGGAATTGTGTCCAGTCAGGGCTTTGCGCAAGATTCAGCGGCTATTGCGACACTGTACCGGCCTATCGCTGAACTACGTAAACCTCTCGGCGACCGCCAAGTGCGAGAACAAGGCCGATGATGATCAGGATTGCTCCGAAGAAGAAACCGACGAACCCAGCAACCCCAGTCATCATAACGCCAGCAATTCCAGCCCCTGCGGCGGTAGCTGCCTGACTACTGGCATCTGTGGTTGCAATCATGTCACTCCCGACGCGGCCAGAAAGCAGCATTACGGAAAGTGGCAGTGCAAAAACGCTCACTCCGGCCAGCAAGAAGCCGCGCCCAAATGCACGGCGCAGCGTCGGAGCAAAAAAGCCGAGCAGCGCGCCGCCGATCACAACCACGAAAATAACCCAGGCGCTGCTCCCACTGCTGTCGGAGAATGCGGCAAACGCCGGCGCCAGCGCTACCCCGCTGACTACCCCGAACACCAGTCCAACCAGAACCCGAAAAATCGCGCGAACGAACTTCATTTGCTTCCCCCTCACAGATGTTGGCGGGACGCTAACTCACGCCCCCAAGAGGAGCAACTATGGATATTGCAGAACTTGGTCTAGCAATCCGCTCGGACGGGGTTGTTGTCGCAAAGGATCGCCTTCAGGATCTAGAAGCTCAGGCTGGTCGCACCGAAAAATCGGCCGGACTACTTGCGAAGGCTTTCGCAGGGTTAGCTGCGGCATTCAGCGTGTCTAAGCTCATCGACTATACGAACCGCTGGACGGACCTCTCCAGTCGAGTTGAGATTGCGACAGGTTCGATTGGGATGGGCGCCGCAACTATGCAGCGCCTATCAGAGATGGCTCGCCGCACATATTCTTCGCTCGACCTCACCGCCGAGAGCTTCCTGCTCAACGCGACGGCGATGCGCGAGATGGGCGCCAGTACGGGCCAGACGCTCAACTACGTCGAAGCGATCAACAATGCGCTGGTAGTCAGTGGCAGCAAGGGAGACCGCGCGGCGAGTGTGATGAATGCCCTTGGCAAGGCTATGGCCTTGGGCAAGCTGAGTGGCGAAAACCTCAACACGGTGCTGGCCTCGGGCGACCGAGTAGCAAGTGCTCTCGCCGCGAGTATGGGTGTGTCAACGCTCGAGCTACGCGCCTTGGGCGCTGCCGGCAAGATCACGAGCAAAGATATCATCGGGATCACGTCCCAGCTGGAACTGCTCCGCGCCGAGGCGGATAGCATGCCCGCAACGATCGGGGACGCGTTTGGCCAGCTAGGGAATGGCATAATGGCCATGGTTGGCAAGTTCGACCAAGCCCGTGACGGATCATCCCGTGTTGCTGAAGCGATCTTGTGGCTGGCCGACGCCATGAACACCGGCGCCATATCCATAGAACGGATACTGTCGTACTCCGCGTCCTATGCAGCGTTTATGGCTGGCCAGTGGGTGTTCAGCTTTGTTGCTGCCCATGGCGCAGTTGCCTCGCTCACTGCAGGCCTTCGCCTTCTGCGCGCTGCAATGATCAGTACAGGCATTGGCGCGCTCGTCGTTATTGCGGGTGAGCTGGTCTATCAGCTTTTCAAGGTTGTCGACGGGGCGAACAGCGTGAGCGAGGCATTCGCTCGGATCAAGAAGTCTGGGCTCGACACATGGCAACGCCTCGTCGCTGGTGGGGAGTTTATGTATCAGTCGTTAGCTGCAACTGCGCTGAACATAACCGCCAGTTTTTTGCTTGCATGGCAGAAAATTCAAGCCGGCTTTGCAGACATGATGCGCTTCCTGCGCGAGCACTCCGGCGGCGTGCTTGATTTCCTCGGTGCTGGCGATTTGCAAGCGAACTTCGACGCTTCTCTAAAGCGCCAAGAGGCAAGCGCCCTGGCTGTGAAAGGTGCGGCGGACGCGGCTACAGCTGCGGCCCGAGACGCTTTCGCTCGCATGGTCGGGGATATGTCGACCGGCAGCGACATTGGCTCTATGCCGTCGTTTGGGGAACTCTCTGGCACGCTCGGCAAGCCGGGAAGCCTCACACTCCCATCAACTCCTGACAAGGGGGCTGAAAAGGCCGCCAAGGCATATGCTGATCTCGTGCGCGGCTCCCGCGAGTTCATCGCCAGCCAGGAACTAGAAGCCCGCGCCTTGGGAATGACGGAAGAGGCCGCGAGCCGTATGCGCTACGAGCAAGACATGCTCAACAAAGCGGCGAACGACAACATCAAGCTCGGCCCTGCGCAGCGCGCGGAAATCTCCGGCCTCGCTGCCGCTATGGCTGCTGCTGAAGAAGCGACGCGCCGTCTGACTGAGATCTACAACTTCGGCAAGGACGTGTTCAAAGGTTTCTTTGGCGATATTCGATCCGGGATCATGGAAGGCAACGGTCTCTGGGAAAGCCTTGGCAATGCTGCTGTCAACGCCCTCGACAAGATCGCCCAGAAGGCCATGGATATGGCTCTAAATGGCATCTGGGACATGGTCTTCGGTGGTCTCATGGGCGGGCTCGGCGGCGGCATGGTCGGGGGTATGTGGAATATCCCAATCGCCTTCAAGCCCGGCGGCTTCTTCCCTGGCTTTGCCACCGGCACCAACTTCGCCCCCGGCGGTATGGCCTGGGTAGGTGAGCGCGGGCCCGAATTGGTGAACCTGCCACGCGGCTCTCAGGTCATCCCGCATCAGCAGTCTATTGCTATGGCCGCGAACCAGAACCAGAGCAACGACAACGGGCCGGTCATCCACATCACCAACCATATGCAGGTGATGCCCGGCGCGACGGAAGAGGACGGCGCAGCGTTTGCCCGTGGAGTGACCAAGGAGCTGCGTCGTCAGTTGCCTGATGCACTGGCCGCCTACAACAAGAACAACCTGCGGAGGACCACCTAATGGCCCTCCCGTCAATCCTTCCCGTCGCATCGTTTGCCGACCTGCTCAATGTGACCGACGTGTCTTTCGTCCAAGGCTGGCAACAGCAGCGGTCGGCCACAGCAAGCGGAGAAACGCGATATGCAGATCGGGCGCCGTCGCTCTGGAAGGCGAGCGTCACCACGGGCCCATCGCTTCACGCCGAGGCAGAAGGGCTCATGTCCCTCATCAACTCGCGGGCAGGTGGGCTCAAGACCGCACTCTTGTTCAACCACAAGCTGCCGTTCCCTTCCTCCGACCCAGATGGTGCGCGGATTGCCGGCTACACGCCAAAGCTTGGCGTCGTCACCGACCGCTTGCACGTCGCGTTCACAGGCTTTCGACCCGGTTATGTCCTACCGCTCGGGACGTATTTCGGAATCATCTGGGATACGAGCCGCTACTATCTCGGGCAGCTCGTAGAGGCTCGAACCGCCAACCCCGTCACGGGCGCCGTGGCCGCGACCGAAATCTGGCCCCCGCTCCCTGCGTCGATCAGTGGGACGCCAAACGTGATCGTCTCCAAACCTTGCGGCAAGTTCCGCGTTGAGCCGGGATCGGCCTTTCCTTCGACCTCTGGTGCGCTGCACACCTCGATTAAGTTCAGCGCCGAACAGACCTACAGCCGCTAGGACCTCCCATGTACGATCCCGCAACGATAGCCGCTCTCCAGAGCGGGGCCTTGGTGCTGCGCGACATTCTAACGGTCAACGGCAAGACAAATGCCGGCGTGGCTGCGTCCTTCGTCTATTGGACCGGCGAAGACAGCATCGCCGTCAACGTCATTCCTGCAGGCGCGACGTCTCCCGTGAGCCGCAATGCGGTCGGTGGCGGCACACTGCTCGAGGTGCCGCAGGTTGTTGACGCCATTGGTATGGAGGCGCGCTCGGTAACGTTTGGCCTTGACCACATCGACAAGTCGGTCGGCTCGCCCATGGACACGGTGTTTGGCAACAACGTGCGCGTGGCGCGCGTCGAGCTGCACCGGGCGATCTTTGATCCAGCATCTTGGTACCTCGCAGCTACGCCGCATCTGCTGTTCGCCGGCCGCGTCGATGGCGCTGCCGTGGACGACGCAGCAGCAGGCGGGCAGGGCGGTCTATCGCTCGATGCCATCAACGCCGTGATCGACAACACGCGCACCAATCCCGCGATGGAATCCGACGAGCAGCAACGGTTGCGTGAGGGAGACCGCATCCGTCGTTATGGTGACACCGCTGCGCAGATCGATCGCTGGTGGGGTCAGGCCAAAGGCAGTGCCGACAAGCAGACGCGAGGCGGCCGCAAATGAACTTCATCATTCAGTTTGTCGTCGGCATTGTTCTGTCGCTCGCGTCGTCCCTGTTCCAGCAGGCAACTGCGCAGAAGCAGCAGAAGGCAACAGGCACGCGGGGCTCTGCCCAGGTTGGTGGCAAGGTCCCTCAGTATTTCTTGATGGGCACGGTCGGCGAGCCCGGCAAGTTCGAATATGGCAACAGCTGGGGTGAGGCTAATGGCGTCCCCAATGCCTATAGCGTCGACGTCTACTCGTTCGGCGATCTGGCCATCAACGATATGGTTGGTCTGTTCGTCAACGCAACGCGCGTTCCGCTCACGACGGCAGGTGCTGTTGAACAGGGTAACCCCGTCACTCTCAAGGACGATGGTGGCCAGCGCCGTCTCTGGTGGAAGTTTCTCAACGGGAGCCAGATCGGATCCGATGCTTATCTGACCAGCAAGTTTGGCGCCGATCCCGACCGGCCTTGGACCGGGGATATGGTCGGTCGCGGCCTGCCGTTGCTCATCACAACGTCGCTTTGGGACGAGAAGCTCTGGACGGGCTTCCCGTCATTCGTAGGCGAGTTTCAGGGCATCAAACTCTACGATATTACCAAGGACAGCACCGCAGGCGGCTCTGGCCCACAGCGCTGGGAGAACCCATCCACGTGGGCGTTCTCCGACAACAACGCCGTCATGATCTACAACATCGAACGCGGCATCTACTACAATCCGCCAAAGCCGGATGGCTCGCCAGCCACCACGCTTGGCAAGAAGATCTGGGGCGGATCGTCCACTGCCGCGCAGCTGCCCTATGCGGTGTGGGCTGCGGCCATCAACGCTTGTAACGAGAATGTCTCGCTGGTGAGTGGCGGCACAGAAAAGCGCTTCCGGGCCGGCCGCAAGATCAACTTGAACGAACGCCCAGCTGACGTGATCCGCGAACTGCTGGTTGGTGCCAACGCCCGGTATTGCCCCGCTGCCGATGGCACGAAATACATTCTGGTCGGCGTTCCTACCGTAGCTGACTTCGCGTTCTCCGATGCGGACGTGTTGGCCACGGAGCGGCTTGGCGCAATCCCGTTTCCCAACCTTGATGACATCATCAATGGCGCCACGGCGACCTATCGCGAGCCCACACAGGCTTGGGAAGACAAGGAGACCGCCCCGTACATTCGCGCGGACCTCGAAGCCGAAGATGATGGCAGACCACAGCCTGACGGCTTTGCGTTCGATACCACCTTCTCTGGCACACAGGCCCAGCGCTTGCTCAAGGCCATCGTGGAGGAAAGCAGGCGCTTCAAGACGCACGTTGCTGCTTTGCCTCCAGAATTTGGGCAATACCGCCCCCTCATGGTGGGAGCGTGGACGTCGGAGCGCTTCGGCTACGTCAACAAGCTGTTCCTGATCACGGTTCGGACCCGCGACATTTGGGGCAACGTCGTCTTCGGTCTGCACGAGATCGACCCAGCTGACCACAACTGGAACCCAACGACTGACCAGCGGCCGCTATCCTTTGCGCCTGTGGTGACAAACCGTCCTGCACCGCAAGCCGTGGTGGGGTTTTCTGTGGCTCCAGCTATCGGCAACGACAGCCAGGGGCGCCCGCGTCGTCCAGGCTATGACGCTTTTTGGTCAAGCACCTCCGTTGCAGTCGATGTCGACTTCGTTCGGATATCGCACCGGCTTAAAGGCGAAACCACAAACCGGTGGGTGGGGCTTATCCCGCGCCCGGAACTCCTCACCGGCTCGGCGCGAGTGCTCGACAGCCTTTTGCAGGGTGAGGTCTTCGAGGTCCAGATCCAGTACGTCACGAACTCTGGGCGGCGGACGCTTGCTTCGGGATGGCTTGAGGTCATTATCCCAGACGTTAAGCTCAACGCACTCGACGTAGAGCTGGACGATCTGGCCAATGAGATCGGCGACAAGGTCGCTGAACTCGAAGACTGGGCTCGCCACAACACGCGCGAGACCATTGAGGAGAAGCGCAAAGCCATCCTGCTCAACGTACAGGGCGCGGTAGGTGACTTCAACGACCGGCAGATCATTCGCCGGGAGACGTCGTCGGAGACCGCCAATAACCGCGCGCTGTTCCGCGAGGAAATCCTAACGGCCACAGGGCCGAACTCGGCCATCGTCGCGCGCATAGAGGAACTACGGGCAGAGGTCTTCGACCCGGTGTCCGGCCTTCCGGCCACCACAGAAATCGTCAACTTGCTGTCGGCTGAGGTGCATCATCCCACAACAGGTCTGGAGGCTATCGGGAACTCGATCCTTTCGCTGACATCAAGCGTTGCCGGGCAATCCGCCGAGGGCCTATTCCGCATCTTCACTGCAGCCACTCCCGAAGGGGCCAGTGCCCGCGTAGCCCTAAGCGTCGCGGCTAGTGGTGGCGCGGCACCGAATAGTGCCGCGATGTACCTCGACGCAATGACGGACGGCAAATCACGCATCCTGATGGTCGCTGACCAGATCGGCTTCACCAACGGCACGTCGCTTGAAAACCCCTTCGTGTTCGAAGGCGGCGTTCTAACGATGCGCGCCACTCGGGTGCAGACGATTACTGCGGGGGTGCTGCAAAGCCCTGATGGGAAGATGGTCATCAACCTCAACGCCAAACGCATCGCGATCACGACATGAGCGTTCGCCTTTATGCCGACGAGTATCGCTGTGCGATTTTTGAGGAAGCTCCGGGCGGGGGGGATGCCGACAACCCAAACTCCCCCGCCAACAGGCCCGTTCTCGATCCCATAACCTGGATCAACAGTATCTATTTCCATTCTGACTTTGGTTACTACGGGGTCGTTGTCCATGGAAACACTGCAATCTCGCATGTGGCCGTGGCTGGGCGTACGGTGACGGTAGGCAGCGATGCCTACCTTTCGCAGCTCTACTACGGGCAGTCGCAAGTCTTCGACCATCTGCTGCTCCAGCATAACCTTGGCTATGTCCCGCGCTTCTTCGTGGCCTATGACGGGAAGATGATCCCCCATGGCATGCCTGTGCAGGCGAGCGGGGGTGGCGTGCGTCTAGTGTGCGCCTATGCAACCGCGACGCAGATCAGGCTGCGCGAGTTTGCGACGTCATCGGCAATCGATCTGCCGGCAGCAGTTCGCAGCTATCAAGTGCTGGCATTCCGGAACAATGCGCCGTCGCCCTCGCTGCCAATGTTTGAAGTCGAGCCGGGCAAGGCTGTCTTTGGGCAGGGCAGCTTCTTGGCTGAGCATCCCCACCTTCGGGCTACTGGTGCTGGCGACGTTTTGTTCGCGCAGGCGAAAGATAGAACGGCTGCCGTCAGAAACGGAGCGTTCCGCGCCATCCCGCCGAACGGTGCAGCGGTTGACCTAGGGACGTTCACCGGTTCGCTGCCCACGCCGAGCTTCATCAACGTAACAGCAGGTGTGTAATGGTCGATGCCTTCTATGCCGACAATGGCCGTATCCAGGTCATCAAAAATGATGACATCTCGTTTGACAGCGATCGGCCGTCCATCCAGTTGCTGCCTGATAGCTCCAAGCTATCCATTTCGCGGAACGTCTCATTCCCGAACCTGCTCAGTAGTCCGGCATACCTGCAGCGCACCTACGGCAGCGCTGGCCCATACTGCGAAAGCTGGTCGGCGCTCATGCCGCAAGAGTGGGGGCCAGATGAGGTCAACACCAGCCCGGAAATCTATCCAGCCAACAACTGGGCTCTCTCTGGTCCGATACTGCGAAATCTGCCGGAAGAACTGATAGGCACCGTCCCAGCTGGAACCGACTATGTCGACGTCCGCGCCAAGATGACAAGGACAGTGGTGCCGCCAGTATTCATGCAGCAGTCTCCACCGCTGGTCATGTTCAAAGAGGGCGACTGGGTCGGGCTTCCTGGAGGCTCATGTCCCTGCGAATACTTCCCGCCACTGGCTCGGCACTTCGACATCGTGCTGCGGGGGACTTCTGTTTATCTGCGGCGGTTCCAGTCCGTGACGAATGGCGGTCAAAAGTTTGGATGGGGCGAGAGCGCTGGCAACCAGTATGGATGGTTCACGAGTTCCACCCCGACGTGGGGCAACCAATATTCAAACAGCCCTGGCCGCTATGGGATACCCGCAGTCCTGATGCAGTCTCTAGGTGGCGATATCAACCTCAACCGCCGAGCGCCTTGGGCGTCTAACTCGGCTGGCTCCTGCGCGGTCTACCCCGTCGACTACACGTCAGTTTACGCCTGCGAATTTGAAATCCACCCTGGACGGTACAAGGCTTCGCGATGATCCAAATCTCCCCCATTTCCGCGGCTCAGCACTACGCCACCTCGGCGCAATTCTGGGAGGGGCAGGCCAAGGCGCTGAGGCACGAGCTTGATGAGGCGACTGCAAGGATCGCTGATCTCGAGCGATCGAGCGCGCAGCAGGCGGAGGATATCGCATACGCGTTGAGCAAAAACGGGCAGGCATTTGACCGATGTTCGCCAGGTGACGCGGCGACCGTGGACTTGCCCGAGCCAGCCCCCCGCACCCCATCCTAAGCAACCCGCCTTGAGCGGGTTTTTTCTTGCCTGTCGAACGGAGACAATATGGCCATCGATATCGACCAGAGCCACTACAACACAGGAACCGCGACGGTCGCAGGAACTGCCGTAACAGGGCAGGGGACGGCCTGGCTGGGTGCGGTGCGCAAGGGAGACCTTTATGGCACGCACCGGGGCAGCGGCGTGCGTATTGCGTCGGTGAACAGCAATACCAGCCTGACACTGGCCTATGCCGTTACGGGATTGAACCAGACAGCCGCGGCCTATGAGATCCAGCGGACGCCCTATGACGTTGGCTATCTTGCAGCAATTGAGGATCTGATCCGCCTTTATGGTGTCGGCATTTTGCCAGCTCTGGCCGGGCTCGACGGCACGGGTGGGGACAAGCTGGTCAAGCTCACGGGCGCTGGCTCTGCGGAGGCAATTGGTGCGAAGCTTCTGCTCGCCTTAAATGCCTTGGACGGCACGGACGGTGATTGGGGCGTTGGGCTTAATGGGGAGAATTCCGCGTTCCGCTATAAGGTGACTGCGGCGGCAAGGGCCCTGCTCGACGATGCCAATGCGCCAGCGATGTTGATTACGTTGGGCGCGCAGCCAGCCGGGGACTATCAGCCAGCCGGGGACTATCAGCCTGCCGACAGTGATCTAACCGCAATCGCGGCACTCGCGACCACGACCTTTGGTCGCAACCTGCTCACATTGGCAGACCAAGCCGCCCTCCGAAGCGCCGCCAACGCCGTGAACAAGGCTGGTGATACGGCGATAGGCACGCTGGGCCTGAACGCGTACATGTATGCTGGTTCGTACAGCGGGGCTATTGGTGCTGTTGACCTGTTCGCCCCGCGTGGGCCGGGGAGTCAAGAGTTTGGCGGCGCTTTCTCTTCCTCGCTTGGCAACCTTCAAACCGGTTTTTCGATCTTCCCTGTAGCTCGAACGGGCACAGAAGTTATTGCCTCTTTTAATGTTAGAGCTGCTGCGGGTCAGACCTATTTTGAATTTACGAACACTGGCGCGCTACGCGTCCCAGGCACTCTGTCCAAGGGCTCCGGCACCTTCCTCATCGATCATCCGCTTGACCCTTTCAACAAAGACCTTGCCCACGGTTTCGTGGAAGCGCCGCGCTACGATCTCATCTATCGCGGCGTTGCGAGGCTGGTGGCGGGCCGCGCCGTCGTCAATATCGACGCCGACAGCAACATGACAGACGGCACGTTTGAGGCTCTGACCACCAACGCCGTGGTCACCAGCCTGCAAAATCAGGATGGCTTTGCGCGCACGCGCCCCGGCCCGATTGCCGGTGGGTCATTCGAGATAATCTGTGAGGACGCCGATTGCAGCGATCTCATCTCATGGGTGGTTATCGCGGAGCGCAACGACGCCTTCGCAAAAAGCGACTTGGACACAAACACAGATAGCGACGGCCGCTTCGTGCCCGAGCGCGACAAAGAGGATTGAGGATGGCCGCCACAGAAGAAGTGATTGACCAAAGCCGCATCGGGCGCCGGGGTTTTCCCCGCCACTATCAGGCGCTTGGGCTAAAGCCGCCAATGAAAACTGTGCCAATAAAGGATGGGTTACCAGACGTATCTCATCCGGGGTTGAGCGAAGAACAGGTCCTTGAGGCCGCATGGGCTGCACTTCGTGCTGAGCGTGACCGGCTGTTCCAAGTTACTCGTCCGCTAGTTGAGCGGCATGCGGAGGAGTTGGCGCTTGAACTGACAACCACGTTGAGCGCCACCGATTACCTAGCAGTGCTCGCCTACCGCCAAGCGCTACGCGATCTCCCAGTCACCACGGCTGACCCGTCAAATCCGGTTTGGCCGGTGCCGCCAACGGCTCAGGCGTAGTCTGCGCGGCAAGCTTTGCCAGATAGATGTCGCCAGACGTGGTGGCATGCACCTTCGCCACGCCCATCGCATATCTCCGATCCAGCAGCTCGCGCAACGCGGAGCTGTCCTCGACGTGATGCGGATTATTGATCAGCGATCTGAGGATGGCGACGGCTTCGGGAGATAGGGGCGTGGTGGTCATTCGCCAGCCCTACGCCGAGTCCCTGACAGACGACAACAACTAGGCCGCGATAGCAACCACCAGCGCGCCAATCGCGAACGCAGCAGCCGACCAGGCCAACAGGTTCAGCCATGCTTCTTGGCGCCGCCGCCGGCTAAGGTCATGAACTGGTGGTTGCGCTTGCGCGTCCGCAATCCGACGTGATGCCCGGGCGCGCTGGACCTTAAGCGCTTGTTCTAGACTAAAGCGACGCGGCGGCCCCGCCCACTTCAAGCGTCTAAACGCGAACAGGTTTGACCTTTGGCTCTGGGCTTCACGATGTACGTTGTTGTCCATGCCCAAATGTCGGACGGTCAGGCTGGATCGTCCAGCACATCAAATCGACAACGTTAACTACAGATGAGGAGGCCATCATGGCCGAGACCAACTTTGCCCAACCTCTGGGTGAGGTGCCTTAGCACGAGGGGGGATGGGCCCACTGCCTGTAGCGTCTGTGGCGGCTGCAGCCCGACGGCCCCCCAGCTTCGAACAAGATCTTCGTCCGACACCGGGCTGCAAAAGGAGGCTAGCCGATCACGCACGAGGTGTCACCCTCGCAAGGTCTCAGTTACCGGGCATGCCGCTCACAATTCTTATTCCCAAGAAGCACCAATCGCAGCGCTCGGGGGCGACTTGGTTTTAGATAAGTGAGCCACGTCGCCTCATCGATCGCGTCGCTGACCAATTGCCTTAGGGGATCGGCGGCGGGGTCATTCGCGAGAATTGCGAGGGCCTGTTCAAGTTGGTCACACACCCGCTGATAGAGCGGATTGGGACGGTAATTTGCTTCCATTTCGTCCTCCGCGAGCCCCGCACTGGTGTGCGCCATTATTATTGATGCTGCGTGCGGCGCAACGTTTCAAATTTACGCGAATTCTTATCAACCACAGGAGGCCAACATGGCTGACAACGTGCCCAACGGCGCGGCGATTTTGCTCGCCTTCATCCGCGTGACGGAGACCGGCCGCAATGATACTTCCGCCTACACAACGATCTACGGTCACAACGAAGGCAGGCTGCCCAGGCCCATCACGTCCATGACCGTTGATCAGATCATTGCGGCGGGGCCGGGCTGGACCAGGGCCTTCAAGTCGTCTGCGGCTGGCGCCTACCAGTTCATGAACGCCACGCTGAAAGACCTCAAGCTGTCTCTGGGCCTGACGGGCGGGGAGGTGTTCACCCCGGCGCTGCAAGACCGCCTCGGGCTCGCGCTGCTCAAGCGCAGGGGCTTTGAGGGGTTCATGGCTGGCACGATCGGTCGCAATGCCTTCGGTCTGGGCCTCGCCCGTGAATGGGCCTCGTTTCCGGTGCTGGCTGATGTCAAAGGCGCACATCGTCAGGTGGCGCGCGGCGAAACCTACTATGCCGGCGACAAGCTCAACAAGGCGCTGGTGAAACCCGACGCCGTCGAGGCAATGCTGACTGAGGTCAAGGCCGGTCATGTGGCCCCGGACCAGAGCGGTACAACGGCGGCAGCACGGCCCGCGCCACCATGTCGAGCCATCTTCATCACCATCATCATCCTGGCCGCTCTCGCAGCGGCCTTTTTCTTGTCCACTCGAGTGCGGTTCTGACGTCAAATTCAGACCAAGGCGATGACCTCGACGATATCTTCCTGGCTTGCTGAAAGATCCGCTTGGGCGACCATGAAATTGTGCGGTCCGATCAAAAGGTTTCTCATCCCTTCAAGCCGGTATTGTCGCCAGCCAGGTGCTTGGTTCAAAGGGCCAGCTGAGGCTTCCCAAGCGATTAGCGCCAAGCCGCCATCCTCGGCCTTGCCCAAGATGTACGGGTGGGCCGTGCACGGCACCCCCTCATAGGTGAACTTGACTATCTTCCGTGTGCGGATCGCGGTCGCAATGGTCTCTTCGAACACGATGCCCCCCCGAGCAACGCCAATCGAATGTGGTGTGACGGGAATTATTACTCACGAGCTTTCGACCGACAAGGCCATCCATGCGGTGGCCTTTTCCATGCGCGCTAAGGAGGCGCCGTACTATGTTCCAAAACGTCATCATCGGCTGGCTGGCCCGCCGCATCCTCGAAATCGGCGGCCTCATCGGGGCAGGGCTCACGGCATGGAATAACCTGCCACCCGCCACCCAGGAGGCGGTTCTGTCGATCCTGGGGAATAACTGGGAACAGATCACGCTCGGCGCGCTGGTGCCGTTGGGTGCAATGCTCTGGGGCTACGTCTGGTCCGCGCTCAGCACGTTCAAGCCGCAGGTTGTGACCAGTGATGGTAAGCGCATCGCTCTCTCACGCACGGGCGCCGCAGAAGCCGAGGCGATTGCCAAGCTCCGCCCGCCGCGCACGCTCTGGGAACGCCTGACCGGCAAGTAACACCGGGCGGCGAAGGCCGCTCGTCTTTCTCCAACGTGCAGGGGCACACATGAACAAAGAAAATGCATTTGGAACCGTCACAGGCACCGCGGGCGCAACGTTCCCATGGTGGTCAACGGTGGTGGATGCTGCCACTGGAGCAAATCAATTGATGGTTGGGGTACTTGGCCTGGTCGTGCTCGGCCTCACCGTGCGCAAGATGTGGCTTGAGAGCCAAATAGCCAGCCGTCGACTTCGCGAATTTGATCGTGAACACTAGTTCAAGTCGGGACGGAATCTCAGGTGTCTAAAAGGCATCGTCCTTCCGACTGATGGACTGACTTAAGACCTGTTCCGTCAGCAAAGCCCGGACTACGCCCGCCGCGTCATCATTGGGGCAGGGAAGAGTCACCATCTTGCCAGCAAGGTTCGCATGAATCATGCCGTGTTCGACATAAAACGCGGACTTGAAGGTTCTGCCTTGATCTGTGATTTCGACCTCTTGCACCAGCTGACTGCGTGTCATGTCAGAAGCTCCCTCGTAAATAGGACTAGGCACAGCCAATGCGAGTTTCAAGCTCTGCAACGCCTGCTGGATCTGAGAGTAGAAATCCAAACAAAAGCCCCGCAATAGCGGGGCAGGTCATGCACGGGTGTTTAAGAGATCCGGCCTTCTTTTTTGAGCCTATTTCATTCCGCTACAGGGCGTATTGGGGCTGATCCTGTCGGATGGTCCGAAAAACGCTCCGGCTGCCGTCTGAATTGGGCCTCCAGCCTTGTTCCAAGATATTAGCACGTCGGGCAGCGTCTTCAACTGCACCGCGGGCAATCTCAGCCCCAATCCCTCCATCAATGGCTTCCTGGCAAAGGAACCGCGCCCTGCGGTAGTGCGCCGTGCGCTCAGCGGGCCAATGCACATCCAGGTACTCTAACGCCTCCCAGGCACTTCTTGCCTGAAAGTTGCCGGTGGCATTGAGCGTCAAAAAAAATGGGTTCTTGAAGGGTCTATGTCCCATCACTTCCTCCGATGGTCTGAACAAGCGATGCGGATTTCCGCTTCGGGGAGATGGGAAGCGCCCTCCAGCCCGTCAAGTCAGGTTGCTTAAAGAAAAGCCCCGCCGAAGCGAGGCAGTAGGAGACTCTGGAGTGAGTGGGCTGTCCTGCGCGAGCAGCAACAGAACCGCAAAACGGTGAGGGATGGTATTGGTTCCAGTAAAATCCCGCACGTATCCACCTGGGTTGGGTCGCATCAGAGCAACAAAGCTGAGACCGCTTCCGCGCTACTTAGATTGACCGACGCCTGTAACGGCAAAAATAACCGTGCCCTGTTGCGATGCCATCATGGTAGCTGTTCTCATTGCAGACCTGTGTCTGAGTACGAGTCGGTTCATGACGCAATTCCCTTTCGGCAACTCCGTCATGGCACAAGCCATACGAGACTTCGACTGGAGCCAAACCAATTTAGGAAGTCCCAACCATTGGCCGGAGAGCCTTCGTACATTGGTGGGATTGCTAGTCGAGTCTGAGTTTCCCAAGGCCCTGATGTGGGGAGCGGACCTCATCACATTCCACAATGACGCGTTTCTCAAGATTCTAGGTGAAAAGCCTGGGGCTCTTGGGCGCCCGTTCTCGGAGGTTTGGTCGGAGGCGTGGGATAGCATTGGGCCCATAGCCGTTCGAGCTTTCGAAGGGGAAGCCACCTACATCGAGGATTTTCCTCTCCAGATTAATCGCTCTGGTGTGCCGGAGGAGGCCTACTTTACTTTCTGCTATAGCCCGGTTCGGGACTATTCTGGTGCAGTCGTTGGGATCATGGACACGGTAGTGGAAACCACCCGCACCGTGCTCGCCAAAAAGAACGATGCCGTTCTCAAACGAGAGCTCGCCCACAGGGTCAAAAACATCATCGCGGTGACTTCCGCCGTGGTGAACTCGACGCTGCGTACGTCTCTATCACTGGAAGACGCTCGCTCGTCTGTGTCGAGGCGTATCGAGGCTTTGGGACGCGCCCAGGGGCTAATGGAGGGTGGACTTAATGGCATCACCGTCACGGGGGTTATCCGCGATACACTGACGCCTATAGCGGAAGATTGGTCGCGAATTTCCCTGACCGGACCCGACCTGGTATTGGCGCCACAACAGAACATGGCCCTGTCGCTGGCGCTTTATGAGCTGGGCACAAACGCGCTCAAGTACGGCGCACTTTCGAGTGAGAAGGGCACCGTCGGCCTGAGCTGGTCTGCCAGTCAGAACGGGGGCTTTTCTTTCGAGTGGGTTGAACGAGGAGGGCCAGAGGTTTCGCCTCCGAAACGTTTGGGATTTGGCTCGCGCCTCACCGGCAGAATTGTTCCTGCCTATTTCAACGGCGAGGGAAAGGTGGACTACCAAGCCTCGGGCGTTCGTTTCAGCCTGAATGGTCGGTGTATGTAGGCTTGGGCAGCGGTGCGGGAGGTGGCTTTTGAGGGTCAATCACTTGGCCGTGGCGGAGGCTTGTCCTTGAGCCTTATGTCAGCATCGCGTTCCCGTAAGGTGCGCTCCAGCGCGATAAACCAGAACTCCTGTTCCTGACCAAACGGCTTTCCTGCCGCCTCCCACAGGAAAAATGCGGTCTCCCGGACTTTGCGATCGAATTCCGGGTCGACCCAAGGATCCCCAGTCATATTTGCTCCATTTGCGCACTCCGGTCACCTCGACCGGAGTGCTCGTGGTTTGATCGAGTCGGAAGGGGTGTATAAGAGGGCCGCTAATCAGGCCGATTGCGCTTCGGGATTTGCCACCTGCGCGCCGAGTGCCGACAACGTTTGATCTGTGGCGGTTTCTTCCTTGAGCGTGGCGTCCAGAAGGGCGACGGCATCTTTGTGACCAAGCTGAGCTGCCCAGGTCTTTAGGGTACCGTAGCGAGCTATTTCATAATGCTCAACTGCTTGCGCAGCGGCGACGAGGCCAGCATCTAGCGCCTTTGTGCCCTTGTAATCTTCGATGATCTCCTTGCCTTCATCGATAATGCCAAGGATTGCCTCACAGGTTTTGCCGCGTGCCGCCTTTCCCAGATAGTCAAAGATTTGCTCAAGGCGGTCGACGTGGCCCTCGGTTTCGTCTCTGTGCTTTTCAAATCCAGCTTTGAGTTCTGGAGCTACAGCCGCCTTTGCCATCTTCGGCAGGGCCTTCAGGATTTGCTTCTCAGCAAAGTAAATGTCTTTGAGCGTGTCGAGGAACAGGTCGTCGAGTGTCTTCTCAGCCATTTTGTTTCCCTAAGGTGGATGATTGCGGCGTCTGAACGACCAAGTTCGGGCAATCGTTCCATGGGGAAAGCCGGGAATTCTCTAGTAGGCCACGTGGGGCGAGCGCGGTCGCGGCATCTCGCCCCTTGCTTCGCGTCGCCGCGCGAAACAAGGGAGAGTTTATCACGGTTTTCGTGCGGAATGACTTGGACGTAAGTCGGACATGGTGGCAAGGACCCCGAATAGGGTCCTTGCCCGGAGCCGCCCCCCCAGGCTCCATCGGCGACTATACGGCGGAAAGTTGGGAAAGATAGTGACCATGCCGGCCTGTCGTGAAGATGGCAATCGGATGGTGGAACTGCGCTGGTAGCAGAAAAGAAGGCCCCGCCGAGGCGGGGCAGTTAAGGGCCACAACAAGTCTGCGGAACATCAGGCAGACCTCCTGTTGGTGACGATCGTCACCGTTCGGTGAAACGCCACTCTCGTGCTTCGGTTCCGACAAAAGCTCCCCAAAGTTTTGCTCAGCCGAATATGCCGCGGGCCGAATTATGAACATCATTCGCGGATGGAGTCCCAGCTCGTGAATTGACTCTCGTCCATGCATGTTCTTACTTCGTTCTCATTTTGGAGAGCGAGTCATGGGCATTGCAATTCAGGTGTCACCATCGGCACAGATCCGCCGGTTGCGGGATACAGGGCTGGACGCCGCGGACATTGCTCAGCTGACAGGCTGGCCAGCGGGTAAGGTCAAGGCCGCTTTGGCGGTCAAGCGTCCCCTCAAAAAATGAGCATGACGCCCAGTCGGCGCTTGGTCGACAGCCTTACGATTGCTGACATAGCCATAGACGGGCGTCTCTTTGTGGTTCGGTGCAACCATTGTCGTCGCACCACCTATTTCCTCGCCTCTGACCTTGCGACGTATTACGGCCCGCAAACCCTGATCAACACCCTGTTCAATCGATGCTCGCAGTGTGGCAAGCGCGAGTACATGAAAGTCACCCACCGTCTCCCCGACCTGGATGATGATGGCGCGTTGACGATCCGGAGGCCAAAGCAGATTTGGCGCTGGACAGACGAAATCTATTGGCAGGACGGCAAGCCGCCCTCGCGTGGTCAGTTTCGCCCTAAGCGTTAGAGCGGGTGGAGTGGCGTGCTGCCGTAGTTTGCATCTGGGTCGCCAGAGGGCGCATCCGAATTACCGGAACGATCCCTATGACGGGCCGTTGGACTCACTTGGCCAACACAAGGAGTGCCAAGCGATGTTCATGAGAGTCGACAGACTGATCACCGAGCTCCCGCCTGCCAAGAAGCAGGACCCCAATGCTGCGGCTGCACTGCAAGAATTGCTGGGCGGAAAATATGGCGAGATGTCCACCCTCGGAAACTACATGTTTCAGAGCTTCAATTTCCGCTCGAAGGACAAGCTGCGCCCGTTTTACTCACTTGTTGCGTCGATCACTGCAGAGGAGCTGGCACACGTCGAGCTCGTCAGCAACGGTGTTGCCATGCTCAACAATGGTCCTGAGAAGCCCAATGGTGACATGGGCGACGGTGGCGATATCTCAAAATCGCCCTTTGAGGCCATGGAAGACATTCGGTTGGCGTCCGCTTTTTTCGCCAACGGCGGCGGCGCAACTCCTGTCAACGCCAACGGGGCATCGTGGAATAACGACTTCATCACAACTACAGGCAACGTGATTTTTGACTTGCTACATAACTTCCATCTCGAGTGCGGCGCGCGTTTGCATAAACTTCGGGTTTACGAGACGCTGGCTGCGGACAACGCGACCGGTAGGGAGGTGTGCGGCTACCTACTGGTGCGCGGCTCGGTACACGCCCATTCATATGCCCTGGCCTTGGAAAAACTGACCGGCGTCGACATCAAGAAAATGCTGCCGACGCCAAACATTGATCTGTCAAAGATCCCCGAAAGCCAGAGGTATCTGGATGAGGGCTCGCATCGTCGCCTCTACACTTGGAGCCAGGACGACTACAAAGAGATTTCGGGCATCTGGTCCAATGACGAAGTCGCGCTGCCAGGTGATCCTCCGGGACCGCTGGAAGTCATCGAGGGCATTCCTGACGGTGGCAAAATGCAGCAACTGCAGGGTGTGCCCGCCGCCTTCACTCCTGACTACGCGCCAGAGGAATTCTACGAGATCGCATCAAAGCTCTACAAGGCCTCACGTTAGCCTCATCGGGACGGTGCATGTGACCGAAATGAACATGGGGCGCACTCCGCCCAAGCTGGCAGAAGCCGCTGAGGAAAGCTGAAGCAATGAGAGGTGGGCTGGGTGCTGCCAAAGCATCCAGCCCGTGCGTTCGCGTCGCCGCGCGAAGCAACTGGGTCACGCCGTCCGCAGGAGCGGCCCGGACTACGGGTCTAGATATATAGTATCGCCCATCTTAAGTGCCGACTGACGCGCCGATCGTTCGTTTAGGCGGGTTAGAAGTAGCGCTCGGACTCGCTCGGTCGTGTCCTCCTCATTTACCGAGAATTTCTCTATCAAGCCCAGAACCTGGGCCCGAACCGTGCTGTCCTCAATGTAAAACGAGGCAGTATAAGTCGCCAGCTCGTGGGTCACCTCCACCTCGTAAATCAGATGATTTTGCAGGTTTTGCGTGAAGTTGTGCAACTCCCAATAGCTCCTATTGCAGTAGTTTCTCTGGTATTTTGGATGTCTTTATTGGCGGAATTCCAAATGTGGTGGCTGTTTTGTTCTGAATAATTCAGCGTTATGCTTGCTGATATAAGATCTCACTAATGCCGCCAATCAATGCCGGCGGCCTCATTTCCGGATGCATTGGTAAATATATCGCAAGGTTTTATTTGCGTCGGTGAATTTCACAGTCCCGATTTATGACGATATCGCAGTCTCAGCGTCTGTGAGAGCATTGCGTTACTGGAATTTCGGAAGAAGGAACCTGATTTCCGAGTGGCATGATGGCCGCAATGTTTAATGAATGGTTAATGCCATCGACGGTTATCGCATTTTATTGGATTTGCGATTGTGTTTGCTAAAAACGAGTCCGCATCTTCTGCGGTTGAATTTGCGATATTGGCCCCAGTATTCCTCATGCTTGTCATTGGCATGCTCGCGTATGGGATATATTTTGGCGCCGCGCACACAGTGCAGCAGCTAGCGGCAGACGCGGCGCGCGCTACTATCTCGGGGCTGTCGGCCCCGGAACGGTCCAGGATAGTTGACGATTTCATTGAGCGGAATGCTTCTGCCTATATCCTGATCGACAAACGCCGCCTCACTCATACCGCTAAGGATAGTCGCACTGACCCTGACCAGTATGTGGTGGAGGTGTCGTACGACGCTTCGCTGCTTCCGATTTGGAGCCTCTACCCCCCGATCCCCCTGCCTTCGCCGACGATCAGCTTTGCTTCAACCATAAGGAAGGGCGGGAGGTAGCTGATGCTGACTAGATTTTGGCGGTGTCAGGAAGGGAACATGGCTGTGCTATTCGCCCTCCTTTTCGGGCTGATGACTGTGGCGGGAGCCTTTGCGGTAGATGCGGGCATGCTATATCTCGAAAAGCGCAGGGTTCAGTCGGCTGTGGATATGGCGGCGATTGCCGCAGCGCGGGATCCTAGTCGCGGGTTCGAGCTTGCCCGTCAGGTAATATCCGACTTTGGATTGGTGCCGGGCGACCTGAAGGTCGAAGAGCTCAAGAAGCCAGATAGCCCGTACCGCTTAGCCTCGACCGCAGGGGTATACACGCCGAATCCTAACGTCGAGGCCGAAGATCGCTTCGTGGGCGGCGGGGCAGCGGTTAACGCGGTCTTGGTTCGCTATTCTGCTCCGGGGCGATTGTTCTTCGCAAATGCCTGGAGCCCCATACCCGAGATCGGCGCAGAGGCCCTTGCCGCCACTGAGGCGCGTATCTCCTTTAGCATCGGCTCAAGGCTGGCCGCGCTGTCAGGGGGTGATGTCAACAAGTTGCTCAACTCGCTGCTTGGCACCTCCGTCGCCTTAAGGTTGGTGGATTACAATGCGTTGGCCAACGTCAAGTTGAATGCGCTGGAGTTCCTGGATGCCTTGGGGATTGAACTTGGGCTGACAGCCGGAACTTATGAAAGCCTGCTCAGCGCCCAGGCGACCCATTCTCAAATTGGCCGGGCCTTAGCAGATACGGTGAAGTTGTCCGATCGTCTGGCCGTCCAGGTGGTTACTAAGGTGCTGGGCAATAAGCCAGTCAAGGTCGGTAATCTGATCAGCCTTGGTGGCTATGGGGAGCGGGGAATTGGCTCCCTTGGCAAGTCCATTGGCGCCACGGTTACGGCGCTGGATGTGTTGCGCGCCGCCGCCGGCCTAGCAAACGGCACAAAGCAAGCTCAGTTGGATCTTGGCGTGCAAATCCCGGGGATTGCTGCATTGGATGCGACGCTCGCAATCGGGGAGCCGATGCAATCCTCCGGCTGGATAGCCGTTGGTGCGGTGGGCGCAAAGCTAGAGACTGCTCAGGTTCGGTTGCTCGTACGGGTTGAGATCCCGGGAGTGCTTGGCATCTTGCCAATCCGAGTGCTGCTGCCAGTTTATCTTGAGGTCGCTCAGTCTGAGGCTGTGGTGACAAGCATAAGCTGCCCAACTAGCTCTTCGCCCCAGGGCTCCGCCGTCATTCGCGCTACGCCCGGTGTGGCGCGCCTGAGAATAGGCAACGTCAATATGAGTTCATTTCGCGATTTTAGCCGGTCGCCAATCTCGGGCCCCGCAAAATTGCTCGATTTGCTGGTTGTTCGCGTGACAGCGTCCGCCGACCTGCAGGTCTCACAGCAGCGGCCGGTGACACTCAACTTCAGCTCTCGAGATATCGCGCAGGGCAACATCCAAACTGCGAGCACGCGGACAGTGGTGGGGTCTCTCACGACATCATTGCTGCGGCAGACATCACTGTCGGTCGATCTGCTGACCATCCCGCTGTTGTCGATCGATGTTGTCCTCAAAGTCGTTGCGGGCCTTTTGACGCCCGTAGCGCCAGTTGTTGATGCGGTGCTGAATCAGTTGCTGGACACGCTCGGTCTGTCCGTCGGGGAAATGGATGTCAAAGTCATCGGGGTCGATTGTTCGACACCCGTCTTGGTTGGATGAAGGGAGGTAGGGATGCGTTACGAACGAATTGATCGAAACAGTCTGCAGCCCGGCGAGGCCGCGTGGATGCTCTACATGGAGCATGACGATCTATTTGGGGCGGTTCTGCTCAAAAGGCCGGATGGCCGCTATGTCGAGCAGCGATACACCACCAGGACTTCCGTTATCGAATCTCTCGATGCCCTGATGAAGGCCGGGGCGAGTAAAGAACGTATTCTTGTCGTGCTTGACGATGATGCCTACTGGCCAGAGTTTTTCCCAATACTGAGGGAGCGTCGAGCTGCTGTTGGCGCCGTTTTATAAGAAAAACTCGCCAGTGGCGAGGTGAATGATAAAAATAAGAATCAAGTGATTCTACTCAGTAAACGGATAATCCGGAGATCGTTGTTCATATTGTGTAGTTAGTATTTTAGGAGGTCGCAATGAACCGCAGTGTTCTTGCTTTATCTGTTTTGGCTTCTAGCTTGATTGTGTTTTCTTCGGCGTCTGTGTCGGCCCAATCGTTGCTCGGTATTATTGGGGGCAAGGATAGCGGCGCGCTTATTACCGTTGATAAGGGGTCTGCAGGATCGTCTGGATTAGTCAACCTGGGCCTTGGCGGGGGTGGAGGCAATGTGGTCGACGCGAACGTCGGCGGCGGCGCGGTCAAAGCAAACGCGTCAGTTGGCGGCTCGGGTGGGCTTGTTAACGCAAACGCATCAGTCGGCGGATCAAGTGGCCTTGTAAATGCCAACGTTTCTGTGGGCGGCTCCAATGGCCTGGTTGATGCCAATGTGGGCGCGCTCAACAACAACGTTAACGTGAAAGCCAACGTTGGTGGCTCGGGTGGCCTTGTAAATGTTGGTGTCGGCATCGGCGGTGGCGGCAATGGTGGTGGCGGCAATGGTGGTGGTGGCAACGGCGGTGGTGGCAACGGCGGTGGTGGCAACGGCGGCGGCGGCAATGGCGGCGGCAATGGCGGCGGCAATGGCGGTGGCGGCAATGGCGGCAACGGCGGCTTTGCTGCAGTCAATGGCGGTGGCAGCACGTTCTCCGATCCAGCGGGGTGCATTGGCGGCAACGCAAACCAGTTGCTCGCTCTTTTTCAGGGAACAAAGGTGTCTGGGTGGAACACGGCTAATAACATTCAGCTTGTTCCGATCCGCGTATGCCCCGAGCTTCGCAAGCAGGTGGCGAACTATCTCGCCAATGAACGAAAGTACCACCAAATGGTCGGCGCCATTCAGACAGATGCTTTGATTCAGGCTGCGTTGAGCCGGACAAAGTATCAGCCTGGTCACGTCGTCGGTGTCCAAAAGCAGGGAGCCACGCTTGTCGTTTACGTATTCTGATGGTCCGCCAGCATCAGGTCACGCTAGCCGGTCGCCAAAGGGCGGCCGGTTTTTATTTGGTGGTATGGACGATTGCCTCCATCGATGAGTTTGTCCGACGACCAGTTGGTGATCTGAGCTCAGCCAGACGGGCGCGACAAGTCGCTTCGCCCTCGTCAGCGCATTCGGCTTGTCTCCGATGTTCTGGGATACGTTGGAAATAGGACAGCCTCTTCTGGAAATGAGCCAGGAGCTTGTCTTTCTCGGGATCGACGGATGGAACCCTCATAGCTACATCGTACTGCTAGTTGGCGAATCCTTCCAGAGCACGCATGCCCACCAGATACTCCACCAGTAACGGAACACTCTCAGATACGCAGAGTGGTGCGGAGCCTATGTTCCCGATCTATTTCTGTGAGATTTGCGGCTTTAAAGGCGCTGCGTTCAACGTCGGGCGCGCGGACGGACAACTCAGCTATTGCGGCTGGGTGAATAACGAGCCGGGGTGCGTTGGCAAAGGCAAGCGCGAGGGGCAAGCGATCAAAGCGGCGCCTGGCGCACCGTGGGAGTAGCGGCCTACAGCGAGTTGATTAGAGGTTTCTTCGTGTCGGTGCCCTCGTAGCGCGATGAGTTGACCTCGCGACCGACGCGATGGAATTGGAGCAGGCTATCGATCTGGCTTCCGAGCAATAGCGCTTTGGCGTCCGATCCCTGATCTTCGCCAGAGAGCCAGCGGCCATAGGCCTCGGGGCTCAAGATTACCGGCATACGAGTATGGATGTGCTCGAGCTCGGGTGCGGCCGGCGCGGTGATGATGGTGCAGCTTGTGACGCCAAGATTGTCGTTGTGCGCCCAGATGCCAGCGAAGCTGAAACCCGCACCGCCTGGCATCTGCAGCAGCCACGGGTCTTTGCCATCGTCGTCCGCGTTCTTGGTCCACTCGAAATAGCCATCGGCAGGGATAAGGCAGCGCCGGGATTTGAAGCCCTCGCGGAATGCGCCTGATGTGTCCACCGTCTCAATGCGGGCATTGAACATGGCCGCCTTGGGCATCTCCTTGGCGAAGAACGGCACCAGCCACCAGCGGCCCCGGTTGAGCTCCATGTTCCCGGCCTTGTCGAGGTGCACGAAATCCACCGTCTGCGTCGGCGCGATATTGAAGCGCGGCTGCATGTTCGATGGGGCAGTGGGGTACATGTTGTCGCTCAGCTTGTAGAGCGCATGGATCTCCGACCAAGTCATCTCATTGGTGAAACGTCCGCACATGCATCAAATCCTGCAGCCAAGCGTTGATCGTGGAACCATGGAGGAAAACGATGAACACCGCAAACCTGCAGCTCGAGGGCCTGCTAATCGCAATGGCGTCAATGACCAACCTGCTGGTGGCAAAAGGACTGGTGAGCACTGAGGAAATTGCCGGGTCGCTGGATCGATCTGAGCAGACTGTGCTGGGGGATTACCGGGTCGAGGAAATGGACCCGGCTCAGCGAGACGTGATCGCATTCCCGATCAGGCTGCTTAAGCTTGCGAACAATGGTGGCTCGCCCGGTGAAGTTCAAACGTTCTCGGAACTCGCGAAGCTGGTGGGCCAGACCAAGGATAGCTACAACGATCAGGCCTAGAATGGGACAGTCAAACGCCTCGAGTTCCCGAGGCTCTCCCCATGCTCGGCGCCACAGCTCTCCGCCTTGGGGGTACGATTCGGCACGCTATGGTTCACAATTTGTGTGTGCAAATTGGCCCGTATCGGTGCGTATTTGATCTGAAAACTAAAGGCGTGTGTGCAGGAAGGCCTAGCAAAATCAATGGGCCATTCGGATTTGCAATCCGCTGCGTCACCACTCCGCCACGTGGCCTCACGTCCGCCTTTTCTGGCGTTTCACGATCCAAGTCAAGGCGGTGTTTGTAGTGCAACCACAGGATGTGCAAAAACCACGAGAGCGCAGGTTGTGGACCGTCGCCTCTGAGGGCTTGATCACTTGTGCGGCGCGATCCCGGTTTCTCCGAGGAGCGGGCCCGCCTCACATTCAACCGATCTTTTTACCCATCCTCGGGACTCTGCTTGTCACGTTAGCGCCTGTGGCATATTCACGGCCGACATAGGGCAGAGTGTCAGGGTGTCTCCAATGTCGGATTTTGAACGCGCGCGGCAGTCGATGGTCGATAACCAGCTGCGGACCAGTGCAGTTACAGACTGGCGCATTCTTACGCGGATGGCCGCTGTGCCACGCGAGGCTTTTGTCAACGATGCGCGCCGCCCCGTTGCCTATATAGATGACGTGCAGTGGCTCGGTGAACCAGATTCAAAGCGCTTCATGCCTGCGCCTGCCACCTTTGCCAAGCTGGTGCAGCTGGCCGAAGTGCTTGAAACCGATAGCGTTCTCGATATTGGCGCTGGCACAGGGTATTCGGCCGCGGTCCTCGCTGGCCTTGCCGCCACCGTGACCGGCATCGAGCCCGATGCGCAGCTTGCCGCCGTGGCAAACGCCAATCTCGCCAATCTGGGCATCACCAATGCGAAGGTCGTCGCTGGTGATATCGGACTGGTCGCTAAATCGACCTTCGACGTCATTATCGTTGAAGGCGCTCTGGATCAGGTTCCAGCAGAGTTTTTTGCTCGTCTCAGCGAAGGCGGGCGTCTTGTGGCGCTCATCCGCACGGGCGTCGTGGCGGTGGCCAATGTCTATGTGAAGAGCGGGGAGGGGATTTCTGCTCGCGCCGAGTTCAACGCAATGTTGCCGTCATTCTTCTCGGCTACGCGGGTTGACGAATTTGTGTTCTGAAACGGCGACGCCGGTCCTGTGTTGCCGCTCGGGCACGGAATCGGGCCAATCGTTCGTTAAAATTTGGTAAGTGATGCTGTGGCATGTTGTATCCACCATATGCCCGGCTATAGAGTTTGTGTGACTGGAGGCGCGGAATGAATTTTCGTTCGAAGATGGCCGGGAGCGTATTGACGCTTCTCGTAGCTGCTACGACTATCGGCGGCGCGCAAGCCCAGTCGATTACACAAGCTCTTACGGCTGCATACGAGCATGCGCCTGACCTGCAGAGCGCTTTGCTGAGCGCCAGGGCCTCGGCTGAAAACATCGCATTGGCGAAATCGGCCAAGTTGCCAACCATCGCGGGCGCCATCAGCGGCAATTACGATTGGACAGTCGGACGGGCGTCTCTGGCGAATCCTTCGGGTGACTTCAATGGCACCACGTCGGTAACGGCTGGCCTGAGCTACAACCAAACCATCTTCGACAACTTCAAGACCGAAGCGCAGATCGAAGCTGCCCGCGCCGGTGCTGAAGCTGCCGAATACCAGATCCGCAACACGGAGCAGAACATTCTGCTCGCGGTGGTGCAGGCCTATATGGATGTGCTGAGCAACCGCCAGTTGGTGGCCCTTAGCCAGGAAAATATCAATTTCTACACCGCCCAACTCCAGTCCTCGCGTGACCGCCTGGATGTTGGTGAAGGCACGCGCATTGACGTTGCGCAGGCGGAAGCGCGTCTTGCGCAGGGACAGGCCAGCTATCAGGCCTCGCTCAGCGGTCTCGAAATCAGCAAGGCGACGTTCCAGCGCTATGTTGGTGTCGCTCCAAGCAATCTCAGTGCAACGCACAATTTCTCGCGGTTGATTCCAAATTCCCTGCAGGCAGCAATCGCTGAAGCAGAAATCGGTCATCCGGCCATTCTGCTCTCAAAGGCGGCTATCCGTGCCGCTCAGGCCGGTAGCGATGCAGCATCTGCCGCATTCGGCCCGACTGCGTCCATCAACGGCTCGATCGGCACCGGTCTTGCGAGCCAGGGCGGTTCGCAGGGTGTCAGCGGTCGCCTAGGCTTCCAGATCAGCGTTCCGATCTATGCCGGTGGCGCGATTGGCGCGAGCGTGCGCAAGGCCAATATCGAGCAGATCAAGTCTGAAGTGGACGCAATGTCCGCCTACGACCAGATCCGCGCAGCAGTTATCGCCTCATGGGCCGGTATCCAGAGCGCCGATGCACAGATCTCGGCAGCGCAGTCGGCTGTGTCTGCCAGCCGTGAAGTTCTCGCTGGCGTTATTCAGGAGCGCGACCTCGGCACCCGCACGACGCTCGACGTGCTGAACTCGCAGGCTGACCTGACCACGGCCAGCATCGGCCTGATCAACGCTTCGACCAACAAGGTTGTGGCCACGTTCTCGCTGCTCTCCGCTCTCGGGCGTCTTACCGCAAGCGATCTTGGTCTGCCTGTGCAGGTCAAATCGGCAGTGGGCTACACCCAGGCCGTGCAGGACGTCTGGCAGGAATTGCGCACCGTCGCTGAGTAAACTGTCCGAAAATTAATCACTATGTTTTGTGGCCGGGTTATCCCCGGCCACAACTTTTAGTGGAAGACTGTCTGTACGGTGCTGTCAGTGATTCCTAATAAGAATGGCGCGCGATAAGGTATTGGTAACGAATCAGGTTGGTCCATAGGCGGAAGCCGCTTGGTTCTTGCGCGCACGAGTAAGAGGCACTGATGAATAAGCCGGCACCAAAAGAACCTTCGATGGACGAAATCCTGTCATCGATCCGGCAGATCATCGCTGACGACGACGCCGCAGGTGTGCCGCGTCGCCCATCGATTCAGGCTGCACCCCCACCGATGCAGGCTTCCCCTGTGCGCACCACGAACGACGCACTGGATCGCGATCTCAGTGACATGCTGGACGACATTGAGCCACTGGCGCTTTCGTCCGAGCAGATCGTCGAGCCCGCCAAACCTGCGCCTGCGGCCTTCAGCTTTGAGTCAATTCTTGCGGATACCGAAGCGGCCAATGAGGCTCCGGCCCCAGTTGCCCAGCTGGTCGATCCTGCCGATATTGGCTTTGACATCGACGAGCCAGAGGAAGAAGAGCTTCCAGCCTTCGACCCTGCGCCGGCCCCGGCGCCCGCAGCGGCCCAGATACATATTCCAGAACCAGTCCAAGAGGCTCCCGCTCGCCCACAGCCCAGCTTTGCGCAAGTGGCGCCCATGCCGGACCCAACGCTTAGCACCCATATGGCCGAACAACTTCTTGAGCCTGCAACCCAGGCTGCCGTCCGCAGCTCCATGACCAAGCTGAACGGCATGGGCCTGGGCAACACCGGCGCGACCATCGAGTCCCTGATGCGCGACATGCTTCGTCCGATGCTCAAGGAATGGCTCGATGAAAATCTGCCATCCGTCGTTGAGCGGATGGTTGAGAAGGAAATCGCCCGCATTTCGCGCGGCGATTGATCGAACCACGCGTCGCGCAGTTGACCCTGCGCCTTGCATTTGCTTGAAGTCTGCCAATCTTTCTTTTCGACCCGCCATGTCAAACTTGGCGGGTCGCTTCTGTTGCGAGTGACCAATGCTTGAAAAGACCTATGAGCCCGGCGCTGTCGAAGGCCGGATTTACGCCGACTGGCTCAAGGAGAATGCCTTTGCGGCTGGAGCAGGGGCCGCGCCCGGCGCTGAAACCTTCACCATCGTCATCCCGCCGCCAAACGTTACCGGCTCACTGCACATCGGCCACGCGCTGAACAACACGATCCAGGACATCCTGATCCGCTTCAACCGCATGTTGAAGAAGGACGTGCTTTGGCAGCCCGGCATGGACCATGCCGGTATCGCCACCCAGATGATCGTCGAGCGCCAGCTGGCCGAACGCCAGCAGCCGGGCCGCCGCGAGATGGGGCGCGAGAAGTTCCTGGAACGCGTCTGGGAATGGAAGGGCGAGAGCGGCGGTAACATCATGAACCAGCTCAAGCGCCTCGGCGCTTCTGCTGACTTTTCGCGTGAACGTTTCACCATGGGCGAAAACGGCGTTGCCGACGACCAGATGGTCCGCGCCGTCACCAAGGTGTTCGTGGAGCTGCACAAGCGCGGCCTGATCTATCGCGCCAAGCGCCTCGTCAATTGGCACCCAGGCCTGGAAACCGCGATCTCCGATCTCGAAGTCGAGAATATCGAGGTCAAGGGCCACATGTGGCACCTGCGCTATCCGCTGGCCGATGGTGTGACCTATCAGTTCCCGATTGCGCATGATGAAGAGGGTAAGCCCACCGAGTGGGAAACCCGCGATTACATCATCGTGGCCACCACGCGCCCTGAAACCATGCTGGGCGATAGCGGCATTGCAGTGCACCCGGAAGATCCGCGCTACGCATCGCTGGTTGGCAAGTTCATCGACCTGCCGCTGGTTGGCCGTCGCATTCCGATCGTTGCCGACGAATATGCCGATCCCGCTCTCGGCACCGGCGCGGTCAAGATCACCCCTGCGCACGATTTCAACGACTTTGAAGTCGGCGTGCGCAACAATCTCGACCAGATCAACGTCTTTACGACCCGCGGCGAAATCATCTCCGATGACTTTGTGCCCGCTGCCTATCGTGGCCTCGATCGCTTCGCTGCCCGCAAGGCCATCGTCGCGGACATGAGTGCGCTGGCCGAAGAGAACCCGACCCGTGGTCTCGATCACATCGAAGACAAGAAAATCATGGTCCCCCATGATGAAAAGTCCAAGCTGGTGGTCATCGAGCCATTCCTGACCGACCAGTGGTGGGTCAAGGCCGACGTGATGGCCCAGCCGGCCATGGCTTCGGTGCGCGAAGGCCGCACCAAGTTCGTGCCCCAGCAGTACGAAAACACCTATTTCGCCTGGCTCGAAAACATCAAGCCATGGTGCATTTCGCGCCAGCTGTGGTGGGGTCACCAGATTCCGGCATGGTATGGCCCGGATAATCACGCTTTTGTCGCCTACAACGAAGCCGAGGCGCAGCGTCAGGCCGACGCTCACTATATGCAGCCGACCCAGCTCAAGCGCGACGAAGACGTGCTCGACACCTGGTTCTCGTCCGCCCTTTGGCCGTTCTCGACCCTGGGCTGGCCCGATCAGACGCCCGAGCTGGCACGCTATTATCCGACCAGCGTTCTGGTCACCGGCTTTGACATCATCTTCTTCTGGGTCGCCCGCATGATGATGATGGGTCTCGAATTCCTCGAGGAAGAGCCCTTCCACACGGTCTACATGCACGCCCTGGTCCGCGACGAAAAGGGCCAGAAGATGAGCAAGACCAAGGGCAACGTCATCGACCCGCTCGAGCTGATCGACCAGTACGGCGCCGACGCGACCCGCTTCACGTTGGCCGCAATGGCCGCGCAGGGCCGCGATCTCAAGCTGTCGCTGCAGCGCGTCGAGGGCTATCGCAACTTCGTCACCAAGATCTGGAACGCCTCGCGCTTCCTCGAGATGAACGAGTGCCGTCGCGTCGAGGGCTATGATCCCAAGGCTAACAAGCTTCCGCTCAACCGCTGGATCGTCGGCGCCACTGCGCGCGGCGCTGCCGCCGTCACGCAGGGCATTGTCGACTACAAGTTCAACGAAGCTGCCAACAGCGCCTATGACTTCGTCTGGGGCACCTTCTGCGACTGGTATGTGGAATTCGCCAAGCCCGTCTTCATGGGCGAAGACGAAGAGGCCAAGGCCGAAACCCGCGCGACTGCCGCTTGGGCGCTCGACCAGATTCTGACCATTCTCCACCCCTTCATGCCCTTCGTCACCGAAGAGCTGTGGGCAGAGACCGGCAAGTTCGGGCCCGCGCGCACCAACATGCTGATCCTCACCGAATGGCCAGACCTGTCGGGCCTTGAAGATCCAGCAGCCGACGCCGAGCTCAACTGGCTGATCGAAGTGATCACCAATGTGCGTTCGGTCCGCAGCGAAATGAACGTGCCCGCGTCTGCCAAGCTGCCGCTGGTCGTCATCGGGGCAGGGGAGGAGACCCTGCGTCGCCTCGTCGCCGGCACCTCGCTGATCACGCGCCTTGCTCGCCTCGACTCGATCTCGCCACAGGCGACCATCCCCGGCGAGTCCGCGCAGTTCGTGGTTGGCGAGTCGACCTTTGCCCTGCCACTGGCCGAGTTCATCGACATCCCGACCGAGAAACTTCGTCTCGAAAAGGAAATCGGCAAGCTCGACGCGGAAGTCAGTCAGATCGACAAGAAGCTCGGCAACGAGCAGTTCGTCGCCAAGGCCCCCGAGGAAGTGATCGACGAGCAGAAGGCCCGTCGTGAAGCTGCCATCGACCGCCGTCAGCGTATCGCCGAAGCGCTCACGCGCTTGAGCTAGCCACTCACCCACCGCGTCATTCCTGCTTTCGCGGGAATGACGCGGTGGGCTAGGCTGCCCCCCGGACCGCGAGAACCATCATGGAAGATACGCCGCGCGAGCCGCCGACCAGAGCCGTACAGAATGGCATGGTCGGTGTCGGCGCCTTGCTTGTGTTCGACGGCAGGGGCGGAGTTACGCGCCACGAGCCCGATGGCAACACGCCCCACGTTCCCCTGCGCGGCTTCAAGCTCGTCTGTGGCAATTCCCGTTCACCCGAGTTCAAGGTGTGGCTTAAGGAAGAGCTGGGGCCTTTCAACGCCGAGCTGCTGACCGTGCCCAGTGCCCGTTCGCGCTGCACGGTGATTGAAGATCGTGCCATGGTCGTCATGCGCGTGGCGCGCCCCGGTGCGGCGCCGGACGATATCGGCAGGCAACTGCTGACGCTGTGGATCGAGCGGGGCCGCGTCATCATTGCGTCCGAGCTCAACATTCTCGATTTCCTTGGCATCACCAAATGGGAGACTTCCCATCATGCGCCAGTCAGCCCCGCCGATCTTGTCGCGCGGCTGGGTCTTCGCGCAGCCGACCGGCTGGAGCCTTTGGTGGAAGTGTTGGGCGATCGCCTCGACAGCATCGAGGAAGCGCTGATTGTTCAGGATAGCGCCAAGCTGACGAGCCGCCTGGCCGAGCTACGCCGCAACTTGATTGGCTTCCGCCGCATCGTCTGGCCGCAGCGCGATGTGCTCAATACGCTCGAAATTGAAGACCTGTCGTTCTTTTCTGCCCGGGACCGTTTGCGTCTGCGCGAGGCGTCGGCTCGTTCCGCCCGGATTGGCGATGAACTGCAGGCGCTTTCGGAACGCGCGGTTCTGGTCCACGAACAGATCATCGATAGCCGTGCCGAGCAGATGAACCGCACCATGCTGATCCTTGCTGCAGTCACCGTGGTGTTCATGCCGCTGACGCTGATCACCGGCGCTTTAGGCATGAACGTCGCGGGGATCCCCTTCGACGACAATCCGCATGCTTTCTGGATCGTCTGTGTTGGCCTTTTCGCCCTTTCTCTGGGCATTGTCTGGTGGATGCGGGGCCGTCGCTGGCTCTAGCGCATCGTGAGATGTGACGATTCAGCAACAAGGCCGTTGAATCGATTTCAAACCGAGGCTTGGCAATCATTTGGCGATATTTGTCGCCACAATCTCCCCTTAAACGAATTGGCGTAGGCATCTGGGGGCGGATAGCCTGTGGCCCGCGCGGTATTAACCGTGCGTCCACGAGTTTTCCTCTACCGGTGCCATGCTCAGTGGCGAGAGTGGCTGTTGCGTGCCGAATAGGCAGCAATAATGCGGCTTTGGCCAATTGTGTTGACGGAATCGGGGAACAGTTTGCGACCAGAAGTTGAGATGCAGGTAACCAAAAACGCCGCACCTCGTCTTTGTGATGGCCTTGGCTTAAATCCGGTCACAAACAGAGTTTACCGAATTGTTAACGGCCGCTTTCCTCGAGCTCGCGCTTGGGACATGTTGGCTTCAAATTTCAGGGCATCGCCAGTGGCTGCCCATTTCGGCGTCCGTATATCCGGCGCCGACGGTCGATTGTGCGCCCATAGCAGTGTGGGCAAAAGGAGTATCATGCGGACCATTAGGGACCATTCCCTGATTTCCGTGGCAATGGCAGCATCACTCGCCTTCACGGCGACGATCATGCCGGCGCACGCGCAGACAGCAGCAGATGCCGCACTCGGCATGGCCAATATGCTCGACGGGGCAGGCGGCGGTGTATCGGGCGATGACCTTTTGTCTGCCCTCGAAAACGCTGCCGAAGCCGGTCAGCCCATGGCCATGTGGCAGTTGGGCACCATGTACGAAAACGGTGAAGGCGTCGCCAAAGACCCCGCGCGCGCGTTTGGCTACTTCGCCCAGATCGCCAATGAACATGCCGACGCTGCACCCAAGGGTGTTGAGGCCGATATCGTGGCCCAGTCCTTCGTAAAGGTCGGGGATTACTACAAGCAGGGTCTGCCTGACGCCGGTATTCCGGTGGATGCCGAGCGCTCGCATGCGCTGCTGCTCCATGCCGCAACCTATTTCGGCGACGCTGATGCGCAGTATCGCGTGGGCCTGCTGTACATGCAGGAAAAGGAACTGGGCGTGAACCCGCTGCAGAGCGCGCGCTGGTTTTCGCTGGCCGCTCGCAAGGGCCATTGCCCGGCGCAGGCGCGCCTTGGTGGTCTGCTGTTTAATGGCGTGCCCGGCATCGAGGCGCAGCCCATTGAAGGCTTGATGTGGCTGAACGTGGCGGCTCTCCGTTGCGCCGGCACGGCAGACGCAGCCTGGATCGTCGATATGCGCAATCAGGCGCTGTCGCATGTCTCCCCCGAAATCAGCGAAGAAGCCACCGCTCTTGCCGATAGCGTCGCGCCTCAGTTCGCCGGCTTTTAAGCCAGACAGGCACTGCGGATACAAATTAGCCCTCGGACATGGTCCGAGGGCTTTTGCTTTTCGGCGTTGAGGTCAGGCCTCAGAGATTGAACTGCCCCTCGACGGGCACGTGATCGCTCGGTTTGTCCCAGCCGCGCACATCCTTGTGGATGGTCACACCTTCAAGTCGATCAGCTGCTTGCGGCGAAATCATCAGGTGGTCGATGCGGATGCCCGCGTCACGGCGCCAGGCGCCAGCCTGAAAATCCCAGAACGTGTAGGCCTTTTCGGCGGTCGTCGCGCGCAGGGCGTCAGTGAGGCCGAGGTTCGTGAGAGTGCGGAAGCGCTCAAGGCTTTCTGGGCGGTAGAGAGCATCGCCCCACCACGCATCAGGATCATGCGCATCAATCGGGGCAGGGATCAGGTTGAAGTCGCCCAACAGCACAAACGGCTCTTCCAGCGCCAGGCGCCGTTCGGTGAATGCGTTCAGGCGCTCCATCCACTGGAGTTTATAGGGGAATTTCTCGGTATCGACCGGATTGCCGTTCGGCAGGTAGATATTGCAGACGCGCACGACCCCGCTTTCGACCGAGAACACGCCCTCGATCAGACGCGACTGTTCGTCAGTGTCATCGCCGGGCAGGCCGCGCGTGACCTCGTCGAACGGCAGCAATGAGAGGATGGCAACGCCATTCCAGCTCTTCTGTCCATGCGTTTCCACATTGTAGCCGAGCGCTTCGATCTCGGCGCGCGGGAAGCCCTCGTCGACGCTTTTGATTTCCTGCAGGCAGACAATGTCCGGCTTTTCCTGCGCCAGCCAGGTCAGCAGGATTTCAAGCCGCGCCTTGATACCGTTGATGTTCCAGGTCGCTATACGCATTGCCATCTCCACTGCGCCGTCAATCTATCACGCAAACTCGGCATAGGCCGCATTGCGGACATTACGTGGAAATTTGCCATTGCAGCCTTCCACGGCTGTGTTGCTCATCGAGATCAATACCATCTCATTGGCCGGGTCCACGAGCCAGGAATGGCCATAAATGCCGCCCCATGTGAAGGTACCCACAGCTTCAGGCGTATCGGCCGCCGCCGGATCCAGCACCACCGCGCCCAGATAGCCAAAGCCCATCCCGGCATCGCCGGTGGAAAGCTCGACGATCTGGCTGCTAGTCGCCTCGGCCACCGTCTGTGGCTGGATGATTCCTTTGCCGCCCAGTCGCAATGCCTCCAGCAGCTTCAGGATATCGCTCGCTGTCCCGGCCATGCCTGCGCCGCCGGACTGGAATGCCTTCGGGTTGAACATGCGGATCGGCGAAAACAGGGTGCTGTTCCCCACAGAGCCTTCAGCCTGATAGTTATCGCCCATCGGCACCGGCTCAGGCTGATTGTCCGCATAAGGCGGTGCGAGCCGCGAATGTGAGGCAACAAAGAATCCTGTCTCTGTCATGCCGAGCGGTCCGGTGACAAAGTCCAGCACCGCTTCGCCCAGCATGCCGCCATGTGCCTTGGCCAGAACAGCGCCCAAAACATCGGTCGCCACTGAGTAATTCCATGCCGTACCCGGCGCAAACATCAGCTTTTGCTGCGCAATGCGCGTCAGATTCGCCTCGTGGTCGAGGTCGGTATCCTGCATGCCCGTAGTGATCTTGGGATCGCCCGGATACTCATAGCCAAGCCCTGAGGTATGCGTGAGCAGATGCCGCAGGGTGATTGGGGCGATCTCGCCGTCGTCCAGCTTTGGCTGAAAGTAGGGCAGGTGCTGATCCACCCGGTCATCGAGACTCAGCAAGCCCCTGTCCATCATCGCCAAAGCGGTTGCCGCGACGATCGGCTTGGTCACCGATGCCAGCCGATAAATGGCGTTCTCGGGCATGGGCGCGCCCGCCTCCCGGTCAAAATGCCCGGCGGCGCGGCGATAGATCACGCGCCCGGCCTTGGCGACCAGGACTTCCGTGCCCACGATGGTTTTGTTGGATATTGCGTCGTCGATGACGCGGTCGATCGAATTGGTCATGGCTGAACTCCGGGCGCGACTATGCAAAGTCGCGCCAGATTCAGCAACCGATCAACTTAAACGGCGAAGCTGGTACCGCAGCCGCAGGATGCGACAGCATTCGGATTTTTGATCTGGAACGACTGGCCGATCAGATCGTCGACGAAGTCGATCTCGGCGCCGCCAAGGAATTCCAGGCTCATCGAGTCGATCAGGACGACCGCGTCGCCCTTTTGCAGAACGATGTCGTCGCCTGCAGGTTTTTCCTGTACGAGGTTGTATTCATACTGGAATCCGGAACAGCCCCCACCGGCAACCGAGATGCGCAACACCGTGCCATCGGGCTCCTTGGACAGGATGCGCGACACGCGCTTTGCAGCGCGATCAGTCAGGACGACGTCGTTGGTGGCGAGTGCGGTGTCGGTCATGGTGTATCCGTGCCGTTTCGTAATGTCATAACGGTAGGGCTAAAATAGTAACTCTTGGCCGAAATGAAAAGGGTCTTGTGATCACCGATGAGCGAAACAGCTCCCTACGCGTCAAAATCCGAGCTCTCTCTTGGTCGCCTGCACGGGGCAGGGCCCAGCCCCACGCGCTCTGAATATCAGCGCGATCGCGACCGCATCATCCACTCCACGGCCTTCCGCCGCCTGCAGCACAAAACGCAGGTGTTTTTGCAGCATGACGGCAATCACTTTCGTAATCGGCTGACCCATACGCTCGAGGTCAGCCAGATGGCCCGCTCGATGGCGCGCGCGCTGCGTCTCGACGAAGACCTGGCGGAAGCCGTCGCGCTCAGCCACGATCTGGGTCACACCCCGTTCGGGCATGCCGGCGAGCGGGCGCTGCACCACGCCATGGCGCCCTATAAGGGCTTTGATCACAACATCCAGGCCATGCGCGTCGTCACCCGGCTCGAGAATCGCTACGCCGAGCACGATGGCCTCAATCTCACTTGGGAAACGCTTGAGGGCATCCTCAAGCACAATGGCCCGCTGACCAATGCCGACGGCACGCCCTACGGCAAGTTTGCACTCGAAGGCCTGCCTGCCGGTATCGACGACATTCCCGCCATCGCCGATCTGCGCCTCTCCAGCCACGCTTCGCTGGAAGCTCAGACCGCCGCTATCGCCGACGACATCGCCTATAATGCGCATGACATCGACGACGCCTTGCGCGCAGGGCTGATCACGCTGGCCGACTTGGTGGACGTGCCGCTGGCCGGCCCCATCGTGCGTGAAGTCCTTTCGCTTTACCCCGATGTCGCGCCCAATCGGCAGGCCCATGAAGTCCAGCGCCGCCTGATCACGCGTTCCATTGAGGACGTCATTGCCACCACCTCGGCCAATATTGCCGCCGCGGGCGTCAAGACCGTCGAAGATGTGCGCAATGCGGGGCAGACCCTCGTCACCTTCTCCCCGGCCACTGCCGAAGGCGAACGCGGGCTCAAGAGCTTCCTCTTCGAAAGGGTATATCGCCACGAAGCCGTGATGGTGCCGGTGCGCGCCAGCGAAAAGGTGGTCATCGACCTGTTTGAGCGCTATATGGCCACCAGCGATATGCCCGGCCGTTGGGGCATTTCCGCCAAGGCCGCGCCGGACGCCGATCATCGCGCCCGCATCGTTGCCGACTTCGTCGCAGGCATGACCGATCCTTATGCTCTCGACGAATATACCCGTCTGTTTGACGCTCGCCCGGATTTCCTTTAACCCGGCCCTACCTCAGTTTTCAGGTTTATCATGGACGTTTTCGCCCTTTTCGCTGCGCGGGTATCTAACGCGCTTCAGACTCTCTACCCCGATCTGCCGGCAGACCTGCTGGCCCGAATCGTGGTCGAGCCCCCACGCGATGCGGCCCATGGCGATCTGTCCACCAATGCGGCGATGATCGTCGCCAAGCCGCTCGGCAAGAACCCGCGCGAAGTCGCGACGGCTTTGGTTGAGCAGTTCAAGGCTGACGCCGACGTCACCGAAGTTGAACTGGCCGGTCCCGGCTTCATAAATTTCCGTCTGGCGACGCCGATCTGGCATCAGGTGCTGCGCTCCATCGCCACGCAGGGCGCAGAATATGGCCGCTCAGCGCTGGGCAAGGGCGAAGCCGTCAACATCGAGTTCGTCTCGGCCAACCCGACCGGCCCTATGCACGTCGGCCACACGCGCGGCGCTGTCTTCGGCGACACGCTGGCCTCGCTCATGGCGTTCTCTGGCTATGACGTGACCCGCGAATATTACATCAACGACGCTGGCAGCCAGATCGATACGCTCGCGCGCTCGACCTTCCTGCGCTATCGGGAAGCGCTGGGCGAAGCCATCGAGATCCCATCCGGCTTCTACCCCGGCGAATATTTGATGCCCGTCGGGCAGGCGCTCAAGGACGAATTCGGCGATAGCCTACTGACCAAGGCAGAGCCTGAGGTCACCGCGATCGTCAAGGGGCGTGTCCTTGCCGCCATGCTCGATCTGATCAAGAAAGATCTGGCCCAGCTCGGCATCCACCATGACGTGTTCTTCTCCGAGCGCACATTGCACGGGGAGGGCGGTGCTATCGACGCAACCCTCAAGTGGCTGCGCGAAGAAGGCATGGTCTATGAGGGGCGCCTGGAGCCACCAAAGGGCAAGGCCCCCGAGGAGTGGGAAGACCGCGAGCAGACATTGTTCCGCGCCACCGATTACGGCGATGACATCGACCGTCCGCTGGTCAAGTCTGACGGCACCTACACCTATTTCGCGGCTGATATCGCCTATCACCGCAATAAATTCCTGCGCGGCTTCAAGCACATGATCAACGTGCTGGGCGCCGATCACTCGGGTTACGTCAAGCGCCTGCAGGCGGCCACCAAGGCTGTCTCGCTCAATGCTGCCGATATGGACGTGCGGATTTGCCAGCTCGTTCGTCTGCTCAAGAACGGCGAACCGTTCAAGATGAGCAAGCGCTCCGGTGACCTCGTCACGCTGGCCGACGTGGTTGAAGAAGTGGGCGCTGACGCGACCCGCTTCATGCTGATGTATCGCCGTAACGACGCGTCGATGGACTTCGATTTCGCCCTGGTCAAAGAGCAGACCAAGGACAATCCGGTGTTCTACGTGCAGTACGCACATGCCCGCGCTTACTCGATCTTCAAGACCGCCCAGCGCGATCTGCCGGCCCTCGATGTTTCGCACGCAGCCCTTGCTGCAGCAGAGATCGAACGCATCGTAACCCCCGCAGAACTCGATCTCGTTCGTGTTCTGGCGGCATGGCCGCGCACCGTTGCGGCGGCCGCAGTCGCCCACGAACCGCACCGTATTGCGTTCTACGTTCATGACCTTGCCGCGGCCTTCCACAGCTTCTGGGCGAAGGGTAAGGATGATGTGTCGTTACGGTTTGTTAACTCTGAGGACCCAAAGCTGACTTTGGCTCGACTCGCCCTGGTCGATGCTGTGCGTCAGGTCATCGTAAATGGCCTCACGATTTTGGGCGTTTCCGCTCCCGAGGAACTTTCATAATTCGGGCGCAATACTATGATGACTCGCGGCAAAATGCCCTCTCCAGGGCGCCGTAGCAGGAACCTAGAGGGCGCTGCTTCTTGACGACAGCGAAACCGCAGCCGATGGCAGGACAATCCGACGCCCCCGACGATCTGATCGCCGAACTGGCAAAGCTGATGGCGCAGGGCGCCAAGGGCGATAGCGCTGCTGCGCCAGCCGCCCCAACGTTCAGTATTCGCATTCCCGGGGCAGAAAATGCCCCGGTTGCACCTCAGCCACCGCGTTTGGACTTCACCTCGGCGCTGAATCCAGCGCCGTCGTCGCCGATTTCTGCCGCGCCTAAGGAGCCCACGCTGGCTCCGGCGCAGGAAGATCCTGCGCCCTTCCATTTCGATTTCGACCTGAACGCCAATAGTCGCCAGCAACCGCCGCGGTCGTCACCGATTGCTCAGCCTGCTGCTGCGCAGCCGTCCACGCCCGCACAGTCTGCGCCCGTTCGCACCGAGCCAACTATGGCGCCGCCAGTGGCGGCACCGGCAGCTCCCGCAGCCGTTTCGCGTCCTGTCCAGGCTTCGCCAGTGGCACCAACGCCTGTGGCGCCCGCGCGCGCCGAGCCTGTCGCTCCGGTCGTCCCAACGCCAACGCCAGCGCCCGTTCAGGTGGCGGCCCCCGTCGCGCCAGAGCTGCCGCCGGAACCGGCGGATGAGCATGATACGATTGCCGACCTCATTGCCGCTGAACTGGCCGGTGGTGGGGATGACGATGCGCCTGCTGATAATCTGGAACATGAGCTCAACGCCGCGCTGACCGAAATGCGCGACGCCCAGCCGCCGCATGTTGAGCCGACCTTCTCGGTCTCGCCCGAACAGGACCGTTTCAAGGTACCGCCCGTGTTTGGCCTGGGCACAAGCCCTGAAGCGCCCCGTGCGTCGGTAGAGCCTACGTTTGCGCGCCCCCTGGCGACGCCGCAGCCTGTTCCTGCTGCGCCGCGCCATATTGCGCCCGTTGAGACTTATCCCATTTTTACCGGAGCCTCGCCTGTTTCGGCTGAGCGAGAGCCTGTACCGGCTTCGTTGAGTGCCGATGCCGATGTTGGGCTGGATCCTATCGACGAGATCGAAAGCCTGATTGGCCGCGCCGTGCGTGTCGAGCTGGACCCGCCAGCCGAAGAGCCCGTGCCTGAGGCGGTAGAGCGTCCGGTTACAAGTCCGGCTTTGCGTAGCCTTGCAACACCAACACTACCCGCAGAACCGCCCGCGCCGCCGCCACGTCGCCGCATGTCCGGTGCCGATGAAGCCATTTTTGCCGCCGCCGAAGCCTCTGGGGCCAAGGTTGGTTGGGTTGATGCGCCTGAAGCGCGTGGCGACGCTGATTTCGGCGATGAGCCGGTTCGCGAAAGCAGGAAGCGTGGTTTCCGCATGTCGCGCGCCGTGCTTGGGCCTGTTGTGGCTCTGGGCTTGCTCGCGGTTGCTGGCTTTGGTCTCTATTGGGTCTTGGGCATGCAGCGTGAGGACGGTCCTGCGCCGCTGCTGACTGCCGATGGTGCGCCTGTAAAGTCAGTTCCCGAAGTTGACCCCAACGCCACGACATCGCAGTCCGTTGTTTTCAACGAGATCGACGGTGTTGTTCCCGGCGCTGACGAGCAGCTCGTCTCGCGTGATCAGGCCGATGTAAACGAAGTCACCCAGGTTCCGCCGCCGGCCGTCAGCGAAGAGGGCCTGGCAAACCGCAAGGTCCGCACCCTCACAGTGCGTCCAGACGGCACGATCGTCAGTGGCGATGACAGCGTGGCTGGTAGCTCCATCCTGCCGGTAGATCGTCCGAATGTTCCCGAAGTGCCAGGCGCTCAGGCGGCCAGCTCGGAACTGCTTGCTGCCAGTGCGAATCCCGCACCGACACCAACCCCAGCTGCAACGCCAGACGTGACGGCGCCTGTCGCGGCTCCAGTGACGCCGGTAACCCCCGGTTCGACGGTTCCAGTGGTTGACCTGGCGGGCAATCCTGTTGCCGGCAAGACCACTGTCATTCCGCGTACGCGCCCAACCCGGTTTGCGCCACAGGCTTCTGCCGCGCCCGTAGCGACGCCGGTCAACGCCATTGTGAACACTGCGTCCACCGCTCCAGCGGCGGCCGCACCTGCTCCCCAGCCCGTGGCAACGTCCGCCGTCAGCAATGCACCGGCCTACGTTCAGCTTGCGTCGCAGCGCACGGAAGCGGACGCGCAGCAGACTGTCGCATCGTTGATCCGCCGCTTCGGCCCTGTTTTCAATGGCGCAAGCCTTGAAGTGCAGCGCGTCGATCTTGGCGCAAAGGGCATCTTCTTTCGCGTTCGTGTGCCAGCCAGCTCGCTCGCTGACGCCAACACGCTCTGCACCAATGTGAAAGCCGCAGGTGGCGACTGCTTCACCATGTAGTTTGTCGCTGCGGCGACGAACCGGTGCACATTGCCTCACTCAGCCATCCCGCGCTTGACGCCTGCCGACCGAGCCGCCAAGGATGTCCGCACGTTCAAGCAATGCGGCACCGAACTCATGACGACTGCCCAGACCGATTGGTTTGACACCCCGGTGCCTCCGGTGGCCGAAGACGTCATGTATGTGGACGTCAATGGCTACGAAGGCCCGCTCGATCTGCTGCTCGATCTGGCGCGTCGCCAAAAGGTCGATCTGGCCTCGATTTCGGTGCTGGCTCTTGCCGAGCAATATCTGGCCTTCATCGAAACCGTTCGCGAGAAGCGCATCGAGGTAGCCGCCGACTATCTCGTCATGGCTGCCTGGCTCGCTTACCTTAAAAGCCGCCTCATGGTGCCACAGGCGCCGTCCGACGATGAACCGTCGGGCGAGATGCTTGCCGCCATGCTGCAATTCCGTCTCAAGCGGCTGGAAGCCATGCGCCAGTCCGCCAGCCAGTTGATGAATCGTCCCCGGCTGGGGTTTCAGGTTTATGCCCGTGGTATGCCCGAGCCGATCGAGATCGCCCGCAAGAGCCTCTGGGAAGCCTCGCTCTACGGTCTGCTCAAGGCCTATTCGAGCCAACGCGAACGCGGCGTCGCCACCGACTATTCGCCACACCTGCGCACCGTATGGTCGCTGCAAGACGCGCGCGACATTCTCCAGCGCTTGATTGGTGACAGCTTTGACTGGGTGCCAATGGATACCTATCTCGCCGAGTACCTCGCCAGCCCGACCGAGCGCGCAACCGTGCGTGCCTCGTCTTTCGCTTCCAGTCTTGAACTGGTTCGTCTTGGACACATCGAGCTCAAGCAGACCGAGACGTTCGGTCCGCTGCTAATGCGCCGCAATCCGGATCGCAAGCCGTGATCGCCCCCGACGAAATGCCGACAGAACGCAGCGAAATTGCCGAGCGGAACCTGCGGGTTCTGGAAGCTCTCCTTTTCGCGTCATCTGAGCCGTTAAGTGCTAGCCAAATGGCAACATATTTGGGGGAGGGTGCTAACGTCACTGCGCTCCTCATGACCCTGCAGCAGCGCTATGCACCGCGCGGCGTGAACCTTGTGCGCCGTGCGGATAAATGGGCCTTCAGAACCGCAGAAGACCTTGGTTTCCTGCTCCGCCGTGAAGAGCAGGAAACCCGCCCTCTCTCCCGCGCAGCGCTCGAAACCCTCTCGATCATCGCCTATCACCAACCGGCCACCCGCGCCGAGATCGAAGAAGTCCGCGGCGTCGCCACCGGCAAAGGCACCATCGATCTTTTGATGGAAGCCGGCTGGGTCCGCATGCGCGGGCGCCGCCGCACGCCCGGTCGTCCGGTAACGTACGGCACCACCGATGGTTTTCTCGATCACTTTGGCCTCGAAAGCCTTGGCGATCTGCCGGGTCTCGATGAGCTGAAGGGCTCGGGGCTGCTATCCAACCGCCTGCCGCCATCCATGCAGATCCCGCTGCCTTTCGAGGGCGCCCTGCGCGATGACGAAGACCCTCTCGATCCCGATGATCTGGATGGCGCCGACGAACCGGAAGAAGAACACGAATGAGTGCAGTCGAAGAAGACTTCGGTTCCGAGGAGTGGGGCGCCCGCGGCACCGCTGGCGTCAGCATCGCCGCCAATGTCGAGTTCGACGCCGTTGACGTGCAACTCGGCGGCCGCGTCGTCCTCGACCAATTCACCCTGACCCTGCGCCCCGGCGAAATCGTCTGCCTGCTCGGCGAATCTGGCTCAGGTAAATCCACCGCGCTCCGTGTCGCTGCAGGCATCCAACCGATTCATGCCGGTGCTGTCCGCATCAATGGCGAAACCGTCTCCGCGCCCGGCAAGACCGTGCCGCCCGATCGGCGCGGAATAGGCTTGATGTTCCAGGACTTCGCGCTGTTTCCGCACCTGACCGTGTTGCGGAACGTCCTGTTCGGCCTCCGCCAGTTGGGCCGCTCCGCTGCCCTGGTGCAGGCCCGCGCTGCGCTGCGGCGCGTTGGATTGGCAGACCGTGAGAACGACTACCCGCATATGCTCTCAGGCGGCCAGCAGCAGCGTCTTGCGCTCGCTCGCAGTGTAGCGCCGCGTCCCGGGGTGTTGCTGCTCGACGAGCCATTCTCCAGCCTCGACGCGCGGCTGCGTGAAACTGTGCGTGATGAAACGCTCGCCGTTTTGCGGGAGACTCACGTCACCAGCCTGATTGTGACGCATGATCCGGAAGAGGCCATGGTGCTGGGCGACCGTGTCGCCTTGCTACGCCACGGCAAAATTGCCCAGATCGGTACCGCCTCTGAAATTTACCGCCAGCCCATCGATCTCAACGCCGCGCGATTCTTCTCGCCGCTGAGCGAAATCGACGCCACCGTTCGCAATGGCGCAGCATCGACACCCCTTGGTCCGCTGGAAACTCCTGATATCGCCGACGGCACGCGCGTCACTATCGCTATCCGCCCGGCAGGCGGGGCGTCATTGGCGGCAGACGGGGCAGGGGTGATGGGGCGTATCGTGGGCAAACGTGACGCCATCGGTGTCGATATCTGCGAAGTCCGTGTCGATGGTCTAAACGCGCCTTTAGGGGTGCGTCAGCCCGCTAATGCTGAATTGAACGTGGGACAAGATGTCTTCGTAACCCTCAACCGGGAACACGTTCTTGTGTTCCCGCGCGATTGAACCTATTTCTGACCTATCTTTCGCGTGTAACGCGTACTGAATTACTAGGAGACCAAAATGCACGCGCCAGGAATTTGGGGCATTCTCGTTGTAGCCGTCGTCGTCATCCTGCTGTTCGGTCGTGGCAAGATCTCCGGCATGATGGGTGAAGTCGCGTCCGGTATCAAAGCCTTCCAGAAGGGCATGAAGGACGACGAGACAACGCCGACTGAACGAGTGACCACCACCACCGCCAAAGTCGATGCTAGCGAAGTTGATCGCAGCAAGGACGCCTGATTTCAGGACAGTCTGCGCGGTAACCATTGCGTTGCCGATGGGCGCGGCCACTTGGTCGCGTCATCTGCGTGAGGGATAATAAGATATGCTCGGCTTGAGCTGGACAGAGATGCTGGTCATCGGTCTTGCGGCACTGATTTTCATCGGGCCAAAAGACCTGCCAGTCGTGATGAACCGCATTGGCAAGATCGTTGGCCAGATCAGGCGCATGGGTAATGAGTTCCAGCGCGAGATCAACAAGACGACCGGCCTTGATGAGGTGCGCAATCTGCGCAATTCCATCACCGCTCCGCTCAAGAAAACCAGCGAAGAAATCCGTCGCGAGTTCAATACAATGACGCCGACAGGCCCAAAGCCGAGCGGCATCATCAAGCCTGCCGACCCCAAGGCCGAGAGCGTTGTGGATGAGATTCGCGCTGCAGCCGGTATGGCACCGTCCAAGACTGTGACCCAGGTTGCCGACGCGCCTGTACTGGATGTGACGCCAGCTCCGGACAAGCCTGCGGCCCCCAAGCCCGCTGCCAGGAAGGCTCCGGCGCGCGCCAAGGCCGCACCAACCAGCCCCGTGACCACCATTGAACTTGCGCCGCTTGGTGCCGAAACCGTACCCGTCGTGAAAGCGGCCGCGCCCAAGAAGGCTGCAACCGCAAAGGCTGCGCCGGCTAAGGCTGCCACGGCCAAGAAACCAGCTGCGAAAAGGCCTGCTGCGGCCAAAGCGGCTGCCTCGGTTGATGGCGCTGCCGAAAAGCCTGCCGCAGCGCCGAAAAAGCGTGCTGCTCCCAAGACACCTGCGAAAGCCGGAAACGAATAGACCATGGCCGACGCAAAGCAGATCGAAGACAAGAACAAACAACCGGCTGACGAGCTTGCCGGTAGCGAAGCGCCGTTGCTTGAACACCTGATCGAGCTGCGCAAGCGCCTGATCTACTCGGCAATCACCATCGTCGCGTTGATGGCATTCTGCTTCATCTTCGCCAGTACTATCTACGAGTGGCTGCTGATCCCCTATAAGCGGGCGGTTCCCGGCGCGAGCCTGATCTTCACAGCGCCGCAGGAACTGTTCTTCACCTATCTGAACGTGGCCCTGTTCGGCGCGATCTTCCTCGGCTTCCCCATGGTCGCCGCGCAGATTTACATGTTCGTGGCTCCCGGCCTCTATAAGCACGAGCGCAGGGCGTTCATTCCATACCTGGTTGCCACGCCAATCTTCTTCGTGGCTGGTGCGGCGCTGGTGTATTTCGCCGTTCTGCCCATGGCGCTGCACTTCTTCGCCAGCATGCAGACTGCTGATATCGAGATGCTGACAAGCGTGTCGGAATATCTCGGGCTGGCGATGCTGCTGATCCTGGCCTTTGGCATCTGTTTCCAGCTTCCGGTCGTGTTGACGCTGCTGGCACAAATTGATCTGGTCCATGTGGACCTGCTCAAGAAGGGCCGCCGCTACGCTATTGTCGGCATCCTGATCTTTGCTGCGTTCATCACGCCACCCGATCCGATCTCCCAGATCGGTCTTGCGGTGCCAATGTACCTGCTCTACGAGCTTTCCATCTTGTCTGTGCGGATGGTTGAAAAGCGCCGCGCTGCCGCCCTGGCTGCGCAGGAAGCAGAGCTTTCAGGTTCATCTACCTCCGAATAAGACGCCATGCCGCATCCGCGGGGGCGTCCATGGACCCCTCGCGGCTCGACAGGCTTGCCGCTTGGTTTTACTCACAAAGCCTGTGCCAATGAGAGGCGGGCGGTGCCCGTAGCAGCCAATGTTCGATATCAAGTGGATCCGCGCCAATGCTGAAGCCTTCGATGCCGCCCTGTCGCGGCGCAAGGGTGTTTCGGTGCGCTCCTCTGAATTGCTGGCTATCGACGATCGTCGTCGGGACATCATTGTTCGCCTGAACGACGCGCAGGAAAAGCGCAACGCGCTGTCCAAGCAGATCGGCCAAGCCAAGGCCCAGAAGGACGAGGCCAAGGCCAATGAGCTGATGGCCGAAGTTGCGCGTCTCAAGGAATTCATTCCGCAGGGCGAAGCGGACGAACGCGCCATTGAGCTTGAACTGCGCAATGCTCTGTCGGTCATTCCCAACCTCGTCTTCGAAGATGTGCCCGATGGCACCGACGAGAGCGGCAATGTCGAGTATTTCGGCCGCAACGGCACGGCCGAGACGGCCGCCAAGGCTCGCGCACCACGCCCAAGCTTCAGCTTTGCCCCCAAGGAGCATTTCGACGTCGGCGTTGCCGCCCGCGAGATGGACTTTGAAGTTGCCGCCAAACTGTCCGGCAGCCGCTTTGTCGTGCTCAAGGGGCAGGTGGCGCGGCTCGAGCGTGCGCTCGGTCAGTTCATGCTGGACCTGCACACGACCGAGCATGGCTATCTCGAAGTTCAGCCGCCGCTGCTGGTTCGTGATGAAGCGCTCTATGGAACCAATCAGCTGCCGAAGTTTGAGGAAGACCTGTTCTTCACCCCGCATGGCGACGGCCGTCTCGCTCTGATCCCGACCGCAGAGGTGCCGCTGACTAATCTGGTTCGCGAAGCTATTCTGTCGGAAGAAGAACTGCCATTGCGCATGACGGCACTGACACCGTGCTTCCGCTCCGAGGCCGGTTCTGCTGGTCGCGATACGCGCGGCATGCTCCGCCAGCACCAGTTCAACAAGGTCGAGATGGTCTCCATCACGACGCCAGAGACCTCGGTCGAGGAACATGAGCGCATGCTGGCCTGTGCCGAGGCCGTGCTGCAAAAGCTTGGTTTGCATTACCGCGTCATGAACTTGTGCACTGGCGATATCGGCTTTGGTGCCAAGAAGACCTATGATCTGGAAGTGTGGCTGCCGGGGCAGGACACTTACCGTGAGATCTCGTCTGTGTCGGTCTGTGGCGATTTCCAGGCTCGTCGCATGGAAGCCCGCTATCGCCCTGCAGGCGAAAAGCAGGCCCCGCGCTTCGTGCACACCCTTAACGGCTCGGGCACCGCTGTCGGTCGTTGCCTCATCGCGGTTCTTGAGAACTACCAGCAGGAAGACGGCTCCGTCCTCGTGCCGGAAGTGCTGCAGCCCTATATGGGCGGCCTCACGTCGATCGGCGGCCGCTAATGAGCCTGCGCATCCTCATCACCAATGACGATGGCGTGGATGCGCCGGGCATTGCCATCATGGCCGACATTGCGCGGGCTTTGTCCGACGATGTGTGGATTGTGGCACCGGATGGCAATCAGTCGGGGGCAGGGCACCGCTTTACCCTCGGCCATGAACTGACCATCGATCAGCGTGATGCGCGTACCTTTTCCGTAGTCGGCGGTTCGCCCGCCGACTGCGTCGTCGCTGGTATGACCCACCTGCTGGGTGATCGTCCTGCCGATGTCGTGCTGTCTGGCGTCAATGCTGGCCAGAACCTCGGGGACATCATCAACTGCTCGGGCACTGCCGCTGGTGCCCGCGAGGGCTCAATGCAGGGCGCAATCGGCATTGCCATGAGCCAGGGCATCAACTACGAGCACGGTCGTAACGTCGACTGGTCCAACGCGCGTCAGCATGGCGTCGCTGCCGCCCGCGCCGTGATTGAGGCCGCTGAGGGCCGTGATCACTACTACAATATCAATTTCCCATTCTGCGACCCGGCCACGACCAAGGGCATCGCTGTGGTGCCGCATCAGCGCTTTTCGCGTTCACCCTTCCGCTATTACCCCAGCGACAATGCCGGCAAGTTTTTCGTGGCCATTCCCGAAACGCCATTGCCGCTCGATCCGGAGGCTGACTTCGAAGTCATGCGACGCGATGGCTTTGTCACCGTAACGCCCATGCGCTTGCAGCAGACCGATATGAGGGTGGTGGAGCGGCTGGCTGGCAAGCTGTCGCTATAGGGTCGCAACCTCTCACCTTCGTATTGACCAGAAAGCATGTATCGCATGGCTGACCAAATCCGGATCGGCATCGCCGGCCACGGCAATCTTGGACGCGGCGTTGAAGCTGCCATATCCAAGAACCCTGACATGAAGCTGGTAGGCATCTATACGCGCCGAGCGCCCGAGACGATCAGCCCGCTGCAAACTGGCACGCCTGTGTTCTCTATGGCCGACCTTGCTGGTCATACCGACCAGATCGACGTGCTGATCCTGTGTGGGGGCTCCAAGGACGACCTGCCCAAGCAGGGGCCAGAACTTGCGGCGCTGTTCAATACGGTCGACAGCTTCGATACCCATGCCCGCATCCCCGAGTATTTTGCCGCGGTTGATGCTCCGGCGCTGGTCAATCGCAAGACGGCCCTGATTTCGGTGGGCTGGGATCCCGGCCTATTCTCGATCAATCGCGCAATGGGTGAGGCGCTGTTGCCCGATGGTGCGACCTATACCTTCTGGGGCGACGGGCTCAGCCAGGGGCACTCGGACGCCGTGCGCCGCGTTCCGGGCGTGGCCGATGGGGTGCAATACACCCGCCCAGTGCAGCAGGCTGTGGAACAAGTGCGCAGTGCGTCCCGACCAGTGCTGACCACGCGCGAAAAGCATCGGCGCGAATGCTTCATCGTGTTGCAGGAAGGTGCAGATGCCGAGGCGGTAAGAACCGCGATCGTCACCATGCCGCATTACTTCGATGAGTATGACACCACGGTCAATTTCATCACTGCCGATGAGCTGCGTCGTGACCATCAGGCCATGCCGCATGGTGGCTTCGTCATTCGCAGTGGCAATACGTCGGCAGCGAACGCGCAGGTGGTCGAGTACAGTCTCAAGCTCGATAGCAACCCCGAATTCACCTCCAGTGTGCTGGTGGCCTATGCAAGGGCGACCCATCGCCTGCAGCAGATGGGCCAATATGGCGCCAAGACGGTGTTCGATGTTGCCCCTGGGCTGTTGTCGCCAAAGAGTGCGGCGGAGCTACGGGCAGAACTGCTCTAAGCCGCGCGACCATTCCATTTTCGGAACCCGCCGGATTTTCCGGCGGGTTTTGTTTTTCCGGGGAGGGCGGTCGCTATTTTTAACCTTACCCAATTCGGAATCACTGCGTCACGATTTTGCTCAAATCGCATCGGCTTTAAACTCGTCTTTACCTTACCGGCCTAGATTCATCCTCGTGTTGAGTACCTGCGTACGAGTAAGCTGATGAGTATCCGCGTATCCCGTCGGGCGCCCAAAGGTGCCGTTGCGATGGCTGGCCTTGTGGTCGCTGCCATTGCCCTGTCTGGATGTTCCAGTCTGGGAAGTCGCGCCTTTGGCGACCCCGTGACGACTGGCTCGCTCCCGCAGTCTGCCCCCACCAGTTTTAACCAGCCTATGCCCGCCAGCCTTGGTGCGCCTCAGGCCATGGTCGCTGAAAACCAGTTCCTGCCCCCTGCCAATGTTGGTGGTGGCGGCGGTGGCAACTGGAACCAGCAGCCGGTGCAGAACTCGTGGAACCAGCCTGCGCAGTCGGGATTCACGCAGCCGCTTGCACCCGTTGCTACGGCCAATGCCATGCCATCAGTTCAGTCGCAGGACCTGCCGGTCCTGGGCTCCTCGTCTCCAATGGGATCTCAGCCCGCCATGCAAGCACAAACCGCATTCGCATCTGCCGCTCCAATGCCATCGCCTGCCGTCCTCGGCTCGCTGCCGACCAACAACGCGGTGCCGACTGTCGCAAATGCGGCTCCGGCCAATGCGTTTACCCATCAGATCGCAAGCGGCGAGTCGCTCTATACGATCGCCCGCCGCTATGACGTGACGACCCAGGCCATCGTTCTGGCAAACGGTCTGTCCTCGCCGGACAAGATCGTTGTCGGCCAGCGCGTCATCATTCCTGGTCGCGCCGATCTGCTGGCCGCCAAGGCACCTGCGCCGGTCGCTCAGGTCGCCAGCGCCGCGCCAATGGCCGCTCCGCTCGCCACGCCGCAGGCGCCTGCTGCGCCAACTCAGCTCGCCTCCCAGCCAGCGCCGCTCGCTGCGCCTGCTCAGGCCGCGCCAACCCAGGTTGCCAATGTTCCGGCCGCCGAGCCAGTCGCTTCCGGCAATGACAAGTTCCGCTGGCCCGTCAGCGGTCGCGTGCTGACCGATTTTGCCTCGTCCAAGGGCACCGGCATCAACATTGAAGCGCCAGAAGGCACCGCAGTGAAGGCTGCCGAAAATGGCACCGTGATCTATGTTGGTTCGGGTGTTGAAGGCTACGGCAACCTGATCCTGATCCGTCACCCCAATGGTTACGTCTCCGCCTACGCTCACCTCAAGTCGATGAACGTCGCCAAGGGCGCGAATGTCTCTCGCGGTGACACTGTCGGCGCCGCTGGCATGACCGGTTCGGTGACCCGTCCGCAGCTGCACTTCGAACTGCGCAAGGGCGCGACGCCAGTCGATCCAATGCCGCTGCTCGCCAGCTAATAAACAACGAAGGCCACTCGTTGAAACCCCCGCGAAAGCGGGGGTTTTTGTTTGTATCAGGGGGGAGGGTGGCGAATGCCCTAGAGAGGCGGCCCCCCTAAACGGCCTTGCCCATTTCGCCAGCCAGTGTGCGAACCAGCTGGATTGCCACGCGGCCTGAACGCGAGCCGCGCGTTGCGGCCCACTCGATAGCGCGAGCCCGTAGCGTTTCTGCATCGAGGCCGAGCTCGTAGTGGTTGGCATAGCCTTCCACCATGGCGAGATAGGTCGGCTGATCGCAATTGTGGAAGCCGAGCCAGAGGCCGAAGCGGTCCGATAGTGAGACCTTTTCCTCAATGGCTTCGCCGGGATTGATCGCCGTTGCGCGCTCATTGTCGATCATGTCGCGCGGCATCAGGTGGCGGCGATTGGATGTGGCGTAGAACAGCACATTGTCCGGACGCCCTTCGAGGCCGCCGTCGAGAATCGTCTTGAGCGATTTGTAGCTGGTTTCGCCATTGTCGAAGCTGAGGTCGTCGCAGAAGACGATGATCCGCACATCTTCATTGGCAATCAGGCGCATCAGGGCGGGAAGTGATTCCAGGTCTTCACGCGCAATTTCGATCAGCAACAGGCGTTTGAAGCCGTCGCCTTTGCGCGCGTTGATGTCGCCATGGATGGCTTTGACGAGGGAGCTCTTGCCCATTCCTCGCGCGCCCCAGAGCAGGGCATTGTTGGCGCCATGGCCACGGGCGAACTGTTCGGTGTTGCGGACGAGAATGTCCTGAACCTGATCGATTCCCTTGAGCATAGCCAAAGGAACGCGCGAGACTTTTGGCACCGGCATCAGCGTGTTTGAGGCCGCATCCCAATGGTAAGCATCTGCTTCACCGATTCCGCTGCCGGCCTGAACCGGGGCAGGGGCCATCGCCTTGAGTGAGGTGGCGATTTGTGCGAGTGCGGCAGAGATTTCTGCGAGCTGGTCTTTGGTATTCAAGCGTCTCATCCTCGTCGTCGGCGCGGCAATTTGCGGTCCCCGGAATGCCTTTGCAATCGATTGGGTGCAAATGTATAGTCCGCCCGATTTTGATCGGGGTGCAAGTGCAGCTAGCCCCATATGCGTCCAGTAGCGTCGCAAGTGATGCTGGTTATGGGCGCAACCCTCCACAAGCCAAGAAGATACGATAAGGAGCACGCTTCATGTTTGTAACGCCCGCTTATGCGCAGGCAGCCGGTGCCGCCCCAGGTGGTGGTATTTCCGACATTTTTATCCAGCTGATGCCAATCCTGCTCCTGGTGGTGATCTTCTGGTTCCTGATCTTCCGCCCACAGCAGAAGCGCCTGAAGGCCCAGCAGGCCATGCTGTCCGCGATCCGTCGTGGCGACACCGTCGTCACCACCGGTGGCATCATCGGCAAGGTCACCAAGGCCGTTGACGGCGAAGACCTCGAAGTCGAGATCGCACAGGGCGTAAAGGTGAAGCTGGTGCGCGGCATGGTTGCCGACGTGCGCTCCAAGGCTGAGCCAGTGAACGACAACAAGCCTGCGTAAGCAGTCATGAATACCACCGGAGCCTAAGGGCTCCGGTTTTTTCCTTTCAGGACGACCTCAATGCAGTTCTCACCGATCCGCACCGCAATTATCGCCATCGTCGCTCTTCTGGGTGTGCTCTTCGCTATCCCCAGCTTCCTTCCGGAAAATGTGCGCGATTCCTGGCCCGGCTTTCTTCCGAAGCAAACCGTGGTGCTGGGTCTGGATTTGCAGGGCGGTTCGCACCTACTGCTTCAGGTCAACCAGGACGGCATCGTCTCTGAGCGCCTGCAAAGCCTGCGCCGCGACGTGCGCAACACGCTGGCCAACCAGAACGGCATTGGCAACCTGATCACCACCGATGCAACGGGCCATGCCCTGACCATCGAGCTGACTGATCCGACCCAGAAGCCCGCTGCGAAGGCCGCTATCGAGGCGCTGCAGAACACCGTCAGCAATTCGCTCCTTTCCGTTGGTGGCGTTCAGGAACTGGCCTTTGGCGAAACGCCAGACGGCAAGCTGACCATTACGCTGACGCAGGAAGGCATCAATGAGCGCATGTCCGCTCTTGTTGCCCAGTCCATCGAAGTTATCCGCAAGCGCGTTGACGAACTTGGCACCACCGAGCCGTCCATCCAGCGCCAGGGCACTAACCGCGTGCTCGTTCAGGTTCCCGGCTTTGGCGACAGCCAGCGCCTGAAGGACATCATTTCGCGTACCGCTCGACTGACCTTCCATCTGGTCTATCCCGGCATGACCGCTACTCAGGCGAAGGCCCAGGGCCTGCCAGCCGGCACCATGATCCTGCCAAGCCAGGATGGCGGCGAAGAGCTGCTGTATGATGACGTGGCACTCGGCGGCGAATCCCTTGTTGACGCGCAGCCAAGTTATGACCAGCAGCGCGCCATGCCCGTCGTGAGCTTCCGCTTCGACACCCGTGGCGCCATTACCTTCGGCCAGCTCACCTCGGCCAATGTCGGCAAGCGCTTCGCTATCGTTCTCGACAACACCGTCATCACCGCTCCCGTGATCCAGCAGGCCATCACCGGTGGCTCGGGCCAGATCAGCGGCAGCTTCACGACGTCTTCGGCGAACGACCTTGCCGTGCTGCTGCGTGCCGGTGCTCTGCCTGCGTCGCTCGACGTGGTGGAAGAACGCACAGTTGACGCCAGCCTGGGTGCCGACTCGATCCAGCATGGTTTGACCGCCGGTATCGTGGCCTCGGTGCTGGTGATCTCCTTCATGGTCATCGCCTATGGCCTGTTCGGTATCTTCGCCAATATTTCGCTGATCCTGAACATCGTGCTGATCTTCGGCGCGCTTTCGATGCTTGGCGCGACGCTGACACTGCCCGGTATCGCTGGTATCGTTCTGACCATCGGTATGGCGGTCGACGCCAACGTGCTGATTTACGAACGCATGCGAGAGGAGCAGAAGGCCGGCAAGTCGCCGCTTCAGGCGATCAATGCGGGCTTTGAACGCGCCTGGGGCACGATCATCGACTCCCACCTAACGCAGCTTATCGCGGCTATCGTGCTGTACTTCCTGGGCTCGGGCCCAGTGCAGGGCTTCGCCGTTACGCTTGCGCTCGGTATCCTGACGTCGCTGTTCACCTCCTACACCGTCACGCTCTACTTCGTGGGCATGTGGTATCGCGCTCGTCGTCCAAAGACGCTTAAGATCCAGCATTTCCGCTTCATTCCGGACGGCACCAAGATCCCGTTCATGAAGATCTCGCGGTATGTGATCGCCTTCTCGATTGTCGCCAGCCTGGTCTCGCTCGGTTCGGCCTACTTCAAGGGCTTCAACCTCGGCATCGACTTTGTCGGCGGTACGGCGATCGTCATCCAGCATGATGGCGGCCCAGCCGATGTCGGCCAGGTGCGCGAAGCCCTGGATGGCCTGAACCTTGGCGAAGTGCAGGTGCAGGGCTTCGGTACACCGGAAGACGTGCTGGTTCGTGTTCAGGCGCAGGAGGGAGGGCAGGATGCCGACCAGGTTGCTGTGTCCAAGATCCGAGAAGCACTGGCTACCGAGAACTATACGATCCGCAGCACAGAGGCCGTGAGTGGCACCGTGTCTGGAGAACTGGCGTGGAAGGGCGTTATTGCGCTCGTCATTTCGCTGGTCGCGATCCTGGTCTACATCTGGTTCCGCTTCGAGTGGCAATTCGCCATGGCGGCCGTGACGACCACAACGCACGACGTGATCATGACCATCGGTCTGTTCTCATTGACGGGATTGGAGTTCAATTTGACCTCCATCGCGGCGGTGCTGACATTGGTGGGTCTGTCGCTCAACGAAACCGTGGTGGTGTCTGACCGCGTTCGTGAAAATCTGCGCAAGCATCGCAAGATGCCGTTGCCTGACTTGATCGATCTGTCGATCAACCAGACCATCGTGCGGACCTCGCTGACGCAGTTCACCGTGTTCCTGGCGCTGATTCCGCTGGTGATCTTCGGCGGCGAAGTGATCCGCAGCTTCACCATCGCGATGACCTTCGGTTGCCTTGTCGGCATGTACTCCTCGATCATCGTCAACGGCCCGATCCTGATCAACTTTGGTCTGAAGTCGCGCTCGGAAACGGACGACGGCAAGGACGGCAAGACGAAGTCAGTTGGTGGCGCATCTGTCTGATCTGGCATGACCACCAACGACACCGGGCATTACCCGTATCAGGCCCCCATTGACGCTTATGGCAATGGGGGCTTCCGTTTCGCCGAGATGTCCCATCGCGGCTCGCTGCTGTGCCTGCCCACTGGCATGTTTGCCTGGGGTGTGACCAGCGTTGCCGAGATCACGCTCGAGACTTTGGCGCCTGTGCTTGAAGCCGCTGACGACATCGACGTGCTGCTGATCGGGCAGGGCGCCGACATCAGCTTCATCAGTCCTGCCATCCGTGATGCATTCCGCGCCAAGGGCGTGATCATCGAGGCTGTCGCCACGGGTGGCGCGGTGCGCACCTACAACGTGTTGCTGGCCGAAGAGAGGGCAGTCGCCGCTGCATTGATCGCCGTCGACAAGGTGCGCTGATGGCTGCCGAGAGTTTCGTTCACGCTGCCAATGCCCTGCGATCCTCAGACCGTGATCGCTACCTGGCGACGTTGGTGCTGACCGGCCCGCAGCGCGATGCTGTGACGGCACTCTATGCCTTCAATGCCGACGTCGCCTCGATCCGCGAACGGGTGTCTGATCCTGCGCCGGGTGAGATTCGCCTGCAGTGGTGGAATGATGCGCTTGAGGGAGAAGGCCACGGCTCGGTGCGCCTCAACCCGCTGGCCGACGCGCTGCTTGAAACCATCGAGCGCTACAACATTCCCAAGGGCACGCTGCAGCGTCTTTTGGGGGCACGGCGCTTCGATCTCTACGACGATCCGATGCCTGACCTCGAAACCTTCGAGGGCTATGCCGGTGAGACGGCATCGACGCTGTATCAGCTGGCTGCCATGGTGCTGAACAATGGCGTGGCGGTTGAGACCGGCGATGCGGCCGGCCATCTTGGCGTTGCGCATGCCATGATCGGTCACCTGCGTGCCTTTGGCTATGTCTCCGCTCAAGGCCGTATCATGCTGCCCTGGTCCATTTTTGCGGCCAATGGCGTCGTGGAGCGTGATATCTTCTCTGGTCGCGACAGTGAGGGCGTGGTCGAGGCACTGGGCCAGATCTCCGAGTTGGCGGCAGAACACCTGACCAAGGCCGAGACTGCGATTGCCGCGCTGCCATCAGCGCTCAAACCTGCCTTCGCGCCGGTCTCTGTGCTGCGTGTCGAGCATGCCGCGATCAATCGGCATCCGGGTGGTCCGTTCAGGCCCGTGGCAGATGAGGCCGACTGGCGCAAGATTGCCCGTCTGGCCTGGTGGGCGCTCCGCAACCGCTAAAGCCTGTCGTTGGCGAAGGCGACGAACTCGCCGTGGAGGCGACCGGCAACTGCGTCCTCGTAAATCAGCTCTGAGGTGATCGCTATGCGCGCTACGCCCTTGCGGGAGAGCATGCGCACGAAGCGATCCCAATTCTCGGTTGGCTCCAGCGCCGAGACGGCGGTGAAGTCACCGGCGATGGGCAAAAGGTAGTCCATGCTGTTGCGCTGGATAACCACCCGGCTGGGAAAGCTCGCAGCGACCAGCTTGATATGGAGCAGAGACCACGCCGCCAGAATGGCGACGGAGGAGGCGCTGCCGCCAAACACGGTATCACGGTGGTTGATATTAGGCGCCAAGGGCGCGCCGAGGATAACTTTGTCATCACTCAGGGAAATGACCTGCACGGCCATGGCTCGGGAGAGCGGAATGTGGTCGTGCAGGTAGTGTTCAAGATCGGATGGGGTCATCCGCTTAATCTAAGCCCAGGACTTGAGGTCTTCCAGTGCCCGCGTGGTGATTGCCTTGCGCTTGGCCATGACCTTGTCATTGCCGCGCCAGCGAGCTGCGCCTTCAGGCTTGGTGATGCTGACTTCGGGGAACAGGCCGAAGTTCACATTCATCGGCTGGAAGCTGCGGGCGCCGCTATAGCTTTCCGACTCGATGTGCCCGCCGGTGATATGCGCAACGAGTGCACCCAGTGCAGTGGTGACCGGTGGCGTCGCCATGGTCTCGCCGCGTGCTTCAGCAGCAGCCAGGCGGCCGGTGATGAGGCCGACGGCGGCGCTTTCCACGTAGCCTTCAACGCCTGTCACCTGACCAGCGAAGCGAATGCGCGGATCGGCCTTGAGCTTGAGGTCCGGCCCAAGAACCTTTGGCGAGTTGAGGAACGTGTTGCGATGCAGGCCGCCGAGGCGGGCAAACTGCGCGTTCTCAAGCCCAGGGATCATACGGAAGATCTCGGCCTGAATGCCGTAGCGCATCTTGGTCTGGAAGCCGACCATGTTCCACAGCGTGCCGAGCGCATTGTCCTGCCGCAGCTGGACGATGGCATAGGACTTGACCAGCGGGTCGCGTGGGTTGGTGAGGCCGACCGGCTTCATCGGGCCGTGGCGCAGGGTTTCAACGCCGCGCTCGGCCATAACTTCGATCGGCAGGCAGCCGTCAAAGTAGGGGACCTTTTCCCAGTCCTTGAACTCATGCAGGGGCGCGACCTTCAGAGCCTCGACGAAGGCAAAGTATTGATCTTTGTCCATCGGGCAGTTGAGGTAGTCAGCGCCGGTGCCGCCGGGGCCAGCCTTGTCGTAGCGCGACTGGGCCCAAACGATGTCCATGTTGATGCTGTCATAGTGCACGATGGGTGCGATGGCATCGAAGAACGCCAGGGCATCCTCGCCGGTCTTGGCCAGGATCGCCTCAGCCATGGCAGGCGAAGTGAGCGGGCCGGTGGCGATGATCACATTGCCCCACTCGGCCGGCGGCATGCCCGGAACTTCCTCGCGGGACATGGTGATGTTGGGGTGGTTTTCGATGGCACGGGTGACTTCCGCCGAAAACGCATGGCGATCGACAGCCAATGCGCCGCCAGCGGGCAGCTTGTGCTTGTCGGCAGCCTGCATGATGAGCGAGCCGCAGCGGCGCATCTCTTCATGGAGCAGGCCGACGGCATTGTGCTCATGGTCGTCGGAGCGGAAGCTGTTCGAGCAAACAAGCTCGGCCAGGCTATCGGTCTGGTGCGCATCGGTGGCGCGCACGGGACGCATTTCGTGGAGCACGACCTTTGCGCCGGTCTGTGCGGCTTGCCATGCTGCTTCGGACCCGGCGAGACCGCCGCCGATGATGTGAATTGGTTCTGATGTGGACATGGCAGGCAGATAGCAAGCGCCACCACTAAGTGCAATCGGCACGATGGCTCTGCTGAAGAGAACGGCGCGGCCAGGGCCTGTCTATTTGGCAGGCAGACAGAGAAACACCCGCATCTCAGAGAGAGGCGGGTGTTCGGTTTGCGCAGTCTGAAAGTTCAGTTTTGCAAATCTTAGAGGCCGGCAGCATGGTCACGAGCGATCCGATTGATGTCGGTGCGCGAAATGCCCAGGTCGTTGAGCTGACGATTGTCGAGAGCAGCAAGCTCACGGACGGTCTGCTGGTAAGCGGCCCACTTCTTGAAAGTCTTACGGATGTCCATTTGGTAATCTCCTTTTCGTTTACGAGCTTATATTTAGGGCAGTGATTGCAAGATGAGCAGTCTGAGTTTTCTCAACCGAGCCATGCGATCTGTGCGGGGCTTTAACCAGAGCAATTCATGTTCGGTTAAGCCTTCGGGCAAAGCTATGGCCGCCGGGTGGCAAACCGGCGGCCAAGTGAACTCATAGTCGTCACAAGGATCTGCGATCAAACAACGAGAGGATCATCTTGTGGAAGTCGGGACCTGTAAGCCCCAGTAAGTCGGCATCCCGCGTCGAAGGAACGTCCATTTCCCGCAACGTCTGTTTGATGTCGACCAGGCGCCTGTTGCGCCAAACGGCACGAACAAACATAGGTCGATTCCTCAAAGGCTGGTTTACGACGAGCAGAACATGGGGCGATTTGGTGGGTAGCGCCATGCCGCAAACGTCAATCGCATCATGCGCCAAGCGCATGGCATTTTTCACAATCCTGTCGCATATCGCCGGCGAGGGCGTGCAGAAGCGCCCGCATGCCACTATGGCAGCAGGGTTTAGAAGGCGTTTTCGCGCAACTTGCGACAATGGCGAGACCTGGGTCTCGATTGGGTAGTTGGAATGGTGAAACTCAGGTCTCGCCATTGTGACGGGGTTTTTCGTACCCGCATCGAGCGGTCACCCTTTCAGGCTGGGCCGTTGCATTGACTGCCTTGGCAGCAATGCGAAAGTCCCGGACCGGTGGTCAGCAGCCGTACGCGAGCCTGGGCGACCCCGTGCTCCCCGACATTCCCCAAACTCATCACTCGTCATGACCGCGTATGGTGAGGGGATGGGTGGGAGTATAGGCGTGGCGCGAGTGGGGGTGGATAAGGGGGATAAGGGGCGATGCTTGATACTATGTCCCCAACCGCACCGTGCTGTCCTCGGACTTGATCCGAGGACCTCTATTCTCTTGTGCCGTGGTGTGAGTGGCCCTCGGATCAAGTCCGAGGGCGGCGCGGTGTGTGGGAGGGTATTGGATAAGCTGACGGCTTCTCAGTCGTCTCCCTCCCCCATGTGGGGAGGGATCAAGGGTGGGGGGATCTTTCCGTCATCGTGTATGCGGAGGCATACCCCCACCCTGCTCGATGGACGGACTTAGCCTAGGCTAAGTCCTATCTCGCTTCCCTCCCCACAAGGGGGAGGGAGGTCGACTGGGGGATTTGTGGTTGGTGAGGTGTGGCTGCAACCACTGATCGTCACCCTCGGGCTTGACCCGAGGGTTCTTGCAGGACGCTCGGTAAGTGAAGAGCCCTCGGGTCAAGCCCGAGGGTGACGAATGAGGGATGGGTGCCCCCAAAAAGAAATCCCCGCTTTCGCGGGGATCACATTGCTCATTGGTGCCACAACTACTCGGCGGCTTTGGTCGCGTAGATGGGGCGGCGGTCCATGACTTCCTTGAGGAAGGTGCCGGTGTGGGAACGCGGGTTTGCCGCGACGTCTTCCGGCGTGCCCTGGGCGACGATCTCGCCGCCGCCGTCGCCGCCTTCGGGGCCGAGGTCGATGATCCAGTCGGCGGTTTTGATCACTTCGAGATTATGCTCAATGACGATCACGGTATTGCCGCCGTCCACCAGCTCATGCAGCACCTCGAGGAGCTTCGCCACGTCGTGGAAGTGCAGGCCCGTTGTCGGCTCGTCCAACATATAGAGCGTGCGGCCGGTGGCGCGCTTGGACAGTTCCTTGGAGAGTTTGACGCGCTGCGCCTCGCCGCCTGACAGTGTCGTCGCCGGCTGGCCGACTTTGACATAGCCGAGGCCGACGCGCTGCAGCGTGGCGAACTTGTCGCGGATCACCGGCACAGCCGAGAAGAAGTCCACGGCCTCGTCGATGGTCATGTCGAGCACGTCCGAGATCGACTTGCCCTTGAAGTGAACGTCGAGCGTTTCGCGGTTGTAGCGCTTGCCCTTGCAGACGTCGCAGGTGACGTACACGTCGGGGAGGAAGTGCATCTCGATCTTGAGAACGCCGTCGCCCTCGCACTTTTCGCAGCGGCCGCCCTTGATGTTGAAGCTGAAGCGGCCCGGCCCATAGCCGCGCTGCTTGGATTCCGGCAGCCCGGCAAACCACTCGCGCAGCGGAGTGAACGCGCCGGTATAGGTCGCGGGGTTGGAGCGCGGCGTGCGGCCAATCGGGGACTGGTCGATGTCGATGACCTTATCGAGGAATTCGAGGCCGGTCAGGCTGTCATGCGGGGCTGGGACTACGCGCGCGCCATTCAAGCGGCGGGCGATGGCCTGATACATGGTGTCGATCATCAGGGTCGACTTGCCGCCACCGGACACGCCGGTGATGGCGACGAACATGCCGAGCGGAATATCCACCGAGACGTTTTTGAGGTTGTTGCCGGTCGCACCCTTGACGCTCAGCGCCTTGCCCGTTTTGGGCTGGCGGCGCTCGGTCGGCATGGCTATGCCCATGCGGCCGGACAGGTACTTGCCGGTCAGCGAGTCAGGGTGATTGAGAATGTCCTGCGGTGTACCCTCGGCCACGATATGGCCGCCATGCACACCGGCGCCGGGGCCGATATCGACCACATAGTCCGCCGTGAGGATCGCGTCCTCATCATGCTCGACCACGATCACGGTATTGCCGATGTCGCGCAGGCGGCGAAGGGTTTCCAGCAGGCGGGCATTGTCGCGCTGGTGCAGGCCAATGGAGGGCTCGTCCAGCACATAGAGCACGCCGGTCAGGCCCGAGCCGATTTGGCTGGCGAGACGAATGCGCTGGCTTTCGCCACCCGACAGCGAGCCGGAATTGCGGGCAAGCGTCAGGTAATCCAGACCAACGTCGTTGAGGAACTTAAGGCGCTCGCGGATTTCCTTGAGGATGCGCTCGCCGATCTGCTTCTGCGTTGGGTTGAGGTGATCGGAGAGATGCTCGAACCACTCCGAGCTGGCGCGGATCGACTTTTCGGTGACCTGGCCGATGTGCAGGCCATCAATTTTCACCGCCAGCGTTTCGGGCTTGAGCCGATAGCCGCCACAGGCAACGCAGGGCGCCTGCGACATGTATTTCTCGATCTCTTCGCGCATGCCGGCGCTTTCCGTCTCTTTATAGCGACGGTCGAGATTGCCGATGACGCCCTCGAAGGGCTTGGTTGTCTTGTACTGACGCAGGCCATCGTCATAGACGAAGGTGATCTGCTCTTTGCCGGTGCCATAGAGCACGGCGTGCTGAACCTCGAATGGCAGATCGCTCCAGGCGGTGCCGGTCGATGCGCCATAGTGCTTTACCACGGCAGACAGGGTCTGCAGGTAATAGGGCGCGGAGGTCTTGGCCCAGGGCAGGATGGCGCCATCCTTGAGGGAGAGCGAGCTGTCGGGAACAACCTGATTGGGGTCGATCTTTTGCTCTGTGCCCAGGCCATCGCAGACCGGGCAGGCGCCGAAGGGGTTGTTGAACGAGAACAGCCGCGGCTCGATTTCGGCAATGGTGAAGCCAGAAACCGGGCAGGCGAACTTTTCCGAGAAGGTGATCTGGCGGGGCGTGCCGTCTTCGGCCTTTTCGTCGGCGAACTCGACCAGCGCAATGCCATCGGCCAGCTTCAGTGCCGTCTCAAAGCTTTCGGCTAGGCGGCCAGCAATGTCGGAGCCGACGACGACGCGGTCCACCACGACCTCGATGTCGTGCTTGAACTTCTTGTCGAGCGCGGGCGCTTCCTCGATCTCGTAGTATTCGCCGTCGATCTTGACGCGCTGGAAGCCCTTGCGCAGCAGATCGGCGAGTTCCTTTTTGTACTCGCCCTTGCGGCCGCGCGCGATTGGCGCGAGCAGGAACAGACGGGTGCCTTCGGGGAGCTCAAGGGTCTTGTCGACCATCTGGCTGACGGTCTGGCTCTCGATGGGCAGGCCCGTGGCCGGCGAATAGGGAATGCCGACGCGTGCAAACAGCAGGCGGAGGTAGTCATAAATCTCGGTGACAGTGCCCACCGTCGAGCGCGGATTGCGCGAGGTGGTCTTCTGCTCGATGGAGATGGCGGGGCTGAGGCCCTCGATATGCTCCACATCGGGCTTCTGCATCATTTCGAGGAACTGGCGGGCATAGGCCGACAGCGACTCCACATAGCGGCGCTGGCCTTCGGCATAAATGGTGTCGAACGCCAGCGAGGATTTGCCGGATCCGGACAGGCCGGTCATGACGATGAGGCTGTCGCGGGGCAGGCGAACGTCAATGCCCTTCAGATTGTGCTCGCGGGCACCACGGACAATCAACTCACGGTTCTGGCTGGGCTTTGTCGTCATCATATCAGTCCATGGCTCGGTGCGCCTGTCGGCGGCACGGCGGCAGAAATTGCAGAAGGCATCGGGGCTGGAACGCCGCAGACATAGGGATGGGCAGCTCGTGCCGCAAGCGGCCCATTAGCATGGCCACCCGGCACTGCGGTCACCTTAGCGTGTCCGTGTTTCATTGCCAAAGCACCATTCTTGCATAAGAACATAAGTGGAACAATCTGGATTCGGTCAAGGGCCAACATGCTGCGTCAGCCCATGCCATGCGGTGAAAATTGCGGCAGCGACAAACAGGGCGCCCGCGCCGCGCCCAATCCAGATCGTCACCTCGGGATGGCCCACCAGCGCATCGCGGCCGCGCCCGGCTGCAAGCGCCAGCCCGCCATAGATGACAAACTGCATGACCACTGTCATGCCGCCCAGCACCAGGGCCTGTGACCAGATCGGTCCGTATTCGGGTCGCATGAACTGCGGAAACACTGCTAATACAAAGAGATAGGCCTTTGGGTTGAGGAGGCAGGTGATGGTGCCCTGGCGAAATGCAACCCAATCGGATCGGGTCTTGCTCTGGCCAATGTTGTCGACGGTGATGGCGCTGCGCAGCAGGGTGTAGCCGATCCACGCCATATAGGCGGCGCCGATCAGGATCATCACCTTGAAGGCCATTTCGGGCAGCTGCGTCAGCACGCCAACCGCCAGTGCGCCAAATAGGGTGTGGACGGCACCGCCCAGCATGATGCCAGCAACGGCGGCCAGGCCGGCACGGCGACCACCGGTCAGGGCGTTGGCGATGACATAGAACATGTCCATACCCGGCACGACGATGATGCCGAACAGCAGCACCAGATAAATCGACAATGCTTCGCTATAGCCCACGCGTGCCTATCCCCGTTTTCGCTGCAAGTGGCATGGGTCAGCGCTACTGACAAGGCGTGTCAGCAGTGGCTTGACGTGTTCTGATGTTTGGAACATAAAGAGAACATTGATAGCGCGAACGTGACTGATCAGAGTTGGTGACAACCCAACTTTGCTAGTCCGTTTCCCCCGTCAGCGGAGTATTGTCGCCCCAATGGACCGGTTGCACGGCGGCATAGCCGTGGCTGGCATTGGTAAGTGAGCGTCCGGGTGCCCGGAGCGGCATCGGACTGAATTGAAAAGGAATGAGCGATGGCAGGCAGTGTGAACAAGGTCATCCTGGTCGGCAATCTCGGGGCTGATCCTGAAGTGCGCAACCTTCCGAGCGGCGGCAAGGTGGTGAACCTCTCCATCGCGACCTCGGAAAACTGGAAAGACAAGAACACCGGCGAGCGCCGCGAAAAGACCGAGTGGCACCGTGTGGTGATCTTCTCGGAAGGTCTGACGCGCGTCGCCGAGAGCTATCTGCGCAAGGGCAGCAAGGTCTATATCGAAGGCCAGTTGCAGACCCGCAAGTGGCAGGATCAGTCCGGTCAGGACAAGTACTCCACCGAGATCGTGCTGCAGGGCTTCAATGCCAACATGACGCTGCTCGACGGCCGTGGCGACGGTGAACCCGGCCAGCGCGGCGGCGGCAATGACGGCGGTTATGGTAACGAAGGTGGCGGCGGTTTCCGCGGCGCGCGCCAGGATTCGGGTGGCGGCGCACGTCGCCCATCGTCCCAGGCACCGGCTTTCGAGCCAGGCGGCATGGACGACGATATCCCGTTCTAAGCGACGGCAGCGTTTTGAATTCAAAGGGCTGGGTGGACTTGAGTGTCCGCCCAGCCCTTTTTCGTTGCGCTAAAGGCTGGCCTGAACCTGATAGAGGCTCGCATAGGCGCCATTGCGGGCAATCAGCGCATCGTGAGTGCCTTCCTCGACAACCCCGTCGCTGCCCAACACCACAATGCGATCGGCATTGCGGACGGTGGATAGACGGTGGGCGATCACCAGCGTGGTGCGTCCTTTCGCTAAAGTGAGCAGCGCCTGCTGCACGGCGCGTTCGCTCTCATTGTCCAGGGCACTGGTGGCTTCATCAAAGATCAGGACGGCTGGGTCCTTGAGGAATGCCCGAGCAATGGTGAGGCGTTGCCGCTGACCGCCGGACAGAGTGACGCCTCGTTGGCCGATATTGGTGTCGTAACCGTCCTGCAGCGCCATGATGAAATCATGCGCGTGCGCGGCGCGGCTGGCGGCCTCAATTTCGGCCATGCTCGCCTCAGGGCGGCCATATCTAAGGTTTTCGGCCACGGTGCCGGCGAAGAGATAGACATCCTGCTGCACCACACCGATATGACGACGCAACGAGGCGAGCGTCACATCGCGAATGTCGGTGCCGTCGATCCGGATTGCGCCTGCCTGCACATCATAGAAACGCGGGATCAGGGCGCAAAGCGTGCTCTTGCCGACGCCGGATGGCCCAACCAGAGCCACGAACTCACCGGGCGCTACGCGCAGCGACAGGTTCTTGAGAACGTGACGATCGTTCTCCTCGTAGCTGAACGAGACGTCATCGAAGGCGATTTCGCCCTTTGGAGTGGGCAAGGGCAGGGCGCCGGGTCGGTCGGTGATATCCGGCGCGATCTCGAGGATCTCCATGGCGCGAACAAAGCCGGTATAGCCCTCCTGCCAAAGCCGCACGAAATTGGCCAGCCGTTGCACCGGATCGACCAGCACGCCAACGCAGAGCAGGAAGGTCAGCATGTCGGCCAGGGTCAGATTGGCGGAGAGGATGCGCAGGCCGCCCGCGACGATGACGATGATGGTGATCAGCTGGGCGAAGGCGCTGGTGCCCAGTGAGAACCACGCTTCGCTGCGATAACCCTCGGCGCGACTATACAGGAAATGCTGGTTTTGCTCCGCGAAGCGATCACGCTCCAGCGCTTCATTGGCAAAGGACTGGACCACGCGCACGCCTGCCAGAGCGTCTTCGGCCCGTTCGTTGACGGCAGCGATTTCACGCTTGCTGGTGCCCAGGGCGACATACATGCGGCGGTTGAAGTAGAGCGCGTAGCCTACGGCGAAAGGTGTGAGCAGAAGGATCAACCCGGCCAGCATGGGGTCGATGAAGAACAGCACGGCCATGGCGCCGCAATATTTCAGCACGGCGATGCTGATGTCTTCGGGGCCATGGTGAAACAGCTCGCCGATCCACAGCGTGTCGCTGGTGATGCGGCTCATCAACTGGCCGGTGCGCTGCCGGTCATAAAAGCTGAACGACAGCTTCTGGCAGTGCTCGAACAGCTCCTGACGGACGGCAGCTTCGATCCGCGCGCCCATCATGTGGCCGCGATAATCGACGATGTAGTTGGCCACGAGATAGACGCCGAGGATGGCGAGCATCAGGCCGCCCACCTGCATGATTTCGGCTTGTGCCTGGGCAATGTCGGTTACGGCCAGCACACGGCTGGTGACGAGATTGGCGCAGAGCGGTAGCGCGATGGCCGAGGCGGCGACAAGCACCGCGCAGAACACATCGAGTAGCAGCAGACGCAGATGGGGACGGTAATAGGACGCGAACTTGCGCCACCGCGACCGTCTGAGGTCAGGGTCTACAGACTGAAAAAGGGTGTCGGAGAGTTGGTTAGGACGCGGCGAGCTTTTCCTCGCGCGAATGGACTGAGTTTGCATGAAGCAGCTTATCCTGATGAGTGATTTTGCCTTTGGTCTTGGTCAGGATCGTTTTCATGGTGGCCCTCAATCGTTCGTAGTTATGAGGGGAGGTTAGCAGCGCCGAGGGGCGCCGCCCATAGGGCCACGCCAGGTTGCGGCCAGCCGTTGCGCTGGCGCAACAGGGCAAAGAGCAACAAAAAAGGCGACCTGAATGGTCGCCTTGTTCGTTCGCAAATCTCGGATGTCTACCGGGTGAACGGCACTTCGGCGCGCAGGCTATCGCCGTTTTCGACGTAGACGGCCGAGAAGCTCACGTCGATCTCATTCACCGACAGATGGATCTGGGCGGTGATGGTGATGTCCTTGCCCTCTTCGTCTTCCTCGCGCTCACGCAGGTTGAAGACGAGGCCGGTGCCGCGCTTCTGGCCGACAGCCGTGCCGGTGAAGGTGGCATTGGTGGTCATGGCCGCTTCATAGCGCTTGCTGGCTTCAATATAGGCGATGGTGCCGTTGATCGAGAGCTGCGTGCCGGCCAGGGTGCACTTGCCGCTATAATTGACCTTGTCTGCATTGCCCTTGGAAAGGGACAGGCGGCACACGACGGTTTCGCGATTGGCGCCGATCAACACGCCGCGCCCGCGCCACTCACCGATATAGGAGTGCAGCAGGGCTACGTCGGCAGGGGCGGCAAACGCCGGGGCAGTTGCTGCGCCGGTGGAGAAAAGCACGCCCGCAAACGCCACAGCGCGGCACAGAGTTCCGAAATAGGTCATTGGCAGGCTCTCCACAGCGTATGCGCACGGCGTCGTCTTCGGGCGAAAGAGATATCAAATCCACCCGGTTGCAAAGCGTGCATTTCGACAATCCCAACGCATGTTGTTGATCCCCTCCATCTTGACGGCTGACACCGTCTGCGATCACACCGGCTTGGGTGGATGCTCTCCCGCCTCGCCGGTGAATGTGTCGCCCGTTGGATCATCAGGCGTTGCATCATGGTCGGCCATGCGCACGCGGATCTTGCCGAGCGGATGGAAGAATTTGCCTCCGGCCGACAGCATGGCGGGCAAGATGAAAAGGTCGCCAATCACCGCGAAAGCCAGCGTGGATACGAAGAGCGTGCCGAACAGGGCGACCTGAGGCAGCTCGGAAAACACCACGATCATCACGCCTGCGCAGAGAATGATCGTCGTGGCGATAATCGCGCCGCCGATGCGATCCAGCGTGTGCTTGACCGCCTCCTGATGGGAGCGACCTTCTTCGCGCCGCGCGTGGAGGTAATGCGACAGGAAATGCACCGTGTCGTCCACGGCGATGCCAAAGGCGATGGTGAGCGCGATCACGGTGGTCAGTTGCAGGCCTTGCCCGGAGAGATAGAGCCAGGCTTCGGTGCCCAGTACCGGGAACAGGTTGGGAATGGCCGAGGCCAGCGCCACGCGGAAGGATTGGAACGCAAAGCCGATCAGCGCCAGGTTGACCAGAACCGAAACGGTGAGATCGAGCTGAAGGCCCGAAACGATGTCATCGGTGGCATAGGTGGTGAGCATGCGGAAGCCGCCAAGCTCAGCGCCCTGGATGCCCGCCGCTTCCAGTTCCTGGTTCACCTCGATGACCATCTGCTTGAGGTCGTCGCTGTCGATCATGGTCGGCATGAAGCCGGTGATCAGCGCCTGGCTGCCATCATCGGTGATGAAGCGCCGTTTGAGGAAGGGGCCGACGGACTCGAACACCTCGTCGCGGGAAAAGCCTGACTCGGTATAGTTCGACATGCTGGCAATCGAGATCACCTTGTTCTTGCCGAGGTGGCGCTCAAGGATTTCGTGCACGGTCTTGATAGTCTGGAAATCGCGCTCCGACGCTGAGGGATCGGGGTCGATCAGGGGCACGCGAATATAGAGCGGGGCGACGCCGCCGACGCCGTCGTCAATATCTGCCGCCGTCATCAGGGCCGAAGAATCCCGTGCGATGAAGTCCTCGAACGAGAAGTGAGGCTTGATCAGGAAATAGGGGATGAACAGCAGCAGCGTCACCCCGATGGCGAGGATGGATAGCTGGCGGCCAAAGCGGCTGGCGATGAACCAGGCGAGCGGCAGCGGCGCGGTCAGGATGACGCTGCTGCGCTTGGGTGCCTTGAACCCCAGCCGGATCGCGGCCTTGAGCATCAGCGGCAGGAAGGTCATCAGGCACACGAACAACAGGAATGTGCCGATGGCGCCAGCGATGGAAAACTCGCGGATGCCCTGACCGGGTGTGAGGGCGAGGGAGGCGAAGCTGACCAGGGTGGTTAGCATGGTCAGAGCGGCAGCCGGTCCAACCAGCTTCACTGTGGCGTCGACGGCCTTGTTGGGCTCCATGCCATCGCGCCAATAGGCCAGCCAGTTGAAGATGAAGAACATCGACTCGGCGAACGAGATGACCAGCACCAGCGTCGTCACGATAATGGTGAGGAACGAGAACGAGCCGAAGAACAGCAGCACAATGCCCATGGTCCAGGCCACGGCGACAAACGGTGTCGCGGCGACCAGCAGCGCTGCGGGCAGGGACCGCAACACAATCAGGGCAATCAGCGCGCCAAGGCCAAAGCCCCAGCCGGTGAACTTGAGCTGATCGCGGATCGAGGAATTGACCATCTCGGTGGTCCAGATCGGCGGGCCGGTCAGCTCGACGCTGATGTTCTCATCCTGATAGGGAGCAATCGTCTCGCGGATCGACGCGATCATCTGCTTGGTGCCGTCGCCCTTGGTCATTTCCTGATTGGGGAACAGGATCACCACCACACCGTCCAGATCGGGCGTGATCAGGTTGCGCATCATCGGATCGTTCTGTTGCAGATCGAGCAGAGCGCGCGTGACCTCGGAAAAATCCTCCATGCCCTCGGGCACCGCGGGCACAGAGCCGCCCCGACTGTCGGGCTTGCGCAGCGAGAAGGGCGACATCGTGCCCACCGCGAACTCGTTGAGTTCCAGATCGAACGCCAGCTCGCGGATATGCTCCAGCGTCTCCGGCTCGGTGAGGCGCGGAGAGCTGATCAGCACATAGACGTCGTTTTCGAAGGTTCCGAAGGTGTCAGCCAGATGCTCATAGGCATCGTAATACTGGCCGGAATCCGCATAGAGGCGAAGCAGGTCGCCATCCACATTGGTGCGCGGGATCTGCGAGAAGCAGAGAATAGAGAAAGCCAGCACGGCCAGCGCAACTGCGCGAGGATAGCGCAGCGTCGTCAGCCCGATATGCTCGAGACCAAAGCCGATGGAACGGTCGTGAGTCACACGTGCGATGAGACGCTTGAACAGAGACACGATGATCCGACCCGCCGAAAACTGCGCCAAAGTGGCCAGATTTCTACGAGGTGGCGTCGAGTCGGTCTAGCAAAGCCATGGGGCGCGGAGGCGTTGTCAGCAGATAGCTGTGGGTTGGCCCCGCATCGCTGCGGGGCCGGGGTGCCTAGCCAGCAAAAGCGGCGCGGTTCTCGGTGAGGAAAGCTTCGAGCGACTGCGGCTTGCGGCCCGAGAAGCGTTCGACAACGTCGGTGACGATGCTGTGGTAACCCAGCGAGGCGTCGACCTGGAACCCGACCAGAATGTCGATGACGGGGGCCGGCAGACCGGCCGCAGCCATGCCTTCGCGCAGCTGCTGGGCGGTGAGGCCAACGCGGGCGATGGTCTTGCCCGAAAGCTTGCTGAAGATAGCAGCGACTTCTTCTGGCGAAACCTGTGCGGGGCCTGTGACGTCGAGGATTTCCTTGCCTTCCGCAGTCAGTAAGGCGCCAGCAGCAGTACGGGCTGTGTCGGCGCGGGTGACGAAGGAGGTGCTGCGCGTGCCCGAGGCGTCAAACAGCTGGCCCGATGCCAGAGCGGCAGCGATGCCCTGCAGATTGTTGTCGGCATACATGTGATTGCGCAGGACCGTGAAATCGAGGCCGCTATTGGCGATGGCGACTTCGGTCCAGAAGTGTTCGGGGACGAGGCCTGCATTGACGTCTGGGCGTGCTGCTGGAGCAGAGGTGTAGACGATATGCTTGACGCCCGCAGCGGCGGCGGCTTTCACGGCAGCAGTGTGCTGGGCAACGCGACTGCCGATAGCGTCGGTGCTGACGATCAGGATGCGGTCGACGCCGGTGAAGGCCGTTGCAAGCGAGCCGGCGTCATCGAAGTCCACTTTGCGGGCTTCTGCGCCTTTGGCGACAAGATCAGCCACCTTGGCGGTATCCCGCGAGCCTGCGATCACCTTCGTCGCGCCCTTGGCCAGCAGTTCCTCAACCGCGATGCGGCCAAAATTGCCTGACGCGCCGGTCACCAGCAATGTCTGATCTTTGAAATTTGCCATAAGAACGCTCCTTGATCTGTGCCTCTCCTTGCGATCTTGCAGGATGGAGAGTAGGTATCGAATAGAGAGTTATGTATGCGCCTTCTGCATGGTGGAAAAGGAGGCACTCCTGTCGCTGAACGTCACCTGGAGGTAACCGCCTTGCCCGAGCAAAACGAACTCACCGCCGACTATATCAAGCTGTGGAGCGCCAATGTCGGTCAGCCTGTCGGCATGTGTCCGGTGCGCGGCGTGCTCGACAAAATCAGTGACAAGTGGAGCATGTTGCTGGTGATGACGCTGGCTACTGGCCCGAAGCGTTTCAACCAGCTCCGCCGCGATGTGCCCGATATCTCCCAGAAGATGCTGACCCAGACGCTGCGCGACCTGCAGCGCGATGGCATGGTTTCGCGTCAGGTGTTCGACACCAAGCCGCCATCGGTGGAATACCGACTGACCCCGCTGGGAGAGTCCATCATCCTGCCATTCGGCCACCTCATCGCCTGGGCCAACGAGCACCTGCCGACGATTGATCAGGCACGGACAGAGTTCGACAAGGCGGCTTGAGTTTACGGCCCGGGCCTGTCGAACCTGATCTTCGTCATTCGTCGAGACATCAAACCGGGCATTTTCCTGCCTCGGTTCCAGAAGGGATCAGCCATGTCTATGAATGCTATCGAGGTCATTACGCTGTTTGCAGACGATATCGTTGCGACCAAGGCCTTCTATAAAAAGGTCTTCGCCGCCGAAGTGCTGTTCGAGGACGACGTGTCGGCGGTTTTCCAATTCGCCGGCGTCATGATCAATCTGCTGAAAGCGAGCGAGGCCCCCGAATTGGTCACTCCGGCCCCCGTTGGGACGGCGACCTCCGGGGCACGCATGATGCTCACCATCAGGGTAGAAGACGTCAATGCCACCTATGCTGACCTGCAAGGTCGCGGCGTGTCGTTCCTCAACGGCCCCATTGATCGTTCGTGGGGCCGCCGCACTGCTACTTTTGCCGATCCTGCTGGCCATGCCTGGGAAATAGCGCAGGAAATCTAGTCGCCAAGGCTCATGGCCTAGACAACACCTGCTTCCAGAATACGCAGTGTTTCGGCGGCGCAGTCGATCTCGGCTTGCGCGCCGATGGGCAGTGTCAGCATGGGCTGGGTGTGGCCAAAGTCCAGCCCGGCCAGCACCGGCAGATCGCTCAGCCCGCTTTCCCTGAGCACATCGACGATGGCCGCCTCGATATCGGCCTGATAGTTGGGGTCGCCGCCGGTATCGGCCCGCGCGATGAGCAATCCGTTCACAACGCCCAGAATGCCCTGCGCCGCATAATTGCGTAGCCAGTAGCGCACAAATTTGGGGGAAGGGGCGTCTTCCGAGGTTTCGAGGAACAGGATAGCGCCGCGCCACATATCGAGCGCAGGCCACCACGCGGTGCCCTTGGCCATCTCCAGCACTTCGGCGCATCCGCCTAGCAGATGCCCCCGCGCGGTTCCCGTGCCTTGCAGTATGCGCGGCGCATCGGTTGGCGCCAATACGCGGCGCTTCGCCTGGGACGCGGCATCGCCCCAGTCCGTCCGCTCCGCTGTCCAGCCCTCGGTGTTCACAGGCACCAGACCTGGCGGCGTCAGTTCGAACAGGGCGCGGCGCAAGGCATCAACCGTGTACTGGTGCATCCCGCCACTTTCCCCCAGCCCGGCCATGACGGATGGACCATAGAACGAAGCCAGCCCCGCAGTAGCGCAGGCCAGATGCAGACTCGTTGTGTCAGAGAACCCGAGGAACACCTTGGGATTGTTACGAATTACGTCGAGATCGAGATAGGGCAGTAGCCGGATCGAGTCATCGCCGCCAATTGTGCAGACAATGCCCGCGATCGACGGATCGGCAAATGCCGCCATCAAATCCTCGGCGCGCGCCTTTGGATTGGCTGCTACCCAATCGGGCGACGCCATGGTGTGGTCCATTTCGATGACACGCACCCCAAAGGCCCCCTCGAACTGCGCCTTGCCCGCCGCGTATCGCTGCGGATAGGACCCCGGCCCGCCCCAGGAGGGGGACACCGTAGCAATCTTGTCGCCCGCCTTGAGTGCGGCTGGTTTGCGCAACGCTGCAACTGCCATGATCCTGATCCCCCTTGAAAGAGCGGGAACTATAGCTGCGAAATCCAGTGTGTCACCATGCACTCAGAATGTTTGCAAACGAATTTTTGCAAATGTTTGTTTGGGATGGCATGGTTGCGGTGAAACGAGGTGCTCATGTCCAGCCGTCCGGTTAGCCGCATCAATCCCGACCCCACTGCACTCAAAGCATTGGCGCATCCCGTGCGGTTGCGCATGTTGGGGCTGCTGCGCGTGGAGGGGGCCGCAACGGCGTCCAGCCTCGCGGCGCGGCTGGCCCTCAATTCAGGCGCGACGAGTTACCATCTGCGACAGCTGGCGCTGCATGGCTTCATCGAGGAAGACGAGGGGCGGGGCAACCGACGCGACCGCTGGTGGCGGGCACGACACGACATGACGTCTTTTCTGACCGAGCACGCCGAGGGCGACGCACTCGATGCCGGGCTGGCTTTCCAGCAGGCTGCATTGAACGCGCATATGCAGCAAATGCAGGCCGCACATGATGGTTATGGTGACCTGCCACCAGCTTGGCGCAAGGCGTGCAATGTCAGTGACCACACCATTGCCATGACAGCTGAGGGCGCCGCCGACCTGATCGCGCGCATCGGCGCCTTGATGGCCGATGCCATGGCTGCGGCGCCGCCGCTGGGCCAACCTTTGCCGCCGAGTTATCGCCCGTTTTCCATCATCCTCAATGCTGCGCCTCTGATGGAGGGGCGCACGGAGCCAGACCAGCCGTGACCATGCCCCGCTCCTTTCTGGCGCTATCCGTCGCCACCGTGCTGTCCACATCCGGTACCCGCCTGTCGGCCATCGCCATTCCGTGGCTGGTTTTGACCACCACGGGCAGCCCTGTGCTGACGGGCCTCGTCGGTTTTGCAGAGATGCTGCCCTATGTGCTCGCCAAGGCATTGGGCGGCCCGCTTATCGACAGGCTCGGTGCCCGGCGTGTGGCAGTCTGGTGCGATTGCCTGTCGACATTGGCGGTCTCGCTGGTGCCGCTCTTCTATTGGGCTGGTTTGCTGTCGATCTGGGTCCTGCTGCCGCTGGTCGCGCTGATCGGCGTGCTTCGGGCGCCTTCCGATGCATCCAAACAAGCTTTGGTCCCCTCGGTGGCCGCAATGGGCAAGCTGCCTCTGGAGCGCGTGACGGGCGTTGTGGGCGCAAGCGACCGCCTCGCCGGAACGCTTGGTGCGGCGGGGGCGGGCATTCTGATCGGCCTCCTGGGTTCCGGCCCGGCGCTGCTCGCTAATGCACTGGCATTTCTGCTGTCCGCAATTGTGCTGGCGGCGGGCGTTCCTGCACGCGCAGAAACGAGCACGCCCGAGCCCGCCACGCCCAGCACCTATGCGGCCGAGCTGGCGGCCGGATGGCAGGTCCTGCGGCGCGATCCTGTGCTGATTGGCCTGACGATCATGGTCGCCTTCACCAATTTGTTCGATCAGGCGTATTCCATCGTCCTCTTGCCGGTATGGGTGCGTACGGCGGGGCTGGACGTGGCTTGGGTCGGCATCCTGCTCGCGACATTTTCGGGGGCCGCTATTGTCGGTGCGGCCCTTGCCGCCATCTACGGCCCCCGTCTGCCGCGACTGCTGCTCTACACATTGGGCTTTATTTGCGCCGGTCCCTTGGCCATGGGCATCTACGCGGCCAACCTGCCATTGCCCGTTATCGTCGTGGTGCTGCTGCTCGGCGGCTTTGCCGCAGGTTTTATCAATCCCATCATCTCGGCCATCCTGTTCGAGCGCACGCCGACGCCGATGGTGGGACGTGTCGTGGCATTGACGGGCGCGTTAAGCTGGGCGCTGATCCCCTTTGGTGGGCTCTATGCCGGGGTGCTGGTCGACAATCTCGGCATTCTGACTGCCATGGGCATAACCGCTGCACTGTATTTGCTGGTGATTTCGGCGCCGCTGACCGTGCGCAGTTTCCGCCAGATGGGGCGCCGGCCGCTGGTGGCGCATGACCTCCCGCAACCGGGTTGAAATTGCCGAGCGATCCAAACTATGCGGACGGAGGTGACTGCCCATCAGCGGTTTTCCGCCGCGTTGGGTCCACCATCCCGCTCTCCACAGCAGGCGCCCGGCTAAAATTGGCATTCTCGCCCGGAATCACCTACATAAAAGGCCAGTTTGGCAACATAAGAATCACCCCGTGACCGAAACGCCCGCTGGCGCATTGCCGCCGTCCGACATCGCCCCGATCTCCATCACTGACGAAATGCGCAAGTCGTATCTCGACTATGCGATGAGCGTGATCGTGAGCCGAGCGCTGCCCGACGTGCGCGACGGCCTCAAGCCAGTGCATCGGCGCATTCTGTTCTCGATGAGCGAGAACGGCTACGAATACAACAAGCCCTACCGTAAATCGGCCCGTGTGGTCGGTGACGTTATCGGTAAGTACCACCCCCATGGCGACAGCGCGGTCTATATGGCCTTGGTGCGTATGGCGCAGGACTTCTCGATGGGCGAATTGCTCGTCGAAGGTCAGGGGAACTTCGGTTCGGTCGACGGCGATATGCCGGCTGCCATGCGTTACACCGAAGTGCGCATGCAGAAGATCACCAATGCCATGCTCGATGACCTCGACAAGGATACGGTGGATTTCCGCGACAACTATGACGGCTCCGAACATGAGCCGACCGTGTTGCCCGCGCGCTTCCCCAATATGCTGGTCAATGGCGGTGGCGGTATCGCGGTGGGTATGGCCACCAATATCCCGACCCACAACCTGAGCGAGACGATCGACGCCGCTCTGTTGATGCTCGACAAGCCTGACGTTCTGCTCGAAGAACTGCTCGAAGTTCTCCCTGGCCCTGATTTCCCTACTGGCGGCATCATCCTTGGCCGTCACGGCATCCGCTCTGCCTATGAGACGGGCCGTGGCTCGGTCATGGTGCGCGGTCGCGTCGCCGTTGAAGAAATTCGCAAGGAACGCGAAGCGCTTGTCATCACCGAGCTGCCCTATCAGGTGAACAAGGCCACGCTGGTGGAGAAGATTGCCGAGCTGGTGCGCGAGAAGCGCATCGAAGGCATTTCCGACATGCGCGATGAATCCTCGCGTGAAGGCATGCGCGTCGTCGTCGAGATCAAGCGCGATGCGCTGCCCGACGTCGTGCTCAACCAGCTCTATCGCTTCACCCAGCTGCAATCCTCTTTTGGTTGCAACTTCGTGGCGCTGAATGGCGGCAAACCACAGCTGATGAACCTCAAGGAAATCCTTGAGGCCTTCCTGACCTTCCGCGAGGAAGTGGTGACGCGCCGCGCCCGGTTCCTGCTGAACAAGGCCCGCGATCGCGCCCATATCCTGGTCGGTCTGGCCGTTGCTGTTGCCAATATCGACGAAGTCATTGCTCTGATCCGTACCGCGCCCGATCCGGCGACGGCGCGTGAGCAGTTGATGACCCGCCGCTGGCCGGCCCAGGACGTGGCTCCGCTGATCAAGCTGATCGACGATCCACGCCACCGCATCAACGATGACGGCACCTTCAATCTGTCCGAGGAACAGGCCCGCGCCATCCTTGAACTGCGTCTGGCGCGTTTGACCGCTCTTGGTCGTGACGAAATCGGCGACGAACTGAATGGCCTCGGTGCTGAAATCGAAGACTATCTCGAAATCCTGCGCAGCCGTGCTCGCGTGCAGACCATCATTCGTGATGAGCTGACCGAGATTAAAGAGCAGTTCGGCACGCCGCGCCGCACAGAGATCGCCGACGTTGTGGGCGACTTTGACGACGAAGACCTCATCGCCCGCGAAGACATGGTCGTGACCGTGTCGCATGGCGGTTACATCAAGCGCGTTCCGCTTTCGACCTATCGTTCGCAGAACCGGGGCGGTAAGGGCCGTTCGGGCATGGCAACGCGCGACGAAGATTTCGTCAGCCGTCTGTTCGTGGCCAACACCCACACGCCGATCCTGTTCTTCACCACGCGTGGCATTGTCTACAAGCTCAAGGTGTGGCGTCTGCCACTGGCTGCCGCCAATGCACGCGGCAAGGCGCTGATCAACATTCTGCCGCTGGAGCAGGGCGAGCGCATCACCTCCATCATGCCACTGCCCGAGGACGAGGGCAGCTGGGCCAACCTCGACATCATGTTCGCCACCACGCGCGGCACTGTTCGCCGCAACTCGCTGGCCGACTTTGTCGAAGTCCGCCAGAACGGCAAGATCGCCATGAAGCTGGACGAGGGCGATGCCATCGTCGGCGTCGAGACCGCGACCTCGAACAATGACGTGCTGCTCACCACGGCGCTTGGCCAGGCCATCCGCTTCCAGGTGGATGATGTGCGCGTGTTCAAGGGCCGTGACTCGATGGGTGTGCGCGGTATCGCGCTGGCCGAAGGCGACGTGGTCATTTCCATGGCCATCATCAATCACTCCGATGCTACGGCGGAAGAGCGCGCGACCTACCTCAAGATGAGCCGTGCGGTGCGTGGCGAAGGCGAGGCCGAAGAGTCCGGTTCCGATGAAGGCGAAGTGGTTGAGGGCGAACTGACGCCAGAGCGCTATGCGCTGATGGGTGCCATCGAGCAGTTCATCCTGACCATCTCTGAAAACGGCTATGGCAAGCGCACGTCCAGCCACGAATACCGGATCACCGGCCGTGGCGGTAAGGGCATCGTCGCCATGGCGGTCAACAAGCGTAACGGCAATCTCGTCGCCAGCTTCCCCGTGGAAAATGACGATCAGATCATGCTCATCAGTGACGGCGGCCAGACCATTCGTCTGCCGGTCGGGGGTGACAAGCCGATCCGCATGGTGTCGCGTGGCAGCCAGGGTGTGATCGTGTTCGATACCGCCGAAGGCGAAAAGGTCGTCTCGGTCGAGCATATCAGCGAGCCCGATGATGAGCCGGAAGCACCAGACGCTCCGGACGCACCAGAGGCGCCCGAGGCGCCGGTTACAGAATAAGCAAAAGGGGCGCTTCGGCGCCCCTTGTCGTTTCTGGATGGCATAGGCGTCACGACCTCGTGGTTCGACAGGCTCACCATGAGGTCTACTTTGCGCTCACCTAAGGTCGGGCCGCGTGTGTTTCAGTAGGCCTCATCCTGAGCTTGTCGAAGGACGAGGTCGTGGCACGGTACGGGGGCGCAGAGCTACACCAGCCCCCCCTTGCACTTTCGTCCGCACGATGGCTTGGTCGCCAACACGAGTCTGCATCAGGCTCCCCAAAGGACCCGTCATGATCGACACTGCCGTTATCCTGCCCTATCTGCTGGCCTGCCTGGTTTTCACCATTGTGCCGGGACCATCAGTATCCGTGGTTATCGCCAATTCGCTGGCAGGTGGCACGCGGGCAGGGCTTCTGACCATTCTCGGAGCACAGCTGAGCATGCTGACCATGGTGGTGGTGGTTGCCGTCGGGCTTGAGGCCGTGATGGGGCTTGTCGCGGGGGCCTTCGACATCATCAAGCTGATTGGCGCGGCCTACCTCGTCTGGATCGGTTTCAAGATGATCCGTTCTAGCGGCCAGCTCGACATCAGCAATGGCACCCGCACTTCGCCTGGCCGCTACATCTGGCAGGGCGCGCTGGTTAGCTGGGGCAATCCCAAGTCGCTGCTGTTCCTCGGCGCCTTCCTGCCGCAGTTCATCAATCCGGCCCAGTCTACGTTCACGCAGATCCTGATCCTGGGCCTGATCGTCATGGTCGTGGCCTGCGTCACCGACGGGCTCTACGCCATTTGCATCGGCCGCATCCGCCACCTGCTGTCGACGGCCCGCATCCGCATGGTCAACCGCGTCTCCGGCTTCGTGCTGATGGCCGGCGGCGTGTGGCTGGCGCTGCAGAAGCGCGCGTAGAACGCCCGGGTCTGGTGATGATCATCAGAAATCTGCGCGACGCGCCCGAGCATACAGCCGACGTCGCCGACCGAATTTGGCAGGCGTGGTGGCGGCCTGCAGGCGCGGCGCTTGAAGATGTGAATGCGGCCCTCGCCGATGTTGTTGCGGCCGAGGCGTTTCCGTTCACTTTGGTGTCGGTGACTGAGGGTGTATTCTCCGGCACCGTCACGGCCGTCGCGTCTGATCTCGATGCGCGCCCTGATCTCGGCCCATGGATCGCAGCGCTCTGGGTGGAGCCGGATTGCCGGGGCCAGGGCATCGCCGAGGCGCTTGCAGCGGCGGCACTGGAGCGTTTGGTCGAGCTTGGCTACGACTTGGTCTATCTCTGCGCCAAGCCGAAGATGCGCGCGTATTACGCCACCCGTGGTTGGCAAGTGCAGGAGCAGGACGTCGGCACCGATGGGCTAGATGTCTTTGTGCGCCACCTGGGCACCACCGCCAGTCTTGCGCCCATGCCGAGCCCGTGACAAAACCCTAGCAACAACAAAGGGGAGGGCGGCTTGAGCAAGCTCGTCGGTTTTTATCCTGGGTCGTTCGATCCGCTGACCAACGGCCATCTCGATGTCATCGAGCGTGCCTGCAAGCTGGTCGATACGCTGGTGGTGGCGGTCGGCGTCAATTCCGGCAAGAAGTCGCCGCTGTTCGCACATGCCGACCGGATCACCATCCTCGAGCAAGTGCTGGCCCCCGTCGGCAAACGCACAGACACCGAGTTCAAAATCGTTGAGTTCAGCGGTTTGATGGTCAATGCCGCCCGTGAACATGGCGCCAAACTGATCATTCGCGGCCTGCGCGACACCACCGATTACAACTACGAAATGCAGATGGTTGGCATGAACGCCCAGATGGCGCCCGACCTGCAGACTGTGTTTCTGCCCTCAAGCCCGCCTGTTCGGCATATCTCGGCCACATTGGTGCGTCAGATCGCCGAAATGGGCGGCGACATTTCCGCCTTCGTCCCACAAATCGTTCTCAAGGCCCTGAAACGCTCATGATCGCCATTTCTCGCCGTCTCTTCGGTGCGCTCGCTGTTGCAGCTGTCGCCACTTTCGCCGCTCCGGCTTTCGCCCAGTCGGGCACGCCGCACCTGATCCTGACCATCAAGGGCGGTGACGTCGATATCGAACTGCTGCCCGCGATTGCGCCAAAGCACGTTGAGCGTATCGTTACGCTGACCAACGAAGGCGCCTATACCGGCGTCGTGTTCCACCGCGTCATCGATGGCTTCATGGCCCAGACCGGCGACGTTGAATTCGGCAAGAGCGATGGCGCAGGCTATGACCTCGCTCGCGCAGGCATGGGCGGCTCCAAGCTGCCAAACGTGCAGGCCGAGTTCAATTCCGAGAGCTTCCAGCGCGGTGCCGTCGGCGCTGCCCGTTCGCAGGACCCCAATTCGTTCAACAGCCAGTTTTTCATCACCACGGCTGACGCCAGCTTCCTCGACGGCCAGTACACCGTCTTCGGTAAGGTCGTGAGCGGCATGGATCTGGTTGATCAGTTGGAAAAGGGCCCACAGTCGCAGAACGGTGCTGTTGCCAACCCTGACAAGATCATCGCCGCCAAGATCGAATACAAGTAAGCCGATACCCCCTCCCAACTTGCCCCTTTTGAGTGGCGCTTGGGAGGGGAGCTATCCCCGCGCGCGTGGCCATGTGTCTTGCGCATGCCGCATATAGCCCTTACATGCGGGCCACAATCCAAACTGAAAGTCGAAAAAATGGCTGATTACGCAGATCCCGAAAACACCCTCGTCATCGAAACCACCAAGGGCAATGTCGTTATCGCCATGCGCCCAGACCTGGCCCCAAACCACGTCGCACACATCAAGAAGCTGGCTCGTGAAGGCTTCTACGATGGCATCGTGTTCCACCGCGTCATCGACGGCTTCATGGCCCAGACCGGCTGCCCACAGGGCCGCGGCACCGGCGGTTCGAAGTACCCAGATCTGAAGCAGGAATTCAACGCTGAGCCACACGTTCGCGGCACCGCTTCGATGGCTCGCGCCCAGAACCCAGATAGCGCCAACTCGCAGTTCTTCATCTGCTTCGGCGACACGCCATTCCTCAACAAGCAGTACACTGTTTGGGGTCAGGTTATCGAAGGCATGGAAAACGTCGACCAGATCAAGCGCGGCGAGCCAGTGATCAATCCGGACAAGATGCTGTCCGTGAAGGTTGCTGCCGATATCGCTGCCTGATTTCGTCAGGACGATCTCTTTGGAAACGGCCAGTCTTCGGACTGGCCGTTTTCTTTTGCTGTTGTAACGTCGCATCGCGCCAAGGCTTTTGCCCAAACAGGGGAACTGCAATCGCAGGAGCCAGTTTCGGCTGAGATTGCCTCGTGCTAGGGAGCGGCCATGCTAGTTTCAGATTTCGATTTCGACCTGCCCGAAAAGCTCATCGCGCTCCATCCCGTGGAGCCACGCGACAGCGCACGCCTGCTGCTGGTGGACCCGGTGAACGGGCTGTCCGACAAGCACATTCCAGACCTGCTCTCGCTGATTGGAGATGGCGACGTGCTGGTGGTCAACGACACCCGCGTGCTGCCCGCCGAGCTGCGCGGCACCCGCATTCGTGGTGAGAACCGCTCAACCGTGTCGTTCAACCTGCACAAGCGGGTGGACGCCCACACTTGGCGGGCCTTCGCCCGTCCGGCCAAGCGCCTGGCGCTGCTGGATCGGTTGGAACTGGGAAATGGACAGGCCGACGCGCTGACCGCTCGTGTGGCAGGCAAGGGCGAGACGGGCGAGATCACGCTTGAGTTCGATCTCGGGGGCGCCGAGCTGGACGAAGCCATCAAGAGCCACGGCGCCATGCCGCTGCCGCCCTATATCGGCGCCAAGCGCGACGTCGAAGAGCGTGACCTGGTGGACTACCAGACGGTCTATGCCGCCGAAGATGGCGCCGTCGCCGCGCCGACGGCTGGTCTGCATTTCACCGAAGCGCTGCTGCAAAAACTGTCCGATCAGGGCGTGACCATCGAGCGCGTGACGCTGCATGTCGGAGCAGGGACCTTCCTGCCCATGAAGGTCGACGACACCGACGATCACATCATGCATTCCGAATGGGGCGAGATCGATCAGGCGACCGTTGAGCGTATCAACGCAAAACGTGCCGCTGGTGGGCGTGTGGTTGCCGTGGGCACGACCAGTCTGCGCCTGCTCGAAACCGCGTCGCGAGCTACAGGCACGCTGCAGCCCTTCATTGGCGACACCGACATCTTCATCACTCCCGGCTTCCGCTTCCGCACGGTCGACGCGCTGATGACGAATTTCCACCTGCCCAAGTCGACCCTGTTCATGCTCGTCAGTGCCTTTGCCGGCATGGAGGTGATGCGCAAGGCGTATGAACACGCGATTGCCGAGGGGTACCGGTTCTATTCCTACGGGGACTCGTCCCTGCTGCTCCGGGCAGCGCATCCTCAGGGCGAGGAATAACGAAAAACCCTCGGGCAGGCCCGGGGGTTTTCTCTTTTTAGCTAGGCAGCGAGATTCACCCTGCTGCGCTTTCGTGGACGAGTTGGCCGGTGAACTCGCAGGAGGCGCCGTGGTAGGCGAGGCAGCCGTTTTGTTCCTGGACGTTGAGGAAGCCCTCATCGTCAAAGGTCAGGGTGATTTCGCAATAGCGCTCGTTCTCCAGCGGGCTGGATGAGCCGGCGACATAGTCCTCGTTTTCGACGAAGAAATTGCCACCGCTGGGCTCCATGATGAGTTCGCCAGTGATACCGCCGCCGCAGCCCGGGATATCATTTTCCATTGGAACTTCGGTACCGATGCTGATGGCGTAGATATCCGCGTCGATGTGTTTGAGATTGACGCTCAGATTGCCGCCCTCACCACCGCCGTAATAGTTGCCCTCGCGGACAGGGGTGTCCTGCGCCAAGACGGGGCCCGCGGACAAGGCAAGAGCGGCGGCGAGAAAGGCTATGCGGATCATGAGATCACCAGAAAACGAGTTGGACACTATCCTTTGACGCCACTGCGCCAGCAGACCTTGGGCAGACATCGCAAAAATAACGGGGCTTAGATGCCCGCAGCGTCGTGCAGGAGCTCGCCGCTGAAGCTGCAGGATGCGCCGTGGTAATAGGAGCAGCCTTCTTCTTCGGTGACGACTAGGCCGTACTCGCCATCGAACTCAAGCTTGATCTGGCATTGCTCCGCTTTGAACGCGGGCAGGGTGCTGGTCGCGTCGTAAAGCTCGTTGGGCGCCGTCAGAAGGCCGACGTTGTCCCGGATGACGACCTCGCCCTCGATGCTGCCACCGCAACCGGGAACGTCGTTCTTCATGGGGACCGTCGTACTGAGGGCAGCCGAATACACGCCATTTTCCACATGCGTCAGCGTCGCCGTGAGCTCGCTGCCTTGGCTGGTGCCCGAATAGAACCCTTCAAGGACATCGAAATCCTGCGCGAAGGCGGGAGCGGCGGAAACACACAGAAGGGCAGCAATGGCGGCTAGTCGGATCATGGGATCACCACAAAATGAATTGGACACTATCGTTAGACGCCTCAGCGTTGTGGCGCCTTGGCTAAAATCTGCAAGATTCTGCTTTATTAGCGCAATAGAGGTGCATTGTCCCGCCGTTGGCAACGGGTTAGAACCCCCGCCATGAGCCAAACGACCAAACAAGTCACCTTCACCATTTCTGCCACCGATGGCGCCGCTAGGCGTGGACGCATCGATACGCCTCGCGGCGATATCCAGACGCCCGCCTTCATGCCCGTGGGCACTGCAGGTACCGTCAAGGCGATGTATCCCGAGCAGGTGCGCGAAACCGGCGCCGATATTCTGCTCGGCAATACCTATCACCTGATGCTGCGTCCCGGCGCCGAGCGCGTTGCCTCGCTGGGTGGTCTGCACGATTTCATGGATTGGCAGCGCCCGATCCTCACCGATAGCGGCGGTTTCCAGGTCATGTCGCTGGCGCAGCTGCGCAAGCTGACCGAGCGCGGCGTAACGTTCAAGTCGCATATCGACGGCTCCAGCCACGATCTGACGCCTGAGCGCTCCATCGAAATCCAGACGCTACTCGATAGCGATATCATCATGCAGCTGGACGAATGCCTGAAGCTGCCCGCCGAGACCAAGGAAATCGAGCGCGCCATGGAGCTGTCGCTCCGTTGGGCCGATCGCTCCAAGACCGCGTTCAATAACCAGGCCAACCGCGCCCTGTTCGGCATCGTGCAGGGCGGGGACAATGCCGATTTACGTCTGCGCTCGGCGCAGGGGCTCAAGTCCATCGGTTTTGACGGCTATGCCGTTGGTGGTCTGGCTGTGGGCGAGCCGCAGGAAGTCATGTTCCGCGTGCTCGACGATATCGTGCCGGAACTGCCAGCAGATCGCCCGCACTATCTGATGGGCGTCGGCAAGCCCGACGACATTCTGGGCGCCATCGGGCGCGGCATCGATATGTTCGACTGCGTGCACCCAACCCGGGCTGGTCGCCACGGCCATGTCTACACCCGCTTTGGCGTCATCAATCTGAAGAACGCGCGGCATAAGGATGACCATCGTCCGCTGGACGAGGCCTCACCAAACCCTAATTGTCGTCGGTGGAGCCGCGCATATCTCCACCATCTCGTTAAGACTGAAGAGATTTTGGGCGCGATGATCCTTTCCCAGATCAATCTGGCCTATTATCAAGAACTGGTTCAGGGCTGCCGCGTCGCAATCGAAGGCAGCCGATTTACCGATTTCGCGGCAGAAACGCGGGCAGCATGGGCTGCTGGCGATCTGCCCACGCTCTAGCGTCAAGAAAGGTCTGCAAGATGGCAAAGTCCGGTCGCAAGGCGAGTTTCGCGTCCCTCGGGAAGCACAAGAAGCGGCTTGAAGAGCAGCCGATGCGCGTTCAGTTCGCCATCGACCCTAACCGCTTCAAGCGCTATTCGGCCACTGGCGCCGGCATCCTGCTCGACTATTCCAAGAACCGCATCGACGAAGAGGTCATGGCGTCGCTGTTCGATCTGGCCCGCGCGGCTGGCGTTGAAGAGCGTCGTGACCAGATGTGCGAAGGCGAGCACATCAACATCACTGAAGACCGCGCCGTCATGCATATGGCGCTGCGCTATCAGGGCGAACACCCCGTGCCGGTTGATGGCCAGGATGTGATGCCTGAGATCCGCGCCGTTCTGGCCGCGATCAAGGCGTACACAGACGCTGTCCGCAATGGTGAAATCCGCGGCCACGGCGGCGAGCAGATCACCGATGTGGTCAATATCGGCATTGGCGGCTCGGACCTCGGACCATCCATGGTCACGCTGGCCCTTGCACCATACACCCGTCCGGACCTGCGCGCGCACTATGTGTCCAACGTCGATGGCGCTCACATCCATGACACCCTGAAGGGGCTCGACCCCAAGAAGACGCTGTTCATTGTCGCGTCCAAGACCTTCACCACCGACGAAACCATGACCAATGCCAATTCGGCGCGGGCGTGGATCGCCGATGCGCTAGGCGAAGAAGCGGTGCCAAACCACTTTGCCGCCGTCTCGACCAACATTCCAGCCTGCGCCAAGTTCGGCATCCGCGAAGACCGCATTTTCGGCTTCTGGGACTGGGTTGGCGGCCGCTATTCGGTGTGGTCGGCTATCGGCCTGCCAATCGCCCTGGCCGTTGGCTACGACAATTTCGCTGCCTTCCTCAAAGGCGCCGATGCGATGGACCGCCACTTCCTGTCCACGCCACTCGAAAACAACCTGCCGGTCATCATGGCCGTGCTGGGCGTCTGGTATCGCAACGTCTGGGGTTTCTCGACCCACGCCGTGTTGCCCTATGACCAGCGTCTCAGCCGCTTTGCAGCCTATCTGCAGCAGCAGGACATGGAATCGAACGGCAAGTCGGTGACGCTGGCGGGTAAGCCCGTTGGCTGGTCGACTGGCCCAATCGTCTGGGGCGAGCCCGGCACCAATGGTCAGCATGCCTTCTACCAGCTGATCCATCAGGGCACCGATGTGATCCCGGCCGATTTCCTCATTGCAGCCAAGCCACATGAGCACCTGCCGCCGCACCACGACAAGCTGGTCGCCAACGTGCTGGCGCAGTCCGAAGCCCTCATGCTCGGCAAGACCGAGGAAGAGGTCGTCGAGGAGCTCAAGGCTCAGGGCCTCTCCAAGGCGCGCATCAAGGAACTCACCCCCCACAAGGTGTTCCCCGGCAATCGTCCGTCCAACACGCTGTTCTATGAGCAGCTGACGCCTGAAACGCTGGGGTCGCTCGTGGCGCTTTATGAACACAAGGTGTTCACCCAGGGCGTGATCTGGAATGTGAACTCCTATGACCAGTGGGGCGTTGAGCTCGGCAAGCAGCTTGCCAAGGCATTGCTGCCAAAGGTTGCCGGCGAGCAGAGCGGGGAAGGGCACGACAGCTCTACCCAGGGTCTGCTGGCTTACTATCTCGCCAACAAAGGCTAAGCGCTTGACGATCACCACCGAAGAACAGCTCGAACGCCTCAAGGCGATCGGGCGCATCTGCGCCATCACCCGCGACGCCATGGCCAGTGCCATGCGCGTTGGGATGACCACGCGCGAGCTGGATGAGATCGGGGCCAAGCTGCTGGCGGAGCATGGCGCGCTTTCGGCGCCCATGGTCACCTACGACTTCCCCGGCCACACCTGCATTTCGGTGAATGAAGAGATCGCCCACGGCATTCCGGGCGACCGCGTGCTGCGTGAGGGCGATCTCGTCAATATCGACGTGTCTGCGGTGAAGGACGGCGTGTTCGCCGACACCGGCGCGTCATTCGTTCTGGGCGTGGGCGACAAGCGGCTCGATGCCCTGTGCCGCGACGGCAAGAAGGCCATGTGGGCCGGTATCCGCGCCGTCAAATCCGGCGCGCCGCTGGCAGACGTGGGCAATGCCATTGGCAAGTTCGCCACCAAGGCCGGGTACACGCTGATCCGCAACCTCGCCAGTCACGGCGTCGGCGATAGCCTGCATGACGAGCCGGGCGAAATTGCTACATGGCCGGACAAGACCGAGCGTCGTCGCATGAATGATGGGCTGGTGTTCACCATCGAACCCTTCCTGTCGCTCGGCGGCAAGATGGCCGATCAGAAGTCTGACGACGATGAATGGACGCTGATCAGCCGTCCCGCCGCGCCTTGCGTTCAATATGAACACACTGTGGTCACCACGCCGCGCGGCGCTGTGGTCGTTACGCTGGCCGCGTGACTCGACTTATCAGCGATCAGCCGTAAGCGGCTGATTTGACTCTCAAATTCGCCGCTTTTGATTCAACATCTCAAGCCCTCGGATATGTCCGGGGGCTTTTGCATTTGGGCTGCGGCGGCTTACAGCCAGACCAGCAGAAGTGGTCCAGCCAGAATTCCGACCACGGCGGCGACGAACCGCAGCTTGCCCCACTGGCGCACATTGTAGGCGCTGAGGAACGACGACAGCACCAGAAACACCACGAAGGTGATGAAGGCGGGCGTCAGCGGCGCGATGTTGAAGGCAATCTTCTCGGTCAACTGCAAGTAGATCATATGCCCGCCGACAAAGCCGAGCAGGGCGGTGAGCACGACAGTCACCGCCTTGGAGGTGATCAGCAGCGCCATGTCGATGGTGTTACTGGAGATCAGCAGCGCGAGGCCGGTTGCTGTGACATGGGCCGCCGCCAGCGTTGCGAACAGGCGATTATCAGCCAGCATTGGCACCAGCGCCGGGGGCGTTTTCACCGGCAGCGCGCTGATCAGCGGCAGGTTCCCGCCATATTGCGTCAGCAGGTAGATGACATAGAGCATCACCAGCGTGGCAACGCCAAACAGCAGCAGCGTAACTGCAAGCACCTTGAGCAGATCAGCAATATCCCGTGACACCGGCACACCCGAATCGAAGATTGAGCGATGATGCTATGCCGGGAGATAAAGCGTCCGGTTAACGGGCGCTGCGATGTGCCACGGCCTGACAGAGCATCCTTCGTTCGGGTTTTGGGATATACCGCCGATGGCTGTTTCTAAATAGCTTGAAACTCAAATACTTGCGGGGCGCGCGCCGCAAATTTGGTCGATGTGTGAGAAGATCTGATGGACACAATTTCCAACCCCGCATTTTCGCTATCGGGTCTCATCGGTACGGCGAAGTCGATCTGCGGCGCGGCGTCTTTGCCAGCGGACCTGTCGGCGACACCCGGCGCGCGCGATGGCGGCTATATGCCCGCCTTTGTTGGCACGGTGTTGCTCCTGCGATTGCAGCGCACTGCGAGCGAGCCTACGCAGCGCTACCTTCAGGCTCTTCTAGATGCGCGCCTGTCGCCGACTTGGCGCGCTGGTGCGAGTGAGGCCGCCGCCCGGCGCGGCCTACGCTCCGCATTGGAAGGTGCAGCGGGAGGCGTGTTGCTGTGGGAAGGGCGTCAGCTTGAGGCTTCTGAGGGGCTCGAAGTTGCTAGCATCACCGACTCGGCACGCGCCGATGTCGATTTCGACGCGCTCGAGGCGCAGCTGGACATAAGTGGCGCATTGGCCGTCCACGTTTACGATGCGGCCCATCATCTGTTTAAAGGCGCCGATATCTGTGCGGCTATGACACTAGAAGGTATTCGCGGCGAGACCGGTGCATTCGATGCGCGCCTGCATGAACTCGGTCGGCCCTATCCCGGCCAGATCGCTGCCGCCCGCAATGTCCGCCGCATCGTGGCTGACAGCGAATTCACCACCGAAGACGCGCGGATGGAATTTGGCGGCGACTCTGGGCCGAGGTGCCAGGACGCCATCAGCATTCGCGCCGTGCCGCAAACGCATGGCGGCGGACGCGACGCGCTGGCGTGGTTTGCTGCCACTCTGGAGGGCAGTCTCCAGCAATCCGTCGCCAGTCGAGACATGACGCTGGACTATGCGCTGGATCTGCTGGCGATCGGCTTGATCGACCTGGCGGTCATCAGCGAGAGGCGCAGCTTCCGTATGCTGGACAGCCGAATGTCCTATGGTTTGCCAATGAACCTTGTGGCCGAGAACCCCGGCTTTAATCATGGCTTTCCGGTGATTCAGGCCGCAGCCGCCGCAGTGGTGGCGGAAATGAAGCTCAAGGCACCCAAGGGCCGAGGGCAGGGTAGTTTCAGCGCACTAACGGGCCGTTACGTGCCCCGTGGGATCAGCTCCAGCATTCGCCTTGTCGAGTTGATGGACCTGCTGGGCAAAGTGCTGGCGATTGAGCTCTTCATGGCGTCTCAGGCCATGGATTTGACCCGCCGAACGCTCCCCAACAGAGCATTTGGTGCAGGTTCTGCGCCAGCCCTTGCCGCGACACGCACGCATCTACCGATGGTGCTGCAAAATCGCTTTGCGTCCGATGATATGAATGTGGCCGAGTGGCTTATCGTTCAGGGCACGATCGTTCGCGCCGTAGAAGACGCCATTGGTCGGCTGGATTGAGGATCAGACATGCACAACGATTTTTCCATCACCGGTCATGATCTCACCGTGCAGCAGATCGCCGACGCAATAGCGACAAACAGCGCGCAAGTTGGTCTCGACGAGACCGCTGCTGCCGCCTGCCACGCCAGCCGTCGACAGGTGGAGGCCTGGCTTGGCGACGAGGCGCCGGTCGTCTACGGCGTCAACACCGCGCTGGGCAATCTCAAGGACACGGTTCTCTCGCCCAGCGAACATATCGCCTGGAACAGCACCATTCCCTATCCGCATGCGGTTGGTATGGGGCATTTCATCAATCCGGTGATTACCCGAACGGCGCTGCTGATCCGAGCCAACGTCTTGAGTCGTGGGTATTCCGGGGTCCGACCCGCCTTGGTCCGTCGGCTTCTCGACATCTTCAATGCCGGCATTTCTCCCGCCATCCGGGAACTCGGCTCCACTGGGCTCAGCGATCTGGGGCCCATGGCACATTGCGCCATGGTGGCGAGTGGCATGGAGGGCGCGCGCGTCTTCTATCAGGGGAAGCTCATCGCTGCGCGGGAGGCGCTGACGCTGGCTGGGCTGGAGCCCCGGTTTACGCTGGAGTGCAAGGAAGTGCTGGCCATCATGAACGGCTCGACCATGACGCAGGCCGCCGCCGCGCTCTGCATCAACGGCGCCGGAAATCTTCTGTCCTATCTGGAGCCTATCGAAACTGCACAGCTGGCCGCATTTCCCGACGCGGAGGAACTGCTACGCTTCAACGGGTCGGTGGCTGCTGTTTTCGCCAAGATCAAGCGGACCATCGGGTTCGAGACCAACATTACCTGCGACAATCCTCTGCTGTTCAGCAACGGCAATACCTATGATGTTGCCATGGGCTGCAACTGCAGTAACACGCAGGTGGGCTATGACCTCGACCTGCTGGCAATCCTGTTGTCCGACAAGGCAGCCTTTTGATGGAGATGATCCGCCGGCGTGCCACCGGGCAGGAGGCGCTCTATCTGTCCGCGCTCGATACTGCGCAGCAGATTCACGAGAATGCCCAACCGGCCAGCGTCGACTCAATCCCGACCAAGGGTGGTCAGGAGGATCACGTGGAGTTCAGCTATGGCGCCGCGCGCAAGGCGATTGCCAGCCTAAACCTCTATAGCCGCCTTTCGGCCCTGTTCCTGCTCGCCACGGGCGTCAGGCAGGCCGAAGAGGCCGATCTCGCGGACGCTGTCGACAGCCTCACCAGCGATCTCTGTGAGAGCCACTCGGTCGTCGCCTTCGCGACTCCCCTGTAGGCCAGCTGCGGCTAGCTTGGCGGGCGGTCGCCCGGGGACTAGACCTTTGACCGCCGCCAGCCTGCGGCCCGCGCTTCTGCTTCGGTGCAGAACCAGCGTTCGCCATGTGATGCGCTGATCTTGGTGTCGTTGTAATACCGCTGTCCCGGCACGTGGTAGATTCGTTCGCCCCTTGTGTTGATGTTCCCTTTGATATTGCACCCGTTCTTTTGGGCGGCCGCACAGCTCAGCAACAAGGCGGCAGCGATGAGCAACGCTGCTGCAAAAGTCGCTCTAATCATGCATTTTCTCCAGCGGCGACAACAACATAGAGCGTTGTAGGCTGCCAGAGCGGATTCGCATTACACCAGAGGCACAGCCACGCGGGGCGCGCTCTTCCTGGTCATTCAAGTCAATGATCGTGGGAGAAGGGGATGGTATGCCGGGAGGGGGTCGAACCCTCGACCATTCGATTAAAAGTCGAATGCTCTACCACTGAGCTACCGGCACGCACCAAGGCGGACGCTGTTGGCGTCGCGGCGGAACATAGCCACGCAGCCTTCGCTGTCAACCGGGTTTCGCCTTAATTCGCCAGCGGTGAACCAGTATATGGCATTGGCAGGCATGCAATCGACACGTGCTCGAGCCGCTGGCACAGCGAAGTGGCCTCAGACAGGCGGGTTATCGGGCCGACGACGATGCGTTTGTTGCCGGTGGCGGTCTCATCAAACAACAGGGGAGAAAGTCCGAACAGCAGTGGCCCGAGCTTTATCGAGAGGTCTTCCCACGCCTTTCCGGCCAGGGAGGGCGTTACACTGGGTCCCACGGCGATGCCGAAGCTGGGTGACTCGGCGGTTGGTGTTGCCGCCGTCTGGGAGATTTCGGAGGGCAGGGGCTGCGCGCCACTGACCGCAGGCTTTGCTGCAGCCAAGGGCTGTTGGCGAATCCGGACCGAACCGCCCTCGGTGTCATAAATGAGCGATTGGCCTTCGCCGATGGAAGAGGTGAACGCGGAGCGATCCACCTCGGCATTGAACGGGAGCGCCTCAATGAGTCGCGGCATGCTGACCTCTAGCGCGCCGACGCGCTGGGTCACGGCATTGCCATTCTGCTCGTCCAGCTCGAAGCGCGTAGCCAAAATGCTGTTCTCGCGCTGCAGGCGGCTAGTCTCCTCGCGCAGGGCAGAAACCTGCACCCGCAACTGGTCAAGTGTGGCGCCGTCGAGCCGCGTTTTGTGAAGCCCCGCAAGGATGCTTTGGGGTATCATGGCGGACACATTTGCACCCATCACGGCGATGGCGCCAACACAGAGCGCGGCCATACCCCAGAAGGTGACATCAGATTGCCGGAACTGTTCGGATGCTCTAGCCAAGGCAAATCCCCAAAGCGCAGACGAATCAAGGCCTGCGCAGACATTAACATTGTCGCCGTCATTATCTGTTCGCCAATTGTTGCGTGCCATAATTCTGCAAAAAAGCGCACTATTAGACTGCATCCTGGAGTGACCCATGACTGAACTGCTGTCGATCATCCTTGCCGCGGGCGAAGGTACGCGGATGAAGTCAGCAACTCCCAAGGTGTTGCATCAGGTCGGTGGGTTGCCGATTATTGGTCACGTCGCCCAGGCCGCACGCGATGCGGGCTCTACCCGCATTGCCCTGGTGACCGGCCCTTCGCATGACAAAATTCGCAAGACTGTCAGCAGTTTGCAGCCTGACGTGGTGCATTTCGAGCAGACTGTGGCCAAGGGCACGGCTCATGCCGCTTCGATGGCGCGGGCCCTGTTTGAGGACGCGACTGGCTATGTCGCCGTTGTCTACGGCGATCACCCTTTGCTGCGCGGCGACAACTTCCGCGTGGTGCTGGACCGCCTCGAAGACGGCCTCGACGTCGCGATTCTGGGCTTTGAACCCAAAGATCCGACCGGATATGGCCGTTTCATCACCGACGGCGAAACTCTGCTGGCGATCCGCGAACATAAGGACGCCTCCGATGAAGAGCGCCTGATCGGCCTCTGCAATGCCTGCATTCTGGCCTTCCGCGCCGAAGTGTTCCGGGACCTGATCGACAAGGTTGAGACCAATAATTCCCAGGGCGAGTTTTACCTGACGGATCTGGTTGGGCTGGCCAACGCTGCCGGGAAGAAGGTCGGCTTCGGAATTGCGCCTGAAAATGACGTCATGGGCGTCAATGATCGCAGCCAGCTGGCGCGTGCCGAGGCCCTGTTTCAGGAGGTCCGCCGCGACGACTTCATGAAGGCTGGCGTGACGCTCAAGGACCCGAGCAGCGTCTGGTTTTCATATGACACCGAAATTGCCCGCGACGTGACGATCGAGCCCAACGTGGTCTTCGGGCCCGGTGTGGTGATCGAAGAGGGCGCGGTGATCCATGCTTTCAGCCACCTTGAAGGCGCTCATGTCGGCCGCAATGCATCGGTCGGCCCATTCGCGCGGCTGCGGCCGGAGGCCAATCTGGGCGAGGGCGCCAAGGTGGGCAATTTTGTCGAGATCAAAAAGGCCGATATCGGCAAGGGCGCCAAGGTCAGCCATCTGAGCTATATCGGCGACGCGAGCGTTGGCGATAACGTCAATATCGGCGCCGGTGTCATCACCGTGAACTATGACGGCTACAACAAGCACAAGACCATTATCGGCGACGATGCCTTCATTGGCTCCAATTCGTCGCTGGTTGCCCCGGTCAATGTTGGCGCGGGGGCTCTTGTGGCGAGCGGCAGCGTCATCACTGAAGACGTCGAAGCCGACGCGCTCGCGCTCGGACGAAGCCGCCAGACAAACAAACCCGGACGCGCCAAGGAAATATTCGCCAAGGCGGCGGCCAAGAAGCAAGCCAAAAAGGGATAAGCGCAGATGTGCGGCATTGTCGGAATTGTGGGCGATGCGCCCGTCGCCTCGCGCCTTGTAGATGCGCTTAAGCGCCTGGAATATCGCGGCTATGACAGCGCTGGTGTCGCCACGCTGGAAGGCGGCGACATTTCCCGCCGCCGCGCTGAAGGCAAGCTGGGTAATCTGGCGCAGAAGCTGGCTTTTGAGCCTCTTGGCGGGCAGGTGGGCATTGGCCATACCCGCTGGGCAACCCACGGCGCGCCGACCGAAACCAACGCCCACCCTCACGCGACTGACCGCGTTGCTGTGGTGCACAACGGCATTATCGAGAACTTCCGCGATCTGCTGGCCGATCTTGCCAAGGACGGCTACCTGCCCAAGACCCAGACGGACACTGAGTCCGTCGCACTCTGGGTCAGCCGCGAACTGGCCAATGGGGCCGATCCCGAATTGGCCGTTGCCCGCACGCTAAAGCAGCTTAAGGGCGCTTTTGCCTTGGCCTTCCTGTTCAAAGGGCAAGAGGCGATGCTGATCGCCGCGCGTCATGGTGCGCCGCTGGCCATCGGCTACGGCGATACCGAAATGTATCTGGGCTCCGACGCCATGGCGCTCGCCCCATTCACCTCACGCCTGACCTATCTGGAGGATGGTGACTGGGCGGTGATCACGCCCGCAGGCGTCACCATCCGCGATGGCAAGGATGCTATCGTGCAGCGCGAGCAGCAGATTTCGCAGACCTCGGCGCTGCTGGTGGACAAGGGCAACCACCGCCATTTCATGGCCAAGGAAATCTACGAGCAACCCGAAACTATCTCGCATACCCTCAGCCACTATGTGGATATGGGCGCAGAGAAGGTGGCGCTGCGCGAAACTTTGCCGTTTGATTTTGCCGACCTGACGCGCCTGACCATCAGCGCTTGTGGCACGGCCTATTTTGCTGGTGCTGTCGCCAAGTACTGGTTCGAGCGCCATGCCCGACTGCCTGTCGATATCGATGTAGCGTCCGAGTTCCGCTACCGCGAGCCACCCTTGGAGAAAGGCGGGCTGTCGCTGTTCATCTCCCAGTCCGGCGAAACCGCCGACACGCTAGCCGCTTTGCGCTATTGCGCTGGGCAGGGCCAGCATGTGGCCTCGCTGGTCAACACGCAGGAATCCACCATTGCCCGCGAGTCGGACGTGGTGTTCCCGATCCTGTGCGGGCCTGAAATCGGCGTGGCCTCGACCAAGGCGTTGACCGCGCAGTTGACGGCACTTGCTGGCCTATCAATTGCTGCTGGCCGTGCCCGTGGCGTGCTGAGTGCTGAGCGTGAGAATGAGCTGGTGCGTGCGCTGACGGCCTTGCCCGCAGCGGTCGCCAAGGCGCTGGCTGCCGAGTCCCAGATCATCGACATCGCCAAGCGACTCTCCAAGGCCAAGGACGTGCTCTATCTCGGCCGTGGTCCGATGTTCCCAATCGCCATGGAAGGCGCGCTCAAGCTCAAGGAAATCAGCTACATCCACGCTGAAGGCTATGCCGCCGGTGAACTCAAGCACGGCCCCATCGCGCTGGTGGACGAGGACATGCCGGTCATCGTGGTGGCGCCATCCGACGAGCTGGTCGACAAGACTTTGAGCAATATGCAGGAAGTCGCCGCGCGTGGCGGCAAGATCATTCTGATCACCGACGCCGAAGGCGCCGAAACGGCCGGTCACGGCATTTCTGATGTGATCATCGTGCCGCGCGTGGACAGCTTCGTGGCGCCAATCTTGGCGTGTATCCCCGTGCAGTTGCTGGCCTATCATACGGCGGTGTTCATGGGCACGGACGTTGACCAGCCGCGCAATCTGGCGAAGTCGGTGACGGTGGAGTAGGGCTGTCTTACGCGCCTCCCGTAACCCTCCCCAATCGTCATTGCCCGGCTCGTCCGGGCAATCCATTCCACGCGCTGTGAGAGGAGATGGATCACCCGGACGAGCCGGGTGATGACGATGGTGGGATGTGTGGTGGGACGACGGGCGCCGGGCGTTTAACCCGCGTGGTGTGATCGCCGTGCCCCTTGAAGCGCATCAAGCCATCCCCAATCGTCATTGCCCGGCTTGTCCGGGAAATCCATTCCACGCGCTGTGAGAGAAGGTGGATCACCTGGACGAGCCGGGTGATGACGATGGTTGGGGGCGCGGAGTGTAGTCGGTGACGTAGTGGTGACGCTCGGCCACTTCTGTTTTCCACAAAGCTATCCCTCCGTCATTGCCCGGCTTGTCCGGGCAATCCACTTCAGGCGCTGTGAGAGAAGGTGGATCACCCGGACGAGCCGGGTGATGACGATGGTGGGGGAGGGACGTGCGGCGGGTTACCCCGCGCGGATCAGTGGGATCGCCAAGTCCTTGCGGAACAAATACATCAGCGTTTGCAGCGCCTCGCCGTCGGGGCCGCTCAGGCCCGGGTTTGCAGCCAGCGCCGCCTTGGCGTCATCATGGGCGAAATCAATGAGATGGCGGTGCACGTCGGGGACCGCGAGGCGGTAGCCGGGCATGCCGGATTGGCGGGTGCCGAGCACGTCGCCCTGGCCACGCAACTCCAGATCGCGTTCGGCGATTTCAAAGCCGTCTTCGGTGGATTTGATTGTGTCGAGGCGAGCCCGGGCGGTTTCGCTCAGCGGGTCCTTGTAGAGCAGCAAACAAGCCGACCGCTGCGACCCCCGACCAACGCGCCCACGCAACTGATGCAACTGGGCGAGGCCAAAGCGCTCGGCGTGTTCGATGATCATGATAGAGGCATTGGGCACGTCGACGCCCACTTCGATGACGGTGGTGGCCACCAGCAGTTTGAGTTCATTGGCGGCAAAGCGCTGCATGACCTCCTGCTTGGCCGCGGCACTCATGCGGCCATGCACCAGCGCGACCTTGTCGCCGAAGACCTTTTGCAGCTCCGCAAAGCGGTCTTCGGCGGAGACGACGTCGAGATGCTCGCTCTCTTCGACCAATGGGCAGACCCAGAACGCTTGCGCACCTTCGCCAAGGCGGGCCTGAAGTCGGGCAATGACACGACCGTAGTCGCCGATGGAAAGGACTGCCGTATCGATCGGTTGGCGACCGCGTGGCTTTTCGCGCAATACGCTGACGGCCATGTCACCAAAGTGGGTGAGCACCAGTGTGCGGGGAATTGGCGTCGCGGTCATCACCAGCAGGTCGGTGTGGCGACCCTTTTCGGACAGGGCGAGACGCTGATGCACGCCGAAGCGGTGTTGTTCGTCGACGACGGTAAGGCCGAGGTTGTGGAACTCGACGCCGGACTGGAACACAGCGTGGGTGCCGACAAGAATGTCGGTGGCGCCGCTCGCGACGCCGGCGAGGATGGCGCGGCGTTGTGCGGCGGGCATTTTGCCGGTGAGCAATTCGCAGCCGAGGCCTGCCGCCTCACAGAGCGGCTTGAGGGTCTTAAAGTGCTGGCTGGCAAGGAGTTCTGTCGGCGCCATCAAGGTGGATTGTGCCCCGCTTTCGGCGACGGCTGCCATTGCCATCAGGGCGACAACGGTTTTTCCAGCGCCCACATCACCCTGCAAGAGGCGCGACATACGATCGGGGGAGGCGAGGTCGGCGCGGATTTCCTCGACGGCTTTTTGCTGACCTTCTGTGAGAGAAAAGGGTAACGAAGCGGTAACGCGATCTGTCACCTTACCGGTGAAAATGCGAGAGATTCCCCGCGACGAAACCATAGTGGATCGAATGAGTTGCAGGGTGAGCTGGCCGGCGAAATACTCGTCATACGCCAGGCGCATGCGAGCAGGGCCCCAGAGCTCGGCTTCGGCGGGTGAAACCGGCAGGTGAACGCTGCGCATGGCATCGGCGAATGTGGGCCACTGGCGTTCGGCCATTGTAGCGGGTGCGATCCATTCGGGGATATCGGGCAGACCATCGACCACCTGGCGCACCAGCTTGGTGAGCGCCTTGGAGCTGAGGCCGGACGTCAGTGGGTAAACCGGCTCGACAAGCGGCAGGGTGGCGAACTTGTCGGCTTCGACAATGTAGTCGGGATGGGTGATCTGCTTCTCGCCATTGAAGAAGTCTATCTTGCCGGAGACGAAGCGCTCCTCGCCGACCGGTAGTGCCTTTTCCACCCAGCCGCCCTGGGCGCGGAAAAACACCAGTTGCACATCGCCAGTGTCATCATGCGCGAAGACGCGATGGGGAATGTGCAGCTTGCCGCGTGGCGGCGGCTGATGCCGATCAACATGCAGTTTCAGCGTCACGATCTGATTGAGATAGGCCTCGGCAATGCCGACTTGCCGCCGCCGATCCACCACGCCGGAGGGCATGTGCATCAGGATATCGAGGGCAATCGCTCCCTGCCCATCGGGTGCCCCGAAGAACCGCGTCAGCAGCGCAGCCAGCTTGTCGCCGACACCCTTGATGGAGTGCAGCGAGCGGAAGAGCGGCGAAAGGCTATCGGGACGCGGCACGGCGATGATTCTCCTTTGCGTGAAAATGGCACAGGGTTGGGTCCAATGTCTTCCCATCCACCGGGTCAACGCCGGGATGACACCGAGTACGTGGTACAACCACCGGTCGTCACCCTCGGGCTCGACCCGAGGGTTTTGTGGGCAAGTGTAGAGCCCTCGGGTCAAGCCCGAGGGTGACGATGTGTGGGGGCGGGGAGACCGGCGTATTGCTGCGCATGCTCTGGTATCAAAGGGCTGACAAGCCCTTCCTTTGCGCGTAAGAGAGTGTCCAAATCGAGAACAAATTCGGGATCATGGCGCGTCAAATGACTGCCGGTGAAGATATTTCCGTGCGCCGCAAGAAGCTGCGCTACCGTGCCTGGCATCGTGGCACCCGCGAGATGGACCTTGTTTTGGGCCCGTTTGCGGACGCGCATGTCGAGTCATATGACCACGCCGCGCTTGATCGGCTCGAAGCGCTGATGAGCGAGGAAGATCCGCCATTGCTCAAATGGGTCATGGGGCAGGAGACACCGCCGGATAATGTTGATCTTGCATTTCTGGAACTGGTCATCGCCGACCATCACGCCCGGCTCGCCAAATGATTGAACAGCAGCCCAGCACGAGTGCCATCCGCACCATCGCCCATGTGCCTGACGGCATGCAGCCCATGGTGCTGGTGCGTCTGATCGAGCAGCGCCTTGCGGCTGCGCCCGATGATGCGGCCAGCCTTGTCTTTGTTGCGCGCGACGGTCGCCGCCTGCAGCGGATGGCCGACATCCTGACTGCCATGCTGCCCGGCCATCCGGTGCTGACGTTGCCGGCCTGGGACTGTCTGCCATATGACCGGGTTTCGCCCAACAACATCACCATCGCGGCGCGGATGAACACGCTGGCGGCGCTGACATCGGGCACCAAGGGCGCGGTGATCCTCACCGCCGTCAACGGGCTGATCCAGCGCCTGCCGCCGCGCGATGTGGTGGAGACCATGTCGTTTTCAGCGCAGACCGGCCGGATTGTCGACAGCAATAAGCTGATCGCCTGGGCGGCGAACAATGGCTATCTGCGTGTGCCGACCGTGCGCGAAAGCGGCGAATATGCCGTGCGCGGCGGTCTGGTTGATCTGTTCCCAGCCAGCACGGAAGCGCCGCTGCGCTTCGACTTCTTCGGCAGCCAGCTGGAATCGATCCGCACCTTTGATCCGGATAGCCAGCGCACCACCGGTACGCTGAAGCGCGTCGACTTGACGCCAATGAGTGAAGTGGTGCTGACCGACGAGACCATTCGCCGCTTCCGCCAGACCTACACGGCGACCTTTGGCGGCAACACCGTCGATGACACGCTTTACGCGTCGGTCAGCGGCGGCTCGCGTTATTCGGGCACCGAGCATTGGCTGCCCTTCTTCTACGATTATCTCGATACGCTGGCCGACTATACCGGCGACGCCCCGTTCGTGTTCGATGATCAGGCGACCGAGGCCTATAGCGACCGCGTCGCGCAGATCCGCGACTATTACGATGCGCGTGAAGCCGCCCGCCTGCTGCCGACAGTGGCGGGGGCGGGGGCGCCGTATAAGCCGGTGAAGCCCGAGCTGCTCTACGCTGTCGAAACCCACCCCTATGCGCTGGCTGGGGCTTCGGTCATTCAGCTGTCGCCGTTCATGTCGCCCAGCACCAAGGCGTCGGACGATGCCGGGGGGCAGATCGCCCCAAGCTTTGCCGCCGAGCGGCAGGCGACGGACGTCAACCTGTTTCAGTCTGTGGTTGAGCGCCTGCTGACCGAGCGCCGCAATGGTCGCCGGACCATCGTGGCGTGCTGGAGCACAGGCACGCGCGACCGCATGGCGCAGGTGCTGAAGGACCATGGCCTGACCAATCCGCGCATGGCGGAAAACTGGCGCGATGCCGAAACCACCAGCGCCGCCACGACCTCGCTGGTCGTCTTGCCACTGGAAAGCGGTTTCGAGACCAAGGACCTTCTGGTTCTGTCCGAACAGGACATTCTGGGCGAGCGCATCCTGCGGCCCCAGCGCAAGAAGAAGGCCAGCGACGCGCTGACCGAGGCCGCCAGCCTCGCCGCGGGCGATCTGGTGGTGCACGTCGATCACGGTATCGGCCGGTTCCTCGGCCTCAAGGTCATCGAGGCCGGTGGCGCGCCGCATGAATGCGTCGAGCTGCAATATGCGGGCGACACCAAGCTCTATCTCCCGGTGGAAAACATCGAGCTGCTAACGCGCTATGGCGCGGAAGACGCCAATGCGACGCTGGACAAGCTGGGCGGCGTTGCCTGGCAGGCCAAGAAAGGCCGCCTCAAGAAGCGCATCCGCGAAATGGCGGAGCAGCTCATCAAAATCGCGGCGGCGCGCCTGCTCACCCGGGCGGACGTGGTCGAGATCAATCCCGGCGCCTATGACGAATTTGCCGCGCGCTTCCCCTATGAGGAAACCGAAGACCAGATGGCCGCTATCGAGGCGGTGTTCGATGACGTGACCTCGGGCCGTGTCATGGATCGTCTGGTGTGTGGCGACGTGGGCTTCGGCAAGACCGAAGTGGCGCTGCGCGCGGCCTTTGCCGTGGCGCTCAGCGGCAAGCAGGTTGCCGTGGTGGTGCCAACGACGCTGCTGTCGCGCCAACACTTCAAGACCTTTGCCGAGCGCTTTGCCGGGCTCCCCGTTCGCGTGCGCCAGGCGTCGCGCATGGTGGGTTCTGCCGAGCTCAAAGCGACCAAGGAAGGCCTTGCCGATGGGCAGGTCGATATCGTGGTGGGCACGCACGCGCTGCTCAGCAAGACCATCAAGTTCAAGGACCTGGGCCTGCTGATCATCGACGAAGAACAGCATTTCGGCGTAGGCCACAAGGAGCGGCTCAAGGAACTCAAGGCCAACGTTCACGTGCTGACGCTGACAGCGACGCCAATTCCGCGCACGCTGCAGTTGGCGCTGACCGGTGTGCGGGATCTGAGCCTCTTGGCGACACCTCCAGTTGATCGTCTGGCGATCCGAACCTTCATTTCGCCCTTCGATGCGCTGTCGATCCGCGAAGCGCTGCTGCGCGAGAAGTATCGTGGCGGGCAGGCGTTCTATGTGGTGCCGCGCATTTCCGATCAGGTCGAGATTGCCGAATTCCTCAAGGCGCAGGTGCCCGAGGTCAGCTTCGTCGTGGCCAATGGCCAGATGGCGCCGGGCGAACTCGATGACGTGATGAACGCCTTCTACGACAACAAGTTTGACGTGCTGGTGGCGACGACCATCGTGGAATCGGGACTCGATATTCCGAACGCCAATACGCTGATCGTGCATCGCGCCGACCATTTCGGTCTCGCCCAGCTTTATCAGATCCGTGGCCGTATCGGTCGCGCCAAGGCGCGTGCCTATGCGCTGTTCACCGTGCCGGCTGACAAAAAATTGACCGACACGGCAGAGCGTCGTTTGGGCGTGCTGCAATCGCTCGAAAGTCTGGGCGCTGGCTTCCAGCTCGCCAGCCACGATCTGGATATTCGCGGGGCAGGGAACCTGCTTGGCGACGAACAGTCCGGCCATATTCGCGAAGTTGGCTACGAGCTTTACCAGTCCATGCTGGAAGAAGCCGTGGCAAACCTCAAGAACGGGGACGAGGATTACGAAGACAAGAACGAGTGGAGCCCGCAGATTTCGCTCGGCATGCCGGTCATGATTCCCGAGCATTATGTGCCCGACCTGCAGTTGCGCATGCAGCTCTATCGTCGTCTCGGCGATTTGACCGATATTCGCGATATCGACGGCGCTGGTGCGGAATTGATCGATCGTTTCGGCCCGCTGCCGGAAGAAGTCGAGGCGCTGCTCAAGGTCATTCTCGTTAAGGCGCTGTGCCGTCAGGCCAATGTCGAAAAGGTCGATGCCGGTCCAAAGGGCGCGGTTATCACCTTGCGTAATAACGAGTTTCCGAACCCGGCAGGCCTGGTCAAGCTGGTCAGCGATCCGGCCAATCAGGTCCGTATCAAGCCCGATCAGAAGCTGGTGTTTGCCCGCAGCTGGCCGACGCCAGAGGCCCGGCTCAAGGGCGCGGCAGCGATCCTTTCACGCATGGCCCGGCTTGCCGAGGTTAACCTCTAGGAGAAGGCATGCATCGCCGTTACGCCATAATGCTTTGGCAAGGTGTGTCGGTCATGTTATTGCCCGAATTCAGCACTTGAAGGGCAGTTCAATTCTCAAGGTGGCAGAAGGTCACCGGGACCGCCAAAGAAGCCAAGGAAGTTCTATGATATTCAGGAAACCCCTCGTCGCCGGTTTTGCGGTGGCCGCGCTCATGCTGTCCCCGCTCGCGGCATTCGCGCAGGACGCTGCACCAGCAGCCGCCCCTGCTGCAGAAGCGCCAGCTGAGGCCGCCGCTGCTCCTGCCGCTGCAGGCGCTGCTGCACCACAGAATTGGTTGAAGGTTTGCGATCCACTGCCAGATGGGCAGAAGGCTTGCATTATGCGTCAGGTCGTTCTGGCCAATGGTCAGTTCCTCGGCTCGTTCCTGCTGCGTGACGATCCGGGCCAGGAAAGCCGCCTGCTGGCTGTTGCTGCCGTTCCACTCGGCGTGCTGCTGCCTTTCGGCCTGACCTGGCAGATCGACGGCGCCAAGCCAGTGCGCGTCCCCTACATGCTGTGCGACCCAACTTCGTGCGCCACCCAGCTCGTGATCAACGAGCAGTATGTCAACTCGCTCAAGAAGGGCGGCAAGCTCAAGCTCACCGCCAAGAACCGCCAGAACGAAGACCTGACCATCGAAATCACGCTGGCTGGCTTTACCGCTGCCTATGATGGCGATGCCGCCCTGACCTTCGACCAGTTCCGCCAGGAAACTTCGGGCGACAACGCTCTCGAGCAGGTTCTGCAGGATCGCGCCGAAACGCTGCGCAAGCAGCTCGACGGCACCGCGGCCCCAGCCGATGGCGCTGCACCAGCTGAAGGCGCCGCACCTGCTGCGCAGTAAGCCTGGTTACAGATTGAAATGACAAAGGGCGCGGGTGACCGCGCCCTTTTGTTTTTTATGGTGGTTTTGGAAGAGCACCCCCTCCCGGCCTCCGCCTGAACAGGGGGAGGAGGTTGGCCGGTGCTTAGACAGGATCTCGCGCCACTCGCCGGGCTGTTCCTCCCCCTGTTCAGGGGGAGGCTAGGTGGGGGTACTCTACCGACCACCCATCCCAAGTGAAAACGCATGCTTGCGCATTCCGGGCAGCAGCTTGAGAGCCCACAACCCGCCAGCGCGCATGGCCTGTGCTGGGAGCATTTCGGCCAGCAGCGAGCGGAACAGCGTGTCCACCATGCCGCCAGTACGCGCCAGATCGGCAGCGCGGCGCGCTGAGTAGTCCTGACTGACTGTGGCCGCCCAATTGGCCTCGGAGCGGTCGACGCCCGTCAGCGCGGCTGCAAGGTCGGCGACATCGCGCAGGCCGAGGTTCAGGCCCTGCGCGCCAATGGGCGGGAAGGCATGCGCCGATTCTCCTACGAGCACGACACCGTCCGCACCGGCCCGATCGACGCTGAGCGTGCTGAGCGGGAACACGAAGGTGGGGGTAGCAATGGTGATGGCGCCGAACAGGCGCTGCGACTTGTCGAGGAAGGTTTCGAGCAGATAGTCCGCCCCGCGGCTTTGCGCGTCGCGCAGCAGATCCGCGTCGTCGATCCAAACCAGGTTGGCACGATTGCCGCCGGCTGGCACGAGCGTGAATGGCCCCTGGGGATAGTGGAACTCGATCGAAGCCCCACCAATGGGGCGGCCCAGTTCCAGATCGCACACCAAGGCGGCCTGCGTGAACTGGGTCTCACGAGCCTTGAACCCGGCCGCAGCGCGAATGAGGGATTTCTTGCCATCAGCACCGATGACGAGCGGGGCACGTAAAGTGGTGCCATCCGTCAGCGTGACCTCGGAGCCCTGTTCGACGCGGCGAAATTCGGTAACGCCGGCGTTACGGGTTTCAAGGTTGTCGAGCCCTGCCGCAACGGCATGGAAGTGCTCCAGAAGGCGGATATTGGCGAAGTTCCAGCCAAAGGCGTCGAGGCCAGCTTCCCTGGAGTCGAACAAGGTTTCAGGCGCGCGGATCAGTCGCCTGGTGGCGTCGATGATGCGGATCTGGGTCAGCGCATGACCGACATCGGCCGGGTCATCGATCAGGCCTGCGCTTTGCAGATAATCGACGCTCGGCATCATCAGCGCGGAGGTGCGCCTGTCCGGCGGGCCCGCTGGGGCGAGGTGGATGGTTGTCAGGCCAGCCTGCGCCACGGCAATCGCCGCGGCCACGCCCGCCAGTCCACCGCCAACAACGATAGCATCTGCATCAAAACTCATTACGCGTCCGCCAGTTTCTGGGTGCGGGTGTTTGACATCACGAGGCTGCCGATAAACGAGCCAATGGCCATTGTGGCGAGGAAAATCCAGAGATTGTCCGGCACGAAGGCAATCAGCGAGATCGCGGGGCCGGGGCAAATGCCCGACATGCCCCAACCGATACCGAACAGCGCCGCGCCGCCAACCAGCGGGGCGTCGATCTTGGTGTTGGTCGGCGTGTTGAATGCTTTGTCAAACAGCGGCGCGGTGCGGCGGTTGCCGATCTGCACGGCAATGAACATCACCACGATGGCAGGCACGATGACAAAGGCCAGGCTCGGGTCCCAGCCACCAGTTGGAATGGCGGTGAAATCGAGGAAGCGCAGCACCTTGAACGGATCGACCATCTGCGAAACGTAAAGGCCGGCGCCAAACAGCGCGCCGCTGAGGGCCGCCGTAGCGAGGTAGGGAAGCTTGAAAGCAGCCATTACACGACCCCTGTCACGGTAACGGTGATGATCGCGACACCGAAGAAGACCACGACAGCCACCAGCGAGCGCACGGAGAGCCGCGCCAACCCGCAAACGCCATGGCCTGACGTGCAGCCATTGCCAATGCGGGTGCCGACGCCGATCAGCAGGCCCGCTATGCCCAGCCAGATCGGCGTTGGGATGCCCCAGGCGGCTGGCGCTTCGACGAGGCGCGGAGGTTCAACGCCGCCGACGCCAAGCTGTGGGAACAGTTTTGCCGCGACGAACGCCGCCAGCACCAGCGCCACCAGAAACACCAGACGCCAGACGGCGCTTTGGACAGGCGGCAGCAAATGGCCGAAAATGCCCGAGATGCCCGCGATGCGGCCATTGCCGAGCCAGAGCACAGCAGCAGCCAGCCCGATCAGTGAACCGCCCAAGGCGGCTGACAGAGGCGAAAAGGATTCCATGAGTCTCACGCGTGGTTCGATATCGCGGCAAGGCTATCACCCCCGCGCATGGCCATACCAGCGCCGCGGCAGCGTCTTTTTGCTGCGCCAACCGCAGGTTGCAGGAAAACTCTACCAGCCTCTGTTTCTGGGTGAGGAACCTATGCATACATAGCCGCATTGCATTTTCCTTTTGGGAACGGAGCCCGAAATGCTTGAGCTATTGGCTGATCCAAATGCATGGATTGCCTTTGGTACCCTCACGGTCATGGAGATCGTGCTTGGCATCGACAATATTGTCTTCATTTCTGTGCTCGTGTCGCGGCTGCCAAAAGAGCAGGCGGACCGCGCGCGCAAGATCGGTCTGGCGCTCGCCCTGATCTTCCGCATCCTGCTCCTGCTGGTCATCAGCTGGATCATTAGCCTGACCCAGCCCGCGATATCGGCCTTCGGCCTCGACCTGTCGTGGAAGGATCTGATCCTGATCGCCGGTGGTGGCTTCCTGATCTACAAGGCCACCCACGAAATGCACGCCGCCATCGAGGAGCCGCATGAAGCAAGCGTCTCCCAGAAGGTCAGTGCGGTGTTCGCGGCCATTATCGGCCAGATCATTATCATCGACATGGTGTTCTCTATCGACTCGATTGTCACCGCTGTTGGCATGGCCGACGACGTCGAGGTGATGATTGCTGCCGTGATCGTCGCCGTCGGCGTGATGTTCGTGGCGTCGGGGCCAGTAGCCAAGTTCGTCTCGGAGCACCCAACCACCAAGATGCTGGCGCTCGCCTTCCTGCTGCTGATTGGCGTGTCGCTGGTAGCCGATGGCTTGGGCTTCCACATCCCCAAGGGCTACATCTACGCAGCCATGGGCTTCTCGGTGCTGGTTGAAGCCATCAACATCATCGCCAAGCAGCGTAAACTGCGCGGCAAGCCCGCTTTAGCCGTCGCGCCCTTTACCGGCGCGACAGGTTCGATTACCGGCGCAGAGGCTGTCGCTGCAGTCTCCAAGCCAAAACTAAAATCGACGCCGACCGCAAAGGCGCAATCGCGCCCCAAATCGGCGCCACGCAAACCAAAGGTATCCAAGCCATGAGTAAGGCTATTGTCGTCAATCAGGCCGGTGGCCCCGAGCAGTTGAGCTATGAGGACTGGCAGCTCGCCAGTCCCGGCCCGGGCGAGGTCGTATTGCGACAAACGGCCATTGGCCTGAACTTTATCGACACCTACCAGCGCTCGGGCTTGTACCCGGTGCAGACACCCTTCGTCGCCGGCAATGAAGCAGCCGGTGTCGTCACGGCGCTGGGCCCAGACGTCACTCACCTCAAGGTGGGTGACCGGGTGGCCTATCAGGGGCAACTGGGCGCCTATGCCACTGATCGTGTCGCCAAGGCCGAACGATTGATCCCGATTCCCGATGGCGTGGATGACCAGACGGCGGCGGCCATCCTGCTCAAGGGGCTGACGGCCTACTACTTGCTGTTCGAGACCTGGCGTGTGAGGCCGGGCGAAACCATCTTGTGGCACGCCGCAGCGGGCGGTACGGGGCTGATTGCCACGCAATGGGCCAAAGCCCTTGGCGCGACAGTGATCGGCACGGCCGGCAGCGCCGAAAAGCTTGAGCTTGCACGCGCGCATGGTTGCGATCACGTCATCAATTATACGACGGAGGATTTCGCCGAGCGCGTGCGGGAAATCACCGGGGGCAGGGGCGTTGATGTCGTCTACGACGGCGTGGGCAAGTCCACCTTCGACAAATCGCTCGATTGCTTGCGGCCGCGTGGCTTGATGGTCAGCTTCGGCAATGCCTCGGGCGTGGTCAGCATTCCCGATATTACCGTGCTGTCGCGCAAGGGCTCGCTGTATGTGACGCGCCCGACTGGTACGCATTACTTCGCCAAGCGCGAGGACCTGCTGGAAGGCGCGCGGCTGCTGTTCGCAGCGGTGGCCGACGGCACCATCAAGGTGCAGATCAACCAGACCTTTCCGCTGGCCGAGGCTGAAGCCGCGCATCGGGCACTGGAAAATCGTGAGACCACAGGCTCGGTTATCCTCGTGCCTTAGCACTCTGGACAGTCAGGGCAGGAGAAGCTAAACGCTCCTCCAACGGGTAGGTGGCAGAGCGGTTGATTGCTCCGGTCTTGAAAACCGGCGAACGTGAAAGCGTTCCGGGGGTTCGAATCCCTCCCTACCCGCCATTCCCTGATTTAGTTATGTTTTTCAACGGCGTAGTGGCTGCATACACCGATCTGGGGTCCTGCGACATCTATTTGGTCGGCCCTGTGAAAGTCAGCGAGCATGTGTCGTTCCACAAGATCGCCAGCGGGTTCAATATCCGTTTTTAGGTTCTTGCTGTGCGGGCAAAGGGGAAGTTGATCCATTGCCGTTGCGGCCCGACCTGTCTAAGCCCCGCCCTAGCCGGTAGGGCTTTTGCATTTGCGGCGGTTCCGGGCAAGCAACCGTTCCGGGGCCTTCGGGGTTAATCTTGCAACCCAGGAGGCACGCATGAACGTCTATGGCAATAACCCCAACCGCACCGGTGTCGAGTTTATCGAAGGCTTTGCTCTGCTCGCCGGCGCACTTTGGATCGGCGGTGCGCTCATCTTTGGCACGGTCGCGTATCTCGGCAGCCACAAGGCGGGTGCGGCAAGTGCCGCTTCAAATCAGACCTCAATCGGGGAATCCAACAATACGCCGGCGACCGAGGGGCTGGAGAATGCCCCGCCGACCGACACTACAACGCCGACGGCTCAGTAAACGTGATCGGTTCTAGCGCGAGTATTCAGTCAATCGCGCCGGTTCGGAGGTAGAAGCCTTCGATATCCGAACCTAAACCGCAAAAGCGATCAGCTGCGCCGGCATCGGTCACAAACACACCTTCCGGTCCCACCGCGACCTGAATAACAGGTGCATCGGCGCCAATGTCGGCGGCGGTCATTGTGTACAGCTCGCCCTCAAACGGAACCAACTGGGCTGCAATGACGCCGTCCAAATCCTGGGGCCCCACGGCCTCAAGTTCGCAATCGGCCGCTGTTGCCGCGCCGTTCGGGATTCCGCCTGCGCGAAAGACGACGCGCCATGCCTCGCCTTCGGCTGTCAGCGTCATGGTCGCGTTCGAGGGATCGTCACGTTCGAAGGTGGCGTCGACGGAATCACTTGCGGCCAGTGATAGACTGCATCCCATCATGCTCAAAAGGCTTGCGGCGACGATCGACTGGATACGCATGTAACCCTCACAAAACTCAACGGCACAGCTATCCGGCCTGGTTTTGGTGCCGTCAAGCGTCTAGCGGGGCAGGGTCTCTGTGTGCGTCAAAAAGATCGGCGCCGCTTCAGCTTGTCCTGCCGACAAGCCTGTCTAGGTATGGTGTGGCGTCGGGTCGTGCCGATCGTTGAGAAGGCTTCTTAATGGCCCATTAAGCATAACGGGATCAAATCTGCTTAGTGTATGAATCAGAACAGTTTTTCCCGTCATGACAAATCCCGGTTCGCCGTTGCCATTCCTGCCGCGCTGCGGCCTGCTGATGACAGTTGCTCCTTTGGCCCTGATGCTAGCCAGTGCGACGGCGTCTGGTCTGGATGTTGAACTCACAGGCGATACAAATCCGGCGAATGCAGCCGACGTCACCGATTCCACCGATCTGGATATCGGGATAATCGGCGCTGGTGAGTTGCACATTAAGGACGGCGGCGTCCTCAACAATTACCAGGGATCGATCGGCACCAAAGCTGGCGGCCTAGGCACCGTTACTGTCACCGGCAAGGATGGCCTGGGCAATGCCTCCACCTGGAACAATGCGTATTTTCTCTATGTCGGCCAGGAGGGCGAGGGGACGCTCAGTATTCTCGACGGCGGGGTGGTGACGGGCACGAGAGGCTATATTGGAGCCGATGCCGGCAGTGTGGGGACGGTTACCGTCTCTGGGCATGAAGCATCGTGGAATAATTTCGGCGACGTTGTCGTGGGGCAGTACGGCGACGGGACCCTTAATATTCTTGCCGGCGGGCTGGTGAGCAGCGAGACCGGGTATATAGGCGGCAGTGCGGGCGGTGTTGGTGTTGTAACGGTGTCTGGCGTTGACGGGCAAGGCAACGCCTCCACCTGGACGCACGAGTATGACCTCCACATTGGCGATGAAGGCCGCGGCACACTAAATGTTACCCAGGGTGGCAAGGTCGTCACCAGCGGACGGATCGACGTTGGTAGCGCTGCCCCCAATGGAGATGGCGTCTTCGGACATGGCGATATTGTCATCTCGGACGGCGGCACTGTGTCGAGCTATTCCGCCACCCTTGGCGTGGAAGGATATGGCGAGGCACTGCTGACATCGGGCGGGTCTTGGACGGTCACCGATCAATTTACGATTGGTTCCTATGCCCGCGGTGTTCTGAACGTCGAGAACGGTGCGAGTGTAACCAGTCACCAGGGCTATGTAGGTGCCGGTCCAACGGGCGACGGCACTGTTGTCGTCAAAGGCACAGGATCAAGCTGGGAGATGATTGGCTCCAGTCTCACCGTGGGCAATCATGGCGTCGGTGTTGTGAGCGTTGACGACGGCGGACGGGTTTTTGCGAAGGGCGGCGTTTATCTGGGTGCGTCTGACGTGTCCGCAGTTGGCACGCTGAACGTGCTGGGCACATCGAGCTCGCGAGGGGTCGTTGAAACCAGTGGATTCGCTGGTGGACGGGGCACGGCAAACGTGACCCTCGATGGCGGCATCATTCGGGCCACTGGCGACAATGCGAATTTCTTCCGCAACTACGGTGCTCAAAAAATCACCCTGGGCACCTCCGGCGGCATCTTCGATACAAATGGCTTCAACATTGACATCGCCCCCGAAATTACCGGCGCGGGCGGGCTGACCAAAGACGGGCTGGGTACGCTGACTCTGACCGGCAGCAACAGCTATGGCGGCGGGACCACTATCAGCGCTGGCACGTTGCAGCTCGGCAATGGTGGCACGAGCGGCAGTATAAGTGGGAATGTCGCCAATAGCGGCATTGTGGCGTTCAACCGGTCGGACCTTGTCACCTTCGGCGGCACCATAGCCGGCACGGGCGGTGTTCAGCAGGTTGGCGCCGGCCATACCACGCTCACTGGCGACAATTCGGGCCTGACGGGCGTGTCTGGCATCTACAACGGTATCCTGACGGTCAAAGACGTCCTCGGTGGGACACTGGAAGTCCGCGGCGGGCGCCTGCAGGGCACGGGCCAGGTTGGCTCAACCACAAACTTTGCCGGCGGGACGATCGCGCCCGGTAACTCGATTGGCGTGCTGACGGTTGCGGGCGACTATACAAGCAGTGGCGGTCGTCTTGAGATCGAGACCGTGCTTGGGGGCAATGGCTCAGCGGCGGACCTGCTGCTGATCACCGGGAACTCATTGCTAGGTCTCGCGCCCACGCTGGTTTCTGTGGTCAATCTCGGCGGCGTTGGTGCCGCAACGACGGATGGGATCAAGGTCGTGGAAGTGCAGGGCGCACTCTCGGATGCCAATGCCTTCGTGCTGGATGGCCTCGCGATTGGCGGTGCCTATCGCTATGAGCTGAAGCAGCACGATATTGCCACCGGCAGCGACGGCAATTGGTACCTGCGCAACAGCGGCGCACTCTCGCCGACGGTCCCAACCCTGGAAAACTACCCTGTGGCCTTGCTCGGCATGATCGATCTGCCGACTCTGCGGCAGCGCGTAGGCCAGAGCGACGCCAACCAGCAGGGCTTCGTTACCCGCATTGAAGGCGCCGCCGGCCACTATCAGGCCTCAACGTCGACCGCAGGCGCCGCCTTTGACAGCAGCATGTTCCTGGCCCAGGTCGGCCTTTCGGGGCGCCTGGTGGAGTCTGCGGATGGTAGCTTGAGCGCTGGCCTGACTGCCCAATACAGCCGCCAGTCTGCCAACGTATTCTCGGCGTTTGGCGATGGCAGCAACAGCACAGAAGGATTTGGCCTCGGCGCCTCGCTCACCTGGCGCGACCAGGCAGGCAGTTATGTGGATTTGCAGGGGCAGATTGCGCGCTTCAGCACAGACCTCAATGCCGCTGGCTATGCGCTGGTGCAGGGCAACGCTGGCACGGGCTTTGCGGCCGGTATCGAAGTTGGGCATGAATTTGCCTTGGATGAGAGCTGGTCGCTGACTCCACAGGCTCAGCTAAACTACGCCTCGGTCGGCTTTGACGCATTCACCGATCACTTCGGTGCCGATGTATCCCTGCGCAATGGTGCCAGCCTCAAAGGGCGCCTCGGTTTCGCGGTCGACTATCGGACCGACTGGCAGGATGCAGAGGGCCGCGCGGCCGCCACCAAGCTCTATGGCGTCACCAACCTGACCTATGAATTCCTCGACGGCACCAGCGTAGCCGTATCCGGCACGGATCTGACCTTCGCCAGCCAGAAACTGGGCGCTGAGCTTGGGTTTGGCGGCACGCTTGATCTGGCCGACGGGACCCATGCTCTCCACGGCGAAGTACTCGGCACGACAAGCTTCGAGGGCAGCTATGCGGCCAAGGGCACTGTGGGATTTGTCAGCAAGTTCTAGGTGACAAAGGGTAGGGGTAACAAAAAATGGAAGCGGGGATAGACCTCGCTTCTAACGTTTTGAAGCTTCGGCTGTTGCGTCCCCCTTTGAACGGCAGCGAAGCTGGAAAGCCCGCGCAAATTGCGAGGGCTTTTCGACGCCGTAGGCTTTTCCGGATCAGCAGGTGCATTGCCGGGTCGACAACGCCACGAGTTGTTTTCTTCCCGTAAGCTGGTATGGGAGGCGTCGCTAAGTTAGGGCTTTGGGGCTGGTGGTATGAGCCATTGCCTCCCGCCAATATCGAAAGAGGACGACCAGTGAGCCGCAAGGAATTCGATGCATCGCGGATGCGCCGCATGAGACGAATTGCCGGACGCCATGGTCTGACGATTCTGACGGCTGAGAAGCTGACTGCCAAGCAGGGTAAAGGTGGCCACGCGATCCGCGAGGACGCTACGTTCAAGGTTATCTATGGACATACCCCGCTGCCGTTCACGGCGACGCTTGAGGATGTCGAGGCTTATATCGACAAGCTCGAGGCGGACGAAGAGTAAGCGGCGCTGTCCCACCTGGCAATCGCCCACGTGATGGCCGGTCGCAGATAAGCATTATTTATTCCGTAATAGGAATCATCGCACAATGACCTCATTGGCTAGCTTTGGAGGTACTTTATTGTGTTCACTCTGATTAATGCCGACGCCGAAGACGACGACGCCGAAATCACGGATCCTCAAGAAATCGCAGAGCTTTTCGCTGCCATTGCTGCAGTCGCCATTGAGGCGATTGGTGCAGAGCAGGTGCGGGAGCTTTTCGACGCCGTGGTCGAGCAGGACGGCAAAGACCCGAACTAAGGCCGGAAAACGCATTCCCGGCAGGTCAAATCTGGCTGGGCCCCTCAGTGGGGTGCCGGCGTGAACCAAACGGTCTTCCGGGTGAGGCAGAGCCCTTTCACCCATGGACCGGATTGACTGATCCGGGCGCGTCCGACAGGACTGGTCGCCGTGCATGATCCGGCCGAGGAGGCTGCGCCATGGTCGGCCCGGCCGCCCACGAAATCCTACCCACGCCAACAATCATCCCTCTTGGTGACGCCCATATTCTGGTGCGCTTTGGCACCAGGCTGACCGATGATGCCAATCGCGCAGCCATCGCGCTAGCGATGGTCCTGGCGGACGATCCCATTCCCGATGTGCTCGAGGTTGTGTCCAACCTCGTTTCTGTGCTGCTGCGCTATGATCCGATGGTGGCTTCGCCGGCCGCGATTGGCGGCGAGTTGCGGCTGCGGCTTAATCGCGTGTCGGCAGCGGAAAGGCAGGCACCAGCGTCGCAAATCATTGGCGTCCACTTTGGTGGGGCGGATGGGCCGGATCTGGCCGAGGTCGCGGCTTTGGTGGGGATGAGCCCTGAGGCGTTTATCTCCGCCCACAATGCCGCGCCGCTCCGCGTGCTCTCGACAGGGTTCGCGCCGGGGTTTCTCTATTGCGGTCTGCACGCCGACATGTTGACCCTGCCGCGCCGCAAGACTGTGCGGCCGCTGGTGCCCAAGGGGAGCATTCTGTTCGCGGCTGGGCAGACGGCGATCACGGCCACCGAGATGCCGACTGGCTGGCATGTCATCGGACGCACTGAGTTTGACAATTTTGATCCGACAGTAGAGCCGCCGACGCGTCTGCGCGCGGGCGATGCCGTGATCTTTGAGGCGATATGAGCGCGACGCTGGTCATTACCCGCGCTGGCCCACTGGCCACCATTCAGGACGAAGGCCGTCTCGGCATGCTGGCGCATGGCATCAGCGCCTCTGGCGCGATGGATCGCGGCGCGTATCGCCTGGCGGGAAAGCTGGCGGGCAATGGGGCTGGTGGGGTGGAGATCACCATGGCTGGGCTCGATTTCCGCGTTGAGGGCGGCTCGTGCCGCCTTGGCTTTGCCGGTGGCGCTTTCACGATCCGACATAACGGCAACTTGGTTGCCTGGCCCGGTGCGCTAAATCTCGCTGCGGGCGACCTTGTTGCGATCACGCCGGGTCCCGACGGCAATTACGGCTATTTGCGCTTTGACTGCGATATCGACGTGCCGGTGCTGATGGGCAGCCGCTCCACCAGCAGCCGTGTGCGATTGGGTGGATTTGAAGGGCGGGCGCTGCGCGCCGGTGACCGGATTGGCCTGGTGCCGTCTTCACTTGGGACAGGTCCCGCCAATCTCAATGCGGTTCCGCCGAACGATGGTCCTATCCGCATTGTCTGGGGCCTTCATGCGGAGCTGTTCTCGCCATCTGTGCGAGAGCGCCTGATCACCTCCAGCTTCGGGATTTCGAACCGTCTCGATCGCATGGGTGTTCGTCTTGATGACCCGGACGGTGTATTCGCTGATGCAACAAGCCTGTCGCTGGTATCCGACGCCATTGTGCCGGGTGATATCCAGATCTTGGGGGACGGTACGCCAACAGTCTTGATGCGGGATCATCAGCCAACAGGCGGATATCCACGCATCGCCACGGTCATTTCCGCCGATCTCGATCGTTTCGCTCAAATGCGACCCGGCAGCCCTGTTGCATTCGCCTCGGTCACCGTTGAACATGCCCATAGATTATTGCGGGGCACCACATGACATCGATCGACCTCAACGCCGATCTGGGTGAGGGCATGGGCACCGACGAGGACCTGCTCCAGATTGTTTCCAGCGCCTCGATTGCCTGTGGTGGCCATGCAGGCGATGCGGCGACCATTCGGCACATTCTCAAGGTCTGCAAGGCACGCGGTGTGCGGGCAGGGGCTCACCCCGGCTATGCCGATCCCAAACGCTTCGGCCGTTTCCGTATCGTCATGCCGCTCGATGAGCTGCTGGGTCAGATTCGCGAGCAGCTTTTCCTCGTGCGCTATATCGCCGATGAGGTGGGGGTGCCGCTGGCCTATGTAAAGCTGCATGGGGCGCTGGCGAACCAGACGGCGGAGGAGCTGGCTTTCGCCGTGGGTATTTTCGCGACCATTCAGGCCATGGACCCCAAGGTGGCGATTTTGGCACTGGATAACAGTCAGCAGGTCCGCGCGGCAAAGGCCGTTGGCCTGCCGCTGATCCGCGAGGCCTATGCCGACCGTGCCTATACTGCGGAGGGGCTGCTCGTGCCGCGTGGTCAGGACGGCGCGGTCATCCACGATGTGGATGAGGTCATCGCGCGGTGCATGCGACTGGCACAGCAGGGAGAGATCGTCGCAATCGATGGGACGGTGCTGAAATCGGCGTCCCGCTCGATCTGTCTGCACGGCGATACGCCTGGCGCCGTTGATCTGGCTCGGGAAGTGCGGGATGCGCTGGAGGGTGAGGGGATCACCATTGCGCCTGTCGAGCCAGAGCAGCCCTCAGACTAAGGCCTATTCAGCGGCAACCGGCATGTGTTCGACAAGGCGCGACTTCAGCTTGTTCAACTGATGCGCAGCATGGCTGAGCAGCGCGGTGCGAATCTCGGCGTCGGAAGCTTCGCCGATATCTGTCCGCACCTTGAGGTCCAGGGTATAGCGGGTGAGGTTTCCCATGAACTGTTCTTCGATCTCAACGCGTACCACTCCGGTTACGCGTCCTGGCATGGACCTGTGTGGGCCGAAGTGGCTGATGACGCAACTTTTGACGTCAAACGCATTGCCCTCACGGGACATTTTCGGCCTCCAGATGCCGGGATTTGTCTCAATTTGATCAAATTCCATCACCACATATCAGGCAAGGGCAATTCGGTGATGGGGTATGCGTCTCGTTAACGAGATCGTGGTCGCAACTGACCGAGCCGGAATCTGAATCTGGGGCGCGCCTGTTGCAATTGCTGGAAGTTTTCAATAGATACCCAAATTCGAGCCGTGCGGGAATCCTGCGCGGCCTTTGGTTTTGCACCAAAAACACCAAAGAGTTGAGTCGCTGATGGCCCGTACGAACCCGATTACCTTTCTGCAGCAGGTCCGCACGGAAGTGTCCAAGGTCACTTGGCCTGGCCGCAACGAAGTCCTCATCTCGACAATCATGGTGATTGTTCTGGTGATTTTTGCGAGCTTGTTCTTCCTGGCCGCAGACCAGATCATTTCTTGGCTGGTTGGTCTGATGCTGTCGATCCGCTAGTCGGATCACGAACACAAAGAATTAGGAGCGGCGACGCGGCATGGCGAAGCGCTGGTACATCGTTCAGGCTTACTCGAATTTCGAGCGCAAGGTGGCGGAAGATATCCGTCAGAAGGTTGCGCAGAAGAAGCTCGAGCATCTGTTTGAAGACGTGATCGTGCCGACCGAAAAGGTCGTTGAGATCCGTCGCGGCCGCAAGGTCGACGCCGAACGCAAGTTTTTCCCGGGTTATGTCCTGGTGAAGATGGATATGACCGACGAGGCATTCCATCTGATCAAGAACACCCCAAAGGTCACTGGTTTCCTCGGTTCGGACAATAAGCCGATGCCGATTTCCGAAAAGGAAGCCATGGGCATTCTGCAGCAGGTGCAGGAAGGCGTGGAGCATCCAAAGCCTTCCGTCTCGTTCGAAGTGGGCGAGAATGTGCGTGTCTCCGACGGTCCTTTCGCCAGCTTCAATGGCGTTGTGGAAGAAGTCGACGAAGAACGCGCCCGCCTCAAGGTGGAAGTTTCGATTTTCGGGCGTCCCACTCCGGTGGAGCTCGAATACGGTCAGGTCGAAAAGGTCTGACCATCCACGTAGCCGTTTGGCTGCGTGAAATCTGTGGGAGAGGGCGGTGGCTGCCAGCCTCCGATCAAACCTTGGACCACAGCGTCAACTGGCCGGGTGACACCGGTCGAACTCTGTAAGGACGATTATGGCAAAGAAAATCGTTGGCTACGTAAAGCTGCAGGTGCCCGCTGGCTCCGCAACGCCATCCCCACCAATCGGGCCGGCTCTCGGTCAGCGCGGTCTGAACATCATGGAATTCTGCAAGGCGTTCAACGCTGCCACGCAGGAAATGGAAAAGGGTTCGCCCATTCCAGTCGTGATCACCGCCTACGCCGACAAGAGCTTCACTTTCGAGATGAAGCAGCCACCAGTCACCTTCTTCATCAAGAAGGCCGTGAACCTGAAGTCGGGCAGCAAGCTGCCAGGCAAGGAATCGGCTGGTACGATCACCGTGGCTCAGCTGCGTGACATCGCCCAGAAGAAGATGAAGGATCTCAACGCCGACAATCTCGACGCTGCTGTGTCGATGATCGCTGGCTCTGCCCGTTCCATGGGCATTCAGGTCGAGGGCTGATTGAATGGCACACGTCGGTAAGAAGATCGTCAAGGCCCGCGAAGGCATTGACCGTAACAAGCTCTACAAGCTCGATGAAGCCGTGAAGATGGTTAAGGCTCGCGCCTCGGCCAAGTTCGACGAGACCCTCGAGATCGCGATCAACCTCGGCGTTGACCCACGCCACGCTGACCAGATGGTCCGCGGTGTGGTCACCCTGCCAAACGGCACCGGCAAGACCGTGCGCGTTGCAGTGTTCGCCAAGGATGCCAAGGCAGACGAAGCCCGTAAGGCTGGCGCTGACATCGTTGGCGCAGAAGACCTGATGGAACAGATCCTGGGCGGCAAGATCGATTTCGATCGTTGCATTGCTACTCCGGACATGATGCCACTGGTTGGTCGTCTCGGTAAGATCCTGGGCCCACGCAACCTGATGCCAAACCCCAAGGTTGGCACGGTTACTCCAGACGTCGCTGGTGCCGTTAAGGCTGCCAAGGGCGGCGCTGTTGAATACCGCGTCGAAAAGGCTGGTATCCTGCACGCTGGCGTTGGCAAGGTTTCTTTCTCGGAAGAAGCACTGCTTCAGAACATCAAGGCGTTCACCGACGCCGTTGTGAAGTCCAAGCCAGCTGGCGCCAAGGGCACCTATGTCAAGCGCGTCGCTGTTTCCTCGACCATGGGCCCTGGCGTCCACGTCGAGCCAGCTTCGGCTCTCTAATTTCGGAGGTCGCGTAACGCGACCTTCCAACCACCGTCATTGCCCGGCTTGTCAGGGCAATCCAAAGATGTGGCAACACAGCATGGACCACCCGAACAAGTCGGGTGGTGACGATGGGAGGCTAGAGCACTGGTCTGCAAGTCCGATGCTCTGGCTTAAAAAGAATTCCGGACGGGTTCGCTCGTCCGGATAAACGACCCGCAAGGGGCGTTAAAGTCCTGTCCGAGACTGCCGGTGCCAACCGATTTGGGTTGGCTTAATGTCGCAAGGCGCCAGCATAGATAGGGTGAAGACCGAAATTTTCTGTCCGCAAGGGCAGGGTGATTGCGGTTCGAACCAGGCCAGTTGCCCTTTCGGGCAGCACGGTTGACAGGCATGTAACCGTTGCTCCTCTCCTCCCGTGTGGAGACCAGAGGGCAGCAATTGGCAATGGCCCGGCGCGACTATGCCGGGCTCAATGTGGAGACTAGCAGTGGAAAGAGCGGAAAAGCGTGAGCTTGTCGCATCGCTTCAGTCAGCCCTCTCGGGCGCTGGATCGATCGTCCTTGCGCAGAATACCGGTCTGACCGTCGCCAACCTTGAAACGCTTCGTCGCGATATCAAGGCAGCTGGCGGCCAGGTCAAGATCGCTAAAAACCGTCTTGCCAAGCTTGCTCTTAAAGAAACCGACAATGCGGACATGTCGGCCCTGCTTACAGGGCCGATCGTCATCGCTTATGCGGCCGACCCCATGACTGCGCCGAAGATTGCGGCAAAGTTTGCTGAAAAGAACGCGAAGTACGTCGTTCTTGGTGGCGCGATGGGCAAGACCGCTCTTGACGCGAATAACGTCAAGGCGCTGGCGACCATGCCTTCGCTCGATGAACTCCGCGCTACGCTCGCCGGCATGCTTCTGCAGCCAGCAACCCGTATCGCTTCGGTCATCGTGGCACCAGCCGGCGGCATCGCCCGCGTGCTGGCCGCTCATGCGGAAAAGAGCAACGAAGCAGCGTAACCCCATGGCCCTCTCGAGGGCTGGTTTGAACTGAACACTTAAAAAGAGAGATTTATCAAATGGCTGATCTCGCCAAGATCGTAGACGACCTGTCTGCCCTGACCGTTCTGGAAGCTTCCGAGCTGAGCAAGCTCCTGGAAGAAAAGTGGGGCGTTTCCGCCGCCGCTCCAGTTGCTGTTGCTGCCGCTGCTGGTGCTCCAGCTGCTGCCGCTGAAGAAAAGACCGAATTTGACGTGATCCTCGCCTCCTTCGGCGACAACAAGATCAACGTCATCAAGGAAGTCCGCGCGATCACCGGTCTGGGCCTGGGCGAAGCTAAGGCACTCGTCGAAGCTGCTCCTAAGGCAATCAAGGAAGGCGCTTCGAAGGCCGAAGCCGCTGACATCAAGACCAAGCTCGAAGCAGCTGGTGCAAAGGTCGAACTCAAGTAAGTTCGTCTCTGCTCTTGAACTTTGCGAGGTGGCGCGCTATGTGCCACTTCGCTACTTCATCTCGACGAGATGATTCGCCGTGGCCGATTGGATGGGTCGCCGGCACCAATTTGCGGAACATATGACGATTTTGATGTCTGAGGCACGATGAACGTCCCGTAGACCTCATGGTTTTGGCCATGGGGCTTTTGACGTTTTTATCGTGTCGATGCCTTTCCTTTAGCTCGGGGAGGGCGCAACGGCGTCACTGAGCCAGAGTAATTTAAGGGCATATAACCCGAGACCCGACGGCTGATAGTCGGATCTTTGGTTATCTGCCTCCGAGACAATCGCTAAAGAAACAGGAGCTTTCATGGCTACCACGTTCAACGGCCGCCGCAAGGTACGCAAGTCCTTCGGGTCCATTCGCGAAGTCACGGAGATGCCCAATCTGATCGAAGTCCAAAAGGCTTCCTATGATCAGTTCCTCCTCGTGGACGAGCCCAAAGGTGGCCGTCCCGACGAAGGGCTTCAGTCCGTGTTCCGTTCGGTCTTCCCGATCACCGACTTTTCCAACACTGCATCTCTCGAATTCGTGAAGTACGAGTTCGAGCAGCCAAAGTACGACATCGATGAGTGCCGTGCGCGCGACATCACGTTCGCTGCCCCGCTCAAGGTGACGCTTCGCCTGATCGTGTTCGAGGTGGACGAGGAAACCGGCGCGAAGTCCGTCAAGGACATCAAGGAGCAGGACGTCTACATGGGCGACATGCCCTTCATGACGTCTAACGGCACGTTCATCGTGAACGGCACCGAGCGCGTTATCGTCTCGCAGATGCACCGTTCGCCAGGCGTGTTCTTTGACCACGACAAGGGCAAGACCCACTCGTCCGGCAAGCTGCTGTTTGCTGGCCGCATCATTCCGTACCGCGGTAGCTGGCTCGATATCGAGTTCGACGCCAAGGACGTGGTGTTTGCTCGTATCGACCGTCGCCGCAAGATTCCGGTCACCTCGCTGCTCAAGGCTCTCGGTATGGACACCGAAGAGATCCTCAGCACGTACTACAACACCCTGCAGTACGAGAAGATCGACAACGGCTGGCGCGTTCCTTACGACGCCGAGAAGATGAAGAATGCCAAGCCTTCGCATGACCTGATCGACGCCAAGACTGGCGACGTGGTTCATGAGGCTGGCAAGAAGCTGTCTGCTCGCCAGGCCAAGAAGCTTGCCGAGAACGGCCTGACGCACCTGCTGGCGGTCGACGAAGACCTCTATGGCATGTACATCGCCGAAGACCTGATCAACATGAAGACTGGTGAAGTCTACATGGAAGCAGGCGACGAGCTCGACGAGAAGAACCTGACCAAGCTGCTTGAGCTGGGTTTTGACGAGCTGCCCGTCCTGGACATCGATCACATCTCGATCGGCGCATACATCCGCAACACGCTTGCCGTAGACAAGAACGAGACCCGCGAAGACGCGCTGTTCGACATCTACCGCGTGATGCGCCCAGGTGAGCCACCAACCGTCGATACCGCTGAAGCCATGTTCCAGTCGCTGTTCTTTGACAGCGAGCGCTATGACCTGTCCGCCGTGGGTCGCGTCAAGATGAACATGCGTCTCGAACTCGACGCGCCAGACACCATGCGCACCCTGCGCAAGGAAGACATCGTGGAAGTCGTGCGGACCCTTGTGGACCTGCGTGACGGCCGTGGCGAAATCGACGACATCGACAACCTCGGCAACCGCCGTGTGCGTTCGGTGGGCGAGCTGATGGAGAACTCCTATCGCCTCGGCCTGCTGCGCATGGAACGCGCGATCAAGGAGCGCATGTCATCGGTCGAAATCGACACGGTGATGCCGCAGGACCTGATCAACGCTAAGCCGGCTGCTGCCGCTGTGCGTGAGTTCTTTGGTTCGAGCCAGCTGTCCCAGTTCATGGATCAGACCAACCCGCTCTCCGAAATCACCCACAAGCGTCGTCTGTCGGCGCTTGGGCCTGGTGGTCTCACCCGTGAGCGTGCTGGCTTCGAAGTCCGCGACGTTCACCCAACCCACTACGGCCGTATCTGCCCGATTGAGACCCCAGAAGGTCCAAACATCGGTCTGATCAACTCGCTGTCCACCTTTGCTCGCGTCAATAAGTACGGTTTCATCGAGACCCCGTATCGCAAGATCGTCGATGGCAAGCTGACCGACGACGTCGTGTACCTCTCCGCGATGGAAGAGGCTAAGCACTACGTCGCTCAGGCCAACGTGACCTTCAACGACAAGGGCGAGCTGGAGCACGAACTGGTTGTGGCCCGCCACGCCGGTGACAACGGCCTGACGCCTCGCGAAAACGTCGACCTTATGGACGTTTCGCCAAAGCAGATGGTGTCGGTTGCGGCTTCGCTGATCCCGTTCCTCGAGAACGACGACGCTAACCGTGCTCTCATGGGCTCGAACATGCAGCGTCAGGCTGTGCCACTGCTGCGTGCTGAAGCTCCATTCGTGGGCACCGGCATGGAAGCTGTCGTGGCCCGTGACTCGGGTGCGGCTATCGTTGCCAAGCGCAAGGGTATCGTCGATCAGGTGGATGCGACTCGTATCGTTATCCGCGCGACCGAAGAAACCGATGCGTCGCGTTCGGGCGTCGACATCTACAATCTGATGAAGTTCCAGAGGTCGAACCAGTCGACCTGCATCAATCAGCGTCCGCTGGTTGTGGTTGGCGATCACGTCAACCAGGGCGACATCATTGCAGACGGTCCATCGACCGAGCTGGGCGATCTGGCTCTCGGCCGTAACGTGCTCGTCGCGTTCATGCCCTGGAATGGCTACAACTTCGAAGACTCGATCCTGCTCTCCGAAAAGATTGCAATGAACGACGTCTTCACCTCGATCCACATCGAGGAATACGAAGTCATGGCCCGCGACACCAAGCTTGGTCCTGAGGAAATCACGCGCGACATTCCGAACGTTTCGGAAGAAGCCCTGAAGAACCTCGACGAAGCCGGTATCGTCCACATCGGTGCTGAAGTCGCTCCTGGCGACATCCTCGTCGGCAAGATCACCCCGAAGGGTGAATCGCCAATGACTCCGGAAGAAAAGCTCCTCCGCGCCATCTTCGGCGAGAAGGCCTCTGACGTTCGTGATACTTCGCTCCGCGTTCCACCGGGCGATGCTGGTACTGTTGTTGAAGTGCGCGTGTTCAATCGCCACGGCATCGACAAGGACGAGCGCGCCATGGCTATCGAGCGCGAAGAAATCGAACGTCTCGCCAAGGACCGTGACGACGAACAGTCGATCCTCGACCGTAACGTCTATGCGCGTCTCAAGGAGATGCTGTTCGGTAAGGCAGCAACAGCTGGTCCAAAGGGCTATGTTGTTGGCACCAAGCTGAACGACCAGATGTTCGAGGCTCAGCCACGCTCCAAGTGGTGGCAGTTCGCGGTCGATGACGACAAGGTCATGACCGAGATGGAAGCCCTTCATGCGCAGTATGAAGAGAGCCGCCGCCTGCTCGAGCAGCGCTTCATCGACAAGGTGGACAAGCTGCAGCGCGGCGACGAACTGCCTCCTGGCGTGATGAAGATGGTCAAGGTCTTTATCGCTACCAAGCGTAAGATCCAGCCAGGCGACAAGATGGCCGGTCGTCACGGTAACAAGGGTGTGGTTTCCCGCATCGTTCCCGTGGAAGACATGCCTTACCTTGAAGACGGCACGTCGGTTGACATCGTGCTGAACCCGCTGGGCGTGCCTTCGCGCATGAACGTCGGCCAGATCCTCGAGACTCACCTGGGCTGGGCTTGCGCCGGCATGGGCAAGAAGATCGACGCGATGGTCCGTGCGTATCAGCGTAGCGGCGACCTGAAGCCACTGCGTCTTGAAGTTGGCGAGCTCTTCGCTGGCGACGAGTCGATCACCGACCTCGACGACGACGGCCTGGTGCGTCTCGGCGAACACCTTTCCAAGGGTGTTTCGATCGCGACCCCAGTGTTCGACGGCGCCAAGGAAGCCGACATCGTCGTGATGCTGGAGCGGGCAGGGCTCAAGGGCTCCGGTCAGTCCACCGTGTTCGACGGCCGCTCCGGCGAGCAGTTCGATCGTCAGGTGACGGTTGGGTATATTTATATGCTCAAGCTCGACCACCTTGTGGACAACAAGATCCACGCCCGTTCGATCGGCCCGTACTCGCTGGTCACCCAGCAGCCACTGGGCGGTAAGGCTCAGTTCGGCGGTCAGCGCTTCGGCGAGATGGAAGTGTGGGCTCTGGAAGCCTATGGCGCGGCGTATACGCTCCAGGAAATGCTCACCATCAAGTCGGACGACGTTGCAGGTCGTACCAAGGTCTACGAAGCCATCGTTCGCGGTGACGACACGTTCGAAGCGGGCATCCCCGAGAGCTTCAACGTTCTGGTCAAGGAAATCCGTTCGCTGGGTCTCAATGTCGAACTCGACATGCGTGAGGTCCTCGAGGACGGCTCCCAGGCCGAAGCGGAGCTCGCACCTCCTCAGGAAGCGGCGGAATAATCCGGCACTTCCTACCCCCATTCACTTCCGGAAAGGTTCGGGCTTCGGCCCGGACCTGACGGAAAGAGGAGAGAATTGATGAATCATCATTCCCACGTCATGGATCCGTTCAACCCGGCGGTTCCGGTGCAGACCTTCGACCAGATGAAGATCTCCATCGCGAGCCCGGAAAAGATCCTGTCCTGGTCGTACGGCGAGATCAAAAAGCCGGAAACCATCAACTATCGTACGTTCAAGCCTGAGCGTGATGGTCTGTTCTGCGCGCGTATCTTTGGGCCAACCAAGGACTATGAGTGCTTGTGCGGCAAGTACAAGCGCATGAAGTTCAAGGGCGTCATCTGCGAAAAGTGCGGTGTGGAAGTCACCCTGAGCCGCGTTCGTCGCGAGCGCATGGGCCACATTGAACTCGCAGCGCCAGTTGCACACATCTGGTTCCTGAAGTCCCTGCCGTCCCGTATCGCGCTGCTGCTCGATATGACGCTGAAGGACATCGAGCGCATCCTGTACTTCGAAAACTACGTCGTTCTCGATCCAGGCCTGACGCCTTTCACCCAGCACGAGCTGCTGACGGAAGAGCAGTTCCTGGATGCACAGGACGAATACGGTGCCGACACCTTCACCGCCAAGATCGGCGCTGAAGCCATTCGCGACATCCTGCTGGCGCTCGATCTCGAAAAGATCGCGGCTGACCTGCGCGTGGAAATCGCCGAGTCGACCACCGAGCTGAAGCCAAAGAAGCTGGCCAAGCGTCTGAAGATCGTCGAGCAGTTCATCGTCTCGGGCAACAAGCCTGAGTGGATGATCATGACCGTCATTCCGGTTATCCCACCCGAGCTGCGCCCACTGGTGCCGCTGGATGGTGGCCGCTTTGCTACGTCCGATCTGAACGACCTTTATCGTCGCGTGATCAACCGCAACAACCGTCTGAAGCGCCTGATCGAGCTCCGTGCACCGGACATCATCATCCGCAACGAAAAGCGCATGCTGCAGGAAGCTGTGGACGCGCTGTTCGACAACGGTCGTCGTGGCCGCACCATCACCGGTGCCAACAAGCGTCCACTGAAGTCGCTGTCCGACATGCTCAAGGGCAAGCAGGGCCGCTTCCGTCAGAACCTGCTTGGTAAGCGCGTCGACTATTCGGGTCGTTCGGTTATCACCGTGGGTCCGAACCTCAAGCTGCACCAGTGCGGTCTTCCCAAGAAGATGGCGCTCGAGCTGTTCAAGCCATTCATCTACAGCCGTCTTGAAGCGAAGGGTTTCTCTTCGACCGTCAAGCAGGCCAAGAAGCTGGTTGAGAAGGAAAAGCCCGAGGTTTGGGATATCCTTGACGAAGTGATCCGCGAGCACCCGGTTCTGCTGAACCGCGCGCCAACGCTTCACCGTCTTGGCATCCAGGCATTCGAGCCAATGCTGATCGAAGGCAAGGCAATCCGTCTGCACCCACTCGTCTGCTCGGCCTTCAACGCCGACTTCGACGGTGACCAGATGGCCGTGCACGTTCCACTGTCGCTCGAAGCGCAGCTGGAAGCCCGCGTTCTGATGATGTCGACCAACAACATTCTGCACCCAGCCAACGGTCAGCCGATCATTGTGCCGTCGCAGGATATCGTGCTTGGCCTGTATTACCTGTCGCTCATGAACGACAATGAGCCAGGTGAAGGCATGGCGTTCAGCTCGATCGCCGAGCTTGAGCACGCGCTCGACAACAAGATCGTCACGCTCCACACCAAGATCAAAGGCCGCGTTGTGTCCTTTGACGCGGATGGCAAGGAAACCACGGAAATCGTGGAAACCACGCCAGGTCGTATGCTCATCGGTCAGATCCTGCCGAAGCATCCAGCTGTGCCGTACTCCACGGCAAACCAGCTGATGACCAAGAAGATGATCTCCAAGATGATCGACACCGTATATCGCGGTTGCGGCCAGAAGGAGACGGTCATTTTCTGCGACCGCGTCATGCAGCTTGGTTTCAAGAATGCATGTGATGCTGGCATCTCGTTCGGTAAGGACGACATGGTTATCCCAGCGTCCAAGTACACGATCGTGGAAGCTGCACGTAAGCAGGTTGAAGAGTTCGAACAGCAGTACAACGACGGCCTGATCACTCAGGGCGAGAAGTACAACAAGGTTGTCGACGCTTGGGCCAAGTGCGGTGACAAGGTTGCCGAAGAGATGATGGACGCGATCCGCAAGGTGCAGATCGACGAGGAAACCGGCCGTCAAAAGCCGATCAACTCGGTCTACATGATGTCTCACTCGGGTGCCCGTGGTTCGCCAGCCCAGATGAAGCAGCTTGCCGGTATGCGCGGCCTGATGGCCCGTCCAGACGGTTCGATCATCGAGACCCCGATCACGGCTAACTTCAAGGAAGGCCTGAACGTTCTCGAGTACTTCAACTCCACCCACGGTGCCCGTAAGGGTCTCGCGGATACGGCGCTGAAGACTGCGAACTCCGGTTACCTGACCCGTCGTCTCGTTGACGTGGCGCAGGACGCGATCATCGTGTCCACCGATTGCGGCACCGAGCGTGGCCTGACCATGGAACCAATCGTCGATGCGGGCCAGATCGTGGCTTCCCTCGGCCAGCGTGTTCTGGGCCGTACGGCTGCTGACGACATCTTCCACCCCCTGACCGGCGATCTGATCGCTCCAAAGGGTACGTTGCTCGAAGAGAAGCACGTCGACATCATCGAGGAAGCCCGGATCCAGTCGATCCGTATCCGTTCCCCGCTGACTTGCGACATGCGCCAGGGCACCTGCGCGGCCTGCTATGGTCGTGACCTTGCTCGCGGTACTCCCGTGAACATGGGTGAAGCTGTGGGCGTTATCGCCGCGCAGTCGATCGGTGAACCCGGCACGCAGCTCACCATGCGTACGTTCCACATTGGTGGTACGGCACAGGTGGTCGACAGCTCGTTCCTCGAGTCCGGCGCAGAAGGCACGATCGCCATCCGCAACCCGAACGTGGTCAAGGTCGAGGGCGGCAAGCTCGTCGTCATGGCTCGTAACGTCTCGCTTGCAATCCTGGATGCTGAAGGCAAGGAACGCGCTACTCACAAGGTGGCATACGGCTCCAAGCTCCTGGTCAAAGAAGGCGAAGCGGTTCGTCGTGGTCAGCGTCTGGCTGAATGGGACCCCTACACCCGTCCAGTGCTTGCTGAAGTTGAGGGTGAGGTCGTATTCGAAGATCTGGTCGACGGCGCATCGGTTGCTGAAAACACCGACGAAGCCACTGGCTTCACCAAGCGCGTTGTCATCGACTGGCGCACCAACCAGCGCGGCGAGGGCCTCAAGCCCGCAATCGCTATCTCGCGTGGTGGTGTCGTCCAGAAGGTGGATCGTGGTGGCGAAGCCCGCTACCTGCTCTCGGTCGACGCGGTTATCGCTGTCGAGCCCGGCGAGAAGGTATCGCCCGGTGACGTGCTGGCGCGTATTCCTCTGGAATCCGCCAAGACCAAGGACATCACGGGGGGTCTGCCGCGCGTGGCGGAACTGTTCGAAGCCCGTCGTCCGAAGGATCACGCTATCATCGCCGAGATCGATGGCATCATCCGCTTCGGTCGCGACTATAAGAACAAGCGTCGCGTGATCATCGAGCCACACGAGGAAGGCGGCGAACCCGTCGAGTACCTGATCCCGAAGGGCAAGCCATTCCATCTCCAGGAAGGCGACACCATCGAGAAGGGCGAATACATCCTCGACGGCAATCCTGCGCCGCACGACATTCTGGCCATCAAGGGCGTGGAGGAGCTTGCTCGTTACCTCGTCAACGAAATCCAGGAAGTCTATCGTCTGCAGGGCGTGTTGATTAACGACAAGCACATCGAAGTGATCGTTCGCCAGATGCTGCAGAAGGTCGAGATCGTGGATCCAGGTGAAACCGGCCTGCTCAAGGATGAGCAGCTCGACAAGCTGGACTTCGACGAGCTCAACGATGCTCTGATTGCTGAAGGCAAGAAGCCAGCAACGGCTAACCCCGTTCTGCTCGGCATCACCAAGGCTTCGCTGCAGACCCGTTCGTTCATCTCGGCGGCTTCGTTCCAGGAAACCACCCGCGTCCTCACGGAAGCGGCAATTTCCGGCAAGGCCGATCTGCTCGAAGGTCTCAAGGAGAACGTCATCGTCGGCCGTCTGATCCCAGCCGGTACCGGTGCAGGCATCTCCTCGGCCAAGCTGATCGCGACCAAGCGCGACGACCTCATCCTTGATGAGCGCCGCCGCCAGGCCAACACTGCAGCTCTCGCGGCGCCAACGCCCGCTGAGTAAGCCACAGCAGAACTGAACTGAGGGAAGGGGGCCGAAAGGCTCCCTTTCTTTTTGTTCTGAGCAATTGTGCAAATGAAAAGGGGCCCGATGGGCCCCTCAACTTAGACTCGAGTAACGACGGCCTACTTGTAGCCAACGTGTTCGGAGAACTGCTTCACCACCTGGTTCCAGATGGAGAATTGATCATCGAGGAATTCCGGACTGACGCCGTGTTCGAGATCTACATCCATCTCCACGCCGGCATCGCCGTCCTGGTCGATATAGGCGCGGCTGAAGCGTTTGTCGTAGTTCCAGCTATTGATCTTCTCCAGTGATGGCTTGAGATCGAGAAAGCCCAGATAGAAGTTCAGATCAGCGCAGGTTTCGTTGTCCGTGCAGTTCATGAAGTACACGTAATAGGAGATGCCGTTGATCTTGCCGCTGATCTCGGGGTCACCGGCACTATTGGTGGTGAGAGTTGCAGCGCCATAGCCGCGCGCAATATTAAGGATTTCCGCAGTGTCTGAGCCCTTCAGCAGCGTCTGTGCCTGCGCGGTGGTCGCGAGGACGACCGCGAGGGCGCTGCCGGCCAGGATGGAACTCAGCTTCATTGTTGTCTCCTATTGATACACATACAGTTGCCGACGATTTCTGAGACGTCAGAGGGAGTAATGAGCGTCCTACACTTTTCAACCACCCGGCGCAGCTGTTAGTTCCTTGCGCGACGAGGGCAGGGTGGGGAACAGTTTAACTTGGCTCCATTCATCTTCGGAAAAGCATTGCAAGCCCGCGCATAGCTCCCTCGCGGCTTTTTCACGAAAGAATCCTTGACCTCTGGGCGAGTCGGTTCTAAACAGCGCCTACCTAAGCGGTCGGTCGTGAATGTCACACCGGGTACCTGCCATCTTGTGCGGGCATCCAGGACACTCAAACACACTGTCGGGTAACTAGACGAAGCAAATCCTTGTGCGCATGATTGCCCATTTACGTGGGTGATCCGCTGCAACTAAGGCGCTGCCGTTCCTCCTAAAAAGGGGTCGGGTGGGCGCCGTTTTGGTTTGCTCGACTAGACCGCAATGAATTTTGGACGATGGAAAGAGCGAAATGCCCACCATTAATCAGCTGATCCGCAAACCACGCGCCAGCAAGCCAAAGCGGAACAAAGTTCCGGCAATGGAAGCCAACCCCCAGAAGCGCGGCGTATGCTCGCGTGTTTATACGACCACTCCAAAGAAGCCGAACTCGGCTCTCCGTAAGGTTGCCAAGGTTCGCCTGACCAACCAGCGCGAAGTGATTTCGTACATTCCTGGTGAAGGCCATAACCTGCAGGAGCACTCTGTGGTCCTGATCCGTGGCGGCCGCGTTCGCGACCTTCCCGGCGTTCGTTACCACGTGCTCCGCGGTGTCCTCGACACGCAGAGCGTGAAGGACCGCAAGCAGCGCCGGTCCAAGTACGGCGCGAAGCGTCCGAAGTAAGGAGATAGAGACATGTCCCGTCGCCACCGCGCAGAGAAGCGTGACGTTATTCCGGACGCAAAGTTCGGCGATCTCGTCCTTACCAAGTTCATGAATTCCTTGATGAAGGACGGCAAGAAGTCTGCCGCTGAAAGCATCGTTTACGGCGCTTTCGACATCGTCGAGGCCAAGAGCAAGCAGGACCCGATCACGGTGTTCCACACTGCTCTCGACAACATCCGCCCAGCGGTTGAAGTGCGTTCGCGCCGCGTTGGCGGTGCTACGTACCAGGTTCCAGTCGAAGTTCGTGCTGACCGTCAGCAGGCTCTGGCTATCCGCTGGCTCATCGAGTCTGCCCGCAAGCGCGGCGAGAACACCATGCGTGAACGCCTTTCCGGCGAGCTGATGGATGCGCTCAACGGCCGTGGCCAGGCAGTCAAGAAGCGCGAAGATACGCACCGTATGGCTGACGCCAACCGTGCCTTCTCGCACTACCGCTGGTAGTAGGAGCACCTCATGGCACGCGAAACAGCCATTAATCTCTATCGTAACTTCGGCATCATGGCTCACATCGATGCTGGCAAGACGACCACGACCGAGCGCATCCTGTACTATACCGGCAAGAACCATAAGATGGGCGAGACCCATGATGGTGCTTCCACCATGGACTGGATGGAGCAGGAGCAGGAACGCGGCATCACCATCACTTCGGCTGCTACGACGACGTCGTGGAAGTCCCGTGATGGCGTGCAGCACCGCTTCAACATCATTGACACGCCCGGACACGTGGACTTCACGATTGAAGTTGAACGTTCGCTTCGCGTGCTCGACGGTGCCGTCGCTCTTCTCGACGCCAATGCTGGCGTAGAGCCTCAGACTGAAACCGTATGGCGCCAGGCTGACAAGTACCACGTTCCTCGTCTGATCTTCGTGAACAAGATGGACAAGGTTGGCGCGGACTTCTACCGCTGCGTCGAGATGATCGGCTCGCGTCTTGGCGCCAAGGGCGTTCCTGTTCAGCTGCCAATCGGCGCTGAGACGGAATTCAAGGGCGTTGTCGATCTGATCGAGATGAATGCACTTGTCTGGCACAACGAAGAACTGGGCGCTGCCTGGGACGTCGTTGAGATCCCTGATGACCTCAAGGAAAAGGCCGCCAAGTACCGCGAAGCCATGATCGAAGCCGCCGTCGAACTCGACGACGATGCCATGGAAGCCTACCTCGGTGGTGAAGTTCCAAACAACGATACCATCCGTCGCCTTCTGCGCCGCGGTGTGATCGATGCGAAGATCTTCCTGGTCTATGCGGGCTCGGCGTTCAAGAACAAGGGCGTGCAGCCCCTCCTGGACGGTGTGATCGACTTCCTGCCATCGCCGCTCGACGTTCCTGCTATCCAGGGCATCGATGCGCGCACCGAAGAGCCAATCGAGCGTCACGCTGACGACAACGAGCCGCTCTCGATGCTTGCGTTCAAGATCGCTAACGACCCGCACATGGGCTCGCTGACGTTCTGCCGCATCTACTCGGGTCACCTCGAGCAGGGCGCCATGCTGGAAAACACCGTGAAGGGCAAGCGCGAACGCGTTGGCCGCATGTTCCAGATGCACGCCAACAGCCGCGAGCAGATCACGGAAGCCTTCGCTGGCGACATCGTGGCTATCGTTGGTCTGAAGGACACCACCACCGGTGACACTCTGGCTCCAAACAACGCCCAGGTTATCCTTGAGCGTATGATCTTCCCAGAGCCAGTTATCGACATCTCGGTGGAACCAAAGTCCAAGGCCGACCAGGAAAAGATGGGCCTCGCCCTGAACCGCCTGGCAGCTGAAGATCCGTCCTTCCGCGTCAAGACTGACGAAGAATCCGGCCAGACCATCATCTCGGGTATGGGCGAACTTCACCTCGACATTCTCGTCGACCGTATGCGTCGCGAGTTCAAGGTTGAAGCCAATATCGGTCAGCCACAGGTGGCTTATCGCGAAACCATCACCAAGTCGGCCAATGTGGATTATACCCACAAGAAGCAGTCGGGTGGTTCGGGCCAGTTTGCTCGCGTCAAGCTCTCGGTTGAGCCAGGCGAAGTCGGCAAGGGTCTCGAGTTCGTGAATGCCGTCGTCGGCGGTTCGGTGCCAAAGGAATACATCCCAGGCGTCGAAAAGGGCGTGAAGTCGGTTATGTCCGCTGGTCCTCTGATCGGGTTCCCGATCGTGGACGTGAAGGTGACGTTGACCGAAGGCGCGTACCACGATGTTGACTCGTCGGTTCTCGCATTCGAAATCGCCGGTCGTGCCGGTTTCAACGAGGCGCTCCGCAAGGCGTCCCCGAAGATCCTCGAGCCGATCATGAAGGTTGAAGTTGTGACGCCCGAAGACTACATGGGTGACGTAATTGGCGACCTGAATTCCCGGCGCGGTCAGATCCACGGCACTGAAGGCCGTGGTGTTCTCCAGGTCGTGAATGCCTACGTTCCGCTCGCGAACATGTTCGGTTACGTGAACTCCCTCCGCTCGATGAGCCAGGGTCGTGCACAGTACTCGATGACGTTCGATCACTACGAGCAGGTGCCGCAGGCGGTTGCTGACGAAGTCCAGGCCAAGTACGCCTAAACAATAAACTGAAACTCAAGGTTGGCCTTAGGCTGACGAATACGGAGAGAAGCAATGGGCAAGGAAAAGTTTTCCCGCAATAAGCCACACTGCAACATCGGTACCATTGGTCACGTTGACCACGGCAAGACCTCGCTGACCGCAGCGATCACCAAGGTGTTGGCAGAAGCCGGCGGTGCGCAGTTCAAGGACTACGCATCGATCGACAGCGCGCCAGAAGAAAAGGCACGCGGCATCACCATCAACACGTCGCACGTTGAGTACGAGACGGCTAACCGTCACTACGCACACGTCGACTGCCCAGGCCACGCCGACTATGTGAAGAACATGATCACCGGTGCTGCCCAGATGGACGGCGCGATCCTGGTTGTGTCCGCTGCTGACGGCCCAATGCCACAGACTCGTGAGCACATCCTGCTCGCTCGCCAGGTTGGCGTGCCAGCACTGGTCGTGTTCCTGAACAAGTGCGACATGGTCGACGATCCAGAGCTGCTGGAACTCGTTGAGCTGGAAGTTCGTGAACTTCTGTCCTCGTACGAATTCCCAGGCGACGACATTCCAATCATCAAGGGCTCGGCTCTCGCTGCTCTCGAAGATTCGGACAAGAAGCTCGGCCACGACGCCGTTCTCGAGCTGATGGCCGCTGTTGATGCGTACATCCCACAGCCAGAGCGTCCAGTTGACCTGCCATTCCTGCTGCCAATCGAAGACGTGTTCTCGATCTCCGGCCGCGGTACTGTGGTCACCGGCCGCGTTGAGCGTGGTATCATCAAGGTTGGTGAAGAAGTCGAAATCGTCGGCATCAAGGCAACCCAGAAGACCACTGTTACCGGTGTCGAAATGTTCCGCAAGCTGCTCGACTCGGGCCAGGCTGGCGACAACGTTGGTGCACTGATCCGCGGTATCGATCGTACTCAGGTTGAGCGCGGTCAGGTTCTCTGCAAGCCAGGCTCCGTGACCCCACACACCGACTTCGTTGCTGAGGCTTATATCCTCACCAAGGAAGAAGGCGGTCGTCACACTCCATTCTTCGGCAACTACCGTCCGCAGTTCTACTTCCGTACCACGGACGTGACCGGCATCGTGACCCTGCCAGAAGGCACGGAAATGGTCATGCCTGGTGACAACATCAACATGAACGTTCAGCTCATCGTTCCGATCGCAATGGAAGAGAAGCTTCGCTTCGCTATCCGTGAAGGTGGCCGCACCGTCGGCGCCGGCGTCGTTGCGAAGATCCTGAAGTAAGCCTTATTGAGACATTCGCGGCGCGCGAATAAGCGCGCCGCGATCCATTTTCGTCAGGATTTACAAAGATGAACGGTCAGAATATTCGCATTCGCCTTAAGGCGTTTGACCACCGCGTTCTCGACGCCTCGACGCGCGAGATCGTGTCGACGGCCAAGCGCACCGGCGCGCAGGTTCGTGGTCCGATCCCGCTGCCGACGCGAATCGACAAATTTACCGTGAACCGCTCGCCACATATCGATAAGAAGGCGCGTGAGCAGTTCGAGATTCGGACCCACAAGCGTTTGCTTGACATTGTGGACCCAACACCGCAGACGGTGGACGCGCTGATGAAGCTCGATCTCGCCGCCGGCGTCGACGTCGAAATCAAGCTCTAATTAAGAGTTCCGCGCTAACCGAACACAAGGGTCCTCTGAAACCATGACCCGGTTGAGCGCTAAAAGAGAAGGTACTAACCGATGCGTTCTGGATTGATCGCACAGAAGCTGGGCATGACCCGCATTTTCACCGAAGACGGCGCACACGTGCCTGTCACGGTGCTCGGGCTGCAGAACTGCCAAGTGGTAGGCCAGCGGACGGCTGATAAGGATGGCTACGTAGCGCTGCAGCTTGGCGCAGGCCAGGCTAAGGCCAAGAACACGACTAAGGCAGAGCGCGGCCAGTTCGCCGTTGCCAAGGTCGAGCCTAAGCGTCATGTCGCGGAATTCCGCGTTGACGAAGCCAACCTCATCGAGGTCGGCGCTCAGCTGCAGGCTGACCATTTCGTCGAAGGCCAGCTGGTGGATGTCACCGGCACTTCGATCGGTAAGGGTTTTGCCGGCGGTATGAAGCGCTGGAACTTCGGCGGCCTGCGTGCATCGCACGGCGTGTCCGTGTCGCACCGTTCGATCGGTTCTACCGGTGGTCGTCAGGACCCAGGTAAGACCTTCAAGAATAAGAAGATGCCGGGCCATATGGGCGATCGTCGCATCACCACGCAGAACGTGAAGGTCGTCAAGACCGACATCGAACGTGGTCTGATCATGATCCAGGGTTCGGTTCCAGGCGCCAAGGGCGCGTGGATCATGATCAAGGACGCGGTGAAGAAGCCTGCTCCGAAGAACGCCGCCTTTCCGGGTTCGTTCAAGGCCGCTGCAGACGTCGCGGGAGAGGCTAAATAAATGGAACTCCAGGTTACAACTCTCGACGGCAAGTCTGCCGGCAAGATTGAACTTGCTGATGACGTGTTCGGTCTGGAAGTCCGTCAGGACATCCTGCACCGCATGGTTCGTTACCAGCAGCTCAAGGCAATGGCCGGTACGCACGATGTGAAGCATCGTTCGGAAGGCGTTCGCACGGGCAAGAAGTTCGTGAAGCAGAAGGGCTCGGGCGGCGCACGTCATGGCGATCGCAAGGCTCCACAGTTCCGTGGTGGTGGCCGTGCATTCGGTCCGACTCCGCGTAGCCATGCTATCGATCTTCCAAAGAAGGTCCGCGCCCTGGCACTCAAGCATGCCCTGTCGGCTAAGGCCGCTGCTGGCGAGCTGATCGTGCTGGACAGCGTCAACACCTCCGCTCCAAAGACGGCCGCGCTGCGGACCACTTTCGGCAAGCTGGAATGGAAGAACGCGCTGATCATCGACGGTGCTGCTGTTGACCAGAACTTTGCTCTGGCTGCCCGCAACATCCCGCATATCGACGTGCTGCCAGTGCAGGGGATCAACGTAGTTTCGATCCTGAAGCGTGAAAAGCTCGTCCTGACCAAGGCAGCGCTGGAAGCGCTGGAAGCGAGGTTCGCATGAACAAGCTCAGCGCTTACGACATCATCCGCAATCCAGTCGTGACTGAAAAGTCGACGATGGCTTCGGAAAATAACCAGGTCGTTTTCGACGTGGCGATTGATGCCAACAAGACCGATATCAAGGCCGCCGTTGAGCAGCTTTTCTCGGTCAAGGTCAAGGCAGTGAACACCCTGGTCCGCAAGGGCAAGGTGAAGCGCTTCCGTGGCAAGATTGGTGTCCGCAACGACGTCAAGAAGGCTGTTGTTACCCTCGTCGACGGCCAGTCGATCGATATTTCGACCGGCCTCTAAGGGATAAGAGACAAAAATGGCTCTAAAAACTTACAATCCCACTTCCGAAGGCCGTCGTCACCTCGTGACGACCGACCGTTCGGAACTCTGGAAGGGCAAGCCGCTCAAGGTCCTGACCGAAGGTCTGTCCAAGTCCGGTGGCCGTAACAACCGTGGTCGCATCACTGCGTTCCACCGCGGTGGTGGTCACAAGCGCACCTACCGTATCATCGACTTCAAGCGCGTTAAGTTTGACGTCGTCGGTACCGTAGAGCGTCTTGAGTATGATCCCAACCGTACGGCTTGGATCGCTCTGATCACCTACGAAGATGGTGAACAGGCTTACATCATTGCGCCACAGCGTCTTACTGCCGGCGACAAGGTCATCTCCTCGATGAACACTGTCGACGTGAAGCCAGGCAACTCGATGCCGCTTGAGCGCATGCCAGTTGGCACGATCGTTCACAACATCGAGCTGAAGCCCCGCAAGGGTGGCCAGGTCGCTCGCTCGGCTGGTGCTTACGCCCAGTACGTCGGTCGCGATCAGGGTTGGGCGATCCTTCGCCTGAACTCGGGTGAACAGCGTCGCGTGCACGGCACTTGCCTTGCTACCGTTGGTGCCGTATCGAACCAGGATCACTCCAACACCTCGCTCGGCAAGGCCGGTCGTAGCCGTTGGTTGGGTCGCAAGCCCGTTAACCGCGGCGTGACCATGAACCCGATCGATCACCCACATGGTGGTGGTGAAGGCCGTACCTCTGGTGGCCGTCATCCGGTTACGCCTTGGGGCAAGCCGACTAAGGGTAAGAAGACCCGCAGCAATAAGGCAACGGACAAGTTCATCGTTCGCAGCCGTCACGTGAAGAAGGGCAGGTAAGCGATGACCCGTTCAATCTGGAAGGGGCCGTTCGTCGACGGCTACATGCTCAAGAAGGCCGAGAAGGCCCTCGCGTCTGGCCGCAACGATGTGGTCAAGATCTGGAGCCGCCGCTCGACCATTCTGCCACAGTTCGTGGGTATCACCTTTGGTGTACACAACGGCCACAAGCACGTACCGGTTAGCGTCACCGAAGACATGATCGGCCACAAGTTCGGCGAATTCGCACCGACCCGTACGTATTACGGTCATGCGGCCGACAAGAAGGCCAAGAGGAAGTAAGATGGGCAAGCCAAAAACCCAGCGCGCGCTCAAGGACAACGAAGCCAAGGCTGTGCTGCGCATGCTGCGCATCAGCCCACAGAAGCTCAACCTTCTGGCTCAGCTGATCCGTGGCAAGAAGGTAGAGAAGGCTCTGGCCGATCTCGAGTTCAGCCACAAGCGCATCTCCGGCCAGGTAAAGAAGGTGCTCGAGAGCGCCATCGCCAACGCCGAAAACAATCATGGTCTCGATACCGACGCGCTCGTCGTTGCCGAAGCCTTTGTGGGCAATTCGCTCGTCATGAAGCGGTTTACCGCTCGTGGTCGTGGTCGCTCCTCGCGTATCGAGAAGCCATTCGCGCACCTGACGATCGTCGTCCGGCAAGTTGAGGAGGCCGCATAATGGGCCAGAAGATCAATCCAATCGGCTTCCGTCTCGGCATCAACCGTACGTGGGACAGCCGCTGGTACGCCAACAAGGGCGAATACGGCACGCTGCTTCAGGAAGACCTGAAGATCCGCACCATGCTGCTTGAAGACCTCAAGGCAGCAGCAGTGTCCAAGATCGTCATCGAGCGTCCGCACCGCAAGTGCCGCGTGTCGATCCACACTGCTCGTCCGGGCATCGTGATCGGCAAGAAGGGCGCAGACATCGACAAGATCCGCGCCAAGGTGAAGAAGTTCACCGACAGCGAAGTGCACATCAACATCGTTGAAGTGCGCAAGCCGGAAACCGATGCGACTCTCGTTGCCCAGGGCATCGCCCAGCAGCTGGAACGCCGTGTGGCATTCCGTCGCGCCATGAAGCGTGCTGTGCAGACCGCGATCCGTATGGGCGCTGGTGGCATCCGCGTGAACGTTGGTGGCCGTCTCGGTGGCGCCGACATCGCTCGTACCGAATGGTACCGCGAAGGTCGCGTTCCACTGCACACGCTGCGTGCTGATATCGACTACGGCACAGCCGAAGCCGCTACCACGTACGGCATCATTGGTATCAAGGTTTGGGTCTTCAAGGGCGAAGTCCTTGAGCATGATCCCACTGCGCATGAGCGTCGTGCCACCGAGGGTGCTGACCAGGGTGGCGTCCGCGCCGAACGCGAGCCTCGCCGTGAGCGTGGCGACCGCGACCGCGAACGCGCATAAGAAGGTTTAGTTCATTATGCTGCAACCTAAGAAGACCAAGTTCCGCAAGGCTCACAAGGGCCGCATCCATGGCGTAGCCAAGGGCGGCACCGATCTGGCTTTTGGCCAGTACGCCTTGAAGGCAACCGAACCAGAGCGCGTCACTGCTCGCCAGATCGAAGCGGCTCGCCGCGCGATCACTCGCGAAATGAAGCGTCAGGGCCGTGTTTGGATCCGTATTTTCCCGGATCTGCCAGTGTCCAAGAAGCCGACTGAAGTTCGTATGGGTAAGGGCAAGGGTTCTGTTGAATTCTGGGCCGCTCGTGTGAAGCCAGGTCGTATCGTTTTCGAGATCGACGGCGTCCCAGAAGACGTTGCCAAGGAAGCCCTGCGTCTCGGCGCAATGAAGCTCCCGATCATGACGCGGGTTGTTACCCGCATTGCCGACTAAGGACGTTGAGCATGAAAGCCAGTGATGTGCGGAGCAAGACCGCAGACGAACTGAAGGATCAGCTCGTCGACCTGAAAAAAGAACAGTTCAATCTGCGTTTCCAGCGTGCTACCCAGCAGCTGGAAAAGCCGGCCCAGGTGAAGAAGGTCCGCCGCGATATCGCGCGGGTCAAGACTATCCTGGCCGAAAAGAACGCAGCGAAGTAAGGAGCCGCGACCATGCCAAAGCGCGTATTGCAGGGGACTGTAGTCTCCGACGCCAATGAAAAGACGGTCGTGGTGCGCGTTGAGCGCCGTTTCACGCATCCGGTGATGAAGAAGACGGTTCGCCGCTCCAAGAAGTACCACGCACACGACGAAACCAACGTGGCCAAGGTTGGCCAGATCGTCTGGATCGAAGAATGTGCACCAATCTCTAAGAACAAGCGCTGGACGCTTGTTCAGGGTGCGGCTCAGCAGGAAGGCGCTAAGCCATGATCCAGATGCAGTCCAATCTCGATGTCGCCGACAACTCCGGCGCCAAGCGAGTCATGTGCATTAAGGTACTCGGCGGCTCTCACCGCAAGTACGCTTCGGTTGGCGACATCATCGTCGTCTCCGTAAAGGATGCAATTCCGCGCGGTCGTGTCAAGAAGGGCCAGGTCATGAAGGCCGTGGTCGTTCGCACCGCGTTCGACATCCGTCGTCCAGATGGCACCGTCATCCGCTTCGACAAGAACGCCGCGGTTCTGATCAACAATCAGAAAGAGCCGATCGGCACCCGTATCTTCGGACCAGTTCCGCGCGAGCTTCGTGCCAAGAACCACATGAAGATCATCTCGCTCGCTCCAGAGGTGCTGTAATGGCCGCCAAGATTAAGAAGGGCGACAAAGTCGTCGTCCTGGCAGGCAAGGACAAGGGCAAGACCGGTCAGGTCTTGTCAGTCATTCCGACCGAAACCAAGGCTCTCGTGCAGGGTATCAACCTTGTTCGTCGCCACACCAAGCAGACCGCGTCGACCGATGCTGGCATCTTCACCAAGGAAGCGCCGATCCATCTGTCCAATCTCGCGATCGCCGACAAGGATGGCAAGCCATCGCGCGTCGGTTTCCAGATCAAGGACGGCGTGAAGACGCGCGTCGCCAAGTCGACCGGAGATTCGATCGATGGCTGATACAGCTTACGTTCCACGTCTTCGTACGGAGTACGAAGACAACATCCGCAAGATCTTGCAGGAGCAGTTTTCCTACAAGAACACCATGGAACTCCCAAAGCTCGACAAGATCGTGCTGAACATGGGCGTTGGTGAAGCGGTAAACGACACCAAGAAGGTGAAGACGGCTGCTGCCGAGATGGAACGCATCGCCGGCCAGAAGCCAGTGATCACCTATGCTCGCAAGTCGATCGCCGGCTTCAAGGTTCGTGAAGACATGCCTCTGGGTGTGAAGGTGACGCTGCGCAAGACTCGTATGTACGAGTTTCTTGACCGTCTCGTGAACATCGCACTGCCTCGCGTCCGCGACTTCCGCGGCCTCAACCCAAATTCCTTTGACGGTCGTGGCAACTACGCCATGGGCATCAAGGAACACATCATTTTCCCCGAAATCAACTACGATCAGATCGATCAGGTTTGGGGCATGGACATCGTGATCACCACGACGGCCAAGACCGATGATGAGGCGCGCGCGCTGCTTAAGGCATTCAACTTCCCATTCCGCGCATAAGCGGATAGGGAAGGGAAAAAGGACCAGGACATGGCAAAGACCAGCTCCACAGTTAAAAACGAAAAGCGTCGCGCGCTTGTCAAGCAGTACGCCGCAAAGCGTGCTGCCCTCAAGGCAGCGACCAAGGACCAGTCGATCGCGGCTGACCAGCGTTTCGCAGCTCAGCTCAAGCTTGCTGAGCTTCCACGTAACTCCGCAAAGGTGCGTATCCGCAACCGTTGTGAAGTTTCCGGTCGCCCACGCGGCTTTTATCGCAAGCTTAAGCTGAGCCGTATCGCTCTGCGCCAGCTTGGCAACCTGGGCCAGATCCCGGGTCTCGTGAAGTCGAGCTGGTAAGGAGAACGTAAGATGAGCTTTTCCGATCCAATCGGCGATATGCTGACCCGCATCCGCAACGCCCAGATGCGTCGCAAGAATTCCGTTTCGACCCCAGCTTCGACCCTTCGCGGTCGCGTGCTGGACGTTCTCCAGTCCGAGGGTTTCATCCGCGGCTATTCGGAGACGAAGTTCGAGAACGGTGCTTCCGAGTACGAAATCGAATTGAAGTACTCGGATGAAGTCGGTGTTATCCGCACGATCGAACGCGTTTCGCGTCCCGGCCGTCGCGTTTACGCTTCCGTGAAGAATATACCGCAGGTTGCCAACGGTCTCGGTGTGTCGATTCTGTCTACGCCTAAGGGTGTGATGGCCGACCACGAAGCCAAGGCTGCCAATGTTGGTGGCGAGGTACTCTGCCGCGTCTTCTAAGAAGACGCGGTAAGACGATTACTCAAGGATAGAAGTTAGAATGTCACGTACTGGCAAACAACCGGTTGCACCGGTGAGCGGCGTTACGGTTACGATCAATGGTCGTACCGTCACCGCCAAGGGCCCTAAGGGCGAACTGAGCATCGAGCTCATGGATGTGGTCAATGTCGAGAATGCGGCTGAAGGCCTCATCGTCTCGCCAGCTAACGACTCGCGTCAGGCTCGTGCTGCCTGGGGTACAACCCGTGCACTGATCCAGAACATGGTCACCGGTGTTTCGGCTGGCTTCGAAAAGAAGCTGGCAATCCAGGGCGTGGGCTATCGCGCTGCCTTGCAGGGCAAAGACGTCAAGCTTTCGCTTGGGTTCAGCCACGAAGTGATCTACGAAGCCCCTAAGGGAATCACGCTCGCTGTCCCAGTGCCGACGGAGATCGTCGTTACTGGTATCGACAAGCAGCAGGTTGGCCAAGTTGCGGCGGATATTCGCGCATGGCGCAAGCCCGAGCCCTATAAGGGCAAGGGTGTACGTTATGCGGGCGAGTTCGTCTTCCGCAAAGAAGGCAAGAAGAAGTAAGGAGCGCCTGCAATGGCTATCAGTGCAAAAGGTGCGGAACGCCGCAAGGCTCGTGTTCGCAAGGCGCTCAAGGCTCGTGCCTTCGGTCGTCCGCGTCTGTCGGTTTTCCGTTCGGACAAAAATATCTACGCCCAGGTTATCGACGACGCAAACGGCCGTACGCTGGCCGCTGCTTCGACGCTCGACAGCGATGTCAAGGCAACCGTCAAGAATGGCGCAACCGCAGAAGCAGCAGCTGCCATTGGCAAGCTGATCGCTGAGCGCGCCACCAAGGCCGGTGTTGCCGAAGTCATCTTCGACCGTGGGTCGTATATCTATCATGGCCGTGTTAAGGCCCTCGCAGACGCTGCCCGTGAGGGCGGCCTGCAGTTCTAACGCGCGGCTGAGGAAAATATTATGAGCAGAGACGTTCAAGAACGCGAAAGCGAATTCGTCGATCGCCTTGTCCACATCAACCGCGTGGCCAAGGTTGTTAAGGGTGGTCGTCGCTTCGGCTTCGCAGCACTCGTCGTTGTTGGTGACCAGAAGGGCCGCGTTGGCTTTGGTCATGGCAAGGCACGTGAAGTGCCAGAAGCAATCCGCAAGGCTACCGAGCAGGCCAAGCGCCAGATGATCCGCGTTCCGCTGCGCGATGCGCGTACGTTGCACCACGACGTGCACGGCCGCCACGGCGCCGGCAAGGTCATCCTGCGTGCAGCAGTGCCAGGTACCGGTATCATCGCCGGTGGTCCGATGCGCGCTGTGTTCGAAACGCTTGGCATCAACGACATCGTTGCCAAGTCGCAGGGCACTGCAAACCCATACAACATGGTGCGGGCAACTTTCGATGCGCTCAAGCGCGTTGACAGCCCACGCTCGGTTGCGGCCCGCCGCGGTCTCAAGGTTTCGGAACTCCAGGCTCGCCGCGGCGAGACTGCAGTCGAAGCTTGATCCGGCTGAGGACGGAGAAACAAAATGGCTGAGAAGAAAACCCTTATCGTTGAGCAGTATGGTTCGCCCATCCGCCGCGACAAAGTGCAGCGCGCGACCCTGATCGGTCTCGGGCTGAATAAGATGAACAAGCAGCGCGAGCTGATCGATACGCCAGAAGTTCGTGGCATGATCAACAAGCTTCCGCACCTCGTCCGCGTCGTCGGCGAGTAAGGGGAGAGCGATCAATGACTCGTTTGAACGAACTTCGTGACAATCCCGGTGCCAACAAGGTCCGTATCCGCGTAGGCCGCGGTATCGGTTCGGGTAAGGGCAAGACCGGTGGTCGTGGCGGCAAGGGCCAGACTGCACGCTCGGGCGTTGCAATCAACGGCTTTGAAGGCGGCCAGATGCCCCTTCACATGCGTATGCCAAAGCGCGGCTTCAATGCACTCAATCCAGGTGACTGGAACGAGGTCCGCATTGACCGTCTCCAGGCATACATCGATGCCGGCAAGCTCGATGCGACTGCTGTGATCGACGCTGCTGCGCTGATCGCTGCTCGCGTTATCCGTCGTCCAAAGGACGGCGTCCGCCTGATCGGTTCGGCCGGTTTCACCTCCAAGAAGGTGACGTTTAACGTCAACTACGCTACGGCTGGTGCAACTGCGGCTATCGAAGCTGCTGGTGGCAAGATCGATCTCATCCCGGCTAAGGCGCCGTGGAAGAAGACTCCATACGCCGGTTAATTTCGGCTTGGCGCACCCGGCCATTGGTTGGGTGCGCCTTTTTTTGGTTTGTTGCGCTAGGACTGCAGACGGGTCTGCGTCCGACCCGCTCCGAGCGCACCTGGCCTTGAAGCCATAGGGAGCGATACATGGCGTCCGCAGCCGAACAGCTGGCACGTAATTTAAATTTCTCGACCTTTTCGAAGGCGAAGGCCCTGCAGCAGCGCATCTGGTTCACACTGGGCGCGCTGCTTGTTTATCGGCTGGGTACCTTCATTCCGGTTCCGGGTATTGATCCAGATGCCTTCCGCGCGACTTTTGAACAGTCGCAGCAGGGCATCATTGGTATGTTCAACATGTTCGCCGGTGGCGCCGTTGAGCGTATGGCGATCTTTGCGCTGAACCTGATCCCATACATTACCGCGTCGATCGTGGTGCAGGTGGTAGCTACGGCATCGCCACGCCTCGAAGCCCTCAAGAAGGAGGGTGAGTCCGGCCGCCGCAAGATGAACCAGTACACCCGCTATCTGGCGGTCGTGTTCTGCGCCGTTCAGGCATACGGCATTGCCGTTGGCCTGGAAGCAAGCCAGGGCGTCGTTCTGAACCCAGGCTGGTTCTTCCGCATCTCGACCGTGATTACACTGGTCGGCGGCACCATGTTCCTGATGTGGCTCGGTGAGCAGATCACGGCACGTGGCGTGGGCAACGGCATTTCGTTGATCATTTTTGCTGGTATCGTGGCAAACCTGCCAACGACAATCGTCCAGACGCTGGAACTCAGCCGTACTGGGGCGCTGCCTGCTCTGGCTGGCTTTGGTGTCCTCGTGCTCGCTCTGGTGGTGATTGCGGGTATCGTGTTCTTTGAACGCGCTCAGCGTCGTCTGCTGATCCAGTATCCAAAGCGCCAGGTCGGCAACAAGATGTTCCAGGGCGATACCTCGCACCTGCCACTGAAGCTGAACACCTCGGGCGTTATCCCGGTGATCTTTGGTTCGTCGCTTCTGCTTCTGCCGGCTACCATTGCGTCCTTTGCGGCGCAGGGGAATGCACCGCAGTGGCTGCAGGTGGTGACGGCTCTGCTGGGTCGCGGTCAGCCGCTTTATCTGGCTCTGTTCGCCTTCTTCATCATCTTCTTCGCGTTTTTCTACACCGCGATCGTCTTCAACCCGCAGGAAACCGCGGACAACCTCAAGCGCTCCGGCGGCTTCATTCCGGGTATTCGCCCGGGTGAGCGGACGGCCCAGCACATCGACTACGTGCTGACGCGTATTACTGTGGTTGGCGCGCTCTACCTGACGGTTGTCGCGTTGATCCCGGAAATTGTTCACAACCAGCTGGCTGTCAGCCAGTTCATCGGCGGTACTTCTCTGCTGATTATGGTGACGGTGACGCTGGATACGGTTAGCCAGATCCAGAGCCATCTGATTGCTCAGCAGTATGAGGGACTCGTCAAGAAGTCCCGTCTTGGAGGAGGCAAGCGTCGATGAGATTGATTCTGCTCGGACCGCCGGGAGCGGGGAAGGGGACCCAGGCCAAGATTTTGGTAGAGTCCTTTGGTATCCCTCAGCTATCGACGGGCGACATCCTGCGCTCGGCAATCGCCGCCAAGACCCCGCTTGGGCTTGAGGCCAAGGCCATCGTTGACCGGGGCGACCTGGTCTCCGACGATATCGTCAACGGCATCGTCTCTGAACGTCTCGATGCTGAAGACTGCAAGCCGGGTTTCATTCTCGACGGCTTCCCGCGCACCATTGCGCAGGCTGAGGCGCTCGACCAGATGCTGGTCGACAAGGGCGTTTCGCTGAACGCGGTGATTGAGATCAAGGCTGATGCCGATGAGCTCGTTCGTCGTGTTATCAATCGCGCCAAGGAATCGGGTGGCGCTCGCGCCGACGACAACGAAGACGTGCTGCGTAAGCGCCTCGGTGTTTACCAGGACCAGACTGCTCCGCTCGTGGCGTACTATTCCGAAGAGGGCCTGTTGAAGGCTGTCGACGGCATGGAGCCGGTCGAGCAGGTGACGGCGGCTATCAAGGCCGCTATCGCACACTGAATACGGATTGGGTTTCGCAGTTGACTCTGCGAAGCCGAATCCTTAAAGAACCGCGTCAGTCTCATGGATTATTGGGCTGGATTCGGTTTTCCACAAAAGGTGGGGTCGAATTCCGGTCCCTTGTTGTTTTAGGGCGCCAGCCGTGATGGTTCGCGCTGAATGAAGGAGAGCAGACGTGGCTCGTATTGCTGGCGTCAATATCCCGACCAATAAGCGCGTTGTTATCGCGCTTCAGTATATCCACGGGATCGGCGACAAGTTCGCTGAGGATATCATCACTAAGGTTGGCATCCCTGCCGAGCGTCGCGTGAATGAACTCACCGATGCCGAAGTGATCCAGATCCGTGAAACTATCGACCGCGATTACCTCGTGGAAGGCGATCTTCGTCGCTCCGTAGCGATGAACATCAAGCGCCTGATGGACCTGGGCAACTACCGTGGCCTGCGTCACCGTCGTGGTCTGCCCGTTCGCGGTCAGCGCACGCACACCAATGCTCGCACTCGCAAGGGTCCTGCAAAGGCAATCGCTGGCAAGAAGAAGTAAGAACCCGTAATCGGGTTCTTCGATGTAGCTGCCGGGGCATTTCGCTAACGGCAGCGCTGATATCGTATCGAGGAATTAGATGGCTAAGACTGAGACCACGCGCGTTAAGCGCAAAGAGCGCAAGAACATCACTTCGGGCGTTGCCCACGTGAACGCTTCGTTCAACAACACCATGGTGACGATCGCCGACATGCAGGGCAACACGATTTCGTGGTCCTCGTCGGGCGTTATGGGCTTCAAGGGTTCGCGCAAGTCGACCCCTTACGCAGCTCAGGTTGCTGCTGAAGATGCTGCCAAGAAGGCACAAGAGCACGGCATGAAGACCCTTGAGGTCGAAGTTCGTGGTCCAGGCTCGGGCCGTGAATCGGCTCTGCGCGCTCTGCAGGCCGCTGGCTTCAACGTGACTTCGATCCGCGACGTGACCTCGATCCCGCACAATGGCTGCCGCCCACGCAAGCGGCGCCGCGTCTAATCTAGACCGATTGAAGAGCTCCCGGCCGATTGAATGGGCCGGGAGTCTTATTGCGTTTGCGGCGGAGCGGCTCGGGCTGGGGCCGCGATTTTGAAAGGACATAACCGTGACGATCCAGAGGAACTGGCAAGAACTGATCAAGCCGACCAAGCTGGAGATTGTTTCGGGCAGCGACAACGCGCGCGTGGCTTCGGTAGTTGCCGAGCCGCTTGAGCGCGGTTACGGGCTTACCCTTGGTAATGCTCTGCGTCGCGTGCTGCTGTCGTCGCTTCAGGGCGCGGCAGTTACCGCAATCCAGATTGACGGCATCCTGCATGAATTCTCGTCGCTTCCGGGCGTTCGCGAAGACATTACCGATCTCGTCCTCAACGTGAAGGAAATCGCGTTGAAGATGGGCGGCGAAGGCCCAAAGCGTCTTGGTCTGACCAAGCAGGGTCCAGGTGCCGTGACCGCTGGCGACATCAAAGTCACCGGCGATATCGAAGTGCTGAACCCAGAACTCGTGATCTGTCACCTCGATGATGGCGCCGAGATCAACATCGAATTCACCGTCGACACCGGCAAGGGTTACGTTGCCGCTGACAAGAACCGTCCAGAAGACGCACCAATCGGCTATATCCCGGTTGACTCGCTGTTCTCGCCAGTTCGTCGCGTGTCCTACAAGGTTGATGCAACCCGTGCCGGCGAGAGCCTGGACAAGGACAAGCTGACCCTTCAGGTGGAAACCAATGGCGCGATCTCGCCAGAAGACGCTGTGGCTTACGCTGCACGCATTCTGCAGGATCAGCTGTCGGTCTTCGTGAATTTCGAAGAGCCCAGCAAGGAAAAGGCACAGGATGCCGTTCCAGAATTGGCCTTCAACCCAGCGCTCCTCAAGAAGGTCGACGAGCTCGAGCTTTCGGTGCGTTCGGCAAACTGCCTCAAGAACGACAACATCGTTTACATCGGCGATCTGATCCAGAAGACAGAAGCCGAGATGCTGCGGACTCCGAATTTCGGCCGCAAGTCGCTCAATGAAATCAAGGAAGTCCTGGCACAGATGGGGCTTCATCTCGGAATGGACGTTGCCAACTGGCCACCCGAGAATATCGATGACCTCGCTAAGCGCTACGAAGATCACTACTGATCCCGCGCTGCCAAGTACTTTAGGAGAACACCATGCGCCACGGTAATTCCGGCCGCAAGCTCAATCGGACCGCCAGCCACCGCAAGGCGATGTTCGCAAATATGTCTGCCGCGCTGATCAAGCACGAGCAGATCGTTACCACGCTTCCAAAGGCGAAGGACCTGCGTCCGATCGTTGAGAAGCTGATCACCCTCGGCAAGCGCGGCGATCTGCACGCTCGTCGTCAGGCGATCGCTCAGATCCGTGACGAAGGCCAGGTTGCCAAGCTCTTCGCAGTGCTTGGCCCACGCTACAAGGAACGCCAGGGCGGCTACATCCGCATCATGAAGGCTGGTTTCCGCTATGGCGACAACGCGCCAATGGCAGTGATCGAGTTTGTTGATCGCGACGTCAATGCAAAGGGCCTCGATAGCGGTCCTGTGCAGGCTCGCGAGGACGACGAATACGAAGCCGCGTAAGCGTCTTTAATCGTCGATCAATTGAGGCGGTCGCGTTCCACGCGGCCGCCTCTTTGTTATTGTGGCCTCCGCAATATTGGATGCCAAATTCACCTGTCGTTGAAGTGTGCTTGCTAGAGATGCCTGTCGGGGGACGGGGACATCGGTAATGTGGGCGCGAAGTAGCGACGGGCAGGGCGGACATTACCTTCTGTTTGCAATCGGTATTGTTGCGCTCATCGCTGGGGCGCTCGTCTGGCATTTCGGCACAGCGAAGTACGGTTGGCCCGTGGCGCAGGCCCGTGTCATGTCAGTGGAAGTCGAGTGCCAGATTCAGTTGCATTCACTGCCTCTCCTGTCGCGTCGACGGAGTGATCCTTTCGTCATTCCCTGCGACCAGGTTGAGCGGTTCGCGGCGGATAATCCATCCCGCTCCTGGAACCTGAACCGGATTTACTCCGGCAATGTAGAAGTGACGCGGGATGGCCGGACAGTCGGGGTCTTCATGAACCTCGGTGGTGCCAGTAATCAGCGCGTGGGTGCCGACTTTGAGGTCATCCAGAACCCCGAAAACTTGACGCAGGTCACGCGAATGGATCAGGCGATGGCTGAGACCTACGCGGGAGGCGGTCTGGCGGGGTTCGGCATATTTGTGTTGGCGATAGTCTTCTTCTGGACTTAGCACGCTCCGGAGCGGGCGCTGGCTTTTTGCCTTGTGTGTCAGGCAGGCCTAATGTCCTTTGAACTGAGAGCAACTGGCGGAGCCGGAACATGACGCTCAAACGCATGGACAATATGGGCATCGTTGTACGTGAACTTGGTCCGGCGATCGAGTTTTTCGCAGAACTTGGCCTGGAGCTCGAGGGGCGCGCGGTCATCGAAGGCGATTGGGCCGGTCGCGTGACTGGGCTGGGAGAGCAGCATGTCGAGATCGCCATGATGCGCACGCCCGATGGGCATAGCCGTCTGGAGCTGTCCCGTTTCATCGAGCCCGAAGTGGTGGCCGATCACAGCAATGCCCCCGTCAATGCGCTCGGCTATCTCCGCGTTATGTTCACGGTCACTGATCTTGAGGATACGCTCAAAAGGCTGACGGCGCGTGGCGCGCATCTGGTCGGCGAAGTCGTGCGGTATCAGGACGCTTATAGTCTCTGCTACATCCGTGGCCCTGAAGGGCTGCTGATCGGGTTGGCGGAGGAGTTGGGCGGCTCCTAGCCGCGCCGTTCCAAGCCCCACGCATCATAAAGCGCCTGCAATTCTGCCGGTTGCGGCAAATCACAACGGGAAGGCCGCTATCGCGGGCTGCGACACGGTACTTTTCGGCGTTCCGCGTTTTCCATATCCAGGCGATCATCGCCCAGCTCAGGGCGTCGCGGTCGCTTTCGAGGCCGCCAACGCGTTGGCGCTGCAGAAGCGTACGGTTGAAGTACCGCAGGTAGCGAAGCAGGAAGTGATCGTCGATGACCACGACGCCTGTTGCGCGCGCAAAGCGCTGCGGCATGATTTCCGTGTAGTTGCCATCCATGACCCAGGTGTCTGCGGTTATCGCAGCATCATGCAGGGAGTGGAATTCGGTCTTGTCGCGGGGAACCCAGGTGCCTTGTTCTTCGTGGCTCAGGCGGTCCAGATGCACGACTGGTATGCCCAGTTTGCGCGCTATGGCGTCGCCCAGAGTGGATTTGCCGGCATTGCTGGGGCCATTGATCATGATGCGGCGGCCGAAATCGGCCAGAGGCGGGATGTGATGCATTTTCAGTTCCGATATGTCGAATGGAATCGGGGTGGAAAAGGCTAGAGACAAAAACTCCCGCCGAAGCGGGAGTTCTCAGTTTTCAGATCGTAGCAGACTACTCGGGCTGCTGGTCTTTGCCAGTGTAGACCTCGTCGACCCAGAACTGATCGCGGCGATCAAAACCGTTGAACGGGGTCAGCGACGCCTGGGTGTAGGCACCCATCAGGCCGAACTCGATCCAGTCGTCTTCGTCGATGTCTGCGGGCAGGGTGAAGACCTGTGGCAGTACGTCATAGCTGTCGCAGGTTGGGCCCCAGATGGTGAACTCGGAGAAGTTCGCATCGTTGTCATGCACGCGAGCGCCGCGCCAGACGCGCACTGGTGGGGTGAAGTGCATGAACTTCACTTCCATCAGGCTGCCATAGGCGCCGTCGTTGACATAGACGGCCTGGCCGCCGCGCTGGTGCTTGACGCGCAGCAGAAGCGAGGTGGACGAGGTGACGAGGGCGCGGCCGGGCTCGATGATGAGCTCGGGCTGGCTCTTGCCGAAGTTGTCCTTCACCGCGGTCGAGATGGTCTCGAAGTAATAGTCCATCGGCGGCGCTTCGCTGGTCGGGTAGGGGGCTGGGTAGCCGCCGCCGATATTGAGGCGCTTGAGCTCGATGCCGCTCTCGGTAGCAATACGGGCTGCTGCTGCGATGTGGCGCTCATAGGCATAAGCGTCTTCGCACTGGCTGCCGACGTGGAAGCACAGGCTGGGCGTGTAGCCCATCTGGTCGACCATGGTGACGATTTCGGCCGCGCCCTGTTCCATCACGCCAAACTTGATGCCGAAGTCATAGGACTTGAGCGCCTTGCCGGCCTTGAAACGGGTGGTCACTTCCACATCGCGCGATGGCGACACCACGGCTGCGAGCTGGTCGAGCTGCTGGGGGTGGTCGATGGTGAAGGAGCGGACGCCGAACTCTTCATAAGCGCGGGCAATCTCGCGCTTGTTCTTGATCGGGTTGTTGTAGTGCATAACGGCGCCGGGCGCGTAGTCGCGCACGAGTTCCATCTCGGTGTTCGAGGCGACGTCGAATGCCTTCAAACCCTCGTTATGCAGTTGCGCAATGATGTGGGGCGATGGGTTGCACTTGACCGCATAGGTCAAAAGGCCATCGAAGCCCTTGCGAAACACCTTTGTGGCCCGGTGCAGCTCACGCTCAGAGAACAGAAAGGCCGGGAAATCTGGCGATTCCGCCGCGATCAGGGCAGAGGTGTTCGAGTAAACGTGTTTCGGCTCAGTGGTCATTGACGACTTGCCTTTCGGGCTTGAGGGAAGCGGTAAATTGAGCGCTGCATATAGGGCGCTGTGCCCCCCTACGCAAACGATTATTTGGACTGGGATTAAGACGCTGGCGTGACGCCATTTTCGTGACAGAATCCGGGCGTTTTGCTGGGGTTGGTCGTGGGCCTCATGGGAGGTCTAACGCACACGCCGGAGGTTGGTTCGATGTCGATACGCACGCTGATCCTTGCAGCAGCCGCTGTTGCGGTTCTAGCCATTGGCGGTACGCTTGCTTTTGCCCCGTTCAATGCACCCAGTATCGCCCAGGTCGCGCCGCCGCCTCCGGCCGCCGCCTCCGACACGACGCGCGTGGTTCCGACAAGCGCCCAGCAGACCAAATTGAGTTTTGCGCCTGTGGTGAAGGCCGTCGCGCCGTCGGTGGTCAATGTTTACGCTACGCGCATCGAGCAGCAGTCCACCTCGCCCTTTGCAAACGATCCGTTCTTCTCCCGCTTCTTCGGGCAGGGCCAGTTCCAGACGCGGCCACGCGAATCCCGGTCACTTGGCTCGGGGGTCATCACCGAGGCCAGTGGCGTTATCCTCACCAATCGCCACGTCATCGAGGGGGCGACCGACGTTCGCATCGCGCTCTCTGATGGCCGCGAATTCCCCGTCGATATCGTGCTCGAGGATGAGCAGACCGATCTTGCCGTGCTGCGCGTGCGCGATCCCGGCAAGGTGACGTTCCCGGCCATCACCTTTGCTGATTCCGACGCCCTCGAAGTCGGCGATCTCGTCTTGGCCATCGGCAATCCCTTTGGCGTCGGCCAGACCGTGACCAGCGGCATTGTCTCGGCGCTGGCGCGAACCGGGGTTGAGCGCTCGGACTATGAATTCTTTATCCAGACCGACGCGGCCATCAATCCCGGCAATTCGGGCGGCGCATTGGTCGATCTAGACGGCCACCTCGTCGGCATCAACACCGCGATTTACTCCCAGTCTGGCGGCTCGGTTGGCATTGGCTTTGCCATTCCGGCCAATATGGCGCGCTTCGTTGCCGATGCTGGCGTCACCGGTAAAGCCATCGTCCGCCCATGGTTCGGCGCCAAGATGCAGGCCGTTACGTCCGATATCGCTGCCAGCCTGGGCATGGACGCGCCGCACGGCGCACTGATCACCGAAACCGCTCCAAACGGCCCAGCGGCCCGCGCAGGTTTTGCTGCGGGGGATGTGATCCTGTCGGTCGATGGCATTACGGTCGATGATCCCAGCTCGTTCAACTTCCGCCTCGCCACCAAGCCAGTGGGACAGGCTACCCAGCTTGTTCGTCTGCGCGGCGGTGTGTCGGAAACGGTGAACTTCACCGTCGAGGCCGCACCAATTCCTGCCGACGATGCAGTCGCCACCATTTCCGGCAACTCGGCATTTGCAGGCACGAGTGTGCGACAAATCGATCCCGCGCTCGCCGAGTCCAAGGGTTTGCCCTACGATTCCAAGGGTGTCATCGTGACCGCTGTGGCGCAGGGCTCGCCTGCCGAGCAGATGGGCCTACGCGTGGACGACATTATCGTCTCGCTCAATAACACCGCCATGGACACTGCTAAGGTGTTTTCCGACACGGCCTCAACACGGACGCGCACCTGGCAGATCATCCTGCAGCGCGGCGGGCAGGTCATTCGCAGCATTGTCGGCGGCTAGCGGCGCGGGGCAGAGCTGGAAGGCCGGCGTGAATGGGGTAAGGTCCGGCTATGGGGATGGTCATCTACATTTTTTGCGCCGTTTTTGTGCTGATGGCGGCGGCTTGGGCCATTTACGTCCTGCCGACGCCCGGGCCGCTTTCGGCATGGGAACTGTCGGGGGCCATCTATCCGGCCATGCTGATGTTTGCAGGCGTGCTCGGCGTGTTGCTGTCCTTCTGGCTGACTGCCAAAGTCACGCTGCTGGGTTTTCGTGTCGTTCGCCGCTGGAGACGGCGATAGCAATCGGCTAGAACTCGCTCCATGTCCGATCTTTTCGCTGCCGCCCCCTCCGAAACCGACCGCGCGCGACCGCTGGCCGATCAGCTGCGCCCACAGACGCTTGATGACGTGATCGGGCAAACCCATTTGCTCGGCCCGGACGGCACGCTGCGCCGCATGATCGCCTCTGGCCGTCTGGGGTCCCTCATCCTCTGGGGCCCGCCGGGCACCGGCAAGACCACCGTTGCGCGGCTTCTGGCCGATCAGATCGGTTATCGCTTTGAGCAGATTTCCGCCGTGTTCTCTGGCGTGGCTGACCTCAAGAAGGTCTTCGAGAAGGCGCGCTTCGAGCGCCTCTCCGGCCACAAGACGCTGCTGTTCGTCGATGAAATTCACCGCTTCAACCGCGCGCAACAGGATGGTTTCCTGCCCGTCATGGAAGACGGCACGGTCGTGCTGGTCGGCGCGACGACGGAAAACCCGTCGTTTGAACTCAATGCCGCTCTGCTCTCGCGTAGTCAGGTGCTGCGCTTTGAATCGCTTGGGCTGGATGATCTCGAAAAGCTGGTGACGCGTGCCGAGGCGCTGACAGGTGCTGCGCTGCCGCTGGAGCCGGAGGCGCGCCAGACGCTGCTGACGCTGGCCGACGGCGACGGGCGCGCCCTGCTGGGGCTTGTGGAGGAGGTTCTATCTTCCGTAAAGCCGGGCGAAACACTTGATGCCGCCACCATGCTCACCGTGATCCAGCGCCGTGCGCCGATCTACGATAAGGCGCAGGATGGGCACTACAACCTCATCTCCGCCTTGCACAAAACCATCCGTGGTTCAGACCCCGACGCGGCGCTCTATTATTTCGCCCGCATGCTCGATGCCGGTGAGGATCCGCTGTTTTTGGCGCGCCGCCTGATCCGCATGGCCGTCGAGGATGTCGGCCTTGCCGATCCCCAAGCCCTGCCGCAAGCCGTGGCGGCCCGCGATGCGTTCCAGATGCTTGGTTCTCCCGAGGGCGAACTGGCTCTGGCGCAAGTTGTGGTTTATCTGGCGCTCGCGCCCAAATCGAACGCCGTCTACACCGCCTATAAGGGCGCCATGAGCGTCGCCAAGGCCACCGGCTCGCCGATGCCGCCCATGGTCATCCTCAACGCGCCCACCAAGCTCATGAAGGGCTCTGGTTATGGGGACGGCTATATCTACGACCACGACACGCCCGAGGCCTTTTCCGGGCAGGAATACTTCCCCGAAAAAATCGGTCGCCAGAAATTCTACGAGCCCGTCGAGCGTGGGTTCGAGCGCGACCTGCGTAAGCGGGTTGAGTATTTTGAGCGGCTGAGAGCGTCCAAGCGGGCGGAAGACTGAGTTTCTTCCGCCTACCTTGGGGTGTTCTGCCAGGCGCCCGCCTTGCCATTGGCAAAGCCGAAGTCAAATAGCTGGCCCAGCCACGCGCGATCGCCAAGGATACCCTTGCTCTCGGGGAAGTCTGCGGGAATAGCCGACAGGCGGAAGGCTATGTTGTTGCGCGAGGCGGTATTGGCCAGCTGCTCCAGATTGGCACGGCCGAGATATTTCAGCATTGTCGGAACCGCGCGTCCCAGCAGGTCGATACTGGCCAGCTTGGTGACATTGCTCGGGGTGGGATCAACCACACCATTGAAGATCACATAGAGCTTCTGGTTGCCGCGCCCGTTCTTGTAGCCGCCGGGCATCAGCAGAACCTGCTGGGTGACACCGCCATCGACATGCAACTCGTCGAATGCGTTTTCCTTGGCCGAAACGTCGACCAGCACTGGCGGGAAGACGCCCGGCACGGCAGTCGACGCCAGAATGATACGGTGCACCAGCTCGAGCTTGTTGGGAATGTTGCTGACGGCGATGGCGCCAATGTCCCAGATCACCGGGCGCTGCGCATCAAGGTTCGTGGTGCCGATGTAAAGCCGGCGCCCCTGACGATGGGCAATGGCAACTTCGCGGATCACTTGTTCATCGACCAGCTGCCGGATGGCAGACAGAATAACCTTGTTGTCCATGACCGAGGAGGCGCCAAACAACGCCGAGATGAAATCGATCCGCATGGTGGTCTGTTCGGTGAGCGTCGAGAACGCCGCCTGCAACCGCCCGTCATATTGCGGACCAAGAAAGGCTAGGGGAGCCATCATGGCGCCGACGCTGATGCCGGTGACGACTTCGAAGTCCGGACGGGTGCCTTTGGCTGTCCAGCCGACCAGATACCCTGCGCCATACGCACCGTTAATACCGCCACCTGACAATGTGAGATAGTCGACGATCCCGTCGCTGCCGGCTTTCACGCTGGAATGGGTGGCCACGAATTCCGGATCGTCGCCCCAATAGCGGAGCGTCTGGTTGCCCGCGACAACAGCATCTGCGGTCAATTCGACAGGCAGGGCATTGCGGCCAAGCATCCCCACGCCACAGGCCGACAACAGCAGCGTTGCCGCAACAATTGCGCCCGCGCGCATCAGGAAACAGGCCCGCATCAGTTTATCCCCCCAGAATCGGCGCTAATCTATGGCATGCTCTGCGGGAATGCTGCCCTCTAAAGTGACGAGTTAGCCAATTGGTTGATCTCTTGCAAATACGTACGTTTTTTCTAGTCGGGCTGGGTGGCGCCATGGGCGCAATGGCGCGCTACGGCTTCGGCAGCTGGATCAATCGAGCGTTGCCAATGTCCTTCCCGCTCTCGACCTTGCTGATCAATATTCTTGGCTCCACCGCTATGGGTCTGTTCATCGGGATGCTCGGTCGCATCAACGCAAACTGGGCGCCAGACCTGCGATTGTTCGTCGCCGTGGGCGTTTTGGGGGGCTTCACCACATTTTCCGCGTTCTCATTGGACACAATCGAGCTGATTGAGCGGGGAGAATGGCTTTCGGCTGGCCTCTATGTGCTGTTGTCGGTTGTGGTTTGTCTCATTGGGCTTTATCTCGGACTTTTGGTGACCCGAGGCGTGGCATGAGTGGCGTACAACAGCGGCAAGTAAGTGATGACGAAGACGGCATGCGTCTCGACCGCTGGTTTGCCAATCATTTCCCCCAGCTTGGCTTTGGCCGACTGCAAAAGCTGATCCGCAATGGCGAGGTCAAGGTCGACAAGGCCAAGGTGACGACGAGCACGCGCTTGTCTCCCGGCCAGACCGTGCGCATTCCCCCGATTGATGACGCCGACGTCGTCAAGCCGGTGAAGGTCAGCGACGCCGACGCCGAATTCCTGCGCGGCCTGATCCTTTATGAGGACGAGGACATCTATGTCTTCAACAAGCCTCATGGTCTGGCAGTGCAGGGCGGTAGCGGCACCAAGCGCCATATCGACGGCATGCTGAAGAGCCTCCCCAACAAAAAGGGCGAGCCTCCACGTCTGGTTCATCGCCTCGACCGCGACACTTCGGGCTGCCTCGTCGTCGCCAAGACCAAGGTTGCCGCCAGTCATTTCGGCACCGTGTTCCGCTCGCGTTCGGCGCGCAAGATCTATTGGGCTGTGGTCGCCGGCAATCCTCATCCCCAGCAGGGCGAAATCTCCTGCTTCCTCGCCCGCCAGAGCACTGACGATGGCGAGCAGATGGTTGTGGTACGAAACGGCACGCCGGGCTCGCAGCACTCGCTGAGCTATTATTCGACCACTGATACGGCCAGCCGCCGCTTCGCCTGGGTCACGCTCAAGCCCGTCACGGGGCGCACCCATCAGCTGCGCGTACACATGGCTCAGCTCGGCACGCCCATCATCGGCGACCCGCGCTATTTCAACATCGAGAACTATCAGGGCGCGCCTGGCCTAGGCGAAGGCCTGCAACTGCATGCGCGTCGCATTGCGCTGCCGCTGCGCAATGGCAAGCGCCTCGACATTTCGGCGCCACTGCCGCCCCATATGCGCCAGACCTTTGAAGCCCTCGGCTTCGACCCCGACCGTTACGACGTCAGCGGGGATCCGGAGGACGGCGAATGAAACTCGTCGTCTTCGATATGGACGGAACGCTGATCGACACCCAGGAGCTCATCTCCGAGCACATGGCGACAACGTTCCTCGGTGCGGGCCTTACGCCGCCGACACCTGCTGAATCGCGTCGCGTCATTGGCCTGTCGTTGCCGCTGGCGCTGGCTCGGCTGGCTCATACCGATGATGACGTACTGGTGGCCAAGCTCGTCGAGAGCTACCGTACGCACTACAAGGACTCGCTGATCAACTCCGGCAATCGCGAATCCCTGTTCCCCGGCACGCTCGATGCGCTCAATCGCCTCAAGGCGCAGGACGATGTGCTGCTGGGCATTGCCACCGGCAAGGGCCTCAACGGCGTGCATCGCATTCTCGGCCTGCATGGCATCGCCGATTACTTCGTGACCCTGCAGACGCCCGACCACAATCCATCCAAGCCCCATCCGGGCATGCTCGAAACGGCGATGCGCGAAACCGGCGCGACCCCTGAGCAGACCGTGATGATCGGCGACACCACGTTCGATATCGAAATGGGTGTGGCTGCCGGTTGCCGCACCATCGGCGTTACCTGGGGCTATCACGAGCCGCGCGAATTGATCGCTGCTGGCGCCAATGCCATGATCGACCGCTACGACCAGCTCGACAGCGCGATCCGGACTGTACTGGAGTAAGCCATGCGCGATCAGCTCGAAGACGCCCAGAAGCACATCGATGACGGCTATGGCCGCGCGCAGGCGCTCGACAAGGTCGAGCTGCCCAAGCGGTTCTACAAGGATGTTGGCGTTGCGCCAGTCGATCGCGGCTTTGTCGTGACCCTTGATGGCCGCCAGGTGCGTACGCCCGGCCACAAGATTCCGGTCATCGTACCTGCAGCGTCCATTGCCACCACCATGGCCGAGGAATGGGCGGCACAGGGCACTCACATCGATCCCGGCACCATGCCGACCGTCCGTCTGGTCAACTCCGCCGTCGAAAGCGGCGAAGACATGATCCCGGCGTTCCGCGACGAGGTGATCAAGTTCGCTGCCGGCGATCTGCTGCTCTATCGCGCCGACTCGCCCAAGGCGCTGGTCGATGCACAGGACGCGCTTTGGGATCAGGCACTGGTGAGGCTGGCGCGCCACTTCGAGGTCAAGTTCCAGCCCACCGTCGGCATCATCCACCAGCCGCAACCAGAAGCCACCATCGCCAAGCTGGCCGAACGCCTGCAGGACGAAGGTCTTCTCGTGCTGACCACACTGGTGTCGATTACCGGTCTCACGGGCTCGGGCCTTCTCGCCATCGCCCTCTGGAACCAGTTGCTCACCCCCGACGAAGTCTGGGCTGCGGCGCATGTCGACGAGGATTTCCAGATTGGCCTCTGGGGCCAGGACGAAGAAGCCGAAACCCGCCGCGCCCTCCGCCGCGTGGAATTCGATACGGCGGTCGCTGTGCTGGACGCGCTGCGGCCGTAAGTTGCAAACTTCGGAGTACCCCCTCCTAACCTCCCCCTGATAGGGGGAGGAACTGGCCGTTGCGCATTGCAGAATATCGCCCCAAACGCGATCAACTCCTCCCCCTTTTCAGGGGGAGGCCGGGAGGGGGTATCCTTCCTGCCTCGGCTTAACCGCCCAAACATCCCCCACCCACAACTGCTGCCCTCGGACTTGATCCGAGGGCCTGCCGCAACGCAGGGTGAGCCGACAGTGACCCTCGGATCAAGTCCGAGGGAAGCGCCGGTGGGGAGGATGGATTGAGGCAAGCCAAGTAGGCCAATCAGCCCTGCGCCACCTGCTTCACCCAAGCCACGGTCTCCGGCGATATCTCGCCCAGTGGATCGAGCACAAAATCCCGCTCATGCGCATAGGGGTGGGGCAGGGTCAGGCGCTCGCTTTGCATCTGCACGTTGTCATAGGCAATCACATCGATGTCGATGACACGCGGGCCCCAGACTTCTTTGCGCACGCGCCCCATTTCCAGCTCGATGCCCAACACGGCATCCAGCAGGTCCAGGGGTGATAGCGTCGTCTCTACCCCCATCGCCATATTGGCGAAGTCCGGCTGGTCCGTCTTGCCCCAGGCCTTGGTTGATAGCACCGAAGACTGCGCCACGACCTGAATGTCAGCATGCGCATCGATGCGGCGCACGGCATCGGCAAGCTGCGCTTTGGGGTCGCCGATATTGGCGCCGAGGCTGAGCCAGGCTTTTCCGCTCATTTGGCCTTACGAACCCGCTGCAGCTCGATCGCCACTTCGCCGCGCACCATGGCGATTGGTGCCTCAGGCTTGCGAATGCGGATGATGATCCAGTTGATCTTCTCGAAGCCGTCGAACAGCGCCACGCTGACATTCTGCGCAACAGCTTCCAGCAACCGCATTGGCTGGCTCTCAAAGCTAGCCTTCACGGTGTCATAGATATCGGCATAGGAAATCCCGGCGCTGAGCTTGTCGGTCTCGGCCGCCTCGGTCAGATCCACACCCAGCTCGAGGTCAATGAAGAATCGCTGACCGAGCTTTTTCTCCTCGGCGAAGAGGCCGTGGTAGCCGTAAAAGCCTAGGTCTTTCAGGATGATACGGTCGCCCGTGTAAGCATCGGTCATGGTCTTACCCCAGTTCGGTTGGCGGACCATACAGCGTTGCCTGCGCCACGCGAAGGGCATCGCGATTGGCACGTACGTCGTGCACACGAAAGATATGCCCGCCCTTGAGATAGCCCGCCACAGTCGTCGCAATGGTCCCCGCTAGCCGCTCATCTGCCGGGATGTCGAGCAGCCGCCCGATCATGGACTTGCGCGACGTGCCAACCAGAATGGGCATTCCGCGCGGCTGCACTTCTGTGAGTTCGCGTAACACTTCATAGTTCTCCGCCAGCGACTTACCGAAGCCAAAGCCGGGATCAAGGATGATCCGCTCCCGCCCAACGCCAACCGCCTTGGCCAGCGCCAGAGTCGTCTCGAAATACCGCGCCATTTCGGCTATGATCGGCTTGGCCTCGTCGCGTACCTTGTCCCAGTGCATCGCAATCACGGGCACGCTATGCAGCGCCGCAATCTCAGCCATCTCCGGCGCGCCTTGCAGTCCGTGCACGTCATTGATGATGCTCGCCCCCGCCTGAATGGCCTGATCCGCCACTAGCGGCTTGTAGCTGTCGATGGAGATCGGCGTGGTGATCCCGGCCGCCACCAGCGCATCGATGACCGGCATCACTCGGTCCAGTTCCTCCTGCACCGACACCAGTGCCGCGCCCGGGCGTGTGCTCTCGCCACCAATGTCGATGATATCGGCGCCATCGGCGATCATCGCCTGCGCATGTGCCACGGCATTCTCGATGAGGTTGTGCTGCCCGCCATCCGAAAAGCTGTCTGGTGTGACATTGAGAATGCCCATGACAAGCGCCCGTTGACCAAGGATCAGCGGGGGGCGGTTCGGCAGCGCAATGGTGTGGGTGGTGTGCATGGCACAACCTCGCAGTTCGGCAAACGGTCAATCCTGTCTATCCCTTGGGGCCGTGACCGCAAGGGATTTGACGGCGGGCTCAGGCCTGAAACACCGCCCGGTAAGCGCGCGGCGTAGTGCCCTTGAGCGCCTTGAACTGACGGTTGAAGTTGGCCAGCGAGTCATAGCCCACTTCGCCCGCGATCTGCCCGATCGGCATGCTGCCCGAAGAGAGCAGGGCGCAGGCCCGCCCGATCCGAAGTCGGATCAGGTATTGGCTGACCGTCTGCCGCGTATGGCGCAAAAATGTCCGATGCAGCCCCGAGGGGCTCAGTGCCGCGACATCGGCCAGCTGCGCAATGGTGATGGGCTCTGCGAAATTGCTGTGAATGTGGTTGAGCACCCGATCTATCCGACCGCGCTCGGCAGCGGCAGTCGCCTCCGGCGCTGTGGTCGAGAGTGGCACCGCGTCCTTGTCTCGCGCCAACTGGGTAAGAATGCCCACCAGCGCCAGAAACCGCTCGACAGTGGGGAGCGTGAACAGCGTCTCGATCTGCGGGCGTACCGCGGCTGCGGCTGCGGCGGAGAAATGCAGCCCAGTCGCCGCGCGGGCGAGCATATCCGCTACTGCGCGCAGCTCGGCATTCGCGGTCAGTCGCTCCGCCCATTCGGGTAGGAACCACATCACCAGCGCGGTATGCGGCTGTTCCTTGTCGTCGCGCTCCAGCGAGTGCCAGGTGTGCGGCAGATAGGGGCCGATCAACACCAGATCGCCATCCTCATAGCGTCCGATATGGTCGCCAATGAACCGCTGCCCGCGCGAGTTCAGCGTCAGCGTCAATTCAAACTCGGGATGATGATGCCACAAAAACGGAATGCCATCGTCTAGCCGCCGATTGAGCATGGCCCAGGAGGCATCGTCTTCCGTGGTCAGACGTTCAAGATAAGCCTTCATGTGGCGGACTCGTGAGTGATTGCGCCAGAATAGTATCGATATTTGCCAGCCCACGGCAAGTATGGCGCCCGAAGTGGGGCTAGCCTCATCCCATCAGCAAGCCCCGAGGGGGACGGAAATGGGAGCCGAACATGCAGACCGCCACCAAACGCGACAGCCATCCGACGACGCAGGTCGTTACCACCCAGCTCAAGGATATCGTCAAGAAGCTGCCGCTCCGGGTGCTGAGCCCAGAGGATTGGGAGCATTGGGTGACCAAGGGCTATGTGATTGTGCGCGGTGCGGTGCCGCAGGAAAATGTCGAGCGGCTCAAGGCTTTGCTTTGGGAATTTGATGAAAAGGATCCGGGCGACCAGACCAGCTGGTACGCACCGCAGCGCCGCGATCACATCATGAAGGAGCTCAATGGCACCGGCATGGTCGAGATCTACAACCACCAGCTACTCTGGGATAACCGTATGGAGCCGCGCGTCTATGACGCCTTTGTCGACATCTGGGACATCGAGGAACTTTGGACCAGCATCGACCGCGCCAATCTCAATGTGCCCAAAAAGGTACACGGCAACCCGAACGGCTTCATCCACTGGGATAGCGACACCTCGCTCGATCCGCTGCCGATTGGCGTGCAGGGCGTGTTGAGCCTGGTGAAACAGGATGGCGACGTCGGCGGCTTCCAGTGCATTCCCGAGCTATTCTACGACTTCGACAATTGGGTGAAGACCCAGCCCGCCGACCGCGACCCGATGCATCCGGACACCACTGGCCTAAAGATCACTAATATCGAAATGGAGCCGGGCGATCTTATGATCTTCAACACGCTGCTCGCCCATGGCGTCCGCCCCAACCACTCCAAGGACCGCGTGCGCATGGCGCAATACATCTCGATGTACCCCGCCGACGAGGCCAATGTGGCCGAACGCACCGAGCGCATCCGCCTCTGGCGCGAACTCGACCACCCCCAGCGCGACGCCTTTCCGGGCGATCCGCGCGAGTGGGAAAAGAAGAACGCAAAAACCGCGAAATTGACGGAGCTAGGCGAGAGACTGCTGGGTCTAAAAAGCTGGAAGTGATGGACGGAGTGGAAGCGCGGTGAGGTTCACGCTCCCGCGTTTCCGTGCCCGCCGCCAACCACCACGTCATTCCCGCGAAAGCGGGAATCCCCCTTCATCCCAAGTGAGATTCCCGCTTTCGCAGACGCTGTGGATGATGACGTCATTTGTACGCCATCCAACCATCCATCCCACCCACCGGCGCGCCCTCGGACTTGATCCGAGGGCCTCTCCCCACACAGCGCAGGCTTATCGCCAGCCGCGCCCCTCAAGCCCGGCCTTCAACACCAGCGTCACCACCGCGATCAGCGCCAATGTCGACGCTGCCGCAAACGCTCCGGCGATGTTGAAATCGTTGAACAGCTGCGAAATCTGCAGCGGCAGCGTATTGGTCTGGCCACGAATGGACCCCGACACCACCGACACCGCGCCATATTCGCCCATCACGCGCGCATTGGTCAGCACCGCGCCATAGAGCAGCGCCCAGCGGATATTGGGCAGGGTCACATGCCAGAACATCTGCCAGCCATTCGCGCCAAGCGATAGTGCGGCTTCCTCGTCCTCGGTGCCCTGTTGTTGCATCAGCGGTATCAGCTCGCGCGCGACGAAGGGTGCAGTGACGAACAGGCTCACCAGAATGATCGCCGTAACGGTGAACATCAGCTGGATATTGGCGAACTGAAGGAGCGGGCCAAGCAGGCCCTGATTGCCGTAGAGGAACAGATAGACCACGCCCGCCACGATCGGGCTGACCGACGCCGGCAGCTCGACAAAGGTGATGACCAGCTGGCGGCCCGGAAACTTGAACCGCGTCACCAGCCACGCAACGCAAATACCGATGACGATGTTGATCGGCACCACGATAACGGCCGTCAGCACAGTCACGCCAATGGCGTGCAACGTATTGCGCTCGAGGATATTGGCGAAATAGGCGCCGACGCCTTCGCGCAATGCAAAGGCAAAGATCAGTGCCAGCGGCACCAATAGGATCAGCGCCGAAAACACAAAGGCCAGTCCGATCAGGGTGATTTCGGCCGGCGAACGAACGATCTTGGCTGTCATCACCGGCTCCTGTCCGCATAGCGCACCTGCCACGCCTGCAGGGCGTTGGTGGCGGCAAGAGTAAGGAAGGCCGTCAGCAGCAGGATGAATGCCAGCGCCGCCGCGCCGGGATAGTTGAACTCATCGAGCCGGATATAGATCAGCAGGGACACAATCTCGGTGAAGCCCGGCAGGTTACCGGCGATGAACACCACCGCGCCAAACTCACCAAGGCTTCGGGCGAAAGACAGCACGCACCCGGCCATGAAGGCGGGCAGTATGGTTGGCCAGATCACCCGGGCGAACACCTGCCAGCGTGTCGCGCCCAGCGTCTGCGCTGCCTCCTCAAGGTCGCTTTCCACCTCTTCGAGCACAGGCTGAACCGTGCGAACCACGAAGGGGATCGAGGTGAAGGTCATCGCCGCAATAATGCCAAGCTGAGTGTAGTTGACCTTGATGCCGTTGGGCTCAAGAATCTGCCCATACCAGCCCGTGTCGGCAAACAGCGTCACCAGAACCAGACCGGCAACCGCCGTCGGCAGCGCGAAAGGCAGGTCCACCAGCGCATCGAGAACGCGCTTGCCCGGGAAAGTGTATCGCGTCAGCACCCAGGCGAGCAGCAACCCGAAAATGCCGTTGAACACAGTGGCGACCAACGCTGAGGTGAAGGTGATGCGATAGGCAGCCAACGAGCGGTTGGAGGCGACAATGCGCCAGAAATCATCCCAACCCATCCCGGCGACCTTGAGCAACATGGCCATGATCGGCAGGGCAATGATGATGGTCAGGTAGAGCATGGACACGCCCAGCGTCAGCCCGAACCCGGGCAGCAGGTGTTTGCTGCGTCGCTGTGCCATTGAACCCCTCAAGCGCAAACGGCGCGGCTCGTTTGAGCCACGCCGCAAAGAAATGTCAGTCGGCGATTACTGGTTCAGGAAAACCTTATCCAGCAGGCCGCCATCGGCGAAGTGCTCTGCGGAAACGGCTTTCCAGCCGCCGAATGCATCTTCCACGGTCACGAGGCGAACTTCTGGGAAGTCAGCGGCGTGAGCAGCGGCAACCGTCTCGTCATTGACGCGGTTGAAGTGCGAGGCTGCGATTTCCTGGCCTTCTGGGGTGTAGAGGAAATCGAGATAGGCTTTGGCAATATCACGGCTGCCACGGGCATCGACAACCTTGTCGACAATGGCGACCGGAAACTCGGAAAGCAGGCTGACGCTTGGGATCACGGCGTCATACTTGTCAGCGCCGAGCTGCTGGCGCACGCCAAGTACTTCAGCTTCGAAGGTCACCAGCACGTCGCCTAGCGCGCGCTCGGTGAACGCAGTCGTCGCTGCGCGGCCGCCGGTCTCGAACACTGGAACGTTGTTGAACAGCTTGGTCAGGAACTCTTCGACTTTGGCCTCGTCACCAGCATATTCCTCATTGGCCCAGGCGCGAGCGGCGAGGTAGGTGTAGCGGCCATTGCCTGAGGTCTTTGGGTTCGGGAAAATCACCTGAACGCCGTCAGCGGCCAGATCGCCCCAGTCCTTGATGCCCTTTGGGTTGCCGGCGCGCACGAGGAACGCTGGCAGCGAATAGAAGGGCGAGGCATTGTTGGGGAACTCGGTCGCCCAATCGGCCGACACGAAACCGGCATCCGCCAGCTTTTCGATATCGACGACCTGATTGAAGGTCACGACATCGCCCGGCAGACCTTCGATCACAGCGCGAGCCTGTGCGGACGAACCGGCGTGGGACTGGTTGACGGTGACTGTGGTGCCCGATGCTGCAGCATAGGCTGGAACGAAGGCCGTGTTGACGGCCTCGAACAGCTCGCGCGCAATGTCATAGGACACATTGAGAATGTCAGTCGGCTGAGCGAAGGCGGGTGTGCTGCCCAGTGCCAGAACTGTGAATGCGGTGGTGAAAAGCTTGTTCATGTCTGCGCCAAAACCCAACCAATGAGAAACCGTTGGGTGTTTGATGCATTGCCCTCCGCGCATGCGTCTAGCGGTAAACGCTTGGCCCGGATCAGTAATTTACAAGGCGAGGCGAGGGGGCAAACCTGTTGCGCGAAGCGGCGTCACCGCGCGAATTCGTTTCGGCAGGAAAGGCCGGCCGCCTGGGGCGACCGACCTGATGTTCAGCGCGATACCGCGCGTCCGATCGCAATGATGATGCAGGCGCCGATAAAGCCCGCGATGAGGTAGCCCAGCCATCCCGCAAAGGAGATGCCAAGGACACCCAAGATCAAGCTGGCGATAATGGCGCCAACGATGCCGAGAAGAATGTTCATCAGCAGACCCGTATTTGTCTGCATGAACTGCTTGGCCAACCACCCGGCGAGACCGCCGATGATAATTGCTGCCAACCAACCTACGCCGTCGAAACCCATTCCCTTGCCTCCTAATGGACTCACAACAAGTCGAGCGTGCCACAGGCGTGAAGGAATACAAGTCTGCGCCGTCTCAGAGACTTAAACGCGGAATGGACTTATTGGTTCGGCCCCAAAACACAAAAGGCGCCACCGAGGTGACGCCTTTTGCAGTGCAGTTTCCGCCGCGCTCAGTTCAGCGCTTTGACTGGCTCGGCGAACAAATCGTATTCGTCGCTGGCGGTGACCAGTACGGACACCATGTCGCCAACCTTGATGCCATCGGCATTGGAGACGATGACCTGGCCGTCGATCTCTGGCGCATCCCACTTGGAGCGCGCGATCACGCGGTTATTGTCCGGGTCAACATCGTCCACTAGCACGTCGATGGTGCGGCCGACCTTCTTGGCCAGCTGGCCGGTCGACACGTTCTGGGCGACTTCCATCAGGCGCTCGAAGCGATCCTGCATGACTTCATCAGGCACGATGCCTTCGAGTTCATTGGCTGGTGCGCCGGTGACGGGCTCATACTTGAAGCAGCCTGCGCGATCGATCTCGGCTTCTTCGATGAAGTCGAGCATCATCTCGAAGTCCTCTTCGGTCTCGCCGGGGAAGCCGACGATGAAGTTGGAGCGCACGGTCAGGTCTGGAACCTGCTCGCGCCACTTTAGGATGCGATTGAGCGTCTTGTCCTGATGGGCAGGACGACGCATGGCCTTCAGCACCTTGGGAGAGGCGTGCTGGAAGGGAATGTCGAGATAGGGCAGGACGAGGCCTTCGGCCATCAGCTCCATGACCTGATCGACATGGGGGTAGGGGTACACATAGTGCAGGCGCACCCACGCGCCGAGCTGGCCCAGTTCCTTGGCGAGATCGTAGAACTTCGCCTTGACCGGACGGCCACGGTAATTGCTCTCGGCATACTTGATATCAACGCCGTAGGCGCTGGTATCCTGTGAGATCACCAGCAGTTCCTTGACGCCCGAACGGATCAGGCCCTCGGCCTCACCCAGAATGCCAGCGGCAGGGCGCGAAGCCAGATCGCCACGAATCTGCGGGATGATGCAGAAGGAGCAGCGGTTGTTGCAGCCTTCGGAAATCTTCAGATACGCGTAGTGGCGCGGCGTCAGCTTGAGGCCCTGCTCGGGCACCAGATCAACGAACTTGTTGGGCACGGGCGGCAGATGCTCGTGCACGGCGCTGACGACGTTCTCGTATTGGTGCGGACCGGAAATGGCGAGCACCGACGGATGCGTTGCGCGGATCAGCTCTTCTTCGACACCGAGGCAACCCGTAACGATAACGCGACCGTTTTCGTTAAGGGCCTCGCCGATGGCTTCGAGCGATTCCTGCTTGGCGGAGTCGAGGAAGCCGCAGGTGTTGACGAGCACGATATCGGCGCCGGCATAGTCGCGGCTGAACGAGTAGCCCTGCGAGCGCAGCGTGGACATAATGCGTTCGCTATCAACAAGGGCTTTGGGGCAGCCAAGGCTGACCAGGCCAATTTTTGGCGCTTGGGTCATAGGGGCGTGAGTTCCATGGGGAGATTGTTGGGCGCGTCATATAGAAAATTGGACGGTTACGCAATGTGACTGTCTCCCGTACCGCGCCGGACAGCCCTGCAGCCAGTGGCGATCACCGAGACTTGAAAATCACCCGAAGCACGCAGTTACTGGACAATTACGGCGGCTTTGACACCGTCAAGTGAACAGTGCGTCCGGCAATACGCTAGTTCTCGCTTGCAACTATTTCGCCTAGTGGCACCCTTGGATTGCGTCAATTGACTGTGGCGCAGCACTCAACACGCCCAAAAGGACTGAATATGTTCGATCGTCTCTCCGCTTACGCGCCGCAGGCCCTCGCCGTGCTGCGCATCGTTGCTGCACTCCTGTTCCTTGCCCACGGCACGCAGAAACTGTTCGGTTTCCCGGTTCCCGCACAGGGCCCCGCCGAAGGCCTGATGCTGCTGGCCGCCATCATCGAAATCGTCGCGGGTATCCTGATCACCATCGGGTTCTTCACCCGCTACGCCGCATTCATCGCCTCTGGCACGATGGCGGTGGCTTTCTGGATGGTCCATGTCGGCATGGGCGGCTTCTGGCCAGTGGGCAATGGCGGCGACGCAGCAGTGCTGTTCTGCTTCGTATTCCTCTACCTGGTATTCGCCGGCCCCGGCGCCTGGAGCATCAACAAGAAGTAACGCTTCTGTTGAAATGACTAAGGCCGCCGAGACTAATGTCACGGCGGCCTTTTTGTTTGGTCGGAAGTGACCAGCATTCTCCCCGATCGTCATCACCCGGCTCGTCCGGGTGATCCACCTTCCGTCACAGCCCCAGAAAATGGATTGCCCGGACAAGCCGGGCAATGACGTCGTGGATGGGGTAGCTGTGCCCGCTAGTCCCTGAGCGGGCGCCAGGCCTCAAGCCTTCGGCGGCGGCGTCCGTTTGGCGGTGCGGCGTGGCTTGAACACTTCGCCCGATGTCGTCGCCGGAGCGCGCGTCGTGGTCTCCGGCGGCACGTACGGAGCGGGCTCGGTACCCGGCGTCAGATATTCGTCAGCCTCCGCGTAATCGACGGCGTCACCTTCTTCGGCGAGATCGCGAATGGCGTCGCGCACTTCATCCAGCAGCGAGGCCGAAAAGCGCGAACGGTTCACCGTCTCGCCGCTCGATTCGTGAGCTTTGAACCACACCAGCAGCGCCTCGCAGGAGATGCGCAGCACCACCAGCAGCAACAGGCCGAACACCGCGATTTCAAGCAGACCCCAAAGACCGTTGCCAAAACCAAAGCCGAAGCTCCAGAACAGATGGCTGACTGCCCAGAGCAAAATGCCTGCGAGTCCGAGCGCATAGAGAATCGGAACCAGCTTGGGCGAGAGGATTGCATCGAGCCGGAACAGCGTCTGGCGGGTAAACAGGCGTTTCAGATCGTCCAGCGTCATCTCGGGCTCCTTGGATAAGGCTCGATTCGATTGTTACGCAACTTGGCCATGCTGAACAACGCTGACAAGACTTTCCTCATCGCCGGCAATTGTGGGGCCGAACCGGCGCTCAAACGCCGTCCGCAGCACCGAATCGACCTCAGGCAGCGACACTATTTGCCCCAAATCCTCAAAGCTCGTGACGCCCTGATCGGTAATCCCGCAGGGCACGATGCCATCATAGTGGCTGAGATCGGGGGAAACGTTCAGCGAAATGCCATGGAAGGTGACCCATTTGGACACCCGCACGCCAATGGCCGCGATCTTGTCCTCGGCCAGCACGCCCTTGTCTGGCCGCTTGACCCAGACACCAATGCGCCCGTCGCGCCGCTCACCGGTCACATTGTGTGCCGCCAGCGTATCGATCACCCAGCCCTCGAGCCCCTGCACCAGGCATCGGATGTCCCGTGCCCGCTCGCGCAGGTCCAGCATCACATAGGCCACGCGCTGCCCAGGCCCGTGATAGGTATATTGCCCGCCGCGTCCCGCATCGAAGACCGGGAATCGATCCGACAGCAGATCGGTCGGCACCGCTGAGGTGCCCGCTGTATAAAGCGGGGGGTGCTCGAGCAGCCAAACGGCTTCACCAGCTGCTCCGGCGGCGATTGCGGCAGCCCGCGCCTGCATGGCGGCAAGTGCCACAGGGTAGGGCACAGGCGATGCGGAAATGATCCACTCGACCGGGCGCCCATCGATCCGTGCCAATTTGTTACTGGTTTCGCAGCTTGCGAGGTCGTTCGTTAACGCTTCCATAACCATGCCTGCCAGAGGATTAAGCCCAGAGATTCCGCGCGCACGCTTGGCGCGCCGGCCGGGGTTCCAGTCTTATCTATGAGCACATTAGACAATATTGAAGTGGACATCACCGTCGAGCTCGGCGCGACGACCATGCCGATCCACCATTTGCTGCGCATGGGCCGCGGTGCAGTGATCGAGCTGGACGCGCTGGAAGACGACCCGCTCAACATCTACGCCAATAACACGTTGATCGCGCATGGCGAAGTGACGGTAGAAGATGGCCATTTGCGGGTGGTTATCTCCCATAAGGCCATGCGCCGAGGCTGATCGCGAGGCTCTGTCCACAGGCTAGCGGAAATTTTGATTTATCTGCTTGAGGTTGGCCAAGACCTTTGCTACATCCCCACTCGCTGAGTTCGACAAGAGTTCAGCTCTACCAAGCGTGCGGTCGTGGCGGAATTGGTAGACGCGCAGCGTTGAGGTCGCTGTGTCGCAAGACGTGGAAGTTCGAGTCTTCTCGACCGCACCAAAAACTACTCAAAAACCGTGCAATCTCAATGATTGCGCGGTTTTTTGCTTTTTGGGCTTTCGACTCTCTTCCCTAAGCATCCATGACCTGACGGCGGTGATGGCGTCGGGGAGCACTCGAATCTGGAATCACACGAGCGGAATGGCCTGTGCCTTTCGCGAGACCTAGGGCGCCGCGCCGATCCGCGCCGAAAATGGCTGTGCCGTCCTCGGTAACGCCACCGACTCGGGCAATTCGGCGCTGGTGCTCACCTTTGCTAACGGAGGCATCTGATCGTTTTCCGCAACCATGAGCGGGAAGGGGCGTTGGTTACCTATAGTCCATACCAACAAGCTCAGAACGGGAGACGATTGTGAAAACCTACGACGCCCACAAAACCGCCACCGACGTTCGACAAGCCAGCCCCCGAAAGATGAATCTGCGGGTGCTCATCTTCTCCATGGTCGGCATCATTGTGCTGTTCGCCATTCTCTACGGCGCATACGCGTGGATGCAGCCCGCCGGTTAGCGATGCCAGACAAGGCAATAGGGCCGTCCCATTGGGGCGGCCCTTTCGATCGGCTTAGGTCGATGGTGTTGCCGGAGCGGCTGGCGCCATCGTGTCAGTTGCTGGTGGCGTTTCGGCTGGAGCAGCCGGTGCCATGGTGTCACTTGCCGGAGGCGTAACCGTGGGCGCTGGTGTGGACGGCTCAGGCGTTGCAGGGGCGGGGGTGGCCGGTGCAGGTGTCGTCGTTGTCGTCGTGGTCGAACTATCGGCTGGGGCGGGGGTATCACCGCCGCAAGCGGCAAGCGACAGGCCGACAACAAGGGCAAACGGCGCGAGGAGGAGGCGTGACATGGGATCTCCGTTCAGAGTTGACTGTTGATCTTGGTCTTCAAACAATTGTGAGCTAACGGCCATAATCAGGCAAAGGTTGGGCTTGCCGCGCCAGCTCTTGGACACGGCACCTAAACGAGCCTTAGCGCGCCAAGGTTCCCGGTGCCTTGAATCGCCAGGCATCCTCAAGCCGCAGCGCCAATTCTTCGTCCTCGATCGCATCGAGCCGGATCAACACAGCGGGCTGACCGACATAGTGCGGCGTTTCGAAGTAGATTTCGGGCGAAATTTCCATCAGCAGGGCCTTCTGCTCGGATGGGCAATGCAAGACCAGCGTCTCCGGATCCTTGAGGCGCACAAAGTGTTTGCTGCGCACCTTGAGCGATGGGGTGCGATAGCTGGTCGAGACGACCACTTCCGGCAGGCCACGGGCCTCCGCGAGTTTCACGATACGGCCGAAAGCGACTTCGAGAACGGATTGTGAGCTCATGGCAGTGCTCCACGAAATGAACTGAAGATTGAAGTTTCTAGCGTCAAATCGGTTCCGCACAGTCTGGCGCATCGCCGCTCGATTGGCTACAGCTTGAGCCGCCCCGAAACCTCGGACACAAAGGGCCCCCATTGAGTTCAGACACCGAAATTGCCCCCGGCGAAGAGACCGGGATCGATCCCAATGCGTTCCGCGATACGGAAGACCGCATAAGTCCGCTCTGGCTCGAACGCTTGCGCGCCTATCTGGCTGCTGGGCGCCGCGAAGACGTCACCACCGTCATGGAGCCGCTGCACGCGGCTGACGTCGGCGACGTGCTGGAGTCGCTCGATCCGGACGAACGACCCGCCCTAGTGCGGATGCTGGGTGACAATTTCGACTATTCTGCGCTGACCGAGGTGGACGAGAGCGTTCGCGTCGACATCCTGGACGCGCTGTCCAATGCCGATATTGCGCGCGGTGTGTCGGGCCTCGACAACGACGACGCCGTGGCGCTGCTCGAAGATCTGGAGCAGGAGGACCGCGATGAGGTTCTCTCCAAGCTTCCAACATTCGAGCGCCTCAGCCTCAAGCGAAGCCTCGACTTTCCCGAGGAATCCGCCGGTCGGCGGATGCAGACCGATTTCATTGCCATCCCGCCCTTCTGGACGGTCGGGCAGACCATCGACTACCTGCGCACCGAACCGGAATTGCCGGACGAATTCTACCAGATCTACGTCGTCGACGCGTCCTATCAGGTGCTGGGCACCATCCCGCTCGACAAGTTCCTGCGCTCTGGCCGCGAGACTTCCATTGAAGCGCTGATGAACACCAATCTGGTATTGGTCGACGCCAATGAAGACCAGGAAGAGGCCGCGCGCGACTTTGAACGCTATGACCTTGTCGAAGTCGGTGTTGTCGACGAAAGCCGCCGCCTCGTCGGCGTGCTGACCATTGACGACATCGTGGACGTTATTCACGAGGAAGCGGACGAGGACATCAAGCTGCTCGCCGGTGTGGGTGACGAAGACATTTCCGACACCACCGTCAGCACCGTCCGTAGTCGCGTGCCGTGGCTGGTGGTCAACCTGATTACCGCCGTGCTGGTCTCGCTCGTCATCGGTCTCTTCAACGCGACCATCGAGCAGATGGTGGCGCTGGCCGTGCTGATGCCGATCGTGGCCTCGATGGGGGGCAATGCCGGTACGCAGACCATGACGGTCACCGTGCGCGCTTTGGCGATGCGCGAACTGGATGGTCGTCGCCTGCGCCGTCTCATCACCCGCGAAATGGTCGTTGGCATGGTCAACGGCGTTATCTTCGCCATCCTGATCGGCCTCGTCACTGCCGCGCGCTTTGGTGATATCGGCCTCGGCGTCGTTATCGGCCTCGCCATGGTCATCAACCTGATCGTGGCCGGCACCGCTGGCATTCTGATCCCACTGGGGCTCGACAAGGCCAAGGCCGACCCCGCCATTGCCTCAGCTGTGTTCGTGACGACCATCACCGACGTGGTTGGCTTCTTCGCCTTCCTCGGCATTGCCGGGCTCTGGTTCGGACTGTTCTGATGCCCCGGCCGGGTTGCATCATCTTCCTGCACGGGGCCTCCAGCAGTGGCAAGTCCACTCTGGCGCGGGGTGTGCAGGCGGAGATCGGCCAGCCATTCTGGCACATCTCGATTGACCATCTGCGTGACGCGGGCGTCTTGCCTCGCGAACGGTACAAGCGTGGGGATTTTGACTGGAAGGCGGACCGGCAGGCGTTCTTCGACGGCTTTCATAATTCGCTGGTCGCCTACGCCGCGGCCGGCAACAACCTGATCCTTGAGCATATCCTGGAGGCGGACAGTTGGTTACAGGAACTGGCCGACCTTTTTGTCCCCTTTGACGTCTATTTCGTCGGGGTCCATTGTTCCTTAGAAGTGCTGGAGCAGCGCGAAGCGGCGCGTGGTGATCGTCCAATTGGCAGCGCCGCGCAGGACTTTCACACCATCCACAAGGGCGTGGTCTACGACCTCGAGGTTCGCTCCGATGGAGACGCCGATCTTGCGATAGGGCAGATCATCACCGGCTGGAGCAATCGCAAGACGCCGTCGATTTTTGCGGAAAAGGCCAATCGCGCCCCGTCATGAAAATGACACTCAAACGCCCGCCTTTCCTGCCTTTTGGGCGAAAGTCAGCAGAATTGTTGGCGGTGGAGTGTTGCAACTTGGTCGCTTGCCAACCATTTACCAGCTAGTTAACGATTTCCTACTGGGCGGACTGGCGTCATGCCGGAGCCCGGAGTGAACGGCTGACAAGGAGCGATTGATGCGTAGTCAACCGAAGGCCACTATGTGGCGAGCAGCGACCTGGACTTTGGTTTGCCTGCTCTCGATGGGATTGGTTTTCTCCATTATTGCTGGCGTCTAGGCGCTGAAGTTCTTCACATTTCGAGATTTTGAAGGGCGCCCGGGCAAGAGGGCGCCCTTCTTTTTGGCAGTGAGGCCAACATGAAACTCCTGATAGGCAACCGCAATTACTCCAGCTGGTCTATGCGGCCATGGTTGGTGCTAGCCCATTTCGGCATTCCCTTTGAGGACGAGGTTTTGCAACTGTCGGGTGATGGCTGGCGCGATGTCCTCGCCAGGCGCTCGCCCACTGGCAAGGTGCCGGTTCTGATCGACGGCGATCTGGTGGTTCCGGAAACCATCGCCATCATCGAATATCTGGCGGACCTGCATCCGGAACTGCGGATATGGCCCGAGGACATCTCCCAACGCGCACAGGCGCGGGCTGCTGCTGCCGAGATGCACTCTGCCTTCCAGTCCATCCGCAGCCACGCCCCAATGAACCTCCGCGGCTCCCACCCGGGCAGGGTCAATGTCGATACTATCGCCAAAGACCTGCACCGGATCGAAACGCTCTGGGGCGGCTTGCTGACCCAGTCCGGTGGCCCATTCCTGTTCGGCGAGTTCACTGCCGCTGACGCCATGTTTGCGCCGGTTGCCTCGCGCATTCGCACTTATGCCCTTCCCGTGTCCGATCTAGCGGCGGCCTATGTCGAGGCGATCTACAGCCTTCCCGCGTTTCAGGAGTGGCTGGCCATGGCGCGCAAGGAGCCTTGGGTGGTAGACGACGACGAAATTGACGTGATTCAAGGGCGCGTGGCGCCGGGGACTTTGGCATGATCCATATGGTCAAACTCTGCGTGGGCGTATCGAGCCTCGAAGAGTTGGAAAGTTATCGCGATGAGCGCGCTCACTGGTGGGGTGCAGATTATGGCGAGGACGTTCACGTCCACCGCACCCGCATGATGCCCAAGCGTGGCGCGGAGATGGAGGGCATTGCCTCCGTCTACTGGGTCATCGCCGGCGCCATCGTTTGTCGCCAGCCGATCCTGCGTCTTGCGAAATACACCGACGCGGAAGGCAAGGATTACTGCGACATCATCATGTCCAGGGACATGATCCGCACGGTCCCATACCCCAAGCGCCCCTTCCAGGGCTGGCGTTATCTTCGGCCCGAGGATGCGCCGCCCGATATCAGCGCCAACGAAAACGCCGATTCTCTCGAACTGGCCGCCGACCTCGCAAAACTGGGCCTGATCTAGCCGGCCGAGCGCCCCGATCCCCACTGTTCCCGCGCAAGCGGGAATCCCCTTATGCCGCCAGGCGAGAGGCCTGCTTTCGCTGCAGGAAATGGCACGCCAGCGTCCTGTGGCACTAATCACACCACCCGCAAAAGTTACTGCCTTTTAACCTGCTGGATCGATGAATTAAGCCTTCATTAACCATGGGGGCCGTTCTCTCCAATATAAAGTTAGGTCAGTGATTTGGGGGACGCGATGGCGCGTGGCGGGGCGCATGTCATTGTGGTTGGCAATGAAAAGGGCGGGTCGGGCAAGTCGACCACAGCGTTTCATCTGGCGATCTTTCTGCTCTACGCAGGGCACCGTGTGGCCACCATCGATGTGGATAGCCGCCAGCAGACCTTCACCCATTATGTCCGCAATCGGCGTGCCACGGTGCTGGAGCGCGGCCTGAGCCTGCCCAATCCACGGCACTTCCATCTGCCGTCCGCCTGGGGCGACTCCCTCAAGGAAAACCAGAAGGCCGAATTCGACGTCTTCCGCCGCGCCGTCGGCGAGGTTGAGGACAGCGTTGATTTCCTGATTATCGACACACCCGGCTTTGATACCAATCTGACCCGTCTGGCGCATTCGCTGGCCGATACGCTGGTGACGCCGGTCAATGACAGCCTGATCGACATCAACGTGCTTGCCCGTATCAATCCCGACACCGGCATGCCGGTGGAGACCAGCCACTATGCCCGTCTGGTGCAGCGTGCCCGGTCCGAGCGCCTGGCCATGGATGGCGAGAGCATCGACTGGATCCTGGTGCGCAACCGCATTTCGATGCTGGGGTCGCGCAATGCCCGGCAGGTTCACACCACGCTTGAGAACATCGCCATGCGCTTTGGCTGCCGCCTGTCGGATGGCATCGCCGAGCGCGTCATTTTCCGCTCGCTCTTCCCAAGCGGCATGACAGTGTTTGATCCATTGGATGACGGCACTGGCGGCGAATCCGCCTCGGTATCCCATGTCAGCGCGCGTCAGGAATACCGCAACCTCGTCGCGGCCCTGAATCTGCCAATTGGCGATCGTCCTGAAATGCTGCTGTCAGCCTGATGCGAATAGTATGCGGCCGTAACAGCATCACGGCGCGGCCACCTTGTGGTAAAAGCCTGAGAAGGTGACGTTCGCGCCACCGCATTTGCTGTTATCATTGGCCACCAGATAATCGCCGACAATGCTGATGCGCACCGAGCATCCATCGGCATCCTGGCTATAGGGCATGGCCTGGCCATTCTTGTCCTGAGTGAACTCGACGACGCCGTTCCTCGGTCGTGCTGTCACTTCGAAGCTGGCGGCATTTGTCCCGCCATCGGTGTCCAGGGTGGCGTCGCCCACGATGCTGAGGCCATCATCGGTGTCGCTGATGTTGAGATATTTCTCGCCGTCAGCTTCCCAATAGCCAATCCAGTCCAGTGACGGCTGCTTGATCAGGGTCAGAGCCGCGAATGGCACGGTGCCGGTCACCGTCCCGCCTTCCTTGGTCACAAAGGCAATGCAGGCATCGGCGTCACCCTGGCGGGATGTCAGCACCACCTGATCGCCCTCTGCCAGCGCCAGATCCTGCAGCACAACGGGAGGGGTTACCGACGCGATCTGCGCCGCCTGTGGCGCGAACTTGTCCGCGCGAATGTCTTGCCAGGAATCGCAGTCCGCAGCGAAAGTGGGCGTGGCCGCGAGCACAAGGCACGCTGAAAGGACTGAAGCGATGAGCTTGGTCATAAGACACCTCCAGAACCGCACACTGGCCATATTCCGGGCGGAAACATGGCAAGGGGCCTTGGGTGCCTTAGAATGCCCGCGAAGTGACCGGGCAGGTGGCAGCGCTGTTAGCGCTGCCCAATGCTCAACCGAATGGCGCGTGCGCCACCTGGGGCAAACACGTCGAGGTCGATGGCCACTGGCTCCTGCACCATGCGGCGGGTGCGGGCCGACAGGGTCAGCACCACGCCCAGCAGATCACCTACGGAGCGCTTGCGCGGCAGCATACGCTGGGTGATCCCCCGCAACGCGCGGTTGCGCACGGACATATCTTCGGACGACAGCTCGGAGCGGCCAACAAAATTGGCAAGCTCGGTGAGGGCAGTACGTTCGCTCATTGGGCTACTCCAAACACAGGCGCCAATTTGCACTTACGAGATGGCCGGTTGCTCATTGGCTCCGGCTCGTTCTTGGGTCGTCCAGTCGCCCGACAGGGGCGACTGCTTTAGCTCTGCATCGCCAGGCAGCTCAGGTTCTGCTGCTTGAGCTGGTTGCACATGGCGGTCGCATCGTCCCGACCACCAAAGCCAATGAAGCGGGCACGATAGAAGACTTGGCCGTTCTTCTCGAAACGCTCCACATAGGAGCGGAAGTCACCAAGGTTGCCGACTTTGCCAGCGGCATCGCTCAGCATGCTACGGGCGCTGGACTCGGATGGACCTGCGCCGATCTGCACAACCCAACCACCGGGTGTGGCAGATCCTTCAGCAACCTTCACCGAGCCACTGGTCATCAGGTCAATTGGCTGACCAACACTTGGATCCATCGGTGCGGACGGCTGATAGCCGAGGGGAGCGGATGGCATGGTCTGGCCAAGAGCGGCCGGAGGCGCACCCAGATTATAGGAGTCGCTCAGCCATGCTCCGATCACGTCCTGCGACGGAAGGGCGGGCTGGGGCGCCTGGCTTGGCGCCGCGAGGACGTTTGCGGCCTGAACAGCGGGCTGCAGGGCCAGATCGGCAGGCATTGGAGCCGGAGTTGGTGCTGCGGCCACGGCAACAGCCTGTGCCGCCTGCGGTTGTGCCTGCGCGCCATTGGCGGCAACCAGCTGCGCCAGGCGGAAGCCGGGCAGGGGCATTGGCGTCACGAAAGTCGGGCGGCTCTGGGTTGGCTCGGCGACGGCAACAGCAACCTGTACATTGGCGCTGCCCTGACGACCCGGCTGCGGGATCATGGCGGTCTGCAGATAATTGCCCTGACGCGACTTCGGCAGATAGCTGGCGACCAGCTGACGAACCTTTTCGTCGCGCGCGCCGGCCGTGTTGAAGCCGAAGGCAACGATAACGATGTGGCGGTTGTCCTTGCGGGCCGCGGTCAGAAGGTTGGAGCCGGCAGCGTTGATGTAGCCGGTCTTGATGCCGTCCACAGCGCCCATATAGCCAAGCACGCGGTTGTGGTTGCCATAGGTCGACTTGCCGTAGCTGAAGCTGCGGGTCTGGAAGAACTCGTAATAGCTCGGGAAGTGCTGGTAGATCGCGATGCCCAGGATCGCCTGATCACGCACCGTGGTCAGCTGACGGCCATCGGGCAGGCCCGAGGCGTTGCGATAGGTGGTGTTGCGCATGCCAAGCGCACGGGCGGTGGCCGTCATGCGTTCGGCAAAGCGTTCTTCCGAGCCAGAGATGTGCTCTGCGATAACGCGGGCCATGTCGTTTGCCGACAGGGTCACCAGCGACTTGATCGCGTCTTCGACAGAGATCGTCGCACCAGCGCGCAGGCCGAGTTTGGTCGGCACCGCAGCAGCAGCGTGCTTGGAAACGGTCATCTGGGTGGAGAGTTTGAGGTTACCGGCGCTCAATTCCTGGAACAGGATATAGAGCGTCATCACCTTGGCGACCGAAGCCGGGTAGCGGCGAGCATCGGCAGCTTCTTCGTAAAGAACCTTGCCCGACTTCGCGTCAACCACGATGCCGGCATACTTTCGAAGGTTTTCTATGGATTGCGCCTGCGCAGGCACAACAGCATGTGCGCCGATGGCCAGGACGACGAGGACAGCGGCAAAGGCGCGAACGAACACGTTGCGCCATGGGGTTTTCGCCTGAGAAGCCACCCGGTACTCCAAACTTTACTCTCGGTCACTTCTGTGACCGTACGCAACAACACTGGTTGGATGTTCAGGCGAGCCCCACGCCCCCGGACAATCCATGCTCTTGGTGAGACATTACCGTCGCCCCGTTACCATTCCGTAAAATGCGAACGAATTTGTCGAGGGTGTGGAGACGCGGCCACGCATTGTTTGCTGAGTCGTTTTAGGTGGTCACAAATTCGGGAAGCATTGGCCCTTAACATGGGGTGGTTTTTGCCTACATAATGGGTCCACCATACTGCTTCGTCTCTCGACAGATGTTCCGCCATGTTTGCCAATGAATTCCTCGTTTTGACCGATGGGACGTCAGCCATTCCCGCGCTGACGCCAGTGCCTGCTCATGCTGGGCCGAAAGAGGAGGATCCGGGCAAAAACGATGGCGGAAAGGGTGGCGCCGAAACCGGGACCATCACCAAGACCCGGCCCAAAACCAAGCGTCCGAGCCTATATCGGGTGCTCCTGCTCAACGACGACTACACGCCGATGGAGTTCGTCGTTCTGGTTTTGCAGGACGTCTTCGCGAAATCGCGCGAGGAGGCCATGCAGATCATGCTGCACGTTCACCAAAAGGGGGTGGGTGAGTGCGGCGTATATCCTTACGAGGTCGCCGAAACCAAGGTGACCCGCGTCATGGATACGGCACGCAAAAATCAGCATCCGCTGCAATGCGTTATGGAAAAGCAATAGGAACATCATATGCCCTCATTTTCACGCGGACTTGAAAAGGCTCTGCATCAGGCGATGAACCTGGCGCGTGAGCGCAACCATGAGTTCGCTACTCTCGAGCACCTTTTGCTGGCCCTGACCGACGACCGGGAAACGATCGCCGTTCTGACCGGCTGCGACGTCGATATCGACGCGCTCAAGAGCGATCTTGAAGATTTCATCAATGAAGAACTGGACAGCCTGATCGTGGCCAATGGCCAGGATGCGCGGCCGACTTCGGCCTTCCAGCGCGTCATTCAGCGCGCCGTGATCCATGTTCAGTCCTCGGGCCGCGAAGAGGTAACGGGCGCCAATGTGCTCGTCGCCATCTTTGCCGAGCGCGAAAGCCACGCCGCATACTTCCTCGAACAGCAGGACATGAGCCGGCTGGACGCGGTCAACTTCATCAGCCACGGGATTACCAAGTCCGGTCCCAGCGAGGAACGCAAAGTGCGTGGTGCCGAAGACGGTGACGGCAATGCTGAAGGCGGCGCCGAGGCCAAGAAGAGCTCGGCTCTGGCCGATTTCTGCGTCAACCTCAACGAGAAAGCCCGTGCCGGCAAGATCGACCCACTGATCGGGCGTGATGCCGAGTTGCGCCGCACCATCCAGATCCTGTGCCGCCGCTCCAAGAACAACCCGCTCTATGTGGGCGACGCTGGTGTCGGTAAAACAGCCATTGCCGAAGGTCTTGCCCGCAAGATAGTTGAAGGCGATGTGCCTGAAGTGCTCAAGGAAGCGATCATCTATTCGCTCGACATGGGCTCGCTGCTGGCCGGCACCCGCTATCGCGGTGACTTCGAAGAGCGTCTCAAGGCCGTGATGAAGGAGCTGGAAAAGCTCCCCAATTCCGTGCTGTTCATCGACGAAATTCACACCATGATCGGTGCTGGCGCCACTTCGGGCGGCGCGCTCGATGCTTCGAACCTGCTCAAGCCAGCTCTGGCTTCAGGCGCGATCCGTTGCATCGGTTCGACCACCTATAAGGAATACCGCCAGTTCTTCGAGAAGGATCGGGCCCTGGTCCGTCGCTTCCAGAAGATCGATGTCAACGAGCCAACCGTGCCCGACGCCATCGAGATCGTGAAGGGCCTGCGGCCTTACTTCGAAGAGTTCCACAAGGTGAAGTACACCGACGAGGCCCTCAAGGCCGCCGTGGAGCTGAGTGCGCGCTACATCAACGACCGCAAGCTGCCCGACAAGGCCATCGACATTCTCGATGAGACTGGTGCGAGCCAGATGCTGCTGACCGCTGACAAGCGCAAGGCCGTGATCGACGTCGAGGACATCGAAGCCACCATCGCGACCATCGCGCGCATTCCGCCAAAATCAGTCTCCAAATCCGATGCCGAACTGCTCTCGAGCCTCGAAACGAGCCTCAAGACGGTGGTCTTTGGTCAGGACAATGCGATTACCGCGCTGTCGTCCGCCATCAAGCTGGCCCGTGCGGGCCTGCGTGAACCCGAAAAGCCAATCGGCTCCTACCTGTTCACCGGCCCAACCGGCGTCGGCAAGACCGAAGTCGCTAAGCAGCTCGCCGATACCCTTGGCGTGGAACTGCTGCGCTTCGACATGTCCGAATATATGGAGCGCCACACCGTCAGCCGTCTGATCGGTGCGCCTCCAGGCTATGTCGGCTTCGATCAGGGCGGTCTGCTCACCGATGGCGTCGATCAGCACCCGCACTGCGTGGTTCTGCTCGACGAAATCGAGAAGGCCCATCCAGATCTCTACAACATCCTGTTGCAGGTGATGGATCACGGCAAGCTGACCGACCACAACGGCAAGTCCGTGGACTTCCGCAACGTCATCCTCATCATGACCTCCAATGCCGGGGCCATGGACTTGCAGAAGAGCCCGATCGGGTTCGGCCGCAAGCGCGAAGTGGGTGACGACGAAGAAGCGATCAATCGCATCTTCACGCCGGAATTCCGCAACCGCCTCGACGCGATCATCTCGTTTGCGCCGCTGCCACGCGAAGTCGTGCGCCGCGTCGTCGAGAAGTTCGTGCTGCAGCTTGAAGGCCAGTTGGCCGAACGCGGCGTCACCATCATTCTGCAGCCAGAAGCTGCCGATTGGCTGGCTGAACGTGGCTATGACGAACGCATGGGCGCCCGCCCACTGGGTCGTGTGATCCAGGAGCACATCAAGAAGCCACTGGCTGATCAGGTGTTGTTCGGCGAGCTCGTCAATGGCGGCACGGTCACCGTAGCCGTGGTTGGTGAGGGCCAGGAAGCCAAGCTCGAACTGATCGCGGTTCCACCGCGCCCGGCCAAGCCAAAGTCCTTGCCCAAGCCAAAGAAGCCCAAGGCAACTGCCGACAAAAACTAGGCGACAACGCCCATCAATAGAGGCCGGGAGCGATCCCGGCCTTTTCTTTTTCTCACGACACGCAGGACGCTTGCGGCCAACCGGCCAACGTCGCAATCCGCTCGCACCGGTTTCCTGAGCTAAGGCCAGAGCAACGCCTTGCTCCATCCATCCGTCTGCCTTTCGTATCGCAAGCGGACGTGTCGGCGGTCAGCGTCGCCTTGCCAGAATTCCACGGAGCGGGGCGCGACGGCATAGACCGTCCAGCTGAGTGTAACGTCCTCGTTTATCCCGCTGCGCAGCGCACGTTCGATGTCGGATCGCTCACCAAGCGTATCGCTTTGCCGCCCAACCATCGCCATGGCTCGGGCGACCGGTGAGCGGGCCGCAAAATCCCGCGCGCTGGCCTCTGCGGACAAAGCAATCGCCTCGCCCCGAATGCGCACCTGCCGACCAAACCGCTGCCAATAAAACGTCAGCGCGACATTTGGATTGGCGGCAATCTGCCGGCCCTTTGGCCCGTCCGATACGCTGGCGAAGTGCCAGCCGCTCTGATCAACGTCCTTGAGGATGAGGACGCGCGCATCCGGGTGTCCCGCTGCGTCGACGCTGGAGAGCGTCATCGCGTGCGGCTCCGCGATACCAGCGTCGATCGCATCGCGGAGCCACGTCGAAAACAACGTCTGCGGCGCATCGGGTGCATCCTCCGTGACAAACGGCCAAAGGGGGCCAGCAAGGCTCGGCAGATTCCGCAGCAAGTCGCGCGTTGAGTTCAGGTCCGTCATGGCCGCCCCACAATCAGCCGCAGTGAGCCTGCAAAGAACGCCTGGTGCCGCAGGCGCCCGTGGAGCCGATCCCACTCGCCGCTCTCAAGATCGCGTTGCAAATGCGTAACAAAACGATCACCGATTGACGGATCAATGAAACTCCAAGCGGAATTGGCCAGCCGCGCGCCGGGCTCCAGCAATCGTTCTGGCCGCCCGTAATAGGCTTCGCTAAAGCCATCCTTGCAGTCGAGCGGGATGGGGACTGGAATGATCTTCACATTGCCACCCAGCCCATCGGCAATCGCCGTCATGCTCGGATACCGCCGCGCCTCGGTGGCAATCGCCTCGGGCGCATAATCGTTGAGCCAGAACCGGTCGAGCGCCGCAGGGTCGCAGGTCAGTACCAGCACTGGGCCCCGCGTCACCCGGCGCATCTCGGCCAGTCCGCGTGCCAGATCGCTCCATTGATGCACGGTGAATGTGCCCATGGACGCGTCAAAGCTGTCATCGGCGAACGGCAGGCTTTCCGAAGTCGCGTCAATCGCGACCGGAAGGTGTGCTGGACGCTGCGCCCGCATCGATGCCGATGGCTCAACCGCCGTCACTTGCCGATCCGTCGGCTCATACGATCCTGCGCCCGCGCCGACATTGAGCACGGTCTGGGCGTCGCCTAGCGCATCCAGAATGAACCGGGCAATGTGCGGATCTGGCTGTCGATAGGTCCGGTAATTGTTACCGATAACCCCATAATTGGCGTCGCCCGCGCTGCCGTCCTGATGCCGGTTTGACATAGCCTATGTTCCTCTGCGCTACAGTTGAGAATTTCTGACAACAGAAAGCGCTATATTTTTCAGCCTGAAAAACGATATGATCGAACAGACTTTGTTCGGAAAACGCACATGGCGCGCCAGCTCCCATCACTCAACGCTTTGCGGGCCTTCGAGGCGGCGGGGCGGCATGGCCGCATGACGCTGGCGGCCGATGAACTCAACGTCACCCACAGCGCCATCAGCCGACAGGTGCAGAACCTTGAAAACCTGCTGGGTGTTGCGCTGTTCGAGGGCCCCCGCAACCGTCTGCAGCTAACCGAGGCCGGCGTGCGTCTGTTGGGCGGCTTGGGCGCGGCATTTGATCAGATCGACCTCGCCGTCCGTGCGGTTGCCGATACCGGGGAGGGGGTATTGGACGTGTCCTGTCCCGGCACCTTCACCATGCGCTGGCTCATTCCCAGACTCTATCGCTTCCACGCCGCACATCCCGAAATCGACGTGCGCCTGTCAGCGTCCAGCAAGCCAGTGGATTTTTCGCGCGACGGGTTCGACGTGGCGATCCGTGCCGGTGCCGCGCCATGGCCCGAGGATGCGCTGTTGACGCCTCTGTTTGCCGAACAGATCGGCCCGGTCCTGTCACCCGATCTGGCGGCAAACCTGACCGAGGGCTTTGTCGGCATGACGCGTTTGCATTCGCGCAGTCGCCGCCATGCGTGGCGGCAGTGGGGTGAGCGGGCAGGCGTCGCGTTGCAGGATAGTCCCGGCAACGAATACGAGCATTTCTATTTCATGCTCGAAGCCGCCTCATCGGGTCTCGGCGTGTGCATCGCGCCATGGCCCCTGGTGGCTGATGACGTGCGCACCGGTCGCCTCGTTGCGCCATTTGGCTTCGTCGATAGCGGGCAGGGCTATGTTGCGCTGCAACGCACCCGCCGCCAACGCCGGGCGACGCTGTTCTGCGAATGGCTCGCCAGGGAATCCGAGGCTTTCGTCGCGCCCTGAGGCACAGAGCCCCCAAGATCAAGGCCGGGATCGCTCCCGGCCTTGATCTTATTCCGTAACGAACAGGTTACGCGCTTGCCAGCCAACCCAGGCGATCACGCCGCCGCCGATCAACACCAGCAACATACCGATATGCGGTCCGATATTGACCAGATTGCCCTGCGTTCCAAGCTGCGCCAAGGCCGAGTTCAATTCGTTCAGCTGCTTGGATGCGGGATTGAAGAACAGCCCTACGATGATTGAGAGCAAAGCGAGGCCGCCCGCGACACCCGAGAGGATCAGGCGATAGGGCGCGAGCTGCGCAACTTTCCACGATGCGGCGGCCGCGATGAACGCCAAAAGCGCGAGCCACGCGGCCCATCCGGCAGCTTCAAAACCATTCAGGCTTCCAGACTGGTTGAGGCCGACGCCAAGATTGGTGGAAATGCTCACAAATGGGAGGAGCAGCCCAATGAAGCCAACAACTGCGCCGCTGACGGCGCGTCCGAAATGAGTGCCAATGGCAATGTTGAGTAATTGCTGTGCAGATACTTGGGGTGTCGGGTTTTGATCAGTCATGGAATCATCCGTGGGTTCTGTTCGACCCGAAATGCTTAGCATCAGGCTCTACTTCCGCCCATGGCTCCATTCGGGGCTCAGTTGATCACATCTTCCGGTTTGCCGCGCAGAAACGCCACGACGAACACCGCATAGAGTGCAGCCGTAACCAAGAGCGAACCGATCCCGAGCGCGCCATAGGCCAACGTGCCCAGCAGGGCGCCAAACAGCAGCGATGCCCAGACCAGCAAATGCTGCGCCCAGCGCCAGCGCGGCGCCTGACCAAGGGTTGCCCGCGCGAAATCCTGCCCCGCCGCAAATAGCGTTCCAGTGACGAAGGTGATGCCAAGCCGAACCGACCCAGCCGCCGGCAGAATAGCGTTCTGCGCGCCAGCACCCGCCGCCAGCACCAGCATGAATTGATCGGGCGCCGCGCCAAGATAGGCGAGGATCAGTGTGGCAATCAGCGAAACCAGCACCACTCCAGTCGTCGCGCAGGCCGCCCAACTTGGTCCGGTGAAAATCGCGACATAGGCGCCGATCGCGCTGCCGACAAAAAACAGCAGTAGCAATAGCGCGGGCAGCAGAATGCCCGACCAGTCGCCGGTGCCAATAGCATCGCCCAGCTGCGTGGTGTTTCCGCTCATGAATGAAATGTAGTGACCACTCAGCTCGATGAAGCCGATCACGTCGGTAAAGCCAGCTGCTGCCGTCAACAGCAGGCCATGGCTCAGTTGCGGTGTGGTCTTCATGTGCAAATCTCAGGCTCGGCAGAGGAAAGTCTCCCCGGAGCAGTCCGGGGAGACGGAGCGGGGATTACTCTGCGAGGTAAGGCTTGAAGAAGGCAATCGTCGACGCAACCAGCTCGTCCAGCGTTGCGGTATCGGTGAACACATTGAAGCTGTGATCCATTGGGCGAATGAACAGCTCTTCGGGACCCTCATGGGCCGCGATGAACTTCTCGCCGGTGCCGAGCGCGATCACTTCGTCATTGGTGCCTTCGGCCACAAACAGTGGCCCCTTGAAGGCAGCGATTTCTTCCAGCGGCTTGGTGGTCGCGATCTCATCGAAATAGGCCTGCTTGAGATAGAGCGAGAAGCCCCATGGCAGCGGCAGCTCAAGCGGGGTGTCGCCCGTGGTGCGGCCAGCGGCGATCTTGTCCGCGCCGAGCAGATTGGAGAACGTCACTTCAGGCTCGCCGACCGCAGCCCACAGCGCCGTCGCAACCGGAACGCCCGAACGACCCGACACAGCAGAAGCAACCAGGCCGCCCTGACTCCAGCCGATCACGGCAATCTTGCTGCCATCGACGTTGGCGTCAGCCTTGAGGAAATCAATCGCGCCGAGACCATCCGCGATCTGGGCGGAATAGGTGGTGTCCTCGAACTTGCCGTCGCTATCGCCGCCGCCACGGAAGTCGATGCGCAGGCTCGCATAGCCGGCGTCGGCAAGCTTCTCGGCGGTGTAGGCGAAAATGCCTTTGCCGACCGATGGGATTTCCAGCTCATCGCGCGAGCCGCCAAAACCATGCAACAGCAGAACCACAGGGGCAGGGGCGCCCTCTGGAACTGACAGCGTGCCAACGACCTTGGCGCCATCGACCGTGTAGGTCACCGTTGTTTCCGTAGCGTCTGCAAAGGCAGCGCTGGTCAGCAGCACGGCCGATGCCAGTGCAAGCGAGAAGTGTTTGATCATAACCTAGTCCCTGATGCGTTGAGGCGAGTGCCTGAACCGCCTGACAATGGCGTTCCGTTTTGCCGAGCACAATCTGACCAAAGCCCAGTTTGCACCGCTTCCTCGATGCGTCCGCATTTTGCGCTCGCGTGGGTCCCAAAGGGTCGGGGTCGGTCAAATGATTTGCTAACAGTCTGCTAACCAATTGAACCCAATCCCCACTGTTCCCGTTACTCCCACTGGACAGGAACAAAGCTGGAACATATAAGAACATTACGGAAACACAGGAGATGCAGATGCTCACTTTCGTCAAGGACTTCGCTGCCTTCGTCACCCTCGGCGCCTTCACCATCGGGTCGCTAACCTGGATGGATGTACTGGCCCGACTCGTGTGACCTTCTGTGGATTGGCGCAGCGGTGATTTGAGGATTGCCCCGCGTCGATGGTAGAGGTTCCCCCATGAGCAGCGGTCCAGGTTTTATCCATCTCCACGTCCATTCGGCTTATTCTTTGCTGGAGGGGGCATTGCAGCTTGAGACGATTCTCAAGCTCGCCGGTGGAGACCAGCAACCAGCCCTCGGCATTGCCGACACGGGCAACCTGTTCGGTGCTCTCGAATTCTCCGAGAAAGCCTCCAAAAAAGGCATCCAGCCGCTGGCGGGTGTCGAGCTGTCCATCGACTTTGCGGCCACCGAAGAACGGGTAAGTGAACGCGGTCAGATCGCCTGGGCGGGGAAGTCCAGCGTCGTGCTGATGGCGCAGTCTGAAGCCGGTTTTGGTAATCTCTCGCGGCTGGTGTCGCGGGCCTATCTTGAAGGCGATGGCGGGCTTGCTCGCGCTCAGCTCGACTGGCTCAGCCGGGAAGGGCTGGAGGGCATCATCTGCCTCACCGGCGGACCCGAAGGCGCCATCGACATGGCATATGCCCAGGGGCAGGACGCCAATGCCGTCCGCCGTCTCGATCGGCTGGCCGATCTGTTTGGCGACCGGCTCTATATCGAGCTGCAGCGCCATGGTCGTATTCAGGAAGCTGCCGTCGAACCGCGCCTCATCGATTATGCCTACCGCAAAGGCATTCCGCTGGTCGCGACCAACGAGCCATTCTTCAAGTCCTCCAAGGAGTTCGAAGCGCATGACGCGCTGCTTGCCATTGCTGGCGGCACCGTGTTGGCGCAGACCGAACGCCGCAAGCTCAACGACCAGTATTATTTCAAGACGCGCGCCGAAATGGCTGCGCTCTTTTCGGACCTGCCTGAAGCGCTCGACTCTACCATCGAAATCGCCCAGCGCATTGCGTACCGCCCACGCACCCGCAAGCCCATTCTGCCAAAGTTCGCCGCTGCGCCAGATCTGAGCGAAGACGCAGCCGTTGCTGCGGAAGCCGACGCGCTGCGCGCCATGGCTGAGTCTGGACTCCGCGAGCGCCTTGCCGCCACCGGACCATCTCCGGGCAAGACCGAGCAGGATTATTGGGATCGCCTTGAGTTTGAGCTGAACATCATCCAATCGATGAAGTTCCCCGGCTACTTCCTCATCGTGGCTGACTTTATCCGCTGGTCCAAGTCACAGGGCATTCCAGTGGGGCCCGGTCGTGGTTCGGGTGCCGGCTCGCTCGTGGCCTTTGCGACCACGATTACCGATCTCGATCCGCTTGCCTACAATCTGCTGTTCGAACGCTTCCTCAATCCGGAACGCGTGTCGATGCCCGACTTTGATATCGACTTCTGCCAGGATCGCCGCGAAGAGGTGATCCGCTACGTGCAGCAGAAGTACGGCTTCGAGCAGGTGTCGCAGATCATCACCTTCGGAACGCTGCAGGCCCGCGCCGTGCTGCGTGACGTTGGCCGCGTGCTGCAAATGCCTTATGGCCAGGTGGATCGTCTCTGCAAACTGGTACCCGCAAACCCGGCTGACCCTTGGTCGGTCGAGCGGACCATGAACGAGATTCCGCAATTCAAACAGATGGTCGACGAGGACGAGACCGTTGCCGATCTGGTGGCGATTGCAAAGAACCTTGAAGGCTTGTTCCGCCACGCCTCGACCCATGCCGCCGGTATCATCATCGGCGACCGTCCGTTGCAGGATCTGGCGCCGCTCTACCGCGATCCGCGCTCGGATATGCCGGTGTGCCAATACAATATGAAGTGGAGCGAGGCGGCTGGCCTGGTGAAGTTCGACTTCCTCGGCCTCAAGACGCTCACGACCATTCAGTATGCCGTCAACATGGTGAACCTCGATGGCGGTTCGTTCCGCATCGAAGACATCAGGATCGACGATAAAGCGACTTACGAGCTTTATGCCCGCGGTGACACCTTCGGCGTGTTCCAGGTAGAAGGCGCCGGCATGCGTCGTGCTCTTGTGGATATGAAGCCCGACCGTTTCGAGGACATTATCGCTCTCGTGGCGTTGTATCGGCCGGGTCCGATGGACAATATCCCGCTGTTCAACGACCGTAAGCACGGGCGCGAGGAGGTGGAGTATCCACACCCCGACCTGTCCAAGGTGCTCGACGAAACCTACGGCATTATCGTCTACCAGGAGCAGGTGATGCAGATCGCCCAGCTGCTGTCCGGCTACTCCCTTGGCGAAGCTGATATGCTTCGCCGCGCCATGGGTAAGAAGATCAAGGCCGAGATGGATGCGCAGCGCGAGCGTTTCCGCGAAGGCGCTGTGAAATACGGTCTGAAGCAAAGCCTCGCCGACACGATTTTCGACCTGCTCGCCAAGTTCGCGAACTACGGCTTCAACAAGAGCCACGCCGCGACCTACGCTCTGGTCTCGTATCAAACTGGTTACCTGAAGGCTCACCACCCGCACGAGTTCCTCGCTGCGTCGATGACGCTGGATATGGGCAATACCGACAAGCTGTCCGAGTTCCGCAGCGAGGCCAAGCGCCACAAGATCGAACTCGTGCCGCCTTGTGTGAACAGTTCGCAGGTGGTGTTCTCGGTCAAGGACAAGCGCATTCTGTATGGCCTTTGCGCCGTCAAGGGCGTCGGGCGCCAGGTTGCGGAGCACATCGTTGAAGTGCGCGGCAATACGCCATTCAAGGATCTGGGTGACTTTGCGCGTCGCGTCGACCCACGTGTTGCCTCCAAGCGCACGTTGGAGACGCTTGTCAATGCCGGTGCGTTCGACTCGCTCGTGCCGCGCCGCGAGGTGGCTTTTGCTGCCATCGAAACCGTCATGGGCATGGCCCAGTCGCTGACGGCCGAGCGCAATGAAGGCCAGTGGAACATGTTCGACTCGGGCGAGCCCGAGGCGCTGCGCCTGCCAGCTGGTGTTCCTGCATGGACAACCACCGAACGCGCCGACCGTGAACTGTCGGCCATCGGCTTTCATCTGTCTGCGCATCCGCTCGATGCCTACGCGGATATGTTCGAGAAGCTGCGCGTGCAGCGTTGGGCGGACTTTGAACGTGCTGTGAAGGATGGTGCGGGCGCCGGACGACTGGCCGGCACCATCAGCGGTCGCCAGGACAGGCGCACCAAAAAAGGCACGCCGATGATGATCCTGACGTTGTCCGATCAGACGGGCAGTTTCGAGGTCGTCGCATTCTCTGAACAGATCGCTCTTTATGGGGCGTTCCTGTTGCCGGGGAAGTCCGTCATTCTGGAAGTGGCGGCCGAAGAACGTGCTGAAGGTGTCAGTCTTCGCCTTGGTGGCGCGAAGGCTATGGAGGGCATCGAAGACACCATCGAGCGCCGCCTCACGGTGTTTGCAGGGGACGTCAAGGCGCTCGGCCCCATCAATGCTCAACTCAAGCGGGGCGGGGAGGGTAAGGTCAGCTTCGTGGTCATCCGGGATGAAGGGGCGAGAGAGTACGAGATCGCGCTGCCGGGCAGTTACCGCCTCACCGCCGAAGTTGCAGGGGGCATCAAGGCCCTGGAGGGTGTCACGGACGTGCGGTTCAACTAGTCCTAGGTCATGTCGAGGAGTTCGCGGCGTTTGCGCAGCGACAATATGGGCTGCCGGGTTACGGTGACTCCTTGGAGCGTTCCTAGACGTTGCGTTAGGGGTGGTCTGGGCCACCAACACTGGAGGCAGAGGGCCAATAGGGGCTCACCAACGGGCTGGCGATGAATCCCGGCAAAGTCGGTCGGTTTGCCTTGCCTTCCCCTGCGTCTTCACCTATATCGCCCCTGCGTTTGACTGCGAGTCAGCGCGATTTCACACACGAAGCAGGCTTTCCGGTCTTCGGAAAACCATCCGGTGGCGGGCAACCGTCGCAGTGTTTCGTGGAGGCATCAACCGGTAAACAAGGAGCAGCCATCATGGCACTGCCCGATTTCTCTATGCGTCAACTGCTCGAAGCAGGCGTTCACTTTGGTCACCAGAAGCACCGCTGGAACCCAAAGATGGAGCGCTACATTTTCGGCGTTCGCAACGACATTCACATCCTCGACCTGAGCCAGACCGTTCCAGCTCTGAGCCGCGCTCTGCAGCTCGTGTCCGACACCGTTGCTGACGGCGGCCGCGTTCTGTTCGTTGGCACCAAGCGCCAGGCTGCTCCTCTGGTTGCTGATGCAGCCAAGCAGTCCGCTCAGTATTATGTGAACTCCCGCTGGCTCGGCGGTACGCTGACCAACTGGCAGACCATTTCGAACTCGATCTCGCGCCTGCGCGAACTCGAAGCCATGAGCGAAGACGATCTCGCTCTGCGCACGAAGAAGGAACGCCTGATGATGTCCCGTGAGCAGGAGCGTCTGGAGCGCGACCTCGGCGGTATCAAGGACATGGGCAACCTGCCATCGCTCCTGTTCGTGATCGACACGAACAAAGAAGCCAATGCGATCAAGGAAGCTCGTCGCCTGGGTATCCCAGTTGTGGCGATCGTCGACACCAACTGTGATCCTGACACCGTTGATTACCCAATCCCCGGCAACGACGACGCTTCGCGCGCTCTCGAGCTCTATGTCTCGCTGATCTCGAAGGCTGCCATCGACGGCATCGGTCGTTCGTCGTCGGCTCTCGGTGCTGACCTCGGTGCTTCCGATCGTGCGCCGGCTGAAGATCTGCCTGCTGACGAAGCAGCCGCCAACTAAGTTCGGCTTGTCCGAATTTTGTTCTGATCTGAACCATGCGGCCCCGACAACAGGGGCCGCCGAAAGGTATTATCATGGTTGAAATTACTGCAAGCCTGGTCAAGCAGCTGCGCGACTCCACCGGCGTTGGCATGATGGACTGCAAGAAGGCTCTTGCTGAAACCAATGGCGACATTGAATCGGCGATCGATTGGCTGCGTACTCGCGGTCTCGCCAAGGCTGCCAAGAAGGCTGACCGCGTCGCTGCTGAAGGTCTGGTTGGCGTTGCCACTGCCGGCACCAAGGCTGCTGTCGTTGAAGTGAACTCGGAAACCGACTTCGTTGCGCGCAACGAGCAGTTCCAGGGCATTGTCTCGGCTGTTGCCAAGCTCGGTCTTGATGCTGACGGCGATGTTGCCAAGCTCGGCGAAATGCCGTTCCCAGGCGCTGGTCACTCGGTTTCGGCTGAACTGACTGAAGCGATCTCCAAGATCGGCGAGAACATGAACCTGCGCCGCGCGCAGACCGTTTCGGTCAGCGATGGCGTGGTCGAAAGCTACGTGCACAACGCCGTCAAGCCAGGTCTTGGCAAGATCGGCATCCTGGTCGCTCTCGAGTCGACCGGTGACAAGGCTGCTCTGTCCGCTCTCGGCAAGCAGCTGGCCATGCACATTGCTGCAGCTCAGCCGCAGGCAATTGCTCCTGACGAACTGGACCAGGAAGTGGTGGCTCGCGAGCGCGCCATCATTCTTGAGCAGGTCAAGGAATCGGGCAAATCCGCCGAGATCGCTGAAAAGATGGTCGAAGGCCGTATGCGCAAGTACTTCGAAGACGTCACGCTGCTGTCGCAGGTGTTCGTTGTCGATGGCGAAACGCGCGTGGCCGACGTTCTCAAGAATGCCGAGAAGGATGTTGGCGCCCCGATCAAGCTGACCAAGTTCGTGCGTTATGCACTGGGCGAAGGTATTGAGAAGGTCGAGACCGACTTCGCAGCCGAAGTTGCTGCCACTGCTGGCGTGAAGTAATTCACCCTGCCAATTGCGGGTGGGCCCATGGGCCCATTCGCCGTTCTCCCAGCGGCCATTTTTTGGCCGGGGATTGAGCGCAAAACCCAGCCTTACTGTTTCATTGACCTGAGGCAGGCGCTTCCCCTAGGGGGCGCTATTGCTTAGTGTCGCGCGGGTACTGCCGGATTCGGTACCCCACCATATTTTTTAGATTGAGGGGATCGCCCATGGCGCCTGCCTATAAACGCATTCTCCTCAAAGTATCGGGCGAAGCGCTCGCAGGTGACAATTCCTTCGGTATCGAACCCCCATTTTTGCATGGTATCGCCAAGCAGATTGCCGATGCAGCCAAAGCTGGGGTGCAGGTTGCGATCGTCGTTGGTGGTGGCAACATTTTCCGCGGCATGGCCGGCGCTGCAGATGGCACCGACCGCGTCACTGCTGATCTTATGGGTATGCTCGGCACCATGATCAACGCGCTTGCGCTGAGCAACGCCATCAACCGCCAGGGCGCCAAGTCCATGGCGTTCAGCGCCGTCACCATGCCATCCGTGGCTGACACATTTACCGCTCGCGCTGCGAAGGCTGCGCTTGAAGACGGTTATGTGGTTGTGCTGGGCGGTGGCATCGGCAATCCGTTCTTCACCACCGATACTGCGTCCACGCTTCGCGCGATCGAGCTTGAGTGTGACGTTGTCCTCAAGGGTACCAAGGTGGATGGCGTTTATTCGGACGATCCGATGACCAATCCGAATGCAATCCGATATGACACCGTCAGTTATGACGAAGTCATTGGAAAGAACCTCCGCGTTATGGATACAGCGGCATTTGCTCTTGCCCGTGACAATTCCATGCCCATTATCGTATATGCGCTTAACGACGAAGCAGGACTTGCTGGCGTATTGTCCGGCACGTCACGTTCAACCCGTGTCGGCAAGCCAGTCTAGACTAGAAGGATATTTCACCCATGGCCTCAGGCTACGATCTCGCTGATCTCAAAACCCGTATGCAGAAGACCATCGCGTCTCTCAAGGACGAACTGAGCGGTTTGCGCACGGGCCGTGCCAGCGCCAGCCTGCTTGAGCCGGTGACCGTGGAAGCCTATGGCAGCCGTATGCCGCTCAACCAAGTTGCAACGGTGACTGTTCCGGAGCCACGCATGCTCAGCGTGCAGGTTTGGGATCGTGGCATGTCTAACGCCGTCGAAAAGGCGATCCGTGACAGCGGTCTCGGCCTCAACCCGATGGGCGAAGGTCAGATCATCCGCGTTCCGCTGCCCGAGCTGAACGAGCAGCGCCGCAAGGAACTGGCCAAGGTTGCCCACAACTATGCCGAGGCAGCCCGTGTTGCTGTGCGTCATATCCGTCGCGACGGCATGGACGCGCTCAAGAAGGCTGAGAAGGATAGTGATTTGTCACAGGACGATGCGCGCGTGCAGTCGGACCTCGTGCAGAAGGCAACCGATGCTGCTGTCGCTGAGATCGATCAGGTCCTGGTCGCTAAAGAAGCGGAAATCATGCAGGTTTAACCTGCCGCCAACTGCGCCAGGAGGGCGTAGATGTCCATCGATAGCGTCATCACAGCCGATCTTGCGCAGCGCCCGCGTTTGCGTATTCCGGCGCACCTTGGCGTTATCATGGACGGCAATGGTCGTTGGGCGAAGGCGCGCAACAAGCGTCGCACCGAAGGCCATATCGAGGGTGTCAAAGCTCTCCGCAATCTTGTTGAGCTCTGCATCAATTATGGCGTAGGGCACCTGACGGTGTTCAGCTTCTCCTCCGAGAACTGGACCCGCCCGCGCGACGAGATTGCCTTCATCTTTAATCTGCTGCGCCGGTTTGTTATTTCAGACCTTCAACGTCTGATTAGCAACAACGTGCAGGTGCGCATCATCGGCACGCGCGACGGGCTGGAGCCTTCATTGGTTCGCCTGATCGACGATGTTGAGGCTAAAACGGCGGCGAACACCGGGCTCGTTCTGGTCGTCGCGTTCAACTATGGCGGCAAGGCCGAAATCGCTGAAGCCACCCGCAAGATAGCACGCGAAGTGGCCGCCGGCCGTTTGTCGCCAGACGCCATCACCGAAGACACCATCGAGGCCGCGCTTTACACCGCTGGACTGCCAGATCCCGATCTCATCATCCGCACCAGCGGTGAGCAGCGCATTTCCAATTTCCTGCTGTGGCAGGCGGCTTACTCCGAGTTCGTGTTTGTCGACGAGAACTGGCCCGACTTCGATGAGAACAGTTTTGTACGTGTCCTGGAAGCCTTCGCGCTTCGAGATCGCCGATTTGGCGGGATAGAGGCATCATCTTGAGCGATCCGGGCGAATCCGCACCAGAGTCTGCCCGCAATCCTCGCCGCCTGTGGTCCGATTTGGGGCCGCGTCTCATCTCGGCATTCGTGCTGATCGCATTGACGGCGTCCGCGCTCTACATCGGCGGCTACTTCTTCGCGCTCGTCGTTGGGGCGGTCTTCGCCGGCGCCTATCGCGAGTGGGAGACGATGGTCTCTCGCGCGCCGCTCACACCCGCAGGCATGGTCCTGATTGGCCTGGTTGGTCTTTCCGGCTTGGTTTATCCACTGGTTGGGCCCGGTGGTACGGTCAGCGTCATCGCTGTTGCCTGTGCCATAGCTGTCGGCTTGGGCGGCGAGGGCAGGTGGTGGCGGGTGATGGGCCTCGTCATTTATGGCGCCATCATTGTGGCGGCTCTCGCCATGCGCGGCGACACCATCATTGGCGTCTGGGCCGGGATCTATCTGGGCACAGTTGTGTGGATGACCGACTCGGCGGCCTTCTTCACTGGTCGGCAGATCGGCGGTGAGAAGCTTGCGCCCGATATTTCCCCATCCAAGACCTGGTCTGGCGCGCTCGGCGGACTGGCGCTTGGCACGGGGGCAGGGCTCGTCGTCTGGATCATCGCCACCGACTCGCCATGGTGGATTGGCCTTGTGCTCTCCGCGTCGATCAGCGTGCTTGGGCAGCTGGGTGACCTTGGAGAGAGCGCGATCAAGCGCCATTTCCGCATCAAGGATAGCGGCGATATCATCCCCGGCCATGGCGGCCTGATGGATCGCCTCGATAGCCTCACATTTGGCGTGTTGCTGGTGCTGCTGGTCGGCGCTCTGCACGCCGGCTTTGGTTCTGTGGCCGCCGGTCTGCTTTACTGGTAACGCCTAGGGCGACGGCTCGCCGGGCGCCATAGAAGGAAAACCATGTTCGATTTCGTCTATTGGCTGCTGTCTTACGTCGTGCCGTTTCTGGCGGTTTTGACCGTCATCGTGTTCGTGCACGAGATGGGGCACTATCTGGTGGCCCGCTGGAATGGCATTGCCATCCAGACCTTTTCAATCGGTTTTGGCCGGGAGCTCGTTGGCTGGAATGACAAGCACGGCACGCGCTGGCGCCTTTCGGCGATTCCACTAGGCGGTTATGTGCGCTTTGTCGGTGACATGAACCCTGCCGGTGGTGCCGACGATGAGGTGATCGCGAATGCCGATCCGGAATTGGCGCCGCGCCTGTTCGTGAACAAAAACGTCTGGCAGCGCATCGCGGTCGTAATCGCGGGCCCTTTGGCGAACGTGATCCTGACGTTTGTGATCCTCTATGCCCTGTTGCTGGGCTACGGCCGTGAGACGATCCCTCCCGTGATTGGAGACGTGATCGTCGGGTCGGTGGCTGAAGCCGCCGGTCTTGAGTCGGGCGACGTCATTGTGTCGGTCGATGGCTATCCCGTTCGCGGGTTTGAGGATTTTCAGCGCTACGTCTCAACGAGTCCTGACCGCCAGGTCACCATTGTTCTCGATCGCTCTGGTATCGAGAAGTCTTTGGATTTGACCCCTGAGGTCACTGAATTTGAAGACCGGTTTGGCAACAAGCAGCGCATTGGCCGCATTGGTGTGAGCCGTGACGTCAGCATCGACGATCTGTCGGTCTATCGTCCTGGTCCGGTCGAAGCGATCGGCATGACGTTTGATGAAATCCGCTTCATCGTTCAGCGCACTGTCGCGTTTCTCGGCGACTTTTTTGTCGGCAAGGGCGATGTGGAGCAGCTGGGTGGGCCGGTCAAGGTTGCCAAGGTTTCGGGGCAGGTGGCCACACTGGGCATTATCGCCCTGATAAATCTGACAGCGTTGCTGTCCTTAAATATCGGGATATTCAACCTTTTGCCGGTTCCGATGCTCGACGGCGGCCATCTGTTGTACTATCTCATTGAAGCTGTCAGGGGGCGTCCGCTCAGCATGAAGGTTCAGGAAATGGGTTTCCGTGTCGGATTCGCCCTCGTCCTGTCCTTGATGGTGTTCACGCTCTTCAATGACACTATCTTTCAACACTTCGGCATACTTCGGTAAGCTTTGGTTAACCTTGGTTTGCAAGGTGTTGCAGGAATGCAAGTGCACCAATCATTTGCTAACTGCGTCGGGGCTTCCGCCTTGCCGTTGGTTAAAAAGACGGTAAAACGGTGCAATGGAGTTAGCTTGGGGTAGCGCTATGCATGGCGATTCTCGGGCATGGTCGTAGAAGGCAATGACAATATGAACCACCCCACTAAGCTGAAGCGCGGGTCTGCACTGGCGCTGGCAATCATGGGCGCGGCGACAATCGCAGCCCCCGGCCTTCCGCTTGTTGGTGTTGCCACCGTTCAGGCTCAGGAGCAGCTCGTTGGCTCCGTCCTGTTCGAAGGCAATCGTCGCTTCTCGGATTCCCAGCTTCTCGCCATGGTTGACGTTTCGGCGTCCGGTGTCGTCACGTCGCAGCGTCTCGCTGCTGACGTTGAGAGCATCCGTCAGGCGTATGATCGTGATGGCTTCCGCGCCGTTACGGTAACGACCCGCACCGAGGCGACGACCGATGGTCGTGTCCGCGTGATCTTCGTCGTCAACGAAGGCAACCGCGTCGGCATCGCTGCAATCAATTTCACCGGTAACAACGCAATTAACTCGGGTAACCTCAAGGGTACCCTGTTGACCAAGGAATCCGGTATCCTGAGCTGGCTGCTCAAGGACGACGCTTACGACGAACAGAAGCTCGCCGTCGATCGCGAGCGCATTCGCCTCTACTACGCAAACCGTGGCTATCCCGATGCGCAGGTGACTTCGGTCAGTGAGTTCGATGCCACCAAGAATGCGTACTTCATCAACTTCACGATCAATGAAGGTCAGAAGTACCAGTTTGCTGATGTTGGCATTGAAACCAGCATTCCTGGTCTGAATACCAATGTGCTCAAGGGTACGGTGAAGACCGGCGACGGCCGCAATTACTCGCTGAGCGATCTGCAGTCGACCATCGAGAACATGTCGTACGAGGCGGCGACGCAGGGTTACTCCTTCGCCGAAGTCCGTGCGCGTCTCGATCGCGACGTTACGAACGGCAAGTTCAAGGTCACCTATCTGGTTGACGAAGGTGCTCGCGTTTACGTCGAGCGCGTGAACATCACCGGCAACGTCAAGACCCGCGATTTCGTGATCCGTCGTGAGCTGGAGTTCGCTGAAGGCGACCCCTTCAACCGTGCACTCGTCGTCCGTGGTCGCAAGAACATCGATGGTCTGGGCTATTTCTCGGCTGTCGAAATCACCACGGGTCCAGGCTCGTCGGCTGACAAGATCGTCATCAACATCAACGTCACGGAAACGTCGACGGGTGAATATGGTGCAACGGCCGGTTATTCGACCGCTGATGGCATCCTCGGCGAAGTCTCGCTCACTGAGCGTAACTTCCTCGGTCGTGGCCAGTATCTGCGTGCTGCTATCGGCGCCTCGCAGTCGGGTCGTACCTTCGACTTCTCCCTGACCGAGCCTCGTTTCATGGGCCTCAAGGTCTCGGCTGGCGTCGACGCGTATCACCGCATCAACGATGAGACCGACACGAGCTTCTATGGTTCGCAGGCAACCGGCGGTCAGCTTCGCTTCGGCGTCCCGCTGACCAGCGATCTGACGGCTAGCGTTTTTGGTGGCGTCGAGCACAAGGTCATCAAGGACGAAGAAGGTCCGAAGTCTGGTTTGGTTTCGAACGGTCAGGAGTTCAACAAGGCATTTGTTGGTTACAGCCTCACCTGGAACAGCCTGGACAACGCCAAGAAGCCGACCGAAGGTCTCTACGCAACCTTTACGCAGCAGTATATCGGCTGGGACTTCAACCTGCTGAAGACTGAAGCGCGTGGCCGTTACTTCATGCCGCTGATCCCGGATACGGGCATCGTGGCAAGCGTTCGCGGCCAGGCCGGCATCATCAATAGCCTTGATGACAATGGCGTGCATGCGATCGAAGCCTTCAATCCGGGTTCGCAGCTCGTGCGCGGCTTCCAGGGGCGTGGTTACGGTCCGCGTCTGAGCAGCGGCGAGTCGCTTGGCGGCACGCTCTATGCGGGTGTCTCGGCTGAAATCCAGTTCCCAATTCCAGTTCTGCCCGAGAACTACGGTTTGAGCGGCGCGATCTGGGCTGATGCTGGCTGGATTAGCGGTGACAACCTGCCAGTGGGCTCGCTTGGTCCGGTTGCTGCTGAAGCGACCAGCAACGACCAGCCATGGCGTACGTCGATCGGCGCTTCGCTGATCTGGGACTCGCCGTTTGGTCCACTGCGTGGCGATTTCGCTCACGTGCTTAATAAGTCAACGGATGACCGTACTCAGGTCTTCCAGCTGTCGATCCAGACACTGCTCTAGTCGACAAAGCGAGAAACAGTTCATTGAGCCGCGGGGCGGTAGCGCCGCGGCTCAATGCTTTTAAGTGACATCATGGTCGACACACGTTTTCATCGGTTTGCCGGCCCCGCCGCCATCAGTGCCATTCTCAGCGCGCTTGGACGCGGCGATCTGCTGCCTCAGCTTTCTGATCCTGATTTGGTCATCTCCGGGGTGACCGATCTCGATCTGGCAAATCCCAGCGAATTGGCCTTGGCTTCGCACACAAGTTACACTGAAGAGCTCCGCGGCACTGTCGCGGGCGCCGTCATTGTTTCCCAGGCGCTTCGTGAAGAGGTGCCTGCTGGCACCCTCGCCATCGTCAGCGACAAACCTCACCAGCTCTTTGCCGATATTCTCGACTACCTGTACCCGTCCAGCACGCGCAGCATTCTGGCTGACAGCCGGGAGGATCTGGGCGAGCCATTGATCGAGCGGGATGTGGTGCTCGGCGCCAATGTTGTCATCGGCTCGGGCGTCGAAATTGGCCGCGGCACCATCATTGGTCCCAATACCGTCATCGGGGCTGGGGTCACGATCGGCCGTAATGCCGTGATCGGGGCGAATACCACCATCCATTGTACCCATATCGGGAACGACGTTGTTATCCACTCCGGCGTCCGCATCGGCACCGAGGGGTTCGGCTGGCTCGATTTCGGCACCTCCAACCGCAAGGTGCCCCAGCTTGGGCGTGTGCTGATCCAGGACCGCGTTGAGGTTGGCGCCAATAGCACGATCGACCGCGGCGCCCTTGGCGATACGGTCATTGGCGACGGCACCAAGATCGACAACCTTGTGCAGATCGGTCACAATTGCCGCATCGGTCGCAACTGCCTTATAGCCGCTATGAGCGGTTTGTCGGGATCAACCATACTCGGCGATGGCGTTTTGCTGGGCGGCGGGGTAGGGACCTCTGGGCACCTGACCATCGGGTCTGGGTCAGTGGTCCATGGCCGCGCGGCGGTGACAAAGAACTGGCCCGAGGGCTCAAAACTCGCCGGTGCTCCGGCGCAGGATATCAGAGATTTTTGGCGGGAAATCGCCGCAATGCGTAAGCTTACTAAAGGGGACAAGAGGGGATGAACGACACCGCACCACTGAGCACCGAGCTCACGGCGATGAACATTGCCGAAATCCTCGTCAGCCTACCGCATCGCTATCCGTTCCTGATGATCGACAAGATCATCAAGATCAATGGCGACGAAACCGCGGTTGGCATCAAGAACGTCACGTTCAACGAGCCGATCTTTCAGGGCCATTTTCCTGAGAACCCGATTTTCCCGGGCGTTCTGATCATCGAAGGCATGGCCCAGACGGCCGGCGCCATCGTGATCAAGCATGACTCCGGCGGCGGCAAGAAAAACATCGTTCTCATGCTCGGCGTCGACAAGGCCAAGTTCCGTAAGCCGGCTGGCCCAGGCGACGTTATCGAGTTCCACATTGCCAAGATCCAGCGCCGCCGCAACGTCGGCCGCTACGAGGCGAAGGCTATTGTGGACGGCACGGTTATCGCTGAAGCCGAGATCACCGCAATGATTGTCGAGGCCGAACAGTGAGTGATGCAGTCGTTCACCCGACTGCCATCGTCAGTGCCCATGCGCAGCTTGGCAAGGGCGTCAAAATTGGCCCTTTTTGCATCGTCGGTGACAAGGTCGTCCTCGGTGATAATGTCGAGCTGATTTCCCATGTCTCCATCGACGGCAATACCGTCGTTGGGGCAGGGACGCGCATCTTCCCATTTGCGTCTGTTGGCAATGAGCCTCAGGATCTGAAGTTCCATGGCGAAAACTCGCGCCTGGAAATCGGTGAGCGTTGCACAATTCGCGAGTCGGTGACCATTAATCCCGGCACCGAGAACGGCGGCATGCTGACCAAGATCGGCAATGACTGCCTGATCATGGCGAGTGCGCATGTCGCTCACGACGCGATCATCGGCAACAATGTGATCATGGCCAATTATGTTGGCATCGCTGGTCACTGCCAGATTGGCGATAACGTCATTTTCGGCGGCACCAGCGTCGTTCACCAGTTCACGCGCATTGGCGCCCATGCCTTCATCGGCGCGCACTCAATGGTCGATGGTGACGTTATTCCTTACGGCATGGCCGTGGGGAATCGCGCCTCGCTGAGTGGCCTCAATCTTGTCGGCCTCAAGCGCCGCAAGTTTGATCGCGAAGAAATTCACCGCCTGCGTGCCGCCTATCGCTCGATTTTTGCCAGCGAAGGCACGTTGCGCGAGCGTGTTGAAGATGCCGCTGTCATGTTCAAGGGCGATGCCCTTGTGCAGGACGTGGTGGCCTTCATTGCCGCAGCGTCTGATCGTCCGATCTTGCTGCCGCGCAACGGTCATTCGAACGAGTAATGTCTCAGCTCGACGATGCTGCCATTGGCATGGCCGATCGCCTCAAGCTCTTCATCCTTGCTGGTGAACCATCAGGCGACCGTATCGCCGCCGATCTCGTCGCCCGCCTGAAGCAGCGAGTGCCGCTGGCTTTTATCGGCGTCGGTGGCGATGAGCTGGCCCGCCAAGGCCTGCGTTCGCTGTTTCCCATGAGCGATCTCGCGGTGATGGGTGTCACCGACGTTCTGCTACGTCTGCCGCTGCTGCTCTGGCGCATTGAACAGACCGCCCGCGCCATTCGCAAAGCCAACCCCGACATCGTCGTTTTGGTCGATGCGCAGGATTTTTCGCGCCTGCTCGCGCGGCGGTTGAAGCAGCTGCGTTACAAGGGACAAATGATCCTCTATGTTGCGCCGTCGGTCTGGGCACGTGCGCCCGAGCGCGCTGCCAAGTTGCGCCCGCTGTTCGACGAAGTTTTGGCGGTGCTCCCGCTGGAGCCCGCCTTCATGGAAAAGCTTGCCGGGCCGCCGACCACTTATGTTGGGCACCCGGCGCTTGGGGAGCGACAGAGGCGCGACGCGGTCGAGCGGGGCCCGTTAGTGCTGTTGCCGGGCAGTCGAGATGGTGAGCTGCGTCGCCACATGCCCATCTTCCGTCAGGTCGCGGAAGCCCTGGCCGACCATCCCGCCTTAGACGGCATTGCCATTCCCACACTATCGGCGCTGAAGGCGCGGATCGAGGGCGAGGTCGCGGCTTGGGGTGTGCCGGTGAGTGTTGTTGCCGACCGCGCGGAGCGAGCAGGCCTCTATGACACGGCCGCAGTTGCCCTGGCAGTGTCGGGCACAGTCACGCTTGAGCTGGGTCTGGCACAAGTTCCTATGGTCGTCAGCTATGTCATGGATCGCCATCAGGCCGACGTCTACGACAAGATCGGTCGTCCTGCCGTCTCCCTGCCCAACATCATTCTGGGCCGCGCGGCAGTGCCTGAATTCGTCCAGGCTCAGGGTGATGTGGCTGTCCTCGTTGCTGCTGTCCGCGAACTGTTGGACAACAAAAAAGCCCGCCAGACGCAGATTGCGTCCTTTGGCGAGCTTTCCGAACTCATGGAAAACGGCGAGGCCGCTTTCCCCCGGCAGGACCCGGCGGACCGGATCCTTGCCCATTGGCACAATCAGCGGGCGCTGACTGGCTCGTAATCGCGCGCAGGCGATCCATCGTACAACTGACGTGGGCGACCGATCTTCTTCTGTGGATCGGCGATCATTTCCTTCCACTGGCTGATCCAGCCAACGGTACGGGCGACCGAGAACAGAACGGTGAACATCGATGTCGGGAAGCCGATAGCCTCGAGGATGATGCCCGAATAGAAGTCCACGTTTGGATAGAGCTTGCGCTCGATGAAGTATGGATCTTCGAGCGCGATCTTCTCGAGCTCCTGAGCAACCTGCAGCGTTGGGTTGTTGTGCACGCCCAGAAGGTCGAGGACCTCCTTGGCAGTCTTCTGCATCACGGTCGCGCGGGGGTCGAAGTTCTTGTAAACGCGGTGACCAAAGCCCATCAGCTTGAACGGATCGCTCTTGTCCTTCGCACGGGCGATGAACTCGGGGATACGGTCAACGGTGCCGATCTGCTTGAGCATGTTGAGCGCGGCTTCGTTTGCGCCGCCGTGGGCAGGACCCCACAGGCAGGCAACGCCGGCAGCGATACACGCAAATGGGTTGGCGTCGGACGAGCCAGCGAGGCGAACGGTTGAGGTCGATGCGTTCTGTTCGTGGTCGGCATGCAGGGTGAAGATGAGGTCCATCGCCTTAGCGATCGTGGGGTTCACCTTGTAGTTCTCTGCAGGCACCGAGAAGCACATGTGCAGGAAGTTCGACGCGTAATCGAGATCGTTGCGTGGGTACACGAACGGCTGGCCGACCGAGTACTTATACGCCATCGCGGCAATCGTCGGCATCTTGGCGATCATGCGGATCGACGCGATTTCGCGCTGCTGCGGATCGGTGATGTCGGTGGAGTCGTGGTAGAAGGCAGCCATGGCGCCGACAACGCCGGTCATGATGGCCATTGGGTGCGCGTCGCGACGGAAGCCGCGATAGAAATAGTGCATCTGCTCATGCACCATGGTGTGACGCGTCACCAGCTCGTTGAATTCGTCCAGCTGCGCCTTGGTCGGCAGTTCGCCGTAGAGCAGCAGATAGCAGACTTCGGTGTAGCTGCTGCTTTCGGATAGTTGTTCGATGGGGTAACCGCGATAGAGCAATTCGCCCTTGTCGCCGTCGATATAGGTGATGGCGCTATCGCAAGCGGCCGTAGAGGTGAAGCCGGGGTCGTAGGTGAACATGCCCGTCTTGGCGTAGAGCGTTCGGATGTCGATGACATCCGGGCCCACAGTGCCCGACAGCAATGGAAATTCGTGGGTCTGGTCCCCGATGACGAGTTTGGCGACTTTGTCGGTCATTTAGCTCTCCTCGATAACCCCGTGCCCAACAAGGAAGGAAGTCCTGTCGGGTGAGGCCTCAAACTTGATAGTCTCGATTGCCCGGACAGGTATCAGTTTGATCCTGCCCGAGCCATCATTGGGTAAGCAAGGCTTACCCTCCTAATAGCACTAGACAGCGCTGATTTGATCCTCCAGACGTGCCATGCTTTCGTCCCGGCCAATCAGCACCATCACTTCGAAAATACCCGGTGAAACCGTGCGCCCAGTCAGTGCGGCGCGCAATGGCTGAGCCAGTTTTCCGAGCTTGAGTCCCTTGGCTTCTGCCAGGGTGCGCATCGCAGCGTCGATGGCCGGAACCGACCATTCATTCAGGCCACGCAGCACTTCGGCCATATCGCCGAGCACAGCGCGAGTCTCTGTTGTCAGCAGCGCGGACGCGGCCGCATCGATAGCAATCGGACGTGACGCGTAGATGAACTGCGCCAGGTCAATGAGCTCCAGAATCGTCTTGGCGCGTGGCTGCAGCTCGGGCAGGGCGGACAGCGCCGTTGCCTTGTTGGCGGTGAGACCTTCGACATCAGCAATACGGCCGACTTCAGCTGCCGTCGACAGCATGATCTCATAGAGATACTCAGGCTTGGATTCGCGGATGTAGTGGCCGTTGATGTTCTCGAGCTTGACGAAGTCGAAGCGCGCTGCGCCCTTGTTCAGACCTTCCAGCGAGAACCACTCGACCATCTGCTCGGTCGAGAAGATTTCGTCATCGCCATGGCTCCAGCCAAGGCGCGCGAGATAGTTGCGCAGCGCTTCCGGCAGATAGCCCATCTGGCGGTAGGCTTCGACGCCCAGTGCGCCGTGGCGCTTGGAGAGCTTGGCGCCATCTGGGCCGTGAATCAGGGGAATGTGCGCCATCTCTGGCACAGTCCAGCCCATCGCATTGTAGATCACGATCTGGCGCGCGGCATTGGTCAGGTGGTCGTCGCCACGGATGATGTGGGTGACGCCCATATCGTGATCATCCACCACCACGGCGTGCATGTAGGTCGGCGTGCCGTCGGAACGCAGGATGATGAAGTCATCGAGGTTCTCGGTTTTAAACACAACCTTGCCCTGCACATGGTCATCGACCACGATATCGCCAGTCAGCGGCGCCTTGATACGGACCACTGGCGCAATGCCTTCTGGCGCTTCGCTCGGGTCGCGGTCGCGCCAATAGCCATTGTAACGCGGCGGCTTACCGGCAGCGCGAGCCTCTTCACGCATCTGATCCAGTTCGGCGGGTGAGCAATAGCAATAGTACGCATGGCCAAGCTTCACCAGCTCGTGCGCGACCTCAGCATGGCGCGCGGCGCGGCCAAACTGGCTGATCGGCTCGCCGTCCCAATCCAGACCCAGCCATTTCAGGCCATCAACCAGAGCCACCACGGCAGCTTCCGTGGAACGCTCCCGATCGGTGTCTTCGATGCGCAGCAGCATCTTGCCGCCTTTGCTTTGAGCATAGGCCCAGCTGAACAGGGCGGTGCGGGCACCGCCAATGTGCAGGTAGCCGGTGGGAGATGGGGCGAAGCGGGTAACAACCTGGGACATGAGACCGGAATTCTTGGACAGTTTCGGTGCCGTGTGTACCATAGAGGGGCACGAGCGCAAGGGCGGGGGGCTGGCGGGTGCGGGGGGCACAGACTCTTGACCGGGCCGAGAGCCCGGGTCGCGTCATTGACCGGCCCGCGCGTTTGCCTGTTTCTATGCGCCCAATCGGCCGGCAGATCGCCAAAACCTCCATCCCGAGTCGGTTCGCCGCGAGCGTAGCCGACGCCCTGGCAACGCGACGACTGTTCAATCTACTGCCCTTCGCGATGATCCTCGGGCTCATCGCTTACGTGCAACTGCCGTTCGAGCCAGAGGCCGCAGCACTGCTGGTCTTTGCCATTGTTCTGGTCATCGTCACCGTACTCGCATGGAGGTCACCAAACCTGCCCGTCGTTGCGCTCGCCGTGGCCTTCTGGGGCGGTGTCTGCCTGATGCCAATTCATGGCATGTTCTTCGGAACGCCAATGCTTAGCTCCACCGTCTATGGCAGCTACGAAGTGCGGGCCGACGAAATTCTCTCCGCCACGCCAGCGGATCGCCGCGTTATCGTCTCCAATATCATGCCCATAAGTGGTAGCCGGCCGGTTACCATTATGCGCGCCCGGCTCGTCGTGCCACCTGCGCCGCCGCTGGCACCCGGCGATATCATCACTGGCAAGTTCCGTCTGGCGCCGGTGCCGGGGCCTGTCCTCCCGGGGGCCTTCGATGGTCAGTTCCACGCCTATTTCGCGGGCATTGGTGCCTACGGCAATGTCACCAGCGAATTCTCCCTCGTCTCCCACGGACAGGAGCTGGATGCGACCCGTGCCGTCGAAACGCTGCGCATGGCCATCGGCGCGCGCCTGGATGCGGTGCTCACCGGCGCGTCCGCCGCGATTGGACGCGCCATGGTCGTCGGCGATCAAAGTGGCATCACCGACGAAACGCGCCGCGTTATGGCCGAGTCTGGCCTTGCCCATATCTACTCGATCTCGGGGCTTCACCTGTCGATCGTCGCTGGCGGCGTGTTCTGGCTGCTTCGGTTGGCGATGGCGGCGCTCCCATTCACATCGACGCGCTGGCCGATCAAAAAGCTCGCCGCACTTGGCGGTATCCTCACTGCCTTCGGATACCTCCTGCTCGCCGGTGGGCTCGCCAACGTTCCCGCCGTACGCTCCACCTTGGTGCTCGCACTGATCTTCGGCGCTGTTCTGGCCGGACGGCGCGCGCTCACCATGCGCAATGTCGCAATCTCGGCGATAGCTATCATCTTGATCGATCCAGCCAGCGTCTTTCGCGCCAGCTTCCAGCTATCCTTCGCTGCCGTGGTCGCACTGATCGGCATCTACGAAATGCCGCGCCGTCCGATGGTCGGAGAGCGCGGACGTCTGCTGCGCCTGGGGCACACCGTCTCGGCGACCGCACTGACCAGCTTTATCGCTGGCACCGCCACGCTGTTGTTCTCGGCCTATCACTTCCAGCAAACCGCGCCGCTAGGCGTCATCGGCAACGTGCTCGTGCTGCCCGTCGTCAGCCTTGTCATCATGCCGTTCGCCGTGCTGTCCGTGTTGGCCATGCCGTTCGGCGTTGAGTACCCATTCGTTGCGATCATGGGATGGGGCATTGATCGTCTGGTCGACGGTGCCGAACTCGTCGCCAGGTGGAGCGAGGGATTGACCGGCAACCCACTGCTCAACGGCTGGGCCCTCGTCATCGGGTTGCTCGCCCTAGCCTGGTTCGCTTTCCTCAAAAACTGGTGGCGCATGGCGGGGCCCGTGCTGGCGCTCCCGTTGGTCCTGCTGCTCGGCCTCGATCAGCGACCTGACGTCCTCATCGCCGACACCACGCAGGCGATTGCCGTGCGTGGCGACGACGGTATGGCGCTTCTCACTGGTAAGGCGGGCAGCTTTGCCGTCGAAGTCTGGAGCCAGCATTATCAGGAAGACATCGGCGCCATGCTGCCCAATGCCCGCTGCGATAGCCTCGGCTGTGTCGCTGACCTGGGGGCCTATTCAATCGAAGTCGTGCGCAACGCCGCGGCGTTCGCCGAAGACTGCGGCCGCCACGACTTGCTGATAGCCCGCATGCGCGTGCCCAAGGCTTGTATCGGCGGCCAGATCATCTCAGCCGAAGATCTCGCAATTGGTGGCGTTCAGTGGCTGCGCTGGAACGAGACGGCGGCGCGGTTTGATATCCGCACCGCCGTTCCCAATATCACGCGCCCTTGGCGAGTCGCGCCACGGTGACCCCCGCAGCGGGCATATCGACGCCGCCCAGCGCATAGCCAACCTCGTCGGCTGCTGGCGTCAAAGTCGCGTTCCCGGCGCCATAGTTCACATAGATACGGAAACCATCGCGCGTCCGACACCGCACGCCGGCGGGCAGATTGACGGTCGGCAGGTCCACCTCTGCGATGAGGTAATCCGCCACGCGTTGCGTAAGCGCTTTGTTACCGCTCGCCGCCTGGTAGTAGAGCTTGCCCTGCGAAACCAGCACAGGCCACCCCTCGACGTCCTCTATGATGACCTTAGCCTTGGTCTCAATGCGCTCGCGCCAATGCCGGACCGCGCCGCCGCCGCCACGAACTTCCACTTCGACGTTCGGATCGCTGCTGTCGACACGCATCACCTTCACATCGAGCAGATTGCTCGGCAAGCTGGGTGCCAACGCCGCCGGAATGGCGAAGTTCTCATCCTTAGAGCCCGAGCGCGGCCCGATCAGTACGTGACCATCAAACTCGGTAATGGCAGTGCGCAGATCGTCATTCCAGGTGAACAACGAGGTGATGGCCACAATGTCGTAGCCCACAAAGCTCTTCGCGCTCGGCGGCAGGATGTCGATGTCGACGCCATGCTTGCGGAAAGCGGCATAAAGCGCCCGAACATGCGCGCCGTGCGTATAGCCCTTGGCCTGTGGCTGGATCTGCCAGGCCCACTCGCTCTCATAGTCGTAGACCAGCGCAACGCGGCCTTTGCTGGCATTACCGGCAATGCCCGTCGACTTGAGTTCCTCGGCGACCTGCATGGCCTCATGATAGGCGGGCGCAGGCTCGCTATCGGGGCGAAGCAGGCCTGCATGCATCTGCTCCTGCGCAAACGGGGCCTGCCGCCACCGAAAGTAGGACACGACTTCGGCGCCATGCGCGAAGGCTTCCCAGGCCCACAGCCGCGCCATGCCGGGCAGGGGGTCGGGATTGTACTGCGCCCAATTCACCGGGCCCGGCTGCTGCTCCATGATCCAAATGCGACCATGTCCGACGGCGCGGTAGAGATCGTGGTGGAAGGCCTGCAGATCGGGTTCGCCCTGCCGCATATACTGTCGCTTGACCTCGTCCGGCTCATCGCTGATCGCCAGGAACCCAATCGGATAGGAGTCCCAACTTGCCACGTCGAGCGTTTCGGCCACGTCATAGTGGTCGAAGTCGGTATAGCGCCCCATGAAGTTATGGATCACCGGCAGGTCGGGCCGCTTGGCTTTGAGAATGTCGTACTGCATCTTGTTGAAGGCCGCGACCTGATCGGACGAATAGCGCCTGAAGTCGAGTGCCTGAGCGGGCGCCGCTTCCGTCACCAACAGGTTCGGCAGCTCGACCTGATCGAAGCGGTTGTACTCCATCGACCAGAACACATTGCCCCAAGCGTGGTTCAGCGCGTCAATCGTACCGTACTTCTCGGACAGCCAGTGCTGGAAACCCGCCTGCGCCGCAGGCGAATAGGAATAGGTCGTGTCGTGGCAGCCATATTCGTTGTCGGTCTGCCATCCGCCCAGCGCCGGATGGTCACCCACGGCGTCCGCCAGCAGTTGGGTGATGCGCGCGCATTCCTCACGGTAACCGAGATGGGAGAAATCATAGTGGCGGCGCGAACCAAAACCGCGGCGCTTGCCGTTGACGTCCACCGCCAGCATGTCTGGATGCTTGTCGATCATCCAGCGCGGTGGAGTCGCGGTGGGCGTGCCAAACACCACCTTGAGCCCGTGCCGCCCCAGAACGTCCATCGACCGGATAATCCAGTCGAATTGCAAGTCGCCCGGGGTCGGCTCCAGTTTGGACCACGCAAATTCGCCAATGCGGACATACTTGATGCCCACCTCGGCCATGCGGGCCGCGTCGCTTTCCCACCACGCCTCCGGCCAATGTTCTGGATAGTAACAAACGCCGAGGGCAGGGGTGATCATGGTGTCAACTCTCAGAGAGTGATGCGGGGTTCAGCTTGGCCGGCAACGTCGACCTTGATGGCGAACAGGCCGCCGGCAACCTTCTCTTCCGCGACTTGCTCGGGCGTGAGGTTCTTGGCTGCGGTGGTAATGAACAGGGTTTTGAGGTCCTTGCCGCCAAAAGCCGGGCAGCTCACCTGGCTCACGGGCACTTCGATCACGCGATCAATCGAGCCGTCCGGCGCATGGCGCACCACGCAATTGCCGCCCCAGCGCGCGTTCCATAGGTAGCCTTCGCTATCCACGACCGCACCATCAGGCCAGCCACGGTGATCGCTCACGTCCGCAAACAGGGTCCACTCGCCAATCGGTAGGCCGGTCGCCGGGTCAGTGGCACACTGCATGATCTTCCTGGTCGGGGTATCCGTCCAATAGGCGATCTTGCCGTCCGGCGAAAAGCAAGTCGCGTTTGGAATGCGGATGCCTGATTTGATCGTGCTCAGTTCGCCCGCGCGGTAGTGGTAGACAGAACCAATTGCGGCTTCTTCCTCGCTCTTGGTCATCGTGCCGATCCAGAACGCGCCGGATGGGTGCACGCGGCTGTCATTGGTCCGTGTCGCTGCGTTGTCGGCTTCAATCTCGTTGATGCGGGCGAGCCCACCAGTGGCGAGGTCAAACCCCTTGAGGCCCGTCTCGGTTGCCAGCACCAGCGTGTTGTCATCCAGCACGGCGGCCGCAGCGACGATTTCGTTGAACAGCCACTGGTCGGCGATTTCGCCGTCTTCGGTCACCGCGAACAGCGTCTGCTCGTTGATGTCGAAAAAGAACAGTTGCTGGCGGCCTTCATGCCAGATCGGGCCTTCGCCAAGCTGGCACTGTGAATCGACGAGGAGTTTCGCTGTCTCGCTCATGCTGCCTTCCCCGCATCGTAAGAGGCCACGGCCTTGGCGGCATATTCAGCAACCTGCGCTGCGTTCGTGCCAGGCTTATAGAGATAGGTGCCAAGGCCAAAGCCAGCGCAACCGGCAGCAAAGTACTCGTTGAAGTTGTCCGGATTTGCTCCGCCAACCGCATAGAGCGGCAAGGCTGGCGGCAGCACAGCCTTCATCGCCTTGATGCCCTTCGGCCCCAACACTTCCGCCGGGAAGAACTTCAGACCCGTTGCACCAGCACGAACGGCGGTGAACGCATCGCTCGGCGTAAACACGCCGGGATAAGACAGCAGCCCGATACGCACCGTCTCTTCGATCACAGCGGCATTGGTGTCGGGCGACACGATGAAGGTGCCGCCTGCGTCGGCAACGGCGCGAACCTGCTCTGGCGTCAAGACGGTACCGGCGCCAATCGCGGCGCGATCGCTCAACGCCTTCGACACCAGCGAAATGCTGGTCAGCGCGTCCGGCGAGTTCAGCGGCACCTCGATCATGGTGATCCCGGCCTCGATTAGCGCCGTGCACACGGCAACGCTCTCGTTCGGCGTGATGCCCCGCAGGATTGCGATAATATGGCGGTGGTTCATCAGACTATCTCCAGTAATCAGGCGGCAAAGCCGCGCGCGGCCTTTAGGCCAGCCAGCACGACTTCCGTCGCATCTTGTGTTTCGCCCTTGGCGCCGATCATGCCCAGAACCTGAGCATAGAGCGCGCAAAGCGGTGCCGAGCCAATCAATGGCACTGGCGCCTCGCCAATCAAATGACGGTTGCTGCCGATTTCGGTGCCGATCAGCAGCCCCGAAAGAAAGCCCGCACACCAATCCGGCGTGCGGCCCGACAACAATGATCCGGCACGTACCTGAAATAGCTGCCCCAGCAGTTGTTCCGGCCGCTCTAGTCCCGCTGCCGCGCCAGCAGCAAAACCATCGGCGCGGGCAGGGCCATCGAGATCACCGGCCAGCGAGTGCCGCAGCACGGAATGGGTGCGCAGCACTTCAAACATTTCTCCGGTGATGGCGGTGGAGAAGTGATCGATCTTGGTGCCCGACAGCTGCGCCCATTTCGAATGAGTGCCCGGCATGCAGACGACGCCGGAAAAACCAGGGCGCAGCGATGCTAGCCCAAGCAACTGGGTTTCTTCACCGCGCATCACATTGTCATTGCCATTCTTCTGGCAAACGCCAGGCAAAATGGCCGGAACAAACCGACCATCTGGCATTGCCGGGCGCACCGCACCGGCAATCAATCCGCTCAAGTCGGTTGGTGCTTCGAGATAGGGGGCTTCGAGCCAACCCTGTCGCGCGCCAGCCATGCCGCAGATCAGCACGTCGAGCGCGCCGTCATTCGCCGCCGATACGCCGGCCAGCACTTCAGCCAGCGCCGTGGGGAATTCCTCGCGCTGCAACTTGCCCATGCCCTTTGGGGAAGTGTTCTCAAAGACCACGGCCCCACCGCTGTCCAATCCCCAAGCCCGTAGATTTGAGGTGCCCCAATCGACGGCGACCCATTCTGCAATAATAGCCACGAAACCCTCTCTGCACCGGTGCATACTGGAACGGCAGCGCGACCCTAGCGGCCATGTCCCGTTTCAGCCAGCCCGATTCTCTGCGTCTGGTTGGCACGTCCACCAACCAAAAATGTGCAGCAGATTCGCGGCGTTTGGTAAGGCGGTTTGCGCGATCCGCAACATTTCACCGATGTATTTCAAACACCAGTCATTTGTATGATTTTTGCTTCCCTCTTGCCGCAGCCATGTTAGAACGACTCCAAATGTGGGACGGAAAAACGTCGCGCTGAGCACTGAGGAAAACTGATATGACTGCAGGAAATGGCAGCGGTAACGACGCAGCTCCCAAGAAATTGCGTTCGCGGGCCTGGTTCGACAATCCCGACAATCCGGACATGACCGCGCTCTATCTCGAGCGCTACATGAACTTCGGCGTGTCGCGTGAGGAACTGCAGTCCAATAAGCCGATCATCGGTATCGCCCAGACCGGTTCCGATCTCAGCCCCTGCAATCGCCACCACATCGTGCTGGCCGAGCGCGTGCGCGAAGGCATCCGTGAAGCGGGCGGCATCGCCATTGAATTCCCGGTTCATCCCATTCAGGAAACCGGCAAGCGCCCAACCGCAGGCCTCGACCGTAACCTAGCTTATCTCGGCCTCGTCGAAGTGCTCTACGGCTACCCACTCGATGGCGTCGTGCTGACCATCGGCTGCGACAAGACCACGCCTGCGATGCTGATGGGTGCAGCGACCGTCAATATTCCTGCCATCGCGCTCTCGGTCGGCCCCATGCTCAATGGCTGGCACAAGGGCGAGCGTACTGGCTCCGGCACTATCGTCTGGAAGGCCCGTCAGATGATGGCGGCCGGCGAGATCGACTATGCCCAGTTCATTGAACTGGTTGCGTCATCAGCGCCGTCGACCGGCTTCTGCAACACCATGGGCACCGCAAGCACCATGAACTCGCTGGCGGAATCGCTCGGCATGCAGCTGCCCGGCTCTGCCTCGATCCCCGCGCCATACCGTGACCGTCAGGAAATGGCCTACCGCACCGGCAAGCGCATCGTCGACATGGTGCGTGAGGACCTCAAGCCCTCCGACATCATGACCAAGGACAACTTCATCAACACCATCGTGGTCAATTCGGCCATTGGTGGGTCGACGAACGCGCCGATCCATATTCAGGCAATCGCCAAGCACATTGGTGTCGAGCTCGATCTGCAGGACTTCCAGACGCACGGCCACAAAGTGCCGTTGCTGGTGAACCTGCAGCCCGCTGGTGAATATCTCGGTGAAGACTTCTATCACGCCGGCGGCGTACCGGCGGTCGTCAACGAGCTGATGAAGCAGGGCCTGATCCGCGAAGACGCACCAACCGCCAACGGCAAGACCATCGGCGAGAACTGCAAGAACACGCCGATCCAGGACGACAAGGTCATCCGCCACTTCGACAATCCGCTTAAGGTTGACGCGGGCTTCCTGGTACTGCGTGGCAATCTCTTCGACAACGCCATCATGAAGACATCCGTGATCTCGTCCGAATTCCGCGATCGCTACCTCAATAACCCGGCCAGCCCGGGCGCGTTTGAGGGTAAGGCCGTCGTGTTCGACGGTCCTGAGGATTACCACCACCGGATCGATGATCCCTCGCTTGAAATCGATGAAAACACGCTGCTGTTCATGCGCGGCGCAGGTCCCATCGGCTATCCGGGCGCTGCCGAAGTCGTCAACATGCGCCCACCGGCCTATCTCATCAAGAAGGGCATCACAGCTCTCGCTTGCATTGGTGATGGTCGCCAGTCCGGCACATCGGGCTCCCCATCGATCCTCAACGCATCTCCGGAAGCGGCAGCGGGCGGCAATCTCGCGATCCTCAAGACAGGTGATCGCGTCCGCATCGACCTCAACAAGGGCAGCGCAAACATCCTGATCTCCGACGAGGAAATCGCGACCCGTCGCGCTGATCTCGAGGCTTCGGGGGGCTATAAGTATCCAAAGCACCAGACGCCCTGGCAGGAAATCCAGCGCGGTATCGTTGGTCAGCTCGGCGACGGCGCAATTCTCAAGCCTGCTGAAAAGTACCAGCGCATTGCTCAATCTGAAGGCATTCCGCGCGACAACCACTAAGAGCATCGCGCTCAAGAGAAAGGCCCGCCAATCTGGCGGGCCTTTCTCATTTTATGCTTCATGCCACTGGGCTGAGGTGTTCATGCACGATCCGCCAAGCGTCCGGGCCCGCGCGTAGAACCGACGTGCCGCGCCCCTCGCCAGATCTTGTCACGCCATCGACCGTGGCGCGCCAGCGAAATCGGTAGATGCAACTGGCTGCCTGGTCGCCGGACGCAATCCAGCACACATCTTCGAGCCAGTAGGTTTCGCACGCAGGCGATCCCAAGTCGCCTCAAACGCGCGCCGAACAGCGGCGATGCCCACATGCGACCCGTCGCTAAACCAGAACACAGCGTCGTCTGCGATCAGCTCGACCAACGAGTCAAAACGGTGCTCGTTGATCCTGACGCCATAGAGCGCCATGACGCCTTCGGCAGTATCAAGCTGCGGGTTCAGATTGGCAGAGATGTGTCCCAGCGCCCGTACAAAACTATGGTGCCAGAGCTCAGTGGCCGCCTCGCTGAGCTTCCACCAAAAGAACTCGAAGCGATGGCCGCCGTCGTCGGCGGCGTCATGTACCCATCGGTCTGGCAAGTCCGATGCACTTATCGCGACGAAGTGCCAAAGCTGATTGGGAACAATGGAGCTGCTTGGGGCAAAACAGGCAGTCACGACCGCATCTTTGATGCCAGACTCTTCCGCCAATTCGCGTAGCGCGCCCGCTTCGACGGCCTCAGGGCGCTCAAGTTTCCCTTTTACCAGCTGAATGCCTGCAAGAGGATGTCTGAACACCAGAATTTCCCGGTCATCCAGCGGGCCACGTAAGATGACCGGGCAAACCTTTTCGGTAAGTGTGACGGCCGTCAATACTTGCGCAGTAGCCCGACCAGGCGCCCCTGAACCTTCACGCGGTCTGGCGGGAAGATGCGGGTCTCGTAAGCCGGGTTGGCGGCTTCGAGGGCAATGGTATTGCCCTTGCGGCGCAGGCGCTTGAGCGTTGCTTCTTCATCATCCACCAGAGCGACGATGATTTCGCCTGTGCTGGCCTGATCCTGTTTTTTGATGAGGACGGTGTCGCCATCGAAAATACCAGCATCGATCATCGAGTCGCCGCGCACTTCGAGAGCGTAGTGTTCACCGGCGCCCAGCATTTCGGGTGGCACGGCGATCGTGTGAGAATGCGTCTGGATGGCCTCAATTGGCGTACCAGCCGCAATACGGCCCATAACTGGAATGGAGATAGGGCGAGCATAGTCTTCCAAAGCGGAGGACGAAACCCGCGCTGGTGGTGACGCGACCTTGCCCAGATTGCCCTCGATCACCGCTGGCTCAAAGCGGGCCTTGCGGCCACCAAGCGAGGGGTTCATGGAATCGGGCAGTCGCACCACTTCAAGCGCTCGGGCCCGGTTCGGCAGGCGCCGAATAAAGCCGCGTTCCTCGAGTGCCGTGATGAGCCGGTGAATGCCCGACTTGGATGCCAGATCGAGCGCATCCTTCATCTCGTCAAAGGAAGGAGGGATCCCGCTTTCCTTCATCCGTTCGTGGATGAACATCAGCAGCTCGTGTTGTTTGCGCGTCAGCATGGGGCCCTCTCGGGGAATCGGAACATAGGCGGAACGACCATACATGTTCCAGTTATGTTCTGCAACATCCCCAATTATTTCGGTCTGTGGGCAAGACATGAGTCAGTCTCCGCTACGCTCTATACTCAGAAGGCGATTGGCGTGTGGCCGGGCAGGGTGCCTACCAAAATGCGCTGTCTCGGCAGGGATTCGCAACCCGGTGTTAAGTCCTCATCAGGCATGTTGGGGCCGATCAAATCCGGTTCGCCCATGCCCACTCGTCTCAAACGCCCCCCATTTTGGCGCCCGCTGGCTCTCACTGTAGCGCTGTTGGGCTTTCAGGGTTACCTTGGCTTCTCAGCCATTGGTGGGCAATTCGGCATTGAGAATCGTGTTCAGATTTTAGCTGACATCGACGTGCTGAAGGCGCAGTCTTCGGCGCTGCAGGCCGAGATCGATGCGTTTAGCCATCGGGCGACTTTGATGGATAGCCGCCGTCTAGATCCCGATATTGTCACGGAGCGCGCCCGCGCTTTGCTGAACATGGCCCACGCAGACGATGTGCTGATCATGGTTGATCCGGTGTCCGGTAAACCGCTTTCCGGTTCATTCAAAGAATTAGCTGAAGATCAGTTAAGCTCGATTATTGGTTCTGCGCCAACGCTTTAGACTGCGTTTGAACGCGTCGTGAAGCATTGTGTTCTACCCTTGCCTTGCTTTATGATGCGCCGATGTGGCCAACTTCCGGCCAGCGGCAAATCCATTTCTATGCGGAGCGTTCTCTATGGCGCGTAAGGCTGTGGCCACCAAGGTCAAGACGCAACCCAATGTTCCTGAATTGACGAATGAGCAGGAGCTCGAAGCCTATCGCGAGATGCTCCTGATCCGGCGTTTCGAAGAAAAGGCCGGCCAGATGTATGGCATGGGCCTGATCGGCGGTTTCTGCCATCTTTATATCGGCCAGGAAGCTGTGGTCACCGGGATCACCATGGCCAGTGAAAAGGGCAAGGACGCTCAGATCACCGGTTATCGCGATCACGGCCACATGTTGGTCATGGGTCTCGATCCCAAGGGCGTCATGGCTGAGTTGACCGGCCGTTCCGGCGGTCTCAGCCGCGGCAAGGGCGGCTCCATGCACATGTTCTCCAACGAGCATCGCTTCTATGGCGGTAACGGTATTGTTGGTGCGCAGGCTTCGCTCGGTACTGGTCTGGCTTTTGCCAGTAAGTATAAGGGTGACGGTTCGGTGAGCCTTGCCTATTTCGGCGACGGCGCTGCCAATCAGGGCCAGGTCTATGAGAGCTTCAACATGGCCAAGCTCTGGAAGCTGCCGGTCGTGTTCATCATCGAAAACAACAAATACGCCATGGGCACCTCGATCGAGCGCTCGTCGGCCACCACCGATTTCTCCCAGCGCGGCGCATCGTTCGACATTCCGGGCGAGCAGGTCGATGGCATGGATGTGCGCATGGTTTATGATGCCGCCAAGCGCGCCATCGAACATGCCCGCTCCGGCAATGGTCCATACATTCTCGAAATGCTGACCTATCGCTATCGCGGCCACTCCATGTCCGATCCGGCGAAATATCGTTCCAAGGACGAAGTGACCAAGTACCGTCAGGAGCGTGACCCGATCGAACAGGTCAAGGCGCGTCTGCTCGAAACGGGTTTTGCAACCGAGGAAAGCCTCAAGACGCTGGAAAGCGAAATCCGCGCCATCGTCACCGAGGCGGCCGATTTTGCCACCAATGATCCAGAGCCGGATGCAGCCGAGCTGTGGACCGACATCACCATCGAGGCCTGAGGCATTAGATGGCCATCCTGATCGGCGTGATCGCCCTTTTTGCAGTCCTCTCGCTCGCTCTGGCGGTTGCGCAGGGGGTTGCCATGGTGCGCGTTGCACCCGCTGGCGCGCAACTGGGTTCGTTCATGCCGCTTGGATGGTGGAAATTTGATCGGATCGCAGAAAAGGCAGGTCCTGCTGCGGTCTCCCATCTCGCCATCTACAAGCGCGCCGTTGTCGCCTTCCTGGTGTTCATCGTCCTGGGGTTGATCCTCAGCGGCTTTGCCACCAGCCAGGCCCCGGCGCAGACCACCGCTTCGTTGGCGCCAAGCCTCACTGATGCGCGCATCATTCCTGCGCAATTTGCCGCTAATTTCGAACTCCGCCGTGTGGCCACCATGCCCGGCGCTGCTATTCTGGAGAGCTGATATGCCTCAAATTCTCATGCCCGCGCTGTCGCCTACCATGGAAGAGGGCAAGCTCTCCAGGTGGCTGGTTAAGGTCGGTGACAAGGTCAAGTCCGGCGATGTGCTGGCCGAAATCGAAACCGACAAGGCGACAATGGAGGTCGAGTCGGTTGATGAAGGCGTCGTCACCGAGTTGCTGATTGCCGAAGGCACCGAAGCGGTGAAGGTCAACACCCCAATCGCGCTCGTGCTGGCTGAAGGCGAAACCGCCGCTGCGGCGCCTGCCGCCAAAACTGCTCCTGAGCCTTCCGAAGCACCCGTCGTGGTTGCCGAGAGGGCCGCGGAAGCCGCCCCCGCCGCCGCGTCGGTTCCCGCTGCTCCCAAGTTTGAAGCGCAGAGCGATCCCGATCTGCCAGCCGGCGTCGAAATGGTCGAAATGACCGTCCGTCAGGCGCTGAACGAGGCCATGGCCGAAGAATTGCGTCGCGACAAGGACGTCTTCGTGATGGGCGAAGAGGTTGCCGAGTATCAGGGTGCCTACAAGGTCACCCAGAACCTGCTGCAGGAATTTGGCCCAGAGCGCATCATCGACACCCCGATCACCGAGCATGGCTTTGCTGGTCTCGCGGTCGGCGCGGCCTTCGCCGGCCTCAAGCCAATCGTTGAGTTCATGACCTGGAACTTCGCCATGCAGGCGATTGACCAGATCATCAACTCCGCAGCCAAGCAGCTCTATATGTCGGGCGGCCAGGTGCATGCACCTATGGTGTTCCGCGGTCCAAACGGCGTTGCCTCGCGCGTTGGCGCACAGCACAGCCAGGACTACTCGGCTTGGTACAGCCACGTTCCCGGCCTCACCGTCATCGCGCCCTATAGCGCTGCCGACGCCAAAGGCTTGCTCAAGGCTGCCATTCGCTCGCCAAACCCGGTCGTCTTCCTCGAAAACGAAATCCTCTATGGTTCGACCGGCCTGGTGCCGCAGGTCGAAGACTTCGTGCTGCCAATCGGCAAGGCGCGCATTGCCCGCAAGGGCGCAGATGTGACCATCGTGTCGTTCTCCATGGGCATGCGCTACGCCACGCAGGCGACTGAAAAGCTGGTTGCTGCCGGTATCGACGTCGAGTTGATCGATCTGCGTACGCTGCGTCCGCTCGATAGCGACACTGTCATTGAATCCGTCAAGAAGACTGGCCGTCTGGTAACCGTCGAAGAAGGCTGGCCTCAGGGCGGCATCGGCTCCGAGTTGTCGGCGCGCGTCATGGAGCAGGCGTTCGACTACCTCGACGCCCCAGTGATCCGTGTCACCGGCAAGGACGTGCCAATGCCTTATGCCGCCAACCTTGAAAAGCTGGCGCTGCCAAACGTCGATGAAGTGATCGCGGCCGTCAACGCCGTGACCTACCGCTCGTAAGGAGACGCGCCATGCCAATCGAAATCACCATGCCGGCGCTCTCTCCCACGATGGAAGAGGGCAAGCTCGCCAAGTGGCACGTCAAGGAGGGCGACACAGTCTCCTCCGGTGACGTCATTGCCGAGATTGAAACTGACAAGGCTACCATGGAAGTCGAGGCCGTCGACGAGGGCAAGATCGGCAAGATCATGGTCGCCGAAGGCACCGAGGGCGTGAAGGTCAACGCCGTCATCGCCGTGCTGCTGCAGGATGGCGAAAGCGCCGATGCAGTCGTCGCCCCCAAGGCCGCTCCCGCCCCCGCGCCCGAGGCTCCAAAGGCCGAGGCGCCAGCGCCTGCAGCTAAGGCAGAGCCAGCCGCAGCGCCTGCGCCCAAGGCCGTTGCTGCGCCGGCCCCTGCGGCAAAGTCTGAAGGTGGCAAGACTTTCGCTTCGCCACTCGCTCGTCGCCTCGCTAAAGAAGCAGGCATCGACGTCGCTGCCATTTCGGGCTCTGGTCCAAAGGGCCGTGTCGTCAAGTCCGACGTCGAAGCCGCCAAGTCCGGCAAGGCACCGCTCAAGGCGGCGGCTCCAGCTTCGGCAGGCGCACCAGCTGCTGGCGGCGCTGCCCCAACGGGCATGACCAAGGCTCAGGTGATCGCGCTCTACGAAGAGGGCACCTACGACCTCGTGCCAAACGATGGCATGCGCAAAGTTGTGGCCGCGCGCCTCACCGAGTCCAAGCAGACCGTTCCGCACTTCTACCTGTCGCTCGACTGCAAGATCGACGGCCTGCTTGCCGCCCGCGAGCAGATCAACGCACAGGCGCCCAAGAGCAAGGACGGAAAGCCGGCCTACAAGCTCTCGGTCAATGACTTTGTCATGAAGGCGTGGGCCGTTGCACTGCAGCGCGTGCCAATGGCCAACGCAACCTGGGCCGGGGACTCGATCCTCTACCACAAGCGTAGCGACGTCGCGGTTGCCGTCTCGGTGCCCGGTGGTCTGTTCACGCCCGTCGTCAAGTCCTGCGATACCAAGACCCTCCGTCAGATCTCTGACGAGGTGAAGGATCTCGCTGGTCGCGCCAAGTCCAAGAAGCTGGCTCCCCACGAATACCAGGGCGGTTCGTCCTCGGTGTCCAATCTGGGCATGTTCGGCATCAAGAATTTCCAGGCCGTCATCAACCCACCACACGGCACCATCCTCGCCGTTGGCGCGGGTGAAGAGCGCGTCTATGCCGAAGCTGGCCAGGTCAAGATCGCCAATTTCATGACGGTGACCCTCAGTTGCGATCACCGCGCCGTCGACGGTGCCCTCGGTGCCGAACTGCTCGGCGTCTTCAAGGGCCTGATCGAAAACCCGGTGATGATGCTGGCCTAAGGGGCAGGGCGGATGAACTTCATGCTCGTCCGCCACAATTGCCTGACTTGCGGCGCCCACCGGATTTCCGGTGGCGCCGATCTGCTCGTCAAACCGATGCTGGGCTGCTGATGCCCGTTTTAGACAATACTGGAGGCCCAAATGGCTGACCAATACGACCTTCTCGTTATCGGCGCCGGTCCCGGCGGTTATGTTGCTGCCATCCGTGGCGCACAGCTCGGCATGAAGGTGGGCATCATCGAGCGCGAGCATATGGCTGGCATCTGCTCCAACTGGGGCTGCATTCCCACCAAGGCTCTGCTGCGTTCGGCAGAAATCTACGGCCACATGAGCCACGCCAAGGACTATGGCCTGACGGTCGAGAAGTTCGGCGTTGACATTGATGGCGTGGTGAAGCGCTCGCGCGCCATCGCTGCGCAGATGAACAATGGCGTCCAGTTCCTCATGAAGAAGAACAAGGTCGACATCATCTGGGGCGAGGCCGTCATCACCAAGCCCGGTGAAGTCAAGGTCGCGCCGACCAAGAAGGCCATCGTCCAGCCCCAGGGTCCTGTGCCAAAGAACCCGTTGGGTGAGGGCACCTACAAGGCCAAGAACATCATCATCGCCACCGGCGCGCGTCCGCGCGTGCTGCCCGGCATCGAGCCCGATGGCGACAAGATCTGGACCTACTTCGAGGCCATGAAGCCTGCTGCCATGCCAAAGTCGCTGGTGGTGATGGGGTCGGGCGCGATTGGTGTCGAGTTCGCCTCCTTCTACCGCTCGATGGGCGCGGAAGTGACCATTATCGAGCTGCTGCCGCAGATCATGCCGGTCGAAGACGCAGAAATCGCAGGCCTCGCCCGCAAGCGACTCGAGAAGCGCGGCATCAAGATCCTGACCGATGCAAAGGTCGCCAAGGTCGAAAAGACCGCGTCCGGCGTTACCGCTCATGTCGAGCTCAAGGACGGCTCCAAGCAGCAGATTTCCGGCGACAAGCTGATCTCGGCGGTTGGCGTGCAGTGCAACATCGAAGGCCTCGGCCTTGAGACCGTTGGCGTCAAAACCGAGCGCGGTGCCATCGTCATCGACGGCTACGGCAAGACCAATGTCGACGGCATTTGGGCCATTGGCGACGTCGCGGGTCCGCCTATGCTGGCCCACAAGGCTGAGCATGAAGCCGTCATCACCGTCGAAAAGATTGCGGGCCTCAAGGTCCACGGCCTCGACAAGACCAAGGTCCCCGGCTGCACCTATTGCGAACCACAGGTTGCGAGCGTCGGCCTCACCGAAGCTAAGGCCAAGGAAGCCGGTCGCGAGATCAAGGTTGGTCGCTTCCCCTTCGTCGGCAACGGCAAGGCGATTGCGCTGGGCGAACCAGACGGTCTGGTCAAGACCATCTTCGACGCCAAGACTGGCGAGCTGCTCGGCGCGCACATGGTTGGCGCTGAAGTCACCGAGTTGATCCAGGGCTTCGTTATCGCGATGAACCTTGAGACCACCGAAGAAGAACTGATCCACACGATCTTCCCACATCCGACCCTGTCCGAGTCGATGAAGGAGAGTGTGCTGGACGCCTATGGCCGCGCACTGAATATCTGAGGCCTAAGGGCCAGCAAACGCGATGTCACCCCGGCGAAAGCCGGGGTCCATTCTGAAGGTTCTCAACACGCGGCGGCTACACAGCATGGATTCCGGCCTTCGCCGGAATGACGCTGTGGAACCAAATGGCGAACGTGAAGGAGTTATCCACATGGTCAAGGCATTGCAGATCGGCCTGGGACACTGGGGATTCAGCTGGTCCAAGGACGTTATCCCCAATGTTCCCAACATTCACATGGTGGGCTATGTGGATTCAAATCCAGATGCCGTTCAGCGCGTCCAGACAGAACTCACGATAGCGCCCGAGCTGTGCTTCCTTGATCTGGAAACGGCCGTCCAGAACACCGATGCCGAGCTGGCGATCTGTACACTGCGGACCGAAGCGCACTATCCGGTGGTCAAGCGCTGCCTGGAGCTGGGCCTCAACGTCATCGTCGAAAAGCCGTTCGCCTCGACCATCGCGCAGGCCAAGGAACTGGTCGCTCTCGCCAAGGCCGCCGGTCGCGTGCTGATGGTCAGCCAGAACTACCGCTTCCAGCCCGGCCCGATTGCCGCTGCCGAGCTTATTGGCGCGCAGAAGTTCGGCCCGGTAAACCTCGTGACCATCAATTTCCGCCGCCACGGTCCAACCCAGGGCTACCGCTATTGGGACATGCCCGATCCGTTGCTGGCCGATATGTCGATCCACCACTTCGACCTGATGCGCATGGTGCTGGGCGACGAGCCCAAGCGCGTGTCGTGCCGCACCTGGAACCCACCCGGCAGCCCATTCGGCCACAATCCGGTTGGTCTGGCCACTATCGAGTTCGAAAAGGGCACCATGGTGTCCTATAGCGGCAGCTGGATGAGTACCGGCCCCACCACGCCATGGTCTGGCGACTGGTCGATGGATTGCTCGGAAGGCGAAATCCGCTGGAGCTCGCGGGATCACTTCATGGGCAAGTCAGGCCCAGACCGTTTAAGCCTGCGTCCGCTTGAAGGCGAAGAAACGCCTTTCGATCTGCAGCCCGTTGAATATGCCGACCGCGTCGGCACGCTGGCAGCTGTCGCCAAAGTCGTCGAAACAGGCACTGTGCCCGCGCGCTTCAGCTCGGGCGAGGACAATCTGCATTCGCTTGCCCTCGTGCAGGCGACCATCACCTCAGCGTCCCGTAATGGTGAATGGGTCGACATCTCGGAGATCATGGCATGAGCATCGGCACGCAAGAACTTCTGATCTTTCTGGCAATTGGCCTTGTTGCAGGCTGGCTCGCTGGGCTGGTGCTTGGCGGCGGTGGATTGCTGCGCAATCTCATCGTGGGCGTCATCGGCGCATTCGTCGGCGGCTGGCTGTTGTCAGCGCTCAATGTTTCTTTGCCCATTGGCAATGTGCTGGTCAGTCAGGTCATCACGGCCACCATCGGTGCCATCGTCGTCATAGCCGTCGCGCGCATCATCGCACGATAGTCATAAGGCCGGGTTGAACCGGCTGCGTTTGGGAGCGATATAACGGGCATCACTGCCCAGTCAGGACCAAAATTGGTTACGCTCATCGATAATTCGGCGCTCAAGCCGCGCCACCCGGAAAAGGCCAATCGGCCTGACAGCGTCGTTCTGCGCAAGCCGGACTGGATCCGCGTCAAGGCGCCGGGCTCGCCGATCTACAAGGAGACCCAGCAGATCGTGCGGGAGCATGGTCTGGTGACGGTCTGCGAAGAGGCTGGCTGCCCCAATATCGGGGAATGCTGGTCCAAAAAGCACGCCACCATGATGATCATGGGCGAGATTTGCACGCGCGCCTGCGCGTTCTGCAACGTGCGCACCGGCATGCCTGGTCCACTCGACGCCAGCGAACCTGAAAAAGTCGCTCTGGCCGTTCAGAAGCTCGGCCTCGAGCATGTTGTCATCACCTCGGTCGATCGCGATGATCTGGCTGATGGCGGTGCGCAGCACTTTGCCGATGTGATCCTGGCGATCCGCGCGCGCAATCCGAAGACCACCATCGAAATTCTCACGCCAGACTTCCTCCGCAAGGAAGGCGCGCTGGAAATCGTCGTGGCCGCCAAGCCAGACGTGTTCAACCACAATCTGGAAACGGTGCCGTCCAAGTATCTCAAGGTGCGTCCCGGCGCGCGCTACTTCCACTCGATCCGTCTGCTGCAGAAGGTCAAGGAACTCGATCCGACCATGTTCACCAAGTCCGGCATCATGGTCGGCCTGGGCGAAGAGCGGAACGAAGTCCTCCAGCTGATGGATGATCTGCGCTCTGCCGACGTGGATTTCCTGACCATCGGTCAGTATCTCCAGCCCACCAAGAAACACTACCCATTGCAGCGTTTCGTGACGCCGGACGAGTTCAAGTCCTTCGCGACTGTCGCAACGGCCAAGGGTTTCTCGCTGGTTTCATCGAGCCCACTCACGCGCTCGTCGCACCACGCCGGCGAAGATTTCGCCGCTCTGAAGGCTGCCCGCATGGCGAAGCTCGGTCACTAATGAAGCGCTTCTTTGAACGGCACGTGCCGCATCTGCCCAGGCGTATGTTCGACATCGTCAGCGACCTCAACGACTATCCCCGGTTCGTCCCGAACTGCAAGGCGATGGAAGTGCGCACCGACCCTGCAGCGCCAGCAGGGGCAGACGTGCGCCTTGCCAAGATGACGATCTCGTTCGGCCCGGTCACCCAGGCCTATACCAGCCGCGTCACCAACGACGTCGACGCCTTGACCATTCGGGCCAAGGCTGTCGATGGCCTATTCGCCTATCTCGATAGTGTCTGGAGCTTCGAGCCTGAGGGTATGGGCGCCCGCGTGCGGTTCGAGGTGGATTTCAAGATTGCGAATCCGCTGATCGCTGCGGTCGCAGAGCCGGCTTTCGCTGCCAAGCAGGAAGAGATTATCCAGGCGTTTATCGACGAGGCCGATAGGCGCTACGGCGGGTAATCCGCATTTCATTTGAACTGGTGCAGGGGGCTCCATGATCAAGAAAATCGAATGTGTATGCGTACCAACCAACGACGTGGCGAAGTCCACGTCGTTTTATGTTTCGCTGGGTTTAAAGGAAGCTTGGAGAATTGAGCGTCCGCGTGACGACGGCCGGCTATGGACACTCGTCGGGCTCAAGTTTCCCGATCAGGCCAGCTCCGAACTGGTGCTCAGCGACAATCCTGATGTGAATTTCACCGAGGTCGAACTCGCTGTCGACGATGTGCGTGCCACATTTGCGGAACTGAAGGCGAATGCGGAAATCACCTGGATCCGCGAGCCATTCGCCACAGAGTCTGGCCACGTCGCCGTCATGGAAGCTCCCGACGGCAACGTGTTCGTTCTTGTTGGCGCCTAGTTGCCCGTGGTGCCCTTGAGCACTTGCAGCACAACGTCGAGCGCAGCCTCGACGCTCTTCTGGCGTATCTCGGCGCGACCCAGATCGCCAAACTTGTGTTCGATGACCAGCGTCGCCAGCTCTGACGACACAGCCACATAGACCAAGCCAACTGGCTTCTTGTCGCTGCCGCCATCTGGCCCGGCAATGCCCGTTACCGCCACGGCGAAATCCGCTCGTGCTGTGTTGCGGGCGCCGTCTGCCATGGCGCGTGCCACCTGGTTGGACACTGCGCCGTAATCGCGGATCAACCGCGCCTGCACATGGATCAGACGCGACTTGGCCGAATTGGCATAGGTAATGTAGCCACCGTAAAACGCCGAGGAGGCCCCAGGCGCATCGGTCAGTGCCGCGGCCACGAGGCCTGCGGTACAGCTTTCAGCAGTAACGATCGTTTTGTTGGCTGCGGTGAGCAGGTCGATAATCTGTTTGCCCTTGTCGGGCGCGCTTACTGCCTTTGCCGCCATCAGTCCACCCTTGGCACTTCTACGCTTGCACTTGCCATAGCCACGATACCTTCCTCCCGCCCGATAAACCCGAGCCGCTCGCTGGTTGTCGCCTTGATCGCGATCCGCGAGGTCGCGATCCCAAGTGTCGCGGCGATCACCCCCTGCATCGCCGGCACGTGTTCTGCGATCCTGGGGCCTTCGCAAACGATTGTCACGTCCAGATTGACGATCCGACCACCGCGTTCGGTCACAAGTTTACCGGCATGCTCAAGGAAAATGGTCGAGGCCGCTCCCTTCCACTGCATATCGGATGGCGGGAAGTGCACGCCGATATCGCCTTCGCCAATCGCGCCCAGAATTGCGTCGGTTAGCGCATGCAGCGCCACGTCTGAGTCCGAATGGCCATTCAGCTTGAACTTGTAGGGGATGCGCACGCCGCCCAGCCACACCACATCGCCGGGCTCGAATGAGTGAACGTCAAAACCGGTACCAACGCGGGTTTCCATCAGGCTATCTCCATGAATGATCCGCTCGGCCCGGACGAAGTCCTCGGGATGCGTGATCTTGATGTTGTTTCTGTCACCCATCACCATGCCGACACGCAGACCAGCCCATTCGGCGATCTCGGCGTCATCGGTGAATTGTCGGCGAACTGTCGAGGCGCGCATATGCGCCGAAAAAATCTGGCTGAACCGGAAGCCCTGCGGCGTCTGCGCGGCAAACAGCTGGTTGCGATCTTCGGTTGTCGCGACCAGTTGGCCGTCCAGCGAGCGCTTCACGGTGTCGGTTACCGGTAGCGCGGGCAGGGCGCCATCGAGTTGCGCCAACACCGCCACCACGTCGCCAATCAGCGCCGTGCTGACAAACGGGCGCGCTGCGTCCTGAATGAGCACCAGGTCCGGCCGCATCGGTGCTAACGCCTTCAACCCGGCCAGCACGGACGATTGTCGGCTTTCCCCGCCAATCACTGGCGGCAGCAGACGGTCATCCGACAGCCCGAGCGCCGCATAACGCTCGCCATGATCGGCATGAATCACCGTCAAAATCTGGCTCACCTGCGGCGAGGCCAAAAAAGCGTCAATCGTCCGTTCTAGCACCGCAACGCCATCCACCCGGCGGTACTGCTTGGGCTCGCTTTCCCCATTGGCAGAGGCCCGCTCGCCGCGACCAGCGGCGACCACGATGACGGCTATGGATTTTTCACGCATGGCGAACGGTCTCAGACAGGAAGTTGTCACACGCCCGTGGTCTAGCTGCCCCCCCGCCATGCGGCAAGTGCAGGGCTGCCGCACCATGCCTGCACACACTTATAGTGTTGCGCCAACATGGGTTTTGATTATTGTGCAGGCATAGTTTTGGGTTTGATCATTTCTGGTGCATTTTGTGACTGAGCATGCCTCCAAGATAAGCATCGGCGATCACTTGGTGCGCAACAATGCTTTCCTCGCTCCCATGGCTGGCATTACCGATCGTCCTTTCCGCAAGATAGCCGAGCGGTTTGGCGCAGGCATGGTCGTGTCCGAGATGATCGCCAGCAATGCACTCGGTGTCGGCAATCAGGAAATGGTGCGTAAACTCGGCAAGCCGAACACTTTGCCCCATATGGTGCAGCTTGCCGGCTGCGAGGCCGAGTGGATGGCTCAGGGCGCGCGGATTGCCCATGACGCCGGTGCCGATATCATCGACATCAACTTCGGCTGTCCAGCCAAGCGCGTGACCAACGGCTATGCAGGTTCTGCGCTGATGCGCGTGCCGGACCTGGCCATGACGTTGATCGATGCGGTTGTGTCGGCCACGCCGCTGCCCGTGACCGTCAAGATGCGCCTGGGTTGGGACGATGAAAGCCTCAACGCCCCGGAAATGGCGCGTCGGGCCGTCGATGCCGGCGTCAAGATGATCACCGTCCATGGCCGCACTCGCCAGCAGTTCTACAAGGGCTCCGCGCGTTGGGAGTTGGTCCGTGAGGTTGTCGAAGCCGTCGACGTGCCTGTCGTTGTCAATGGTGACATCATCGATCTTGCAGCCGCCCGCGAGGCGTTGGCCCAGTCTGGCGCCGCCGCTGTTATGCTCGGCCGTGGCGCACAGGGGCAGCCATGGGCCGTCGCTCAGATCGGGGCAGGGCTTCAGGGCGAAGCCGGCCCGGAGGCTCCTGCAGGCGCCGAGCTCGTCGCGCTCATCTCCGAGCACTATGAAGACATGCTGGTCGAATATGGCACCGCGGTTGGTCTCCGTGCCTCGCGGAAGCACCTCGATTGGTACACTGAAGCGGCCGGCATCGTGCTCGACAAGCCAACCCGCTCGGCCTTTCTCAACAACGAAACGCCTGCTGAAGTCCTCGGCATGATCGACCACATTTTCTCCGGCCAATGGACCGCAGCGGCATGACCCTTACGCAAGACACCGCCGCCGTCCCCTCCATGGCCGTTCTGCAGGCACTGCCGCAGCCCATTCTGGTGTGCGACGAAGATCGCCAGATCACTTTCGTCAATTACGCCGCCGAGGCCTTTTTCGGTGCGTCCCTCAGCGTTCTGGTGCGTCAGCGCCTCGATGACCTGATCGCCTTCGGCTCGCCCATTATTGGCCTTGTGGAAACCGTCACGCTTCGTCGTGCGCCGATGACAGAATATCGCGTTCGTGTCGGTTCCTCCCGCTTCGGCGATGAGCGGATCGCTGACGTCTTCGCCAGCCCGATCTCCGACACCGATGGCCGCGTCGCGCTTCTCATCCAGGAGCGTACCATGGCCGACAAGATCGACCGGCAAATGGTATCGCGCGGCGCCGCCCGCTCGGTAACGGGCCTTGCATCCATGCTGGCTCATGAAATCAAGAACCCGCTTTCCGGCATTCGCGGCGCTGCACAGCTGCTCGAACAGACCGTCAGCAGCGATGAAGTTCCATTGACCCGCCTGATCCGCGAGGAAACCGACCGCATCGTTGGCCTTATCGATCGCGTGGAGGTGTTTGGCGACGAGCGTCCGCTGGAGCGGGAGCCGATCAACATTCACGTGGTGCTGGACCGGGTGAAGCTGCTCGCGCGCAATGGCGTTGCCCGTGGCATTGCCTTCTCCGAAGAATACGATCCGTCGCTCCCGCCAGTCTTGGGTAACCGCGACCAGCTCATTCAGGTCTTCCTGAACCTGGTGAAGAATGCGGCAGAGGCCGTTGAACGGACTCAGAAACCCGAGATCCGGTTCACCACCGCGTTTCGACCGGGCGTGCGTATTGCCGTCACTGGGGTCTCTGAGCGCATTTCACTGCCGCTTGAGATCGTCATCGAGGATAACGGCCCGGGTGTTCCACCAGACATCTTGCCATTCCTCTTCGATCCATTCGTCACCACCAAACAAAACGGCTCTGGCCTCGGTCTGGCGCTCGTCGCCAAGATTGTTGGCGACCATGGCGGCGTCATCGATTGTGAAAGCCGCCCCGGCAGAACGCGGTTTCGCATTCTGCTCCCCGTCGCCAGCGGCGCCTTCGACGCATCCACTCAAAGGGAATCGGCAATATGAGTCACGTAGTTCTTCTTGCCGACGATGATGCCGCCATCCGTATGGTGCTCAATCAGGCGCTGACCCGCGCCGGTTACGAAGTTCGCCCCACCGGCAACATCTCCACCATGTGGAACTGGGTCAGCCGCGGCGAGGGCGATATCCTCATCACCGACGTGGCCATGCCCGATGGCAACGCCTTTGAGGTGATGCCCAAGATCAAGAAGCTGCGTCCCGATCTGCCCATGATCGTCATGTCAGCGCAGAACACCTTCATGACTGCCATTCGCGCGTCAGAAGTCGGTGCCTACGAGTACCTGCCCAAGCCCTTCGACATCACCGAGGTTCTCTCGGTCGTCGCCCGCGCCTTGGCCGATGCTAAAAAGCCGTCCAACGCCGATCGCCACGCCGAAGAGCCCGGCGAAACCATGCCGCTGGTGGGTCGCTCGACCGCTATGCAGGACATCTACCGCGCCCTTGCGCGTCTGATGCAGACCGATCTCACGGTGATGATCACCGGCGAGAGCGGCACCGGCAAAGAACTGGTGGCTCGTGCCTTGCATGACTTCGGCAAGCGCCGCAACGGCCCCTTCGTCGCCATCAACATGGCCGCCATTCCGCGCGACCTGATCGAAGCCGAACTGTTCGGTCACGAGAAGGGCGCTTTCACCGGCGCGAATACCCGTTCATCGGGCCGCTTCGAACAGGCCGAGGGCGGTACGCTCTTCCTCGACGAAATCGGCGACATGCCGATGGATGCTCAGACCCGCCTGTTGCGCGTTCTGCAGGAGGGCGAATACACGATGGTCGGCGGCCGCAGCGCCATCAAGACCAATGTCCGCATCGTCGCCGCCACGCACCGCGATCTCAGCCAGATGATCCGTCAGGGCCTGTTCCGCGAGGATCTCTACTATCGCCTTAACGTCGTGCCGATCCGCTTGCCGCCCCTGCGCGAACGCAGCGATGATATTGGCGATCTGGCGCTGCACTTCCTCAAGGCCGCGCAGCGCGAAGGTGAGCCGGTCAAATCCATTTCGCCCGAAGCCATCAAGCTCATGCAGAACTACGCATGGCCTGGCAACGTGCGCGAACTGGAAAACCTCGTTCGTCGCCTATCAGCGCTTTATGCCGACGAAAGCATTTCCCCAGAGATCGTCCAGAACGAGCTGAACATCGCCGAGCGCCCCTCGACGCCGGGCGCTGCCGGGCCGGTAGACGTGTCCATGGCGGTCGAGACGCATGTGGGGCAGGTGTTGCGCGAGTATGAGCCCAATCTGCCGCCAGCGGGGCTCTATCAGCGCGTTATCGATCGGGTGGAAGCGCCGCTGATCGCTATGGCGCTCAATGCCTGTGGCGGCAACCAGATCAAGGCTGCCGACCTTCTGGGTCTAAACCGCAATACGCTGCGCAAGAAGATCCGCACGCACAGCATCGAGATCGTCAAGCACAGTCGCCGCAGCTAGGGCGCATCGATGATTTCCCGCCGGTTCCGGTGCTCGCTCAGGGCGAGCGTCAAACCCGCGGCGACCACAAGAAATGCTCCGATATAGACCGTCGTCGCGGGCATCTCGCCCCAGAACAGATAGCCGAACACGAAGCTCCAGATCAGCGCGCCGTATTCCACCGTCCCCAGAACACTGGCCGGAACGGACCGTGCCGCTTCAACCAGCATGAATTGGGCAAGGCCGCCGACCAGGCCCGCAGCAACGCACAGCGCGATCTCGCGCGCGCCCATCGCCTGCCAGAACGGCAGCGTGAACCCCGCCATCACCACCACGTGGATCAGGTTCTGCGCGAACACCTGCACGATGGTCCGGTCGCTCTTGGAAATGGTCCGCATCAGGATCATCGAGATCGCCCAGAACAGCGCGGCTCCCAGCACCATGATCACCGGCCAGCCGATGGTGAAGCCCGTTGGATTGGCGGCAACCACGATGCCAAAGAACCCGATTGCCGCGCCACCGACACGCGCCAGGGTAATCTGCTCCTTGAGGAAGATGACGGCCAGAACCGTCGTCAGCACTGGCGCGACGTAATAGAGCGTCGTCATCTCTGCCAGCTGCAGTTCGCGGCCGGAGCTATAATACATCACCCAGGCGGCCAGGGTCATAAGGCCTCGGCCGAGGATCAACGCGCGGTTCTTGGAGTGCCAGAGGTCAACGATGATCTGCGTACGGCCGATAGCTAGGCACAGCGCCATCACCACGACGCCACGCACGAACAGAATCTGCGGGGCGGGCAGGGCCATGATCACGCCCTTGATCATGGCGTCGTGGGCGGAAAACAGGGAATAGGCAGCGATGCCGAGAGCCATGCCGGTGAGGCTTGCGGTCTCGACGCGAACGGAAGTGGGGGATGACACGGAGGACTCTGCAAATGTGGCCGCAAATACTGGTGTGCCCGTCGCCACATCTCTTGTCCAGTGGCTGCTGTCTCCGTGGTCTGCAGGCCAGATATGCGACGTGTCTGGTGTGAAGCAGATGCCGTGAGGAACGGGCTCACACATCGGTGTCACATTTTAGCAACAATTATCTTGAAGGGTCGCCCAAATTGCGTCAGACTCTGCCTGACCTTGGCGGAGACGGAGTGCCATTCGGCCATTGATGAACGAGACGACAGCCACAATAGGCGACCAGCCTCAGCATAAAAGTACAAGTGAGGCTCGCAAAGCTGCGCGCTCGCCGTTTTTTGCTGCCCAGGGCAATCGCTCGCTACGCGTTCTCGGCTTCATCGTTGTTTCTGCATCGGTTTTGATGTCGTTGATCTCGTTCCTGATCCTTTCGGGAACGACCAATATCGAGCCATCTACCAACGTCTGGACTATCATCTGGATCGTCACCGGCGTCCTCGTGCTGCTGGTTCTGGCGCTGGTTGTCACCGAGGCGGTGCTGCTGATTCAGGCCCGCATGCAGCGGCAAGCGGGCGCCGGCATGCAGATTCGCATGGTAACGATGTTTGCGCTCGTGGCCGCCATCCCGGCTGCCATCGTTGCCGTCGTCGCCACCATCGCCCTCAATCAGGGTCTCGATCAGTGGTTCTCCGAGCGTACCCGCGCCATGGTGGAAAGCTCGCGCCTCGTCGCGCGCTCCTACATGCTCGAGCACGCCCAGGTCTTACGCGATGACATCATCTGGGTGACGACCGAGCTTGAGCAGGCTCACGCGACTTATGAAGAAGACCGCACCCGCTTCCAGCGCATCCTGACCGCTTTGGCTGTCACGCGCTCACTGCCGTTCACCACGCTGGTCGATGTTGACGGCAATACGCTGATGCGCGCGCAGATCGCTGTGCAGGGCGCATACCCAAAAGTGCCAAGCGGCGTCATCCCCTTGGTCGCTGAGGGCACGCCGGCCTTCCTCTCTCCCGGCACCACCAATCTTGTGGGCTCGGTCTCCAAGCTGCGGGGCTACGACAACATCTATCTGTTCGTCGCGCGCCCGGTCGATGCCGAGGTGCTGGAGTACATGCGCCTCACCGACGAAAACATCACCGAATACCGCCAATATGCGTCGAACCGGTTAGTTTTCCAGATAACCTTTACCATCATGTATGTGGGGCTTGCGGTGGTGCTTTTGTTGGCCGCATTGTGGATTGGCATTGCGCTGGCCAACCGCTTTGTGGATCCCATCCGTAACCTCATGATCGCCTCAAACCGCGTCAGCGGCGGCGACTTGGAAGTGCAGGTTCCGGTGCAGGATGGACGGGGCGACCTGCGCGACTTGTCAAACGGCTTCAACCGGATGACGCAGCAACTTAAATCACAGCGTGAAGCACTTCTCACCGCCAGTGAGATGAACGAAAAGCGCCGTCAGTTCACAGAGGCGGTGGTGGAAGGCGTGTCCGCGGGCATCATCGGCCTCGACCCCTTTGGCGCTATAACCCTGGTCAACGCCCGCGCCTGCGAAATGCTCGGAATGCCGGAAATCGACCTCATGGGCGACCGCATCGAAGAAGTTATGCCCGAGCTCAGCCCTATCCTTGAACGTGCCCGTTCGGCCCGTCGCGGGCAGGTGCGTGATCAGGTTCAGCTCGGCAACGAGACCGATAAACGTACTTATCAAGTCCAGCTCACTCGTGAGGGTTCCATTACGGAATCAAAGGGTTACGTGCTGACATTCGACGACATCACAGATCTCGAATCCGCCCAGCGCACCAGCGCCTGGGCCGACGTTGCGCGCCGCATCGCCCACGAAATCAAGAACCCGCTGACGCCCATCCAGCTTTCGGCAGAGCGTCTGCGCCGCCGCTATGGCTCCAAGCTCGAGGACGATCGCGAAGTCTTCGACAAGTGCATCAACACCATCGTCCGTCAGGTCGGCGACATCGGCCGCATGGTCGACGAGTTCTCCGCCTTCGCGCGTATGCCCGAGGCGTCGCCGGACATGGCTGACCTGTCAGATACCATCCGCCAGGCTGTCTTCCTCGAAAGTGTCCGCCTGCCAGAGCTGACCATCGACACCGATCTACCCGCAGAAGCCATCTACGCTTGGTTCGACAGCCGCCTGATTTCCCAGTCGCTGACCAACCTGATCAAGAATGCCGTCGAGGCTTTCGAGGGGCTGGATCTACCAGACAACACCCACCCAACCATCAAGGTCGATGCGCACCTTGAGGGCAACTACGCGCGCATTTCCATTTCCGATAACGGCAAGGGCTGGCCAAAAGATAACCGCCAGCGCCTGCTCGAACCCTATATGACGACGCGAGAAAAGGGCACCGGCCTCGGCCTCGCGATTGTTGCCAAGATCATCGAACAACACGGAGGCATCGTGGAACTCGTCGACGCCGAGCCGGACGCCGCAGGCCGCGTAGGCGCTTGTGTGACGTTCACACTGCCCCTCCAATCCCCATCAAAGGCGAACGCCGCAGCCGAACAAGCTGAGACGAGCGTCACAAACTCCCAACAGGAGGAACCGCTCATTTCAGCGGTGGTTCATAAGTAATGGCACTAGATATCCTGATTATTGACGATGAAGACGATATCCGCGAGCTGATCGCCGGCATCCTTGAGGATGAGGGCTTTGAGGCGCGGCAGGCTCATGACGCCGATAGCGGACTGAACGAAATCGCCCGCCGTCGACCAAGCCTGGTCTTCCTCGACATCTGGATGCAGGGTTCGCGCCTTGACGGGCTGCAACTGCTCGACGTGTTCCAGAGCCAGCACCCGGACATGCCGGTGGTGATGATTTCAGGGCACGGCAACGTCGAAACCGCCGTCTCTGCTATTCGCCGCGGCGCCTACGACTACATCGAGAAGCCCTTCAAGATTGACCGGCTGCTGCATATCACCCAGCGGGCGATGGAGGCGACGCGCCTGCGCAATGAGGTGGCGGAACTCAAGGAGCGCTCTGCGTCCAAGAGCATCGACATGGTCGGCACGTCGCCTGCGCTGCAGCAGGTCAAAGCGCTCATCGAGAAGTCCGCGCCCACCAATTCGCGCATCTTCATTTCGGGTCCATCTGGTGCCGGCAAGGGCCTAGTCGCCCGCATGATCCACCAGCGCAGCCCACGCGCCGATGCACCCTTCGTCGAGATCAACGCCTCCCTCTATGCGCCGGAAGAAGTGCCCGTCGTGCTGTTCGGTCGCGAAACGCGCGAGAAGAACGGCATTCTCAAAGTCGAAGTGGGCGCTCTGGAAAAGGCGCATGGTGGTACGCTGTACCTATCGGAAGTGACAACGCTTCCAGCCAATACGCAGGCCGCTTTGCTGCGCACTCTCGTTGAAAACCGCTTCAACCGCGTCGGCGGTACACAGGCCGTTCCCATCGACGTGCGCATCATTGCTGCAAGCTCGCAGAATGTTGCAGCGCAGATTGAGGCGGGTGAGTTCCGCTCCGACCTGTTCCATCGCCTGTCCATCGTGCCGCTGCCGCTGACCCCGCTCAAAGAGCGCCGCGAGGACGTACCGCCTCTCGTTTCGGTGTTCATCGAGCAGGTCTGCCGCATGCACAATCTGCAGCGCATGACTGTTGGTGACGACGCCATTGCCGTGCTGCAAGCGCAGGAATGGCCTGGAAACGCGCGTCAGCTCCGCAACTCCATCGAACGCCTGTTGATCCTGATGAAGGATCAGCAGCCCGAAGATGGGGTCATCACCGCTGCCATGCTGCCATCTGACATTGGCGAAGTGCTGCCGACTGTGGGTGATACCGACGCGTCGGCGCATCTGATGAGCCTGCCACTGCGAGATGCCCGCGAAGTTTTCGAGCGCCAGTACCTGCTGGCCCAGATCGAACGCTTCGGTGGCAACATCTCCAAGACTGCCGAATTCGTCGGCATGGAGCGCAGCGCATTGCACAGGAAGATCAAGTCCTTGGGGCTCTAACCCCACACCTGTCAGATTTTCCCATGTGCCATGCACTTGGCGCGGGTAGGCACGAAATCCGAACCGTGCCATACTGCTTAATGTGTGGTGAACACACCGATGCTGTAGGCTAGCGGCAGCCCACAGATTGGCTTGGCAAGCATGCACAATGACAACAGCGACATTCAATGCCGCGAACAAGAGGCCTAAATGCCCAGCGAAAAACAACAGAATCTGCAAGATTCCTTTCTCAATCACGTCCGCAAGCAGAAGGTGCCTGTCACGATTTTTCTCGTGAACGGCGTCAAGCTTCAGGGTGTGATCACCTGGTTTGATAATTTCTGCCTGCTGCTGCGTCGCGATGCGCAGTCGCAGTTGGTCTACAAGCACGCCATCTCGACAATTATGCCGGGCGCGCCGATCCAGTTGTTCGATCCCGAACAGAACCAAGACAGCGACTGACGTCCATATGAACGACTTTGACGACGAAGATGAAGCCGGCCACAAGGGCGGCCCACAGGCGTTTATTGATCGCCGCGAGGCTCCAACGCGCGCAGGACTGGTTTGCCCGGATGTGCGTGGCCAGATTTCCCAGCACACCATCGAGGCTCGCAAGGCCGAGTTCGAGGGCTTGGCTGAGGCAATCCGGCTGGACGTCATCTTCTCGGAAGTCATCAAGGTCCGTGAGATCAAGCCATCGACATTTATCGGTGGCGGTCACGCGGCAACGCTTGCCGAACGCGTCAAGGCTGAGGACATCGACCTGCTTTTGGTCGATGCCTCCCTGACCGCGATTCAGCAGCGCAATCTCGAAAAAGAGACGGGCACCAAAGTGCTCGATCGCACCGCCTTGATCCTGGAGATCTTTGGCGAACGCGCAGCCACCCGCGAAGGTGTCTTGCAGGTCGAGTTGGCGCATCTGAATTACCAGAAGGGCCGTCTCGTCCGCTCCTGGACCCACCTTGAACGCCAGCGTGGCAGCGGCGGCTCCGGTTTTATGGGTGGCCCCGGCGAAACGCAGATTGAAAGCGATCGTCGGCAGATTGCTGACCGCATCGTGCTGCTCGAAAACCGCCTGGAAAAGGTCAAGAAGACCCGTGCTCAGCAGCGCCAGAAGCGCGAAGGTACGCCTTATCCGGTGGTCGCCATTGTCGGTTACACCAATGCCGGCAAGTCGAGCATTTTCAACAAAATGACGGGGGCAGGGGTTTTCGCAGAAGACCTGCTCTTCGCCACGCTTGATACCACCGTGCGCAAGCTTGAATTGCCTCACGGCCGTGAAGTCATGCTCAGCGACACCGTGGGTTTCGTGGCCGATCTCCCCACCGATCTGGTGGCCGCCTTCCGTGCGACGCTTGAAGAGGTGATCGACGCCGACGTCATTCTGCACGTCCGCGATATAGCCAACCCCGACCATCCAGCTCAGGCGCTCGATGTGTTGAAAGTTCTTGGCGATCTCGGTGTTTCGGCTGAGACGATCCCGATCATCGAGGTCTGGAACAAGATTGACCTGCTCGGCATCGATCCCGATCAGGACCCCTTGGCAGGTGTGTCACCCGCGGGCCGCGTCGCGGCATCCGTACCCGTGTCGGCCAAGACCGGACATGGGCTCGATACGCTCAAACTGGCTGTCGAGTCAGCTCTGGCGGACAAAAGCCGCACCTATCACGTGCACGTGCCCCACAGCGCGGGTAGCGATATTGGCTGGCTCCATTCGCATTCCGAAGTCATTTCGCGCGATGAGCCCAACGAGAATGGCTCAGGCTTTGTGGTGCGCGTGGAACCCCGTCACAAGACGGCGTTCCTTGAGCGCTTCAATGGGCGGATCGAAAGCTCCGACGCTTAAGTCTTGTCGGCTTTGCGGATTTCGTTCCAGTAGCCATCGAGCCGCTCCAAACCGGCGCTCTCGATGGCGACACAATCCTGCCGCGCCCGCTCTTCCACATAGTGAAAGCGCCGCGTGAATTTGAAGTTCGCGTCGCGCAGCGCCGCCTCAGCGTCCACGCCAGCATGACGCGCCAGGTTGACTACGGCAAAAAGCAGGTCGCCAATCTCTTCGTGTGATGCGGCCTTGTCGCCGGCTGCCGTCGCTTCTGCGACCTCGCCCAACTCCTCGTGGACCTTGGCGGCAACCGCTGCGATATCAGGCCAGTCGAAGCCCACCTTGGCCGCACGCTTTGTCAGTTTTTCTGCGCGCGCCAAAGCGGGCAGGGTGCCCGGGACATCGTCCAGCACCGACGGCTTGGTCTCGCCCTTTCGCGCCGCTTTGATGGCCCGCTCCTGAACCTTGATGGCCTCCCACTGCACCTGTGCGGCGCCGGCGTCATTGGCGTCGAGATCGCCAAAAACATGCGGATGACGGCGGATAAGTTTCTCCGTGATAGAGTAGATCACGTCGCCGATATCGAACTCACCCAGTTCACTCGCCATCTGCGCGTGATAAATCGGCTGCAGCAGCAGATCACCGAGTTCTTCGCGCAGATCGCCAAAATCCATCCGCTCGATGGCGTCGGCAACCTCATAGGCTTCTTCGATCGTGTAGTGGCGAATGGACGAGAAATCCTGCGCCAGATCCCATGGACACCCGCCATCCGGATTGCGGAGAGCGGCCATGATTTCGATCAGTCGGGAAATGTCGCGGGAGGGCTGCATGGCGGTCTCTAAGGATCAGGGATTCGTGCGTGCACGATATCAACTTCACGCTGGCAGCATTGCCTAAAATGCGGCGTGGGGGTGATGAAACGGCGGGTAGCGTGCTACCGGTTGAATTGATCACACCAAACAGGCCAGTCCAGATGCTGCGGTTTTCTGCCAATCTATCAATGCTCTACCCTCAGCACGCGTTTCTCGACCGATTTGCTGCTGCGGCCGCTGATGGCTTCAAGGGTGTTGAATATGTTGGGGCTTATGACTACCCCGCGACGCAAATTGCTGACGTTTTGCGCGAGAATGGCCTGACCCAGGCCCTGTTCAATTTGCCAGTTGGCGACTGGGTCGCCGGCGAACGCGGCATTGCCTGTCTGCCTGAGCGCCGAGATGAATTCCGCTCAAGTGTCGACCAGGCGATCGGATACGCTTACGAAACCGGATGCAAGCAGGTGAACTGTCTGGCTGGTATCGCGCCGTCGGGTGCGGATCGCGATGAGCTGGAAACGACGCTTGTCAGCAACCTGCAATTCGCAGCGGCCCGCTTCGCCGATGCAGGGATCAAGCTCCTGCTTGAGCCGATCAACACCAAGGATATGCCGGGCTACCTGATCAACACGACTGATCACTATGAAGCCATCGCCGCGCGCGTCGGCTCCGATAACCTTTACCTGCAGTACGATTTCTACCACATGCAGATCATGCAGGGCGATCTCATCCGCACCCTCGAACGCTTGCAGCCTCGCATCGCCCACGTCCAGATTGCCGACAATCCCGGCCGCCACGAGCCCGGCACCGGAGAAATCAACTACGCCAACATTTTCACGGCATTGAGCCGTCTCGGCTACGCCGGGTGGATCGGTGCCGAATATCGTCCCTCAGGCGACACAAGCAGCAGCTTCGGGTGGGTGCCGGAATAATTCGATAGGCAACTGTCGTCTAATTGGCGCTAGGGCCGACCTTTCGGACGACCCCAGAGTTCGATCACTTCAGCAGGCCGGACGAGACTGAGCCCTGCAGCTGGCGCTGGAAGATGATGTAGGTGACAAGCACCGGTAGAACCGTAATCACGACAGCCGCGAACAGGGAGCCGAAGTTAACCGCGTAGCCGGCCTGCGATGCGAATGAGGCCATGCCTTGCGACAGCACATAATTGGCGGAATTGGTGTTCAGTGCGATCGGTAACAGGAACTGGTTCCACAGGCCGAGAAAGTTGAAGATCGCCACCGATGCGATGCCTGGCTTGGCCATGGGCAGCATGATGGTGAAGAATATGCGCCATGGGCCTGCGCCGTCGATCATCGCCGCCTCCGCTACTTCCTGCGGCAGCGTTTTGAAGAAGGCGAACAGGAAGAACACCGTGAACGGCAGCGCGAACGCCACATAGGTGATGATCAGGCCGGGGAAGGTGTTCAGCAGACCAAAGCCCCTGAGTGTCTGGAACAGCGGGACCACGGCCAGAAAAACAGGGAACGTCAGGCCAGCGAGCATCAGATAATAGATGAACTTGCTACCCCGGAACTCGTAACGCGCTAGATAATAGGCACACATCGAGCCCAAGAGCATGACGATGACGAGCGCGCAGCCGACCACGATGACTGTGTTGACGAAGTAGCTGCCGATGCTCGCGGTCGTCCATGCAGAGACGTAATTGTCGAAGTTGAAGGTGGTGGGGAGCGTAAAAGGCGACTGGAATATCTGCGCGGTCGTTTTGAACGAGCTCATCAACACCCACAGCAAGGGGGCGCAGATGATGACAACCCAGACGATCAGGGCGATGTGCGAAATGGTGGCAACGGTGCTGTCCGTCCAGATGGTCTTGCGCGGTGCCACGGCCTCCCGGGGGGCAGTTGCCTTTACGGGCTTCGCAATTGGAGCTGACCGAACCGCTGGCGCGGATGAACTGCGGACCCGCCGCCTCGATTTGGGCGGACGTCCAGTCCACCAGAAGACGAAGAACACCAGCGCCGCAAAGGTCAGCGTCAGGATCGCCAGCGCCGCGCCCATCGACGTTGCATAGCCGAACTTGCCTTTCTTGAAGGCGGTGTTCAGCAGGTGTTGGGAAATCACCACCGTGGAATTGGCGGGACCACCGCTTGGATTGAGCGCCTGCATATAGACGAAGGCGTCGAGGGCGAGGATGCCCAGATAGATATAGGCCGTGCGGATAGTGTCGCGGATCATCGGCACGGTGATGCTGATGGCCGTGCGGAACCGGCCAGCGCCGTCGACACGTGCCGCCTCATACACCTCCGAGGGGATGCCTTTGATGGCGGCGATGAACAGCACCATGTAGAAGCCGACCATCGACCAGGCGATGACGAAGATCGAGGCGCCCATGGCGGTGCGCTCGTCGCCGAGCCAGGCGAAGGACTTGAAGAATTCGAAGCCCATCCCGGTCAGAATGCCGTTCAACAGGCCGCTGGACGGATCGTACATCTGCGCCCAGAGGATGCCGATGACGATTGCTGGGACCGTGTAGGGGAAAAACGAGATGATGCGGTAGAGGCTGGAATGCCTGAGGCCCTGAATTTGCCCGCGGGTCCCCCCGCCGATCGTCACCAGCGTGGCCAGCGTCAAAGACAGCACAATCACCAGCGGCGGCAAGACCAGGACCAGCACAATGCTGTTGTAGACGGCCTTGGTGAAGACGGGATCCTGCAGCAGCGCGAAGTAATTGGTCAGGCCAACGAAGTTCATATCCTTCGAAAAGCCTGACCAATCGGTCATTGAGTAGTAGAAGGCCTGCACAAATGGCGAGATCACGAAAATAATGAAGATCGCGAGCGGAAGCCCGAGGAACACCAGCATAAAGCTGGTGTTCTCCAGGTTCGGCAGCTTCCACCGTCGCTTGACGGCGGTTTCTCCCGCCATTGTGCTGTCCATCACTTCACGATCACTTTCGTGACCGAGGCATCGTTGTAGACGGCATCAGTGATGGCCTGCAGCGCAGCAGTGAAGCCTGCCACATCCAGCTTGCCATCAAGGAAGCTGTTCCACACGACGAGTTCGTCCTGGTTCGTGCCGTAGAGATCGAACGAGTTCCAGGTGAAAACGTCGTTGCCGGCGTCAGCTAGCAGCTTGCTCTGCGAAACGAGAGCGGTGGAGCCGAAACCGTCGGCTGGCACCGTGTCCTTGACGATGGTCGGGGCGAGCTTGGCCTTGGCAAAGTTCGTCGCGGCTTCCTTCGAGAGCATGGTGCGGAGCAGTTCCTTGCCGCCCGGCAGGTTGAGAGCGCCGGCCGGAATGATGAATGGCTCGCCCGCCGTAGCGTGAAGGGCCGTCTTCGGCAGCTTGTCGTTCGCATCGACCGAGAGTTCGGCCATGCCGGTCATCTTGAAGCCTTCCTTGGTGGCTGGCTTCATTTCGTTTTCGATCCACGAGCCCGATGGGTAGAGCAGGAACGCTTCGTCATTCGACCATTGTGCCTGGGCAGCAGTGAACTGCGTGCCTGCGCCACCTGGCTTCATCATGCCGCCCTGGATGATCTCATGCAGCGCAGTGAACACGGCCTGGAAGGCTGGGTGCGACCAGAAGCCGGGGGTGAAGTTGTCCACGGCAAGACGCACTTCGTCACCGCCCGCCTTGATTGCCGAAGCGACAGCAGTGGTGCGGTAGTAGGTGGCGGCTTCCTTGCCCCAACCGAACAGGTAGATGTTCTTTTCTTTGGCCTTCTTGCCCAGTTCGATGGCCTCGGCCCAGGTCGTTGGTGGGGTCCAGCCATTGGCTTCGAACAGTGCGGCTGAGTACCAGATCCCGTAGACGGTCATGACGTAGTTGAGCGCCACGAACTTGTCACCGAAGGTGCCGGGCTTTTCGACGCCACCAACCAGGGTATCGCGGATCTTCACGCCTTCAAGGCTTGGAGCATCAAGGACACTGTTCATGTCCTCGAGCTGGTCGATGATGGCGCTGAAGCCGATGGCCTGGGCGCCAGAGTTGTCGATCAGGTCAGGTGGATTGCCGCCGAGGAAACGTGGCTGCAGTTCCTGCGCAATCTGGGTCGATGGAGAAACCTTCACGGTGACGTTGGGGTGGTTCTTCTGCATCAGCGCGGCAGCGAATTCGACATAGTCGATGCCGTAGCCGCCGTTGAAGATCACGGCGTCAACTGTCGAGCCGTCGGCAACGCCGAACGGATTGGCTGCATCTTGCGCGAACGCGAGAGTACTGAAAGCCGTAGAACCCAGCAGGCCGGCGAACGGTGCCGTTACTGCCAGTGCCGTGGTTCCCTTTAGGAAAGAGCGGCGGTCGAAAGTGTTATTCATCCTAGTTCTCCCTTATTGATTTTTCCGACTAGTTCACTCCACGCCGAACGCATCCGCACATGACTATGCCTCCCTGCGAATTCGCGCGCCGTACAGATTCTCCAGAGCAGTATTGTGCTCGTCGCCTCCCGGGATATTCGCGGAGATATAGACCGGGGGGATTTTACCGCGTTGGCGCATCGCCTCGGCTACGCCGATCGTGATGCGTTGGGCGATAAAGGCTGCAGTGAGCGAGGACACGGCGCCAACGCCGACCCCACCTTCAAGCTGCATGGTGCTGTCGCCAAAAGGCGCCAGGTTGTCGATTGTTACGTCTGCGACCTCGTAGAGGCGCTTTCCGCTCGGGTGCTTGGGCGTCACCTTCATGGTGTGGTCGAGGCTTGTCAGCGCAATCACCTTGTGGCCACGCGCCTTGGCCGCGAGCGCTACGCCCAGGATCGATCCATTCACGCCGGAGTTCGAGGCGATCATGAAAATGTCATTCGGCTGGACGTCAAACAGCGAAATCAGGTTCTCGCCGACATCGGGGTCGCGTTCGAATTCGGAACCACCCAGCGCCGAAATATCGCGCCCGCCGCGCAGCACCAGGGTGCGCAAGGCAATGCGATTGGTGGCAATCAGCCCGCCCGCACGACCGGCAATTTCCATCGCAAAGGCCTCGGAGTGCCCTGTGCCGAAGGCCTGGATGACACCGCCAGCGTCGAGCGCGTCGGTGGTCAGCTCTACGGCTTTGTCGATGTCGGCATTCGGACCCGCAAGGCGTTCGAGGCGGGTTGTGACTTCATGCAAAAACTGAGCTGTCAGGCTGGTCATGATTAACTCGCTTCTTTGGGACGTTCGGCCGCCACACGATGGGCTGCAGACATGGAAGAGGCCGCGCGGCGGATAGGCCGACGCCGAGGAGCCACCGCCGCCGCAGAGGCTGCCAGCAGACGGGCCGTGCGATCGTAGGCAAGCTGGGCGATCAGCACATAGAGCAGATCAACGACAAACAGCTGGCTGTGCCGTGCAGACAGGTCGGCAGGCTGCAGATAGCCGTTGGGCGAGGCGGCGATGAGAGTATCGTGGGCCAGTTTGGCCAGTGGCGAGTCAGAATTGGCCGTTATCGCCACGGTGTGGGCGCCAGCCGCCTTGGCGACCGTCAGCATCTGGATGGTTTCCTCGGTGTGGCCCGTGTTGGAGATGGCGATGGCGACGCATTGCTGATCGAGAATAGCGGCGCTGGTGAGCCCGTCGTGAATCTCCGACCAGGCGTGCACGCCAACGCCGATACGGTACAGCCGGGCCTCGGCTTCCTGCGCGGTAAGGGCACTGCCGCCAACGCCGTAGACATCCAGATGGCGCGACTGAACGACCATCTTGGCGACGCGAAGCGCCGTGGGCAGGTCGATCAGGCTGGCCGTCGTCTGGAGCGACAGCATATGGGTGTTGAACAGCGCGTTACATATCTCCTCAGGAGGATCATTCGGGCCGAAGGACCGGCTGATATCGGCGATCCAGGCGGCCTTGGAGCGACCCCGTCCGACGTCCTCGGCAACACCCACCCGCAGGTCGGAGAAACTGGCGTAGCCAATCATCCTCGAGAAGCGCGTGACCGTCGCTGCTGAGGTGCCGGCGCGTTTCGCCAGCGCCGTGATCGACAGGGTCAGTGGGGCCCTCGGATCTTCAATAAGAACAGCCGCAATTTTTGCGACGCTGGTTGGCATTCGCGACTGACAAGTCACAATGCGATCCAATACGCTGAACGTTTTTGCTGTCTCAGTCATAGTATGCTAAGAGCCAACATTGAAAATCAATCTCATGAAGACTGAAGATGTTCGAAAACAATTGTTATCTAGCAAGTATGGTGCTGGCAAGCGGGTTTATTACGGAATGATCACAGCGCTGCTGGCCATCGACGTCGGCGGCTCTAACTCCCGGGCAACGCTCGTAGATTTGGCGGGCAACTGTCTTGGCAAGGGCCGAAGTCGTGGGGGAAACCCCGGTTCCAATCCCCCCGATCTGGCCGCTGCGGCGATCATTTCCGCCGCCGAAGCCGCTGTTTCCGACGCCGGCGTAGACCTCAGTATTGCGGTTGCGCTGCTTGCGATGGCCGGCCCCCGGGTGAACGCAATGCAGCCACAGATCGAAGCGGCCTTTAGGGCGCTCGGCCTGAGCGGCCCGTTGGTGTTCAGTGGCGATCTCAATGCTTTGCTGCCGTCCGTGGCTGCGGCAACGGATGGCTACTGCGTCGTGTGCGGCACTGGCGCGGGCGCGGTGCGCATCCGCAATGGCGAAGTTGACGGCGTTACTGACGCGGCCGGTTGGCTGCTTGGTGATCTTGGCTCAGGCTATTGGCTTGGGCATCACGCGGCTATAGCCGTCACCGCCGCACTTGAGGGTCGTGGCCCTCGAACCGCATTGACCGAGGCCGTTCTCGACGCGTTGAGCATTCCCACGACTAGCACTGCCGTCGTTGACGGCCGACCGATGCCGCTGCGCCTTCTGATCGACGCCATCTATGCGATGCGGCCTATCGAACTTGCCAAATTCGCCCCATTGGTGATCGCGAACGGCCAAGATGCGGTTGCGGCAGAATTGCTTGCCCAGTCTGAGCGCTACCTGCTCGCCGATTTCCAGCAGGTGTTTGCTGCTGACATTGCCGGGCCGGTGGTCTTAGGCGGCGGCATCATTGAGCACCTTACGGGTCTGCCCTCGGCCATCTCCGAGGTTATGCGCGCTGCCGGCCACGTACCCGATATTCGCCTGTCGGGTGACGGTTCGGTTGGCGCGGCAGTGCTGGCACTGCGCCACCAAGGCGTAACCGTCGATGAAGCGATGCTCGCCACGATCACCGCCTCGGTGAAAGCCCGCGTCGCTAAATCGTCTCCGTCAGACTAGGTCTCCTCGATCTCGTGCATGCGCAGGTTGAGCGCGCGAGGCACGGGATTGGCCTTCAGATCGGCCTTTAGCTCTTCAGCGCTCGCCTCGCGCTTGATCTGCGCTTCGACCCGCCCGCGCCGCAAGCGGATCCACAGATCAGACAGCAGCGTCTCGCCCTCGCGAATGGTTGCAAATGGCCGATCAAACAACAGGCGTTCAAGTTCGTCGTAGTTGCCATCGTTGGCAGCAACCACTGCACGGGCGAGAATGATGCGTTCCTTGCTCCGGATCTCTACGGGCAGGGCGTCGACGAAGGCTTTCAGTTCGGCCGAAAGCGAGGCAGCGCCAAAGAATTGCGCGATTTCGATTGCGAGTTCCGGCGGCGCGCCGCTGGCGTTCCAGGCCCGCAGATAGCTGCTCGCCTTGTCGGTGGGATTGTCGGCCAATAGCGCTTCGAGGCGATAGCCCGCCCAGCTTGGCTTCAGCGCTAGGGATTGCGCCAGGTGCTGGTGAGCCAGTTCTCGCTCGTTGCGATCAAGCGCCGCCGTCGCGAGCATCAGCTCGCCCACCCACGTTGGCGCACCAGCCTTGATCCGGTTCATCCACAAGGGCGACACGGCGATACCGGTCGGGATATCCATCAGGTTCGATGGGGCGATGGGCGTACCATTGGCGAGGTCGTCCCAGTAGTCTCCTGCGGTCTCCACGCTGAAGTCGAGGCCAGCGGCAAGTGGCGCGCCAGTCAGGCGCTCCTGCCGCCAGCCCCAGTGAGCGCCGGTGGAATGCCTGACGCCGAGGGGGAGGCGGGCCTGCTCGCGCAAAAACGCATCAACGTCCGCAAAGGTATCTGCGGGGACGGCTGCGTCTATTGCGTTCGCTGCATGATCCGTTGCGGTGTGATAGGCGGGGTCATGCGCCCTTGCGTCAAGCTGCAGCGGCATGAACGCCTCGGTCCAGTCGCGTTCCTCATGCGCTGCGAGTTCGAAGCGCTGGTTCTGGGTCGGCGTCATGCCACTTTGGATTTCGAGATAGTCCCCTTCACCTGGCCTCGACAGATAATCCATCCAGTTCTGGCCGCCTTCGCCGTCACCAAAATAGAAGAATTTCCGGCCTGGCATTTCGCTCGTGCTGCACTGCGCCAGCCCGTAGCCATCATGGTCGACGGAGGCAATGAACAGGCGCGGCGCAGATTGTGCGCGGAAGAACACGGACGTCGCGTTCTCCCAGTTCTGCGGATAGGACGCGTCCCAATCGTCGCGCGGGAACGCGCAGCGACCGAGATTGTTGCCGGGCCAGATGTGCTCGATCGAATAGTCGGCCGGGCTCAGCACCCGCGTGCCCGGCGCCATCGGCACAGCGATGTTGGTCCACCAATAGGCGAGGCGGGCCGTGTCCGACGGGTTGACGATGCGGCCATGGGAGAACAGGACAGCGGAGTCGTTAGGCAAGAACAGGTCGATCTGCCAGGTGGCTTCAACGATGCGGTCGAACTCGTAAAGCCGCAGAATGGGGCCGCGCGGGGTCTCGCGCACACCAGCAAAAACGGGCGCGCAGGTGAATGGGGTATGCCCGGGAATGAGACCATTCCATTCGATGCCGCCCGAGAACCAGGCATTGAGCGCCGCGAGGTTTGCAGGCTGCAAGACCGGATTGCGAAACACCAGATCCCGCCCGGTACTCAGGTCCTTGAGCTCGAGCAGGCGTCCGCCAAGCGTCGGCGCAATAACGGCTCGAAGGCGCGCGTTTTCGATCACGATGACATCGAGTGAGCCGGGCCTCAGGTCGCGGTCGTAATCGTCGGACACCTGGTAGGGCAATATCGAATCCTTGCCCCAGTTGAAGCCATGGTTGCTCTCCTCTGCGGACAGACCAAAGTTTGGTGGTGTCTCCGTATCAGGGATAGGCTGCTGCCAGCGGAAGCGGGGAACATTGCTCGGCTGGCCGAGGCGCGATGTAGGCAGGCTCAAGGTCTCGGCGCGAATAGACGTCGTCATTGGATCATGCGTCCTTTGAGGATCAGTTCTCCGATCGTCCTGCGACGTCGGACTCATGGAAAAGGGGGCAGGTGCCCCCCAGTCTCAAAGCAATTCTGACTAGTTCAGCCGCATGCCGCTGGCATCGAACAGGTGCACTTCCGACAGGTCAGGCTTCACCCTGATCTTGTCGCCTGGCGTCACCTTGAGCCGCTCGCGGAAGATCCCGGTGATTGTTTGCGTCCCGAGGCGACAAACCACCTGGGTCTCCGAACCGGTGGGCTCGATCACTACGACTTCGATTTCCACGCCATCATCGGCCAGATGCAGATGCTCGGGGCGGATGCCATAGGTCGTCGCTGCCGGTGCGCCTTCATTCACCGCGAGCAGGATGCCGTCATTGGTCCTGAAGCCGTCAGGGGTGGTCGCTCCCTCGATGAAGTTCATCGAAGGCGAGCCGATGAAGCTGGCGACGAAGGTATTGAGCGGGCGGTCATAGAGATCGAGCGGCGCACCAATCTGCTCGATAACGCCATCGCGCATCACCACGATCTTGTCGGCCATGGTCATGGCTTCCACCTGATCGTGGGTCACATAGATGGTCGTGGTCTGGAGGCGCTGATGCAGCTCTTTGATCTCGGCGCGCATCTGCACGCGCAGTTTAGCGTCGAGATTGCTGAGCGGCTCGTCGAACAGAAACAGCTGTGGGTCGCGGACGATGGCGCGTCCCATCGCGACACGCTGGCGCTGCCCGCCGGAAAGCTGGCGAGGCTGCCGATCCAGCAAATCCTCTAGTCCAAGAATTTGCGCGGCGCTGTCCACTTTGCTGGCGATCTCGGCTTTTGAAATGCCCTGCAGTTTCAGCGAGAAGCCCATGTTCTGCTCAACTGTCATGTGCGGATACAAGGCGTAGTTCTGAAACACCATGGCAATATCGCGATCCTTCGGCGGCAGATCGTTGACCACGCGGTCACCAATCTCGATCTCGCCCCCGGTGATATCTTCCAGGCCTGCGATCATGCGGAGCAGTGTCGACTTGCCACAGCCAGAGGGGCCAATCAGGACCGCGAACTCGCCGTCCTCGATATCCACCGATACGCCCTTCAACACCACCAGGTTGCCGTACCGCTTTGTCGCCTTGTTAATACTCACGCTCGCCATGGATCTTCCTCCTACCCACGCTCTATCGATAAGATATCTGCCGATACAGATTCCGTCGGGTCGGGCCCCTGTTGGAAAGCTGCGACATGCGTCGCACGCAGCATGTCCCCCAAGAGACATCCCTCTTTCGGAGATTGTCAACGCGGGGAAAGACACCAGTATTTGTTGTCACCTGCTATCCCATGACTATGCGTGTCACTGACGATACCTACCCACACTATGGTCGGTGAACAGCGACATGGGTAGGCATTATTTCAAAGCTGTTTCATTCGATGTTTGAAGCTGCGCTGTTTCGGGAGCGGCACAGAGCTTTGGGGTGTCGCGCAACCGCCCACGCACTCGATAGGCCACCGCCGCATCGTCTATGAACGGCACCTTTGACGATGTTAGTCTTCGGCCTTCGTTACTTTTGTATCGGTCCACTCCAGACGCTGCCCGTTCTGTGCAAGCAGTCCGAGGCGAGCGACAGGGGCGCCGGTTTTTGTCTCGACCAAGGACGACATTGGTTGGTTGGGGCCAAACAGATGATCTTCACCCCATTGGCGCAATGCCACGATGACGAGGAAAAGGCCGCGGCCCTTCTCGGTCAAGACATATTCCCGGTAGGCGCTGCCGTCTGAGGCCGGTGCCGACTCCAGAATGCCGCGTTCGGTTAAGTCTCGCAGCCGCGTTGCCAGCATTCCTTTGGCGATGCCGAGGCCCGTCTGAAACTCGTTGAACCGCCGAACGCCATCCAATGCGTCGCGGATGATCAGTAACGACCACCAGTCACCGATAACATCCAGCGCGCGCGCAACCGGGCATTCGTCATCCCGCAGGTTGACCCGCTTGACCATAGGGCAATCTCCATCCGCCAATATGGTTCTAAAATAGAACTAGAAAGTCCGCTGGACAAGTGGTTTCAAGATAGGACTGAAATGGAATCTGTGAAAGGAACCACTGTGCAGATCACCGATGAAGGCCCCACGAGCCAGAATGCCGGCAAAGGGCTATCGACCGTCACCACGTTGATCTTTTCGGCTGCGGCTGGCCTCAGCGTCGCAAACGTCTACTACGCCCAGCCCTTGCTTGATGCGATGGCGCAGGATTTCGGGATATCGCCGTCTGCGATCGGTCTGGTCGTTACATTGACCCAGCTCGGCTACGCGTTGGGTCTCATTTTCATCGTTCCCCTTGGAGACCTCGTGGATAGGCGCCGCCTGGTACTCGCACAGGGCATTCTGTCAGTCCTTGCTCTGGTTGCTGTCGCAACGGCGAGGACGGAGGCGTTCTTGTTCGCTAGCCTGGCAGCAATGGGCGTGCTCGCCGTGGTCGTGCAGGCTCTGGTCGCGTTTGCTGCGACCCTGGCGACGCCGGCTGAGCGTGGCAAAGCCGTCGGCATGGTGACGAGCGGCGTGGTGGTCGGCATCCTGGGCGCGCGCTTCTTCGCTGGTTTGCTGGCAGATCTCGGCGGCTGGCGCGCGGTCTATATGACCTCGGCGGTTCTTACCGCGATTATGGTTGGGATACTGATCCGTGTCCTGCCGCGCCAGCTCTCTCCAAACAGCACCGAGAGTTACGGGGCGACGCTTCGCTCTATTCCAGTGCTGTTCCTGCGCGATCCGGTCTTGCTGGTCCGCGGTCTGCTGGCGCTGCTGGTCTTTGCGACCTTCAGCACGTTTTGGACAGCGCTCGTTCTGCCACTGAGCACGCCACCATATTCCTATTCCCATACCCAGATCGGATTGTTCGGTCTTTTTGGTATGGCAGGCGCGATTGCCGCCGCAGGGGCAGGGCGGCTTGCCGATCGCGGCTTGGGTCAATGGACCACGGGATTATCCCTGATGCTGTTGTTTGCAGCTTGGGGCCTGATCGCAATGTTGCCGGTTTTGCTGTTCCTGCTGCTTGTCGGCGTCGTCCTGCTCGATCTGGCAGTCCAGGCTGTCCATGTCACCAATCAGAGCATCATCTTGGCTCGCCATCCAAACGCCAGTAGCCGCCTCGTCGGGGGGTATATGGTGTTCTATTCGATCGGCAGCGCCATTGGAGCGATCAGCTCCACAATGGCCTATGCACAAGCGGGATGGACCGGAGTATCGATACTCGGGGCAGGCTTCAGTGCCTTGGCTCTAATTGTCTGGGCAACAACGCTTCGTCTGTCAGCCGCGGAAGCACAGTGAGTGCCGGCGCCAGACTAGCCTTCTAACCTGCATTCTTCCCGGCCGTGTCTCAACCTAAAGCCTGCTCGCCGCCACGAAATCTCGTGTGTAGTCTGCCTTGAGTTCGCCGTTGCGCAATTGGGCCCGGGTGACGTTCTCAACCATGCGGGCATTCTGCATCACCATAAGGCGGTCGCACATGTAGGAGACCACCGCGAGATTGTGGCTGACGATCACGAAGGTCAGGTTCAACTCTTTGCGCAGCGTGTTCAGCAGGTTGAGGATTTCGGCTTGCACGGATACGTCAAGCGCCGACGTTGGTTCGTCGAGCAGGAGAAGCTTTGGCGAGAGCGACAGCGCACGGGCAATCGCGACGCGCTGACGTTGGCCTCCAGACAGTTCGTGCGGATAGCGATAGGCGAAATTGCGGCCCAGGCCGATGAGGTCGAGCAAATCCAGCGCGCGAGCATCAGCATTGTCCATCCCATGGATCCGCATGGGTTCGGCAATTGCCTTGCCGATGAGATGGCGCGGATGGAGCGACGCGTATGGGTCCTGAAACACCATCTGCACGCGCCGGGCAAACTTGCGCCGGGAGTCACTGGCGGCGGGCTGCCCATCAACCAGGATTTCTCCCGACCAGTCTTGGTTGAGCCCCATGATCGTTCTGAGAATGGTCGACTTTCCCGAGCCACTTTCTCCGACCAGCCCAAAGCTTTCCCCTGGGGCGACGGCGAAGCTGACATCATCGACGACCGTCGCCGCGCCGAAGCGTACGGACAAGTCTTTCACTGAAAGGATGGGGTTGGTCATAGAGTGTCCATCCAGGCGGCATCGCGCTGCAAAGTGGGGAGGGGGCTAAGCGGCCCATCGATGGTCGGCAGGCAGGCGAGCAGCCCCTTTGTGTACGGGTGTTGAGCAGCGCCAAGCTCTTTGGCGTTGAGCGTTTCAACGATCTGGCCGGCATACATAACGATGATGCGGTCACAGAAACGACTGACGAGCTGCAAATCGTGACTGATGAAGATCAGCCCCATCTGGCGACGGGTAACCAGCTCGTCGAGGATGGAGAGAACCTGCATCTGAACGGTGACGTCGAGCGCCGAGGTTGGTTCGTCGGCGATGAGCAAATCCGGCTCACGCACCACCATCATCGCAATCATGATGCGCTGGCCCATGCCGCCAGAGAGCTCGTGCGGATAGCGATCGAACACAAGTTCAGGGTCGCGAATGTGCAGGCTCTCGAGGATGGCCAGGGTGGCTTTCTTCGCCTCTGCAGACGAGATGCGACGATTGCCGATGCGGACCGCCTCCATGATCTGCGCACCGGCGGTCATCACTGGATTGAGCGAGAATTTCGGGTCTTGCAGCACCATGCCAAGACGGCTGCCACGGAGTTTTCTTCTTTCACCTCGGCTTGCCCTGAGCAGGTCGATGCCATCGAAACTGAGGACATCCGCCTCTACCCTGGCATAGTCCGGCAGCACGCCGAGCAGGGCGCGGCCGGACAGGCTTTTGCCCGATCCGCTCTCACCCACAATGCCGAGCTTTTCGCGGCCAAGGCTGAAGCTGACGCCGCGTACGGCCTGATGCCAGCCGCCGTTCTCCGTGGGGAATGCAATGCGGAGGTTGCGGATTTCTGCGAGTGCGCCGGTCATGAGCGCGCCTTTAGGTGTGGGTCGAGGAGATCGCGAACAGCGTCGCCCAGCAGGTTGAAGCCGAGAGAGACGATGAAGATGGCAAAGCCGGGAACCGTGGCGACCCACCATTGATCGAAGATGAACTTGCGGCCGGTGGAGATCATCGCGCCCCATTCTGGCATTGGGGGCTGGGCGCCCAGGCCGATGAAGCCGAGGCCCGCAGCGGTGAGAATGATGCCGGCCATGTCGAGGGTCATGCGGACAATCACCGAGGACATGCACATCGGGATGATGTGGTAGAGGATGATGTGGAACTCGGAAGCACCCGCAAGGCGGACCGCGTTGACGTAGTCACTATTACGAACCGCCAAGGCCTCAGCGCGCGCCATGCGGGCGTAGGGTGGCCAGGCGGTGAGCGTAATGGCGATCGCCGCATTGACGATTCCGGGGCCAAGCGCGGCCACAAACGCGAGGGCCAGCAGCAGCTTTGGCACCGCCAGAAACACGTCCGTAACCCGCATGAAGAACGCGTCGAGCCAGCCGCCATAGGTGCCCGACACAACGCCGATCAGCAGACCGATGGGCGCAGAGGTCAGAATGACAAGGCCGACAATCAGGAGTGTCAGTCTGGAACCGTAGATCACCCGGCTGAGGATATCTCGCCCCAACTCATCTGATCCTAGCAGAAACTCGGCGCCGGGTGCCGTGAGCCGTGCGGTCAGGTTTGGCAGATATGGGTCGTATGGCGCGATGATCTCTGCAAAAGCCGCGCAGAAAAGCAGGGCCACCAAAATGAAGAGACCGAACATGCCCAGCGGATTGCGTGCAAAGCGGCGGCAAAAGCTGACGATCTGCTTCCAGCGAGCGCTGCCTGCACTGGCTACTGTCTGTGTCGCACTCATTTACGAAGCTCCCGCGTGCGCGGGTCGAGCGTAGCGTAAAGCACGTCCGACAACTGGTTGAGAATGATAAAGATTGCGCCGACGAGGAAGGTCCCGCCGAGCACCGCGTTGATGTCCCCACGGAACAGCGACGAGGCAATGTAGTTGCCAATGCCGGGCCAGCCGAACACGGTCTCGATCAGCACGGATCCCTCCAGGAGCCCGCCATAGGAGAGGGCGATAATGGTGACCAACGGGATGGCGGCATTGCGCAATGCGTGGCCGACGACGACCTCAAATTCATTCGCGCCCTTCAGACGTGCGGTCAGCACATATTCCTGCGTCAGCTGATCGAGCATCAGCGAGCGGGTCATGCGTGAAAGGTATGCCATAGAGAAGTAGCCCACGAGGCAGACTGGCAAGACGATGTGGCTGAAGGCGTTCCAGAATACATCCCAATGCCCGCCAATCAGGCTGTCGATCAGGATGGAGTTGGTGATCGGCTTGACGATGCCGACGAAAAACACGTCAATCTGGCCCGGGCCGGCCACCCAGTCGAGCTTGTAATAAAAGACGTAGAGGCCCACGAGGCCCAGCCAGAAAATCGGCACCGAATAGCCAATCAGGCCGATAATGCGGATGAGGTGATCAGGCCATTTGTCGTGCCAGTAGGCCGACGCCACGCCTGCGGGCACGCCGAGGGCGACGCCCAGCAAAAGTCCCAGGGTGGCCAGTTCCAGCGTCGCGGGGAAAAAGCTCAGCAGGTCCGTCAGCACTGGCCGGGTGGTCGTGAACGATGTGCCGAAATCGCCCTGCAACAGCTTGAACGTGTAGGAGGTGAACTGCTCCCAGACCGGCTTGTCGAGGCCGAGCGCGTAATAAACCTTGTCATAGGCTTCTTGCGTCGCCTTCTCGCCAACGATGGAGAGGACGGGGTCAATCGGAATGACGCGGCCAATAAAAAAGGTCAGCGCCACGAGCCCAAGCAGGGTGATCGCCGTCGTCACCAGCGCATTGGTGAGGCGCCTTGCGCGCAGGAAATGGGGAGATGCAGTAGCGGCCACGGCGCGGTTCCGATCGAGAGATTGGCGTGGCGGCCGCTGCCGCCACGCCGAGATTGGCTTTAGTCCTTGGTGACCTTCCAATAGCGGTCATCAGAGAGCGTAAGGCCGAGTTCGAGATTGTTGACGTTGTCACGGATCGCGACACGACGGACTTCCTGGAACATGTAGAGGAACGGCGAGATGTCTGTGTGTTCGAGCTGGATGTCCTCGTACATCTGGCGACGCAGGTCGTTGTCGTTTTCACGCAGCGCGGCCATGGTCCGTGGGGAAATGTCGCCAGCATCCCAGCCGAAGCGATCCGCCAGGCTCGACGAACCGTCTGGAGTGTCTTCGGAGTTGACCGCAAACGCCTTGGCGTTGGAGTGCGGATCTGGATAGTCTGGACCCCACAGGCCAACCCAAACATCGAGGTCGGCAGAACGGTAGCGTTCCAGCCACTGCTGACCGTCCACAACGAGCAGATTCAGCTCAATGCCAGCCTGCGCCATGGTCGCCTGAGCGGCCTGTGCAAAATCGGTGTAGGGAGGAGTGTTCCACACGACAGCGTCGAGTTTGACCGGGGTAGTGACACCGCTGGAAGCGATCAGCTCTTTCGCCTTCTCGATATCGAGCGAGTAGGGGTTGTGGTCGATAGCGCCCAGGAAGCCTTCTGGAACGAAGGTCTGGTGGGTTTTGATGGTGCCCTGACCGATGGTCTGTTCGATGCCTTCATAATCGACGAGATACTTCATCGCCTTGACGAAATCTGGCTTTGAGAGCGCCTCGTTACGGACGTTCAGGCCGAAGTAGTAGATAACGCCCGAGCTACCATCGAGGGTCTTGACCTCGGCATTGCCGGCAATGGACGCGTGGTCGTCAGCGCCGAGCTTGTTGGCGATGTCGATGTCACCCTTTTCCAGCAGCAGGCGCTGTGCAGCGCTTTCAGGAACGTGCTGGAAGAAAATGCGCTCCATTGCTGGAGTGTCCTGCCAGAAGTTCTCGTTACGCGTGAGCAGAATGGACTGCTTTGGCGTCCAGGTGGTCAGCACGAACGGGCCGGAACCGGCGGAGTTCGCTTGCTTGAGCCAGGCATTGCCCATGTCGCCGTCGACTTCGTTCTCCTGCACGAGCTTACTGTCGACGATGCCGCCGCTATGCGAGGAGAGAGCGTAAAGAACAAAGGACTCGGCGTAGGGCTCGCCTATTTCGAACACTAGCGTAGCGTCATCCGTCGCCTTGATGCGCTCTTCAACGTTCTCGGCGCTGAGGCCCAACTGGGTCAGCAGAAAGGCCGAACGCGACGCCATCTTCACAACGCGGCGCAGCGAATACTCAGCGTCATGCGCGGTGACAGGATTGCCCGAAGCAAACTTGGCCGCTGGGTTCATCTTGAAGGTGAAGGTCTTGCCATCTTCCGAAACCGTCCAGCTTTCGGCCAGCACACCATAAATCTTGGTGGGGTCCGTGACGTCTGGCGCAATCAGCGTCTGATAGATCTGGTTGGCAGCCATAATGCCGCCGACTTCGCCCACTTCACCCGGGTCGAGTGTGATGATGTCGTCGAGCGCATCAGCCACGACCAGCGTCTTGGCCGGAGTTGCGGCATATGTGATGCCGGTGAGCATGGTCATGCTCAACAGCGCTGCGGTAAGCGTCCTAGTCAATTTCATCGTCAAGTCTCCCTCAATTAGATCGCTGGTGTTCCCGACAGCGATGACGATTGGTTCTTGGGTGCCGCCACCTCGGCAAACAGCCGCATGGTGCCGACCCAAAGTTCTGTGGCGACCGTTGTTCCCGGATTACGGGACATGTGCGGCAGCCGTGATGAGAAATGCAGCGTTCCACCCGCATCGAGGGGGTATTCGACCCCGTCGACGACGTAGATCATCTGTCCGCTGATCAGGTAGACGAAGTCCTCGCCTTCATGGCGCACCGTCTCGGATGCAAAGCCGGGCGGTACATGGGTGATGACCGCATTCAGCTGCGCGTCATCGAACCCTGGTTCCAAAAACTCATAGAAAGGTTCGGTCTGCCCCAGCGAAAACGTGGCTCTTTTCGCAGAGTGGCTGACCATCTGGTGCTGGCGCTGCGGTGCTTCAGACAGGAAGCGGTCAACGCTCGTGTTGAGAGCGCGCGCAACCGAGTACAGTGATGTCAGGGAAGGGCGCGATATATCGCGCTCAATCTGGGATATGAACCCGACCGTGAGCCCGCTTTCCTTGGCGAGTTGACGCGTGGTCAGGCCAAGTTCTTTGCGCCTTTGGCGTAGGCGCTCGCCCAAAGTTGGGGCGTCAACGACTTTGCTCAACGCGCCCTCCCTGCGGTCGATCTGTTTAGTCAGACTAAACAGATCGCAGAGTTTGGGTCAATTGGCTGTTGGGCTGTAGGAAGCAAGAGTTCTCTCCAGCGCGGCTGTTTCGTCAATGACTTCTTTGAATCCGAGATCATCGCGAATGGCCTGCGGGTCAAGCGTCAATGGGTAGCGCAAATCCATCGCATCGGCCCTGTCTGCCCACACGCCAGTGCCCGCTGGAGCAGGGACAACCTCGGCCGAGCTACCAAGCATTGGCAAAACCAGCCGCGCCCACTCTGCCGTACTGCGTACGACGGTCTGACCGACATTATAGGTCTTGCCGCTCGCCTTGGGGTGTTTCGCAGCCAGAGCAAAAGCTTCAGCGATATCTTCGACATAGGCATACGAGTTGAGCCAGCCGAAAGCCCGCTCATCGATAGCAAAGTTTTCGCCCTTTGCATTGTCGTAAATCCAGCCAAAGCGGCGCTGCTTGTCCGCAGTCCCGTAGATCATGGGCGGACGGAGAACAACGAAGTCCATGTCACGCGAGCGGACATCCTCTTCGATAATGATCTTGTCGTAGTTTTCGAAAAGATCCACCCGCACGCCCTGGGGACGGCGAGAGTTGCCGCGATACGGATAGCGCATCGTACGCAGCGGCGACCGCTCCGTGGCAGGCAGCAACTGTATCTCGGGACTGCTCTTGCGCAGCAGTCCCTCATAGTTGCAGTAGACATCGACTGAGCTCGTCAGAAGATAGCGAGCGCCCACCCGCTGTGCGGCAGAGATGACGGCCCTTGTATTCTCCAGCGACAGCGCGAAGATATCGATGACGGTCGTAACAGCGTGCTGCTTGAAAAGCGCAACGAGATCCGCTTCGTTTTCGCGGTCGGCATGGGCGATGATCACACTGTCGGGAAGGTTTGCGGGCTCATTGCCTCGGTGAACAACCAGTGGCTTCTCGCCGTGCGCTAGCAGCCGTAGCGCCACATGCCGCCCCAGAAAACCACTTCCGCCGACAATTGCCACAGTCATTTAGCTTCCTCACATTGCCGCGCCGGTATTCCCGGAATCGCTCTTGGACCAGTCACGTTCCTAGAACATGCCACGATCCCTTCATATGCAACTGATGAGGCACTCACACGGTCAAAGCGCTGTCAGTCCTGGCAAGCTGAGGTGGAACGAAGCGGGTAGGGGCCCGCTTCGACCTTTTTTGGCTGATTAGCCCTTGGCGTAGGTGGATTCGACTGGCCACACCGATTGCAGCTTTTCGCCGCCGAGGATCCGGTCCCGCGCGGAGGCTTCGTTGGCGCCGAGCTTGTCGGCCTGATCTGCAACGGCCGCCAACATAGCCTTAGGGATGACGACAACGCCGTCGATATCGCCAAAAATCACGTCGCCAGGAGAAACCTTCACGCCACCGATATCGATCGTAACCTGTGAGCGCTTTGGCTCCATCTTGCCCGATACGGAAACTGGCGAAAGCGAGCGGCCAAACAGTGGGTAACCCAGACCGCGCACCTGAGCGATATCACGGACAGTGCCACTCACCACAGTTGCAGCAGCACCGCGCGTCTTGGCGCCCGAGCTCATCAGCTCGCCCGAGCACGAGCCCTGGGCACACGAAGCGTCCACCACCAGAATTCCGCCCTCAGGCGTATTGTCGATGGCGTGGTGATAGACATCCTGCGGCTGGTTCTTGCGCGGGCTGGGTTCAAACTGCACGGTCACGGCGGGGCCGCACACCACCTGGCCGGGCTTGAGTGCGCCTTGCAGGGAGATGCCGCTGAGGTAACCCCACCCACCCAGCTGCTCCAGGCTGTCATGCACATCGCCCGAGTACCACTTGGAGAGGCGCTTGATCGAATCCCAGTCGGTGTCGGAGTAGTCGAAGTTCGTCATTTTGGGTTGGCCTTGTTCTTAAGAGCTGCGTTGTCGAGCGCCACTTTGAGGTAGCTCGCGCTGTGATCGATCTGTTTGCGGATGGCGGCGCGCGCCACCTCTGCTTGCCTGGTCAAAATCAGGCGGTGAATTTCCTCGTGTTCCGCATAGCCGTCCTCGAGCGATTTGTTGGGCACGCGGCTGGTGACGCGGATCACGTCAATGATGATGGAGAACAGGTTGTCGTAGACGACATTGAGGATCTCGTTGCCCACCGAGCGGACAAGCCCCAGATGGAAAGCCGCATCGCTGTCGGTGAAGCGGGCGATATCGCCCGCATCGGCCGCTGCCCGCATTTCGGCCAGGGCAATCCCGACCTCCGGGGCGATCGGCAGATCCTCAGAGCTGAGCCGGGTCACCACCTCAGTCTCAATGATCCGACGCACGTCCATCAACTGAACCAGATAGTCCGAATTGTTGGCGAACAGCTGTTTTACCGTGGTCGCCAGCGAGCCGAGGAATTCCCCGACATCGTCGCGCACCACCAGTGCCCGTTCGCCGTGCTTCCGCCGCACCAGCCCCTTGGTCTCAAGGATCTGCAAGGCTTCGCGCACCGAGCGGGTGCTGACGCTATAGAGCCGCGCCATCTCCGCTTCAGCGGGCAGGCGGTCGCCAACTTTGAGCTGACCCGAAAGGATCTGCTTCTCGAAGGCTTCCACCACTGGCACATGCAGTTTGCCACGGTCGGCAGCTGTACGCCGCTCAGCCAATCCGGATTCTGTCTGGTCCCCTGTCACCACGCGGTAAAGCCCCCATCCACCACCACATTCGATCCCGTCATATAAGACGAAGCGTCGGACGCGAGAAACTGGATGACCCCATTATATTCGTCCACCGCCGCCTGGCGGTTCATGGGAACGCGGGCCAGGAACGCATCGATGAACTCCTTGTCGAAGTTCGCTGTCTTGACGCCGCCGAACGAAATGAGGTTCACCCGTACGTTCTTCTGGCCCCAATAGGTGCCGAGATAACGGGTCAGGTTCACCAGGCCGGATTTGGAGGCCGCATAGGAGACTGCCTTGATGAATGGCACGCCATCCCGCTCTTCGCGGTAGGAATACAGCGCCTGGTTGGGCGAAACGATGCCGTAGATCGAGCCGACATTGATGATGGAGCCGCGTTCGGCTTCTGCCATTTTTGAGCCGATCACCTGGCAGCACAGCATGACGCCGGTCAGGTTGGTGTCGATGATCTCGTCCCAGTACTTCTTGGGATAAACCTCAAACGGGCTGTTCTGGTCGGCCGAGCCCGAAGGCTTGGAGTCGATGCCGGCATTGTTGACGAGAATATGGGGCACGCCCCAATCAGCTATCAACTGCTCGGTTGCCTTCTCCAGAGACTCCTTGTCGGTGACGCTGGCGACATAGACGCGGATATTGTCGGTGAGGCCGGGGAACTTCTCTGCCAGTTGCTCGGGCGAGATTGCGCGACGGCTATAGATGGCGACCTTGGCGCCGGCTTGGGCAAGGGATGCGCTGAACTGGGTGCCGAGCTGGCCGAGGCCGCCCGTGACGATGGCAATCTTGTCTTTGACGCTGAATTTATCCGTCATTTAGGAGGTCCTGGAAAACTGAACTTAAAACTGGGGCGTAGATCGGCACGGATTGGGCGCCTGTGGGGGTGGGAAGGCGCTCGGGAGGAAGCGCCTTCCCGGGGAGATCAGCGCGGCAGATCCATGGCGGCCAGCTTGTCCACGTCGATGCGAGCGCCGTGGAACTTCTCGTAGATGTCGAGCAGCTTGCCGTTATCCAGGTTGGTCTTGATCCAGGCGTTGATCCAGTTCGTCAGTTCGGGCTCACCCTTGCGGATGGCAATGCCGAGCGGGAAGGCCTGCGCGACGAACTTTTCTTCGATGTCGAGGTTGGGATTGGACTGGATCAGCTGCTGCAACAGCGGGCGCGACGTTGCATAGATCGAGAACTGTCCGCTGGTGATCGCCGAGCTGGAGGTCGGGTCGTCTTCAAAGCGCACGATCTGGACGTTTGGCACGTCAACGGTGCTGTCGGTCAGCTTGGTGTCGTTCACCGTGCCGCGTGTCACGGCAACCGACATGCCGGCCAGGTCGGCATAAGAAGCGATATTGGCTTCCTTTGGACCAGCAACGATGATCGTCGTCTCGCTATAGGGAATGCTGAAGTCGACGACTTCGAGGCGTTCCGGCGTGATGGACAGTGTTGAAACGACGATATCGGCCTTGCCCGAAACCAGGAACGGAATGCGTCCCGAGGTTGGCACGGTCAGAAACTCCACCTCAACGCCGAGGTCCTTGGCCAGCAATTGCGCCGTCTCGATTTCAGAGCCGGTTGGCTTGAACTCGGCATCCATCATGGCGAATGGTGGGTTGCCGGTATCGACGGCCACCTGCAGTTTGCCACGCGACTTGATGTCGGCGAGCTGATCGGCAAATGCACCCTGCGAAGCCATCGCCAACAGGCCAAGGCCAAGGCCCAGTGCGGCCAATGTCTTGTTCGTCCAATGCTTAGTCATAGTCTACTCCTCCTAGTATTTCCGGATCGGCGCTGTCCCCTCGACGCGCCTTCGTTGCTCAGTGATGCGAGCCGACGAAACTCTTGAGTTCTGGTGTTGCCGGATTGGTGAGAATGCTCGATGGGCCTTCTTCGCGGATCCGCCCCTGGTGCATGAACACCACTCGGTCAGCGACGCGTTCGGCGAAGGCCATTTCGTGCGTCACCAGCAGCATGGTCATGCCGTTTGCCGCCAAGTCTTCCATCACCTTGAGCACTTCGCCGGTCAGTTCCGGGTCGAGCGCCGAGGTCACTTCATCAAACAGCATCATCTTGGGCTTCATCGCCAGGGACCGGGCAATCGCTACGCGCTGCTGTTGTCCGCCCGACAGTTGCTCGGGGTAGGAATCGATCTTTTCAGCCAGCCCAACCTGCTCGAGAACTTCCTCCGCGAGCTTGCGAGCGGCAGTGCGCTCCATCTTCTTGACCCAGCGCGGAGCCAACGTGATGTTCTGCTCGACCGTCAGGTGTGGGAAAAGATTGTAGCTCTGGAACACGATGCCGACGTCCTGGCGCAATGCACGCAGATCCAGATTGGGGTTAGTCAGCCGATGTCCGCAGGCCCAGATCTCCCCGTCATTGATCTTTTCGAGCCGATCCACACACCGCAGTGCCGTGCTTTTACCCGAACCGCTGCGTCCGATCAGCGCCACGACCTGGCCTTTTTCGATCTCGAGATTGATGCCTTTGAGCACTTGCACAGCGCCGTAGCTCATATGGACATTTTCGAATTTAACGACGGCTGACACTGTAAATCCTCTCGAATCTCCGGCTTAGAACCGAAAGCGGGAAGCAGATGGCGAAGTAAAAGAGCGCAATCACGAGGTAGGTGGTGAAAGGCTGGAAGGTGGAGGCGTTCACCTGCTTGGCGATGTAGGTCACTTCTGCCATGCCGATGACCGAGGCCAGCGAGGTGTTCTTGACGATCTGCACCATGAAGCCGACGGTTGGAGGCGTCGCGATCCGTACCGCTTGCGGCAGCACGACAAGGCCCATGCGTTGCCAGCCGGACAGCGCCAAGCAATCGGCTGCCTCCCACTGCGTGCGCGCCACCGATTGCAGGCTGGCCCGCCAGATCGTTCCCAGAAACGCGCTGGAGAAGATGACCATCGCTACGCTTGCTGCCACCAGCGAACTGACCTCGATGCCCACGATGGGCAGGCCGAAATAGATCACGAACATCAGGATCAGGACCGGCGTGCCCTGTACCAGCGAGATGTAGGCATTAACGAGGCCCGCAACGGCGCGGTTCTTCGAGATGCCGCCCAGTGCCAGGGCAAAACCGACAAGGCCACCGAACACGAAACTGATCATGGACAGGATGACAGTCCAGAGCAGGCCGTTGAGCAGAACCTGAATATGGACGAGCGAGAAGTTAGTGAACATCACGCGCCCCTACAGGTTGGTCCCGAGCCGACGCTGGCGCGGAAAGATGAGGAGGCCGAGGAGGCGAAACAGCCCTCTCATGGCGAATGACAGCGCGAGGTAAATGCCGAGAATGACGATATAGACCTCGAACGAGCGGAAGGTGATCGACTGGATGCGCGAGGCTGCGCCCGTCAGTTCTTCCGCTGAAATCTGGGAGGCGACACTGGTCGCCAGCATCAGCAGCACATACTGGCTGACCAGCGCCGGATAGACCTTTTCGAGAGCTGGCGGCAGCATGACGCCGGCCAACACCTGCAGACGCGACAACCCTAGTGTATCCGCCGCCTCAAGCTGGCCGGGATGAATGGCCTGCAAGCCGGCGCGAATGATTTCGCTGGAATAGGCGCCCACATTGATGGTCAGCCCGATCAGCGCGGAGGTTTCCGCCGAGTATTTGAGGCCCAGCGAAGCCAGGCCGAAATAGACCAGAAACAGCTGCACCAGGAGTGGGGTGTTGCGGATGCTCTCCACATAGATCGCCACGAGGATGCGGAGCGACGTATGCCGGCTGGAACTCGCTACCGCACACAACGTGCCCAGGATGAAACCCAGCACCGTGACGATGATCGACATCCGAATGGTCGCCAGCGTGCCGTCGAACAGCAGCGGCCAGTACTTTTCAATGAAGCTGAAGCTGAACTGATAGCTCATCGGCAAATTGCCGCCTGTACCGTTTTCATGATGGTTTCCTCCAGCGCCCCATACCGCTTTGTTTGCATTCGGACGCTGGCATACCTGTACTGTTGACATATGTCATATGTCAACAGTCGGGTTTCAGCTTTGCCGTTGTCCATTACGAAGACACATCACATCGGCGTGTCACTGCGATGCGTGGGCGCAGTCGCAGTCGAATAATGTTGCAAACAAAAAGGGAACAGCGGCAGTTTGCCAGGGACCACAAGGATTGATTCGTGCCGGCTATCGCCCCCTATCTTGATGCGCTCAACCCCGAACAACGGCGCGCTGTTGAGCATGGGGTAGGGGAGGCTGACGCCAAGGCGCTTCTAGTCATTGCGGGCGCCGGGTCAGGCAAAACCAACACCCTCGCGCATCGCGTCGCTCATCTGATCGTCAATGGCGCCGATCCACGCCGCATCCTGCTGATGACGTTTTCCCGTCGTGCTGCCTCAGAGATGAGCCGGCGTGTCGAGCGCATCGCATCGAAGGTGCTGGGCCTGAGTTCGGGTGCCGTCACCGATGCGCTGGCATGGGCTGGTACCTTCCACGGCATTGGGGCGCGGCTGCTGCGAGAGCATGCCCACCAGATCGGCCTCGATCCCGCTTTCACCATCCATGATCGGGAAGACTCTGCGGACCTCATGAACCTCGTGCGGCATGAGCTCAAGTTCAGTGACACCGAGACCCGCTTTCCCACCAAGGGGACGTGCATTGCCATCTACTCACGCGTGGTCAATGCGCAGGGTGACCTTGATGAGGTGCTGACGTCGGTTTTTCCCTGGTGCGCCATGTGGAGCAAGGAGCTTCGGCTGCTGTTCGGCGCCTATGTTGAAGTCAAGCAGAAACAGAACGTTCTCGATTACGACGACCTGCTGCTCTATTGGGCCGGCATGATGGCCGAGCCCGCCATTGCGGCTCAGGTGTCCGGCATGTTCGATCATGTCTTGGTCGATGAATATCAGGACACCAACAAGCTTCAGGCGTCCGTTCTCATGGCCATGCGCCCGGACGGCCGCAACCTGACGGTCGTCGGTGATGACGCCCAGTCCATCTATTCGTTTCGCGCGGCGACCGTGCGCAACATCCTCGATTTCCCGGCGGCCTTCTCCCCCGCAGCTGACATCATCACCCTGGACCGTAACTACCGCTCCACTCAACCAATCCTGGCGGCAGCCAATGCGGTGATCGAACTGGCCACCGAGCGGTTCACCAAGAACCTTTGGTCCGACCGTGAAGCTGTAACCAAACCGTTTCTGGTCACCGTCAAAGACGAAGCCGACCAGGTTCGCTATGTGGCCAAATGCGTCCTCGAGGCCCGGGAGAGCGGGACGCCTCTCAAGCAGCAGGCAGTGTTGTTCCGCACCTCGAGCCATTCCGGGCCATTGGAAATAGAGCTGACACGGCGAAACATTCCCTTCGTCAAATTCGGCGGGCTGAAATTTCTCGACGCCGCGCATGTGAAGGATGTGCTGGCGATTTTGCGGTGGGCAGAGAACCCGCGCGATCGTGTGGCGGGGTTCCGTGTCTTGCAGCTGATGGCTGGCATTGGGCCGGGCACGGCGGGCAAGGTGCTGGATGCTATCGCCACCACCCCGCACCCTGTCTGGGCGCTGGGCGAAGTGCCGCCGCCGATCAAGGCCGGGCAAAGCTGGCTGGACCTTGTGGCGCTGGTTCAGCGGCTGTCCGGACGGCAAGCCGGCTGGCCTTTGGAAATGGCCTATGCGCGGCACTGGTATGAGCCTCTAATGGAGCGGCTCTATGAGGACGCCACAACGCGCGTTGCCGACATCGTCCAACTCGAACAGGTCGCTGCAGGTTACCAAAGCCGGGAGAAGTTTCTCACCGAGCTCACGCTCGACCCGCCTGATGCCACCAGCGATCAGGCTGGCGTGCCCATGCGCGATGAGGACTATCTCATCCTTTCAACCATCCACTCTGCCAAGGGGCAGGAGTGGAAGTCGGTGCACGTTCTCAATGTGGTGGACGGCTGCATCCCATCCGATCTGGGCACGGGCTCCACTCACGAACTGGAAGAGGAGCGGCGGTTGCTCTATGTGGCGATGACTCGCGCCAAGGATGAGCTGCACCTGATGGTGCCGCAGCGCTTCTATGTGACCCAGCAGTCGCGCAACGGCGACCGCCACCTCTATGCGCAACGCACGCGCTTTATCCCGCGATCAATGACCGGGCAGTTTGAAGACATTCTGTGGCCCCCGGTGACGCCCTATGCCGGCGCGACATCGCCATCAAAGCCCGTTGTCGTGGATCTTGGTTCCAAGATGCGCGGCATGTGGTGAGCTAGATCTGACGACAGAGGCAGGACACACTACTCGAATTTGCTGCGGAGCTGGTTGAGCTGGTCGTGCGTCTGCGCGGCGCGCTCAGGATTTCGGGCCGAGAAGCGGAAGGTCAGGAGATCGCCAATGACCATGGCCCCGAGAAGCCAGCTGGCGAGCTTTGAAGCGACGGCAACCGAACGCAGCGCTACTGCGACGTGGTCGCGGTAAAGTTCATTCAGTTGGGCACCGGAAACCAGAATAACCGACACGTCCATGGACCCTGCATGCGCAATCAACGCCGCGACATCCTTGCGCCGGGTGGCGGCGTGAAAGAGCACGATGCTGTCGCCGGGCCGCAGGCCGATCATGGAGTTGGCCAGGTCAAAGCCACTGCTCGACACGACGTGTGTGACCAAACCCGCGCGCAGCAATCCCGTGGCGAGATGGCGTGCCGGCTGCTCGGCGACGCCAATGCCGACGCACCAAATGGCGCCGGACGTCTCGAACAGCGCGACCGCTTGCTCGATGGCAGCAGGATCAAGCGCTTCGCGCGTCGACTCCAAAATCTCCTGGGCAGCATCAAACACGGCATCCCGGGCGGCTTTCGCGTCGGGCGCGACGGATTTGATCTTGTGATTGAGACGTGCACTGGGCGCGGTGTGAGTGGCAATTGGCCGGTTGACCAGTCGCTTGAGCTCCGGGAGCCCTGAAAAGCCTAGCCGACGTGCGGTGCGGATAACCGTCGCATCGCTTGTGCCAGTGGCGAGTGCGATCTCGCCTGCGCTACGGAAGGCGAGATCGGCAGGGGCAAGCGTCAGCAGGTAATCGGCGATCAGGCGCTCGGATCGGGACAGGGTGGCCGCCGTCGCATCGTAGTGTCGCTTGAGGAGAGCCGACGCCTGCGCGACGCCCGAATCCGCATCAGTGTGGTCAATCATGAGCCTTGCCTAACATGGGACTACGCGTTCGTCGCGCTATGCTGACGCGGGAAGCGGCAGGCAGAGCGGCGTTCCATCCGATGGGTGCGGCACGACCAGAGCGCTGACGCCAAAGACGGTCCGGATCAATTCTGGGGTCAGCAGGTCCTGCGGCGCGCCAGCGGCGTGGATACCCCCATTGGCCACGGCGATGATGTGGTGGGCGAACTGGGCGGCGTGATTGAGGTCATGCACAACCATCACCACGGTGCGTCCCTGTTCCCGATTGAGTTGCCGCAGCAGTTGCAGCACTTCCATCTGGTGGGCGATGTCGAGATAGGTCGTTGGCTCGTCTAGCAGCAGGATCGGGGTTTCCTGCGCCAACGCCATGGCGATCCAGGCGCGTTGGCGCTGCCCACCCGAGAGACGGTGTAGCGCGCGATCTGCCAGATCGGTCAAGCCAGCCGCCGCAAGGGCTTCATCCACAACCGTTTCGTCGTGGTCGCTCGTGCGCGCAAGGAGTGGCTTGTGTGGGTAGCGGCCAAAGCGGCAGAGCTGGCGAACCGTCAAACCATCGGGCGCGACGGGGCTTTGCGGCAGCAGCGCCATGACACGGGCCACTGCCTTGCGCGGGCTCTGGATGATATCCTTCCCGTCGAGCAGCACAGTCCCCATGACAGGGTCAAGCACATGGCCAAGCGTGCGCAGCAGGGTGGATTTACCCGACCCATTGGCACCAATCAGCGCCGTGATCTTGCCGTTGGGAATACCCAGCGAAACCTGATCGAGCACAGCGCGGCCACCATAGCCGACGCTCAGCGCAGCCGCTTCTAGACGGTCCTGTTGGATATCAGCCACGACGGCGTGCCTCCCAAAGCAAAAGAAAGAACAGGTAGGGCCCGCCAATAACCGAGGCGACGATGCCGGCAGGAATTTCGTTCGGCAGCGCGACAAGCCTGCCAATCAGATCGGCCAATAGCAGCGCAAGCGCCCCGGTCAGCGCAGTGGCAGGCACGAGATGGCGTGCGCGCGGGCCAACCATCAGGCGTGCCACATGCGGCGCCAGCAGGCCCAGAAAACCGATGCTGCCGACGCTGGCAACGGCACCAGCCGTCAGGGCGACAGCCGTCAGTACCAGTCCGGCGCGGACGACATTGGGTGATAGGCCAAGGCTTTTGAGCGTGTCGTCGCCAAAGGTGGAAACGTCGAGCATCATCGCCAGAATGACCACTGCGGGCAGGCACGCCAGAAGCCAGATAGACAGGGAGATGATGTCGGCGACCGTGCTGCCATAAGTGCTGCCTGCAAGCCAGACCATGCTCTGATCGATGCCACGCGGATAGCGGACCATGAGGAACTGCATGACCGCCTGCGCTAGGGCGCCCAGCGAAACGCCGACGAGCGCGAGTGTGGTAATGCCGCCGCCCAATCCCCGCCCGATGGCAAGAAGCAGCAGCGCCACCAGAGCTGCACCCAGGATCACGCCCGCAGGCACGCTCCAGACGATCCAGGCAGGTGGCGTGAAAATGAGGGCCAGCATGGCGCCGAGTCCCGCGCCCTTGGTGATCCCGACCACGTCTGGCGAAGCGATGGGGTTGCGGAGAGCGACCTGTAGGAACAGGCCGGCGAGAGCCAAAGCCGCACCGGAAAGAATGGCAATGACCACGCGGGGCAGGCGGTACTGGCTGATAATGAAGGCATCTGGCCCACCAAAAAGGCCAGCGACAACGCGGTCCAAGGAGAGTGGAACCGCGCCCAGCGCGATGCTGATCAGCGCGAGAACCACCACCAGGAGGCCCAGAGCGATGCAGACCAGGGTGGTGCGCCAGGGTTGAGACATTTGGGGCTGTGTCAGTGCCATGCTCATTGGTTGCGGTTTCTCCACGTGATGGGCAGGAAGGCGGGGGCGCCTAGAATTGCGGTAATGATCCCCACCGGAAGCTCCGCCGGATAAGCGACGAGCTTTCCACCCAGATCAGCGGCAACCAGCAGCAGAGGGCCAGCGGCGACGCTAAGGATGAGGACGGTGCGCTGCTCCTCCCCCACGAGGGTGCGCACGATGTGGGGAACCATCAGGCCAACGAAGCCGATCGGTCCGGCAACCGCCACAGATGAACCCGCCAGAATAACGATCAGTGCCGAGGCCAGTCCGCCTGTGCGGCGGGCATTTTGGCCGAGCGACATTCCAGTACTGGTGTCCAGCGCCAAAAGCCCGAAATGGTGTCCGCCAGCGATGGCGACCACTATGCCCACCAGACTGAACGGCAGGATGGTCCAGACTTTGCTCCATTGCGCCGTGGTGACCGAGCCAGCCAGCCAATAGACAATATCGGCAGATGCATTATTGGCGATGAGCACGGCTTGCACCATCGCAGCCAGCACCAGTTGCAGCGCGATCCCGGCCAAAGCCAGTTTGAGTGGCGTGATGGCGTTGGAAAGAGACAATATCCACATGATCATGCCGATGACGGCAGCGCCGACAAAGGCCGGCACAACGGTCGAGCCGCCGGAGAGGCCGGGGACAGCGATGACCGCGACGACAATAGCCAGCGCCGCGCCGCCATTGATGCCGAAGGTCTGGGGAGAAGCGAGGGGATTGCGGGTCAGCGTCTGGATAAGCACGCCCGCGACCGCCAGGTTTGCACCCACGAGCACCGCTAGCAGCACACGCGGCAAGCGCACTTCCCAGATCAGCGCAGTTTCCACCGAGGTGTCAGGCAGAAATAGCGCGCGCAGAGATTGCTCAACACTGAAGCCTGCGGCTCCAACCATGAGATTACCAACTGCAGCCGCGAATAGCAGCGCCAGTATAAGGGCAAACAGCCAGGTGGGACGGAGGTGCATACGCGCGCTCCATCCCGTGTCTGGTTGATAGGGGGCCGCAGTAAACGCCGCCGCCCCCTTGTCCTTATTGGACATTGAAGACCTTGCTCAAAACGTCATTGGCGATGAGTTCGGCGGTGCGCAGGTCGCGGAAGCGGGCATACTGGTTGCGGTTGACCTCGAAGACGAGACCGTTCTGTACGGCTGAAATAGCCTGCCAGGCCGAATTGTCCTGCACCTGGTTGAAGATGGTGCCACCCGGATCGGTCGCGACCAGCAGCACGTCAGGATTGATGGCGACGAGGCGCTCAAGGCCTACACCGCTTTCGACAGGTTCACTGGCTTCAAGTGCGGTCTTCACGCCGATCGCGGCAAAAATGGAGCCGCTGAACGAGGCAGAGGTGTGCAGCGACCAATTGTCGGCAGTGGCAACCGCGAGCATGAAGCGCTTGTCATTGGCGGGGATCTTGGACGCAATTTCTGCCATCCGCGCATTATGGTCAGCCACAACCTGCTCGCCCTTGGCCTTGTCGCCGATGGCATCGGCGATGGTGACCACTGCCTGCTTGATGTCCTCGTAGCTACCGTCCCAACTGTTCAGGACGATGGTCGGAGCAATGGCGCTCAGTTGTTCGTAGATGGCGCCGTGGCGGCGCTCGTCGGCAATGATGAGATCAGGCTGCAGCACGCTGATCAGTTCGAGATTGGGTTCGAGCCGCGTGCCGACCGAGCTGTATTCGATGGTCTTACCCAGGTTCTGCTCGATCCGCTCGGGCTGGTTGTCGTCGGCTATGCCGACCGGAACGATGTCCAGAGAATCCAGCGCCTGCACGAAGGAAAACTCAAGGGCGACGATGCGCACAGGCTCGCCGGTGATAGTGGTCTCGCCCAGTTCATGGGTGATCGTACGGGTGTCCTGCGCCTGGGCAGCAATCGGCGCTGACATGGTGAGTACAGCCACCGCGAATGCGGGGCGCAAGGCTCGCATCAGGCGAGCGGAAACAAGGCCAATCATGAGTGTCTCTCGGCGGCGGAGCCGCAGTCCTGGGCATGACCCCAGCGGTCACGCGTTGCCCTCACTACACATATGAAACTCACATTTCAATATATCCTGCATCTAAAAGTCATGTTTTATACGCGTGCTCTGATATCGTCCGATTTGAAAGAAGAGGGCGGCGCTCAAACGATCTACCTCCCCAAAGTGAGTCGCTCAGCCAACGGAAGGGGTAGGGGGCTAACATCCCGCCGTGCACGGCCCAATGATTCCCTTCTCAGGCTCACAAACGGCCGTCTGCCAGACCTTGAGAAATCAATGAATGCGGCACCAAGGGAACCAAAACGACAGAAAGCGACAACGGCAACAGAGCTGAAATGAGCCGACTCAACTCGTCGATTCCTCGACGCTCTGACCGTGGCACTTATCGCCCTATCTGTGGGCTTTCGGGGACGAAATTGCTCGTTGATATCAGCTGAAATTGGCGGACTATGAAGGGGTGCGCGCGAGCGATTTCCGGCTCATTTGTCAACATTTTTTCCTTGTAAATTCGATACTTAGGGTCGCGCCATTTACAGTTGAGTAACTGTTTCCATTCGCGTATGCGCACTCCAATGCCCGCCAGTTCTGGAGGTGCAAACCTCTGACTGCGTTGGAATGCAAATATGAAATCAACCCCCCTGTCGCCTCGCTTCCTGCGGGACAACAACGCTGCTGGCGATGCCATTGGCAAAGGGGTGAGGGGGGCGTGGGCGGCGAGGGCTTTCAAGGCATTCGCACTGTCCGCCCTGCTGCTAGGCGCCGGTACTGCGGCAGCCACCGCGCAGACCGGCTGGGTGGTCAATATCGACAATAGCGGCTTTTCTCCGCTGCCCGCCGGTGGGCAGGCGGACTACAAAGTCAGCATCGCTAATAGCGATAATTATCTGGCGCCCGCGTCGACGGTGGTGTTCACAATTCCGGCGAACACAGTTTTCACCGGCGTTTCCAAACTCAGCAATTGTTCACCAGCAGCGGGCGGTGCGCCGAGTGCGACACCATTTGCGGTCACGTGCGATTTGCCGGCGATCCTGCCCGGTACATCGACCGATTTCATCGTCGGCATGCGCCACATGCAGGCTGGCACCACTGAACTGAAGGCAAGCGTGCCCACTGAGCCGGGTGTCGCGAGCTTCACGCGCAAGACCACCGTACATGAAGGGGCGGACCTGAGCGTCGCGCTGACTGCTGCGCCGTCGCCACTGCAAGCTGGCAAGATCGTAACTCTGACCGCAGTAGTCACGAACCAGGGCCCGCACGCATCCAAGAACGGCAAGGTCGTGCTGACGCTGCCGACGGGTCTATCCGGATCCGGCGTTGTGATGCCACCCAATTGCTCGATCGCTGGTAATCTCATCAGTTGCGACCTTGGCGACATGGCTCCCGATCAAGTGCGGAACCTGGAGTTCAGCACGCAGGTCATTGCCGCGGAAGCGTCGACTGCAACTGCCTCCGCGCAGGTCATTTCGGGAACACCGCGCGATCCAAATAACGCGAACGATAGCGCCGTCGCCGAAATCGAAATTCTCGAGGGAATGGACGTCAGCCTGCGCAAGTCGCGCTCACCAGCGGGCTTGTTGCTGTTGGGGAACACGGCCACGTTCACGCTAGAGCCTCTGGTGGCGGGTCGTGTTCCAACATCGGCAACTATCACCGATAGCGTGCCCGCAAACTATCGCATTCTGTCGGTCGATGCCGGGTCAGGCTGGGAGTGTGAGGTCACCGGGCAGGATGTTTCCTGCGAGTATACCGCTGCAACTGGTTCCAACTATCGCAAGCCAATCACGATTACGACCGAAGTGGTCGATGTCGGCCTTAAGGTCACCAATACCGCCGACATTACCGCGGTTGGTGAGAATGCTGGTGGGCATGTCAACAACAGCGCCAATGATGGCGCGGCGGACATTGTCCTCCCCAAGATCGATATGGTCGCCAGCAAGAGCACCCCGGACCGGGGGCTGGTCACCGTTGGCAACTCGTACGACTTCAACCTCGGTGCCCGTAATGATGGCAATGCTCCGCTGGCTGAACGTCTTACGATAACCGACATGTTGCCGGACGGACTGGTGATCGAGAGCGTGAATGCTCCGGGCTGGATCTGCTCGCCCATGCCGGTCGTCGGGCCGCTCGCCATGACGTGCTACACCGACAAATACGTGGCCAATCCACTTTGGCCTGGTCAGTCGATTGAGCCCATTGTCGTCACCGCCAAGGTGACCAAGGAAGGGACGTTTAACAACGGCATGCTGGTGTCGTTTGACGGCTATTTGACCCGCGACCCGTTCCCCGGTGACAACACGGCGTATAGCGGCGGTCTCACCAGCGCGAATAACGACAAGTGGGCCGACCTGCAGCTCAAGAAGTCCGTGGTTGGCGCAGCAACCGTGTTGGCCGGTGAAGAAATCACCTTCCGTCTTGAAGTGGTCAATGTCGGTCCGGCCGAAGCTAAAGACGTCCACTTGTTCGACGAACTGCGCGACATCGTTGCCGAGAATGGCGGAGCGCCTGGCCCGATCAGCTTCACACCAACGGGCGGCCTGCAGTGTAGCGAGAAGGTTGGGTCCGCCTATTCGCGCATACTGTCCTGCGAGATTGCGACGCTGGCGAAGTGCGAGAGCGGCAAGGACTGCCCCTATGTCGACGTAACCGTGCGGGTAGGCAGTGTTGGCGTCAAAAAGAACGAGGCCAATGTCTATTCGCTCGTAACGCCAGATCCCGAAACCGATAACAACATCGACGACGCGGAGTACACGGTTACGCCGCGTACCGACGTGACTGTCACCAAGGCGTCGACGGCCGTAGCGACTGGTGCCGCTGTTGGGCAGGAGTTGACCTATGTCATCACCGCCCTCGTACCCAATAACGGGCTAAGCCCTGCACAAAACGTCGTTGTCAAAGACATCCTGCCCGATGGCGTGCGGTTCATCAGCGCGACGCCTAGCGCTGGCGCCTGCACCATGGGATTGGCGTCCGGAGAAATCGTGCCGAATGCGGCAGGCGACAACTCGATCACCTGTTCCCTGGGAACGCTGGCGAACGGTAGCCAGCAGACCATTACGGTGGTGGTGGTGCCGACGATGAGCGTCATCGATCAGGACATCGAGAACCTGGCGACCGTCTCGACGACCACGCCGGAGATAGACAGCGACAACAACGAGGCCAAGGTTAAGGTCCGCATCACGAAGCCGGCGCTTGATCTGGAAATTCAGAAAAAGGACGGTCCTGATCCCGTAGAGATCGGTACGGACACGACCTACGTGATCACCGTGATCAATTCCGGCCCATCCGAGGCCACGGACGTGACCATGGTGGACACGCTACCGACCAGTGGGCTGGCCAATCCCCGCATGGTTTTGCCCTTGCCAGCGGGGTGGAGCTGCACGGTAAATGCAGTTCCCGATACGCCAGGCGGAAACGTTACGTGTCGAGCCGATCGCGTCGCCGTAGGCGCACCGGTTGAGCTGAGGATGTTGATGAAGGCAGTGGAGCGCAAGCGCCACACCAACCAGGTGGAGCTGAGTTCGGCTGAAAGCCGTGCCGGATACGACACAGACACGACCAACAACACATCCAACGAAGACACCACGGTGCGCGTTCGCGCCGATATCGCCGTGACCAAGACACCGACGACTCCAGACGGGACCGGCGTGGTCGACCTACGCCAGGAGTTTTACTGGGACCTTGATGTAACCGCGCTGTCAGGCGACGGGCTGGATGTTGCCGAAGGTGTGGTGCTGACGGATACTTTCCCGGCCGGGATGGTCCTGACTCGGATTCCGCAAATCCTGCAGCCCAGCGCTAACCGCGTTTGTGTCGGAGGCATCGGCGATAGCGCCATAACCTGCCAGCTCGACGAGATCGCTCCCAGCGAAACCGTAACGGTGCGTGTCTGGGTCAAGATCATTTCCATTGCTACACCGGGCGACAGGGTGGTCAACACGGCCACCGCAACGACCCAGTCTTTTGACAAGAACCCGAGCAACAATACCGACGTTGCCGGTACCGTCACCACGGTCAAGGCGACGTCGATTAGTGGCACCGTGTTCCGGGACTTCAATAAGGACGACAAGCTGACCGCCGAGCGCGACACGGGGATCGCTGGTGTCTCTGTCATCGTCTCGGGAACGTCGTCGCATGACAACGCACCGATCACCATGCCCGCAGTTCTGACCGACGCGGCCGGGCGCTACACCGTCCCCAATTTGCCTCCAGGCACCTACACGGTGACCTATACGGCAGCTTCAATCACCGAGCCGCATCTGGTTCTCGGGAAGTCTGTTCTGGGCTCCGACTCCACCGGGGCGGGCGCTGGTCAGATCGTTGACCCGCGGACAATCAGCGGAGTTGTCGCGACCACCGCCACGGGTGGGACGAACTACAATTTCACCATGATCCCAACAGCCCGTATCGGCTTGGCCAAATCGGCAAGTGCGCCGGTGTTCCAGGCGGATGGCAGCTACAAGATCGACTACACGCTGACGGTCAAGAACCTGTCGCTCGAGCCTCTGGTGGGGGTCGAGATCACCGATGATTTTACAATCGCCAATCGCAATTTCGGCAATTACTCCGCCGCAGCGGGCACGCCGCCGGAAGGGCATTACAGTGTCTCGACGGTGAGCACGACGTTAACCGATGCAGCCAAACCAGCCTTCACCGGCCAACCCGGCTCCCAGATTCTGGTGAGCGGCGGCAGACTGGCCGCAGGCGCCAGCGCAACGGCTACCTTTACCCTCCATATCAATGCTGCAGTGCCCCGTTTGCAGGGCCTGACGCATACCAATCAGGCTGTGGTCAGCGGTGCGGGGGAGTATTCCGGCCAAACCTCGACCGATAACCCCCAGCTCAGAGATCCGTCCAACAACGGCACCAATGTCGATCCCAACAACAATGGTATCGCCAACGAGCCGAGCGACAACGTTGAGACGGTTGTGACGCCGAACTTCGCCCCGGCCATAGACCTCAAAAAGACGGCGCAACTGACGTCGAGCGGCGCGTCGCCGGATGTGAATGACCAGGTCACTTACACCTTCGTCGTCACAAATACCGGCAAGACGCCGCTGATCGACGTGAGGATCACCGATCCTTTGCCCGGCTTGTCGGCGCTGAGCGGAACCATTCCCCAGCCTCTGCGGCTTGAGCCCAATGGCAAGGCGACCTTCACGGCGACCTATGCGCTCAAGCAGGCCGATCTAGACAACGACGTGCTCAATAACACCGCGACAGCTGTGGGGCAGTGGGGCGTCAATGGCGGCGGAGTAGCACAAACTGTCGTCCGTACCGGTCAGGCCAAGGTCGAGGCGTTGGCCAAGCCCGGGCTGACGATCGACAAGTCGATTTCCAGCAGCACGATCACCGATCCGAGCGTGCTCGGCCAGACGATCACCTATGCCTTCCTGGTGACAAACACCGGCAACACCAATCTGCGCGACGTGAAAGTGGTTGATCCGCTGCTCCCGGGCAATTCGGCGTTGACCATCGGATCGTTGCCACGGGGAACAAGCACGACTGTGTTTGCCACCTACACCATCAAGCAGGCAGATCTGGACCGAGGTCGGGTCGATAACACGGCCTATGCCACTGGCGTCTACGGTCCGACGGGCTCGCCCAAGACCACGAACAGTGCGACCGACAGCGAGACCAAGCCGGTCTTTCAATATCCGTCCGTCGTCCTGACCAAGACAATCGATCCGGCGTCGGTTCCGTCTGAGCCCCGTGACGGTGCCAAGCTCACCTGGACGGTAACAGCGTTCAATGACGGCAACGTCACGCTGAAGACGCTCAAGCTGACCGACCCCATGCCTGGTGCGGTGATTACGCCGGCTCAGCACGCGAGTGTGGCGCCGGGCCAAACCGTCACCTTCAAAGTGGTGGCGCCGATTACCCAGGCCCAGATCAACACCGGCGAGGTAGACAATCAAGCCACGCTCAACTTCGAAACTCCGGCTGGGCCGGGAACGCCTGTGCAGGATGACGAAACAACGTCACTGCCTCAGGTGCCACGTCTCGAGCTGACCAAGCTGATGATCTCGACGGTCGATGCACCGCTGGTTGCCGGCGACACGCTTCGCTACCGCTTCACCATCAAGAACACCGGCAATCTGGCGCTGAGCAACATCACGCTCGATGATGATTTGCCTGGCTTCGTGATGGATGCCGCCTCAGCGGCAGCCTTGGCGACAGCCGTCCTGCAACCGCAGAACGCCGCCAATTCCGTGCCGGCCGCCAACAGGCAAATTGTGGTTGAAGGCAGCCTCGTGCTGACGCAGACCCATATTGATGACGGCAAGGTCGACAACACCGCGACGGCAGAGGGTTATCCAACCGCCGGACCGACCAATGTGCCGGTGACGGACACCGATCAGGTGACGAGTCCGCTCGTTCGTGCGCCGCAAATCCGGTTGGTGAAAACTATCCTGGACGCACCTGCGGGCGCCGCGCGGGCTGGCGATGTCGTGACCTATGGCTTTGCCATCCACAATACCGGCAACGTGGTGCTGAACAGTGTCGTGCTGAGGGAGCTGCTCGTTGGTTCGGTTATCGTCAATCCAACTGGATGGACCGGCCCAATGCTGCCGGGCGACATCAATGATGACGCCATTACCGCAACTTATGTGCTGACACAGGCCGATATCGACCGTGGCTATGTCGAGAACTCTGCTGAGGTCGAAGGCATCGGCTTGGGGCCGACTGGAGCCCCCACGACGGTCAAGGACATCTCCGGAACGGCGGTCGGTAATGACACCGTCACACGGCTGCCAATCACTGCTGAGCCGGAGCTCCAGATCGTCAAATCCATTGTCGAAAAGTCGCTGAGCACCCCGCCCATGCCGGGCGATACCATCGACTATCAGTTCGTGGTCACCAATACTGGCAACCTGACGATGCGCAATGTGAGGATCAACGATCCATTGCTCTCGGCAACGTCACTGACCCTTATTGCGGTGTTGGAGCCGGGTGAGGCCAATGCCGTTACCTTTGGTCCAGTGCGCTATTCGGTCGTGCAGGGCAACATCCAGGCTGGCCACGTGACCAATACGGCAACGGCTTCCGGGGAGTACAGAAACCCGGTCACCCAGGTCGATGAACTCATGTCGGCGCCGTCCAACACGATTGTCGTCCCGTTGGAGCAGGTGCCCGGTATTGCCGTGGTCAAGGAGGCCGTAGCTGCGCTGAATGACCCGACCACTGTCGGCGAGCAGATCGAGTACTACTTCCGCGTCACCAACACCGGCAATCTGACCCTCGATGGCGTCACCGTCACCGATCCGTTGCCGGGTCTGCCGCAGTCAAGCTTCCCGGTTGGGACTCTTCTGCCCGCCCAGACGCTGACTGTTGGGCCGATTGCCTACTCGATCGTCCAGTCCGATCTGGATCGCCGCTATGTGCTCAATCAGGCAGTGGCCACGGGTACCTACGACATTGGTAATGGCCCTGAACCCATTACCGACCTGTCAGGCCCGACGATCACCACCGATGAGGAGTTGGTCGTACCAATGCTGCCGATCCGGCCCGTGCTTGAAATCATCAAGCAGGCCAGCTTTGTCGGCGATACCAGCTACGCCCTGGTCGGGGACCGGATCGATTTCACCTTCGAAATCTCCAATCTGGGCAACGTGCCGGTAGCCGATGTTCGGCCAGAGGAAGTCTCGTTCACGTTCGGCGGAGTCCCTGCCGCAACGCCGTTGACTGACTTCGTGCCGGCCTCGGTCACGCTAGACCTCGGCGAGTCGCAGATGTTCACGGCCAGCTATGTGCTGACCCAGAGCGATCTCAATGCCGGCGCCGGAATGCCCGATGGCATGGAAAACATCGCGCAGGCGGTGGGCGTGGCCCAAGGTGCCATCCCAGTAACATCACCAACTGATACGGCGGTGCTGACGCTCAGTCCGCAGCAGCCCAGCGATGTGGTGATCACCAAGACCACCAAGCGGCCGATCATCCATCGCGGCGAAACCGTGCCCTTCGTTATCGAAGTCCGCAATAATGCGCTTGGCAATGCCGGCAAGGTCACCATCGTTGATCGCATCCCATCGGGCTTTGTGTTCGTCGAAGGCTCGGCCACGGTTGATGGTGTCGCCTTCGTGCCCACCGTTACCGGCAATGAGATCAGCTTCGCCGCTCTGCCGCTCAATGCCTTGCAGCGCATAGAGATCGGATTGGTGTTGCAGGCGTTGCCGGGCACTCCGCCTGGTCGCTACCGCAACGTGGCGTTCGGCTTCGACGAAATCGGCGCTGACCTAGGTTCCCAGGGGGAGGCGACGGTCGAGATCGTCCCAGATGCCGTGTTTGATTGCAGTGATGTGATTGGCACCGTGTTCAACGACCTCAACGGCAATGGCTATCAGGATCAGGATGAGCCGGGCATTCCGGGCGTTCGTCTCAGCACCGCGCGCGGTCTGCTGGTCACGACCGATGCGTTCGGGCGTTATTCGATCCCCTGCGCGGCGCTGCCCGATTCCAATATCGGCTCCAACTTCGTGCTCAAGATTGATACCGGCACGCTGCCGACCGGGTTCGCGATGACTACGGACAATCCGGCAATGGCCCGGCTCACAGCCGGCAAGATGGTGGAGATGAATTTCGGTGCGCAGATTGGCCGCCAGATCCGTCTGTCGCTGGACAATGGCGCATTCGTCTCGGGCTCCACGGCTCCGTCCGTTGAACTTGAGAGTGGCATCGAACAGCTGATCTCCATCCTGGTGGAGCAGCAGGCTCGCCTGCTGATCGTCTACGAGGCCGCTGGCGATCGTCAGGTTTCCGGCCCACGCGTCAGCACTGTTGTCAACACCATCCGGGAGCGCTGGCGCGCTGTCGGAGCGCCTTACACCCTCGTCATCGACACCAAAATTGAGGAGTGGTGAGGCCATGATGTCCCTCTCGCACAAGTCTCTGCGCCACCGCACACTCACCTTGTTGTTGGGCACCGCCATTGCCTCGCTGACTGCGCTCACGGTTGCGCAGCCAGCGCTGGCAGGTGTCGGCTTCTCGATCCTGGTCGACGGTGAACATGTCGCCGGTGACCCGGTGCCCGGCGATGCCGTGCGGCGAACCGATGTTGATCTGGCCCGTGCTGAAATCCAGGTGACCTATGATGGTCTGGTGAGCACGCCACGCCTTGCCGTGGGCCCCACCCATGGCCTCCGCCGTGTGGAACTAGGCGCCAGTATCCCGTTCCGCATCGAGGCCAATTACTGGCGCTGGATTGAGCGCGCAGAAATCCGCATTCTCGACCAATCCATGAACCAGGTGCTGGCCGTGGTGCCGGTGGAGGGAGATCGGGCCAGCTGGGCTTTGCCCAATTTGGACAACGCCACCTATTACTATGTGGCGCGGGTTTATGACCGCAATGGACGCTTCGACGAGACCGTGCCGCAGGAAATCTATGCCGGAACGGAAACCGGCAAGAGCGTCGGTTTGCAGGCTCTCTGGGAACAGGACCAGACTGCCAGCCGCGCCATTTCGGTGCATGGCGGCTCGGTAACTGTGCACGGCAAAGCGATGCGCCCGGGCAGCACTGCCTATGTGCTCGGCGAGGCTGTTGAAGTCGACGCCAACGGGGCGTTTGTCATCCAACGGATATTGCCCTCGGGCGATCACGCGGTTGATGTCACCGTCGAAGGTGCGGACGGCAAGAGCGTTGCCTTCAACCGCGACATCAACATTCCCGACAGTGAGTGGTTCTATGTCGGCATGGCCGACCTGACGCTGGGAACGCGCTGGGGCGATGGCAAGGTCGTCGATGCCAAACCCGAAGAGTTCGATGCCATCTACAGCAAGGGTCGCGCGGCATTCTACCTGCGCGGCAAAATCCGTGGTGATGTGCTCCTGACGGCCGCTGGCGATACCGGGGAAGGCCCATTGAGCGAAATGTTCAGCGGTGTCCTGTCCAAGGATCCCCAGGCACTGCTGCGCCGTATCGACCCCAGCCAGTATTATCCGGTGTATGGCGACGACTCCGTTATGGTCGATGACGCGCCTACCAGTGGCAAACTTTATGTCCGGCTCGAGCGCGGCAACAACCACGTCCTGTGGGGCAATTTCCGCACGGAAATCGGTAACGGCACCATGCTGCGCAGCCAACGCTCCCTCTACGGCGCGTCGTTGCATGTCGAGACCGACGGCGCCGTTGCCAATGGTGCGCCGCAAGCGGAAGCAACGCTGTATGCGGCTCAGCCCCGCACGCTGCCAGCGCAGGACACTTTGCGTGGCACCGGCGGATCGGCTTACGTGCTGCGGCGGCAGGATCTAGTGCCTGGTTCGGAAATCATCAGCGTCGAAACCCGCAATGGTGTGACCGGGCTTGTAACTGACACTCGCCGCCTGCGGGCAGGCGTCGACTACACCATCAACTACATGCAGGGTCTGGTCATCCTGGCTCAGCCACTGTCAGGAACCATCCACTCGTCGGGTGCAGTCAGCTCAAGCGAGCCCGATATTGTCGATCTGGTCGTGCAGTATGAGTTCCAGCCAGCTGGCACCGATACGCGCGAATACGCCTATGGCGGCAGCGCCTCGAGCTGGATCGGTGAGAACTTGCGAGTTGGCGTCGTCGGTATGTCGGAAACCAATTCCAAAGCCGACGAAGTGACGGTGGTGGGCGTCAACGCACGCCTGCAGGCCGATGAGAAGACCTTCATCGAAGGTGAAGTGCTGCGCAGCGAAGGACAGGGGCAGGGCGGTTGGTTGTCGACCGATGGTGGCTTCACCTATGTCCAGCAGCCTCGAGTAAATGCCGCTGGCGGCGCCTATGCCTACCGCGCTACGGCGCAAGCAGATTTGGGCTCATTGCTCGATGCCAGCTTCGATCTTGTCGCTGGCGTGACGCTGGAGCAGCGGCAGGCCGGATTCTCCACGCTGGAATCGCAGGTGCTGACCGACACCCTTTCGGCCACGGCTTATGCCTCGCTTGGCCTGGGCGAAGCCGGACGGTTTGACCTCAAGGCAAACCACACAGAGAACGCCACAGGTGCACTGCGCACTGAGGTCTCGGCTGAGTTGGGCTATGTCCTCGACGAGGACTGGACCGTCAGTGTCGGTGTATTGCACCGAAACACGTTCCGCCCCGGCGGGACCGATGAGAACAACGGCAACCGCACAGATGTCGGCGCTCGGGTATCCTATTCGGCGCTCGAGGATGTCACCCTCTATGGCTTCGGCCAGGCGACGATCAACCATAGCGCTGGCTATCAACGCAATGATCGCGTCGGCGCGGGGCTGGAGTGGTCAATCGGCGATGGCTGGAGCATCGGGGTAGAAGGCTCTGCGGGCACCACCGGGCCACAGGCCAACGCCATGCTTTCGCACGCCGACAGCGCTGGCAATCGCTCCTACCTCGGGCTGCGCATGTCGCCCGATATCGCCGACAGCTTCTTGCTGCGCAGCACGCCAGCCAATGGTGTGGTAACCGGCACGGAGCGGCGCATCAGTGACGTGGCCAAGGTCAATGCCGAGAACATCTACGACGTGTTCGGCGCCAAGCACTCGCTGACCGGCCTTTACGGCATCACCGTAACGCCCGATAGCCGTTGGACAGTTACGGCGACCTATGAGACAGGCTCCATAACCGACCCCAACGCCTCCGATTTCTCCCGTCACGCCGTTTCGGGCGGACTTGCTTATAGCCATGAGGGTATCGAGTGGTCGGGGCGTGGCGAGGGGCGTTTTGAGGAATCGTCGGACCATACCCGCGACCGCACCACGCTGCTCGGCCAGTCGGGTCTTTCGGTCAAGGTCGATGACAATTGGCGCATGCTTGGCGGTGCCAGCATGCTGCTTAGTCAGTCCAACCAGAACACCATTCTGGATGGCGACTATGTCGAGGTCAGTCTCGGGGCGGCCTATCGCCCTGTCGACAACGACCGCTTCAATGCGCTGATCCGCTACAACTATCTCTACGATTTGCCGGGACCCGATCAGGTGTCTGTAGGCGGTACAACGTTGGGCCCTGCGCAGCGCAGCCACATCTTCAGTGTAGACGCCAACTATGATCTTACCCCGCAACTGACCGTTGGCGTGAAGTACGGCCTTCGCGTCGGCGAAGTCTCAGACAGCCGTGCCGTGGACGATTTCGCGGCTTCGACGGTGCATCTGGGTATTCTGCGCGCCGATCTCGAAGTGTTCGAGGATTGGCGCCTGCTGCTGGAAGGGCGCGGACTGCTTCATGCCCAGACCGAAGTGCTCGACCTCGGCGCATTGGCCATGATCAGTTATGACATTAGCGACACGGTCCGCCTCGGACTTGGCTACAATTTCGGACAATTCTCGGATGACCTCCGCCGCGTGCGCTATGACGACCACGGCCTGTTCCTCAACTTTGCAGCCCGCTTCTAACGACGAAGGCGAGGCACTCTCCCCGATGAGGCGTTGCGCCTCATCGGGGAGAGTGCGATCTCGCACTCGCTCGAATATCTACTTCTAGTAGACCCTCACATACCGCCTATTACATCTCCAACCGGCTGATTATCATGCAGCGCGGGCACATGGTAGAAATGGCCGCCGCTCATTTCGTGGGGCCCCCTTTGCCGATAACATGAGCGCGCCTGCCGCGGTGCCCATCATAAAGCTGCGTCTATCCATATCTCACTCCTCCCGGTTTCGAGATGCCTCCCGCATCTCGCAAGGCCGCGCCCTCCAGCGTGGCCATAAGTCATACTTAGTCAGGGAGGGGGTCCTGTCAACGTTCTTTATGATGTAAATCGGAAATCATGATACCAAATGCAACGGGGCGCACCGTTTCCGATACGCCCCGTCTCAGTCGCACAATCAGTCACTGTGTGACGCGTAATGCTGCGCCCGATGTGCACAGTGTATGCACGTATTGGCAGTCGTTCGTCAGTCGCGTTACAGCTTCACGCGCACCATCTGGTACGAGTACGGCGGCAGCTTTACGCTGAGGGTGCCGTTGGCGATGGCGGCGCCTTCTCCCTTGCGTGGAGCCACTTCCTGCTGGTTCTTGGCGGTGTTTACAGCCTTGAGATTGGTATGGGTCATCACCTGATGGTCGATGATGGTGCCATTACCAAAGCCCTGCAGGCTCACCTCGGTCTCGATGCTCTCGCTGGTGTGGCGATTGACCAGGAAGAAGTTCAGCGTGCCGTCTTCTTCATTGTGGACGCCCGAGACGTCAACGAACGGCGTGTCCTTGGCATGGTTGGTCTCATAGCCGGGTGAGTTGGTCTGCAGTTGCAGTGCGGTGCCCCGGCCAAAGATCGATGCGAAGAAGTATGGGTAGTAGATGGTCTGCGCCCAGGCGGGGCCGCCCTTTTCGGTCATGATCGGCGCAATCACGTTCACCAGCTGGGCGATACAGGCAATCTTCACAACGTCGGAGCGGCGGATAAAGGTGTTGAGGATCAACCCAACCATCAACACGTCTTCGAAGTTGTAGACGTCTTCCAGGAGGCCAGGGGCATGCGGCCAACCGCCGTTGCCGTCGAGGATCTCGCGATCCTTCTTGTTGGAATGGTACCAGACATTCCACTCGTCAAAGGAGATGAAGACGTCGCGCTTGGACTTCTTCTTGGCCTTCACCTGCTTGATGGTGGCGGCGACGGTCTCGATATACGTGTCGAGTTTTTCGGCCAATCCCAAATAGTTAGGGGTGTTATCGTCGCGGTTGGCGAAGTACATGTGCAACGAAATATGATCAACGTGATCATAAGTGTGCTCGAGCACGATGCGCTCCCAATCGGGATAGCTCGGCATGTCGGAGTTGGACGAGCCGCACACAATTAGTTCGAGTGACCTGTCGAACATGCGCATGGCGCGGGCAGTGTTGGCGGCCAGCTTGCCGTACTCATCGGCATCCTTGTGGCCAACCTGCCAGGGGCCGTCCATCTCGTTGCCCAGGCACCACATCTTCACATTCCACGGCTCCTTGCGGCCGTTCTTGATGCGCAGGTCACTCCAGTAGGAGCCGCCGGGATGGTTCACATATTCAAGGAAATTGCGGGCATCATCGACGCCGCGTGAACCAAGGTTCACCGCCAGCATCATTTCGGTGCCAACAGTGGTGCACCACTCGGCAAACTCGTGCACGCCTACGGCGTTGCTGTCCGACGTGTGCCAGGCAAGGTCTAGGCGGGTAGGGCGGTCTTCGCGCGGCCCGACACCATCTTCCCAGTTATAGGCCGAAACAAAGTTGCCCCCGGGGTAGCGAACCACCGGTACATTGAGATCCCTAACCAGCTTGGCCACGTCCCCGCGCATGCCGTCCTTATCAGCGGTCGGGTGATCGGGCTCATAGATGCCCTCATAGATCGCCCGACCCAGATGCTCGAGGAACGCCCCGTAGACACGATCGTCAATCTTGGAGATCGTGTAATCCTTATGTGCGACGACCGAAGCCTTCACGCTATCCTCCCTGTGCATCCGTTTTTCTGATTTATATCAGTTACCCCGTTGTAAACGAGCTGAAGCGGATTGCGCAAGGGTTGTGTGCGCAAAAATATGACTTTTAGTTCTGGGTCGGCAAGGCCAGTGATTAGGCGCCGATCAAACAGGGAAAAGTCACAGTTCCGTCTGCAAGCGCATGATGATTTCCTGATCGTAGTTGCCAAAGCCGCGACCGAAAATATTGATGCCGCCCGGGTGTTTGGCGTCATCCTTCACGGCAATGCGCAGGCGGATCGAGTGGTGATTGGCCAGGTCCAGGTCGACCAGCGAGATGGGAGATATTTTGACCCCGTCCACGTAAGTGCCATCCGTCGTCACCCGCCAGCTCTTGAGCTTGCCATATTGGCTGCCCTTCAGCTTCCACCAATCGGGCGTATAGACGCCGCGCTTGTCGCCGAAGTCACCGGGGCTCGTCCATGTGCCGATTTCCGTGCCATTGACCGATAGCGTGATGTCGCTCGGCCAATCCGCCGAGGTTCCGGGCACTTCCGAGCTCAGCTCCATGGAAAATTCCATGGCCTCGATGGTGTTTTGGCTCAGCTTCGCGTTGTTGGGGAATTGGTATTCCAGATATCCCCGCGTGAACCAGATCAGCCCGGCCTTCATGCGCTCCGGATCCAGAAACGTATCCGGCACATCCAGCAGCCCGATAATCCCATCCACCGAACAGAGACCACACGGCGCGGACACATCGCAGCTGGTGTAAAGCCCAAGCGGCATCGCCACTTCGATCGTGTTCGAGCGTAGCGGCTTGATGTCTTCTTTGAACATCACCATCACTTCGTCAAACATCGAGTGGCAAATCTTCTGATTGCCCTTACGCGCCTTCTGCGTTTCGGTGCGGATCAGACCGGCGCTTTCCAAAATCTGGATATTGGTCGATACGGTCGACTGGGGCAGGCTCAGCTTGTCGGCAATATCATTGCCATTCAGCGCGCCTTCCACATGCAACAGTTTAAGAATCTTGATGCGGATGGGTGAGGCCAACCCCTTGAGGACTTCCATATCCTCTTCAGGATCAACGACCAGAAAATTGCGGCTCATCAAGCGGCTTTCAGCTGTAAATGGGTTCACCCCAATTTCTATCACCAAAGCTGATATAATCAATCCTCCCAACAACGTGGCCCACGTGCGTCCAACCAATCCGTCACGATCCAGGCCGTCGGCGGCCAGACGTACGAGGGCAGGGTGGTTGCCTCTAGGGCCTGGATTGGCCTAGATGGACCAAATCGACTTGTGGTTTCGCTGGATCATCGCGTTTGGACGACCCGCTAGGGCTCTGGCCCAAAAGCCTCCGTGGCTAACCACGTCTGACTCTCTTATTGATGGACAATGTTGTTATGAGTGCGCCGACAAAGCACTGGTCGATTGTTGAGTACCTGCATGAAACCGTGACGAACCCGAATATTCACGTTCGCGGTCAACACAGCTATTACAGCAATGCGTGGAGCGGGTCGTTTGAGGAAAGCGTGGTGCGTTACCACTATGGTGATGCCTTCAGCCTAGCTGCCTGGGAGCCACAGTGGCCCATCGATCAGCTGCACATCGGTGATTACGTGTGTATCGGTGCTGAAGCTGTGATTTTGATGGGGGGAAACCATACGCATCGCACGGATTGGTTCAGCCTCTATCCATTCCCCGAAACCGTTCTCGAGGCCTACCAGGGTAAAGGCGATACTGTCATCTCTGATGGCGCCTGGATTGGTATGCGCGCCATGATTATGCCCGGCGTGACTATCGGCGAAGGCGCTGTGGTTGCCTCCGGCTCGATCGTCACCAAGAATGTAGCGCCATACACCATCGTAGCTGGAAGCCCGGCGGTTTCGGTGCGTCAGCGTTTCCCGGGTGCTACCGTGGAGGCAATCCTGTCCCTTGGTATCTATCAGTGGGATAGCGCCAAGTTCGACGCGCTACGGCATCTGCTTACGGCCAACGATCTCGCGGCGCTTGTGTCCGCCGCCGAAGCATACGACAGGGCCTAGCCCCAGCTCGCACGAACCGTCGCTGGCCCGAAAACTGTTTTCAGCGACGGCCGGCCACTGCCAAGAGCGTCCCGACACGCCTTGAAGCGCAATCTCATTTGTTCTCGAATTTGGGATGTAGGCGGCATTTTGCGGCCATGCAATGTCTGGGTCGTCGCATATTAGTTCCATAATATATATTATGCGAATAATGGATGGGCGCGTGGCGCCCTGACTTCGGTATGGGAATTTCTTCGAAGCTGCCGCCTCAACGCCCACCTGAGCCCTACTCGGCTGGCGTTGATGGGTTCAGGAAGGTCAGAACGGATTGGGGTTCGACGATGAGCTGTTGCAGCTTGGCGTTGAAGATGGCGCCGTAGTTGGCTGCGATGTGGGCTTCGAAGGCGTCGCGGTCGCGGTAGATCTCGTAGACGACGAATTTTGCGTCGTCTTCTGCTTTGCGGTAGCCGTCAAAAGTGATGTTGCCCGGTTCAACCCGGACATCCTTTGCCAAGCCTTCGAGCAGCCCCGCGACTTCGTCTGCTTTGCCCGGCAGCGCCGTAAATTCGGCGATCAAGATGATCGGCTGGTTGTAAGGAAGATGGTCAAATTGTTCCATGGGATGGTCCCGGCAATGTCTGTGCGCCGTACAAGCGCGGACGGCTAAGCATGTCGCAATACCCGATCGCGCCGTTCCGGGATAGCATCGAATCTGGTGGGCTTCACAGGGTCAGGCAGCCCCTGCTCCGGATGCTTGTCGGACGAACATTGGCCTCAAACACTCGCCAAGAATAGGCTGCTGTATTTGCAATAGGCCCGTACGAATCCGATGGACAATTTTTGACCATCCGGTCAAAGTATCTGTATTGGCAGTGAGGATGGACGCTGCTTGTACGAGGATCGGGAGGACCAAGTGCGTTTTGGCTATAAGGCATCGGCGGAGCAATTCGCGCCCACCAAACTGCTGAACTTCGCTGTCGAGGCCGAACAGGCCGGCTTTGATTCCGTGTTCGTGAGTGACCACTTCCAGCCTTGGAAACACACTGACGGCCACGCCCCTTTCGCGCCAGCATGGATGGCTGCCGTTCTGGCCCGCACCGACCGTATCATTCTCGGCACGTCCGTTCTCACGCCGACTTTTCGGCTTCATCCCTCCGTTGTCGCCCACGCGTTTGGCACGCTCGGGGCCATGTTCCCCGGTCGACTGATCTTGGGCGTCGGCACTGGCGAGTCACTCAATGAAGTGCCGTCCACGGGTATGGTCTGGCCCGAGCTCAAGGAGCGGTCCGCGCGCCTGCGCGAGGCGGTCAAGCTGATCCGGCTACTGTGGAGCCAGGATCGCGTCACCTTCGATGGCGAGTATTACCACACCCAGAATGCCACCATCTATGACAAGCCCGACGAGATGGTGCCGATCTATATCGCGGGCGCTGGCCCGCTGAACGCTAAATATGCCGGCCGCGCTGGCGATGGCTTCATCTGCACCTCCGGCAAGGGCGAAGAGCTCTACGTCGATACCTTGCTGCCCAATGTGGCGCTCGGCCGGACAGAGTCCGAGCTGAAGGACAAGCCCTTTGAGCGAATGATAGAGGTCAAGGTATCCTTTGATCCAGACCCGGTCGCTGCGCTGGAAAACACACGTGGCTGGGCGGCTTTATCGCTGAGTGCTGAAGAAAAGCATTCGGTTGAAGATCCAGAGGAAATGGAGAAGCTGGCAGCCAAGCTCCCCATCGAGCGCATCGCCAAGCGCTGGATTGTCTCAAGCGATCCCGATGAACACGTCAGGGCGATCAAGGCATACATGGACTATGGCTTTGACCATCTTGTGTTCCATGCGCCGGGTGACGATCAGAGCCGTTTCCTCGATCTTTACGCCAAAGACATTCTGCCCCGCCTGCGTGCCCTTGGCGGTCAGTAACGCTCTCCTCCAAAACGAGGTGAAACATGCCTATTACCCGCTATAGCGTCTGGGGTGTTCCGGGCCTGCCGGAGATCGCCGCCGGCGATGACCTCGTCGCCATGATCGTCGAGGCCATCGATGCTCAGGCCGCCGAAGATGCCGACTGTGCGCTCAAAGACGGCGACATTCTCATCGTCACCAGCAAGATCGTGTCCAAGGCCGAGGGCATGCAGGTGCCCGTGGCGGATCGCGAAAAGGCGATTGCCGAAGACACGGTGCGCGTGGTTGCCGAACGGGTTCATCCGGGTGGCGTGACGCAGATTGTCGAAACGAGACACGGCCTGATCATGGCTGCCGCCGGGATCGACACCAGCAATGTGCCGGATGGCGTAGCCCTTCGCCTGCCCCTCGATCCGGACAAGTCCGCCCGAGACCTCTGCGCGGGTCTCCGCGATCGGCTTGGATTCAATGTTGGTCTGGTCATCACCGACACCATGGGGCGTCCGTGGCGCGTGGGCCAAACCGATGTGGCCATCGGCGCTGCCGGAATTGTCGTCACCGATGATCTTCGCGGTGGTGTTGATGCCAATGGCAGGCCGCTGCAAGTCACCATCACGGTGCTGGCCGATGAGCTCTCCGGTGCCGCTGACCTGGTCAAAGGCAAGGCCAGCGGCATTCCCGTTGCCATTGTGCGCGGGCTTGGTCGCCTCGTTACCGATTTGAACGCCCCCGGCGCGCGCACTTTGGTGCGGTCCGTCGACGACGACATGTTCCGCTTCGGCTCTGCTGAAGCCTATCGGCTTGGCTACGATGCCGCGCTGGCCGAACTGCGCGAGGCATCAGGCCAGCCGGAAACCCGCCTCAAACAGCGTCAGGACTAAATCAAATGCGTCCCTTGCCATATGCCTTAAGCTTCGCCGCGTTCGCTGCGTTGGTGACACCATCGCTGGCTGACACCAACTACCCGCTCACAATCGAAAACTGCGGGTTTTCGGTCACCTTCCCCGCCGCCCCACAACGCGCGGTGACACTGAAGTCAACTGCCACCGAAATGCTGCTGGCCCTTGGCCTTGCCGACAAGATCGTTGGTGTCGGCTTTCAGGATGGCCCAGTGCCAGCGCAGTGGGCCGAAAAGGCCGCCGCGCTGCCAGTCCTCGCCGAAAAGCTGCCGTCACAGGAAGTCGTCCTCGAAGCCAATCCGGACTTTGTTTATGCAGGCTGGGAAAGCAACTTCGCCGCTGATGGCGCGGGCGAGCGTGCAACGCTGGGCGACCTTGGCGTTGCGACCTATGTTTCGCCAGCTGCCTGCCGCACCGAGCCCTACAAGCCAGCCAAGCTGTCATTCGACGACCTGTTCGCGCAGATCGAGGAAATGGGCACTATCTTCAATGTCGAGCCTGCCGCCACGGCTTTCGTTGCCGAGCAGAAGACCGAGCTTGCCGCCATCCCTGCCGACACGCGCGGCCTGACAGCGCTTTGGTATTCCTCGGGCACCAAGACCCCCTATGTTGGCGCCGGCAGCGGTGCGCCCGAAATGATGCTCGAAAAGCTCGGCCTCACAAATATCATGGCCAGCGTTGATGACGGTTGGGTCTCTGCCAGCTGGGAAGCGATTGTCGACGCCAATCCAGACGTGATTGTGCTGGTCGACGCCGCCTGGAACTCCGCTGACCAGAAAAAGAAACTGCTGGCGGAAAACCCAATCACCAGCAAGCTCGACGCTGTCATCAATGGGCGCTATCTGGTGCTGCCATTCCCTGCGTCCGAAGCAGGTGTGCGCAATGTCGGCGCGACCGCTGATATGGCCAACCAGCTCAAGGCTCTCAATCTCGCACCATGACTTCAGCGGCCGCCAGCAAACGTCCCAGGCTCATCACACTTTCGGTGGCGCTTGGGCTTTTGCTGGCGGGCAGCATCATCTTCGCCGTGACGTTCGGTCCCGCTGACATTGCGCCGCTCGAAGTCTGGCAGACCATCGCCCATCATCTTGGACTGATCGCCGACTCCCCCGTTGGCCGCTTACGCAACGCCATCATTTGGGAACTCCGCCTACCCCGCGTACTGGTCGCTGCAGGCGTTGGCGCGGGCCTGGCCCTCTGTGGCGCCGTTATGCAGGCGCTCACCCGCAATCCATTAGCCGACCCCTACCTTCTAGGCCTGTCCTCCGGCGCATCGCTCGGTGCCGTTGCATTCCTTCTGGCTGGCGCCGCGCTCTACATGCCCATTGGCGCATTCTTGGGCGCGGCCGGTGCCATGCTGCTGACACTGCTGGTCACGCGTTTGCTTGGCGGGGCAACGCCGTCTCGCGCCATTTTGGCCGGTATCGCCATTTCTTCGCTCGCGGCGGCCGCAACCTCCTTCCTGATCTTCTGGTCGGCCACGGGCGACTCCTACCGCGAGATCCTCAGCTGGTTGATGGGCTCGCTGAGCGGATCTGTCTGGTCCGATGCAGGGATAGTCATCGTCGCCACGCTGTTTGTTGGCCTCCCGGTCCTGCTATCCGGCCGCTCCCTCGATGCCTTCGTCTTCGGCGACGCCGCAGCCGCCACTCTAGGTGTCGACGTGGCGCGCCTGCGCTGGCTCCTGTTGGCGGCAACGGCGCTCCTCACCGGAGTGCTCGTCTCCATCGGGGGCGCCATCGGCTTCGTCGGCCTCATCGTGCCCCATATCGTGCGGCTGGTGACAGGCTCCCGCCATCGCCTGCTGCTGCCGATTTCCATGCTCGTCGGCGCCAGCTTCATGATCTGGACCGACACCGCCGCCCGCAGCCTTTTTGCCCCGCGTGAACTCCCTGTCGGCATCATCACCGCCCTGATCGGCGCACCGATTTTCCTTCTCGTCCTGCTGCGCTATCGGCGGGCGACATGAGCGCTGGTCTCGACATCACTGACGTCTCGGCCACAGCCGGTGGCGAGAGCATTCTCAATGGCGTCACCATGCGCGCCCTGCCCGGTTCGTTGACCGGTCTTATCGGCCCAAACGGTGCCGGTAAGTCCACGCTGCTTCGCGCCACTCTCGGCCTTGTGCCCACCACCTCGGGCACCATCACCTTTGTGGGCAACGACCTCCCGGCCATGCCGCGCCGCAATCGCGCCCGCGTCGCTGCCTTCGTCGAGCAGATCGGCGCCAACGAAGCCCAGCTCACCGCGCGCGAAGTCGTCATGCTCGGCCGCATCCCCTTTCAATCCGTATGGCAGGCGGAGCCTTCGCCCGAAGACGAGCAGATTGTCACCGAGGCCATCGCCGCCGTCGATATGTCTGGTTTCGAGCACCGTCAGTACAACACCATGTCCGGCGGTGAACAGCAGCGCCTGCAGATCGCCCGCGCCCTCGCCCAGCAACCGCGCCTCCTGCTGCTTGACGAACCCACCAACCACCTCGACGTCCACGCCCAGCTCACTGCGCTCAACCTGCTCCGCACGCGCGCCCAATCCGGCGCTACGGTGCTGCTCGCGCTGCATGACCTCAATCTCGCCGCCGCCTTTTGCGACGCGCTCGTCGTGCTCCATCAGGGCCGCGTGGTTGCTCAGGGCGCTCCGCAGGATGTGCTCACCCCGGCCTTGCTCCGCACGGTCTATAATGTCGACGCGACGCTGGTGAGCCACCCCACATCGGGCCGACCCATGATCGCCTATAACCTGCCCGCATAATCTGCCGAATTGCGATTGACATTCCCCCGGTTCCGACGAAAAATTTGATCGGACGGTCAAAATTTGATCGACAGGGAGCGAGGGAAAAAATGGAATTCGGCATCACGTTCAAAGGTTTTATCGAGGCCGAGCGGGCACGCTATCTGGTGCGCGCCGCCGAGTACGCCGGGTTCAGCTATTGCTGGTTCTATGACTCGCACATTCTTTGGCGCGATTGCTACGCCGCCATTGCCATGTGTATGGAACACACTACCGACATGCGCTTCGGCCCGTTGGTCACCAATCCAGATGTGCGCGACTGGTCCGTCGCGGCCTCGCTTTTCGGTTCCCTCTCCAAGCAGAGCGGCGGCCGCTTCGATCTGGCCGTGGGCCGTGGTGACAGCTCACGCCGAGTCATGGGCAAGAAGCCGGCGACACTCGCCCGCGTTGCCGAGTTCATTGACAAGACGAAGGCCATGGTGCGCGGCGAAGCCGTCACTTATGACGACATTCCCGAGCCCGTGAAATTCCCCTGGGCCGTCGGTCATGACATGCCAAGCTGGATTGCGGCTTACGGCCCGCTGGCACTCAAGACTGCCGGCGAACGCGCCGATGGCGTCGTCCTCCAGCTCGCCGATCCCGGTCTCTGCAAGTGGTTTACCGACCAGTGCATCGACGCCGGCAAGGCCGCTGGCCGCGACATGACCAACTACCGCTCAATGGCTGCTGCTCCCGCCTATTTCGGCGACAAGGCCCGCGCCATCGAGGCCACTAAGTGGTTTCCCGCCATGGTCGGCAACCATGTTGCCGACATCGTCGAAAAGTACGGCGCCGATAGTGACAAGGTGCCAGCGAGCCTGACCAGCTACATCGAGAAACGCCGTGGATACGACTATTCCAAGCACGGCCAGGCTGATAATCCGTTCCTGGATTTCATCACGCCCGACGTGGTGGAAAACTTCTGCGTACTGGGTGAGCCAGATGAGCACATCGCCAAAATGCATGCCCTCAAGGCAGCGGGCATAACCCAGTTCAATATTTATCTCGATAGCGGCGATGAAGAAGAAATCATCGCAGGCTACGGCCGCCACGTCATACCGGCGTTCCGCTGACTATCTAAGGGTGGCGGGCCAGGCGGCCAAAGCAAAGGAAACTAGAATTGTCGCATAACAAACTGATCCTCGACACGGATGGTGGCGTCGACGACGCGCAGGCCCTGCTCATGCTCATCGCAGCTGGCCGCACGCCAGATGCCATCACCACCGTATTCGGCAATGTTGGCCTCGAGGCTGCCACGCGTAACATTCTGGCTACGCTTGCAGTTGTGGGCGCCAAGACACCTGTGCATACCGGCGCTGGCCGTCCACTCACCCAGGCCATCATCGACGCCAAGTACATCCACGGCGAAGATGGCCTCGGCGGCGCTCCCCGCCCCCTGCACACCGCTGAGATCGCTGGCGACGACGCCATCGGCTTCCTGCGCCAGACGTTCCGCGATGCGGGCAACAAAGGCGAGAAGGTCGACATTCTGATGATCGGCCCTCTGACCAACCTGGCGTTGGCACTGCGTCTCGAGCCGTCCATCTTCAATGGCATCGGTCAGCTCACCATTATGGGCGCGACCGTTTATGGCCGTGGCAACACCACCCCAGCTGCCGAGTTCAACATCTATGCCGACCCCGAAGCCGCATCCGTGGTGTTCTCTGCCGACATCGAAACCGTCGTCATTCCATGGGAGCCTTGCGTATCCCATGACATGAAGGGCCCTGCTGTCGACGCCATGTTCGAGACCGTCGCTGAAGGTCCGGAAAAGGCTTTCTCGCTGGCACTCGCCAAGCATGCCCGCCACACCAATGAAAGCTATGGCGGCGGCGACACCTTCCGTTTCGTCGATCCACTGGCCGCTGCCGTGGTCATCGATCCGAGCGTCGTCACCAAGTCGCTGCGCGCATCCATGGACGTCGCTCTGGCACCCGGCATTGCTCGTGGCATGACGCTGGTTGATCCATCCGGCCGCCTCGGCACGCCAATGGTCACCATCGTTGAAGAAGCAAAGATCGATCGCCTGATCGAGATCTACGACGCGTCGGTTCGTTTCACCGCGCAGTAAGATAAGGACCGGTCAGCCTCAGCGATTGAGGATCTGGCCGGTCACCACATCAATCTGCATACCATCAAACGCCGGGGTCACTGCCTCCGGCGTTTCTGCGTCGGTCTGTGCATAGTCGAGATCGATATGCATATTGGTCAACACAGCCTGGCGCGGCGCAAAGCGCTCAATCCAGTCTAGCGTTTCAGGCAGGCTCAAATGGCTCGGATGCGGCGTATGGCGCAGCGCATCGATGATCCACACATCAAGCCCCGAGATCGCCTCAAACGAGGCCTCGGGAAACCCCGACAGATCGCAGCAATAGGCAAGGTTGCCCACGCGGAAGCCCAGCGAGGTGATGTTGCCATGCGCCTGCTCGAACGCCGTCACCGAGATCGTGCCTCCCGGCCCGTCCACGCTCAGCTCAGCCCCCGCGCCAATCTCATGTGCATTGAGGATCGGCGGATAATCGCTTCCCGGCGGAGAGGTAAAGCAATAGCCAAACGCCTCGCGCAACCGCGCACCAGTCTCGGCGCTGAAATACACATCCACCCGCTTGCGATTGTGCAGCGCCAGAACGCGCAGATCATCAATCCCATGGGTGTGGTCGGCATGTTCATGGGTGTAGAGCACAGCCTCAACCCGATCGACGCGTGCATCCAGCAACTGCTCGCGGAGATCGCAGCCTGTGTCGATCACGATCCGTGTCGGCTGGTCGCTGCCTTCGCTCCAGCCTTCGATCAGCAGCGAGCAGCGGCGGCGGCGATTGCGGGGTTCATTTGGATCGCAGTCGCCCCAATCGTTGCCAATGCGTGGCACGCCACCGGAAGACCCGCAGCCCAGAATGGTCGCGACGATCCTTTGGGCAGCGGCCATGGCTCAGGCTAATCCAGTCTTTGAAAACAAACGGGCGAAATTGGCGGTCGTTTCAGCGCCAAGCTGCTCAAGGCTGATGCCCCGGACCTCGGCCACCTTTTCGGCCGTATGTCGCACGAAGCTCGGCTCGTTCGACTGACCCCGATGCGGGATTGGCGCGAGATAAGGCGAGTCCGTCTCGACGATATAGCGATCCGCAGGAACGAACTTGGCGACCTCGCGGATTTCCTCGGCATTCTTGAAGGTGATGATGCCCGAAAACGAAATGTAACCACCCAGAGCCAGTGCCCGACGCGCCAGTTCCTGCCCCGCCGTGAAGCAATGCAGCACAAAGGGGAATGCCCCCTGCCCGCTCTCCTCTTCGAGGATTGCCGCCATGTCTTCGTCCGCCGCCCGGCTGTGGATAACCAGTGGAAGACCTGTGGCACGCGATGCCGCGATGTGGCGACGCAGACCAATGGCCTGCGCCTCACGCGGCGCATTGTCGTAGAAGTAGTCCAGCCCGGCTTCACCGATCGCAACGCAGCGTGGGTGGGCCGAAAGCCGGATCAAATCCTCGGTCTGGATATGCAGTTCCTGGTCAGCATGGTGGGGATGCGTCCCCACCGAGCACCAGACGTTCTCATATCGTTCCGCGATGGCAGCGTATGTGGAAAACTTATCCACATATGTGGATATCGTCACCATGCCGCTCACGCCGGCCGCTGCCGCGCGCGCCAAAACGCCGTCCATGTCATTGGCCAGCGCCTCGAAATCGAGGTGGCAGTGGCTGTCGATCAGCATGACTATTCCGCCTTGCGCTCGATACGCGCGAACACACCCTGCGGCACCGGCAATTCGGTGCCCGGCACCAGGCCGTTTGCCTTGCGTGCAAACGCAATCGTCCGCTCGCTCTCGGGCACACCGAGTTGGTCGAGTAACGCCGCCGCCGATGCCGGCACAAAGGCCAGGAACGGGATGGTCAAGCGACGCACAACATCGGCCGTCAGGTACAGAACCGAAGCCATGCGCTCTGGATCGGTCTTCTTGAGACCCCAGGGAGCCTGCGCAGCAAAGTAGTTGTTGGCCGAGCTCAGCGCCGCCACCAGCGCACCGGCCGCTTCATGCACCAGCTGCACGTCCATTGCCTTCACGGCTGCTTCAATGGCCTCGTCGACTTCACGAACCAGTGCTGCATCCTCATCGGTCGCCGCGCCAAACTGGGGCACCTTGCCATCGAGGTTCTTGTTGATCATCGACAGCGAACGCTGCGCCAGATTGCCAAGATTGTTGGCCAGGTCCGCGTTGACGCGGTTGGTCAGCTTCTCGCGGCTATAGTCGCCGTCCTGCCCGAACGACACTTCACGCAGCAGGAAGTAGCGGAACGCGTCTGCGCCAAATTCCTGGGCCAGCTCGAACGGGTCGATCACATTGCCCAGCGATTTGCTCATCTTCTGGCCATCAACGGTCAGGAAGCCATGCGCAAACACGCGATGCTGCACTTCGATACCGGCGCTCATCAGGAAAGCAGGCCAGTACACAGTGTGGAAGCGGATGATGTCCTTACCCACCACGTGCAGATCGGCTGGCCAGAACTTCTTGAACAGCTCGCTGTTCTCGTCGGGGAAGCCAACGCCGGTAATGTAATTGGTGAGCGCGTCGACCCACACATACATCACATGGCCCGGTGCATCCGGAACCGGCACGCCCCAATCAAAGGTCGTGCGCGACACGGACAGGTCCTGCAGGCCCCCCTTCACAAACGAGATGATCTCGTTGCGGCGCTCTTTCGGCGCGATAAAGTCGGGGTTGGACTCATAGAGGTCCAGCAGCTTCTGCTGATAGGCCGACAGACGGAAGAAATAGCTGGGCTCTTCCACCCAGTTCACTTCTGCGCCCGATGGGGCAAACTTCTTGCCATCCTTTTCGGTGAGCTCGGACTCATCGAAATAGGCTTCGTCGCGAACCGAGTACCAGCCCTTATAGGTCGACTGGAAAATGTCGCCGCTACCGCCCTCGGCCATTTTCTTCCAGATCGCCTGGCTCGACTCGTAGTGGCGCTTCTCCGTCGTGCGGATGAAGTCATCATTGGAGATGTTCAGGACTTCAGCGAGCTTGCGGAACTCGGCAGAATTCTTGTCGGCCAGCTCACGCGGGGTGACACCCAGCGCTGCGGCGGTCTGCACCATCTTGATGCCGTGCTCGTCGGTACCGGTGAGGAAATAGACCTCACGGCCCTCGAGCCGCTTGAAACGGGCGATGGCATCGGTGGCGATCATTTCATAGGCGTGGCCGATATGCGGCGCGCCATTGGGATAGGAGATCGCTGTGGTGACGTAAAACGGCTCAGAGGTCATTGTGACTCGATAGCTACGGGTGCAGTCATTGAAACGTGCTTTCTGATCGCGTCAAAAATGGCGACAAGCGTCTGTTTCATATCCAGATTGATGCTGTCGGCCTCGGCGAAAAGGGCGTGTGCCTTGTCCCATAGCTCGTTCGCTGAGGCAAGGCGCATCCGATTGCCGGGCTGCATGGCGGCGTTGCGGGCTTCGGCTGCCATCCAGTCGTCCAGCATTTCGCGCGCAAAGGTCAGCTCCGTGCCCTGCGCGTCAGCGCCAAGGGCATCAGCCAGCTGCATCGCAACTCCGGCGGGAAACCGCAGTGGATCCCCCAACCAGTTCTGCAGCACGCCCAGCGCAGATTCTTCATCCAGTGCCAGTGTTTCCAGCGCACGGCGTGGACGCCCACCCGCCAGCGCCACGGCGCGTTCGATGGACTGTGGCGTGATGCTGGGATCATGATCGATCAACACCGCCCGCACCGCTTCCTCGCCCACAGGCCGCAGCGCGATATTGTGGCAACGTGACTTAATCGTCGGCAACAGCTGCCCCGGCCGGTGCGACACCAGCAGGAATGTCGTATCCGCAGGGGGCTCCTCGAGCGTTTTCAGCAGCGCATTGGCCGCAGATGGATTGCAGTCATCGATGCTGTCGATGATCGCCACACGATGCCCGGCCCGTCCGCGTGTATGGTGCAGGCTATCGCGCAGGCTCCGCACGTCTTCGACGCGGATGACGGTATAATAGCCCTTGGCGTCCTTAGGCCGACGCCGCAGCAGGAACAGATTGGGATGCGACAGTGCTGCCACCTGCTCCTCGACGCGGTGACCTTCTTCGTCACCCGTCGCCGTCAGGATTGCCGCAGCCTGCTCAAACGCAAACGTCGCCTTGCCAATCCCCTGCGGTCCATGCAGCAAAATCGCGCCCGGCAGACGATGCTCGTGAACCTGGCTCAGAATTGCCGCCCGCGCCGCGTCATGCCCAAAGGCGCGCTGGCGTCGTTCCGGCGCAGTTACGCCGTCGAGTGCATCAGGATCGCTCACGCGTCCGCCCTGCCCTGCAATTCCGGAAAGCGCTCACTCACGGCCTCCCAGATGGTCGCTTCCAGCACATCTTCAGCCTGCTCGGCCGAAATGACGACGCAACGCTCGGGATTGTCCCGCGCAATCTGCAGGAACCCTTCGCGCAGCCGCTTGTGCCACTCGATCTCTTCTTTCTCGAAGCGATCGCCCGTCAGCGCCAAGCCATCCTCAATCGCCCGCTGCGCTACACGCTTGAAGGCGATTTCGGGGTCCATATCGAGCACAATGGTCAAATCGGGGGTGTTGCCATCCAGCGCCAACACTTCGAGACCTGCGATCAACTTGTCGTCAACGCCGCCCGTCAGTCCCTGATAGGCACGCGTCGAATCGTGGAAGCGGTCCGAGATCACCCAGGTGCCATTGCGCAGGTTCGGCGCGATCAGCTGAGTGACGTGATCTAGCCGTGCCGCCGCAAACAGCACTGCCTCGGCGCCCGCGCCCCAGCTCTCCGACCGGCCCTGCAAAATGAACGAGCGGATAGCCTCGGCCTTCGCGGTGCCACCGGGCTCACGCGTGCGCACGGCCTCGATGGAATAATTCTGCAGGTTCTGCAGCAGCCGCTTTACCTGCGTGGATTTGCCAACGCCTTCCCCACCTTCAAAGGTGATGAAACGGGCGCGTTTGGCTTCAGGCTCTTCCAGCATGGCAGTATCTTGTTCCGATATTCAGAGCCAACCAAGGGCAAGCTGCTTGAGCGCGTCGGTGGCCTTGCGCACAATATCACCCTCTTCGACCGTCTCGGCAGCGAACAATGGCGCCACCTGTACCAGCTGGTCATCGCAGAAAACGCGCAGTTCCGCTACCTGATCGCCAGCCTTAACTGGCGGCATCAGCGGCCCGGTGTAATGCACCTCGGCCCCAAGGCACTTACGCGAGCCGCGCGGCAGATAAAGTGCCACCTCGCCCTTGCCCACCAGCCCAACACTGCCGCTGGTGCCGCCATAGACATTGGCACGCGCCACAACGGCACCGTCGGCATAAGCCGCGACGCGTTCAAATGCCCGTGCGCCCCAGGTGATCAGCTTGCGACCCTCTTCGGTACGCTGCGACATCGACGTCAGCCCGTGCACAACGGCAATCAGCCGTCGTCCGCCGTCCTTGGTTGAAATCACCGAGCCGTATCCGGCAGACTCGGTATGGCCGGTCTTGAGGCCGTCCACGCCAATGCCCATCTCGACCAGCGAATTGCGGTTTGGCTGCTTGATCTTGTTCCACTCCATCTCGGGCTCCGAGAAGTAGTGATAGTACTGCGGATAATCCTTGATCAGGTAGCGGGCCAGGTCGGCGAGATCGCGCGCCGTCACATGCATGTCCGGATCCGGCAGACCAGTCGGATTGGTAAAGTGGGAGTCGGTCAACCCGATATCCGCAGCCAGCTCGTTCATCATTGCAGCAAAGCTGCCTTCCGAACCGGCAATGCCCTCAGCCAGCACGATGGCTGCATCATTCCCCGACTGGATGATCACGGAACGAACAAGGTTCTCGACCGAAATCTTGGAATTGAGCTCGGCAAACATGGTCGAGCCGCCCGACCTGGCGCCACCTGTTCGCCATGCGTGCTCGGACACGAAAAACTCGTCGCTCATCGCGATGCGACCTGCGCGCAGCTCATCGAACACGACGGCGATAGTCATGAGCTTGGCCATGCTGGCCGGCTCCATCGGCAAGTCGGCATCTTTCTGGAAGATGACCGTTCCGGATTCCTCATCCATCAGAATGGCGAACTTGGCTTTGGTGTCGAAAGTGGTCTGTGCAAATGCTGGACTGGCAAAAGCCAGCACCATGACCAGTAACGCTGCTATCCGTGTCACGATCGCCCCACCTAACCGTTTCGGGCTACCGCCCGACCGGCACGCGTTCATGTGCGCCGGACGATAGACTACTAGAGGTTTACGTCATTCAGGCCAAGTTCACGAGCAAGGTCGCGAACATCATTGCGTGATACGCCAGCCTTGAGGTGTGTCAGCGTCAGGCGGGTTGCAGCCTTGCCGTTCACCGATACCTGATCTTCATCGACTGCGCCGAGGAAGGCAAATCGTTCAGCCAGGGCCACTGCATTTTTCCGGTCGCTGAACACGCCCAAGCCAACCTTCACAGTGCGTGAGTCAGCATCCACAGCTTGCACCCATTCCTTCAACTCGGGCGACTGTGTTGCCATTGCGTTGACCGCGGCAAAAGCAGTGCCAATGGCAGCATCCTGCTCCTGCGGCGTCGTATCAGCATAGGAGAATAGGCCGCCAAAGAAGTTGCCTGCCATATCGGCGAGGCTATTGGTGCGATCGGCCGAAGCCATGCGCGTGGTTGTCGCGCCAGCGAACGCCGGACCCGAATAGCTCGCCACGAGCATGCGGGTATCATCGCCTTCCAGAGGCGCAGGACCAACATACTCGGCCTTGATCTGTGCCGAGCCATTATTCACATAGCCCAGCATTTCTGCGGCGCGGTGCGACAGATCCATGATGCGGCCGGGCATATACGGCCCGCGATCATTCACCCGCACCACGACGGAAGCGCCGTTGGCCTGATTGGTCACGCGAACATAAGATGGCAGCGGCAGCGTTGGATGCGCGCCAGTCAGAGCGTTCGCCGAGAAGATTTCGCCATTCGCCGTGCGGCGACCATGGAAGTCCGAGCCGTACCAGGATGCTTCGCCCATAGCGGAGTAGGTAGGATCTTCCTGCGGGACGTAGGTCTTGCCCCGCACGGTATAAGGCTTGCCAACCTGATAGCGGCCACCGCCCTTCGGAGGATTCGGATTCATCGTGACGCGGGGCGAAACGCTGACACCAAATTCCTTGGAGCTAAAAGCGGAGCGTTTGACAGTTGCACCCAGGCCGCCGCCGCTACACGCGGCAATAGTCGGCGCGAGAAGCGCGGTCAGTGCCAGAAGACGAACGATATGGCGCCAACGGAATGTCAAAATACTCAAACTCATACGCTTACAAAAACTGACGGCAGATAATAGCTGAGGCGCAAAGACCTCGCGCGTATGGAACGGCATTCTGGTTTAGGGGAGGTTAAAGGGAACAATCTGTTACCCGATTGGCTCGCATTCTCCACAAATTGGAGCGACAAGGCTTCAACACGCCTCCCTTGCGTCGCGAGGGATATAAAGATATCTTTATGTCACGATCGTTATGCGTGTCGTGCCTTGACCATGCTTACAAGATAGGACGGCGATGAGCCCCTCCGAGACCACAGCCCCATCCCCTGCCCACCTCCCCGACTGGAACGAGGTTCGCACTGCCTTGGCGAATGCCGCGCGCGAACGCATCCTGATTCTGGACGGCGCCATGGGCACGATGATCCAGCGGCTCAAGCTCGAGGAAGAAAACTTCCGCGGTGAGCGGTTCAAGGATTGGACGCTGCCTCTCAAAGGCAACAACGATCTGCTCGTCATCACCGAGCCCCAGATGATCGAGGATATCCACTACCAGTACTTCATGGCCGGTGCGGATATCGTCGAAACCAACACCTTCTCGGGCACCTCCGTGGCGCAGGCTGACTACGCCTGTGAAAGCGCGGTCTACGACATCAACTATCAGGGTGTGGTCGTCGCGCGCCGTGCCGCGCTGCGTGCCGAGGCCGAAGATGGTCGTCGGCGCTTCGTCGCGGGCGCCATTGGACCCACCACCAAGACCGCTTCCATGTCGACAGATGTGGCCAGCCCAGGCTTCCGCTCGATCACGTTCGATCAACTGCGCGACGCTTACAGCGAGGCCATTCGGGGCCTGCTCGATGCCGGCGCCGACCTGCTGCTGTTCGAAACCATCACCGACACGCTCAACACCAAGGCTGGTCTTTTTGCTGCCCGTCAGATCTTCGACGAGCGTGGCATTGAAGTGCCGATCATGATTTCGGGCACCATCACCGATCTGTCCGGCCGTACGCTGTCTGGCCAGACGCCATCTGCCTTCTGGTACTCGGTCCGCCACGCCAATCCGATCACCATCGGCCTCAACTGTGCGCTCGGCGCCAACGCCATGCGCGCCCACCTGGCAGAACTGTCAGACGCTGCCGATACCTTCATCTGCGCCTATCCAAACGCTGGCCTGCCCAACGCCTTCGGCCAGTATGACGAAACGCCAGAGTTCATGGCCGAGCAGATCGAGGGGTTCGCCGCCTCCGGTTACGTCAACATCGTTGGTGGCTGCTGTGGCTCGACGCCGGACCATATTCGCGCCATCGCCCAAGCCGTCTCCAAGCACAAGCCACGCGTCGTTCCCGAAGTCGAAAAGCTCCTGCGCCTGTCGGGCCTTGAGCCTTTCACGCTGACCAAGGACATTCCCTTCGTCAACATCGGCGAGCGGACAAACGTTACCGGCTCCGCCCGCTTCCGCAAGCTGATCACCGCTGGCGATTATACCGCCGCCCTTGATGTCGCCCGAGATCAGGTCGCCAACGGCGCCCAGATCATCGACATCAACATGGACGAAGGCCTGATCGACTCCCAGCAGGTGATGATCGAGTTCCTCAACCTGCTTGCCGCCGAACCTGACATCGCCAAGGTTCCGCTGATGATCGACTCCTCTAAATGGGAAGTCATCGAAGCGGGTCTGAAGCGCGTTCAGGGCAAGGCGCTGGTCAACTCGATCTCGATGAAGGAAGGCGAAGAGGCGTTCCTTCATCACGCGCGCCTTGTACGCGCCTATGGTGCCGCCGTTGTCGTCATGGCGTTCGATGAAACCGGACAGGCCGATACCCGCGCCCGCAAGGTCGAAATCTGCACGCGCGCCTATAAGCTTTTGACCGAGGAAGTGGGCTTCCCACCCGAAGACATCATCTTCGATCCGAACGTCTTCGCCGTCGCCACCGGCATCGAAGAGCACAACAATTACGGCAACGACTTCATCGAGGCCACAAAGGACATCACCGAGACCCTGCCCCATGTCCACATCTCGGGCGGTATCTCCAACCTCAGCTTCTCGTTCCGGGGCAATGAGCCCGTACGCGAGGCAATGCACGCCGTGTTCCTCTACTATGCCATCCAGAATGGCATGGACATGGGCATCGTCAACGCCGGTCAGCTTGCCGTTTACGAGACGATCGACCGCGAACTCCGCGACGCCTGCGAGGACGTGATCCTCAATCGCCGTGAAGACTCCACCGATCGCCTGCTGGCCATCGCCGAGCGCTATCGCGGTGCAGCGGGCAAGGAAGTTGCTGCCAAGGATTTGAGCTGGCGCGAAAAGTCCGTCGAGGACCGCATCGCCCACGCCCTCGTCAATGGCATCACCGAATACATCGACGCCGACACCGACGAAGCCCGCCTCAATGCAGCCCGCCCGCTCCACGTCATCGAGGGACCGCTCATGGCTGGCATGGGCATCGTTGGTGACCTGTTCGGTTCGGGCAAAATGTTCCTGCCGCAGGTGGTGAAGTCTGCGCGCGTCATGAAACAGGCCGTGGCGCTGCTGCTGCCTTATATGGAAGCCGAGAAGAACGCCGACGGCAATGCCACCGGCCGCAAGAGCGCCGGCAAGGTGCTGATGGCAACGGTGAAGGGCGATGTGCACGATATCGGCAAGAACATCGTGGGCGTCGTGCTGAGCTGCAACAACTACGAGATCATCGATCTCGGCGTCATGGTGCCGACCGCCAAGATCCTGCAGACCGCGCGGGACGAGAACGTCGATATCATCGGCCTCTCCGGCCTCATCACGCCGTCGCTCGACGAAATGGTGCATGTTGCCGCCGAAATGGAGCGCGAAGGCTTCGACATTCCGCTGTTGATCGGTGGAGCCACCACCAGCCGCGTCCACACCGCCGTCAAAATTCACCCACGCTATGAGCGTGGCCAGGCCGTCTACGTCAACGACGCCAGCCGCGCCGTGGGGGTGGTGGGCAACCTTCTGTCCAACGAAACCAAGGTGTCGTTCATCGCCGACGTTCGCGCTGAATACGCCAAGGCCGCCGCCGCGCATGAACGCGCCGAGAGCGAGAAGCAGCGCGTGCCGCTGGCCAAGGCGCGTGAAAATGCCTTCAAGCCTGATTGGTCGGGTTATGTACCGCCCAAACCGACTTTCTTCGGCAACAAGGTGTTCGAGGATTTCGACCTGGGCGAACTGGCCAGCTACATCGACTGGACCCCGTTCTTCCAGACCTGGGAGCTCAAGGGGCGCTATCCGGCCATTCTGGAGGATGAGCGTCAGGGCGAAGCTGCGCGGGCTCTGTTTGCCGATGCGCAGACCATGCTCAAGCAGATCATCGACGAAAAGTGGTTCAAGCCCCGCGCCGTGGTCGGCTTCTGGCCCGCCAACGCCGTGGGTGACGATATCCGCCTCTACACCGACGAGACCCGCTCCGAGGATCTCGCAACGCTGTTCACCCTGCGCCAGCAGTTGAGCAAGCGCGACGGCAAGCCAAACATGGCCCTCAGCGACTTCGTCGCACCCGTCGGAACCCAGCCCGACTACATGGGTGGTTTCGTCGTCACTGCGGGCATTGAAGAAGTGCCTATCGCCGAGCGCTTCGAAGCACAGAACGACGATTATTCCTCGATCCTCGTCAAAGCCCTCGCTGATCGCTTCGCTGAAGCCATGGCCGAAATGATGCACCAGCGCGTCCGCAAGGAGTTCTGGGCCTATGCATCAGACGAAACGCTCAGCAATGAAGAGCTGTTGCAGGAAACCTATCAGGGCATCCGCCCTGCGCCCGGCTATCCCGCCCAGCCCGATCACACGGAAAAGACCACGCTTTTCCGTCTGCTCGACGCTGAGAAGAACGCGGGCGTGACGCTGACCGAAAGCTACGCCATGTGGCCCGGATCGTCCGTCTCGGGCATCTACTTCTCGCACCCCGACGCCTATTACTTCGGTGTCGCCAAAGTAGAGCGCGATCAGGTCATCGATTACGCCCTGCGCAAGGACATGCCCGTCGCCGACGTCGAACGCTGGCTCGGCCCGATCCTGAACTACATCCCCGGCCCGGCAATCGTCGCGGCGGAGTAAAACACCCGCAGTCGTCTCCCTCCCCCTTGTGGGGAGGGATCAAGGGTGGGGGTATCCGGCAAGAAAGATGATTATGCCATGACACGCACAGCCTCCATCCCCGTGACCCTGATCACCGAACCCCGCCACCTCACCGCGCTCGATCCGGACACAGCCCTCATCCGCTTGCCCGCCAATACCGGCCATGGCCACGCCGACGGCTCAAACTGCATGGCCTGCGCCCAGCGCACCGACGTCCGCGCCCTGCTGTCCGACCTGTTGGAGGGCGCCAAACAGGGCCTGCGCCCCAGCTTCACCAGCGTCGTCGTCGACGCCAGCGCCGTCCCCGACATCTCAATCGTCATCGCTGCCCTGACCGGAAAACTCCCCGCCCAAGCCCTCCGCGACCACACTGTCGCGCGGACGTTCTACCTGATGGGATAACCCGTCCCTTAAATCACCCATAACTCGCCCACCTACCGTCGCTGCCCTCGGACTTGATCCGAGGGCCACTCTCAGCACGGCACAAGCGGTCAATGGCCCTCGGATCAAGTCCGAGGGCAGCGCAGTGCATGAAAGATGTTTACCCGAACTGCACCAGCGGCGAATCCCCGCGCAGATACAGCGGATGCTTGGGTGAGCCATCCCCGTTGGTGCCAAAGCACCACATCTCGACGCCATCGGCCCGCAACACCTCCACCAGCGCTTTGCCAGCGGGCGCCAGTGCCTTGTTGAGCTTGCCATGGCACACGATCACCAACGCAGCCCCAGCCGCCGCCGCGCGCATCGCGGGCAGGTTTTCGTCCGACACCGCCACCACACCAGGTTCCAGCAATGCCTTGGGATTGGTCGCGCGATAGTCGCCGACATTGCCCTTCACCATGGCCGAATAGCCCTCACGCTGCGTAAAGGCCCATTCCCGGGCACAAGTCGGATCGTTCACCCTCGCATCGGCCGTGCTCGGGTTCATGCCAATGAACAACACATAGCGCTCGGGGAAAACGTCTCCCGTCCAGCGCCGCATCAACTGGCGATAGCGGCCATCGGCGCTGAACTGAGCGTCACCCTTGACGCCTGGCATCAGCGCCAGGCGGACCTTGCCGCCCGGATCATGGGCGTCAACACTCATGCCGTCAGATCGCTCGGTGGCACGAGGCCGTTGATCAGCGACGCCGTGGTGATGGTGTTGGCCAGCAGGCACGCAATGGTCATCGGGCCGACACCACCCGGAACCGGCGTGATCGCCCCTGCAACCTCAACGGCCTCGGCAAACGCCACATCGCCCACCAGCCGCGTCTTACCCTCGCCCTTTTCCGGCGCCGGCACGCGATTGATACCCACGTCGATCACCGTTGCACCCGGCTTGATCCAGTCACCTCTAATCATCTCGGGACGGCCAACCGCCGCGATCACGATATCAGCGCCACGCACCACATCGGCGAGGTTCTTGGTCCGCGAATGCGCCACCGTCACCGTCGCATTATCGCGCAACAGCAGCTGCGCCATCGGCTTCCCCACCAGATTGGAGCGGCCAACGATCACCGCGTTCAGCCCCTCAAGCGAGCCCAGCTGATCCCGCAGCAGCATCAGGCTGCCAAGTGGCGTACACGACACCGGCCCCGGCAGGCCAATCGTCAGCTTGCCGACATTGGCCGGCGTAAAGCAGTCGACGTCCTTGGACGGCACTATAGCCTCGATGACCTTGTCCGCATTGATCTGCTTGGGCACTGGCAGCTGCACCAGAATGCCATGCACCTGATCGTCTTCATTGAGGCGACGCACCAGCTCAAGCAGCTCGGCCTCGCTCACATCCTCCGGCAATTCATACTTGAACGAAGCCATGCCCACTTCTGCGGTCTGCTTGGCCTTGTTGCTCACATAGACCTGGCTGGCCGGATCATGCCCGACAATCACCACGGCGAGGCCCGGAGTGATGCCATGTTCAGTCTTGAGGCGCTCCACATGGCCGGCAATCCGGCCCCGCAGACCCTCGGCAAAACTCTTGCCGTCGATGATCTTTGCAGTCATGGGAACCTCCAAATGTTGAACCAGGCGCAGCGCGCCGCGCAGCAATAGAAAACCATGGGCCATTCGTCTACGCTTTTGGCAGCAACGCGCGCGGAGGGCAGCCATGTCGGAACAGAAAACCAGGCCGAATACGGGTGACGTTGCCCAGTTCATCGCCCAGATCGAGGACGCGGCAAAACGGGCCGACAGCCTCGCGCTGATCACCATGATGGAGACCATAACCGGCGCGCCGCCAGTCCTGTGGGGCACCATGATCGGCTTTGACCGGTACCATTATCGTTACGCGTCTGGTCATGACGGTGATGCGTTTCTGGTTGGCTTTGCGCAGCGCAAAACCGAGTTCAGCATCTATCTGATGGGCACCTATTCTCCCGAGGAGACAGAGCAGCGGGACGCACTGCTGGCAAAGCTCGGCAAACACCGCATGGGCAAGGGCTGCCTCTATGTTAAGCGCCTCAGCGACATCGACATGTCCGTGCTGGAACAGCTAGCGCGCAACTCTGTCGCCACGCTGCGCGCCACCTACCCAGAAACATAAAGGACTGCGGGACATTTCTGTCACCGCAGCCCTGGGGAATGCCTGCCTGCCGCACTGTTGAGGGCTTGGGGGACAAGCGGCCAACAGTCACTCCTCGCTCACCGGCTGCATGGGTCGCTTGCCATTCCAGTGAACTGACTATCAAGATGGGGAGCAATTGCGGCGAGAAAAGTCCCAATCACACCGATGTGACCCCAACCGCCCGTGACCCCGTGCAGTTGCTGGGATGCCCAGAAGCTGTCATTTGAAACGGGTACACTCTGCCGCAAGAGCGGCGCGATTCCGCAAGCTGGTGCGCTCAATCCGGAGCACACGATTTGAAAGATAGATATGACCACGATCAGCCCACCCCGCCTCGATACGCAGTCCTTCACCGATCCGGAAAAGGCCTGGGCACATCTGGCCGATATCTATCACCGCAATACCAGCTTCATTCGGGGTCACCTTAGCCAACTGGCCAAGGGCATTGTTCCAGAGGGGCGCGTGCGCGCCTGCTATCCCCAGGTTGAAGTCCGCTCCACCAGCTTCGGCAAAGGCGAGAGCACCCTGCCCTATGGCTATCTGCACACCCCCGGCCTTTACCGCACCACGGTGACCGCGCCCGATCTGTTCCGCACCTATTTTCAGGAGCAGTTCGCCGTCATCCTCAAAAACCATGGCGGCACCATCGATATCGGCGAGTCCGACACGCCAATCCCGCTGCATTTCGCCGTGCAGGCCAATGAGCGCATCGATGGTGAAGCGCTGAACGCTCTCAATATCCCGCTGCGCGATGTGTTCGACGCGCCTGATCTCGCCAATACCGACGACGAGATCGCCAATGGCACCTTCGTGCCACCCAAGGGCGGGCCATACCCGCTTTCGGCGTTCACCGCGCCGCGCGTCGACTATTCGCTGTTCCGGCTCAGCCACTACACCGGCACCGACGCCAGCCACTTCCAGAATTTCGTGATTTTCACCAATTACGCATTCTACATCGACGAGTTCTGCCGCGTCGCCAAGGAGTATATGAGCTCCGGCCATGGCCACTATGAGAGCTTTGTCGAGCCCGGCAACGTCGTTACCGACAACGCCTTGCGCGGCGGTACAGTAGCCGGAACATCGCCGGTTCGCGCACCACAGATGCCCGCCTACCACCTCAAGGCTGATCGCGGCCGTGGCATCACCATGGTCAATATCGGCGTCGGCCCATCCAACGCCAAAACCATCACCGACCATATCGCTGTGCTGCGTCCTCATGCCTGGATCATGCTCGGCCACTGCGCAGGCCTACGCAATTCTCAGGAACTGGGCGACTTCGTGCTGGCCCACGCCTATGTCCGCGAAGATCACGTGCTCGACGCCGATCTCCCTGTCTCCGTGCCAATCCCCGCGCTCGCCGAAGTGCAGGTCGCGCTCGAACAAGCCGTAGAAGAGATCACCCAGACCGAAGGCGTTGAAACCAAGAAGATCATGCGTACCGGCACGGTTGCCACCTTCGACAACCGCAACTGGGAACTGCGCGATCAGGCCGAGATCACCCAGCGTCTTAGCCAGTCGCGTGCCGTCGCTCTCGACATGGAGTCAGCCACTATTGCCGCCAACGGCTTCCGCTTCCGCGTCGCCTACGGCACCCTGCTCTGCGTCTCCGACAAGCCCCTGCACGGTGAGCTCAAACTCCCCGGCATGGCCTCGGACTTCTACCGCACCCAGGTCAACCGACACCTTCAGATAGGCCTTCGCGCCATGGAGATCCTGCGCGACCAGCCCGCCGAACGCCTCCATTCCCGCAAACTCCGCAGCTTCGCCGAAACGGCATTCCAGTAAGCTACGCAGCCACAACGCGTCACCCTCGGGCTTGACCCGAGGGCTCTTCCCTTACCTCATCTCCGTAAGGATAGGCCTCGGGCCAAGCCCGGAGAGGTGGCGCTTACCCACCTATGCGCCCATATCAATGATGATCTTGCCGATGTGGTCACCACTACCGATGCGCCGCATAGCGTCTGGGCCCTGCTCCAGAGTGAAGACGCTGTCGATGACTGGCGTAATGACGCCCGAGAGTGTCAGGGCGGCAAGCTGGTCGAGATCATCCACGCTGGGCTTGTAGATCAGCAGTTCCATGCGCTGGGACTGTTCCCGTCCCAGCCGGTGGCCGAGGGCAACGACCTGAACGATGCGGCCAAAGCTGCCGCCCACCAGGACAAGATTACCGCCCTTTTCCAGCGCCCTACGATATCCAAAGACCGACTGGCTGCCGACCATGTCGATGATCAGGTCGTATCGCTGGCCCGTCCGGGTGAAATTCTGTTGGCGATAGTCGATGAAATGGGATGCGCCAAGCTCGCGTAGTCTGTCGCCCTTGTGGCCGCGATCGACCGCCGTGACTTGGGCTCCTGCATGGCGCGCCAGTTGCAGCGCTATGATGCCTGCGCCACCCCCAGCACCACAGACCAGGACACGTTCCCCCGAAGCAAGCCCCGTGCGCAGACGAACAGCCTGCATGGCCAGGAGCCCTGCCTGTGGCAGAGCGGCGGCAGCGTGAAAACTCAGACCTTCGGGCTTGATCGCCAAAGCACTGGCGGGCGCGCAAACGTAGTCTGCAAAGCCGCCCCAGTTGGCGCTGGTAAGATCGCCGAACACGGCGTCACCGACTTTGAGATGAGCCACGCCATCTCCGACCGCTGCAACAATGCCGGCAATGTCGCCGCCAAGAATGCGATGGGGTGGACGGAATGGATCGCTGATGCGACCGAGGGGACGGCCTACGAGGCGGTCCCAATCCCAGGAATTGACGGAGGTGGCATGGATACGCACCAGCACTTCGCCGAGACCGGGTTGCGGCTGGGGCAATTGCTCCAACCGCATTGTGTGGGGCGGGCCATATCTGTCAGTGACGAGGGCCCGCATTTCCATATTCCTTAGCGGCCCTTGACCACCGAGTAGCCGGCATACTTGGCCGACGAGCCCAGCTGCTCTTCGATGCGGATCAGCTGGTTGTACTTCGCGATACGGTCCGAACGCGACAGCGAGCCGGTTTTGATCTGGCCGCAGTTGAGCGCCACGGCGAGGTCGGCAATCGTGGTGTCTTCGGTCTCGCCCGAGCGGTGCGACATCACCGAAGTGTAACCGGCGCGGTGCGCGGTATCGACGGCGTTCAGTGTTTCGCTGAGCGAACCGATCTGGTTCACCTTGACGAGGATCGAGTTGGCGACGCCCATCTTGATGCCGGAAACGAGGCGCTCGGTGTTGGTCACGAACAGATCGTCACCGACCAGCTGCACCTTCTTGCCGATGGCGTCGGTCAGGGCCTTCCAGCCTTCCCAGTCGTCTTCAGCCATACCATCTTCGATGGTGATGATCGGGAAGCGGGCTGCGAGGTCTTCGAGGAAGCGCACATTGTCGTCCGACGACAGCGACTTGCCTTCGCCGACCATCTCGTAGCGGCCGTTCTTGTAGTATTCGGTCGATGCGCAATCGAGGCCGAGGAACACGTCCTCGCCCGGGCGGTAGCCGGCCTTCTCGATCGAGCGCATGATGAAGCCGAGGGCTTCGTCTGCCGAACCGAGGTTTGGCGCAAAGCCGCCTTCGTCGCCAACATTGGTGTTGTGGCCTTCAGCCGACAGACCCTTTTTCAGGGTGTGGAAGATCTCCGAACCGATGCGCACGGCATCAGCAAGGTTTTCCGCGCCGACGGGCAGGATCATGAATTCCTGCATGTCGATTGGATTGTCGGCATGCTCGCCGCCATTGATGATGTTCATCATCGGCACGGGCAGAACGTGGGCGTTTGGACCGCCGATATAGCGGTAGAATGGCAGCTCGCTCGATTCAGCAGCGGCCTTGGCCACGGCCAGCGACACGCCGAGAATAGCGTTGGCGCCGAGACGGCCCTTGTTGTGGGTGCCATCGAGTTCGATCATGGCCTGGTCAACGCCGAGCTGATCGAGCGCGTCCATGCCCTGGATTTCTTCAAAGATCGCCGTGTTGACGTTCTCGACAGCCTGCAGCACGCCCTTGCCGGAATACTTTGGCCCGCCGTCGCGCAGCTCTACAGCTTCATGCGCGCCAGTCGAGGCACCCGAGGGAACGGCGGCGCGGCCGAAGCTGCCATCGTCCAGCACCACGTCGACTTCCACCGTGGGATTGCCACGGCTGTCATAGATCTGCCGGCCGGAAACGTGGATGATAGAAGACATAGAATGTGCCCTTCCCAGATGGGTTACGTCAGTTTCAGCGCCACTCCTAGACGCGCCTTGTGACAAGGAAAAGGGGCGCGCCGAAAAAATCGCTATCAACGCCGATTTTCAGCGCCAAACACGGCCTTTTGCCCTCAGACTGAGCCCAACGAACACAGATTCGCTGGAGGAACCATGCCTAAGCCATTCATCAAGCAACTCGCGCATGTCTGCATTTTTTCGCGTGACCTCGAAAAGTCGGAAGCCTTCTATCGCGAGGGTTTCGGCTTCGACACTGCGTTCATCTTCAAGCGCGGCGAGGAAAAGATCGGCTTCTACCTCAGCCTGGGTGGCCGCACCTTCGTTGAGGTCTTCAGCAAGGACAGCGCACGCTACGACGAGACCAACCAGATCAACCATTTCTGCTTTGAGACCGAAGACATCGATGGCCTGATCGCCCACCTGCGCGCGCAGGGCATCAGCGCCACCGACAAAAAGCTCGGCGCTGACAACACCTGGCAGTCGTGGACTGCCGATCCCGACGGCGTAAAGCTCGAGATCTTCCAGTACACGCCCGAAAGCATGCAATTCGGCAGCCCCGACACCGTCTGCCAGGTCGACTGGTAATTTCCTAGTCGAAGAGCTGTACCGCACCCACCGTGTCACCCCGGGCTCGACCCGGGGTCCATCTCGAGATCCCGGTGCAAGGCCGGGATGACATCGCGGGTGAGGCCGCCCCTATTCCGACGTCTGCCGGATCAAGCCAAACGCGAGCAGCGTAATCACTGCCGCCAGGATCATGTAGTAGCCCACAGTGTGCAGGCCATAGGTCGTCGCCAGCCAGGTTGCCACGTATGGCGCCAGCGATGCCCCGAAAATGCCGCCCAGGTTGAACGTCAGCGACGCGCCGGTGTAACGCACTGCTGTTGGGAATGGCGCGGCGAGCGCGGTTCCGAGCGGGCCGTAGGTCATCCCCATCAGCGCAAAGCCGATGCACAGGAAGCCCAGCACACCCGCCACATTGCCCGAGTCGAACAGCGGTCCCAGCAGCAGGCCGAAAATGGCGATGCTGATGGACACACCCACCATCACACGACGCATACCGAACTTGTCTGCCAGCACAGCCGACACCGGGATGAACAGGCCGAAGAAGCACACGCCGACCATCTGCAGGATGAGGAATTCCTCGCGCGAGTATTTCAGTGCGCCAGTGCCCCAGCTCAACGAGAAGACAGTCATGATGTAGAACAGCACGAAGGTCGCCAGTGCGGCCATGGTGCCGAGCAACAGGCTGATCTTGTGGTCTTTGAACACGGTGACGAACGGCACCTCGACGCGTTCGGCCTTTTCGACTGCCTTGGCGAATTCCGGCGTTTCGCTGATCTTGAGGCGGATGAAGAGGCCGAAGATCACCAACAGCGCGCTGGCAAGGAACGGAATGCGCCAGCCCCATGACATGAAGGCTTCATCACCCATGAAATGGGCCAGTACGAGGAAGATCGTGGTGGCGAAAAAGAAGCCCACCGGCGCGCCCAGCTGCGGGAACATGCCATACCAGGCACGCTTGCCCTCAGGCGCGTTCTCAGTGGCCAGCAACACGGCGCCGCCCCACTCGCCGCCTAGACCAAGCCCCTGCCCCAGACGGCACAGCGCCAGCAACAACGGCGCCAAGACGCCGATCTGCTCAAAGGTCGGCAACACGCCGATCAGGACTGTCGAAATGCCCATGGTGAGCAGCGCGGCAACCAGCGTCGCCTTGCGGCCAATACGGTCACCAAAATGGCCGAAAAAGGCAGCTCCGATCGGACGGGCAAAGAACGCGATGGCAAATGTCGCCAGCGACTGCAGCAGAGCCGAAGTCTCGTCACCCGCCGGGAAAAATAGATGCGGGAACACGATAACCGCGGCCGTGGCGTAAATGTAAAAGTCGAAAAACTCGATGGTGGTGCCGATCATGCTCGCGGCAAGAATGCGGCGAGCCGAATTGCCTGAAGCGGGCACCGGATGGCTGACAGTAGCGGTGGTCATTGAATATCCGGGATGAAGGTCAAATGGGTGTCACCGGGACACGCCTCCACCCCTAGAATGCCGCGTCGTCGGTCAACGATTGGACTGCCGTACCGTACAGTACGGTTCGCGACAACCCTGCAACCGTTCACATCTGACTTCAATCTTCGCGTTTGTGTCCGTCTATGGCTTTTTCGTCACGTGCCTTTTCGGCGGCCTGCAACTGCTTCTCCGCCTTCGTTCGTCCAAACAACACACGGTTCTGCGCCGCCTGAACGTCCTTCTCAGCACGCGCCTTCTGCTTGCGAGCATTCTTGAGGTTGATGATCTCGGCCATGGTCACTCTCTCATCCGTCGCAGTCACATTTATCAGAAAATGTTGCTCACCAAAACAGAAGGGCCATCCCGACATTCTCGGAATGGCCCCTGAATTCGCGTCCTGATCTAAATCAGACCAGACGGCTCTGATCGATCGCAGCCGAAATAAAGCTTGTGAACAGCGGATGCGGTTCGAACGGCTTGGATTTCAGCTCGGGATGGAACTGCACGCCGATGAACCATGGGTGGTCCGTGCGCTCGACGATCTCGGGCAGCTTGCCATCTGGCGACACGCCGGAGAACAGCAGGCCGTTCTTTTCCAGCACCTTGCGGTAATCCATGTTCACCTCATAGCGGTGACGATGGCGCTCGGAAATCTTTGTGCTGCCATAGATGTCGGCAACGCGTGAGCCACGGGTCAGCTGTGCTGGATAAGCGCCCAGGCGCAGCGTGCCACCAAGATCGCCTTCATTGGCGCGGGTCTCGGTTTCGTTGCCCTTGACCCACTCGGTCATCATGCCGACCACTGGCTCCTTGGTCGGCCCGAATTCGGTCGACGAGGCGTTCTTGATGCCGGCGGTGTTCCGCGCTGCTTCAACGCAGGCCATCTGCATGCCAAAGCAAATGCCGAAATACGGCACGTCCTTCACGCGGGCAAATCGAGCTGCTTCAATCTTGCCAGCCGAACCGCGCTCACCAAAGCCGCCCGGCACCAGAATGCCATGCACATGCTCAAGATACGGTGCCGGGTCGTCGCGCTCGAACACTTCCGAGTCGATCCACTGCAGGTTCACCTTGACCTTGTTGGCAATGCCGCCATGGGCCAGCGCTTCGCTCAGCGACTTATAGGCGTCCTTGAGACCGGTGTACTTGCCGACGATGGCAATATTCACTTCACCTTCAGGGTTGTGCAGACGCTTGGACACGTCTGTCCAGGCCGTCAGATCGGGCTCTGGCGCATCGGTAATACCGAACGAAGCCAGAATCTCACGGTCGAGGCCTTCCTTGTGGTAGGCCAGCGGCACGTCATAGATCGAGGAAACATCGAGGCCCTGAATAACGGCGCTTTCACGCACGTTACAGAACAGGCTGAGCTTCTTCTTTTCGCCTTCAGGGATCGGACGATCGCAGCGCACCAGCAGCACATCTGGAGCAATACCAATCGAGCGCAATTCCTTGACGGAGTGCTGCGTCGGCTTGGTCTTGAGCTCGCCGGCCGATGGAATATAGGGCATCAGCGTCAGGTGCAGATAGCAGGCATGGCCGCGGGGCAGATCATTGCCCAGCTGGCGGATCGCCTCGAAGAACGGCAGACCTTCGATGTCGCCAACAGTGCCGCCGATTTCCACCAGCACGAAATCGAAGTCTTCATTGCCTTCCAGCACGAAGTCTTTGATCGAATCCGTCACGTGCGGAATGACCTGCACGGTGGCGCCCAAAAATTCGCCACGGCGTTCCTTGGCCAGCAGGTTCGAATATATCCGACCCGATGTGATGTTGTCGCGCTTATTGGCCGCACGGCCAGTGAAGCGTTCATAGTGACCCAGATCAAGGTCGGTCTCCGCGCCGTCGTCGGTCACGAAGACCTCGCCGTGCTGCGTCGGCGACATCGTGCCGGGATCAATGTTGAGATAGGGGTCGAGCTTCCTCAGGCGGACTTTGTAGCCGCGTGCTTGCAGAACAGCGCCGAGCGCTGCTGATGCAAGACCTTTACCCAATGAGGAGACCACGCCTCCGGTGATGAATACGTACCGAGCCATGGGCGTTCACCTTAATCACATCAGCGTCGATTCGTAGAGCCCTCGCGAAGCTCTACACAAAAAGAAGAAGGGGATGTTGCCATCCCCTTCTGTCGTTCGCCTTGCGGCGGTTAGTTGGTCGCTGGAGCGACCGGTGTTTCTGCAGGCGCCTCGGGCACCGCCAGAGTAGCGTCTGGCGTTGCTGCTGGGGCGGCTTCGGTGGAAGCAGCTGGTGCAGCGTTGGTCGCAGGCGCAGGAACTGGAAGATCGGAATTTGCTGGCTGCAGCGAATTGAGCGCATCGAGCACGCTGGTCGGAGCCGCGCCGTCCTGAGTCTGAGCTGCCTGCTCAAGAATGCTCGAGCTGCCACGATCAAACTCGCTGAGAATCGTCAGGCCAATAGCCGTTGCGAAAAACAGCGTCGCCAGAATCGCAGTCGTACGGGTCAGCAGGTTTGCCGAGCCGCGTGCGGTCATGAAGCCGCCACCGCTGCCGCCAATGCCCAGTGCGCCGCCCTCAGAGCGCTGCAGCAGGATAACTGCAATCAGCGCCAGGACGATCAGCAGATAGGCAACAATCAGGACGTTCGCCATCGTGTCTCAGTCTCAGGTGGTGTTCAAAGATGGCGCGTCTTACACGCCCCGCGCAGTAAAGGCCAGAGGCCGGGCTCAATTTCAAGCCCGTCCCCTAGCGTTCATGTCGCTTATACAGCGGAGATAATAGTCGCAAAGTCCTTTGCCAAGAGGCTTGCGCCGCCCACCAGGCCGCCATTGACGTTATCAATCGCCAGAATTTCGCGCGCATTCTGTGGCTTCAGCGACCCACCATAAAGAACCCGCATGCCCTGACCGACATCACCAAAGCGTTCAACCAGCTTGGCGCGGATTGCGGCATGCATTTGCGCAATGTCGTCATTGGTCGGTGTGCGACCGGTGCCAATCGCCCAGATCGGCTCATAGGCAATAATCACTTCGTGGTGTTCCGCCGCGTCGGGAATCGATCCCGCCAGCTGGCTTTCCACAACTGACTGCGCATTGCCGGCGTCGCGCTCGGCCTCGGTTTCCCCAACGCAGATGATTGGCTTGAGCCCTGCCCCGATAGCCGCTTCAGCCTTTGCGCGCACATCGGCGTCAGTTTCCGCGTGGGTCGCGCGGCGCTCGGAGTGACCGACAATAACGAACTGCGCACCGGCATCCGCCAGCATTCCGGCCGAAATATCCCCGGTATAAGCGCCTGACGCTTCGGCGTGGCAGTCCTGGCCACCGGCCTGAATCCCGGCGCTGGCGCCTTGTAGAGCAACGGCTGCGAGGAGTGTTGCGGGCGGACAAATAACAACGAGAGCACGCGGTGCCTCGCCAGTTGTCATCAGTGTTGCGAGCGATTGCAACTCGTCCAGCGAAGACCGCAAGCCGTTCATTTTCCAGTTGCCTGCGATAAGCGGCGTGATTGTCGTCGTCACTGTTTGCTCTCCTGCCTCTTGCACCGCGGGTTGGTTTGCCCTAACCCCGGCTGTCAAAATGGATTACTAGTGCCAGCCCGCCTGCGCGGTAAAGCCTAGCTTGCTGAACGGAACGTCTGAAATGCTCGATAGTTTGCGTGGTTTTGCAAAATCCTGGCCCGGCAAGGTCATGGGTGCGTTCCTTTTGGTGGGTGTTGCTGGCTTCGGCATCAACAACGTCATCGCTGATTTGGGCACCAACACGGTGGCTCGCGTCGGTGATCAGGAAATTACCTCGCGGCAATTCATTCGCGCTTATCAGAACCAGCTCAATCAGTTGGCGCCACAATTGGGCAGCATCCCAACTGCCGAGCAGGCCATGAGCCTGGGCATTCCCTCCATGGTTCTGCAGAACCTTGCGCAGGAAGCGGGCCTCACCCAGATGGCAAACAATTTCGGCCTTGGCGTGTCCGACGCGAAATTGAGCGACATGCTGCGTAAGGATTCCTCGTTCTGGGGCACCTTGGGCACATTCGATCCATCCAGCTTCAAGCTGGTCCTGCAGCGCAGTGGCCTCACCGAAGCCGAATATTTTGAAATGCAGGGCAATGTTGCCCGCCGCCAGCAGTTGGTTCTGTCGCTGTTCGCCGACGTTCAGCTGCCCAATGCCGCCTCAACCTTGATCAACCGTTATGTCGCGGACACCCGCACCGTTGATTATTTCGTGCTGGGCGACACCAATATCGAAACCCCAGCCGAGCCAACCGAAGATGAGCTGGCCGCCTATCTAACCGAACATCAGTCGCAGTTCCGTACCGTCGAAACCCGCACCGTTCAGATGCTCGAGCTGACCCCGGCCGCTCTCGCCGCCACCAAGACGGTGACGGACGCAGAGATTGCTGCAGAATACGATCGCACCAAGGATAGCCTGGTTCGCCCAGAACGCCGCACCATCGAGCAGGTCGTTCTCGCCACCGAGCAGCAGGTGAAGTGGTTCGATATGGGCCTCACCAATGGCAAGACCTTTGCAACGCTCGTCAGCGAAGCTGGCCTGACGCCGACTCCACTGGGCACGCTGTCCCAGGCCGAAATCAATGACTCGGCCCTCGCGACGGCCGCCTTCGGCGTTGCAAACGACGGCTTCGTCGTCATCGACGGCGCCACCGGCAAGCGTGCAGTCCACGTCTCGGCAATCGAAGCTGGCGGCGCGCCAACGCTCGAAGAAGCCAAGGCCGACATTGCCCAGAGCCTGGCTCTGACCGCAGCGCGCAACGATATCGCCAATGTTCTCGACCAGGTTGAAGAACTCCGCGCAGCGTTCCGCCCTCTCAGCGAGATCGCCGAGCGCTTTGGCCTCAATATCTACGACGCAAACGTCACCGCTGGCGGCACCGAACTCAACGTTCTGCCAAACCTTACCCCAGAAGATCGTTCGCGCCTCAGCCAGGCGATTTTCAAGTCCGAGGTCGGCGGCCTGACGCCAGCGACCCAGATCGCCGGTAGCGGCAATGTGTGGTTTGACCTCAAGACCGTTGATGCTGCTCGCGACGAAACGCTGGACGAAGTCCGCGACGAAGTTGCCAGCGCCCTCACCAACGAGCGCACCCAAACCGCCCTTCTCGCTGCAGCGGCAGACGCCGCCAAGCGGATCGAAGCGGGCGAGGCTGTTGGCGACGTGGCTGCCTCCTACAACGTCTTCCCGCAGCTCAGCACGCCCTTCACCCGCTTTGGTGCAGCCGATGGCAGCATTGACGGCACAGTGGCCTCCTCGGTCTTTGCTGGCGGCGAAGGCCATGCCGGTTCCGCCGTCAGCCAGGATGGCGAGCATGTCGTCTTCAAGGTTGTCGACGTGATCCCTGCCGAAGGCGATCTCGAAGGCCAGGCCCGGACCAGCCTTGAAAATGAAGCCCGTGTTGGCATCTATGGTGACTTTGTCACCGCTGTCAGCAACGAAGCTGGCTTGCGCGTCAACCAGCAGGCTCTCGAGCAGACACTTTCACTCTCCGGCCAGTAGTCACTGGCCGGCCCCCCTAAAACTGGACACAAGACCAATGGGCGACGACTTCTTTCAGCACTTCCAGGAGCAATACAATGCCGGGAAGTCGCAGATTGTCTGGCGTCGCATCGTGGCCGACCTCGAAACGCCTATCGGCACCTATCTCAAGCTCGCCGAGGGCCGCAAAAACACCTTCCTGCTCGAATCCGTGCAGGATGCGTCTGTGCGAGGTCGCTACTCCATCATCGGCACCCAGCCTGATGTGATCCTCAAGGTCGAAGCCGGTTCAGCTGCCATCAATCGCAGCGCACAGTTGGATGAGACCAGTTTCGAGCCCCTGCCCGATCTGCCGCTCGACGCCCTGCGCAAGCTGGTCGCCGACAGCAAGATCGAGGTTGCGCCCGGCCTGCCGCCGCAGTCCGCTGGCGTCTATGGCTATCTCGGCTATGAAATGGTCCGCTACATGGAAGTGCTGCCAAACAGCAATCCAGACCATTTGCAGACGCCCGAAGCCATGCTCATGCGGCCGTCGCTACTGGCCATCTTCGACACCCTCAAGGACGAGCTTTACCTCACCGCGCCAGTCTATGTTCGCGAAGGCATCTCGGCCCGTCAGGCCTATGAAGCTGCAGAATCCCGCATCGACGACGCCATTGCCCGCCTTGGCCGCGCCCTGCCGACCACGCCCGCTGAGGCCGATCTCGAATCCGTCGAGGTCACCAGCAACACCAGCCGCGACGACTATTTCGCCATGGTCGCCAAGGCCAAGGACTACATCACTGCCGGGGATATCTTCCAGGTCGTGCTGAGCCAGCGTTTCGAGGCGGACTTCAATCTGCCCGCCACAGCGCTCTACCGCGCCCTGCGCCGCACCAATCCCTCGCCCTATATGTATTTCCTCGATTTCTCCGGCTTCTCCGTCGCCGGATCGAGCCCGGAAATTCTGGTCAAGGTGCAGAATGGCGAAGTCACCATTCGTCCCATCGCCGGCACCCGCAAGCGCGGCGCCACGCCGACCCGCGATCAGGAACTGGCCGCCGAACTGCTGGCCGACCCAAAGGAACTGGCCGAACACCTGATGCTGCTCGATCTCGGTCGCAACGACGTCGGTCGCGTCGCCAAGACTGGCACGGTCAAGGTCACCGACAAGTTCTTCCTCGAATACTATTCCCACGTCATGCACATCGTTTCCAACGTGGTGGGCGTGCTGGACCCGAAATATGACTTCGTTGACGCGCTCTCTGCCGGCTTCCCGGCTGGCACCGTGTCGGGCGCACCCAAGGTGCGCGCCATGGAGATCATCGACGAGCTCGAAAGCTCGCGCCGCGGCATCTATGGCGGCTGCGTGGGTTACTTTGGCGCTGACGGCACCATGGACACCTGCATCGTGCTGCGCACCGGCATCGTCAAGGACGGCAAGCTCTACGTGCAGTCTGGCGCCGGCATCGTGGCCGACAGCCAGCCCGAGCTAGAACAGCTCGAATGTGAAAACAAGGCCCGCGCCCTTTTCAGCGCCGCCGAGGAAGCGCTACGCTACGCTGGCGAAGCAAGGATCGGGCAATGAGCGAAACTTTGGAAGACCTCATGGTGAGCCTGTCGAACCACGAGGTCGGGTATGCAGATCTCGCCACGACCTCGTCCTTCGACAAGCTCAGGATGAGGTCTACTGAAGCCCATCGATGGCGGAGCTGGTTCTGAACGACAAGTCCGCTCCCGCGGAATGACTCCGAAGTTTCAAACAACTCCTGAGCCGGAACCAGTCAAATGACACGTACCCTCGTCATCGATAACTACGACAGCTTTACTTACAATCTCGTCCACTTTCTGGGCGAACTCGGCGCCGACATCACCGTCGTACGCAACGACAAGATCACGCTCGACGAAGTGGCCGCCTTTGGCGCTGAAGCCGTGGTGCTCTCTCCCGGCCCCTGCACCCCCAATGAAGCCGGCATCTGCCTCGCGCTGATCGAGCGCTTTAAGGCCGATCTGCCCATTCTGGGCGTGTGCCTGGGCCATCAGGCCATCGGCCAGGCCATGGGCGGCGATGTCATCCGCGCACCCCATCTGGTCCACGGCAAGACCAGCGCGATCCATCACACGGGCAAGGGCCTTTTCCGCGGCCTCAACAACGACTTCGAGGCGACGCGCTATCACTCCCTGATCGTCAAGCAGGAGACCCTGCCCGACACACTGGAAGTGACCGCCACCACCGAAGATGGCCTCATCATGGGCATGCAGCACAAGACGCTGCCGCTCCATGGCGTCCAGTTCCACCCCGAGAGCATTGCCTCGGAAAACGGCCATGCCCTACTGCAGAACTTCCTCACCATTGCCCGCGACTTCAACCAGAAGCGAGCCGCGTGATGGATCTCAAGCAGGCACTCAACAAAATCGCTGATGGCAAGGATCTGACCGGCGAAGAGATGCGCTCGGTCATGCGCATCATCATGGCTGGCGACGCCACCCAGGCCCAGATTGGCGCGTTCCTTATGGGTATGCGCATCAAGGGCGAAACCGTTGGCGAGATCGCCGCCGCCGTCTCCATCCTGCGCGAGCAGATGGTGCCGGTCACCGCGCCGGAAAACGCCATCGACATCGTCGGCACCGGCGGAGACGGCGTCGGCAGCCTCAATATCTCGACCGCCACAGCGCTCGTCGTCGCTGCCGCAGGCGTGCCCGTCGCCAAGCATGGCAACAAGGCCCTGTCCTCGCGCTCCGGCTCGTCACAGGCCCTCGAAGCCCTCGGCGTCAAGCTCGACCTCACACCCGACGAAATCGGCCACACCATTGCCGAGGCCGGTATTGGCTTCATGTTCGCGCCGTCGCACCACCCTGCAATGCGCCATGTGGGCCCTGCCCGCGCCGAAATGGGCGTGCGCACCCTCTTCAACCTGCTCGGTCCCCAGTCAAACCCGGCTGGCGTTCGCCGCTACCTGCTCGGCGTTTATTCCGAGCAATGGGTTGAGCCTGTCGCAGCGGCGCTGCTCGCCAACCGCGCCATCAAGGCTTGGGTCGTCCATTCCAGCGAGGGCCTCGACGAGCTCTCCACCTCGGGCCCCAATTTCGTGGCCCAGATTGCTGGCGGCGATCTGCGCAGCTTTGAGCTTCACCCTGAAAAGATCGGTCTTAAGCTGACCGATCCCAAGGATCTGCTGGGCGGCGAACCCGCTGAAAACGCGGCCGCAATCAACGCTCTCTTCGATGGCGCCCCCGGCGCTTATCGCGACACTGTGCTGCTCAATGCTGGCGCGGCGCTGCTCGTGGCCGACAAGGTCGCCACCATCGAAGACGGTATCGCCATGGCCGCCGACGCTATTGATAGCGGCAAAGCCAAAGACACTCTCGCCCGCCTCGTAGCGGTATCGAACGGACGCGACGCATGACCGACATTCTCAAGCAGATCGAAGCCTATAAGCGCGAAGAAATCGCCGCCGCCAAGACCTCGCGCCCTTGGGCCGAAGTGGTGGCAGAGGCACATGATCAGCCCGCGCCGCGTGGCTTCATCAACGCCATCAAGGCCAAGCGCGCCAAGGACGAGTACGCCCTCATCGCCGAGGTGAAAAAGGCCAGCCCCTCCAAGGGCCTGATCCGCGCTGACTTCAACCCGGCAGAAATCGCCCGCGCCTACGAAGCAGCTGGCGCGGCCTGCCTCTCCGTGCTCACCGATCGCCCCAGCTTTCAGGGCTCGCCGAGCTATCTAATCGAGGCCCGTGCCGCTACCCAGCTGCCCGTGCTCCGCAAGGATTTCCTGTTCGAAACCTATCAGGTTGCCGAAGCCCGCTCCTGGGGCGCCGACTGCATTCTCGTGATCCTGGCCGCCGTTGACGACGAAGTCGCTCGCTATCTGCTCGACGCTGCTGCCGAATGGGGCATGGACGCACTGGTGGAAGTGCACGACCAGCTCGAACTCGACCGCGCCCTGGCGCTCGATGCCTCCTTCATCGGCATCAACAACCGCAATCTGCGCACCTTCGAGACCACGCTCGACACCTCGATCAACTTGGCAGTCGGTCTGCCCGCAGGCACGCTGCTGGTCAGCGAAAGCGGCATCAACAGCCACGAAGATGTGCTCCGCCTCGACACAGCCGCTGGCATTGGCACCTTCCTCGTCGGTGAAAGCCTGATGCGTCAGGAAGACGTCACTGCGGCCACCCGCGCCCTGCTGATGGGTGCTCCTCAGGCGGCCCGGTGATGACAGGCGGCCTCACCCACCTCAATGCCAAGGGCGAGGCCCACATCGTTGATATCGGCGATAAAGCCGTGACCCAGCGCCGCGCCGTCGCCCAGGCCCGCATCAACGCGCTGCCCGCGACGGTGACGGCCATCATGGGCGGCGCCCTCAAAAAAGGTGACGCGCTCGCCGTCGCCCGCGTAGCGGGCATCATGGCCGCCAAAAAGACCTCCGACCTCATCCCCCTCTGCCACCCGATTCCGCTGACTAAGGTGAGCGTCGACATCGAGGCAGACGGCGAGACTACCATCTTGATCCACGCCACAGCGCAAACGACCGGCCAGACCGGCGTCGAGATGGAAGCGCTTGTCGCCGCTTCCGCCACGGCGCTGACGCTCTATGACATGGCCAAGGCCATCGACCGCGCCATGACCATCACCGATATCTGCGTCCTCGAAAAGTCCGGCGGCAAATCCGGCGATTTCACCCGCCCAAGTTTGTCAGAAAAATGAGCCTGCTCCCGGTCGAAGACGCCATCGCCGCCATTCTCCGCCGCGTTCCCGCCCCCACAGCCGAAACGGTCCCGCTGACCGACGCCGTCGGCCGCGTACTTCTGCATCCGATCGTGGCGACGCACAACCAGCCACCCTTCGACGCCAGTGCCATGGATGGCTACGCCGTCCGCGCCGAGGACATCATCCCCGGCCATAGCCTCACCATCGTCGGCGTCTCGCAGGCCGGTGCTGGCTTCACCGGCACCATGACCGCTGGAGAAGCCGTCCGCATCTTCACCGGCGCGCCCGTCCCGGCCGGCGCCGACACCGTGATCATGCAGGAAGAAGCCAAGGTGCATGACGGCGCCGTGTCCTTCACCAGCCATCCTCGCAAGGGCCACAGTGTGCGTCCGCTCGGCAATGACTTCGCCAAGGGCCAAAGCCTTGTCGACGCGGGCCAGCGCCTCTCGCCCATGCAGCTCTCCGTCGCCGCCGCTGCCAACGCCTCCACCCTCGACGTCGCGAAGCGCCCTCGGATCGCACTGCTTGCCACCGGCGATGAACTCGTTCTGCCCGGCGACGCCCTTGGCCCCGACCAGATCGTCGCCTCCAACAGCTTCGGCCTCAAGCCGCTCCTCGCGCCCTATGCCGAAACAGTCACCGATCACGGCATTGCCCGCGACGACCGCGCCGAACTGCGCGCCAAGCTTGAGGCCATCTTCGCCGACGAACCAGACATCGTCATCACCACCGGCGGCGCCAGTGTCGGTGACCATGATATTGTTCAGGAGATCCTTCTTGAGCTGGGCGTGACGCTCGATTTCTGGCGCATCAATATGCGCCCCGGCAAACCGCTCATGTTCGGCACGCGCGGCAAGACGCTGATCTTCGGCTTGCCCGGCAATCCGGTTTCGGCGATGGTCACCGCCATCATCTTCATCAAGCCCGCCTTACGCCAATGGGTTGGGTACACCGATCATGCCGTCTGGCATCTGCCCCTGGCCGCCGCCACGCCTGAAAACACCGCCCGCCGCCACTTCATGCGCGCGCACCTGCATCATACGCCCACGGGCCTCGCCCTGCTGCCGATCTCTCAGACCGACAGCGGCCACACCTCGTCCATGTCCCGCGCCGACATGCTCATTGTGCAGCCCGAACACGACCCCGGCCAACCCGCCGGAACCATCGTCGAAGCCCTCGTCATCGACGCGTTCTAGGCACCAAACGAAAACGGTCCCCGGATCAACTCCGGGGACCGCAAATCTCAGCGCCATTACGATCGCCTAAATCAGCACATAATCGATCTCGAGAAACCGCTCGACTTCCGGCACCCAGCGATCCCGCACAAACGAGACGTGATAGGGATGCGCGTCGTAGGCCGCGTAAGCGTCCTGATCGGCAAACTCCATCGAGAAGCCGAACGCGTAGTCGTTCTTCGCGCTTACCTGCCGCAGCTGCTCGAACTTCTCCACGCCCGGAATATCGGCCAAAATCTTGGCGTCTCGCAGGAAAGCCAGCTCCTCGTCGGAGCCAGCCGCGTGCTTGAGAGTGAAGATCACACTGTGCCGGATCATGCTTCCGAACCAATCGATTCATTGGCCGCAATCGCAGCCATGTTGACGATTCCGCGGCTGGTCGTCGACGGCGCCAGAATATGCGCAGGCGAACGTGGCCCCATCAGGATTGGACCAACCGACAGGGCGTTGTTCATTTCCTTGAGCAGTGTCATCGACAGGTTTGCCGCGTCCAGATTTGGGAAGATCAGCAGGTTGGCTTCGCCGCCCAGCACGCTGTCTGGGATATAGCGCTCGCGCAGGCCTTGGTTCAGCGCCAGATCGCCCTGCATTTCACCTTCAACGATCAGCTCGGGCGCGATCACCTTCAGCTTGTTATAGGCCTCGCGCATTTTGTAGGCGCTCTCGCCATCGCGCGAACCGAAGTTCGAATAGCTCAGCAGCGCCACCTTGGCTTCAATATTGAAGCGCTTGAGGTGGCTCCGTGCCTGCAGCGCAATTTCCACGATCTCTTCGGCAGTCGGGTCCGGATTGACATAGGTGTCAGCCAGGAAAAACGCACCGCGCGGCATGATCAGCATCGAGAGCGCCGACACATCGGTCACGCCCTCCTGCAGCCCGATGACCGAGCGGATGTCTCGGACGTGCTTGATGAAGCGCCCCTGCAACCCGCAGATCAGCGCGTCCGCCTCACCGCGCTTCACAGCCAGCGCACCAATCACCGTCGTATTGGTACGCACCACCTGCCGCGCCGTATCCGGCGTCACGCCATCGCGGCCCACCAGCGAGTGGAACAGGCTCACATAGTCGCGGTAGCGTGGATCGTCCTCGGGGTTCACCACCTCGAAGTCGATGCCCGGCCGCAGGCTCAGACCAAAGCGCTCAATGCGCGATTCGATCACCGATGGACGCCCGATAAGGATCGCCTTGGCGATACGTTCTTCCAGCAGAACCTGCGTTGCGCGCAGCACGCGTTCATCTTCGCCGTCCGCAAAGGCGATGCGCTTGTTCTGGCCCTGCGCCCGATCGATGATTGGCTTCATCACGAGGCCCGAGCGGAACACGAAGCGGTTAAGGCTATCCATATAGGCCGGCCAATCGGTGATCGGCTTCTTGGCCACGCCAGATTCCATCGCTGCCCGCGCCACTGCCGGCGCAATGCGCAAAATCAGCCGCTGATCGAAGGGATTGGGAATGATGTGGTCAGCCCCGAAAACAGCCGGCGCGCCCGATGGCGAGCTTTCCAGGCCGGGTTCATGCGCCAGGCGTGCAATGGCGCGCACCGCTGCCAGCTTCATCTCTTCGTTGATCGTAGTCGCGGCCACGTCGAGCGCTCCACGGAAGATGAACGGGAAGCACAGAACGTTGTTGACCTGGTTCGGGTAGTCCGAGCGCCCGGTACACACCATGGCGTCTGGACGGGTCTCCTTGGCCAATTCAGGCGTGATTTCAGGGTTGGGGTTAGCCAGCGCCAGAATCAGCGGCTTGGGTGCCATCTTGGCCAGCATTTCGGGCTTGAGTGCCCCTGCAGCCGACAGGCCCAGGAAAATGTCCGCGCCCTCGATGACTTCCGCCAGCGTCGTCGCGTCGCTGGTGCGGCGGAACTGGCCGCGCCACTTGTCGTTCACGTCGTTGCGCTTGTGGGTAACCAGACCGTCCTTGTCGGCCACCCAGATGTTCTCATGCTTGGCGCCAAGCGCCACCAGCACGTTGAGGCACGCAATCGCCGCTGCACCCGCACCGGATGCGCAGATCTTCACGTCCTCGATCTTCTTGCCCTTGAGCTCCAGCCCATTGAGCACCGCTGCACCGACGATGATTGCCGTGCCGTGCTGGTCGTCGTGGAACACTGGAATCGGCATCCGCTCGCGCAGCGCCTCTTCGATCTCAAAGCAATCGGGCGCGCGGATATCTTCAAGGTTGATGCCACCAAAGGTCGGCCACAGGGGCGCCACGGCATCGACGAATTTCTTGGGGTCCAACTCGTCGATTTCCAGGTCGAACACGTCGATCCCGGCGAACTTCTTGAACAGAACCGCCTTGCCTTCCATCACCGGCTTGGACGCAAGTGCACCGATATTGCCCAACCCCAGAACGGCCGTGCCGTTCGAGATCACCGCAACCAGGTTCTGGCGAGAGGTGTACTTCGCAACCGAGTCGGGATTAGCCGCGATTTCTTCGCAGGGCGCAGCGACGCCGGGCGAATAGGCAAGTGCCAGATCACGCTGGTTGCCCAATGGCTTGGTCGCCTGAATTTCGAGTTTGCCGGGCTTGGGGAACTCGTGAAAATGTAGCGCAGCTTCCCGTAGCGCTTTGCGCTGTTCGTTCACATCAGTCGACACTTGCAACCCTCCTTACGGCCCGCCTGCACATCCCCTGAACTTGTGGTCAAACAAGGGCAGCAAGCCTGCGTTCGTGCCACCAAATTTCAGCGATTAAAAGGGCTTATGTCAGTGCAACTCTGCAACTAAAGACCATGGCACCTTATGCGGCACCGGTCACGACCTGTTCGATGCGGCGACGGGGTGTTTGCGTTGCGTGCAGTGCCGTCGCCAGTTCGCGGAATGCCGCCACTTTCAGCGCTGGTGCAAAAATGAACCCCTGAGCCTGAATGACGCCGCGCGAACGAAGATACAGCGCCTGCTCCTCCGTTTCCACGCCTTCCGCCACGATCTCGCAATCCAGTTCACGCGCCATGGTGATCAGCCCATCAAGCACAGGAACCTGAGTCGTGCCCGGCTTGACCATATCGATGAAGATGCGGTCGATCTTGATGATGTCGACGCCGAGCGTGCCGATATAGGCGAGGTTTGAGTGACCAGTGCCCGCATCGTCGAGCGCCAACCTGCAACCCAGCGCGTGCAGACCCGCGATAACGCTTGTCGCCACAGCCGAATTTCCCAGCGGGTGACGTTCGGTAATCTCAAACACCAGCTGGCGCAGATTGATCTTGGAGCCGCCAAAAATCGCCGTCACGTCATCGATGATGCTGGCGTCGCGGAAGTGCCCTTCGAACAGATTGATGGAGATTTTGAGGTCCGGCATCATCTGGCACAGATCGCCCAGATCGTATTTGACCTGCTGCATCAACGACAGCGTCATCGGAATGGCCAGGCCCGTCACTTCCGCATAGTCGATGAAGGCGCCAGGCGAAACCACCTGCCCGTTTCGTTTCTCCCAGCGGCACAGCACTTCGCAGCCCGTCAACTCGCCCGTGCGCAGGTTGATCACCGGTTGGTAGTACGGCTTGATCTCGCCGCGTGAAATCGCGCGTTCCAGATCGAATGCCGGCACCCGCGAACGCCGTACGAAATTCAGCAGGAAAATCAGGAAGCCACCACCAAACAGGCTCGCCACAATGGTGAAGGCGGTGTCGAGGTCGCCATATCCGGCCCGCGCCATGGCAAAGGGCACAGCCGACTCGACCTTGATCGGCATTTCCCCGGCAAAGCTCACAGCAGCCAGAAATTCGGTGCTCGATCCGCGGTTGTCGAAGGAGGTGCTATCACCAATGGTCAGCAGCGAAGCGCCATTCGCCAGCACCACCCGGACCATCGATGAACTCGGCAGGCTGCCGGCAAGCGCGCGCTCAGATTGTCCCAGCAGCGGCATGAAAACCGACACCCGCCGAGTTTCCCCAAACGCCTGGGTGATCTTCAGCGCCGGCATGTCCATCTCGCCCAGCTTCACCACTGTCAGCGTCTCGGTAAACCCGACAATCGGCAGGTTCTGCGACATCGGCGAATAGGCAACGTTCCGACCGAATGCGTCGCAATATTGAACGCCATCCGCGTTCTCGACGAGCACCTGTCTCACATTGATACTGGATTCGATCTCGCGCTGGACGTTTGCGACAAAGGTCGAAGTACAAAGCGAAGGGCTGTCCGCAAGGATGCGCCGCAGCGTCAGAATTGCGTCCGATACACCGATTTCAATCTGTGAGGAAATTGCATCAACAGACTGTTGAATAACGACTTTTTCGCGCACGCGAACGTAAGCGTTGAGGGCGTAATCGACCGCAAAAATAGGCATGAACGCCAGAATGGCGCCCAGCAGTACAAAGAAATGGGAGTACCGCGACTTCAATGATCGAATCCCAAAGGCCCCTTCAACACACCTTGGGTATCAATCAGCCTTTAACGGACTATTAATGCTGATTAACGAGTGGAAACCATAATTGGCCCAGCCAAACAAAAAGGCCCCCGCGGAAGCGGAGGCCTAAGACTCAAATCGGCAAGGCCGATTACTTCTCCTGAACGCTCGTGCGCAGGCTCAGTTCACGCAGCTGCTTGGCCGAAGCCGGAGCCGGCGCGCCCATCAGCAGGTCTTCGGCCTGCTGATTCATTGGGAACGCGGTGATCTCGCGCAGGTTCTGCACGCCGCAGAGCAGCATCACGATACGGTCCACACCGAATGCAGCGCCGCCGTGTGGAGGCGCGCCATACTGGAACGCACGGTAGAGGCCACCGAACTGCTCCTCGACCTCGTCGCGGGTCTTGCCGGTCAGCTCGAACGCCTTGACCATCGTGTCAGGCAGCTGGTTACGGATCGAGCCGGAGGCGATTTCGAAGCCGTTGCAGACGGCGTCATACTGGTAGGCCTTGATCGTCAGTGGATCCTGGCTGTTCAGCGCGTCGATGCCGCCCTGTGGCATGGAGAACGGGTTGTGGGCAAAGTCCACCCGCTTCTCTTCTTCGCTCCACTCGTAGAATGGGAAGTCGACGATCCAGCACAGTGCAAACTGTTCGGTATCGACCAGGTCGAGATCGGTGCCAGCCTTGGTGCGCGCTTCGCCAGCGAACTTGTAGAACTTGTTCGGGTGGCCGCAGACGAAGAACACGGCGTCGCCGTCATCAAGACCCAGCTGAGCCTTGAGCGCAGCCGTGCGCTCTTCGCCGATGTTCTTGGCGATTGGGCCGGAGCCCTGCCCGTCCTTGAAGAAGATGTAGCCAAGGCCTGGCTGGCCTTCGCCCTGCGCCCACGCATTCATGCGATCGCAGAACGCGCGGCCGATTGGCTCGGCGCCGGCCTTGTTCTTGGCTGGGATAGCCCAGACTTCAACCTTGGCGTCTGCTTCGATCTGGTTTGCGAAGACCTTGAAGCCCGAACCGGCGAAATGCTCGGTCACGGCGACCATTTCGATCGGGTTGCGCAGGTCGGGCTTGTCCGAACCATACTTGCGGATCGCGGTATCATAAGGAATGCGCGGCCATTCCCTGTTCACGCGCTTGCCGTCGGCAAACTTCTCGAAAATATCGGAGATCACTGGGGTCATCGTGTCCCAGATTTCTTCCTGCGTGACGAAGCTCATCTCCAGGTCGAGCTGGTAGAATTCGCCCGGCAGACGGTCAGCGCGGGGATCTTCGTCGCGGAAGCAAGGCGCGATCTGGAAGTAGCGGTCAAAGCCCGCCACCATCAGCAGCTGCTTGTACTGCTGCGGCGCCTGCGGCAGCGCGAAGAACTTGCCGGGGTGGATGCGGCTTGGCACGAGGAAGTCGCGCGCGCCTTCTGGCGATGATGCCGTCAGGATAGGCGTCGAGTATTCCGCGAAGCCCACGTCGGCCATGCTGTTGCGCATCGCCGAGATGATCTTGGTGCGCTTCACGATGTTGGCATGAAGCTTTTCGCGGCGCAGGTCGATGAAGCGGTACTTCAGACGCACATCTTCAGGATAGTCCTGCTCGCCAAACACAGGCAGCGGCAGTTCCTTGGCTGCGGACAGCACTTCGATTTCGCGGATGAACACTTCAACCGCGCCGGTTGGCAGGTTGGTGTTCACGGCAGCTGCATCGCGCAGCTTCACTTCGCCGTCGATACGGATAACCCATTCAGAGCGCACCTTTTCGGCTGCCGCGAATGCAGGAGAATCAGGGTCGATAACAGCCTGCGTCAGGCCGTAATGGTCGCGCAGATCGATGAACAACAGGCCGCCATGGTCACGAATGCGATGCACCCAGCCGCTGAGGCGGACGGTTTCACCGGCGTTCGTGGCGGTCAGCGCCCCGCAAGTGTGCGAGCGATAGCGATGTGTGGTCATGGTCGGAACTCTGAAAAAAGGCCGGAATCTTGGGCGGGAAAAGCGCATGTGAGCCCCCGCTTGTCAAGTTGAACGCCCTATCCGGTGCCACGAAGGCTAACCACACAGCGCCGCTCAACAAATCCGTTCTGGAGTGAACGTGTTCCACCTGCTAGGAACAATGTTGACTTTTATAAGACGGACTCCGGTATGGACCTCATAGTTTCCACAGACGTACTCGCTGCTTTTTGCGAGCGCGCTGCAAAGTTCGATTTCGTTACTGTCGATACCGAGTTCCTTCGCGAAACCACGTACTGGCCCAAGCTGTGTCTTATTCAGGCGGCGACCAATGACGAGGCGGTACTGATCGATCCGCTGGCGCCTGGCCTTGATCTGTCGCCATTCTTTGTGCTTCTGGCCAACCCCAATGTCACCAAGGTGTTCCACGCCGCCCGGCAGGACATCGAAATCTTCGTCAAGCTGACAGGCAAAGTGCCGGTCAATATCTTCGACACCCAGATTGCCGCCAGCGTCTGCGGCTTCGGCGACAGCGTGTCCTATGACAATCTTGTCCGCTCGATCACCAATGTCGAACTCGACAAGTCCAGCCGCTTTACAGATTGGTCGGCCCGCCCGCTCACCGAAAAGCAGCGCCTTTACGCCTTGGCCGACGTGACCCATCTGCGCGACATCTATGTCGAACTCCGCAAGCAGGTCGATGCCACCAAACGTTGGGACTGGGTTGAGGATGAGCTGGGCGTGCTGCGCAGCATCGATACCTATGTCGTCCAGCCCGAGCAGGCCTGGGAACGCCTCAAGTTGAAGATCAATCGCCCGCGTGATCTCGCGGCGATGAAGAAACTGGCCGAGTGGCGCGAGCGTCGCGCGCAGGATGGCGATCAGCCGCGCAGCCGCGTCCTTAAGGACGATGTTCTGTTCGAGCTGGCCCAACAGCGCCCGCTGACAGCCGATGCCTTCGAGAAGCTCCGCGCCGTGCCCCGTGGATTTGGCCGCAGCAGCGCCGCCGCCGAAATCATCGCGATCCTCAAGGACGTCGAGGCCCTGACCAAGGCCGAGCTGCCCGACATGCCCGAGCGCTATCGGGGCCCGTCGCCCAAGGGTGCTGTTGGTGATCTCGTGCGCGTCCTGCTCAAGTCTGTTGCCGAGCAGCATGGCGTCGCCGCCCGCATCATCGCCACCTCGGACGAGATCGACGCCCTGGTGCTCGATGACGATGCCGATGTCCCTGCCCTCAAAGGCTGGCGTCGCAAGTTGTTTGGCGAAAAGGCCCTCGACATCAAACACGGCCGTATCGGCCTCGTGGCGACCCGCAAGGGCGTCATCGAGTTCGCGGTCGCGGAAAACCACCCGGCCGAATAAGTCTTCTGAAATGCAAAAGACGCCCTCGGACATCATCCGGGGGCTTTTTTTGCGCGGGGACCTTAGTCGACCCGCACCTTGGCATTTTTGTAGCCTGCAACGCTGGCGAACTGATCCAGCCGCCCCTGCAAATGCTCGCCATTGAGAAACGCCAGATCACCCGGCAGAACGAGGGCCAACTGATTGCCATTCACCTCAAAGCGAATGCGCGGCAGAATTCCCGGCATGGCGGCCGTCATTGGATAGGCCACCCGGAACAGCGCCCCTATCAACCGGGCCCGCGCAGTCATTTCCGGTCCACTGAGCTTGCTCACCGGCGCTGCCGCCTTGCTTTTGAGCCCGCCATAGCGAATGGCAATCACCTGCGCCAGAAACGCCCGCCCGGCATGGTCCACGCCACTCATCGAGCCATAGGCCACGGAATCAACGCTCTGTGGCCCACGATAGTCCGGGTGAGCCCGCCAGCCGATATCGGCCAACAGGCAGGACACGATCCGCAACCGCGATTGCTCAACCGTCTCGACGCCACCTGCCGCGGCCAGAAACTGCCCGGTGAAACCAATCAGATCGCTGGCATGGGCGGGCGAGCGCGACCGCAACACCGACAACTCTTCCGCACACTGGATCAGCGGATCGATGGCCTTCTCGTCATCATCCAGCAATCCAAACAGAAAGCCTTCGCGCACGCCGAGCGCCGAGAACACCACATTGGCGAACTTGCCGCATTTCAGCACTTCGCTCAAAACCGCCGCGCCAAACGGCACCAGCTCCCGTCGCGATGAACTGACCGAGCTGGCGCCGGAGTAGCTCTTGAGCGAGCTCGCACCGACGATCTCCGCGCAAAACGCGATCATGTCGTCGGCGGACACCACATAATTCTGCACCATATGCAGGGGATAGCCGCGCTCCATCTGGTGGAGCTTGGCAAGCGAGCGCCAGGTGCCACCGATGGCGGCGAAGGAGCCGCCCTGCGCCACTTCGACCAGCGACGTCTGGTCCAGCCGCTCACGCACGATCGCTGCGGCCCGCACGGCCGATCCATTGCTGTCGTCCTGCAGCCGGATCACGCCCAGCTCGAACGACTGCCCATTGGTGTCGTGCCCATCCAGGATCGTCGACAGCTCAAGGCTGCCGCCACCCAGATCACCCACAATGCCATTGAATTCAGGAATACCGGCAACAACGCCCAGCGCCGCAAAGTGCGCTTCTTCTTCGCCGGATAGCACCCGGACCTTGTGGCCCATGATTGCCTCGACTGCGTCGACAAATTCATTGCGATTGGCTGCGTCGCGCACCGCAGAGGTGGCCAGCACGTAGACCTTGCCCACCCGCATCATGCGCGCCACCAACGCAAACCGCTTGATGGCATTAAGGGCCTGCGCAACGTTGGCGTCTGCCAAACGTCCCGTCTGCCCAACCCCGCGCCCGAGGGCGCAGGCGGACTTTTCGTTATAGAGAGGCGTTAGTGCCCGTGCGTGACGCTCGTAGACAACCAGTCGCACCGAGTTTGAGCCGATATCGAGCACAGCGACAGGCTTTGCGCCCTTGATGCGTCCCTGTGCGGTCGGATCGGCGTCCACGCCCCAGAATTCGTTCAAGCCTAGGCCTCGTCACCTTCGACCGTGCCGGCGCTGCCGCGGCCCGACAGTGACGGATTGGTCATGAAGTAGTCATGCGCATTGAACGGCTCTTCGCCCTCGCTGGTGCGCACACGATGCGAGCTACCATCAGGCAGCACTTCCCAGCTCTGCTGGTTGTCTCGCAGATAGGCAACCAAAATCACATCCAAAATCTGCTTGTGCACGGTCTTGTTGAGAATTGGCACCATGACTTCCACGCGACCATCAAGGTTACGCCCCATCAGATCTGCCGAGGAAATATACACCTTTGCCCGTGGACTTGGCATCACTTCGCCATTGCCGAAGCAATAAATACGGCTGTGCTCGAGGAACCGGCCGACCACCGATTTAACGCGAATATTGTCAGAGAAACCCGGAATACCGGGCCGCAGGCAGCAAATGCCGCGCACGATCAGATCAACCTTCACGCCCGCCTGGCTGGCGTCATACAGCGCATCGATGATCGCTGGGTCCACCAGCGAGTTCATCTTGAGCAGGATGCTGGCCGGCTGGCCGTTGCGCGAGAACTCGATTTCGCGCTCGATATTGTGGATCAGCGTTTCCCGCAGGTTCACTGGCGATACCGCAATTGTCTCAAGCTCCGTCGGACGTGCATAGCCGGTGATGAAGTTAAACACCCGCGCCACATCGCGTGTGATCGAGGGGTCGATCGTGAAGTAGCTCAGATCGGTGTAAATCTTGGCTGTGATCGGGTGATAATTGCCGGTGCCGATATGGCAATAGCTGACCAGCTTGCCCTTTTCGCGCCGCACCACCTGGCTCAGTTTCGCGTGCGTCTTGAGTTCGATGAACCCGAACACAACCTGCGCCCCAGCACGCTCCAGATCGCGCGCCCAGCGGATATTGGCCTCTTCGTCAAAGCGCGCCTTGAGCTCGACAAGGCAGGTCACCGACTTGCCGGCCTCGGCCGCCATCACCAGCGCCTTGATAATCGGGCTATCTGCCGACGTGCGATAGAGCGTCTGCTTGATCGCCACCACGTCAGGGTCGCGCGCCGCCTGCATCAGGAACTGCGCGACCACATCGAAGCTCTCGAACGGGTGGTGGACCAAAATGTCCTTGGCGCGGATTGCCGCGAAGCTGTCACCATTGTAGTCGCGAATGCGCTCTGGGAACCGTGCGTGATAGGGCTTGAACTTGAGGTCAGCGCGCTCGACGTCGCAAATCTTGCGCGCATCGGCCAGCCCCAGGAACCCCGGCACCTCGAACACGTCGGCTTCCTTGACGCCCAGCTGTTCGCCGATCTGGCGCTTCAGCGCCCGTGGCATCGAGCTTTCGATTTCAAGCCGGATCACTTGCCCGCGTCGGCGCTGGCGCAGTGCGGACTCAAACTCCACCACGAGATCGGCGGCTTCGTCGTCAATTTCGATTTCGCTGTCGCGGATCACGCGGAACGCACCGGAGCCCACCACTTCGTGGCCTGGGAACATCTTGTGGAAGAAGATCTTCACCAGCGTATCGATGGTCACAACCTCGCTGCGCCCCTCGGACACCAGTCCGGATGGCAGGTTGATGAAGCGGTCGAGATTACCCGGAATACGCACCAGCGCGGTCAACGGTATGTCATTATCCGGACGGCGCAGCTCGAATGCCAGTGCCAGACCCAGATTGGGAATGAATGGGAACGGATGCGCCGGATCGACCGCAATCGGCGTCAGAACGGGGAAAATCTCTTCCCGGAACAGTTTGGACAGATAGCTCACCTGATCCGCCGTCAGGTCGTCGGACTCGTGGATCACCACGTTCTGCTCAAACAGCTCTTCGCGCAGGTTCTGCCAGTGGTCCTGCTGCTCCAGCTGCAGGTGCTGAGCCAGCGTCGCGATTTCCTCGAGCTGCTCGGCTGGCGTCAGGCCATCGGCGCTCTGCTTGGCAAGGCCCGCCCGCACCTGCCCCTTAAGGCCAGCGACGCGCACCATGTAAAATTCATCGAGATTGTTGGCAGAGATCGACACAAACCGCAGCCGTTCCAGCAGCGGGTGGTGTTCGTTGCCGGCTTCTTCCAGCACGCGCATGTTGAACTGCAGCCAGCTGACTTCACGATTGACGAAGCGCGCAGGGCTTTTGCGCAATGCCTCTACGTCTGGAACGCTGGTTTCGGCTTCAGGGAAATCGCTCATCTCATTCATCGTCCGGGTTTTCCCATTCATGTCCGTGCTGCGCACCATGCGCCGTCTGCCGCTGGTCCAGCGCTTCGGCGGCAATGCTGCGGGTAATGGCCGTCCCCTTGGCAAGCGCCAGCCTGTCCATCAGATCGACGAGAAGCACCACCTCCTCCGTCGAGCGCTCCATGCGCGCCACCAGATAGGCAATGATCTTCGGATCGACGGTGATTTGTCGATCCCCGAAGAGTTTCACGAACATATGTGACAATTGAATGTCGTCCGTCAGCTCGAGCGTAAAGGCCGTTGCCCGGCGTGCGCGGGAGCGAACGTCGTCCGTCGCCAGTGGCCAGTTGGCCACCTCTTCGCTTGCCGTCAGCAACAGCGGACGATGATCGCGCATGCACTGGTTAAGCAGGTGGAATAGTCCGGCCTCGTCATAGTCCAGCCGGTCGACGTCTTCCACGACTAACGCGCCCTGCCCGCCATCCCGCGCCAACGCTTCAAGATCATTGATCCCGGCAAACACCGCACCGCTCCGGTCGGCAAATATGCGCGCCAGATGCGACTTGCCCGATTTTGCCGGCCCCACCAGCAGTGTTAGCGGATCGCCCCAATGCGGAAACGCCATGATACGGCCATAAGCCAGCTCATTGCCTTCCCCCACCAGGAAGTCAGCCTCACCATGGGCAGGCGTATGGCCCAGCTCAAACGTAAGTTGGCGCGTTTCGGACACTGAATCAGGCCGCGCTGACGTCGCCATCCAGATCACCATTTGGTCCCTTGTACAGCGCACTCGCCTTATACTTGGCGACGCCATAACGCACCAACACACCCACGATCGCCGCCAGCGGCACAGCCAGCAACAGGCCGACAAAGCCAAACAGCGCGCCGAAGGCCAGCAAGGCGAACATCAGCCCGACCGGGTTGATATTGATGCTCGAGCCAACCAGCTTGGGATACAGGATATTGCCTTCGATGAACTGCCAGCCCATGAAAATCGCGCAGACGGCAACCACCATCCACCAATTCGGCCAGAACTGAACGAGCGCGATACCGATCGACAACGAGAAGCCGACGGCAAAGCCCATGAACGGCACAAAGCTCAACAGGCCTGCAATCAGCCCAACCGCGAGGCCGAAGTTCAGCCCCAGAAGGCTCAACGCCGTCGCATAGAACGCCGCATCGATCAGCAAAACGCCACCCTGACCGCGAATAACCCCGGCCATCGACTTGTCGATATCGCCCAGAATGCCGTTGATCTCTGCCTTGTGTTCCTTCGGCAACAGTCCCTGCAGTCCGCGGATCATGCCTTCCCAGTCCAGCAGCAGATAGAACGCCACAACGGGGGTCAGCAGCGAGATGCCGATAACGGTCGCGCCAGTGTAGCCGATATTGACCAGCTCGGCTGGCAATGTCGCAATGAAACCAAGTGCTTGGCGCGCCAGGTCACTGATGCTCGTTTGCACCTGAGCTGCACGCTCCGGCCCCAGCCATTCGTTAACTTCAGGCGACCAGCGGGCGAACAGGGCCTGCAAATCGGTCACGTATCCTGGTGCGCGCTGTATAAGGCCAACCACCTGCTGGCCGATCAGTGGCACCAGCATGAAGAACAGCCCAAGCACCAATGCCAAAACGAACAACAGCACGATGCTGGTGGCGCCGACGCGGTTAATCTTGAGCCTTTGCAACTGGTTGACCACGGGATTGAGCAGGTAAGCCAGCGCTGCGCCCACAACGAATGGCAGCAATATACCGCGGAATAGATACAGCAGCCCGATCAGCACCACAAAGAACGCGATCCAGATCAGCACTTGATTTCTCAGGGTCATAGGCGAGCGCGGCCCTTGCGTCGATGTGGTGGAGAAGCTATCAGGCCGTCTAGCTTCCGGCTCCGGAATTGGCAACCGCCTTGGCTTTCCGGTAACGGCTTTGCGCACGCTTTCTCCACATGGTTCCGAGGCCTATGTCTGATCCGCAAAACCTGACACCAAACGGTCTCTCATACAAGCAGGCAGGTGTCGATATCGACGCCGGTAATGCCCTTGTAGAAGCGATTAAACCCGCAGTTCGTTCCACCCGTCGCCCCGGCGCCGATGGTGAGATCGGTGGCTTCGGCGGTTTGTTCGATTTGAAAGCGGCCGGTTTTAGCGATCCCGTGCTCGTCGCGGCCAATGATGGCGTCGGCACCAAGCTCAAGATCGCCATCGATACCGGCAATCATTCCACCATCGGGCAGGACCTGGTGGCGATGTGCGTCAACGACATTATCGTTCAGGGCGCTGAGCCGCTGTTCTTCCTCGACTACTTTGCCACCGGCAAGCTCGATGTCGAGCAGGGCACCGCCATCGTCAACGGCATCGCCGAAGGCTGCCGCATTGCCGGTTGCGCGCTCATCGGCGGCGAGACCGCTGAAATGCCTGGCATGTACCATGGCAATGACTACGATCTGGCTGGCTTTGCCGTAGGCGCCGCCGAGCGTGGCACCCTCCTCCCACGCCCCGACATTGCCGAAGGCGACACCCTGGTCGCCATCGCGTCCTCGGGTGTTCACTCCAACGGCTATTCGCTGGTCCGCAAGATCGTCGAACTATCCGGCATTGATTGGTACATGGACGCGCCCTTCGCGCCCGGCCAGTCGCTGTCCGAAGCCCTGCTGACGCCAACCCGCATCTATGTGAAGCCCCTGCTCGCCGCCCTCAAGGCCGGCATTGGCATCAAGGCGCTGGCCCACATCACCGGCGGCGGCTTCATCGACAACATTCCGCGCGTGCTGCCCGAGCACCTCGCAGCCCATGTCGATCTCGACGCGGTGAACGTGCCCAAGGTCTTCGGCTGGCTGAGCCATGTCGGCGGCATGAGCCAGCACGAGATGCTCCGTACCTTCAATTGCGGCGTCGGGATGCTGGTCGCGGTCGCGCCCGAAGATGCGGACAAGCTGGTGGAACACCTCAACGCTGCAGACGAGATCGCCTCCATCGTCGGCAAGCTCACCGCCCGCACCGGCGAACCCGTCACTTTCGACGGCAAGCTGGCGCTGTGATCAAGAAGCGCGTCGCCATCCTGATCTCGGGACGTGGCTCCAACATGTCGGCGCTTATCCAAGCGGCGAAGGCGCCTGATTATCCCGCAGAGATCGTCGGCGTGCTGTCCAATCGCGCTGCAGCGCCCGGTTTGGCCATCGCGGCTGCCGAAGGCATCGCCACGGCCTCGCTCGCCCAGAGCAAGTTTCCCACACGGGACATGCTCGAGGACGTGCTGACACAGACGCTCGAAAGCTGGGACGTCGACATCGTCTGCCTGGCTGGCTTCATGCGCGTGCTGGGCGAAGACTTCACGCTGCGCTGGGCCGGACGGATGATCAACATTCACCCCTCGCTGCTGCCGCTCTACAAGGGCCTGCACACCCACGAGCGCGCGCTCGCAGACGGCGCCAAGGTCCATGGCTGCACGGTCCATTTCGTGTCGCCGGGTCTTGATGAAGGCGATCCAATCCTGCAGGCCGAAGTCCCTGTGCTCGATGGCGATACGCCTGAGACGCTCGCGGCCCGCATCCTGATCGAAGAACACCGGATCTACCCGGAAGCGCTCCGACTGCTCGCAAACAGCCTCTAAGACTTCGGCTACTCCTTGCCGAAGCGCATCTGCTCGAAATTCTTCAGCACCAGCGGCTCGGCGAACTCAACGCCAAACGCCTGCCGCTCACTGCGCACCACGGTTGCCGGGATGGATCCCACCATCACCACGCTGCCAAGGCTCGGCGCGCGATCCGCGGTCAGCTTCGCGCCGGTCGCGGAAATATCGATCAGAAGCGCCCGGTCCCACTGCTCGTTGCCTACCGTCAGATCAACCTGCGGATAACGTGGCGTCAGTCGTGGCGAGCGCCGCATGTCCTTGGTCAGCCCGCGACCGCGTCGAACCATCCAACGGATCGTTCCCGACAGCCTCCGCCTCGTGGCGTCGCTCAACTGCAGCTCAAGCTCCACTGTGCGCGGACCAGCCAAACGGCTGACTACGCCACGCAACAGGCCAAACTCGGGGAAATACGCGACCCACTTCGCACCAATCGCGCCAGGCGCCGCACAGTCGATGGTCAAAGTGTCTACGGTTACCACGCGCGTGTGGCACACCTGCTGGACGCCAGCGCCCCGCTCATCGCGCACGGTGTAATTGCCGCGCACCTGGCCGATGAATTGGAGGTAATCGACGATGTATGTGGGAGGCGGCACTTGGATGACCCGATAGAACTACGCTAATCCTACAATTCACAACTGTCGATTTGGTTCACATTAACCCAAAATATCGAATGGGAGCCGCCGCGGTCATAACGCGAATTGATGGCAACCATCGTCAAAATCGGTTCGACCTTTGTTACACCGAGGCATAGCGTCCGGTCTTTCCGAGGTAGAATCAAATGGCCGCACGCGACTGGGCGCTTCTCATATTTGTTGGCAGTATCTGGGGCTGCTCCTTCCTGTTCAACGCGGTTCTGCTACGTGAACTAGGACCGATCTGGATTGCAGCGGGGCGCGTCTCCATCGCTGCTGTCGCCAGTTGGGTGATCTTCGTCGCCCTGCGCAAGCCGGTGCCGCGCGATCCGATGCTTTATCTCAAGCTCGGCATACTCGGCATTTTCAGCTACGCGCTGCCCTTCACCCTGTTTCCGCTCGGCCAGGCCCATATCGCCAGCGGCCTCACCGCCATCATCAATGCGCTGACACCCATCCTGACCGTTGTCGTTGCTCACTTCTGGCCCGGCGGCGAGAAGGCCAAGATGAACAAGGCACTCGGCGTTGTGGCCGGTTTTGCCGGCGCAGCGCTCCTAGCCTCGCCCGCCCTCACTGGCGGCCACGCTGGAGACCAGTTGATTGGTATCGGCTTCTGCCTACTGGCCACGCTCTGCTACGCGGTCACTCTCAACGTCGCCCGTAGCTTCCGCGCTGTTGATCCGACCACCCTGGCGACGATCGCCATCACCGGCGCCGCCGTTGTCTCCGTGCCCGTCGCCTTCCTCATGGAAGGCGTGCCGCACGCCACACGCGTCGAAACCTGGGCCGCGTGGCTGGCGCTGGGCCTGTTCTCCACCGCCCTCACCTTCCAGATCATGTATCGCCTGTTGCCGCGCATTGGCGCGACCAACTTCGCGTCCAACACCTTCATCTCGCCGGTCGTCGCCATCATCCTTGGCGTGACGCTGCTGGGTGAAACCATCCTGCCCGTCCACATCGCGGGCATGTTGCTGGTGTTTGTCGGTCTGCTCTGCATCGATGGTCGCGTGCTGCGCCTCTGGTCCCGACCTGCAGTCTAACGGTCAGACAACCCATCAAAAAGAAGCCCCGGTTGATCTAAGATCAACCGGGGCTTCTCATTTTTGCAGAGAACTCAGGTCCTATTCGAGACCGAGCTTCTTCTTCATCAAATCGTTCAGCGCCTGTGGGTTGGCTTTGCCACCCGATGCCTTCATCGCCTGGCCAACAAACCAGCCGATCATCGTCGGCTTCGCCAGCACCTTGGCAACCTGATCGGGGTTGGCCGCAATGATCTCGTCGATGATCGCTTCAATGGCGCCAAGGTCGGTGACCTGCTTCATGCCGCGACGCTCGACGATCTCGGCAGGCTTGCCTTCGTCTTCCTTGGTGATGATCAGGGCTAGCAGATCCTTGGCGCCCTTGCTCGAAATCACGCCATCAGCCACCAGGTCGACGATCTCGGCGATCTGCTCGGCCGTCACGTGGGTCTTGTCGAACGTGGTCGTCTGCGTGTTGGCGTAAGCGGCCAGATCGCCCTGGATCAGGTTCGATACAGCCTTGCCGTCGCGCTTGCGGGCGCCGTGCGTTGCTGCGGCCTCAAAGAAATCTGCAGCTTCACGGTCCAGCGTCAGCACCATCGCGTCATAGGGCGTCACGCCATAGTCAGCGATGAAGCGGGCCTGCTTTTCATCTGGCAGCTCTGGCAGGTGTTCGGCCAGCGCCGCGATGAACGCCTCGTCGAATTCCAACGGCAGCAGATCGGGATCGGGGAAGTAGCGATAGTCGTGTGCTTCTTCCTTGGAGCGCATCGAACGCGTCTCGCCCAGCTTGGGGTCGAACAGGCGAGTTTCCTGGTCGATCGACCCGCCATCTTCCAGAATGTCGATCTGGCGGCGCGCTTCATATTCAATCGCCTGACCCGCGAAGCGGATCGAATTGACGTTCTTGATCTCGCAGCGCGTACCGAACTCGCCACCGGGGCGGCGCACCGACACGTTGACGTCGGCACGCATGGAGCCCTGCTCCATATTGCCGTCGCAGGTGCCGAGGTAGCGCAGGATGGTGCGCAGCTTGGACAGGTATTCCTTGGCTTCTTCGGACGAACGCAGATCTGGCTTGCTGACGATTTCCATCAGCGCCACGCCGGAGCGGTTCAGGTCCACAAAGCTCATATTCGGATGCTGGTCGTGGATCGACTTGCCCGCGTCCTGCTCCAGATGCAGGCGCTCGATCCCAATCTCGATCTGCCCTTCCGGCATATCCAGATAGATCAGGCCTTCACCCACGATAGGGTCCTTGAACTGGCTGATCTGATAGCCCTGCGGCAGATCGGGATAAAAATAGTTTTTCCGGTCAAACACGCTGCGCTTGTTGATCTTTGCCTTCAGACCCAGCCCGGTGCGCACAGCCTGGCGCACGCACTCCTCGTTGATCACGGGCAACATGCCGGGCATGGCCGCGTCGATAAACGAGACGTTGGCATTGGGCGGATTGCCGAATTCAGTCGACGAACCGGAGAACAGCTTGCTCTCGCTGGTCACTTGCGCATGCACTTCCATGCCGATGACAATTTCCCAGTCACCGGTTGATCCAGCGATGAAGCTCTTGGGATTGGGCGTGCGCGTATCGATAAGGGTCAATTGAACGTCCTGAAAGGCAAGGCAAAGCTATGCAAAACGCATAGTGGGAAGGGGTGACAGATGCAATCGCGGATTGTCAATTTGGCGCGAACTGGCCAAACCCACCGCTCATCTCCCGGCTCAAGCCGAGGGCACATGAGGCAAGATGTAAGAACAGGCACCAGACAAGTCCCTCCCCCTATCAGGGGGAGGCTAGGAGGGGGTATCCTGAGAACTCAGTCCTCTTCGATATCGCCCTCAAAAGGATCGAGCGTCTTTTCCAGATGAACGCTCATGAAGGGCTCGTGCGCCGCGCGGCCATCCGGCTTTAGTGCCAGAATGCGATAGCCCTGCCGCTCGTAAAACCGCACGGCCCGCACATTGTCCGCTGGCGTTTCCAGCTGCACATGGTCGGCACCCTCAAGTTCGAGCATCGACTCCATGCGTCGTAGCAGGAGCGAGCCCAGCCCATGGCCCTGCAATTCCGGTATCACGAACAGAAACGGGATATAGGCCCGCCGCGATGAACGGGAGCACCAGCCAACCACAACGCCATCCACTTCGGCGACGATGATACGGGCAATGGTCTCGCCCACTACCTGATGCAGCCGCTGCCGCTCGGTCTCTTTCAGCCCGGGCTGGTCGGTGAGCAATGGAAAAATACCAGTTTCCCAGGCGCGATAAGCGATATCCGCCAGCCTGGCGGCATCTGCCTTCACAGCCTGACGAATGCTGATCCCGGGCATGGCCTTCTCCCTCATTGCGTGCGGCGCCGCGCCGCGATGATGCCCTTCTCGTAATTGATGTTCCAATCGATCAGGGTCCGCCACACAAGTTCCGCCTGATCCTCATCAAGATCAAGGGCCAAACTACGCTCGCGCAGCCGCGCAATGACCGCCTCGATGCGCACAGGATCACGAGCCTCATGCGGGTCCGTCTTGATCTGCGCCATGCGCGTCACATAGCGGTGCCGCTCTGCGAAAAGGCTCAGCAACGCCTGATCGACGCGGTCGATTTCAGCGCGCACATCTTCTTTGGTTTCGCATTCGGCAGGCGTCTTGGTAGCGGTCACGAGTCCATCCAGTGCAGGTTTTACGCAGTGCAGTTTTCCGTGTTGCCGGTTTGCACCGACACGGCGACGATATCAACTGTAGCCGCCATTCAAGCTTGGCCTTGGCAGGCGGCGCAACTATGCTCACCACGCTAATCAAGGTTTTGTTTTATGTCTAACCAGTCTGAGACCCGCTAAAGCCCCGTTCTGTCGGAACGGGGCTGAATAAACCGATCTGCCGCCGCGCGCGATGCCTGCGGCTGATCCTGTTTGTTCGCGGGTAGACTGGCGGTAGCGCGTTGCGCACCCCCGCCCGCTTTTCGGGCTTAGACAAAATTGGATATTTCTAAAGACGAACAGCGCGTGCTCCATGCACTCGCTCAGGGCGGCCGTATTGCTTTGGTGCGCGACGACAACGGCAAGGTCACTGACCTTGAATTCTTCAACCGCGAAGGTCGGAAGCTCAACACCTGCAGCCTGCTGCTCTTCCGCAAGCTGAAGTCGAAAAAAGCCATCAAATCCCAAGGCGGCCAACCCTACCGCATCACCAAACGCGGCCTAGAACTGGTTCGCAGCGAGCAGGACAACCGGTAACGCAGAAGCGGTAATGCCAAGGCTACCAATCCTGTCCCGCCCACCGGGCTGCCCTCGGACTTGATCCGAGGGCCACTCCCCACACGCCGCCACCATGTCATTCCCGAGAAAGCGGGAATAACGTGGTGAGCGTTGAATCATCATAGACATCGTCACCGCCCCCGCGCCTCACTTCGGGGTCCCCGTGATTTGACAATTCCCTCCGCCCCACGCTCACATCCCCCATCTCCGGGGGAACTCCATGACCAGCCAGATTCGTCTTGGCGCCATTTTCTGGCTGCTGACCATCGAGTTCTTCCTCGCCCAGTTCATCGCCCAGGCGGCATGGCCCGCTTATTCCATGGCGCTCGATGACATCAGCCTTCTCGGCGTCACCACCTGTGGCAGCTATTTCAACCCTGCCCCCGGCGGCACCGAACTGGTCTGTTCGCCTCTCAGCCTCGTCTTCAACACCGGCATTGTGCTCAACGGCGCGCTCGTCGTCCTCGGCATCTGGTTTACGCGCACGCTCTGGCCACAAGGCAAACTCACAGTGTCGGCCCTCTGGCTGCTGGCATTGGGCGGCGCCGGCAGCATGCTCGTCGGCATTTTCCCGCTCAATGCCGTCCTGCCGCTCCACATGCTGGGCGCCACGCTGTCGCTCGGCATTGCCTGCTTCGGCTTCTTCCTGCTGGGCGCGGTCCTCTGGCGCACGCACCGCCCCTTCGCGCTCTATACGATCGCCACCGGCGCCATTGCGCTCGTGGCCTTCCTCCTCTACGTGGCCGGCATTTACCCCTTCGGGCGCGGCACCATCGAGCGCGTCGCCGCCTGGCCACACACCATCTGGTACATTGTCACCGGCTTCCTCATCCTCTCCGGCGACCTCACTGCCAAATAATTTGACAAACATATTCATGTTTGTTTGATGCGATGAACACTGCTGCCGTCTCAATCGGCTGGCGGTGCTGCTTAATTTCGCTTGAGGGTTTTAATGTCCGTTTCCCATTCAATCCGCGCTGTCAGCCTGGCGCTCGTCCTTGCGGCCTCGGCTTCGCTGCCACCCGCCTTTGCCGCCGACACCGTCAACTTCTCCTACGCCGACAACACCGTTGAAGTGCCCAAGGAACCACTGCGCGTCGTCACCATTCAGGGCCGCACCGATCTTGAATTCGCGATCATCGCCGGGTGGAACGTTGTCGCCAGCGGCAACTTCGTCGCTGGTCAGGAGCGCCCGGGCGAACAGTTCCCAGATTTGGTTCCAGCCGACCTGCCCCTTCTTGCCGTCGACGTCACCAAGATCAATTTCGAGCAGCTGATCGCCTTTGAGCCTGATCTGATCATCATGGGCAGCTATGGCTACCAGACCGATTGGTACGACAATGCCCGCCTACGCCAGATCGCACCGATTCTGCCGGTCAGCGATGGCCATGATGGCTGGAAGAAGGATCTCTCCGCCCAGCTCGCCCAGTTCGGCCTGGCCGATAAGGCCAATGGTCTGCTTGCCAAATACGACGCCCGCATTGCCGAAATCAAAGCCGAGATCGGCCCGCTCGTCGCCGGCAAGAAAGTCGGCATTCTCGTGAGCTCGGAAGATTCGGCCCTTGTGCAGCACTCCAACCTGCAGATGGTCACTGCGCACGATCTCGGCCTCGATCTGCCCTTTTGGGACCCAGAGCAGGATAGCGGCACTGAGTTCGCTCAGGAAAACTACGGCGAACTGGCTGTCTTCGACCTGATCATACGCCAGAACCAGAGCGGCGTGGAAAGCGGCCCTCTGTGGGATCGTCTGCCTGCCGTTGCCGCTGGCCATGTCTACGAAGTCGATCAGCGCGACAACCAGGGCTATGGCCTCGCTGGCCTGAACTTCGCTGAAAAGCTTCGCGAAGCCGCCTACCTGCTGAAGTAAACGAAGGCCCCGGGGGATCATCCACCGGGGCCTTTTTCTTAGTGCTTAGTCACTTCGCTGAGGGCAGCCGCGATATGTTCCCACTCGCTGCCCACGCTGGGCGTAGCCCGCTTTTTGCCCGCGCGGCGATACCAGTAATCGGCATTGCCCATATCGGCTTCGATCCAGTGCATCAGTGCGTGGACCCAGTCGAAAGCCTGCACGCCCTCCATCGCCTGAACGATATTGTGCGCCTGCTCCCATTCGGGGCCCACACGCAGCTCGCCCTTCTTCAGCCACCACAGAGCCTGCAAAGGCTTGCTCATGTCTTTGGGTGGCTCGGACCAGTCGAGCGTGGTGAAAATGTCAGCGGCCATCGGCGATACCCTTGTCGGCCCGGACGCCCCTTGAGGCGACGTCACAACCAATTTCAATTTGTGCATGCGCGCCAAATAGGTCGGATCGGCATAGCAATCAAGCCCAAGCCCTATTCGTCACCGAGAAGCCCAGGTTCCAGCTCCGCATAAAGCGGTTCCAGCTGAGCCAGCAAATCGTGCGCCATAGCGCGCGATTTCGCCCAGGACTTGTCCGACAGCGGCGGTGCATTGACAGGCACGCGCGTGACCTCTTCGGCAAACGCCTTCAGCGCCGCAACGTCCTCATAGGACAGATCGCCCTCAGACGCCTCAATCAGCGGCTGGGTGCTCTGGGTAATCTCCCAGCGGTATTCCGCTGGAAGATTGACGCCCTTGGTCTTGGGTTCCACGACCAGCCCTGCGATGCACCGCAGATGCGCCATATAGACGCTCAGGTCCGATCCGAACCCGCCATTGTCGTCAGTCGGCGACCAGCCAGCCATGTCTTACCACCAACGCTTTGGCGAGAAGTCGAGGTTGGCGCTCTTTTCGATGACGCGCGCCGCGGCAAACAGCGTCTCTTCGTCAAATGGCTTGCCGATCAGCTGCAGGCCGAGTGGCAGGCCCTGACCGTCCTTACCCGCAGGTACCGCAATGCCCGGCAGACCGGCCATGTTCACCGTCACTGTGAACACGTCATTGAGGTACATCTTGACCGGATCGCTGGCCATATCCTCATCACCGATACCGAACGCAGCCGAAGGCGTTGCAGGCGTCAGGATGGCGTCGACACCCGCGTGGAACGCGTCCTCGAAGTCCTTCTTGATCAGCGTGCGGACCTTCTGCGCCTTGACGTAATAGGCATCGAAATAGCCGGCCGACAGCACATAGGTGCCGATCATGATGCGACGCTTCACTTCCCGGCCAAACCCGGCAGCGCGGGTCAGCTCATACATGTCGGTGATGTCCTTGCCCGAAACGCGCAGGCCGAACTTCACGCCATCATAGCGGGCAAGGTTCGACGAGGCCTCAGCGGGCGCCACGATGTAATAGGCTGGCAGTGCGTACTTCGTGTGCGGCAGTGAGATGTCCTTGACCGTCGCACCCTCGGCGCGCAGCCAGTCGAGGCCCTGCTGCCACAGCTTTTCGATCTCGGCGGGCATGCCGTCCATGCGGTATTCGCGCGGAACGCCGATGGTGAGGCCCTTCACGCCGCGTTCAACAGCAGCGGCAAAATCTGGCACCGCCAGATCAACGCTGGTCGAATCCTTGGGATCGAACCCAGACATCGAGGTCATCATCAGCGCAGCGTCTTCCACTGTGCGGGCGATTGGGCCAGCCTGATCGAGCGAGGACGCGAAAGCCACAGTGCCCCAGCGCGAGCAACGGCCATAGGTTGGCTTGATGCCGACCGTGCCAGTGAAGGCTGCTGGCTGGCGGATCGAGCCACCGGTGTCTGTTGCCGTCGCTGCTGCGCACAGCCACGCCGAAACAGCAGCCGCCGAACCGCCCGACGAACCACCTGGCACCAGATTGGCATTACTGCCCTCGGCGCGGAACGGGCTGATGACGGGGCCGTAATAGCTGGTCTCGTTGGACGAGCCCATGGCGAACTCGTCCATGTTGAGCTTGCCCAGCATGACGGCGCCATCACGCCACAGATTGGCGGTCACGGTCGATTCATATTCGGGCTTGAAGCCGTCGAGGATGTGGCTGGCCGCCTGCGTGTGCACGCCCTTGGTCGCAAACAGATCCTTGATGCCCAGTGGAATGCCTTCCAGCGCGCCACCCTGCCCGGCCGCGAGCTTGGCATCGCTGGCCTTGGCCATATCGAGCGCCTGCTCACCGGTCACAGCCACATAGGCGTTGAGCGATGGATTGGCCTGTTCGATCGCCGACAGGTACGCCCCAGTCAGTTCGGTCGAAGTGAAGCTCTTGTCGTTGAGGCCCTTGCGGGCATCGGCCAGGCTGAGTTTGGTCAGGTCAGTCAAAGTATGTCTCGCTCAGATTGTCGCAGCGGGTAAATAGCATGCCGTCGGCACTGTGTGCGCTCGGATCGACCTTGCCAGCGGCGGCCATTGCAGTCTCGTAGGAAGAAACGACTTGAATTGTCTTATCGTCGTAAGCGGCGATAGCCAACGTGTCAGGATAAATCTCGCCGGGCAACTCGCACACTGCCGAGACGAAGATTAAGCTGCGCTTGGACACGGCCTTCACGTCGACGAAGTGGCACTGATACTCCGTGCCTTGCAGGCCGCCGGAAAAGCTGAGGCTAATAAAATCGCTCTCCATCCAGGCTTCTGCGCCCCGACGCTCGATGGCTTCGCACGCATCGAGTTCGCTCACGTAGAGCTTGGATTGGTCGATCACACGCTCGTCCTGCGCCATGGCGGAGCCGGTCAGCGCCAGCCCGCACAGCGCCAGCAATGCAATTTGCTTCATCATGCGGGAGGCCCCGCATCCAGCGGCAGTTCGAAGAACGCCGACCATTCACTGTCGGGATAATCCAGAAACGGACCGCGTTCGGCAAAACCGCTGCGCGTGTAAAGGCGATGCGCTTCCGCCATCCCCTCGCCAGTCCCCGTTTCCAGCATCAGCACCTTCAGCGAACGCTCACGAGCCAGTCCGACGATAGCGTCGAGCAGTGCCGAACCGATACGCTTGCCGCGCACTTCTGGGTCGGTGAACATGCGTTTGACTTCGCCCAGCTCAGCCGAATGCACCTTGAGCGCACCCATGCCCACAGCCGCGCCGCTTTCGTCCCGCGCCACAAACAGCGTCGTGTCGCTATCGGCCATCTGCTCCACAGTCATCTTGAACTGGAACTCGAGTGGTGACAGCGGCAAAAGATGCGCGTTCAACTTGGTCACAAGCGCCCGCACATCGTCCTGAAGTGGTGTTTCGACAGCGATCGAAACTGGCATTTATTCGATCACCTTGGGCACCATGAAGAAGTTGTCTTCCGACAAAGGCGCATTGGCGACGATCTTTTCGGGATAGCCACCATCAGTGACCACGTCATCGCGGCGGCGCAACGTCATGGGCGTCACCGATGTCATCGGTTCCACGCCATCCACGTTGATGGACGTCAGCTGCTCGACAAACCCCAACATGGCATTGAGCTCATCCTGATAGGCAGCAACTTCGCTGTCCTCGATACGGATGCGCGCAAGGCGACCAATGCGTTTCACGGTGGCGGCATCAACCGACATGGGAACTCCAGAAAATAGCGGCTCAATTGGGCCGTTCTTAGCAACGGACCGCCGGAAAAGACAATGAATTTGGCTGATGCGTCCGATCAGATTTCCAGCGCCATTCCCGGCTCCAGCGAAAACAGCCCCGTGCCGTCCAATCTATCGCGCAGGGCGGCGATGGCAATGTCGACGTCATCCTCGCCCGCCGCCAGCGCAATCACCTTGGGTGTGCGGGCATCCAGCACGGCCTGCCCACGAGCGCTGAGCGCTGCTCCGTCACCAAACAGCACCACAACCGCGCCATCGGCCCAACGCCCCAGCTCACCAAGATCGTCGCTCGCCAGCAGCAACGGCGCTTCCCCAATCGCGTCGACCAGCACACCGCCAGTGACCGACCACAGCAACACCTCGGGCAGAACCTCGCCCTCATCCAGCAACCGCGCCTGTCGCCGCGGCTTCCAGCTCGCGCCATCAGCCACCGGCAGATCCGCACCATCCAGCGCAAACACCCGATCGGCCCCTGACACCAGCTCCGTCCGATCGATTCTAGCCGGCGCCCCCTTCGCATCCCCCACCAGAATCGCCCCACCAACATGAATGCGAACCGTCGTCCCGCCAAACCAGGTGAGTTTCATCTATGCTTTCCTGTCGCCAAATTGGCGCGCAAACTATAGGACGGGCCGCATCAGGCAAGGGACCCGCCCGCAATGACCGAAGAATTCGCCAATCCGCTCGCCGCCATTCCGGCCACGGGCAAGATTCTCGGACTTGATCTGGGCACCAAGACCATTGGTGTAGCCATCTCCGATGGCATGCGTTATTCAGCCACGCCACTCGAAACCATCAAGCGCACCAAGTTCACCGCGGATGCCATTCGCCTCGATGAGCTGATCGCCCAGAACAACGTTGTCGCCATCATTCTCGGCCTGCCGCTCAATATGGATGGCTCCGAGGGCCCGCGCGTCCAGTCCACCCGGGCCTTCGCCCGCAGCCTCGCCCAGCGCATCACCCTGCCCATCGCCTTCTGGGACGAACGCCTCTCCACCAGCGCCGTCACCCGCATGATGATCGAAGCCGACATGCGCCGCGACCGCCGGGCCGAAGTCGTCGACAAACTTGCCGCCAGCTACATCCTCCAGGGCGCTCTGGATCGGCTACGAAACTGAGGCCAAGAGCGTGGAATATTTTGGAATATTTTCGGCTCGAAAGTGCTCGAACATATTCAAAACCGCATAAATGATCTTGCCCACGCCGCTTGCCTCCCCTAGACCGCATCAAACATCAGGGATGGGAACGCATGGCCCCCAAAGCCTCAACCACGCCCGCCGGTACGTCCGGCGATTATCCCCCTTTCAGCCAGAAGCATCTGCTTTCCATTGCCGATCTCAAACAGCACGAGATCATCGACCTGCTGGATCGCGCCGAGCGCATGGTTCCGGTCAGTCGGCAGGAGCGCAAGAGCTTCCCCACGCTGGCAGGGAAAACCCAGATTAACCTGTTCTTCGAATCGTCCACCCGCACGCAGGGCTCGTTCGAAATCGCCGGTAAGCGCCTCGGCGCGCAGGTGATGAACATGTCGGTCAAGACCAGCTCGGTGTCCAAGGGCGAAACCCTTGTCGATACGGCCGCCACGCTCAACGCCATGCGCCCCGACGTCATCGTCGTGCGCCACTCGGCGGCTGGCGCGGTGGAGCTGCTGAGCCAGAAGGTTGGCTGCGCAGTGATCAATGCCGGCGACGGCGCCCATGAGCACCCCACCCAGGCCCTGCTCGACGCCCTGACCATCCGCAATCACAAGGGCCGCATTTCCGGCCTGACCGTGGCCATCTGCGGCGATATCGCCAATTCGCGCGTCGTCCGGTCCAATCTGCTGCTGCTCGGCGCACTCAATGTCCGCACCCGCGTCATTGCCCCGCGCAACCTGCTGCCCGCCGGTATCGAACACCTCGCCACCGAAGTTTTCACCGACATGCGCGAAGGCCTCAAGGGCGCTGACGTCGTCATGATGCTGCGCCTTCAGCATGAGCGCGCCAATGGCCGTATGATCCCCTCGGTCCGCGAATATTACCACTTCTATGGCCTCGATGCCGAAAAACTGGCCTACGCCAAGCCCGACGCCATTGTCATGCATCCCGGTCCGATGAACCGCGGCGTCGAGATCGATCCGGCAATTGCCGATGGCCCCGCCTCCGTCATCATCGACCAGGTCGAAATGGGCGTCGCCGTGCGCATGGCCGTCCTCGATGCCTTGCTGCCGGCAGGAGACCGCGCATGACCCGCCCCCTGCTCATTGAAAACGCCCGCATCGTCGATCCGGCCTCCGGCACCGACAAGACCGGCGCCGTGCTCATCGAAAATGGCGTAATCGCTGATATCGCCCATGGTGGCCCCGTCGGCGTTCCCGAAGGCGCCGAAGTCGTCAACGCCGCCGGCCACATCCTGTCGCCCGGCCTCATCGACATGCGCGTCTTCACCGGCGAGCCCGGCAAGGAATATCGCGAAACCCTGCAATCGGCCGGCGATGCCGCCGCTGCCGGTGGCGTCACCAGCTTTGTGATGATGCCCGACACCGCACCCGTCGTGGACGATGGCGCATTGGTGGATTTTCTCATCCGCCGCGCCAAGGCCACCTCCAAGGTCAATGTTCTGCCTGCCGCCGCCATCACCAAGGGCCTGGACGGGCAGGAAATGACCGAGTTCGGCCTGCTCAAGGAAGCCGGCGCCGTTTGCCTCACCGATGGCCGCAACTCCATTCAATCGAGCGCCCTGCTCCGCACCGTGATGAGCTATGCCGCCAATTATGGCATGACGATCGTCCACCACGTGTCCGACAAAAGCCTCACCGGCGTGGGCGTGATGAACGAGGGCCTGTTCGCCACCGTGCTCGGCCTCAAGGGCATTCCGCGCGAGGCCGAGACCATTCCGCTGGCCCGCGACCTGCAATTGGCCGCCCTGACCAAGACCAAATATCACGCCGCCCAGATCTCCTGCGCCGGTTCCGTCGAGCTGCTCGCTGCAGCCAAAAAGCGTAACGCCTCCGTTACGGCCGGTATCTCGATCAACAACCTCTCGCTCAACGAGAACGACATTGGTCGCTACCGAACCTTCTACAAGCTCTCGACGCCCCTCCGCGCCGAGGATGATCGCCAGGCGGTGATCGAGGGCCTGCGCAATGGCACCATCGACACTATCCATTCCGATCACGACCCGCAGGACACCGAGGTCAAGCGCCAGCCCTTCGCTGAAGCCTCTGACGGTGCCATCGGCCTCGAAACCTTGCTCGCGGCAGCCCTGCGCCTCGTCCACTCCGGCGATGTCGACCTGCTGACGGTCCTACGCGCAATGACCATCCGCCCCGCCGAAATCCTCGGCCTACCCTCTGGCCGCATCGCCAAGGGCGCGCCCGCCGACCTGATCCTGTTCGATCTCGATTACCCCTGGCAGGTCAACGAGCGCGACTTCCGCTCCCGTTCGCGCAACACCAGCTTCGAAGGCGCCCGCCTCGCCGGCAAGGTCATGCGCACCATCGTCGGCGGCGTCACAGTGCATACGCACGTCGACTAACGCCCCTCACGCTCCGCTCTGTTCTTCCCCCTAACAGGGGGAGGCCAGGTGGGGGTACTCCGATCCGTCGATCAACACACCCCATATCCCATCCACAAGGCTGCCCTCGGACTTGATCCGAGGGCCCCTCTCCACGCCCGCCGTACGGCCAGAGACCCAGGGTCAAGCCCCAGGACAGCGCCGGCATCAGTGAAACTGGAACAGGCCCATCAGCCCTGATGGTAAGCCCCACCC
>NZ_LANJ01000010.1 GCF_000971295.1 Devosia epidermidihirudinis | reverse complement strand
CCACCTTCCCCGTTCTATCGTCACCACCCGGACAAGCCGGGTGGTGACGATAGAACGGGGAAGGTGGGCAGGGGATTCGGTGGGCGCTCTGTTCCCCCCGCAATCGTCATCACCGGGCTTGTCCCGGTGATCCACCTTTCTGCGACCGTGCAATGACAGCGGTGGCAGGCCAAATGCCGCCAATGCTTGACTCCTCCGCCCTGTCTCGGTATCACCCGGCCACCTATTCGGGCTTTGTCCCATTAGGCGCACCCGGGATCTCCTAAATTATTGGGGTCTGTCGGTCATCCCTCGGGATGGCAGAGGAGGGCGCGATCCATTCAACTATGAAGAAGGATACGCGATGTCGAAGCGTCATTCAGCCAAGTACAAAATCGATCGCCGTCTTGGCGAAAACATCTGGGGTCGTCCAAAGTCCCCACTGAACGCCCGTGCATATGGCCCAGGCCAGCATGGTCAGCGCCGCAAGGGCAAGCTCTCGGACTACGGTCTGCAGCTCCGCGCCAAGCAGAAGCTCAAGGGCTACTACGGCACCATCACTGAAAAGGCGTTCAAGCGTCTTTACAATGAAGCCGCTCGCGTTAAGGGCGACACCGGCGAGAACCTGATCGGCCTGCTCGAGAGCCGTCTGGACGCGATCGTGTATCGTGCGAAGTTCGTGACCACCGTGTTCGCTGCGCGCCAGTTCGTGTCGCACGGCCACATCCTGGTCAACGGCAAGCGCGTCAACATTCCGTCCTACCTGGTCAAGGTTGGCGACAAGGTTGAAGTCCGCGACCGCTCCAAGCAGCTGACTGTGCTGCTCGAAGCCGTGCAGCTCGCTGAGCGCGACGTTCCAGACTATGTGGAAGTCGACCACAACAAGATGACCGCCACTTTCGCCCGCGTTCCATCGCTGTCGGACGTGCCATATCCGGTTCAGATGGAACCAAACCTGGTCGTCGAATTCTACTCGCGTTAATCGCTGTAGAAGCCAAGAATTTGAAAAGGCCGCTCTTCGGAGCGGCCTTTTTGTTTATCCGGACAAGAAAATCCTGGGTTAAATTTTGGTAAGGCGAAGTTTCGCTCTTGCCTCCGCCGCATTTACTTGTGACGCCAGTGTGACGGGCCGGTTTGGGGCCTGAGGCCTTGGAGGGCCGTCATGATCAAGTCATTCTTTGCAACGCGTCGTTGGGCTGCTTGGGCCTATATTGGCGGCGCATTTCTGATCGCGTCGATCTATCTTCAGGTGCAGATGACGGTGCTGCTGAATAAGTGGTACAATGTCTTCTACACGATGCTGCAGGAAGCCAGCTCGCACAACGTCTCCGAATTCTGGGCGATGATCTTCCAGCCCGAAATGGCGCCGCATAATTTCCTCGGCTTCATCACGCTGCCGATGCCATCCAGCTTCCTGTGGATCGCGCTGCCCTATGTGGTTCTGGCCACGCTCACCAGCTACGTGACGCGCCTCTATGGTTTCCGTTGGCGGCAAGCCATTACCGAGAACTACATTCCGCGCTGGCGCCATGTGGAAGTGGAAATCGAAGGCTCCTCCCAGCGTATCCAGGAAGACGCGATGCGTTTCGCCTCGATCGTGGAAAGTCTGGGGCTGGCGATTGCCCGCGCTGTCATGACCCTGATCGCTTTCATCCCGATCTTGTGGTCTTTGAGTAGCCAGGTCGATCTGCCGATCCTGCGCGATATTCCCGGCTCGCTGGTCTGGGCCTCGGTGATCATCACCGTCGGCGGCATGGTGATTTCGTGGTTTGTCGGTTGGTTTCTGCCAGGGCTGGAATACAACAATCAGAAGGTTGAGGCGGCGTTCCGTAAGGAGCTGGTGCTGGGCGAAGATGACAAGATCAACCACGCCCAACCGGAGACGCTGTTCTCGCTGTTTTCCGGCATTCGCTTCAACTATCATCGCCTCTATCTGCACTATGGCTATTTCGATCTGTGGTCGAACCTCTATGGGCAGGTGACGAGCCTCGCGCCGCTTCTGATGGTTGGTCCAGGCATGTTCACCGGCGCGGTGACGTTCGGCCTGCTCAATCAGATCAGTGACGCCTATGGCCGTGTGAACGGCGCTTTTGGACTGATCCTCAACAACTGGACCACGCTGACCGAGCTGCGCTCGATCTGGAAGCGTCTGCACGAGTTCGAGGCCAATCTTGATGCCTTCGACACCGGCCATGACGTCGGTGAAGCCGTCGAGGCATCGCCTCTGCCAGCGGAATAGAATTTTCGCCACGCTTGCTATAGGAGGGGCGCACAGGTCGCCCCTCTTGCTGTTTGATTGGACGTTTCGCGATGGATAGTGCGGTTCTCGATATGGACGCGGTCGATGAGGCCGGCTCCGGCGCCCATCCCATCTATGCCAATGCGCCGCACACGGTTGAGTTCAACAAACTGCGCAAGCGACTGATCCGCAATGTGCGCGAGGCCATCGAAAAGTTCGGCATGGTGCGGCCGGGCGAGAAGTGGCTGGTGGCGCTGTCGGGCGGCAAGGACAGCTATGGGCTGCTGGCCCTGCTGCTCGATCTCAAATGGCGCGGATTGCTGCCGGTTGAGCTGGTGGCCTGCAATCTCGATCAGGGCCAGCCCAATTTCCCCAAGCATATCCTGCCGGCGTTTCTGGAAGGCCTCGGCATTCCGCATCGCATCGAGTACCGCGACACCTATTCCATCGTCACCGAGAAGCTGCCAGCCGGCGCGACCTATTGCTCGCTCTGCTCGCGCCTACGCCGGGGCAATCTCTACCGCATCGCGCGGGAGGAGGGCTGCACCGCGCTGGTGCTCGGCCATCACCGCGACGACAGCCTCGAAACCTTCTTCATGAACCTCTTCCACGGCGGCAAGCTCGCGGCCATGCCGCCGCGCCTGCTCAATGACGAAGGCACTGTGGAAGTCCTGCGCCCGCTGATCTTCTGCGCAGAGGACGACCTGCAGAAGTTCTCCGACGCCATGGCCTTCCCGATCATCCCCTGTGATCTCTGCGGCAGCCAGGATGGCCTCGAACGCAACGCCATGAAGGCCATGCTGACCGATATCGAAAAGCGCATGCCCGGTCGCAAGGACGTCATGATCCGCGCGCTAGGGAACATCAATCCCAGCCATATGCTGGATACCAAGCTGTTTGATTTTTCTGCGCTATTCGACAAGAGGACGACGCCGTGACCTTTGATGTAATGGACCTTGCCAACATCCTGCGCGACGCCGCGCGCGCCGAAGCCCTACCGCGCTTCCGCCGCCTCGACGCCTCCATGGTCCATGTCAAAACCGAAGCCATCGACCTCGTCACCGAGGCCGATGTCGCGACGGAAAACGTCATCAAGGCCCGTATCGCCGACTGGATGCCAGACGCGCTGTTCGTAGGCGAAGAATCGGTCGCCGCCGATCCGGCGCTGCTGACCGCTTTGGCCACTGCCGATCTCGCGGTGGTCGTCGATCCCATCGATGGTACCGCCAATTATGCAGCTGGCCTACCGCTCTTTGCCACCATGGCGTCGGTCGTCTCCAAGGGCGAAACCGTCGCTGGCATCATCTACGATCCGATGGGCGACGACTGGTTCATCGCCGAAAAGGGCGCTGGTGCCTTCCTCCGCCGTCCCGACGGCGAAGCGGTCAAGCTCAAGGTAGCCGACGCGCTGCCGCTCGATCAGATGGTAGGCACATCGTCGGTCGCCTACATGCCGGCTGAAAGCCGGGTCGAGGTGCTGACCAATTTTGCCAAGGTGCGGATGGTCGCCAATTACCGCGTCGCCGGCCACGAATATCGCGCCTTCGCTTCCGGCCACACCCAGTTCGTCTGCTTCAACAAGCTGATGCCATGGGATCACTTGGCCGGCACCCTGATCTCCCAGGAAGCAGGCGCCTACGCCGCCCGCCTCGACGGCCATCCCTATCTCCCCAGCCACGTCTCCGGCGGCCTGCTGGTGACGCCAGACAAAGCCAGCTGGGACCTGCTGCGCCGTGAGGTGTTTACGTTTTAGGGGCAGGGGCGGGACGCGAACTCCGCATTCCCCACAGTGTCATTCCCGCAAAAGCGGGAATCTCTCTTTCGAGCGCACGCACTCTCCACCCCACCAGCCGTCACCCTCGGGCCTGACCCGAGGGCTCTTCACTTGCTGAGCGCCTAACAAACACCCTCGGGTCAAGCCCGAGGGTGACGAGCTGTGTTTGGGGCAACGCCACCCACAAATCCATCAGTCGACTTTCCCTCCCCCTTGTGGGGAGGGAAGCGAGATAGGACTTAGCGCCAACTAAGTCCGTCCATCGAGCAGGGTGGGGGTATGTCCCCGCATACGCGATGGTGGAAAAAATCCCCCCCACCCTAGATCCCTCCCCACAAGGGGGAGGG
>NZ_LANJ01000001.1 GCF_000971295.1 Devosia epidermidihirudinis | reverse complement strand
GGGGCGGCGCGGAGGGGGGCCCGCGGATTAAGTCCGCGGGGGGCGGCGGGGGGTGGGGGGGGGGGGGAATTCCGCCCAGCGCGACGTGGTGGATACATGCATCACGAGTAGACCTCATCCTGAGCTTGTCGAAGGACGAGGGCGTGGCTGGATCCGTGTCCCGACCTCGTGGTTCGACAAGCTCACCATGAGGTCTCAATGCGGCAGATGCGTCTGGCCGCGTTCGCTAAGCTTTACACCGTACTGCCCTCGGACTTGATCCGAGGGCCATTTTCCGCATCTGCCGTGCTGACAGTGACCCGCGGATCAAGTCCGCGGGCAGCGGCGGTGGGTGGGAGAGATGGCGGAATTCCGCCCAGCGCGACGTGGTGGATACATGCATCATCAGTAGCCCTCATCCTGAATTGTCGAAGGACGCGGGCGTGACTGGATGTGTGCCCGACCTCATGGTTCGACGGGCTCACCATGAGGTCTGATGGGGCCTCATTCGGTCGGCAGGGCGCATTGCAGGCGTCCCTTGTCGCTGTCGAAGATGAACACCGCTTCGCCATGGGCGTTGGTGGAGAAGCTGCCGGTCAGATGGATATCGGCCAATGGGCCAGTGAGCGCGTTGACGCTGGGGCCTGCGGAGGCGACCTGGCCTCTACCGCTCGGGATCACAGTGGATTTGAAATCATAATCCCCCGCCACGAGCAGGGTGAGGGTGCCGAAGGCGGCGTTATCCGCTGTGACGCAGGCATAAATGCCCGGCGGCGGGAACTGGGCAATGGCTGGCGCCGTTAGCGCTGCAATCGCGAGCGTGGCGATGATCAAGTGTTTGAACATCAAGCCATGTTGCGCTTCTTGCGCGCCAATGCAAAATCAACACGGCGCTACCAAAGGAACTCTCCATGAGTGTCGGCCTGCTTGCTCTGCTCGATGATGTCGCGGGACTGGTCAAGGTGGCGGCAGCCTCGCTTGACGATATTGCGGGGCAGGCGGCCAGGGCGGGCGTCAAGGCCGCTGGCGCGGTGATTGATGATGCTGCGGTGACCCCGCGCTATGTTGATGGTTTCACCGCTGATCGCGAGCTGCCCATTGTTGGCAAAATTGCCTGGGGCTCGATCAAGAACAAGCTGATCTTCCTTTTGCCCGCCGCGCTGATCCTGAGCTATTTTTTGCCCTGGGCCATCACGCCGCTGCTGATGTTTGGCGGCGCCTATCTTTGCTATGAGGGCGCTGAGAAGGTCTATCACGCGCTGCGGCCGCACGATGCCGAGGCGCATGAGGCTTCGTTGGAACCTGCGGCACTTTCGGCGACGAGCCTTGAGGAAGAAAAAGTGGCCGGGGCCATCAAGACCGATTTCATCCTCTCTGCCGAGATCATGACCATCGCGCTGGCGGCGATCGACGCTGGCGATATCTGGACCCGCGCCATCATCCTGGCGATCGTCGGTATCGGCATCACCGTGGCCGTCTATGGCGGCGTGGCGCTGATCGTCAAAGCGGATGATGCTGGCCTGTGGCTGGCCGAGCATGGCCGCACCGGCGCGGGCCGGGGCTTTGGCCGGGGGCTGGTACGGGGCATGCCGGTGTTCATGCAGGTGTTGGGCGTGGTCGGCACGGCCGCGATGATCTGGGTGGGCGGTGGCATCGTGGCCCACGGCCTTGTTAGCTTTGGCATTACCGCGCCCGAGCATATCGTGGAAGCCGCCTCCGAATGGGCGCTGCACGCATTCCCTTCGATCGCAGGCTTTGCCGGCTGGTTCGTGACCGCACTGGTCGACGGCATCGGTGGATTAATCCTCGGCGCGCTACTGATTCCCGTGGCCGGTTATGTCGTGGCGCCGCTGTGGAACGGGATTAAGGGCCTGCTGCCGCAGCGGGCGTGATGGGTTTTCTCACCTCTCCCTTGGGGGAGAGGTGAGAAACGTCAGCGCTTACCCTTGAACGGGGCCATGCCTTCGTTGGCGAGCTGGTCGGCGCGTTCATTGAGTTCGTGACCGGCGTGGCCCTTGACCCATTTCCACTCGATGGTGTGGCGCTTGGTGGCTTCGTCTAGAGCTTGCCAGAGTTCGAGGTTTTTGACCGGCTTCTTGTCGGCGGTCTTCCAGCCATTGCGCTTCCAGCCATGCATCCAGCTCTGGACGCCGTTTTTGACGTATTGGCTATCGGTGTGCAGCTCGACATTGCAGGGGCGTTTGAGCGCGTTGAGCGCTTCGATGGCGGCGGTCAGCTCCATCTTGTTATTGGTGGTCAACGCTTCGCCGCCGCACAATTCCTTGGTCTTGTCGCCATATTGCAGGATCGCACCCCAGCCGCCAGGGCCGGGATTGCCCGAACAGGCGCCGTCGGTGTGGATGATAACAAGGTCAGACATGGGCTATGGGGCGCTCGTAGGTGTGGAACTGGCAGAGCAATCCGTATGGCTCGACCTCTACCGCCGTTGGTGTCATGCCGATCTTGCGCAGCACGGCCAGCGAGGGGGCGTTTCGGGTGTCGGCAAAGCCGATGAAATGGGGCGCGTCGGTCTCGCGGAACATCCAGTCGCGCAGAGCTGAAGCGGCTTCGGTCGCATAGCCTTGCCCCTGTTGGTCAGCAAAGAACGCAAAGCCGATCTCGGGCTCGCCAGTGGGCGTGTAGATGCCGTAGCCGGCACGGCCAATGAAGGCGCCGTCCGATTTGCGGGTAACGCGGAGCTTGCCCAGCCGGCGGGACTGGAACAGAGCGATCCAGCCCTCGATGGCGGTCCGGGCCTGATCTTGGGTCCAGGGGGCACCCGAAACGCTCAGATAACGCGACACATTGGGATCGCCATGCAGGCGCACAAGGTCATCGATCTGATCGAGCGTCCAGCCGGAGAGGACCAGACGATCGGTTTCGAGCAGCGTCAGATCGCTCATCGCGCGACTGATGCTTCGATGGTGCGCAGTTCACGCGGGATGTTGAAGGCAATGTTCTCCTTGGCCGTGACCCGCGCTTCGACCTTGATGTCATAGCGCTGGGCGAAGGCTTCGATAACCTCGTCGACGAGCTTTTCGGGTGCAGAGGCGCCGGCGGAAACGCCAAGCGACTTGATGCCTTCGAGCCGGCTCCAGTCGATCTCTGAGGCCCGGTCGACCAGCATCGACACCTTGCAACCCGCGCGTTCGGCGACTTCCACCAGACGCAGCGAATTGGAGGAATTGGACGACCCCACGACGATCATCGCGTCAACCTCGGGGGCGACGGCCTTGATGGCCTCCTGCCGATTGGTCGTGGCGTAGCAGATGTCTTCCTTATGCGGGCCATTGATGGCCGGGAAGCGCGACTGCAGGGCGGCAACGATCTCGCGGGTGTCATCGACCGACAGCGTGGTCTGGGTCACGAAGGCGAGAGTGCCGGCGTCGCGCGGCTCGAACACCATGGCGTCAGCAACGGTTTCGACCAGCGTGATCGCCCCGGGTGGCAGTTGGCCCATCGTGCCAACGACTTCAGGGTGACCCTTGTGGCCAATGAGCACGATTTCGTGACCTTCGGCGTAATGGCGTTGGGCCTCGACGTGAACCTTGCTCACGAGCGGGCAGGTCGCATCGAGGAAGAACATGTTGCGGCTGCGCGCGTCGGCCGGAACCGATTTGGGAACGCCGTGGGCCGAGAACACGACGGGGGCCCCGGTCTCGGGGATCTCGCTGAGTTCCTCAACGAAGATCGCGCCCTTTTCGCGCAGGCCATCCACCACGTATTTGTTGTGCACGATGGCGTGACGCACATAGACGGGCGCGCCATATTTCTCGAGCGCCAGCTCCACAATCTGGATGGCACGATCCACCCCGGCGCAGAAACCGCGCGGGGCACACAGCAGAATGTCTAGTTGTGGCCGCTTTTCCATATCAGATCAGATGCTTTCGCTGCCTCTGCAAGTCAAGTCTTGTTGCGGTCGCATCGACGCACAGGCATTATACGGCTGTAACTATGGCAAGGGCTTAGCAGTGAGTTTGGCGCAGGAAATGTTCGCGATTGCCCCGGCCATGGGGAAGGCGAACCTGTCGGCCAGCCAGCTCAAGCTGCTGAGCGGCAAGGCACGCTGGATTTTCCGCGTCGGCGAAGCCGGTTTCCCCACCGTTCCCACCATCGCTCTGACGCGAGCCGCCTGGGAGGCGCTGCAGCATGAACGCCTGCAGCGCGACGTGCGGCTGCGGACGCACTGGATCGCCTGCCTGTTCAAACTGGTCGGAAAAGACGAAACCCCGCCATTGCTGGTGGTTCGCACCTCTGCGGCAACCCATAACGGCGGGTTGATGTCGGCCAAAATGGGCATTGCGGCCCCGACGAATGCCGAAGACGCGGTCGATCCGACACGCGCGTTGGCCAAGGCGATCAAGAATGCGTTCGACAGCTATGGCTTCGGCCAGGGTTGGACGGGCCGCGCGGACGAAGATCGCGGTAAGCAGATCGTGCTGGTGCAGAGCGTTGCCGAAGGCGAGATCGAGCAGTTTTTGACGCGCAACGCGACGACGGGCGCGTTGGGGCCAGCGCCGCTCAACGGCGCGCCGCTGCCGCGCTTCCCCGAATCGGTCGATGCACTGGTGTCCCTTCTCGATGCCAAGGCGGGACGGCACATGTGCTGCACGGTAGCGATCCGTAAGGGGCAGGTGCTGTTTCTGTCGGCGCGCCCATCACAGGTCACGGCGGCTGCCGACCTTGAAGCAGCGGTGGACCGCGTCACACGCAAGGTGTGGACGGCGCAGAACGCCGTGTCGCGCGTTGATCCGACGCGGCTGACCCAATTGCTGCATCCGCGCCTGAAATCCAAAGACGGGGTGACCCCGATTGCCATGGGGCTCGGCGTCTCTCCCGGCGCGGCCAGTGGCGTCATCGTGTTCAACGCCGAAGACGCGGCGCGCATGCGCGCCCGAGGCAAGCACTGCATTCTGGTGGTCAACGAAACCGGCCCCGCCGATATCGAGGGCATGAAAGCCGCCACCGGCATTCTGACGGCGCGCGGCGGCATGACCAGCCACGCGGGCGTGATCGCCCGTATTACCGGCAAGCCCTGCGTGGCGAGCGTGCGCACCATGTCGGTTGATGCCAGCGAAATGGTCTGCCGCATTGGCGACCGCGAATTTCGCATGGGCGACCGTCTGACCATCGATGGCAGCGATGGCTCGGTCTATCTCGGCACGCTGCCGCTGGCGCAGCCGCATATTGGTGGTGCGATCGGCAAGCTGCTCGGTTGGTCCGACGCCAGCCGCACCATTTCGGTGCGCACCAATGCTGAAACGGTCGACTCCGCGATGACGGCGCTCAGCTTTGGCGCAGAGGGCATTGGCCTTGCGCGCTCCGAGCACATGTTCTTTTCGACTGAGCGCATGGTGGCGCTGCGCCGAATGATCCTGTCGGAAGACGAGGAAGATCGCAGCCGCGCAGTTAATGGCCTCGTGGACTTCCAGACCGGAGACTATTCCAACCTGTTCTCGGCGATGAAGGGCCTGCCGGTGACGGTGCGCCTGTTCGATCCGCCACTGCACGAATTCCTGCCTCGCAGCGACGAGGACATCGAGGAGACGGCAGCATCACTAGGGCTGGCTGTACGCGCGCTGCGCCTGCGGCTGGAGCGGTTGGCTGAGTTCAACCCCATGTTGGGCCATCGCGGCGTTCGGCTGGCCATCACGTACCCTGAAATTCTGCAGATGCAGATGCAGGCCATCATGGCGGGTGCGCGGGCCGCGAGTGAAACACAGAATGAGCCCGTGTCGGTCGAGGTCATGGTGCCGTTCGTCTCGACGGCCAGCGAAGTGGCCTGGGTGCGTGAGCGCGTCTACGCCATTGCCGCCAATTCGGGCCTGCTGCGTTCGGAGCGGGTCAAGTTTGCCTTCGGCACCATGATCGAGCTGCCGCGTGCGTGCCTGCGCGCCGGCGAAATTGCCAGCATGGTGGATTTCTTCTCGTTTGGGACCAACGATCTGACCCAGACCACATTCGGCATTTCGCGCGATGACGCGCCGACATTCCTCACCGCCTATCAGCGCAAGGGCGTCTATGAGCGCGACCCGTTCGTCTCCATCGACGAAAAGGGTGTGGGCGAAATGATCCAGATTGCCATCGAGCGGGGCAGGGCAGCGAACCCCAAACTCAAGATCGGCATCTGCGGCGAACATGCGGGTGACCCTGCGTCACTTAAGTTCTTCTCGGGCTTGGGTGTCGACTATGTCAGTTGCTCGCCCTATCGTGTTCCAGTCGCACGGCTGACGCTCGCTCAAACGTCTGCTTAAATAGTCCAGCATCTGTTCCTATATGGAGTGGTGTATCGATCCGGCCGCAACGAGCCGGACACCAGGGAAGGAATATTCGTACGTGAAACTGTTGCCAGCACTGGCTTTTCTGCCACTCCTGACACTTGGTGCCGTTCCCGCAATGGCGCAAACCGGCGGCTCCGCCTGCGCCAGTATTCAAACAGATAGCGAGCGGCTCGCCTGTTACGACGATATATTTCGACTGGTTCCCGACGCTGACGGCGCCTTGTCCGTCACGCTCAACTCCGAACAACTAATCCCTGCACGCCCCAGCGGGCGTGAACACGCGACGATGACAGTTTCGTGTGCGGCGGGAAATCTGGCGGTGAGCTTTGCCTTCGCCGGCAACACCCTTTCGGCGCTTGGCCGCGATGCCGGATTGACCCTGCAATATGATCTGCAGGCCGCGCGGAGCCGAACCCTGCCGGTGAGTTCCGATAATACGTCGATCATCCTCAGCGGCACGGAAGCCCGTGGTTTCCTTGATGGTTTGGCCGGTACGACCAATCTGACCGCCCGCGTAACCCCAGCCAATTCGCGGTCGCTGTCGGTGCGCTTCCGGGTGGATATTGCGATTGATCAACTGGAGCCCGTTCGGGCCGCCTGCAGCTAAATCAGGACAGCGATTGGCCGCATGGCATTAACCATGCATGCGGCAGATCACCCGGTCTTATTTCTGCCGAACCCTTGCCATTCCGCGTCCTCGGCCGTGCCGTAGTCCGCGTTTACTCGCTGCTAACCCTAATAAGACATCATCTGACTGTCGGCTTTCTAGCGTCATTTTTGCCGATCAGTAGTTTTGTTGCGTAGCGTTGAGTAGCGTTTATGGCCCTTTCCCACCGGCCGGTGGTGCGTCAGCACCCGGCTAGAGCGGCTCGCCTTGTGTCTCCCTTTGCCCGCGTTTTGGCAGTCGGGGGCTTTTGTGCCTTGAGCTATGCTGGTCTGACCAGTGGCGCCACTGGCCCTGCGTTTGACCAAGACATTGTGCTACCGCCATCCGTGAAAATCGCTCAGGCCAGCCTGACCTATTCCGGCGTCGATCCGATCATCACCGGTTCGGTCGACCACCTGTTCGACACAGCCAGCTTTACCGGCCCCAATCGCTCCGAAAAGACCGACCGCGTTCGCCCACATGTCGACGCGCTGGCGTTTTCGCGCAGCTTTGACGAAGCCCGCACCCATATTGCCTCGCTTCGCGCCGGCCCTGCCGATCCCACCGATCTGGGGCAGTCGCGCATTGCCGACATTGGTGCTGCGACGGGGGATGTTGAAGACGGACCGCGCATGTCCATTGCCTCGATCGACCCGGCGACCGCCGCCGCGCTTGATGCGATCGCTGGCATTGCGCCGCAGTCTATCAACCCAATGCCCGCCGTGGCCTCCGAGCAGCTGGCTTATGCCCGCGCCACTGCGCCGATCACCGGCGCTTACACAACAGGCAATGTCGTAGCAGCATCGGACAAGGAACTCTGGTGCCTGGCGACTGCGATCTATTTTGAAGCACGTGGCGAAAGCTATCGCGGACAGGTGGCTGTGGCGCAGGTTGTGCTCAACCGCGTCAAGGATCACCGCTATCCCGACACCATTTGCGGCGTGGTCTACCAGAACCAGCATCGCCGCAATGCATGCCAGTTCTCGTTTGCCTGCGATGGCATTCCGGAGGTCATCAACGACCGCACGTCATGGGCGCAGGCGCAGGACATTGCGGCCAAGTTCACCAATGGCGAGCTGTATCTGACCGAAGTGGCGGACTCGACCCACTACCACGCCACCTATGTCAGCCCCGCCTGGGCGCCGCGCATGGAAAAGGTCACCCAGATCGGGCTGCACGTGTTCTACAAGTTCAAGCGCGGCTGGCTGTTCGGCTAGCGCTGGTGGATGTTGATGGTCACGAAGGAGGCAGCGTTAGCTGTCTCTACAGTTGACCAGCTACCGTTCCTCCAGATGGCAAAGGTCACCGCCGGAGGCTTGACCTGCTGCACGGAGATGCCCGGATACTGTACGTGGTTGGAAAACAGGGCATCGGTGGAATAGGTGCCCGTCGAGGTGGTGGCGATGGTCACATAGCTGACCCGGCCAAACTCAATCTTCTTCACCCGTGCCGTTTGCAGCGGCACCGACGACACCCAGTCTTCCTGATCGACGATATAGTCCTTGTCCTTGATCCGGACGAGTTTGGACGGGTCAACGCCGGTCGCTGTGAAACGTTCGATGAGTTCGTCAGCAAAAGTCTGGACGACCGCGCCGGGAACAGTAAAGCCGACGGCAGACGCAATAATTGCACCCGCAACCATGCCTATCATCATTTGACGACGTGGAGTTTTCATGGCGTCCGTCCCGTTTTGGCGCAGTCATTGCCGCGCTGTTAACGGTTTAGTAACCATGTGTCCCATTTTGGGGCAATTTTAATCTTCTGTTATGGTTAAGAAAATCTGAAAAAGGCCGGCTACGGCGTAATGGCCTCGAACGACGCGATGAAGCGGTCATGAGCTTCGCGGGTGGGGCAGGGGCGGATCAGCCTGTCAAAAGCCTCGACGTCAAAGGCGGGAACGCTGGGCTCGCCAAACAGTTTGCGCGCTTCGCCGTCCTCAAAGCCCGCCAGATGCACGGCCTCAAAGAACGCGGCCTCGCGGTCAGCCTTCTTGATCTGTTTTGCCAAGGCAGCGCTTGGTGTCGGGGGCAGGGAGAAGCGTAGGTAAATCGCCGACATCAGGCTGTTTTCGACGTCTTTGTAATTGCCGCCCATCGCCGCCTTGAAGGGCGAGATGATGTCGCCCATCACATATTCGGGCGCGTCATGCAGCAGGGCCTGCAGCTGGCTGACGCCATCACTGTCAGGATTGTGGGCGCGGAACAGCTCGAGCACGAGCACGGAGTGCTGCGCGACCGAATAGGGATAATCGCCCACCGTCTGGCCATTCCAGCGCGCGACACGGGCGAGGCCATGTGCAATGTCGGAAAGTTCCACATCCATTGGCGATGGATCGAGAATATCCAGGCGCCGGCCCGACAACATGCGTTGCCAGGCGCGCGTTGCAGAGCGTGCCATAGTGTCCCAAACGGTTTGCGAAGCGATTGGGCGAAAACTACTCGTCGACGCTCGATTCGCCAAACACGTAGGTTGCCCAAGTCGGCAGCGTCACGCTGACGGGCTGGTCTGCGATGGTCACAGCGCTTGGGTCGGTGATGCGGTCGAGCCGAAGAATGGCGACGGCCTTGCCATCAACCGAGCGGCCGACGGAGCCAGCGTCGCGCCCACCCGCAATCACCGACGTACCCGCCGGAGCATCGGTGGAAGAAACCACCACGGGGCGGCGGCGCGCGGTGCCGCGGTGCTTCATCCGGCTGACGACTTCCTGGCCGACATAGCAGCCTTTTTCGAAGTCGATGCCGTCCAGAATATCCATGCCCAGATCATGCGCGAAGGCTTCATTGGCGCCGAAATCTGGCCCCAACTGGGGAATGCCGGCGGCGATGCGCGCGGCTTGATAATCGCGATCGTCCCCGACCCAGTCGGCGGTGGCTTCGACGGGCGCGATGATACGGTAGCCCATCTCGATGGCGCCCAGCCGGTCGAGATGAGACACAAACTGCGGCGCAGGCTCCACTCCGTAGCCAACCCGATGCGTTTCACGCAGATCATCGATCACCGCATTGGCGCGCAGGCGATACATTTTCATGCGCTTGAAGAAGTCATCAGCGACGGACTGATGCACGTCGACCCAGAGGGCATCTTCCTGCCAGCCGGCCAGACCTTCTGCCAACACCTTGCCCTGTGGCGACAGCAGCGCCCACCAAGCGGCGGTGCCCGGCTCGGTCGGCATGTGGCCGGTGACAACATCGTTGAGCAATTTGTGCGCATCGGGCCCGGAAAACCGGAAAACCGCACGGTCGGCACGCAGATGGATGGTCATGGTCTCTTGCCTCTCGGACAATGGGTCCGCTAAACCCGCCTCAGGGCGTTGGCAGGCAGGATCAGAGACATGGCGCAGTACGACACGATTTTCAAGAACGCCATCGTGGTCAACCACGACGGTGAAGGGCAGGCGGACATTGCAGTGCGCAGTGGTCGGATCGCCGCCATTGGCAATCTGGCAGGCGAAAGCGCCAGCGAAATCGTTGATTGCACGGGACTGCACATCCTGCCCGGCGTCATTGATACGCAGGTGCATTTCCGCGAACCCGGCCTGACGCACAAGGAAGACCTCGAGTCTGGCTCGCTGTCAGCCGTGATGGGCGGCGTGACCGGCGTGTTCGAAATGCCCAATACCAATCCGCTGACCACCAGCAAAGAAACCTTCGACGCCAAGATCGCGGCAGGCACCAACCGCATGCATTGCGACTTCGCCTTCTATATTGGCGGCACACACGAAAATGTGCACCAGCTGGCCGAGCTGGAAAAGCTGCCGGGCTGCGCGGGCATCAAGGTGTTCATGGGCTCGTCCACCGGCTCGCTGCTGGTGCAGGACGATGCCGGTGTGGAAGCCATTCTGAGGGCTATTTCGCGCCGCGCTGCCTTCCACTCGGAAGACGAGTACATGCTCGAAGAGCGCAAGCACCTGCGCGTGCCGGGCGATCCATCGAGCCACCCGGTCTGGCGTTCGCCCGAAGTGGCGATGAGCTGCACCACCCGTCTGGTCAACATTGCCCGCAAGACCGGCAAGCGCATTCACGTGCTGCATATCTCGACCGCCGAGGAAATCGTCTATCTGGCCGACCACAAGGATGTGGCTTCGGTGGAAGTGACGCCGCATCACCTGACGCTGGATGAAACCGCCTATACCAAGCTGGGCACCTACGCGCAGATGAACCCGCCGGTGCGGGACGCCGAGCATCGCGAAGGCATCTGGAAGGGCGTGGCCAACGGCGTCGCTGATATTCTCGGTTCCGATCACGCGCCGCACACGCGCGAGGAAAAGGATCACGCCTATCCCGACAGCCATTCCGGCATGACGGGTGTGCAGACGCTGGTGCCAACCATGCTGGACCACGTGAACGCAGGCAAGCTCACTCTGCAGCGCTTTGTCGACATGACCAGCCATGGCCCAAACCGCCTGTTTGGCATCGCCAACAAGGGGCGGATCGCTGTGGGCTATGATGCCGACTTTACCGTCATCGACCTCAAGCGCCGCGAGACCATCACCAATGACTGGGTGAAGAGCCGTGTCGGCTGGACGCCCTACGATGGCGTGACGGTAACCGGCTGGCCGGTCGGCACGATCGTGCGCGGCAATACGGTGATGTGGCAGGGTGAGCTGGTGACGCCGTCAGTGGGCCAGCCGATGCGGTTTTTGGAGGCGCTGCCGGTTTAGGAGTTTCTCCCGAAGCGTGCCGTCGGTTCCCCTCCCCCTTGCGGGGAGGGGAGCGAGATAGGTGTTAGCTTGCTAACGCCGTGATCGAGCAGGGTGGGGGTGTGTCTCCACGAACTCGATGCGCTTGGCCGCCCCCACCCTTGATCCCTCCCCGCAAGGGGGAGGGTGTCGACTGAGGGGCTTGCGTCTCCGCCACTCACGGCGCTGCCCACGGACTTGATCCGTGGGCCTCTATCAGCATGGCAGGTGTGGGGAGTGGTCCTCGGATCACGTCCGAGGACAGCGCGGTTATGGGGGCGGAACGGTTTGCCCGACCTCGTCCTTCGACGGGCTCAGGATGAGGTCTCAGGGGCGCTGCGCTACTGCAGGATGCGGTCGAGGTTGTATTCGCCGGAGCGGATGCGGTCTGGCAGCATGGCGACCAGATCGGCCGTGGCTTCATCGCCGTGCATTTTGACAAAGGTGGCCAGCGCCGCGAACAGCGAAGCGTGAGCCAATGCGGCGCTCTGCAGGCCATCCTCTTCGGCGCAGTTCCACGCATCGGCCAAATACTCGAGCGCGATCTGGCGCTCCCCGTGGTCGAGGTCAAAAGTGGCCGTGCCCGAGGCAGGCGTGAACATGGATTTGCTCGTGGTCATGTCATTGGGGTTAGCACGGGGATGGACGGGTGGCGCGCAAGATGTAACCCGAAGGTTAACGCACGGTGCGCGATTGTACCGATGCGGGCCCGTCATAAATATCTTGGTAAGACTGCTTATTCCGCAAAACGCGTGTGAATTTCCCGGGCGGTCTTCTCTGCCTCGGTGAGCAACCGCGTCAGGGCTTCTTTAGCTGCAGGCGTACAGGCGCGGTGGAAGCGGGCAAAGGCGGTGTAGCCGCTGTTGAAGGCCCCAGCGAGGCGTTGGCGCCGGTCTTCGTCGGGCTCATCAAGGGTAATGAGATCAGCCATCTGCGCGCGCCAATCTTCCGTGCCAGCGGCGCAGAGCGGCTGCAGGAAATAAAGGCTCCCCATGATCTCGGACAGCCGCTCCATCTGCCGCTGATAGGGCGGATCAATCGCCAGTGCCGGAGCGGCACTGAGGGCGAGAACAAGAATGGCGGCCCAAAGGCGGAGCTGTTTCAAAGGGATCGATCCGAAAGCGCGATGCGCACTTCTATCAGCATTGGACGAAAACTGCGAAGGGGCTCGCGGGGTGGGGAGGCGAGGGGCGCGATGGCGACAGTTATCCCTGTCCTAGAACCGCGAAGGCCTTTGCCAGGACGTCATCGAGACGGCTCGTCGTGCGCATGGCGATGATGGCGTCGGGGTCCACCCATTTGTGGTCGCTGATTTCATGAGACGGGACGATGCGGCCCGAGAAGTCGCTGGTGACGAATACTGCGAGCCGATAGGCACCCTCACGTCCCAGTTCCTGCACCAAAACCTGCTTGGGATTGCGAATGGTGACGGCGATTTCTTCGCGGATTTCGCGGATGGCGCATTGCTCGATGGTTTCGCCCTCCTCGAGCCGCCCACCCGGCAAAGTCCACAGGTGTTGATAAGGCGCATAGGCGCGCTTGATCAGCAGCACCTTTCCGTCTCGAACAAGGGCAACACTGGCGGCGTTGGGTAGGTCGGTCAATTTGGGTCCATTTGCGATTCGGGTGCGTACACACTACCTGTTATGGGCGATCTAGGAGACGAGGATATGTGCGGACGCTATGCGGCAACGCTGCCGCCCGAGCAGATGGTGGAGCTGTTCAAACTGCTCAATTCCATCGAGATGGTGCCGCGCTATAATATTGCGCCCACCCAGCCTGTGGCGGCAATCTGGGAAGAGTCCGGACGCCGTGAGGCGCATTTTGCGCGCTGGGGCTTGGTGCCACGCTGGGTCAAGGATCCGCGCGAATTCCCCCTGCTGGTCAATGCGCGCGTCGAGACCATGGCCGAAAAGCCAGCCTTCCGTGACGCGCTCAAGCATGGCCGCTGCATCATTCCGGCCAGCGGCTATTACGAGTGGCACACCAATCCGGATAAATCCAAGCAGCCCTATTACATCACGCACGAGGACGGTCGCCCCATGGCGCTGGCCGCCCTCTACGCCACCTGGGTTGGCCCAGAGGGCGAGGAAATCGACAGCGTTGCGACCATCACCGTGCCGACCAATCCGCAATTGTCCGAAATCCATCACCGCATGCCCGCGATCCTTGAAGGTGACGCGATCGACCAATGGCTCGACGTGCGCGGTGTCCCGGCCGGCGCGGCCCACCAACTGGCATTGCCGCTGGATGACGGCATGCTGAAGTTTCATCCCGTGTCGACCCGGGTGAATTCTGCGCGCGACGACGATCCCGGCCTGATCGAGCCGGCGACGGTGATCAAGCCAGAGCCGGTGCGGCTGAAGAAGGCCGCCGGGGGCGGGCAGCTGGATCTGTTCTGAGGGCGGGTGTTCCCCCTACATGATGTCGAAGTACCCCAAGGCATCGCCCATCGCGTCTTCCTCATAGCCGAGGTGGGACAGCAGCACGCGTTCCAGCGCGTGGTAGACTGTCTTGGTATCCTCGAAGCGGTCAGGCGTGGGATCGCCTGCAAGGGCGTTGAGGGCATCGACAAGGCGCTCGAGCAGCTCGTGCACCACGACATGCTCGGCGCGCAGACGATCGGCGATCTTGGCGAACGCTTCGCCCTGCCGCGCCAGCTCGGGAAAGATGGCGTAATCTTCGATGGAATGGTGCGTGTTGACGATCTGGCAGTGCTGTCCGCAGAGATTGCCGAAGCGCCGGTAATTGGCGACCATGGCAAGCTCGGAGGTTTCTGAGACGATTTCGGCTGAGCTGACGGAACCGGTCGAGGCGCGCTCGATCAGCTTGCCGAGCGTCTCCATGTTGCGGCGCAAGTGGTCGTGCACCATGCGCAGATGATTGCCGGGCTCGCGCTGGGCTTCGGTCAGCCCCTCAAGCTTTTGCACCGGCGGCCGCGTGGCGTCGTCGAGAAATTGGATGTTCAATAGCATTGTCGGTAGATGGAGCCATGCGGCGGCGGGCGCAAGGCGGCACTTATTTGTGACGCAGGATGGTTGAGGTAACCAGCCTCAGAACCCCAAGACTTTTCCCGGGTTGAGAATGCCGTTGGGATCGAGTGCGGTCTTGATCGAGCGCATCATTTCCAATGCCACGGGGTCTTTCACCTGGCGCAGCAGGTCGACTTTGAGCTGGCCGATGCCGTGTTCGGCCGAAACGGAGCCGCCCAGTTTGAGCACGATATCGTAGATGGCGTTGTGGATCGGTTCGGCGCCGGCCATGAAGGCCTTAGGGTCCGCGCCGACCGGCTGGCTGAAATTGAAGTGGATATTGCCGTCGCCCATATGGCCGAACGGCACCGGGCGAATGCCGGGCACGAGGCGTTCGACGGCCGCGATACCCTCGGAGATCAGGCGGGGGATTTCGGCAATCGGCACCGACACGTCGTGCTTGATCGAGGCGCCTTCCTTCGATTGCACTTCGCTCATCTGCTCGCGCGCGGCCCACATGCGGGTGCGATCGGACAGGGATTCGGCGAAGACCGCGTTTTCGAGAATTCCCTCGCTGAACGCGCCTTCGATTGCGGCCATCAGGGTGCCCGATGCGCCCTTGGTCAGGCGCGCCACTTCGATCAAAGCGTACCAGGGGGAGGGACCGGGCGTGGGGTCGCGGTCAAGCATCCCCTGGCGCAGCTGCATGTCGAGACCCAAACGCGGGATGATTTCATAGGCGCTGAGACGGCGGCGGGCGCGGGCGCGCAGATATTGGAACAGCTCGAGTGCCGCATCGAGATTGGCGATGCTGACCATCGCCGTTTCGTAGTCTTCCGGCTGGGGGAAAATCTTGAGGGTCGCGGCGGTGATGATCCCCAGAGTGCCCTCGGCACCAACCAGCAGGTTTTTGAGGTCGTAGCCGGTATTGTCTTTCTTGAGAGAGTTCAGCCCCTGATAGAGGCGGCCATCGGCCAGCACAGCCTCAACGCCCATGGTGAGGTCGCGCGCATTGCCATAGGCGAGGACATTGACGCCGCCTGCATTGGTGGACAGCACGCCGCCGATACGGGCCGAGCCCTGCGACGCCAGCCAGAGCGGCAGGATGACGCCCGCATTTTCGGCGGCAGTATGCGCATTGGCGAGGATGACGCCGGATTCTGCCGTCATTGTGCCCGCAGCGGGATCAATGGCGCGGATGCGGTCGAGCCGGGCGGTGCTGAGGATAACCTCGTCACCACGCAACGGCACCTGTCCGCCGACAAGCCCGGTATTGCCGCCCTGGGGAATGATGCCGACGCCATTGGCGTTGGCCCAGCGCAGAATGGCCTGCACTTCGGCCACCGAACCGGGCAGGGCAATCGCCGCCGCCCCGGTGTGGAAGCGCTTACGCGGTTCATTCAAATAGCTCGTCATGCGCTGTGGTTCGCCAATGACGAAGTCGGCACCGATGATGCCTGTCAGTTGGGTAATGGTCTCAGCTGCAGAAAGGGGCATGGAAAAACCGGCTTTTGATGGGCGGGAGCGGGCGTCGAACTTGCCCCTGACTGCGACCGTGTGCCACAACCTGCGCGATGACTCCAGCAAGGATAATCACAATGACCACTCGATTGCTGGCGGGCAAGCGCAGCCTCGGCGGTGGCATGGCCGCTCAAATCCGCTAGGGTGGTGCTGGTTTCAACCTCGGCAGGCGAATAGTCGCCTAGCCGTTACTCTAGCCTGGTAGGACGCAGTACAACACGCTGCGGGATTGCACATGACAGCCTTGGTCTGGCCGGAAATCTACTTCATCCGGCACGGTGAAACACCCTGGAACGCCGAACGCCGCTATCAGGGGCGCAAGGATATTCCTCTCAACGAGAAGGGGCAGGGGCAAGCCAACCAGAACGGCAAGACGCTGGCGGCGCTGTTTAAGGATCGTGGGCTCGACCCGATGAAGTTCGAGTGGCACGCCTCGCCGCTCAATCGTACGCGCGACACCATGGATCGCGTTCGCGCCGGGTTCGATGTCCACCTGCCGGAAGTGCAGTATGACGTGCGGCTGATGGAGATTTCCTTCGGGGTGCTCGAAGGCGAGCTGTTTGAGCAGCTGCCGGCCAATATGGCCATAGCACCGGGCGAACGCACCGAGGACTATTGGGAATATCGCCCCGAGAACGGCGAGAACTACCGCGACGTCGAAGCGCGTCTGGAAGAGTTTGCCAAGGTGCTGACCGGCCCATCGGTTGTGGTGGCCCATGGCGGCATTGCGCGCACCCTCCGGGTGCTGATCGAGCACGCGCCGATTGTAGAAGTGATCAACTGGGCGCCGCCACAGGACGCCATCATGCACTTTACGCCCGGCAAGATGGAATTGTTGCGGGGGTAGGTCCAGGTAGACGAGATGTCATCCCGGCGCAGGCCGGGATGCATGCTGAGGACCACTGCCAAATCGGGCGATCTGGAGAGGGCACAGAATGGATTCCGGCCTACGCCGGAATGACCCCGCGGGAGGGGAGATAAGAGTGCAAGAGGCGGCCCAAATCTTCACTCCAATTGACCTGACCGGCGTCGCTGCCTAGAAAGCCTGCAACCACGGGGCTGCGCCATGTCGTTCAATACATTCGGACATCTTTTCCGCTTCACCACCTGGGGCGAAAGCCACGGGCCAGCGCTGGGCGTTGTCGTCGACGGTTGCCCTCCGGGCCTGTCGCTGACGCCTGAGATGATCCAGCGTGATCTCGATCGCCGCAAGCCTGGTCAGTCCAAATACACCACGCAGCGCCGCGAGGCCGATGAGGTGAAAATTCTGTCTGGTGTGTTCGAGGACGAACGCACCGATGGGCCGCGCACGACGGGCACACCGATCTCTCTGATGATCGAGAACACCGATCAGCGCTCCAAGGACTACGCCGAGATCCGCGACAAATATCGTCCGGGCCACGCCGACTACACCTATGACCAGAAATACGGCATCCGCGACTATCGCGGTGGTGGCCGCACCTCGGCCCGCGAAACCGCTGCGCGGGTGGCGGCAGGCGCGGTTGCACGCGCCGTGTTGCCGGGTATCACGATCCGGGCGAGCCTCGTGCAGGTCGGCCCGCACAAAATCGACTACAACAATTTCGACTGGGATCAGGTCGATCAGAACCCATTCTTCTGCGCCGACCCGGTGGCAGCGGCGCTGTGGGCCGACTATCTCGACGGCATCCGCAAGGACGGCAATTCCGTTGGTGCGGTGATCGAGGTGGTTGCTGAGAACGTACCAGCCGGTTGGGGCGCGCCGATCTATGGCAAGCTGAGCGCGGACCTTGCCTCGGCCATGATGAGCATCAATGCGGTCAAGGGTGTAGAAATCGGTGCGGGTTTTGACGCGGCGAGCCTGACCGGCGTCGAAAACGCTGACCAGATGCGCGCTGGTCCGAACAAGCCCTATTTTCTCGACAACCATGCCGGCGGCATTCTGGGCGGCATTTCCAATGGCGACCCACTCGTGTGCCGCTTTGCGGTCAAGCCGACCTCATCGATCATCACGCCGCGCCAGACAGTGACGACGACCAATGAGGATACCGACATCATCACCAAGGGGCGTCACGACCCCTGCGTTGGCATTCGTGCGGTGCCGGTGGGCGAGGCCATGATGGCGTTGGTGCTGGCCGATCACATGCTCCGCCATCGCGGCCAGACCGGGCGCGAGGGTGCTGTGGGGTTTGAGCGGAACTAGCTCGTGCCGTCGTGGATGAGGTAGTCACCGCGATCTCGCCATTCTCGCAGCGTCATCACCGGGCTTGTCCCGGTGATCCATCGTCCCGCGCGCGTTGAAGCGTGGATTGCCCGGACAAGCCGTGCAATGACGGTGGGTGGGGGCAGATGGAGTGCTGTGCGTGGAGAAGGCCCCCTCACCCGCCCCAATAGGGTGACCTCTCCCCAGAGGGAGAGGTGAAGTGGCTCAGCGGCCGAACACCAGGACTGTTTCCACATTGCCGTCGCCGCCCGCGATTGGCGATGTCACCGAGTGACGATGCTGGAAGCCTTGGGTGTGCATGAAGGCGATGACGTCGCTGCGGGCGGTTTCGATAGAGCTCTCATCGGTGACGATGCCACCCTTGCCGATATTCTGGCGGCCAACTTCAAACTGTGGCTTGAATAGGATGACGGCATCGGCTGTAGGCGTGCAGAGCGCCAGCGGCGCTTCGAGCACCTTGATGACCGAGACAAAGCTGACATCGGAGACAAGCAGGTCGATTGGCTCGGGCACCATTTCGGCGGTCAGGTCGCGGGCGTTGACGCCTTCCATACTTATGACGCGGTCGCTGCCCTTGAGGCGCTGGTGCAACTGGTCGTGGCCGACATCGACGGCATAGATGCGGCGGGCGCCGCGCTCCATCAGCACTTGCGTGAAGCCGCCAGTGGATGAGCCGATGTCGATGCAGGTCTTGCCGGTTGGGTCGATGCCACCGGCCTCGAGCCCGGCGACCAGCTTGAGGGCGGCGCGGGAGACGTAATTGGCGGCGGGATCGCTGAGCGCGAGTTTGTCATCGCGCCCAACCATCTGGTTTTGCTTGACGGCGGTTACGCCATTGATGGTGACGGTGCCACGCAAAATGGCATCACGCGCGCGGGCGCGGCTGGGCAACAGGCCGCGTTGTTCCAGCGCGAGGTCGAGGCGAATACGCTCGCTCATCCCTCCACCAGGCGCTTCACCTTGGCGAGGGCCGTGTCCTTGGATTCCTCGTAGGAGACGGTGCTCTTGAACTGCCCATTGGCATCAATGAGGAAGGTCAGCGCGGTGTGGTTGACCAGATAGTACGGGTCGCCGGGTTCGTTCTCGACCTTTTCCGAGAAGACGCCAAAGGCCTTCTTTGCGTTTTCGGTCTGCTCAAGGCTGCTGCCGACGAGGCCGATGATCGATGGATCAAAGCCTTCGACATAGTCCTTGACCATGGCGAGCGTGTCGCGCTCGGGGTCGACCGTGACAAAGATGATGCGGAGCTGTTCAGGCGTGAGGCCGAGTTCGGACCGGATCGCGGTGGCTTCGGCAAGCGTCGTCGGGCAGACGTCGGGGCAGAAGGTGAAGCCGAAGAACACGAGGCTTGGAGTGCCCTTGAGCTTTTCCTGGGTGAAAGCGCCGCCCTTGGTCGAGTTCAGCGCGAACTCCTGGCCGGTGACGCCAAGCGGGCGGGCGGGTGGCCGGAACAGGTAAAGCGCTGTCGCACCGAGGGCCACAACAGCGACCAGCGCCCACAGGACGATACGGAAATTGCGGAGGTTTTTAGGGGTGGTCATCAGAGAAATGCTTTCCTATCCGCCCCATCGTCATCATCCGCATCGTGTGGGTGATCCATGTCTCTGCGCGCGATAAGAGGCCGGATGGATTGCCCGGACAAGCCGGGCAATGATGGCGCGGAGAGATCGGCTAAATTATGCGTCCAGCGGCTCGGTGCCGGTTGGCTTGCCGTCGCGGGAGAGGGTGATCTTTTCGATCCGGGCTTCTGCAGTGCGCAGCAGGGTTTCGCAATGGGCCTTGAGGGCTTCGCCGCGCTCATAGATGGCGATGGACTCGGCCAGTGGCGCGCGGCCAGACTCAAGCTTGCCGACGATTTCCTCGAGCTGGGCGAGGGCGGCTTCAAAGCTCAGGGTCTTGATGTCTTCATTGTCGGCCATATTGGGCTCCTATTCGTCCAGGCGGCCAACGGCGCCATCCATCAGCATGGCCACATGGTGCGAAGCGCCACCGGCCAGTCCCTTGAGGTCATAGCCACCTTCGAGCAGGGAGACAATGCGGTTGCCGCAGAGCCGGTCGGCCGCATCCATCAACTTTCCCGTGAGCCAGCTATAGTCCGATGATGTCCAGCGCAGCTGCGCCAGTGGATCAAGCTCATGGGCGTCAAAGCCTGCCGATAGCAGGATCAGGTCGGGAGAAAAATTGACCAGCGCGGGAATGATGCGCGTGAGGTAGGCGTCGCGCATGACTTCGCCGTCTGTGTTGGCGTCAAACGCCACATTGACGATATTGCCGACGCCGGTTTCACTCGGCTTGCCGGTGCCGGGATAAAGCGGCATCTGGTGGCTGGAGGCGTAGAAGACCGTCGGATCGTCCTTGAAGATGTCCTGAGTGCCATTGCCGTGGTGCACGTCGAAATCGATGATCGCTACGCGCTCGGCACCATATTTCCGCTGCGCCTCGCGCGCCACGATGGCAGCAGTGTTGATCAGGCAGAAGCCCATGGGCGTTGCGATTTCCGCATGGTGACCGGGCGGACGGATGGCGCAGAACGCATTGTCGACTTCGCCGAGCAGCACCGAGTCGAGTGCGGACAAGGCTCCGCCAAGACCGGTTGCCGCGGCAGACAGCGACTTGTCGGAGATGAAGGTGTCGGCATCGAGCTGGCCGATACCTTCGGCCGGGCGGGCTGCGCGCAGCTTGGCGAGGTAATTGCCATCATGCACCAGCTCGGCCAGGGTGAGATCGCCCGAAACGGCGTCGCGGCGCAGCAGCTTGTCGAAGCGGGCTTGGGACAGAACATCCTCTACCGCCCGGATGCGATCGGCACGCTCGGCATGGCCCTGCGGCGTCACATGATCGGCAAAGTTTGGCTGGCTGACGAGCAGCGTGGTCACGCGGGTGTGTCTCCGATTGATTCGTCCATTCGTCTTGACGTGCCTCAGTGTGGTTGTCAAACAACCGCCATGAACCCGAGCGCCGATATGCCCCATTCTGAACCGAAAACTGTCGCCGAAGCCGCCGCGCTGTTGCGCGCGGGCAAGCTCTGCGCTTTTCCCACCGAAACGGTCTATGGCCTGGGCGGGGACGCGACCAATGCGGATGCAGTGCTGGCGATTTACGAGACCAAGGGTAGGCCGCGCTTTAACCCGCTGATTATCCACTGCGCCGATCTCGCCATGGCTGAGACGCTGGCCGAGTTTTCGCCATTGGCCCGCAAGGCCGCAACCCTTTGGCCCGGCTCGCTGTCGCTGGTGCTGCCGGCGAGGCCCGGCAACGGACTGGCGGATGTGGCGACGGCAGGGCTCGATACGGTGGCGATCCGCATTCCCGATCATTCGGTGGCGCTGGAATTGATTGCGGCAGTCGGTCGGCCACTGGCTGCGCCGTCTGCCAATCCATCGGGGCGGCTGTCGCCAACCACTGCCTATCAGGTGCGGCTGGGCTTTGCCGGGCGCGTTCCCGTGATCGATGGCGGGCCATGCCGGGCAGGGGTGGAATCCACCATCGTGCGTGTCGATGGCGACCGGCTGGTGCAATTGCGCGCTGGCGCTGTGTCGCGCGAGGAAATTGAAGCCGCGATCGGGGTGCCGGTCGACGTCGCCGAGAAAAATGCTGCCATCACTGCGCCGGGCATGCTGACCAGCCATTATGCGCCCAATGCGTTGATGCGGCTGAACGCCGTGCCGGTGGCGGGTGAGGCTTATCTGGGCTTTGGTGAAGGGCCGGCGTTTGCAGGGCCATCGCGGAACCTCTCGCCGTCAGGTGATCTGCGCGAGGCGGCGCGGAACCTGTTCTCGATGTTGCATGAACTCGATGCTGTGGGTGCGGCGATGATCGCCGTGGCGCCAGTTCCCAATGAGGGGCTGGGCGAGGCGATCAATGATCGGCTGGAGCGCGCTGCGGCGCCACGGGAGTAGTCGGCCTGAGTGGCACGACCTCGTGGTTCGACAGGCTCACCATGAGGTCTACTTGTAGCACGCTGGCCAACCCGTAGACCTCATCCTGAGCTTGTCGAAGGACGAGGTCGTGAGATCAATCCCGTACCTTGTACGGCTTCTGGTCGCGCCAGAAGCGCATCAGGCTTTCGAGGTCGGGATCGCCGCCGGGAGGCAGGACGACCTTAAGGTTTACGTAGAGATCGCCATCGCCGTAGAGGCCCTTGCCCTTGAGGCGAAGGGACTTGGCGGTATCGACGCCAGGCGGCAGGTTGAGCTCCACCGAACCATCAAGCGTCGGCACGCGAATCTTGGTGCCCAGAACGGCCTCGTAGAGCGCGATCGGAACATCGGTGCGCAGATCGGCGCCATCGCGGCGGAACTGCTTGGATTTTGCGAATCGCACCGTGACCAAAGCGTCGCCGGACTCGCCCATGCCGGGGGAGCCCTGACCCTTGAGGCGAATCTGCTGACCCTCTTCGAGCTTTTCGGGCAGCTTGACCGCCAGCACCTTGCCCGAAGGCATGCGCACGGAGATGGATGCCGCCTTGTGCGCCTCCTCGAGCGAGGCCGTGGCGTTGACCACGATGTCCTCGCCCTTCATGCGCGCGCCGCCACCGGCACCACCAGCGGCCCCTGCGAACGGGTCCCACTGGGCGCCACCTGTGGGGCCGCGACCGGCGCCACCGCGTGGCTGGCCGCCAAAGCCGCTCATGAATTCCTTGAGGATGTCCTCGGCCGAAAAGCCAGCGCCTGCGCCGCCAGCGCGTCCACCACGCTGAGCGCCGGGATTGAAGCCGCCAAACTTGGGCTGCCCATCAGCGTCGATTTCGCCACGGTCATACTGGCCGCGCTTTTCAGCATCGTTCAGCAACTCATAGGCATTGTTCGCCTCGGCAAACTTGCCGTGCGCCGTGGGATCGTCAGGGTTCTGGTCGGGGTGATGCTTCTTGGCCAGCTTGCGATAGGCGGACTTGATGTCCTTTTCGCTCGCTGAACGTGGCACCCCAAGCACGGTATAGGGATCGCGCATCTGTTCCATTCGAAAAGATGAGGGCCGTTGCTTGGCCCGGGTTTCACGTCCTATATGGCGACCGACCTGCCCGTTGTCCAGTTTTCCGCCACCCCCCCCCGACAAAGGGACTATAGCCATGCTCCAGACACTCACCGAACGCCTGTTTGACGATGGCGACCGCACTGATCTCGATCCGTTTGCCGTGTTCGAGGAATGGTATGGGCTGGCCAAGGCCGCAGAGCCTAATGATCCCCATGCGATGGCGCTGGCGTCCGTTGATGGCGATGGGCTGCCTGATGTGCGCATGGTGTTGCTCAATGCCTATGATGCGCGGGGCTTTTGCTTCTTCACCAATTTCGAAAGCGCCAAGGGCGGCCAGCTCCTGGCCAACCAAAAGGCCGCGATGGTGATGCACTGGAAGAGCTTGCGGCGGCAGGTGCGTGTGCGTGGAGCTGTGGAAGTGGTGTCGCCGGCGGAGGCCGACGCCTATTTCGCCAGTCGCGCCAAGGGCAGCCAGATTGCCTCGTCTGCTTCGGATCAATCGCGGCCATTGGCGAGCCGTGACGTGCTGCTGGACCGGGTGGCGACGCTGACGGCCCAGATTGGCGAAGGCGACGTGATCCGTCCGGCCCATTGGTCGGGCTTCCGCATCGTGCCGTTCAGCATCGAGTTCTGGAAGGACGGCGAATATCGCCTGCATGACCGGGTGCGATTTACCCGTGACGGTGACGGCTGGGTGAGCGCGCGCCTCTACCCGTAGTCCCTGTGCTAGCCATTCTCGCGCGCCTCGCATAAAACCTTGATGAGGCTTGGAGATTGGGCATGGTCTGGGGTGTAGCGGAGGAGCGGGCTGAGCCGGTGGTGTTTACGGGCACGCGGCGCGAGCTCGGCGGCACCTTGGTGCGCGGCTATGGCTTCATGTTGCCCACTATCGGGCTCTATCGTTTCTGGCTGACCAGCTGGAAACGGCGCTTTTACTGGTCCAATACGGAAATCGGTGGCGATTGTCTGGAGTATACCGGCAACGCGGTCCAACTGCTGCTCGGCTTCCTGATGGCGGTGGCGATTTTCCTGCCGATCTATGTTGTCTTCTTCTACCTCTCGACGCTGTCGAGCGACGCTGCCGTCATCGGCTATGGCGGCGTGGCGATCCTGATCTGGTTCATGATGGGCTATGCCATCTATCGCGCCCGCGACTTCCGGCTGTCGCGTACGCTATGGCGCGGCATTCGGCTCGATCAGGCAGGCAGCGCTTGGGGCTATGCCCTGCGCCGCTTTGGCTGGTCGCTGGCGATGATCGCAACGCTGGGACTGATCTACCCGCTCATGGCCGCCAATCTCTGGCGCTATCGCTATTCCAATAGTTGGTTCGGTGATCGCCAATTCTCCTTTGTTGGACACTGGAGGCAGCTCGCGGGGCCATATTACCTCAGCTATGTGCTCGTCGCCGTCATCGGCGGCACGGGCGTCGCGATGAGCAGTTTCGTCGGCACCACCATCACCAATCTCTCCGGCATCGTGCCGACGTTGGCGGCGGCGGTGCCGGTGGGGCTGATTGTGCTGTTTTATCAATCGCGCGAGCTGACGCGAATGTTCTCAGCCGTGCGGCTGGGGCAGGCGGCGCTGACGGTGCGGGTGAGCATGTTTGGCCTGCTAGGCCCCTATATCCGTTTCGGTTTTGCTGTGATTGGTGCTTATGTGGTGCTGGCCATTGGCGGCTTTGTTGTGCTGAACGCCCTCGCGGGCGATGCCTTTGCCGGCGGCACCTTCAGCCTCGCGATTTTCATGCAGCATATGCAGGGAAGTTTCACCACGCTGGCGGCAATCATCTTCGGCTATCTGTTGCTGCTGGGTGCCTTCACGATGATGAGCGAGCTTTTCCTGGGGCTTGGCTATTGGAAGCTGATCGCCAGCAATGCCAGCGTGAGCGGTCTCGATAGCCTGACCGATGTGCGTGCACGCGCCGAGGACAAGGCACTGGCCGGCGAAGGGCTGGCGGATGCCCTCAATGTGGGGTCGTATTGATGGCCATTGCAGCGCGCTATCATGACGGGTTTGTAGCTGACAGCCGGGCGGTGGGACTGGAATATGCGTCCTTCGTGGATACGGCTGCCCTGGTGATTCTGGATGCCGAGAACGGTACGGAGATCACACGCTGGGACGCGACGGATCTCTACAGCGTTCATGGCCGCAAGGATGAGCTGCGTCTGGCTGCCAATGGGCAGACCGATGGTGCGCGCGTGGTTGTCAGGGGCCAACAGAACGTGGCCCGGGTGCTGGCGACGCTCCCGCTATTGACCAAAAAACGCCGCGAGGAAACCGGACGGCAGGTCCGCATCGCGGCCACCGCGACGCTGGCGCTGGCCTCGGTGATTGGGGCCTATCTTATCGGTGTGCCGCTGCTGGCGAGTCGGCTCGTATGGCTGGTGCCGCCGGCCTGGGAAGAAAGCCTAGGCGATACGGTGGGCACGCAGATGGAAGCGGCGCTCGGGCTAACCGATGGTATGCAGATCTGCGATCCAGATCCCTATAGCCTCGCCAATCGCGCCATTACGCGCTTCGGCAATGCGGCGATGGAGGGCTCGGGCTCGCCCTTTACGCTCGATATCAGTGTCGTCAAATCCGACATTCCCAATGCTTTCGCGCTACCCGGTGGACGGGTGTATTTCTTCTCAGCGCTGCTCGATCTGGCGGAGACGCAGGACGAGTTCGCTGGCGTTTTGGCCCATGAAGTGGGGCACGTTGCTCATCGGCACGGGATGGAGCAGCTGATCTCGACGGCCGGGACAGGTGCGTTGATCGGCTTCATTTTGGGAGATCTGACCGGCATTTCCGTCGCGGCAGGTCTTGGGGCGACCATCATTGATGCGCGGTTCTCGCGCGATGCCGAGCGGCAGGCCGATGCTTTTGCGGCGCAAGTGGCCAATCGGATGGATTTCCACCCGGCGGGACTGGCCGAGCTGATTGCGCGCGTGGGTGAGGATGACGACTTTGCTCGCGCCATGGCACTGCTCAGCACTCATCCCTTGACCAGCGACCGCCGCATTGCGCTGGAAAAACTGGGCCAGATGCGCCCGACGGGGTTGGAGCCGCCGTTTACCACAGCCGAATGGACCGCAATCAAAGCCATGTGCGGACCCGCAGGCGCGCCCTGACGGGGTCGCACGGCGAAGGCTCGAAATCTTCAAACTCGGGCAATACCTTGCGGCTAATGTTCAATTTGTATGAATTGACGGCGGTACAGTGCGCATACTGATCCGGACATCGAAGTGGGCCATTCTGGCGCGCCGGTTGGGCACGCTGGCAATTCCGCTCGTGGTCATTTCGGTGCTGCTGCACCGCATCGGCATTCTGCCCAGCAACGGCTTTATGTTCGTCGCGGGCCTGACGCTACTGGTGGCGCTGTTTGGCGTGATCGCGGCCTTCGTCGCAATGACTCGGCTGTGGTTCACCGGCGATCAGGGGTGGAGCAAAGCGCTGATTGGATTGGCGCTGTCGCTGGTCGCGCTTCTGCCGTTTGTCTGGTATGGCAGCCTCGCCATGCGCTATCCCGCCGTGACCGACATTTACACCACCGACCGGGCGGAGATGCCGCTGGTGTTTGACGCACAGACCATGTCCATGCCGCAGCCCAAAACGCTGAGCGCCGCGCAGATCGCGCGGGTGTTCCCCAATGTGCAGACGCGGGACTATCCTTTGGGACTGACGCAGACGTTTGGGCTGGTGCGGCAGCTGGTGGAGGATCGTGGGTGGGACGTGCGCGTGCTGCGCGAGCCAACGGCCGAGTTCGAGCCGGGTCGGATCAACGCGCGCATCGTGACGCTGGTGGGGTGGCGCGAAGAGGCGGTGATCCGCGTGACGGGGAACGCCACAGATTCCGAGGTCAACATGCGCTCGGCCTCGCTCAATGCGCTGCACGACTTCGGCGACAATGGCCTGCGCGTCGAGGAATTTCTGACCGCACTCGACGATGCGGTGACCGGGTTGATGCGCGATAACCCAGACGCCAATACGCCAATCGAAGAGCAGCCCGAGACGGACTAGGCTGGTGCGATGCGTGTGCCGAATAGGCTTCGCGACACCTTGAGCAAGCCGAGCGCCTCCAGATATTCGACATGGGCAGTGATGGTCATCCGCGCAGCCATGCGGACCGGTAGGGGCTGGGTTGGGTAAATCGCGTTGACAATGGCGGGCACGGTGCTCGCGCCCTTGGCCACTTGGTCCAGAACCTGGCTATTCCGCAGTTCGCGGTGGGCCTTGAGGGCGCGGGCATATCCCGGGCCATCGGCGATTTCGCCGCCATGGGCCGGAATGTAACGGGCGTAGGGCAGGGCGATGACCTTGTCGAGCGAGGCGAAATAGTCCGCCATCGACCCATCGGGCACGGCAATCAGTGTCGAGTTCCAGCCCATAACGTGATCGCCACTGAGCAGGTCGTTGCCGATGCCAAAGGCCAGGTGATTGGCGCAATGGCCGGGCGTGGTGTGGACGGTGACGGCTATGTCCCCGGCTGTGATCGTTTCGCCATCAACGAGTGTGCGGGCGGGGACAAGGTCCCAGTCGCAGGATTTGCGCAGGGGGTTGCGCTCGAATCGACGCAGCGGGCGCGACAGGCGATGCGGGCCACCAAACCAGAGCGGTGCGTTGAAGATAGCCGAGGCCTGTGTGGCCAGTGCGCTATGGTCGCGATGGGTGTGGGTGAGGATGATCGCGTCGACCAGCCGTCCAGCGACAGCAGCTTTAAGTGCCGCCAGATGGACCGGGTCGCTGGGGCCAGGATCGACCAGCGCCAGCCGCTCATGCCCAATGAGAAAGCTGTTGGTGCCGGTGAAGGTGTAGGCGCTGGCGTTTGGCGCTGTGATGCGCACCAGACCGTCAGCGAGCGACACGGGCACCCCCGTTTGCGACGAAAAGCTGGTGTCAAAGCTGAGGGTGGGGATGGGCGATACCATTGCGCTCACATTGCCGAGAGACTAAGAAGTTGCCAGTACAACTGACGCGTGTCCCGGAAGGGATGCCGTTTCAGATAAGCATGGAAGGTATGAAATGGCAGTGACTTTGACCACGCCGAACACGCTCCTTGGTATTTTCCAGCCCAAGGGTGATGCTGCCAAACTGGCGTCCAACCTCGCGACGGTCGTGCTCGGCACGCTGTTCATCACCATCTGCGCCAAGATCAACGTGCCAGTCTGGCCCGTTCCAGTCACCCTGCAGGGCTTCGCCATTGCAGCGCTTGCAGCGGCCTTTGGCATGCGCATCGGCGTTGCGACAGTCGCGCTCTACCTGCTCGAAGGCGCCTTCGGCCTGCCAGTCTTCGCGACCGGCGGCGGCCTGGCTTACCTCGTCGGCCCAACCGGCGGTTTCCTCATCGGCTTCCTCGTCATGGCTGCGATCATCGGCTTTGCCGCCGACCGTGGCGCATCGGGTAAGCCACTGGCGCTGTTCGGTGCGATGCTGCTGGGCGATGCCGTGCTGCTGGTGCTGGGCTTTGCCTGGCTGCTGGTGATGTCCGGTCAGGCTGGCTGGGTCGACCAGAGCAATGTTGTTGGCTCGGCCTTTGCCGGCGCGATCCAGCCATTTGTGGTCTGGGACATCCTCAAGATGGCTCTGGCTGCCCTCACCGTTACCGGTGCATGGTCGCTGCTGCGCAAGCGCTAAGCGATCCGCAATCGAATTTGAAGGCCGGCCCCTGTGGCCGGCCTTTGCTTTTGTAACAAGAGAACACGCTGCCATGATCCCTTGGGTATTCCTCGACGCTGCAACCGTGCCCGGTGGCGAAGGCGAACTGCGCCTGATGCAGCGCGGCAGCGAATTCTCCATCATGGCTGGCACCAATGAGCTGATGAACAGCCGCCAGCGCGGCTCGGAAGAAGCGCTGGCAAGCCTGAGCTGGGAGCGCATTGCGACGCGCCCGAAGCCGCACATGCTGATCGGCGGGCTGGGCATGGGGTTCACCCTGCGCGCGGCACAGGCCATTTTGCCCCCTGAGGCAAAAATCACCGTGGGCGAACTGGTGCCGGAGGTAATCGCCTGGGCGCGCGGGCCGATGGCAGAGGTGCATGGCGACAGTCTCGCCGACCCGCGTCTGACCATCCGGCAGGGCGACGTCGGCAATATGCTGGAGCAGCCCAACGCCTATGACGCCATCCTGCTCGATGTGGACAATGGCCCCGACGGGCTGGTGCGGGCCTCCAATGACAAGCTGTATACGGTGGCGGGCCTGCGCAAGTCGCTGAAGGCGCTTCGCGATGGTGGCGTGCTGGCTGTTTGGTCGGCGCATCCCAGCGAGCAGTTCACGCGCCGACTGACGACGGCTGGCTTTGCCGTGGAAGAGGCGCGGGTGCGCGCGCGTGGCAGTAAGGGTGGCTCACGCCACCACATCTGGCTGGCGACCAAAAAGCCCTAGGCGGCTTCGGTCGCAATGCGGCGCAGATAGTCGACCAGTCGCCGGTCGCGCGATTCAGGCGTCCGCAGGACGCAGGTGGTGCAGTAGTTACCCTCGGACTCCGGGCTGGTGTAATAGCGGCAGCACCCACCCCGCGCGCGAAACCATGCGCTGTTCAGCACACGACCTGGATCGGCGTCATCCTTCAGGGTGATTTCGATAAACCCGGTCTGCTTGTTGGAGAGGGGAGACCCCGCAAACCGGAGGATAGCATCGGCGTCGTCCATGGCGTCTGCCGCGCGACCGATTTCTTTGCCGATGGTGAGCCAGGCCGCCGCGACAGAGTCGGCGACCAGCCGCCACATCGCACTGCGCCCGAGTTTGGTGAGAGCGGCGAGATGTTCGATCAGCGGGGTATGGGCGGCGACGATGAGCGCGCGGACCCCATCGGTATCCAGCACTGTCCGGTGGCTGTTTGGCGGGGCCAGCAGGCAAGTCCTGAAGCGCGTAGAAAAACCGGTGAGCCCGTCCTCTTCCCAGCCATAACGCTCATGCAGCACGGCAAAGGCACTGACGTTCAACGAAGGTACACCGAGGCCGTTGAGACGCATGCCGCCAATGCAATGCGCGAAGGCCCAGGCAACATAGCCTACGAGATAGGCGGCTCGCGCTTTTGCATCCAGCGTATCGGTCGAACAGCTCCCTACCGCGTCCATCCATGCCTGCGCATTTTGGGAGGTCGCCTCGGTGAGCGGCACATAGCCCGCGATGCCCGTCCCCACGGCGAGCCACATATCATCAAGCCCGAGCACGGGTTGAACAAACTGCTCAAGCGGAAATGTGGCTGCTGTCTCGGCCATGCTGCACCTGCGTATTTGGCCCGAGTTAGGCGCAGGTTTCGCCAAAGTCAAATATGGATCAATGGCTTAGGTTGTAATGAGTCTAAACTGGATAGAAATTATCCTGTTTGTTCAATGCGTTGCGGTGCGCTGTAATCGGATAGGTTTTCAACGCAATTATCGAGTCAGGACATTTCCTGATGACCCACTTAGCTATTTTGCAGTTTTGTCAGCACAGGATTTGTTCGTCCGCCTCGGAGCAAAGTCGGGTGCACGGCAATGATGTATGTTGAAATTGAAATCGAACAGCTCGGACCGGGAGAGACGGCGCTGGTGCTGTATGCCGAGCAGGGGCTACTGCATGGCGCTATTGTCCAGCATAGGCCCGACGGGCGGCTTGTCCGGTCGGAGGGCCACACGCCAGAGGACGGCAGTTTCATGCTGCTGATCTGGGAGGCAATCCACGCCAGCAGGGATGATCGTTTTCGCGTTATCCTGGATAACGGTGGTTATTGGCCGAAGGCTTTTCCCAAGCTGAGCCGGTCAGCGGCGGCGCAGAGGCGTGGGCAAGACGTCGCTGAGTCTCTTTGATGGGGCGGGCATCGTAATTCGCCCGAAGGGCAATTGTGGCGCGTAGCCGAATTTCAGCCCGGCTTTGAGGTCGCCGTCAGCGCCGTCACGCCATATCGCCAAGTTGCCAAGGCGTTGCCAGACCTTTGACAAAATTGCGCCGCAGGCCGTGCAAAAGCGCGCCCATTTGGGCGGAATTCCAGTCTCTCAGAATTAAATATCCTTTAGTTGAGAAGGCTATGCGGCGATCCCAATACTATGAACGCGGGCTTGAACGGTGCCGGCCAACTCCTAAGCGAGTGGCGACGCGACGCCGTCCGAAAGCATCGCATATGTCTGGCCAACAGCGCCGGATGTTCGTGGAGATACAAATGCGCAAATTCCTCGTACCTGCTGCCATCGCACTGGTTCTGGGTTCCTCAGGCCTGGCTATGGCTGCGGGCGCCGCCGCCCCAGCAGTGACGCCAGCGCCTGCTGCGGCAGTTGCAACGCCTCAGTCGGTCAGCGACACGATCAAGTCGTTTGATCTGACCAAACACACCATCACCCTCGGCAACGGCAAGACCTATATCTTGCCAGCCACCTTCAAGGATCCCGGCCTTAAGGTGGGCAGTAAAGTCACCGTCAAGTGGCAGATGAAGGGCACTGAATATGACGCAACGAGTGTGACGCTCGGCTAGACCGCCTACAAGGGTAGGCGGGCGTCAACTACGCTCCTCCCCTTGGCGAAGCCTAGTCTCAACACGGCCCCGTCGCTTGTCGCGGCGGGGCTTATTTTGTGTGTGGACAGGAGCAGCGTACCTTCCGCCGATCGTAGAGTGCCTTAAGCAATGGCCCGCAGGTGGCGACCAAGATGACGCCGGTCGCGATCCAGCCACTTGCGCCACCACCGACGACGGCCTGGCCAATATAGGCGGCCGCAATACATCCCACCAACGCCAGCGCGCCTTTCCAGGCCAGTTCCATGGACATGTCGAGCTCTCCTTGCTGGTCGAACTAGAGCGCAATTGACCAGAACTACCAAGCGCCAATGTATTTTGTGATCAGCGCCCGTTGGTGCGTTCTATTCCTCCCGGGTGGTCGGTTCGCGATGCACCCGGATGGACGCGACGCGGTGGCGATCCAGCGCGCTCACTTCAAACCGGAAGCCCTCGGACAAAAAGCTGTCGCCCACATTGGGTATGCGCTTGAGGTGATGCAGAACCATCCCCGCAGCGGTATGATAGGAACGCGGGCCATCGGGCAGGCCAAGGTGGTTGAGCAGATCCGAGATCGGGTATTTGCCATCAACGGTCAGGACACCGTCGATTTCACCGATTTCATCCGTGGGATCATCAGCATCCGCCAGATCACCGGCCAGGGCATTGAGCAGATCACTCTGGGTGACAATACCCTCCAGCTGGCCGTACTCGTCTACGACAAGGGCGATGCGCACCGGCTGCGCCTTGAATTTCTCCAGCACCGGGAACACCCGTGCGGTATCCAGAACGTAGAGGGGTTCCTTGAGCGCCGCATTCACGTCAATGCTGCCGCCGGCCAACAATTGCTCGAGAATGTCCTTCTTGGACACCACACCCACCGGCTCGTCCACTATACCGTCGGCAACAACCAGCTGGCGGTGGTGGCTTTCCTGCAGGGACTTGCGGATTTCATCGGCGTCGGACTGGATGTCGATCCAGTCGATCTCATGGCGCGGGGTCATGATCGAGCGTACGTCATGATTGCCGATGTCGAAAATGCGGGCAACGGCCTCTTGTTGAGACGCGTCGACCACACCAGCCTTCTGGCTTTCGGCAACCAGCAGTTCGATTTCTTCAGCAGAGTGGACCTGTTCTTCACCTGAGGCGGGGCGGAGCCCCGCTGCCCGCAGCAGCATGTTGCCCATGCCGTTCAGCACGACGATGGCGGGACGGAAAACCACAAGGAACCAATTGAGTGGACGCACCACGGCCAATGCCGTTGCCTCGCTGCGCTGCAAGGCGAGGCTTTTCGGGGCCAGTTCGCCAACCACGATATGCAGCATGGTAATGACCACGAAGGCCAGGGCAACGGCCACGGCGTGAGATGCAAGGCCCGCATATTCGCCGAGAACGAAGACAAGTGGCGGTTCGATCAGATGGGCGAGGGCGGGTTCACCCACCCAGCCCAAAGCCAGCGAAGACAGCGTAATGCCCAGCTGGGTCGCCGCCAGATGCGAGTCCAGCGTTTCCACGGCGTGCTGCAATGGCTTGGCATTTGCAGCACCATCCTGAACAAGCTGGGTCACACGGCTGCGCCGCACGGCGACGAGAGAAAACTCGGCGGCGACGAAAAACCCGTTGGCGGCAACCAGCAGCAGAATCGCGCCGATGCCGACGATGTCCCAGACGTTCAAGATTGGCTCCTACACTAAGGCTCGCCCTGCGAGCGGGGCGACATAATCACCAGACACCCCGCCATGCTCAAGGGGTTGCGGGCGAAAAATAGCATCCGGACCGGTTTGGATCGAGGAGGTTAGAGATCCAGCTTGGCTTGGCCGTCGGCCGAAACAGTATAGGCCGGCCCATCATCTGTGGCTTCTTCCACCAGAAAACGCCACTTCGCCAACGTGCGCAATTCCGCAGCAATGGGTGCCCACTCGGCGTCAACCGGCAGTCCAATACAGATACGCTCATGTTTGGCGACGACGCTGAGGATATGAAGTTGATGATCTGAAATACGGCGCATGAATGATTTTGGGCTATATACTCGAGGAGGGTCAGTGCATACCCAAAGGCAGGATTTCGTCAGAGACTGTCCGCCACAGGATCTTTAAGTCCAGTCCGAACGACATGTTCTGGACATAGGCCAGGTCGTGGTCAACTCGAGATTTGGCCCGCTCTGCGTCGGTTGTCGGTCCTCGAAGGTCATTGACCTGCGCCCAACCAGACAGTCCGGGCCGAACGCTGAGCCGAAGATCATAGTAGGGGACGAGCTCGTCATAGCGCATTCCCGCCGCCAACATATTAGGCACATGCGGACGCGGTCCGATCAACGACATCTCGCCCTTCAGGACATTGAGCAGTTGCGGCAATTCGTCGAGACTCGTTTGGCGCAACCAGCGGCCAACGGGAGTGACGCGGGGGTCGCCATCGACTGCCTGGCTCAGGCCCGACAGATCACTGCGGTCGACATAGAGGCTACGGAACTTGTAGATCGTGAACAGTTTCCCATTCAGCCCCTCGCGCGGTTGACGGAAGAAGATGGGCCCCGTGCTGGTAAACGCGACTGTGCTCGCAATGATGACCAGTGCGGGGAAAAGCCCGACCAATGTAGCGGTCGATAGAACGATATCCATGCTGCGCTTGAGCGCCTCAAAGTACCGCCCCGAGGCACCAAGCCTTGGGGGCATTGGCATTCCATTGCGCCACAAAAGTGGAAGACCAGAGTGCAGCGTCGTGGTGGGAGCGTCGTCTTTCGTCTCTAGCAATTGGACATCACTACCCAAAAGGGGGCGCCTATCGCGCTCGCCTGCGTGGTTCTCGATGCAAACAGTTCATTCCGGTCGATAGCTTCTCCTAAATAAGCGCTCGAAGCTATGTTGTTTTTACATTCATCATTGAACTTCGAGCGAGAACGACGATCAGGGAGCGCTGACGCTCGAAGTAAACAACCATGGCGGGATAAGAAAAACCGGATGCCGCCGAAAACTCGGAGACACCCGGTTTCATTGGTCGGAGTAGAGTGATTCGAACACTCGACCCCCTGCTCCCGAAGCAGGTGCGCTACCAGGCTGCGCTATACTCCGTCAGGATCGCGATGCTGATTTTGTCCTAGCAAAGGCAGCGTAGGCCGCCAATCGCGTCTCGACGCGTTATATCGGCCAGCGGGACCTCGTTCAAGCAGTGCGATATGGGTTTTTGTTCGTCGTACAGCGTGTTGCGAAGCAGTATTAAACCGTGTAGGAACCGGCTCCAGTTGGGGTATCGCCAAGCGGTAAGGCACCGGTTTTTGGTACCGGCATTCCTAGGTTCGAATCCTAGTACCCCAGCCATTTCCTTTATTTGTGACGCCTGATCGGAAGTCGTAAGATTACGGCTGGGTTTGATTTTGCCACGGGTGTCAGCGGCGCATTACTGCGCCGCTCGTACTTCGGTTTGGCTCCATGTGCCGCGGGCGGGGATATCGAGGCCGAGGTGGGAGCGTAGGGTGGTGCCTTCGTAGTCTTTGCGGAAGAGGCCGCGGTCCTGAAGGATTGGAACGACTTCGGAAAAGAACAGGCCTGAGCCTTCGGGGTGGAAGGTGGGCATGACAACGAAGCCGTCGCAGGCGTCGGCAAGGAAGCGGTCGGCCATCTGGTCGGCGATCTGCTCGGGGCTGCCGGTGACGGTCCAGTGCCCATCCGAGCGGCCAGTGAGCTTGATGAGCTCGCGCAGCGTCCAACCATCGTTGAGGGTGAGGTCCGCGAAGATCTTGTAACGGCTCTGGCGCCCCTGAACAGCGGAAACATCCGGCAGGATGTCGCGTGGAATGGGCTTGTCGAGATCGAGCGGCGTCAGATCGACGCCGGGCATGTAACTGTTGAGCTTGCGGCGCGAGGCCGCGATGTCGATGAACTCGCCAAGCTCGCGTTCGACGGCCTTGGCCTCGGCTTCGGTGGCGCCGATGATAGGCGTGATGCCGAGAAGGATTTTGACGCGGCGAGCGTCGCGCCCGGCTGCGGCGACGCGAGCGCGCATGTCGTGGGCGAAATCGAGACTGTCTTCGAGCGTCTGCTGCGCCGTGAAAATGCCTTCGGCGGTTTCAGCGGCAAAGGCGCGACCGATCGGCGAAGCGCCGGCCTGGAACAGCACCGGCCATCCCTGCGGTGGGCGCTGGATGTTGAGAGGGCCAGCCACGTCGAAGAACTTACCGTGGAAGTCGGTGGCGCGGACGTCATTATTGTTGGCAAATTCACCGGTAGCGCGGTTGATGCGCAGGGTCTGCTCATCCCAGCTATCCCAGAGCCGCTTGGTGATTTCGACGAACTCGGCCGCTTGCGCGTAGCGCACATCCTGATCGGGCAGCGGGGCGCTGCCATAGTTCTTTTCGCCTGTGGCGGAGGTCACGATGTTCCAGCCAGCACGGCCTCCGGAGGCGCGGTCGAGCGAGGCGAACTGGCGGGCAATGGTGTAGGGCTCGGAAAAGCTGGTCGAGACGCTTGAGACAAGGCCGATATGGCTGGTGAGGGCCGCAAGGTAGGAGGTCAGCACCAGTGGCTCGAAGGCATTGAGCACGGGGCCGCTCGCCAGCGCCTTGGGCGCCAGGCTCGGAATATCGGCAAAAAAGATTGCGTCGATCTTGGCGGCCTCAGCAGCCTTGACGAAATCGACGTAGAACCCCGGCGTGTTGGCGGCTTCGATATTGCTGCCCGCGCGGCGCCAGGCGCCCTGGTGATTGCCACCACCCGAAACGAGGACGGCGATGTTCATCTTGTCGAGGTCGGCGGGGCGGGCGTTTGGCATGGTCTTGGTACCGATTGAAATGTCAGCGGGCGCCGGCCGAAGCCGACGCCCTGTTGTCGTGGTCGCGAAGCTGAGCGCTTAGCTCTTTGGCTTTGGCTGAACCCAATTGGAGGCGTTCTGGCCAATGTTCACACCGGGCGCGTCGAGGTTGAGATCCGAGATGTTGTAAGTGGCCAGGATTTCCGCGTAGCGACCGTTTTCGAACAGGATCTTGAGGGCCGCTTCAATGGCGTTGGCCAGCTCGGTGTTGCCCTTGTCGACGATGAAGCCGATGTAGAGATCGCCCAGTTCTGGCGCTGGGATCAGGATCTGGCCGGGGTTGAGGCCCGCGGCTTCGCGGTAGCGGCCGACGGCGGTGGCCGAAATGTCGGCGCGCGGCAGGCGGCCGGACTGGATGGCCTGATCTTTCGCGGTTGCATCGGGGAATTCGATGAAGTTGGCTGGCTTCAGGCCCTTGGTTTCACACTGCGCCAGTGCCTTGAAGATGATGTTGGTGGTGCCCTGAACGATACCGAGGTCGCGACCGCACAGGTCGAACACGGTTTTGATATTGTCCTTCTCGGCATCATCGATCAGCAGCTGGAAGGTCAGGCGGGTGTGGTCGATGAAATCGACTTCCTGGCGGCGCAGGTCGTTGTCACCAAGGTCGCCCAATGAGACGTCCGAACGGCCCGACTTCACGCCAGCGATCAGCTGCTGGAACGGCGCTTCGGTGTAGTTTGGCTTAAGGCCGAGGATGGCGCTGACTTCGTTGAACAGGTCGATTTCGTAGCCGGTGAAATCGGTGGTGCCTTCTTTGAAGAAGGAGTGCGGCGCGTAAACCGTCGAGGCGCCAACATTGAGCGCGCCCGCATCGCGGATCTTTGCAGGGAGCAGGGCGCGGGCAGCGTCGCTTGCCGCGTCAGCAAAAGCTGGGGCAGCAAACAGAGCAGTGCCCAGGGCGAGCGTCAGGCCGGCAGCGCGCAGGGTGTTGGTGATAAGCGAGAACTTGGTCACGTCAGGGGCTTTCTTGGCAAGATGGGGACAATTCCCCATGCAGGTGCTGGTATTGCCGGCTAGGCGGTGCGGAAGCCGGAATGGTCTTTGAGGAAATCCACGGTGCGCTGGTGGCGCGGGCGCGAGAACACGTCGCTGGCGGTGCCGTCTTCGATGATCCGACCGGCCTCCATCACCGCCACGGTGTCGCCCACCTCTTCGGCAAAGCGCATTTCGTGGGTGACGACGACCATGGTCATGCCGTCGCTGGCCAAAGCCTGCATGACGCCGAGGACTTCTGCGACAAGCTCGGGGTCGAGCGCGCTGGTGGCCTCGTCGAACAGCATGACCTTTGGGTCCATGGCGAGCGCGCGGGCGATCGCCGCGCGCTGCTGCTGGCCGCCCGAAAGCTGGCTCGGATAGCTGTCGTGTTTGTCGGCAAGGCCGACGCGGGCAAGCAGATCGCTGGCGGCGCGCACCGCTACGGCGCGCGACGTGCCGAGAACCTGAACCGGACCTTCGATGACGTTTTCGAGCACGGTGCGATGCGAAAACAGGTTCACGTGTTGCGAGACGAGCCCGACCCGACGGCGGAAATTGGCGGCCTCGCGCCCGGTCCATGGCTTGAGCACCGAACCGCGCTCAGTGTAGCCGATGCGGGTATCATCGAGGACGATGGCGCCGCTGTCGAAATCGGTCAGCGCATTGAGGCAGCGGAGCAGGGTGCTTTTGCCGGAACCGGATGGCCCGATGATGCAGCGTACCTCGCCCTTGCGGATGTCCAGGCTCACATCGTCCAACACGCGGTTTGTCCCAAAGGACTTCGACACGTTTCGGACGCGGATCAGGGCGGGCACGGCGGAAGCGTTGCGGAATTCGGGTGTTGCAAAGTTCATCGTGCCACTCCTGCAGCAAAGCGGCGTTCGAGCAGGCCTTGCGCCAGCGTGATGACGATGGTCAGTAGCAGATACCAAATGCTCGCCACGATCAGCAGCGGGATGACCTGGTAATTGCTGGCGTAGATGCCCTGCGCGCGGGTCATCAGATCGCCAACGCCGACGACCGACACCAGAGAAGTGGCCTTGAGCAGATTGATCAGATCATTGCCGAGCGGGGGAATGATGGACTTGGCGGCTTGTGGAGCAACGACACGGCGGAAGGCCTTGGCGCGGGTCATGCCCAAAGCAATCGCTGCCTCGATCTGGCCCTGCTGCACGGAAAGCAGGCCGCCACGAATGATCTCGCCCATATAGGCTGCCTGATTGAGCGCGAGCGCAACGAGGCAGGCGACAAAGGGGCTAAGGATAACGTTGGTATCGCCGTAAAGCCCAATTCCGGTGAATGGAATGCCAATGCCCAGCTGCGGGAGGAACGTTCCCAAATTGTACCAAATCAGAATTTGCACCAGCAGCGGCACGGCGCGGAACAGGCCGAGATAGCCGATGGCCAGTGTGCGGATCAGCGGATTGGACGACATGCGCATCAGTGCAATGACAAGGCCACCCGCCAGCCCAACGACTGCGGCGGCCGCGGCGATCACGATGGTGGTGAGCAAGCCCTGCAGAATGATCGGCGCTGTCAGAAAGCGCGCGATGGAATCCCAGCGCATGGCGGAATTGGTGGCGATGCCCCAGACGGCATAGGCCGCCAACAGGCCCGCGAGCAGCCACACGCTGCCCTCGCGAAGCACGCGCTGGAGACCCGCAGCGGGGCGCTCGACCGGGCGATCCTCCAGCGGAAGAGCCTGAAAATCAACGATATTGGAGGAGGCTTCGGCCAAAACTTGATCCACGCAGAAGGGGCGCGGATCACACGGTGCAATACGCGTCGTTAAGTCGATCAAATTAGTAGGGTATGGGGCCGTCGGGAGTCGAGAAACCGCCATATTGTCCGATACGCGCGCCGCAAAAAATCATGCTCCAAAACGCTGGCTTGGGAGTTTGGTGCTCACGGAACGCTGCCGGATGGCTGCTTGTTGTCGGACCGATCTGTGGCTTTCTGGCGCTCGCCGCGTGGTGGTGGGAGCGTCTAGTTTGAGCGCCTTCTCCCGATTCGGATCGATCGACATGTCCAACACCGAAACGCAGCGCCCCAACCCGCTGCATCTGCTCGCGGCCTTTGGCACGGGCGGCTTGCTGACCCTCATGGTCTTTTTCAATGGCGAACTGGGCCGCTATGCCAGCCCGCTGTTTTCGTCGTGGGCTGCACATGGCACCGGCACTGTTGCCGCCGCTGTGCTGCTGGCCGTGCTGTGGCGCCGTCGGCCCAAGGCGAGCGACACCAAACCGAGAGCGCCGCTCTGGGCCTATCTCGGCGGTCTGTCGGGTGCGATCACGGTGATGCTGACCTCAACTACGGTCAACACCCCGCTCGGTCTGGCCGGTACGTTGGCGCTCGGTCTTGCCGGGCAGGTGGTGTTCAGCCTTGCAGCCGATCTCTGGGGGCTGTTCGGCCTGCCCAAGCGCAAGCTGTTGCCCAAGGATTTTGGAGCGTTGGGGCTGGTGGTCGCGGGTAGCGCGCTGATCATTCTCGTTGGCATGGGAGCTGGAGCATGATCGCCCCAATTCTGTTTGCACTCCTCGCCGGTCTTCTCGTTGGCCTTAGCCGGCAGCTCAATGGCCGTTTAGCGATTTCGACGTCGCCGCTGATCGCCTCATTCTGGAACCACATTGTTGGCTTTGCGCTGCTGACTGTGCTTGGCTTGATCATCGGCGGGTTGATCCCGGCCGGAGCAGGGGACGCGCCCTGGCACGCCTATATTGGCGGCCCGATTGGCGTCGTTTTTGTCGCCGCCGGGAGTTGGCTCATTGCCCGCATTGGCGCGGTCAATACTGCCATGCTGGTCATTGGCGGTCAGATGGTGTCGGGCGTGGCTCTCGATCTGCTCCGGTCCGTGCCCACGACACTCTGGGCGAGCGCGCTGGGCGTGTTGTTGATTCTTGGCGGCATGGCCTTGGCGCAGCGCCGTTGATGCAAACAAGTATGCCCGCTCCAGTTGGAGCGGGCATAAGTCTTTTTAGAGGTCGCGGAGTAGGCGTGCCGGACGAGCCGAAGCGGCGCGCAGAATGGTCGTCGCGCCGAGCAGGGCAGTCATGATGGTTGCAGTCACCAAAACCACGACCAGCGCATCGACATCGAGGCTGAAGCCTACGTCGAGCATTGCCTGACCGACCAGCCAGGCAACGCCAACCCCGAGCGCTGCCGCCGGAATGGCGGCCAGAATGGCCAGGATGAAATACTGCACAAATGATGTGGCGAGCAGCTCAAACCGCGTCGTGCCCAGCACCTTGCCGATGACGGTATCAGCTTCGCGCTGACGACGCCCGGTCGCCAGGCTGCCCACCAGCACCAGAAGGCCATTACCGACGGCGAGGCCGCCGACCAGCGTTGCCGCAAAGGAGAGTTGGTGCAGCGCATCGGTGATCTGCTTGAGCGTGTCGCCAATGGCGATGAAGCGAATGTCGGGCAGGGCGACCGCAAGCTCGCGCTCGACGGTCTTTTCAGCGCCGGGCGCGGCGGTGACTGCTGCGAACAGCGTCGTTGGATACTGCTCAAGCACGGCTGGCGAGAAGGTGGCGAGGAAATCAATACCGCCTTGCCACGAATAATCGCGGAAGCTGGCGATCTCTACGGTGACGGTATCGCCGAAGATCGAAAAGCTCAGCGTATCGCCGAGATTGACGCCGAGGCCGTAGCGCAGGCTCTGGTGCAAAGAGACAAGTCCGGGGCCGTCGTAGTCCGCTGGCCACCATTTGCCCGAGACCAACTTGGACGATGCGGGCATCACTTGACGATAGGTGAGGGGGACTTCGCCCGACAACAGGAACGTTGCTTCGGGACCGTGCGTGCGCACATCGGCCACGGGCACGCCGTTGATCTCGGTCAGCGCGCCGCGCAGCATCGGTGTCGCGATGAATTGGGTGATGTTGGTGCCGGGGCCTGACATGCTGGCGAGCGTGTCGACTTCGTCCGGGAACAGGTCCGACGCCACAAGTGTGGGTACGTCAAATGATGATGCTCCGAGGAATTCCTGCCGCAGATTGCCCTGCAACACGAGCACGACAATCAGCATAGCAAGGGCCATACCGGCGGCAACGACCACAGACGTGGCATTGGAGCCTGTGCTGGAAATCGAGCGCAAGGCATGGCGCAGGATGCGGTTTGGTGGTTCCGGCAAGTGGCGCAGGGCCCACTGGGCTACGCCGATAAAGCCGCGGAACACCAGCACAGCCAGAGCGCTAGCACCAGCAAAGGCCAGCACCAGCAACCAATCTCCGGTCATCGCATAAGCAAGCAACAGGAACGCTGCCAAAGCGAGAAGAAGCGGGAGCACCTGCCACGAGGTGAGGAGGCTCTTCCAGTCCATCGGCGGGGCTGACAGGCCCTTGGAGCGGAAAAGGTGAACGGGGCGAATGGTCTGCGCCTGCTGCAGCGGTAGATAGGCAAAGCCAAAGGCAGTGACGAAGCCCGCAGCGGCCGCGATCAGCAGCGGCTGCAAGTGCACGGCGGGCGCGAGGCCAATACCAACGGCTTTGCCCACCAGTGGCAGGATGAGGTAGGCGACGCTGCCGCCCACCACGAGCCCGATGCCGACGCCAATCGCGGCCAGCATGGCCACCTGCGAGAAGAAGTGCAGCATGACGCGCCCGCGATCCGAGCCCATGCTGCGCAGCACGGCGATCACATTGGCCCGCTCGGTGATGTAGGCCTGCATGCTGGCCCAGACGCTGACGCCGCCAATGAGCAGCGAACCGAGGCCCACAATGACCAGGAAGCGCATAAAGAGATCGTAATAGCGCACCATCGGCCCGAGGCCATCGCGGGCGGAGCGGATGGTCCAGCCCATCGCGCCATAGGTTTCCTCAAGCTGAGCTTTGACGCTATCGGCGTCGCCGTCATCGAGCAGGATCTTGTAGCGGAACCAGCTGCCAAGGCCGGGCAGTGGCGAGGTTCGGTCGGAAATGCCCGAAAAGCCCTCGACGGAAATCAGTGTCGTAAGGCCAAGACGGAAGCCACGCACAGCTGCGTCCGGCAGCCTCACCAGCGTGCCCCGCGCCTCAAAAGTCGTGCCGCCAAGCTGGAAGGTGTCGCCAACGCCGATACCCAATTGGTCGAGCATGAGCGCGTCAACGAGCGCGCCGGGAACGTCGTCCTTTACGGCGAGGAAATCATTGATCTTTTCGCCCGGCGGAACGCCTGTGCTTTGCACGGCACCCACCAGTGGATAGGTGTCTCCGGCCACCGCCAGATCGACGAAAGCGTCGGCGGTGTCGGATTGGGCGCGCAGGTTGGTGTCGAACACTGATGCAACGGTACCAAGCGCCGCCATGTCTTTGAGCTCGTCCGCGGTCGCGGGACGGTCCGCGCGGGAGAGTTCAAGGTCGCCGCCCATCAATTCCGCTGCGCTGGCATCAATTGCCCTGGCGACGCTGGCGCCGACCGAGCTGACGCCCGCAATCAGCGCCGTGCCGACGGCGAGGCATACAACAAGCAGTACGAAGCGGCGAATGTCGCCGCGCAGATCCAGAAGGCCAATGCGGATCGTCGCCCAGGCGGCGCGCATCAGCCTACCGCCACGGTTTCAGTCAATTCACCCTGGGTCATGGTCAAAACCCGGTCGGCGCGGGCGGCAAGGCCCGGATCATGGGTGATCAGAACCACGGCAGTGCCACGCTGACGGGCCAGGTCAAACATCAGATCGACCACCAGAGCGCCGGTTTCCTGATCGAGATTGCCTGTCGGCTCATCGGCCAGAAGCAGGGGCGGATTGGTCACCATAGCGCGGGCAAGGCCCACGCGCTGCTGCTCGCCACCCGACAAAGCGGTGGGGCGATGGTCAAGGCGCTGGCCCAAACCCACGGAAATCAAGGCTTCTGTGGCCGCAGCGCGTGTTTCTTTCATGGACAGTTCAGGCGACGCGATCTCCAACGCCAGCGCTACATTATCAAGCGCGGTGAGGGAGGGGATAAGATGGAAGCTTTGGAAGACGATACCGAGCGATTTGCGCCGGAAACGGGCCAGATCGTCTTCGCCGAGATGGGACAGGTTCTGTCCACGCACGATGATTTGACCGGTCGTGGCGCGTTCAAGGCCTGCCAGAAGCATCAGCAGCGAGGTCTTCCCGCTGCCTGAAGGGCCAACGATTGCAACGACTTGCGCAGGTTCAACGCGGAGCGATACGCCCTTGAGAATATGCAGGGGCCGCGAACCCACTTCCAGACTGTACGTCACGTCCACGGCGTCGACGATAGTGTCGCCGTCATAGTCCTGGGGAAGCAAATCCATGTGACCTCATGCCATCATACGTCGTGCAATGGTTGTCATTGCGTTAGCCGGAACGGCGCCAACCGCTACGATTATGCGACTGGCGCCAGCGTATTATGGATGGCTACCGGGCAAATGGAACCGAAGCGTGAAGGACATCCCCCGAATTGTTGAATTCGACTTCAAAGTTCACGGTGATCTTGCCGTCCACGAGCAGAATCTGGGAGCCGATACGCACATCGCTGCCGGAGCGGTCGCGCTGCTGTTCGCGCAGGTCGAAGGTAATCTTCTGACCCTGTAGCTTGCCGATGGCGAGGCCGGTAAATCCGGCGTTCGAACTCATGGCTGCTTCGTACTGCTTGGCATTGTCGTTGAACGCGATGGTGCCGCTGATCGACAGGTTTGCGCTGACGAGACTGCACCGGCCGGTATAGGTGACTTTGGTCTGGTTGCCCTTGGCAACGGCCAGACGGCAGCGGAAGGGCTCATTCTTGTCGCCACCGACCAGAGCGCCCTGGCCCTGCCAGTTGCCGATGTAAGAGCTCAGCAAAGCCAGCTCGGCTTCACCGGCAGACGCCGGGGATGCACCAAGCGCAGCGGCCTGAAACATCAGACCTGCTCCGAGCACCTTGAGAAAAGCATTCATACTTATTCGCCTCGTCTAACGATTGGTGCCAATCCCGTTTCAGGCAAGGCAACACTTATCCAAGAATCCCCAGCGTGAATGGTACACGCCACTTCTCGCCATTGGCAACTTATGCTGCCGTGGCCCGTTCTGTTCATGCAACCAACAATGGTGTGTCATGAAAGAACGTTCCGACGATAATCCAGCCCCACGCGCCGAAGTCGTTGATCGGATCTGGGAACTGGCCAAGAAGATCGACATCTGCATGTTCACGACCTGGGACGGTCATCAGCAGCGGAGTCGCCCGCTTTCCGCCCGTGTGCGGCGCGATGAGGGAGTAATATACTTCCTCGTTGACGTGTCTGGCGCAAAGAACGGTCAGCTCGAAGAATTCCCCACTGTGTCCCTCGCGTGGGTCGATAGTGGCGGTCATAAATATGCTGTGATCGCTGGTGAAGCGGCGCTGTCCAATGACCGAGCCAAGATCGCCGAGCTTTGGTCCGACTGGGACAAAGTGTGGTGGGAAGACGCCAACGATCCAACGATCCGTTTGATCACCGTGACCCCCGAGGACGGTGAACTCTGGGATAGCCCCAACGCAGTCGTTGCCGGCGCGAAAATGCTGGTGGCAGCTGTTACCGGGGCAGCCCCTGAAATGGGGGACAATGCCAAGGTAAAGCTCTAGGGCAGCCTCGGCGTGTCGAGCGGGACGGCCATCCCTCGCAATCCTCCATCGGGTCGTCCGCTCGTTTCGACTTCCTCCAATGCCGACATCTTGCGGCAAGGTCTTGAACGGGGGACATTTATTCCCATTTTGTGGCCATGAACGAGGGACAATCCATGACCTATGATCGCGTATCTGCCCAGTATGACATCGAAAAGAAGTCGCTGGTTGTGGCCTATGTGCTCTGGTTTTTCCTGGGCTATGTCGGTGCGCACCGGTTTTATCTTGGCCGCCCGCTGAGTGGCTTCCTGATGTTTGCCTTCTCAGCTGTGGTGCTGCTGCTGACGTTCGTCTCTTTTGGTGTGCTTGGCTTCCTGTGGTTCGTGGTGGGCCTGTGGTGGCTCATTGATGCGCTGCTGATCCCCGGCATGGCCGCTGGGCGCAACACTGCCATTGCGGACCGCGTGTTCTCGCGCCGCCGCTAAGCGGCTCAGGTTTTCCTGAGCCGGCTCTCCCGCAGCATCCCGGCCTCTTCCAGAATAGGATAGGCGACCGAGACCAGATGGGCGTTGATCCGTTTGAGATCACGCAGGATATCGAGGTGGATTTCGGTCGTCTGAAGCGTTGCAATCTGGCCATCCTGCAGGCGCGCCATGTGGCTGCTGGATGAGATTTTCTCCTTGTGCCGGATCGACACCTTGCTCTCCATCAGTCGCCGCGCCATGCGCTTGTCGCGGCTGAGGAACACGCCCTGGGCGAGCTGAAGATTGTCGATGGAGTCGAGATAGAGCTCCTCCAACTCCTGCATGCCTTCCTCGGAGAACAGCAATTGCTTCTCGATTTTCTTGAGGGTCATGCGCGAAAGGCTGCGCTCGATGATGTCGCCGACATGCTCGAGGTTGATCGCATAGTCTAGGATGGCATTTGCCTGCAGTGTCTCGGCGTCGTCCATTTTGGTGCGATCGATGCGAGCGAGGTAAAGCTTCACCGCGCCCTCGAGGGCATCGACCTTGTCATCGAGCGGGAAGATGCTCTGGCATAGCATTTCGTCATTGGTCTTGAGTGCGCCGAGGCTGACCTCGAGCATGTTCTCCACCACGTCACCAATGCGGAGCGTTTCCCGCGTCGCGGCGGCCAGCGCGGCCGGTGGATCGGCGAGTGCGGCTTCATCGAGATGGCGTGGCCCATATTCGCCCTCAATGGCCTTGTCGGGCAGAACGCGCGCCAGTGTGCGGGTCAGCGGGCCGATGAGCGGCAGGAAGATCGCCGCCAGCGCGATGTTGAAGCCCACATGGGCGTCGACCACGAGGCGGCCGAGATTGGTATAGCCACTGGTGAGCGGCACGATCCAGCCGATGGCGAACATCAGGATGACCGCCCCGAGCCCGCGCACCACGAGGTTGGTGACGGCAACGCGCCGCGCCGCTGGGCCTTCGGCGCTGGCCGCCAGTACCGGAGGCAGAGCGCCACCCAGATTGGCACCGGCAACAAGCAGCAGGCACAATTGCGCATCAATGCCACCGGCGGCGGCGAGCGACATCACCAGCAGAACAACCGCCAGGCTGGAGGCCGAAGCAGCCGCCAGTGCCGCAGACAATAGAATAGCAATGATGGGGGCATCGCCGAGGAGAGCGAAGAAGGCGGCGAGGGCCTCTGAATCGCGCATTGGCAATGTGGCTTCGGACATCAGCTTGAGTGACAAAAGCATGAGGCCGGCACCCAATACGGCTTCGCCAATGCCGCGGGTGCGCCGGTGTTGGCGGCCGGAGGCAATGACACCGACGAGAATGGCGGCAGGCGCAAGCCAGCCGAGGTCGAAGGCCAGAACCTGCGTCACGACACTGGTGCCGACATTGGCACCCAACATAACCGCCTGCGCCATCACCGGCGTGACCATGCCCTGCGCCACGAACGAGCTGACCATAATTGCCATGGCCGTGCTGCTCTGCAGGCCCAATGTGGTGACGAACCCAGTGCCAAAGGCCGCGAAGCGATTGCGGGTGCCCAACGACAGGAACCTCCGCAATTGCGGGCCAAAGGCGTGATTGATCCCGGCTTTGAGCATGCGTAGGCCCCAAAGCAACAGCGCAGCAGCGCCTAATAGGTCAATCAATAGGATGGTCGAGGACATGGAGCCGCTTTTCTGGACTTGAGGTGAGGAACAGCGCTGGCTGCTCGTCATATCGGCGGCGCAGAGCGGTCTTTAGGGAGGGAGCTTCGGCCTGCTGATATTTGTTTGCAAGTCTCGCAGTGCAATGAGCCTGATGGGCATTATTGCGCGAAGCAAATGAGACCATAATCCGCAATCATGGCCAAAGCGTGGGCCTGCAGCGAAAATGTTCACATTATCATCGTCTTGGCAGTAAGTTCGTTGGTGCTTTTTGGTGGGGGCGGTGGTGGCAAACCCTAGTCTCTGCGTAGGCGGGGATTTGCGGTTTGTCTGGCCATTTATTTGCGAGTGTTTCAATGCGGTCTTGGCTGATGGTCGGACGAGCTTGGCCCAATACCGAGCCTTGCGTCAGGCGCAGACGTACCCGGCGTCGCGTCTGGTTTACTTTATAATGAGCGTTCAGTATGGACTGATCGATCTGAATAGGGCTGATGTCGGATGACGGCTATCGAGCGTTTTATCGAACAGATGGGCTTGCTCTCCCAAGAGGGGGGCGGCGCACGCATTGCCGGGCGCATTTTTGGCCTGTTGCTGGTCGAAGGGCGCGAGATGAGCCTGCACGAGATCAGTGAACGGCTACAGGTGAGCCGCGCCAGCGTCAGCACCAATGCCCGTGAACTTGCCAAGCGTAGTATTTTGCGGCTGACTAGCCATGCGGGAGACCGGCAGGATTACTACGAATTATCTGAATCTCCGTACTTTACCATGTTGGAGCAGATGGCTGAGCAGTTTCACCGTCATGCTCGCGTAATCGCCGAGTGCATTGTGCCGATGGAGGGAGTCGCCCCGGAGGCACTCCAACGCATTGGTGACCTATCTAATTTTTATGAGAAATCTGCCGAGATACTTCAGAATTGGGCTGTAGCCCTGCGCGAAGACAAGGCGCCCCACAAGGACGTAGAATGACCGAAGCACACGAAAAACCGGATTGGGCGCAAAGCAAGCGCGAGAAGGACAACGCACGCCGCGTTGCGGAGGGGTTGAAGCCTCGCCGCAGGATCATGCCATGGGTGGTGCTGGGCGTTGTCGTCTTCGGCATTGCAGCCTTCGTGCTGACCCGTCCCCCAGCGGAAGAACCCACTGAGGAAGCGGCGAACACGGAAGTCGTCCGCCAGCTGCTCAAGACCGAAATCTCGGAAATCGCGCCAGCGACCTTGCGTCAAACCGCAAAGGTTACGGGTACGCTCGTTCCTGCGCGTCAGTCGGCTGTTGCTTCGCAGGCATCTGGTCGTGTGCTCAGCGTCGCCGTTCGTCCCGGCGATACCGTTGCGGCAGGCTCCGTGCTGGCCGAAATCGATCGTGCCAATCTCGAATTCCAGGTGAACCAGCAGCGCGCAACCGCTGACGGCACTCGCGCCCAGCTCCTGTCCGCGCAGCAGGCACTTGAGCGCACGCAGGAACTGGCTCGCCAGGGTCTTGCAAGCCCCTCAACGCTTGAACAGGCCCGTTCGTCCACGGCCGCACTCGAAGCCAATCTGGCGGCGCTTGAAAGCGGCGTTCAGGCCGCCGAACTGGCGCTGAGCAACGCCACTGTGGTGTCGCCCCTCGATGGTACTGTGTCCGAGCGCTCCGTTGAACCCGGCCAGACCATCAATGCCGGTACGCCACTGTTCACCATCGTCAATCTCTTCGAGATGGAGTTCCAGGCTTCGGCTTCGGTCAACTCCAGCGCGCTTGTCACCCCTGGTCAGTCCGTGGCTGTGACGGTCAATGGCCTCGATAATCAGACCTTCACCGGCAGCGTCACCCGCGTGAACCCTGTTGCCCTTTCGGGTACTCGCACCGTGCCGATCTATATTGCTCTCGAAAACGGGCAGGGTCGTCTGCGTGGCGGTATGTTCGCTACGGGTGAAATCACCGTTGCCGAACAGGCTGACGCGATTGCCGTGCCCCTGGCCGCGATCCGTGAAGATGCTGATGGCAACTATGTGCTCAAGCTCTCGAACGGCACTCTGATCCGTCAGGCCGTGGAAGTTGGCGATGCCTGGGATCGCGGCCGTCTGGTCGAAGTCACCGGCCTCACCATTGGCGACAGTGTTGTCACCGCCCCGCTCACCGAGCTGTCCGTTGGTCAAGCCTACGAAATCGTTGAGGGCTGATCGATGTTTCTAACCCGTATCAGCGTCAATCACCCGGTTTTCGCCACCATGATCATGGTGGCGATCATGGTGTTTGGCGTTTACTCCTATCAGCGTCTGCCGATTGAGCAGATGCCGGCCGTCGACTTCCCCGTCGTGGCGGTGGTCGTCAGCTATCCGGGCGCATCGCCCGAGGCCGTTGAGGCCGACATCGTCAAACCCATCGAAGATGCCGTCAACACCATCGCCGGCCTCGACACCATCCAGTCCACCGCCCAGGCCGGCCAGGCGCTGATCATCATGATCTTCGACCTGGAAGCCAATTCGCAGGAAAAGGCGCAGGACGTTCGCGACAAGATCGACCCGGTCAAGGCTCGCTTGCCAAGCGGCGCCAACGATCCGCAGGTGCTGCGGTTTGACCCGAGCGCCTTGCCGATCCTCTCGCTCGCTGTGAGCTCCGATACGCTGTCGGATCGCGATCTGACTGCACTGACGCAGGACATCATCGTCAAGCGCCTCTCCAACATCACCGGTGTTGGTAGCGCCTCCGTCGTTGGTGGCGTGCCGCGCCAGCTCAACATTCTGATCGACCCTGACCGCCTGACCGCCTTCAACATCAGCCCCAATGCCGTCATCTCGGCGCTGCAGGCTGCCAACAAGGATCTCGCCGCCGGTTCGATCACCCAGGGCAGCATCGTTCAGTCCATCCAGGTTCTGGGTCGTCTCGTCGACGAACAGGCCTTCTATGACGTCATCGTCGGCAATCAGGGCGGCCAGCCGGTCACCCTGCGCGACGTGGCGACGATCGAAGACGGTACCGGCGAAGCGTCCAGCCTTGCCATTCTCAATGGCGAGCGCGCGCTGGCCGTCGATATCCTCAAGACGCAGGGCGCCAATACCGTTGGCGTCGCTGAATCCATCCGCAAGACCATCAACGACCTGCTGACCAAGGAACTCCCGGAAGGCACCGTCAAAATCGAGGTCGTGGTGGACAATGCCAAGCCGGTGGAGGACTCGTTCCACGCCGTGCAGAACATGCTGATCGAAGGCGCCGCCCTGGCGGTGATCATCGTCTTCCTGTTCCTCAACTCCTGGCGCTCGACCATCATTACCGGTCTGACCCTGCCCATCTCCATCATCGGTACGATGGTGGCGCTGAGCGTGCTTGGATTTACCCTCAACATGATGACGCTGCTGGCACTGTCGCTGGCGGTGGGTATCCTGATCGACGACGCCATCGTGGTGCGTGAAAACATCACGCGACACCTGCATATGGGCAAGTCCCACCGGCAGGCGGCGTTTGACGGCACTAATGAAATCGGCCTCGCCGTGATGGCGACGACGCTTTCCATCGTAGCCGTGTTCCTCCCCGTTGCCTTCATGGACGGCATTATGGGGCGGTTCTTCCTGCAGTTCGGCGTGACCGTTTCGGTGGCAGTGCTGATCTCGTTGTTCGTTGCCTTCACTCTCGATCCGATGATGTCGAGCGTGTGGTACGATCCGGCATCGCATCCAAACGCCAAGCGCGGCCCAATCGGGCGGCTCGTGGCGCAGTTTGACCGCCTGTTTGAGTGGATCAGTGAAGGCTATCGCCATCTGATCCGCTGGGGCCTGAAGTATCGCAAGTCGGTGCTGCTGATCGCGGTCATGTCCTTTGTCGGCGCAATCATGCTGTTCCCGCGTGTTGGTGTGGAATTCATTCCATCCACCGACAATGGCAACTTCACCGTTTCGGTGGAAACCCCAGCTGGTTCGAGCAAGGAATATACCGGCGCGAAGCTCCGTCAGGCCGAAGCCATCATCCGCAAGCTGCCAGTGGTTGAAACCACCTACTCGACAGTTGGCGGCAGCATCTCCTCAGCCGGTGCCAATACGGGCTCGATGACGGTGACGCTGGTGGACAAGGAACATCGTGACATCACGCCAGTTCAACTGATGCCGCAGATCCGCCAGGCTCTGGTTGCCGTCCCCGGCGCCAAGTTCGTGGTGTCGTCTGCATCGGGTATCGGTGGTTCCAGCGCGCCTGTTTCGATCACCATCTATGGCGATAGCTTCACCGTGCTGGATACCCTCGCGGACCAGCTGGTGGGCGAGCTCAAGCAGATCAACGGCCTGATCGACATCAAGTCGAGCCTCGACGAGGCTCAGCCTGTGGTTGGCATTACGGTCAATCGCGACCTTGCCGACAATCTCGGCGTGTCCCTTGGGCAGGTCGCGGCAACACTTGGGCCATTGATCGCCGGCGACGAAGTGGCCGACTGGACTGCGCCAAATGGCCAGATCTACAAGGTCGTGGTGCGTCTGCCAGCTGAGCTGCGCAATGACATCGACGCCATCGGCAACCTGCCGATCGCCCAGTCGGGCGCCAGCGGGTCCAATGGCATGGTGACGCTGTCGCAGGTGGCTGACGTGATCCAGAGCACGGGTCCGGCAACCATCAACCGCAAGGATCTGCAGCGCGGCGTGACCGTCGAGGCCTATCTCGAAGGCATCGAGCTTGGCTCGGTGACGGCCCAGCTACAACAGGCGGTCGACAAGCTCGACCTGCCAATCGGCTACCGCACCTCGTTTGGCGGTGAAGTCGAGCAGATTGCTGACACGATGGGTGCCATCGGTTCGGCTCTGCTGCTCGCCGTCATCTTCATCTACCTCGTGCTGGCAAGCCAGTTCGGCAGCTTCCTGCAGCCAATCGCCATCATGGGCTCGCTCCCGCTCGCCCTGATCGGCGTGATGGTGGGGCTGTTGGTTGGTGGCTCCACGCTGAATATGTTCTCGGCAATCGGCTTCATCATGCTGATGGGTCTGGTGGTGAAGAACGCCATTCTGCTCGTGGACAATGCCAACCAGCACGTACGTGCCGGCATGAACCTCTACGAGGCTCTGGTTGAAGCGGGTGTGACCCGTTTCCGCCCGATCATCATGACCACCCTGGCCATGATTTTCGGCATGCTGCCGCTGGCGCTCAGCCTGCATGAAGGTAGCGGCCAGAACGCTCCGATGGCCCACGCGGTGATCGGCGGTCTGATCAGCTCGACGGCACTGACCCTGTTGGTGGTGCCGGTGTTGCTGACCTACCTCGATACGTTCAGTGCCTTCACCCGCCGGTTCATGCCCAAGAGCCCCGACGCGGTGGAACACGCCCACGAAGACGAACTGGAAAACAAGGTTCCAGCGCAATAATCCCCACGGGCGCCAGTCAATCTGGCGCCCGTTTTGTTTTGGGCTTAGCCGATGTGGGATGAACGCCCGTTCGATGAGCCTTCGCGCATGATTTCGCCGGTCATATTAGTGTTGGCGAATGAGCCGAGGAACAGGATCAGTCCGGCGACGTCCTCCGGCTGCGAAAGCTTCCCGCTTGGAATCTTAGCCGCGAGGGCGTCACGTTTCAGCTGGCCGTCACCGACAGCGGGATGTGTGAGGGTGACACCGGGCGCGACGGTGTTGACCAGCAGGCCGTCCTTGCCGACTTCCCATGCCAAAGAGCGGGCAAAGCCTTCCAGCGCAGTCTTTGCCGTTAGATACGCGGTGCCATTGGGCAGGCCTTCACTTGCGCTACCGCTGGAAATGATCACCAGGCGGCCCGCATTGGCACGAAGATCGGGCAGGGCGACGGCTATGGTGCGAATGGTGCCCTCGAGGTTGATGGTGACGTCGTTTAGCCACTCATCAAGCGGGGTGTCCGTAAAGCTGCGCCACTCTGGCTGGGCGACTGCGTTGGCAATGAGCACGTCGATGGGGCCGAGGCGGGTGCGGGCCTCTGCGAACGCGCTGTCGATAGTTTTGGCGTCAGCCAGATCAAGGTGGACAGCGAGGGCCTCGCCACCTGCCGCAGCGATGGTCTCGACTACGGCATCGGCACGATCTTTCGATCCACTATAGGTGATCGCGACGCGCGCGCCCTCTGCGGCGAAGGTGAGGGCGGTCGCGCGGCCGATCCCCGAGGACGCGCCGGTGACCACAACGGTTTTGCCTTTGAGCCCGAGGTCCATTTTCTTGTCTCTCAGATTGGTTGGGGCGTGATGGTGGCAGAGGCAGTCAAGGTCTGCCCGGGCGCGAGCACTTGCGGTGGGGCGGTGCCGGGCTCGGTGCGATTGTGGGCGTCTACGCTATGGCTCACCGGCTCGATGCAGACCGCGCTGCTCTCATTTGATGGGGAGTAGACCATGAGCGTGGAGAGGGGCGTGCAGGCGGTGAGCGTGACGCCAAGGGCGTGCTCTGGCCAGTCGAGGCGGGCTGCTTGGTCCCAGCCCGTGAAAGCCATGTTGATCCATCTCTCGGGGAGGGCGCTTGTCTGGCGGAAGTCGAAAGCGGCCGGGCCGTCGAGTGGCAGGAAACTGTCGGGGAGGTGGTCTCTGTGCTCAGTCCAGCAGCCATCGGCTGAGAAGGTGAGGGTGGCCCTCGGCGTGCGAGTGAACCAGGGGTGGAAACCGACGCCATAGGGCAGGCTGATATCGGCGCGGTTGGTGACGATGAGGCGCATGGACAGTGCACCAGCCCTGAGCGTGTAGGTAAGCTGGGCGTCGTATCGGAACGGGCCGGGCCCCTCGGACTTGAGGGCGAGGGTTGCGCTGCCTGGCGTGTGCTCTTCCACGACCCAGGCGGACTGAAAGCCGTTTCCGTGATTGGGGTATTGATCACTGGGATTGTTGGGCGCGAGGGGGTGGAATTGCCCATCGTGCCAGAAGCCGCCGCCAGAAATGCGGTTGGCGAAAGGTATCATGACTTGGCAGCCCAACGCAAAGGCGTCGGTGCGCCCGGCATTGGGCGACACATCGAAAACTGGGATCACCGCGCCATGCGAGACGTAGTCGTAACGGCCCACGGAGCCGCCCATGCTCGGGTGGATTTCCACGCGCGCGATGCCGTCATCGAGCACCAGTAACTCATCCATCGCGGAACTCCCCGTCTTCCACAGCGTGGCAAAGTGCCCGTTGACTATACGATAATAGAAATCTAATTGTCATACATATTTTGACACCGCAAGCCACTGGCGGCGGTGCGAATTGGCCACCATGGAGGATGGAATGGGCATTCAGGCAAGCGGCAATTATTGGGTACTCGAAAGCGGTGATGCTGCTTATGCGATGGGCGTCGAGGCGGGTGGCGTGCTGGTGCACACCTATTGGGGGCGCAAGCTTCCACGTCTCTCGGACTATCCTGCGGCCGAGCGAGCCAAACATTTTTCCGCTGACCATGTGCTGCAGCTGACGGCACAGGAAGTGACGACCGGCGAGGCCAGCGCCTCGGATGAGCGCACGCTCGACGCGACCATTGCGGGTGGTCATCTGCGCGGCCTGGTACTGCGATTTGAGTCGGCGGAGGTCGGCGACAACACGCTGGCGATTACGCTGCGCGATGCTGATCTGAACCTGCGCGTGGTGTTGACTTATGGCACGCTGGACCAGCGTGGCCTGTTCACCCGCGCCTTGTCGGTGATCAACGATGGCGAGCGCGAGGTGAAACTGACCCGCGTGTTCACCGGTGCGTTCAACCTGCCTGTTGGTGGCGAATTTGCCATCAATCACCTCAGCGGCCGCTGGGGCGACGAGTTCCGCATGAACCGCGACCCGATGGGCTTTGGCACCATTCAGCGCGATAGCCGTCGCGTCATCACCTCGCATGGTGGCGTGCCGTACTTCGCCGTCGATCGCAATGAGCCGGGGCTGGCAGCGAGCGAAGAGGCGGGTGAAGTCTGGTTCGGTACGCTGCAGTGGAGCGGCAACTGGCGGTTGATCGCTGAGCGCACGCGCGATGATCGCGGTATCATTCACCTCGGTCTGAACGATCATGATTTCGCCTGGGACCTGCAGTCTGGCGAGGCGTTTGATGCGCCGCGCGTGGTCTATGGCTATTCGGCAAATGGCTTTGGTGCGATGAGCCGCGCCTATCACGATCTGATCCGTCAGGACCTGTCGCCACGGCCGAATTTTGTGGCGCCGATTGTCTATAACTCCTGGTACGCGACGCTGTTTGACGTGGACCAGGAAGGCCAGACGGCGCTGGCCGACAAGGCCGCCAAGATGGGCGTTGAGCTTTTTGTCATGGATGACGGCTGGTTCCATGGCCGCAACACCGACAAGGCGGGCCTTGGCGACTGGTGGCCCGACGAGGTTAAGTTCCCCAAGGGCCTGACGCCGCTGATCGATGCGGTGAAGGAACGTGGCATGCAGTTCGGTCTCTGGATCGAGCCAGAAATGGTCAATCCGGACTCCGATCTCTATCGCGCGCATCCCGACTGGGTGCTGCATTATGAGGGGCGCGAGCGCTCGCTGATGCGCAATCAGTCGATCCTCAATATGGGTCGCGTCGATGTGCAGGATTATCTGATCGACATCTTCGATCGCCTGCTGACCGAGAACCCGATCGACTTCATCAAATGGGACATGAATCGATCGGCCAGCGAGGCTGGCTGGCCAACCCACGAGCGCGATGCGCGTGAAATCTGGGTGCGTTATGTCGAGGGGCTCTATCGCGTCTGGGGCGAGCTGCGTGCGCGCCATCCGAACGTGATCTGGGAAAACTGCTGTAGCGGTGGCGGCCGTGTCGATCTCGGCATGATGGCGCTGACCGAACAGAGCTGGACCAGCGACAATACCGTTCCGGCGGCGCGCCTGCTGATCCAGGAAGGCTACAGCCAGCTGTTCCCGGCCAACACCATGGCCGGCTGGGCGACTGACGAAGAGCGCCACGAATATCCGCTCGATTTCCGTTTCCATGTCAGCATGGCCGGTGCCCTCGGTGTCGGTGGCAATCTGCTCGATTGGAGCGATGAGGAGTGTTCGGTGGCTGCTGGCCATCTGGCGCGCTTCAAGGAAATCCGCCATCTGGTGGCGGGTGGCGACCTCTATCGCCTGCGTTCGGCGCATCACCATGCCGTCAGCGCATTTGCTTATGTCGCGCGCGACAAAGCCGAAGCTGTGCTCTTTGTGTTCCGCGTTCACAGCGCGCGACTGGGTGCCAATCCGGCGATCCGCATTGCCGGACTCGATCCTGAAGCGCTCTACGCGGTTGAAGGCTCGGACGTGGTGCGGACTGGGCGTGCCTGGGCCGAAATTGGCCTGATCCCAACCATCAAGAACCTTCAGAGCCAGATTCTGCGTTTCACACGCGTGTGAATATGTAGGATATATCTGGCTTTCATGTAGACATTATATCCTACATATTTTAGCAATCATCTATTCGCGGACGCCTGAGGAGGGGTCCGCGATCTCAAAAGGGAGGAAACTATGACCGCAAGGTTGGGGCGCAATCGCGCTTTCACGGCTCTTATGTTTACTGCTGCGCTGCTGACGTCGACGGCAGCGTTTGCCCAGAATTACAGCCAGGCGCCTGTGCTGGATGGCGTGGCTGGTCTGCCACCTATCGCCGAGCGCCTGCCGCTTGATCCACTGGTGGTGCCACCTGTGGAAAGCATCGGCCAGTATGGCGGCACGCTGCACAATATCTCGCGCGACGAACTCGACTGGCTGCGCCAGCTGATCATGGTCGAGCCATTTGCCCGCTATGAACGCGACGTGTCGGGCGTGCGCCCGAACGTGTTGGAAAGCTGGACCTGGAACGACGCCTACACCGAAATCACCATGAACTTCCGCGAGGGCATGAAGTGGTCGGACGGCGAGACGTTCAGCGCCGATGATTTCATGTTCTTCTGGAACGACATGGTGCTCGATGAATCCATCCCGGTTGGCCTGCCATCGGGCACCGTGGTCGCCGACAAGCCGATGTCGGTCGAAAAGCTCGACGACTATGCCGTCAAGCTGACCTTCGCAGCGCCAAACCCGCTGTTCATGGAGCTCGCGTCGCGCGGTCACTACAACAGCGCGCAGTGGCTGGTGCCAGCGCACTACCTCAAGCAGTTCCACCCCAAGTATTCCGAGGTCAAGGATACGACCGAGCTCATGGCTCGCTACAACGCGACCTCGCGTCTGCAGCAGGTTGGCATGCCGACCCTGGCGGGCTGGGTTGTGACCGAATACACCGCTGGTCAGCGTATCGTCGCGCAGCGTAACCCCTACTACTGGAAGGTCGATCCCGAAGGGCATCAGCTGCCGTACATCGACACTATCGACACCTCGATTGCGACCGCTGACAGCGCGCGCCAGTCGGTTCTGCTCAACGGCATGGCTGGCAAGATCGACTTCCAGGCGCGCGAGTTCAACCTCTCCGACGTTTCGCTGCTGATGCAAAATCAGGAAGCGGGCGACTACACCATCAAGATGTGGAGCCGCGGCGACTTCGCCTGGCCATGGCTGATGATCACGTATGATCACAAGGACGCGGGTATCGTTGATCTGTTCTACGAACAGAACTTCCGTATCGCCCTGTCGCAGGCCATGGATCGCAACAAGTACAATGATGTTGTGACTTTTGGTCTGGCCAAGCCGCGCCAGTTCTCGATGAGCCCGGAAAGCCCGGAATTCCGCTCGGCTGAAGGTCAGGAAGTCTATCAGCAGTGGTCGAACCAATACATCGACTACGATCCTGAACTGGCCAAGAGCCTGCTCGATGAGCTGGGCGTGGTCGACAAGGATGGTGACGGCTGGCGTGATCGTCCCGATGGGACCAAGCTGCAGCTGATCGTGGACATGACTGCCTCCGATCCCCAGACCATCGCCGTGATGGATCTGGTCAAGGAAGACTGGGATGCCATCGGCATCGACACCATCCTCAACCCGATCGACAACAGCGCACTGACGACCCGCGCTGAAAGCGGCGACATGATGATGCGTGCCTGGCCAAGCGCGGCAGGGTGGGGCTTGATGTCCGCACCAACCGTGTGGGCGCCAGTGGAAGCTCGCGAATGGTCGATGGGCGGTATCAGCATCTCCCGCTACTTCCAGAGCGGTGGCACCGAGGGCACGGCCCCACGTCCAGGCTCGATGCTGGAAAAGCTGCAGAACGCCTATGAGTTCGCCACCGAGCAGGTCGATCCTGCGGCGCGCGACGCGGCACTGCTCGATGCTTACCGCATCTATCTCGAAGACGGCCCGATCACTCTCGGGACCATCGGCGAGCATCCAAGCCCGGTACTGGTGTCCAACAAGCTGCACAACGTGCCTGATACCGGCATGATCGGCAGCCACGACTTCGGCTTCCCGGCAACTGCAGACCCAGAGCAGTTCTACTTCACCAAGTAAAACTCTCCCGCCGGTGCCTGCGCGTCAGCAGGCACCGGCACTTAATCAGGGATGGCTGCGATGCCCATATACATTGCCAAGCGCCTGCTGATCATGGTGCCGACCTTGCTGATGATCATGGTCGTTGGCTTCATCATCATGAAACTTCCGGCGAGCGACTTCGTCAGCCAGTATGTTTTGCGCCAGGCTGCGCAGGGCAATACCGGCATCGTGGCGCAACAGGACATGCTGCGCGAGCAGTTCGGCCTCAATCGGCCGCTCTACGAGCAGTTCTTCACCTGGGTGGTCAATTTCTTCCGGGGCGATCTGGGCATTTCGTTCTCAGACCTTCGTCCGGTCAGCACCATCATCATGGAACGCCTGCCAGCAACGCTGGTCGTGTCGGCCATGGCGTTCATCGTGTCCTGGGGCATTGGCATTCCACTGGGTGTCTATTCGGCCACCCACCAGTATTCGCCTGGCGATATCGGGCTGACGGCCTTCGCCTTCATCGGTATCGGGCTGCCCGACTTCCTTCTGGCGCTGATCTTCCTCGTCTTCGCTTTCCTTGCGACCGGCGACGTGCTGCTGGGGCTGAACTCCATGCAATATGTCAACCAGCCGTTCTCACTGGCCAAGGCATTGGATTTCCTGTCCCACGCATGGCTCAGCGTGACAGCCGTGGCGTTCACCGGCACCGCCTTCATTATGCGCGTGACCCGCAACAACATGCTCGAAGAGCTGGGCAAGCCCTATGTGATGACGCTGCGCGCCAAGGGCCTGCCTGAAAAGGTGGTGATCTGGAAGCATGTGTTTCGCAATGCGCTGCATCCGCTGGTGACCCTATTTGGGCAGGTGCTGAGCTTCCTGATCAATGGCTTTGCCATCACCTCGATCGTGCTCAACCTGCCGACCATCCAGACCACCTATCTGCAGGCCACCATCCAGCAAGACATGTACCTCGCCGGCGCCATTCTGGTGCTGATCGCCGTCACCGTGATGGTGGGTAACCTCATCTCCGACGTGATGCTGGCCTGGCTCGACCCAAGGGTGCGCTATGACTGATATTGCAGCAGACGCCATTTCCGCCGCGCCCGCGGCCAAGGCCGAGCGCACCACGGTGTTGTCGGTTCGCCAGCTGACCTGGCGCAAATTCCTGCGCAACAAGCTGGCCGTTGTCGGGCTGATCATTCTGGTCATCATGTATCTGTCGGCTCTGCTGGCTGGTTTCATCGCGCCCTATGGGGATCGCGAAACCCATGGCCAGTTTGCCCGGCAGGCGCCGCACGGCCTCAACTTCTTCGATGAAACCGGTGCCTTCCATCCGGTGCCGTTCGTCTATGGCCTCAAGCGCACGCTGGACCCCAAGACATTCCAGCAGGTCACGACCATCGTGCCCGAGCAGAAGTATCCGTTGCAGCTATTCGTGAAGGGCCAGCCGTACTCGATCCTGGGGCTCATCAAGTCCGACATCCGCCTGTTTGGTGTCGAAGCGCCCGGTAAGCTGTTCATCTTCGGCACCGATACCAAGGGCCGCGATGTGTTCAGCCGCATTCTCTATGGCGCGCAGGTGTCGCTGACTGTCGGCCTGGTAGGCGTGGCGCTGTCGCTGCTGATTGGCGTCAGCATGGGCCTGATTACTGGCTATTTCGGTGGCTGGTTCGACAATGTGGTGCAGCGCGTCATCGAGATGACCATGGCGTTCCCGCAGATCCCGCTCTGGCTGGCTCTGGCGGCGCTGATCCCGCCAACGTGGAGCTCAGCACAGGTCTATTTTGCCATCTCTATCGTGCTGTCGGTGCTGACCTGGGGCAGTCTGGCTCGCCAGGTGCGCGCCATGGTGCTTTCGCTTAAAACATCGGACTTCGTTCGGGCCGCCAAGTACTCCAACGCCTCCACGGCCCGCGTCATGGTCAAGCATCTGCTGCCATCCACGATGAGCCACGTGCTGGTGATCGCAACGCTGACCATCCCCTCGATGATTTTGGGCGAGACAGCACTGAGCTTCCTCGGGCTCGGCATCAAGCCGCCGATGACCAGCTGGGGCCTGCTGCTCAATGAAGCTCAGAGCGTTCAGGTGATTATCGAGCTGCCATGGCTGCTGATCCCGGCAATCTTTGTGGTGCTCACCATCATCTCCTTCAACTTCGTTGGCGACGGCATGCGCGATGCAGCCGATCCCTTCTCCAGATGACGGGGCGAAACATGTCTGAACCGCTGATCGAAATCGAAGGCCTCGTCACCGAATTCCGCACCGAAGGTGGTGTGGTGCGGGCCGTCAACGGCATCGACTTCTCCATCCCCAAGGGCGGCACTGTTGCCGTGCTGGGGGAGAGTGGGTGCGGCAAGTCCGTGACCGGGCAGTGCCTGCTCAATCTCGTGCGCAAGCCGGGCTATATCGCCTCGGGTAGCATTCGCTATCACGGGGGCGACAAGCCGGTTGATATCACCAAGCTCAAGCCGACCTCGGAAGCCATGCGCAAGCTGCGTGGCCCCGAGATCGCGATGATCTTTCAGGAGCCGATGACCTCGTTTGACCCGCTGTTTACGGTGGGCGAGCAGATCATCGAAATGTTGATGGCGCATCAGCGCTTCCCCAATCGGCGCGAAGCGCGCGAGCACGCCATTGAAATGCTGCGAAAGGTTCGCCTGCCAAGCCCCGAGATCATCGTTGATCGCTATCCCCACCAGCTCTCGGGCGGGATGCGGCAGCGCGTGATGATTGCGCTGGCGCTGAGCTGCGGGCCAAAGCTGTTGATCGCCGACGAGCCGACGACGGCGCTCGACGTGACCACGGAAAGCCAGATTCTCGATCTGCTGCGCCAGCTGCAGGGGGAGATGGATATGGCGATGATGTTCATCACCCACGATCTCGCGGTGGCCTCTGAAATCGCCGACGAAGTGGTGGTGATGTATCTCGGCTATATCGTCGAGCGCGGTCCGGTGGCGGAAGTGCTCAGCGCGCCGCAGCACCCCTATACCCAGGCCCTGTTGGACTCGATCCCCAAGCTGACGGACAGCGCGTCGACCCGGCTCAATGCCATTCAGGGCATGGTGCCGACGCCTGACCAGATGCCGTCCGGTTGCCCCTTCCATACCCGCTGCACCAAGTTCATGGCCGGCCTGTGCGATCAGAAGCTGCCCGGGCTCTATGAAAGCAGCGCGGGTCATGTGGCGCGGTGCTTCCTTGCTGATCCTCAATTTGCAGGAGCTGCAGCATGACCGCACTTCTCGAAGTTCGTGGCGTCAAAAAGAGCTTCTCGCTGTCCAGCGGCATTTTCGGCAAGACGACCGGCGAGGTCCGGGCACTCGACGATGTGTCGTTCACCGTGCCTGCCGGATCGACTGTAGGGCTGGTGGGCGAGAGCGGTTGCGGCAAATCCACCATGGGCCACACCATTATGGGTGGTCTGCAGGCTGATGCCGGCGAGATCATCTTCAATGATCCCGAACTGGGGCAGGTTGATCTCGTCAAAGCCGACAAGTATGTGCGCCACAAGACGCGGCTCAACATGCAGATGATCTTTCAGGACCCGAACTCATCGCTGAACCCGCGTATGACACTGCTCGATCTGATCGGCGAACCGCTGCTGATCAATCGCGTGCTCAAAGGCAAGGCGCTGGAAGATCGTGTGGCGCAATTGCTTGAGCAGGTGGGCCTGTCGACGCGCTATATGCGGCGCTATCCCCATGCTTTGTCGGGTGGCCAGCGCCAGCGCGTCGTCATTGCCCGGGCATTGGCGCTCAATCCACGCCTCGTGGTGGCGGACGAGCCCATCTCGGCGCTCGACGTGTCCATTCAGGCCCAGACGCTTAACCTAATGAAGGACCTGCAGGCCGAACGGCAGCTGACCTACTTGTTTGTTGCCCACGACCTGGGCGTGGTGAACCATTTCACCGACACGACGGTGGTAATGTATCTCGGTCGCGTGGTGGAGACGGGTCCGACCAAGGCCATGTTCCAGCGCCCCCTGCATCCCTATTCAGAGGCGCTGATCGCCAGCGTCCCACGCATTGGCGCGCACAAGAGCGGCACCAAGCGCGCGGCGGTCGGCGAAGTGCCAAGCGCGGCTAACCCTCCGTCAGGGTGTCATTTTCATCCACGCTGCCCCTATGCGCAGGACATTTGCCGCGCCACAGTGCCGGACCTGCGCACTGTGGGTGACCGCAGCGTGCGCTGCCATTTCGCCGACGAACTCAATCTGGCCGGCATAGATAGCCCGGCCGTTCCCCCCATTCCATCAGTTGCCAGTATCTCGGAGAGCGGCCTGTGAAGATTACCTCGATCACCGCGCGCGTGTGTAACGCCGAGATGCGAAACTGGGTTTTCGTGCGTGTTGAAACGGACGTGCCCGGCCTCGTCGGCTGGGGCGAAGCCACGCTTGAGTTCAAGACCCGCGCCGTTATCGGTGCGTTGCAGGATCTGGAGCCGATGCTGATCGGGCAGGACCCGCGCAATATTGAGCAGTGCTTCCAGATCATGACCAAGCATGGCTTCTGGCGCATGGGTGTGATCGGCATGTCGGCGATCAGCGGCATCGAAATGGCGCTGTGGGATATTCTGGGCAAGGATCTGGGCGTGCCGGTCTGGCGCCTGCTGGGCGGCAATGTGCGCGAGTATCTACGCACCTACACCCATCTGGGCCTCGGTGACATGCGTGCCGTGTACGAGTCCGAGACGACGACGTCGCTGGTCGATCATGGTCGTCATGTCGTTGGCCTTGGCTATGACGCGATCAAGGTCGTTTGCATTCCCTATACCCACTATCTGACCCCGGCGCGTGACGCCGAACGGGTTGGTCGCATGTTGGGCGATCTGCGCAGCGCGGTTGGGCCCGATATCGACATCATGGTCGATTTCCATGGTCGCCCGGCCTCGGTTGCAGCCGCCATTCCTTACATCGAGGCGATGGTCGACGCTGATATCATGTTCGTTGAAGAACCCGTGCCGCCCGAGGATCTGGCGGGCCATATCGCCATCACGCAGGTGTCGCCCATCCCCGTGGCGTCTGGCGAGCGGCTGATCGGTCGCCGTGAGTTCGAGCCCGCCTTGCGCCAGCGCGCCTTCCACATTGCCCAGCCCGATATCTGCCATACGGGCGGTTTGGGCGAGGCCAAGAAAATCGCGGCTATGGCCGAGACGGCTGGCATTGGACTGGCGCCGCACAACCCGCTCGGCCCGATTGCTGGCGTTGCGGCGCTGCACTTCGGTCTGTCGACGCCCAATGTTATCATTCAGGAAGAAATGTCCGGCGCGGTGGCCTGGTATGGCGATGTCGTGCAGTGGCCGATCGACCGCAAGCCGGGCCGCTGGGACCTGCCGACAGCACCGGGCCTTGGCATCGAAGTGGATGAAAAGGTGATCGAGGCGCACCCGTTCAAGCCTGATATTCTTCATCCGCGCAACGCAGTGATGCCCGACGGCACGATAGTGGATTGGTAGAGCAATGACGGACCGCCTCAAGGGCAAACGCGCGATTGTAACCGGCGCAGGGCAGGGGATCGGCGAAGCCATCGCCCGCGCCTTTGCCCGCGAGGGCGCTGCGGTGATCGTGGCTGAAAAGAACGCGGTGACGGGCGATAAGGTCGCTGCCGATATCCGTGCCAATGGCGGCGTGGCCCATAGCGTGCCGACCGACGTGACGGACAAGGCGGCGGTCGAGCAGCTGCACGCCAAGACCATTGAGCTGCTAGGTGGCATCGACATTCTCGTCAACAATGCCGGTGCCAATGTTTTCCATGAACCTCTGGCCATGCCGGAGGAGGAATGGGAGCGCTGCTTCAAGCTTGATCTGGAGGCCGCCTGGAGCTGTGCGCGGGCTGTGCTGCCGCATATGCTGGAACAGGGCGGTGGCAGCATCGTCAACATCGCCTCGACCCACTCGTTCAAGATCATTCCGCACACCTTCCCCTATCCGGTGGCAAAGCATGCCTTGATCGGGCTGACGCGGGCGCTGGCGATTGAATATGCTGCGCAGGGCGTGCGCGTGAATGCGATTGCGCCGGGCTATATCATGACCCCGATTGCCGAAGCGTACTGGAACACGTTCCCCGATCCTGCAGCCGAAAAGCTGCGCGCGGAGACGCTCCATCCACCCCGTCGCATCGGTCGCCCCGAGGAGGTCGCCAACACCGCCATTTTCCTTGCTTCCGACGAGGCACCATTCATCAACGCAGAAACCATCATGATCGATGGTGGTCGCTCTGCGCTCTACCACGACTGAATCTGAGGCCGGTGCTTTAGCGTCATAAGTGTGCTAGCAAACAAGTCCTCAACCTGGATAAATTCATGTCCGTGAATACTGCCGTGCCTGATAGCAAGTCTACCACTGGACCTGCTTCCTTTGTTCGAGAACGCGTATTGGGCGTTCTGGGGCGGCGGATTTTGTCGGGTCACTACAAGCAGAATGTCGTTCTGCCGACCGAAGCCCAGCTCTGCGAAGAGTTTGGCGTTAGCCGCACTGCGATGCGTGAAGCTATCAAGATGCTGGCCGCCAAGGGCATGATCGTGTCGCGCCAACGCGCCGGCACCCGCGTTCAGGAGGCCTCTAACTGGAACCGGCTCGACCCCGACGTTCTCGAATGGATGAATGGCATCGACTTTGATCCAGACTTTGTGCGTGGCCTGATCGAAGCCCGCCAAGCCATCGAGCCTGCCGCCGCCAGGCTTGCCGCCATGCGCGCTACGGCCAAGGACCTCGCTTTGATCGAGGAGGCCTATGATGCCATGTGCGCAGCGCCAACCACCGATCTCGCCGCCTGCGCCGAGGCCGACGTAGCGTTCCACGCCTCGATCCTGCGGGCGAGTCACAACCCGATCTTCGCCGGGCTCGTCAGCCTGATCGGCCAATCGCTGGCCAATTCGTTCCGGCTGACCACTTCGGTTTCCCAGAGCTATGTGACCACCCTCGATGCTCACGGGGATGTGCTCGAGGCCATCCGCCTGCGCCAGCCCGAAATCGCCAGCGAACGCATGCGTGCGCTGATCGAAATCGCCTCGTCTGATCTGCTGCGGCACACTGCGGAGTTGCGCAAGACGGCCTGATCCGCTGATGGTAGAGATGCGTTTTCACGCACCTGCGCCATCAAGCAGAAAGGCTGGCTATGACCTCTCGTTTCAATCGTGATGCCCTGTTCATCGGTGGAGCCTGGGTCAAGGCGGACAGCGGAGCAGTTCGAGCCGTGTTTAATCCGGCAACGGGCGAGCAGGTTGGCGCGGTGCCAGAAGGCGGAACCGCTGAGACGCGGCGCGCTATAGAGGCGGCGCAGAAGGCGTTTCTGAGTTATCGCAAAACGACGGCCGCTGAGCGCGCGACGATGATGCGGCGTCTACACGATCTTTTGTTGGAAAACCGCGAAGAACTGGCCGTGTTGCTGACCAGCGAGCAGGGTAAGCCACTGGCTGAAGCGCGGGCCGAGATTGGCGCCAGCGCAGCTTACATCCTGTGGTTCGCTGAGGAAGCGCGTCGGGTTTACGGCGACACCATCCCATCGCCATGGCGCGACCGCCGGATCGCGGTTCAGCATCAGCCCGTGGGCGTGGTGGGCGCGATTACACCGTGGAACTTTCCGTCGTCTATGTTGGCGCGCAAGCTCGGACCAGCGCTGGCTGCTGGCTGCACGGTGGTCGCCAAGCCCGCACCACAAACGCCCCTATCCGGGCTCGCTTGGGGCGTGCTCTGTCAGGAGGCCGGGTTTCCCGATGGCGTGGTCAACGTCATCACGGGCGATGCGATTGCGGTGGGTCAGGAACTGACCTCCAACCCCTTGGTGCGCAAGATTACCTTTACCGGCTCGACCGGTGTCGGTCGCAAGCTGGTGGCGCAATGCGCGCCCACGCTCAAGCGCGTGTCGATGGAACTGGGCGGCAATGCGCCCTTTATCGTCTTCGACGATGCAGATCTGGATCGGGCAGTGCAGGGCGCGATGGAAGGCAAGTTCCGCAATAGCGGGCAAACCTGCGTCTGCGTGAACCGCTTCTATGTGCAGGACGGCGTCTATGATCGGTTCCTCGAAAAGCTGACCGCAGCCGTCAACGGCCTCGTCGTTGGCAACGGTCAGACAGAAGGCGTGACGCAGGGGCCATTGATTGACGCTGGCGCCATCAAGAAGGTCGGCGCCATGGTCGACGATGCGGTGAGCAAAGGCGGACGCGTCGTCGTCGGCGGCAAGCTGCATGAACTGGGCCGCACCTTTTATGCGCCAACCATTATCGGCGACGCCAATGCCAAGATGGACCTGGCGCGCGAGGAAATCTTCGGGCCGGTCGCCGCGTTGTTCCGCTTCTCGACTGAGGCGGAGGCCATCGCGCTGGCCAATGATACGGACTATGGCCTTGCCGCCTATTTCTACACGGCCGATCTCGGCCGGTCGGTGCGCGTCTCGGAGGCCTTGGACTATGGCATTGTCGGGATCAATGAGGGGCTCGTGACAACCGAAGTCGCGCCGTTCGGCGGCGTCAAACAATCCGGCATGGGGCGTGAAGGCTCGAAGTACGGCATCGAGGACTATCTCGACAGCAAGTATGTCTGCGTCGGCGGAGTTGGAGCCAATCAGTAAAATGCGGACCGCCATATCTTGACAGTAACCGCATGAGAGCAATATGACCGCGCTCCGGTAGCAGGAGCCGGCCGCTCGCATGACGGTAACGTCAGTGGTGAAGTCCTGCCTGAGAGAGTGAGCTGATCGCCATCCCCCTTGCGGCAGTTGGAGCGATGGCAATGCGAGCCCCATCAAAATATCCAGCTTGCCCGTGACGGGAGATTTTGATGAGTGCCCATTCCGGGTCGGATTCTGTGCCGACCAATCCCTTTTTGCGCGGATCGATCCGATCCGTTTTTATCCGAACCAGTCTGCCCATCATCATGGTGACCATGGTCAATGGCATGCTGACCGTGGCCGATGCCATGTTGCTTGGGGCCTTCGTTGGTCCTGATGCGCTGAGCGCGGTGACGCTGGTGTTTCCCATCTCTATGCTGCTGATTGCCGCCTCGACCATGGTGGGCATTGGCATGGCCAGCATTCTCGGCCGTCGCCTGGGCGCACGAGACATGGCTGGTGCCAAGTCTATCTTTGCCGCCGGGCAGGGCCTTGCATTGGCCGCCTCCGCGATCGCCATGCTGCTGTTCTTTCTAGGCGGCAGCGCGGCGATAAACTGGGTCGCGGGCGGCAATGAGCACCTAGCCGGTATGGGCTGGACCTTTCTCGCCATTTCGTTCGTGACGGCACCGGTCAGTTTCCTTTTGAGCGTGCAGTCTGATGCCTTGCGCACCGAAGGTCGTGTGGCTTTCATGGCCATCGCCGGCGTGCTCGTGACCTTGGCCAATATCGCGCTCAACGCGCTGTTGATTGGCGCGATGGGCTTCGGTGTTGCGGGTTCTGCCTGGGGCACGGCTTTGGCGCAGGTGATCGCGCTCGGCGCCATCTTTGCCTATCGGTTGGCCGGGAAATCCGTTCTGCCTATGGTCGGCGTACAAGCCTTCCACGGTTGGGGCGAAATGCTGTCCTTGGGCGTGCCCCGGAGCCTGAACTTCATCGGTATCTCGTTGGGTTCTGCCGCGGTGCTGTTCGCCTTGCAGCAACTGCATCTGCCGCAGCACGACGTGACCATTGCCGCGTATGGCGTGGTGACCCGCTTGATGACCTTCGCCTTCCTGCCCTTAATGGGCATGAGTCTGGCGCTGCAGGCCATTGTCGGTAACACAATGGGTGCGGGCCAGTCCGAGCGCGCCACCAAGACGCTGCATCTGGCGCTGGGTGTCAGTGCAGCCTATGGCGTGCTGGTGCAAGTGCTGATGATCGGGTTCCGCGATGGCCTCGGTGGCATGTTCGTCTCTGATGCTCTAGTCGGGGCCGAAGTAGCGCGGATCGTTCCACTCTACGTGGCGGCGTATTTTGCCTTTGGCCCGGTCATGATGGCTGCCAGTTATGTGCAGGCTGTCGGCCGCGTGGGGCAGGCGGCGGTATTGTCATTGGGGCGGACCTATCTCTTCGCCATTCCGATGACGCTGCTCTTGCCGCTGGCGTGGGGGGAAACCGGCATCTGGATTGCGGCACCGATCGCCGATCTCCTGATGCTGGCGCTGACCATCCTTCTGTGGTTGCGTATGCGCCCTGCGCTGGCGACCCCTCGGGCCTAAATCATGGTGCGCCCCGCCAACGGGTGGGGCGCATCGTCCTCCTCTCCAGTTGTCCCTAAGTCTCCGTCAGAACTTTATCTTTGGGTGCGCAACTAATCGCTTCGGTCTCGCGTTTAATGCCCACAAACCTAGGAGGGCATTGTGGGAATTATCTGGACAATCATTATCGGTTTCGTCGCTGGCGTCGTGGCAAAGTTCATCGTGCCCGGTCGCAATGAGCCATCTGGCTTCATCATGACGACGATCCTGGGCATCGTCGGCGCGTTCGTCGCGTCCTACCTTGGTCAGGCTTTGGGTTGGTATCAGGCAGGCGAAGGCGCAGGGTTTATCGGCGCAATCGTCGGCGCCATCATCATCCTGATCGTCTGGGGCTTCATCAGCCGCCGCCGCGCTTAATCGTTCGCGAGGAGATCTAAAATGGCTAATCGTGGAATGCCATCCCTGCTGGCTCTGCTCGGTCTTGTCGCCGTAGCCGGCTATCAGAACCGTGACAAGATCAGCCAGGCGCTGGGCTCGGCTGGCGGGTCCAACCCAGCCGGAAATGCCGGCAATGCGCTCGGTGAGGCAGGCAATATTGTTGGCCGAACCGCCGGGAGTATCGGTGAGTCGCTGACCGGTGGTCTCAATGATCTGCTGGCGACTTTCCGGGACACTGGCCACAAGGAACAGGCTGACTCCTGGATTACCCCGGGCGTCCCAACGCAAGGCCTGTCCCGGTCTCAGGTCGAGAACGCCATTGGCCGCGACACCCTTCTAGACGTCGCCCAGAAAAGCGGTCTGCAATATGACGACCTTCTGGAACGTCTCTCCGTCTCTATCCCCAACGCCGTCGACCGTTTGACGCCGGATGGGCGGTTTCCGGAGAGTGACGAGGATGTACAAAAGCGGATGGTCGGGCAGTAAGCTCACCAGACACGCCTAAAGACAACGGCCGCCATCTCACGATGGCGGCCGTTTTGTTTGGCTTAGGTCAGGCGGAATTCATGGATCGACAACTTGTTGCCGAGGACGTAGTCCCAGTCATAATCCACGCCAAGGCCGGGGCCCGTTGGCACGGGAACGGTGCCGTTGGCATCAAGGCCCGTGAGCTGGTCGTCGTAGCCGCACTTGTAGACGGGCGGCACGAGGTTTGGCATGCCGGGGCCGATCAGCGCCATTTCATAGAAATGGGTGTTGCGCATCGCCGAGACGCAGGCGCGGTGTGCGGGACCGCAGGCGTGGACCTGCAGATCCATGCCAATGGCTTCGGCGAAGTGCGCGATCTTCATCGTGCCGGTAATGCCAAGATCATATTCGGGATCGGTGTGGATCATGTCGCAACCACCAGCCAGCGCAAAGGCGGCCTTCTGCTCGGGACCACGAATATGCTCGGACACCAGCAGTGGCGTTTTGAGGTTTTCGCGCAGCATCTTCTGGCCGATCACCGACACGCTTGAATCGCGGTAGGGGTCTTCATACCAGAGGCATTCATTGTCATCGCAGGCGCGGCCGACATAAAGGGCGTCGGCATAAGTGCGCAGCTCGCAACCCGGATCGACCATGATTTCCATGTCCGCGCCGACGGCCTTGCGCACCGCGCCGATCACGGCCGCTTCACGCTTTTTGTTGCCATCGTGCCAGCCGTGGATCTTGAACCCGGGCATGCCACGTTCCTGGCACTCAACAGCAAAGTCCGCAAACGCTTCGATGGTGTCGAGGCCGCCAGGGACGTCCTGACCATGGTGGGTGCTCGCGTAGGTCGGCAGGCGCGTGCGGTAGCCGCCGAGCATGCTGGAAATGGACGCATCATATTTACGGCCATAGAGATCCCACAGGGCGATATCGAGCGGGCCGTGACCCATATGGTCATAGGCACGGGCTTCGCGCTTGAGATCATCATAGATGGACTCGCGGTGTTCCGGATCGCGGCCCAACAGGGTTGGCGCCAACATAATGGACTGGCCCAGTGCGGACTGTGTGCCGACCCAATGGGTGACATAGCGACCCTCTAGACCATCATCGGTCCGGATGGCGATGGCGTAACGCATGACGCGGAACTTGCTGCCCTTTTCGTAGACCATGTTGGAGACGCCCATGGCCTTGCTGTTGCCGAGCGACAGGTCGTCGACTTCGAAGGTGAAGGGGATGACATCGACTTCGGTAATCTTGCTCATAATCTATTCTCTTGGGCTTAGCCGCCGAACATCATCGGGAAAGCGAGGGAAATGAATGGCACATAGGCCATGACGAACAGCACGGCGACGAGAACGCCGAACATGGGGATGAGGGGGCCATTGGCGCGGTTAACCGGCACATTGGCGATCTTGCAGGTGATGAGCACCAGGACCGCAACGGGTGGGGTCAGCGAGCCAAGCAACAGGCCGAAGGTTACGACCATGGCGAAGTGATAAGGCTCGAAACCGTAGGCATTGGCGATGGGCTGCAGCACCGGCACGAGCATGATCATGGCCGGGATCGGCTCGATGAAGATACCCACGATCAAAAGCACGACTAGGATCAGCGTGAGGGCAATCAGCGGCTCACCCGTAACCGACTGTAGCCATGCCGCAATCATCACCGGAATGCCCTCGCGTGCGACGATCCAGCCGAACAGGGCCGCACCGCCAAGGATCACCAGAATGCTGGAAGAGACCGTGGCTGCCTACGATACGTTCGAGACGATCAGCGAAAGCGGTGCGCGCTTGACGATCATCGCGTAGACAGCCGCATAGGCGACGGCGATCACGCCTGCTTCGGTAGTGGTGAAAATGCCCGAGATGATGCCGCCGACAATAATGGCGGGCATAATCAGTGCCGGGATGGCCTTGATGAGCGCCTGGAAGATTTCGACAAGCTTGGCGCGCGGATAGGTGCGGATGCCTGCACGGGAGCCCAGAATGTAGACGCCAACCATCAGGATGGCAGCAATCAGCAGGCCGGGGCCGACACCGGCCAGAAACAGGGTGCCGATCGACAGTCCCGTCATCGAGCCATAAATGACCATGACGACGCTTGGGGGAATGACCGGCCCCAGAATTGCCGACGCTGCGGTGATCACAGCGGCGTCTTCGGCGCGATATCCGTCTTCTTTCATCTGTGGGATCATCATCGATCCTACGGCAGCAGCCGAAGCGGCCGCCGAACCCGAGATGGTGGAGAACAGCACGCTGGTCAGCACGGTCACCTGACCGAGGCCGCCGCGCATGTGGCCGACCAAAGAGCGCGACAGCAGCACCAGCTTGTCTGTGATGCCGCTAATGTTCATCAGCGAGCCCGCCAGAATGAACAATGGGATCGCCAACAGCGGAAAGCTATCCAGCGATGAATACATCTTCTGCGGCAGCACCATCAGGGGTACTGAGCCGTCGAAGGCTAGGGCGATAACCGCTGCCAGCCCCATCGAGAACGCGATGGGCATGCCAAGGCAGATCAGGAGGATCAGCGCCACAACGAGAGTGATAACCATCAGTCAAAACCTCCGGCGCTCGGAGCTTTGTCGCGAAGGGCGAGGGCCAGGATCGACAAGGCGGCGCATAGGGAAATCGGCAGGAAAAACCAGAACCGAGAGATCGAAAGCGTGGGCGAAATAACTGCCCAGCCGCGTATGGCGAACTGCCAACCGGTCCAGGCCAGCACCGCGCAAAACACAATGGAGGCGATGGTCGCGGACCACTGCTTGACCTTTTCGAGGGTCTCGTTGGGCAGGTTCAGAAAATCAACGACGATGTCCTGATGCTCCCAGAGCTGCACCGGCAGCCCCAGCATGGCCGACCAGACCAACAGGAAAACAATCAGTTCTTCAGTCCAGAATATGGGCAGGCCAAACCAGTATCGGTTGACCACCTGAAACAGGGTCAGCACCATCATGGCGACGAATGCTGCGAACATGGTGACCTTGCAGACGGCCATAAGGGCGCCTGTCAGGCTTTTTAGCATTTGCATGAAGTTTCTCCGCTGGGAGGCGGCCGGCACACAAGCGCGCCGGCCGCCAGCGCCTTAGGCGGCGCGGATCTGTGCCAGAACGTCGGTGGCATTGGCCTCTGCGGCAAAGCTGTCCTGCAGGGAGGAGAGCTTTTCCATGAACGGGGCCAGATCGGGTTCGTTCACCTCAACGCCGCCTTCTTCAACGAGGCGCTTCAACCACATATCAGTGCGGGCGAAGTGCGCGGCGCGCTGCTCGGTGGCGCTGTCGATGCCAGCGCGCGTAATCGCGTCCTGCTCATCAGCGCTGAGGCTGGCGAAGAAATCAGTGTTGATGACGAACGAGCCGTCATTGAGGATGTGGCGCGTCAACGAGAGGTGCTTGCACACTTCGTAGATCTTGTAGGTGAAGCCGGTTTCGAGCGAGCCTTCCATGGCGTCAACCACACCAGTCTGCAGCGCGGAATACATTTCCGGTGCCGGAATTGGGGTTGGGGTCGCGCCAAGAGCTGCGAAGGTCTTCACAAAGGCCGGTGCCTCAGGCAGGCGGATTTTGACGCCGTGGAAGTCATCCGGAGCGTTGATCGCCTTTGTGCGCAGGAATGTGCTGCGGTAGCCGCCCATCAGCATATTGACGACGCGCACATTGGCCGCGGCTTCAAGCCGGGCGCCGAGGTCCTGGCCGACAGGGCCGTCAACGACGCGCTGCCACTGGTCAAAGTCCTTGTACATGTAGGGCAGGGCCAGAATGCCAAACTGGCTCACATAACTGGAATAGATGCCGGATTCACCAAAGCCCATTTCGAGCACGCCGATCGAGACAGACTCGATGATCTCGCGCTGACCACCCATCTGGGCTGCGGGCAGAACCTGAACATCGAGGGTGCCCTTAGAGTAGTCCTTCACCTTTTCGGCGAAGGCCATGGCGGCAATGTTCTGCTCGGAATCGATCTGCGTATGCAGAGCGAGGCGAAGGGCCTTCGTGCTCTGGGCGCGGGCAATGCTCGGCATAAACACGCCGGTGGCAAGGCCGGCAGCTGCGATAGCGCCGAACTGGCGCCGATTGAATTTAGACTGCGTCACTACGCTCTCCCTCTCACTCAAATGCAGCGCCTATCCGTGTCCTCACTGGCGCCCCATTGCCCGATCGATAGCAGCAGCTCCCGACCGTTGTAAATAGAAGTTGCTGGTAGTGATACTAGTTGCTATATATGGAACATGTCATCATTGAGTAACGCCCTCGCCATTCTGTCCACTTTCGAACAGTCCCAGCCCGAGCTGGGCGTGACCGAACTGGCGCAGAAATTGTCCCTGCCAAAGAGCAGTGTTTCCCGCCTCATGAGTGAGTTAGAGCAATCTGGCTACCTTGAGCGGACCACGGATCGGCGCTACCGGCCTGGCCCGGAAATGCTGCGCATCGGGTCGCTGTACAAGTTCGGTGTGTTGCCGGTGGACCGGATCGATGCGGCCATCAAGGCGCTCGTCGCGCGCTTTCCGGCGAGTGCCTACATCGCCATCAATCGTGGAATTGACACGGTGATTCTGCGGTTGCGCGAAGGAACGAGCCCCATCCGGTTCATCGTGCCGGAGGGTTCCGCGGTGCCCGCCTACTCCGTGGCAATCGGCAAAGCCATCCTCGCTCGCCTGACCGATCACGAACTGGCGGAGCTTTTGCCCGAGCGCGCGACATGCGCCGACCCGTTCTACGATATGCCAAAGGAGAGTTTGATCGCTGAGTTGGTCGAGGCGCGTCAGAGACGGTTTGCAGACCTGCGCGATATGGCTCAGCGCGGTGTCGATGCTATCGGCATCGCTATCAAGCCTGCCGGCGGAGACACGATCGGGCTGGCGCTCAGTTTTATGATTTCGACGCCAGCTGGAATGCGGAATGAGATCATTGAGGCGCTGATGGAAGTTGGCACCACGCTTGGTACCGCGCTGGGAGATCCATACTGGCGCGCGCCTGCAAAGTAGCGCCTGAATGGACTATCCAGCAGTCCGCTGGAAGTACTGTTTCGGCGGGGTTCCGAGCATGCGCTTGAACATCGTGGTGAAGGCGGCGACGCTGTCGTAACCGAGGTCCAGGGCGACACTGGTGACCTGTTCGCCTGCTGCCAGACGAGGCATGGCGTTAAGCAGACACGCTTGCTGGCGCCAAAGCGATAAGCTTACACCGGTTTCACGGCGGAAGGCGCGGGTGAAGGCGCGGCGGCTCATGGCGAGGCTCTCCGCCCAGTCGTCGATGACCAGATGCGGCGACGGGCTTTCGATAAAGCGGCGGCACAGCGATGACAGGCGCGGATCGGACGGGAAGGGCAGGCCGAGCGGCAGCTCGGGTAGGGTCGCCACTTCGTCGAGCAGCAGATGCATGACGAGACCTGCGCGGCCTTCGCTGGCGCTGTTTTGCGGCAGGGCAACGGCCTCGACCATGAGTGCGCGCGTCAAATCCGTCAGGGCAACGACACGTACCGTTTCGGCCATGTTGGGCAGGGCATCGGGCAAGACGTAGATCGAGAGCATGTGCACCTCGCCCAGCATTTCGACCGAATGGTCGATCTGTGGCGGGATCCAGAGCGCGTGCTCGGCGGGCACCATCCACCGACCCAAAGTCGAGGTGACCAGCACCACGCCGGTGCGGGGATAAAGCAATTGCGCGCGCGAATGGCAGTGCGTGTCGATGAAGTGCCCAGGCGGGTAATCGGATGGCAGCGCATAGACAAGCCCGGACGAGGACTCGATCAGCCCCAGCCGCGATAGATGCAGCCGGGTTTCCGGCGACTGATCGTTTCTTGACCCTGTTGGCAAGGTTTGGCCCACTTGCGAAAGAAATGGACCAGAGCACGAATGCGGGGCGTCGGCAATTGGTCTATCGAGAATGCGCCAAAATGGAGCGTTATCGTGACGAACAGTGCAGTGGCCGAAGAACGGCAATCAGCGGAACAAACGGCCTTTGCCGTGATCATGGCGGTAAGTTTCTGCCATCTTCTCAACGACACCATGCAGTCGCTTATTCCCGCGCTCTATCCGATGATCAAGGAAGGTTATGGGCTGGACTTCACCCAGATCGGTTTTCTTGGATTAGTCTTTCAGGTCACCGCATCGCTGCTGCAGCCGCTGATCGGCATCTATACCGACAAGCGCCCGCTGCCCTATTCGCTGTCTGTGGGCATGGGCTGCACGCTGATCGGCCTCCTCATCCTGGCCTATGCGCATTCCTACTGGATGTTGCTGGTTGGCGCTGGTGTGGTGGGGCTGGGCTCGGCGGTGTTCCATCCGGAATCCTCGCGCGTGGCGCGGTTGGCGTCGGGCGGACGACATGGTCTGGCGCAGTCGCTGTTTCAGGTGGGCGGCAATTTCGGCTCAGCCATTGGTCCGCTGCTGGCCGCGTTCATCGTGTTGCCGCGCGGTCAGGAAAGCGTTGCCTGGTTCTCGGCGGCGGCGCTGCTGGGCATGGTCATTCTTTGGCAGGTCGGCAACTGGTATAATCGTCACCGCGTCGCCAATGCGTCCCGCATAGCTGCGGCCGCCGCAGTGACCTTCCCGCGTGCCACGGTCATCAAGGCCATCACGGTTCTCGCACTGCTGGTGTTCTCGAAATATATCTATATGTCGAGCCTTTCGAGCTACTACACATTCTACATGATCGACCGGTTCGACGTGTCGGTGCAGGACGCTCAAATTCTGCTATTCGTGTTCCTGGGGGCGGTGGCCATCGGTACGGTCGCTGGCGGTCCGGTGGTGGACTGGTTTGGCACCAAGTTCGTGATCTGGCTGTCGATCCTCGGCGCGCTGCCCTTCACGCTGGCGCTGCCTTATGCCGATTACACCTGGACCATTGTGCTGACCTTCATCATTGGCGTGATCCTGGCCTCGGCTTTCTCGGCGATCGTGGTGTTTGCGCAGGAACTGGTGCCGGGTCGCGTTGGCATGATTGCCGGGCTGTTCTTTGGTTTCGCCTTCGGTATCGGCGGCATTGGCGCGGCAGTGCTGGGCATTGTCGCCGACCATACGAGCATCGAGTTCGTCTACCAGATCTGCTCCTACCTGCCGCTGCTGGGCCTGTTGACGATCTTCCTGCCTGATATCGGCAAGGGGCGCCGCCAGAAGCTCAAGGCAGCCTGATTTGAACTGCGACCCGCGATCATTTCGCGGGTCGTTTTCGTTCGGGCTCGACTCGTCGCCAGAATGTCACGAAACTGGTCTAGCGCAGGGCAAACAGTTTCAGCCCACACTTTGCTAGATCGGCCTCTCTCATGAACACCGTTGCCCTCGGAGACCTCGTCCTCACCAATGCCAAGATTGTTTTGGCCAATGAGGTGCTGGAGGGCTCGGTTCGCGTCGATGGCGGCATGATCACCGATATCGGCACGCCTAGCCGCACGGGTGTTGATCTGGATGGCGATTACCTGATCCCCGGCCTTGTCGAGCTGCACACAGATCACCTCGAAACCCACTATGCCCCGCGCCCCAAGGTTCGCTGGAACCCGGTTGCGGCCGTTCAGGCCCATGACGCGCAGATCGCGGCGTCGGGCATCACCACGGTGCTGGACGCCATCCGCGTCGGGCTCGACGAACATGCCGATATGGGCGCGACCGAAATGCGCATTCTGGCCGACGCGATTGCGGCGGGCAGCAAGGCCGGTCGCCTGCGTGCCGAGCACCACATACACCTGCGCTGTGAAGTGTCTGCGCCCGATTGCCTTGAATCCTTCATGGCCATCAAGAACGATCCTCAGGTGCGGCTTGCCTCGCTGATGGACCACGCCCCCGGCCAGCGTCAGTTCGCCAACATGGACGCCTACAAGATCTACTATCAGGGCAAGCTCAAGATGAGCGATGCCGCACTGGAGGAGTTCTCGCAGCGCCGTAACGCCGAGTCTCAGGCCTATGCGGGCCCCTATCGCCGGGCGATTGCTGATGCCTGCAAGGATCTCGGCATTGTGCTCGCCAGCCACGACGACGCGACGCGCGCACATGTGGAAGAGGCGGAAGCCCTGGGCATTGACGTCGCAGAGTTCCCCACGACCGTTGAGGCGGCCAAGGCATCGCGCCAGGCCGGTATGGCCATTTTGATGGGCGGGCCGAACGTTGTGCGCGGTGGGTCGCATTCGGGCAATGTGTCGGCGCGGGCGCTGGCCGAGGCCGATCTGCTCGATATTCTGTCGTCCGACTATATCCCGTTCTCGATGCTGCAATCGGCGTTTTCGCTGACCGAAACGGTCGATGGCTACAGCCTCGCCAAGGCGATCCAGCTGGTCACCAAGCGCCCGGCAGAAGCTGGTGGTTTCAACGACCGTGGCGAGATCGCCATCGGCAAGCGCGCGGACTTTGTGCATGTGCGCGTCGAAGACGGTATCCCAATCGTGCTGACCGTATGGCGTCAGGGCCGCCGCGTCATATGAGCGGAACATTCGTCGCCGTTGTCGGCCCTAGCGGGGCCGGCAAGGACAGTTTGATCGGCTTTGCTCGGGACCGGCTCGAAGCTTCTGGCCGCGTCGTCTTCGTGCGCCGCGTGGTGACCCGCGCCGCCGATGGCGGCAGCGAAGATCATGATAGCATGGACACAATTGCCTTCGCGGCGGCAGAGCGTGACGGCGCTTTTGCGCTGAGTTGGGATGCCCATGGCTTGCGCTATGGTCTGCCGATCGGGCTGGAAAATGATCTGGCGGCGGGCAGGGTGGTGGTGGCCAATTTGTCGCGCGCCCAAATCCCGGGGCTGCTGCAGCGATATCCCAATGCAGTGGTCGTGGCGGTGACGGCCGACATCGAAGTCATCGCCAAGCGGCTGGCCAATCGCGGGCGGGAGACGGCAGATTCGATCCAGTTGCGCCTGTCGCGCAGTGTGGTGGATCGGCTGCCGACGAGCACGGTACGGATCGATAATTCCGGGTCGCTTGAAGTGGCCGGGACGCAGTTTGTGCGGTTGTTGCAGGATGCGGCTGGGCTGGTCGAGCGGGTTTGATTGTGGGATCGGAGTACCCCCTCCTAGCCTCCCCCTGATAGGGGGAGGGACAGACTCAGTTTTGGGGGAGATCTCGTCAAACTCACCAGCCAGATTCCTCCCCCTATCAGGGGGAGGCTAGGTGGGGGTATCCTCTTTAAACCACCAGCTCCATCCGCTCAGCCGGAAAGCGGCTCAGCGCGTAAGATATTGGTTCGCCTGCGCTATCGACGTCGACCGACTCCGACACCAAAAGGATTGCTCCCGGCGACAGGCCCAGCAGTTTGGTCTCTTCCACATCGGCGTGGCGGGCGGAAATGCGGGTTGAGGCGCGGGCGTAGTCGGCGATGCCATAGCTGGCGAACACCGCCGTCATGCGGTGCAATTGCGCGATGCGATCAACAAAATCGGGGAAGCGGCGATAGGGCAACCAGGTGGTCGCTCGCGACAGCGGCACGCCGTCGGCCAGTGAGACGCTGTCGTTGCGGATCACCTTGGAACCCGTCTTGAGGCCCAGCGCCTTGGCGACAACCGCGCTGGCGTTTTCGAGTCGGCTGCTAAGCGTTCGGCTTGAAATTGTATTGGCTTGCCCGGCGAGGCCCTCGGTGAATCTCGTGCGTTTGCCAATGGGGTAACTCAGCCGTTTGGCGCTGCGCACAAAGGTGCCGCGACCTTGTTCGGCGCCCACCACGCCTTCATCCGACAACACGGCGAGAGCGCGGCGCACGGTGTGGCGATTGGCAGAAAAGCGTTCTGCCAGAACGGCTTCGGTGGGCAGGCGATCACCCGTGGCGAGCTTGCCGCCGACAATGTCGAGGCGGATGGCATCAGCAATCCGGCGCCAGAGCGCGACGCCACCCAGATCATCTTTTGCGACTGTCATTGCATTTTCACACAGGGAGCGTAGGACCGGATTCAGGACAGTAGTTGTCTAGTGTATTAGACAAATTGAGGCAAGCATGCAAACAGCATCGTCCATCGATAATTCGGCCAGAAAGGCGGCGCTCGACGCTCTGGCCGCTGCGCCCACGCTGGCGCTGGCCGCTCTGTGGGACGCCTGGGCCGACAAGCCCGAGCATACCAAGGTGCGTGGCCCCGAAGTGGGGCTGGTCATGGTGCGCGGTCGCGCCGGTGGCGGCGGGGCGGCGTTCAATCTGGGTGAAGCCAGTGTCAGCCGCGCCAGCGTGCGCATTGTAACCGGGGAAGTGGGGCACGGGTATTGCCTGGGCCGCGATCTGGGCAAGGCCGAGATCATCGCCGTGATCGATGCCTTGTGGCAGCGCGATGCGGCATCGGTCGAAGCCGAAATTATCCAACCATTGCGGACACTTGCGGTCAAGGCAGACCAGAAACTGCGCGACGAGGCAGCGGCCACCAAGGTCGACTTCTTCACCATGGTCCGGGGAGACAACTGAACATGGATATCGGTCTTGAAGGCGGTTTTGCCGACCCCGTGCTGCAATCGCAGGCGGGTTTCCGCACCATCATGGACGCTCTGGCCAATCCCGGAACCGTCCAGAATTTCACCAAATCGGCGTTAGCACATGGTGCCCTGACCGCCGAGTTGGTTAGCACACTGTTAACGTTGTGCGATCAGGACAGCCCGATTTGGCTGTCGGACTCTCTGCGCCATAGTGATGTCGAAGCCTTTGTGGCCTTCCACACCGGCGCGCCGATTGTGCGTGAACCCGCACGGGCCATGTTGGCTTTTGCGACCAGTGCTGCCGAACTGCCTGAGCTGGGCCAGTTCAATCTGGGCACGCAGGAATATCCCGATCGTTCCACCACCATCGTGCTGGCCGTGCCCGCGTTGAGCGGCGGTGATGAGCTGATCACGCGTGGTCCGGGGATCAGGGATCACGGCCATATTAGCCCTCTGGGTCTGCCCGAGGATTTCATCGGGCAATGGGCCGACAATCGCGAGCTGTTCCCGCGTGGGATCGATCTGCTGCTGGTTGCCGATGGCGCAGTGCTCGGCCTGCCGCGCACGACGCGGATTGCGGAAGGACACTGAGATGTATGTAGCTGTAAAGGGCGGTGAAGCCGCCATTGCCAATGCCCATGCCTTGCTCGCCGATCGTCGCCGTGGCGATCGCTCGGTGCCGGCGCTGCGCATCGACCAGATCGTCGAGCAGCTCGGCCTGGCGGTTGATCGCGCCATGGGCGAAGGCTCGCTCTATGACAAGGAACTGGCCGCGCTGGCGCTGGTGCAGGCGCGGGGCGACTTGATCGAGGCGATCTTTCTCGTCCGCGCCTATCGCACGACGCTGCCGCGCTTTGGCTATTCGCACCCGGTTGAAACGGGCGAAATGCTGATCGAGCGTCGCATTTCGGCGACGTTCAAGGACCTGCCCGGCGGGCAGATGCTGGGGCCAACCTTCGACTATACGCACCGCCTGCTCGATCCCTCGATTGTGTCGGGCGACGTGCCCGAGCCGATCACGCGGAGTGAAGAGCCAAGCCGTTCTCCACGCGTCACCGATCTGCTGGCGCATGAAGGGCTGATCGAGCCTGATTTCGGCACGGCCGATCCAACGGAAGACCGCGAAGTCGGAGATTTGACGCGTGAGCCGCTGGACTTCCCGCTCGACCGCGACCTACGCCTGCAGGCGCTGGCGCGTGGCGATGAAGGGTTCCTGTTGGCGCTGGGCTATTCGACCCAGCGCGGCTATGGCCGCAGCCACCCCTTCGTTGGCGAAATTCGTATCGGTGAAGTCGCGGTGGAGTTCGACGTGCCCGAGCTGGGCTTTGCCGTGAACCTGGGCCGCATTCGCGTCACCGAATGCCAGATGGTCAACCAGTTCAAGGGATCGGCCAAGGTGCCACCGCAGTTTACCCGCGGCTACGGATTGGTGTTCGGTCAGGCCGAGCGCAAGGCAATGGCCATGTCACTGGTCGATCGGGCGCTGCGCGCCAAGGAGTTCGGTGAAGACATCACCGCCCCGGCGCAGGACGAGGAATTCGTCATTTCCCACTCCGACAACGTGCAGGCGACGGGCTTCGTCGAGCACCTCAAGCTGCCGCACTATGTGGACTTCCAGGCCGAGCTGGACCTGATCCGGCGCATGCGGGCGGAACATGAAGCGGTGGCAGTGAAGGAGGCGGCGGAGTGAGGGCAAGTTTTTCTCACAGTAGACCTCATCCTGAGCTCGTCGAAGGACGAGGGCGTGGCACGCCACCCTCCACTCACCCGACCTCGTGGTTCGACAGGCTCACCATGAGGTCTTTGGGGAACACCACTCCACCTCTCCCTTTGGGGGAGAGGCCGGCTGCAGGCCGGGTGAGGGGGCCTTCCCCTCGCACCGCATCCAGAAAAGGCCCCCTCACCCGCCCGAAGACGGTCGACCTCTCCCCCAAAGGGAGAGGTGAAGAAAGCAAGGAGTGCGCAGAATGAACGCCGTCGCCCAATATAACTTTGCCTATCTTGATGAGCAGACCAAGCGGATGATCCGGCGGGCTATTCTCAAGGCCATCGCCATCCCCGGATATCAGGTGCCGTTTTCGTCCCGCGAAATGCCGATGCCTTACGGCTGGGGCACGGGCGGGGTGCAGGTGACGGCGTCGATTATCGGGCCGCAGGACGTGCTCAAAGTGATCGATCAGGGCGCTGACGACACGACCAATGCGGTCAGCATCCGGGCGTTCTTCGCCAAGGTCGCGCAGGTGGAAACCACCACGCACACGGCGGACGCGACGATCATCCAGACCCGCCACCGCATTCCGGAAAAGCCGCTGGGGCGGGGGCAGATCCTTGTCTATCAGGTGCCGATCCCCGAGCCGCTGCGTTTCCTCGAGCCGCGCGAAACCGAGACGCGCAAAATGCATGCGCTCGAGGAATATGGGCTGATGCACGTCAAGCTCTATGAGGACATTGCGCGCCATGGCCGCATCGCCACGACCTATGCCTATCCGGTCAAGGTCGAGGGTCGTTATGTGATGGACCCTAGCCCGACGCCAAAGTTCGACAATCCCAAAATGCATATGAGCGAAGCGCTGCAACTGTTCGGAGCAGGGCGTGAGCACCGCATCTATGCCGTGCCTCCGCATACCGAAGTGGTGAGCCTGGATTTCGAGGATCATCCCTTCGAGATCCAGCACTTCGAGGAGCCCTGCGCGCTCTGTGGCGCCGAACAGGTCTATCTCGACGAGGTCATTTTGGATGACCGGGGCGGGCATATGTATGTCTGCTCGGACACCGACAATTGCGAAGAACGGCGTGAAGCCGGGCATGTTGGGGTGTTGGGTACACCTCAGGAGGCGGCGGAATGATGAGCCGTTTTCAAACACACAATACGCGCCGCTCTTTCGTCACCACCGGGCCGGTCCCGGTGGTCCATGGGAGGCCGGGAGATCGCATGGATTGCCGGGACGGTGTGACTGGGTTTGGAGGCGGCGGAATGACCGCTCGCTTCTCAGTAGACCTCATCCTGAGCCCGTCGAAGGACGAGGGCGTGGCAGGATCGGCGTTCCCGACCTCGTGGTTCGACAAGCTCACCATGAGGTCTCTCAAGGCCCAGGAGATCACCAATGACTGAACCCCTTCTCCGCGTTGAGAACCTGACCAAATATTACGGCAGCCGACTTGGCTGTGCGGATGTGAATTTCGAGCTTTGGCCCGGCGAAGTGCTGGCCATTGTGGGGGAATCCGGTTCGGGCAAGACGACGTTGCTGAACTCCCTGTCAGCCACGCTGGAACCCAGCTCGGGCCGGACGCTCTACCGCATGCGCGACGAACAATGGCGCAATATCTATGAGCTGAGCGAAGCCGAACGACGCTTTCTCGTGCGGACGGACTGGGGCTTTGTGCACCAGAACCCGGCGGACGGGCTGCGCATGACGGTGTCGGCCGGCGCCAATGTCGGCGAGCGACTGATGGCGGTGGGCGATCGAAATTACGGCCATATTCGCGAAACTGCGCTCGACTGGCTCGGTCGGGTGGAGATTGCGGCGGACCGCGTCGACGATCAGCCGCGCTCGTTCTCGGGCGGCATGCGCCAGCGCCTGCAGATTGCGCGCAATCTCGTGACTGGCCCACGGCTGGTGTTCATGGATGAGCCAACCGGCGGTCTCGACGTGTCGGTGCAGGCGCGTCTGCTCGATCTGTTGCGCGGGCTGGTGGGTGAGTTGGGGCTGGCGGCCATCGTCGTGACGCACGATCTCGCCGTGGCCCGTCTGCTCAGCCACCGCATGATGGTGATGAAGGACGGCCGCGTCATCGAGGCAGGCCTCACCGACCGCGTGCTCGACGATCCGCGCGAACCCTATACGCAGCTGCTGGTCAGCTCGATTTTGCAGGTGTGATTATGACCGCTCTTTCCGTCAAAAATCTCTCCAAGACCTTCACCATGCATCTGCGCGATGGGGTGATCCTGCCGGTGGTGGACAATGTCAATTTCGACGTCGCGCCGGGCGAATGCGTTGTGCTGGGTGGACCATCGGGGGCGGGCAAGAGCTCGATCCTCAAGATGGTCTACGGCAATTACGGCGTTGATGCCGGGGCCATCGAGCTGTTGCATCATGGCGCGATTGTCGACCTCGCCACGGCTGATCCGCGCACGGTGCTGACACTGCGGCGGGACAGCATTGGCTATGTCAGCCAGTTCCTGCGCACGGTGCCACGCGTGTCGGCGCTCGATGTGGTGGCTGAGCCGCTGGTAATCCGGGGTGTCGACAAGACTGAGGCGCAGGGGATCGCACGCGATCTGCTGGCGCGGCTCAATCTGCCGGAGCGGCTGTGGAGCCTGCCGCCAGCGACGTTTTCGGGCGGTGAGCAGCAGCGCGTGAACATCGCGCGCGGGTTCATCACCCATCATCCGGTGTTGTTGCTGGACGAGCCGACGGCATCGCTCGACGCGACCAATCGGGCGGTTGTGGTGGCGATGATCGCCGAGAAGAAGGCGGCGGGCGTGGCGCTGCTGGGTATTTTCCATGATGAGGATGTGCGCAATCAGGTGGCCGACCGCATCGTCGACGTCACCGCATTTGCACCCAAGGTGGCAGCATGACCAGACTGAGCGATACGCCCTATATCCACCCGACAGCGCAGGTCTCTGACTCGGTGCTGGGGCGCTATACCGAAGTGGGGGCGGGCAGCCATGTGGCCCGCTCAAGCATGGGTGACTACTCTTATTGCGTCGAGAACACCCAGATCGCCTATGCTGAGATCGGCAAGTTCGCCAATATCGCCAGCCATGTGCGGATCTACGCCTCGATGCATCCGATGGAGCGGGCGTCGCTGCATCATTTCACCTATCGCTCGGCCTGGTATTTCGAGGGCGAAGAGGATGACGAAGAGTTCTTCGACTGGCGTGCATCGCAGGGCATCACCATTGGGCATGACACCTGGATCGGGCATGGCGCGGTGGTGATGCCGGGGGTGAAAATCGGCAATGGGGCGATCATCGGCTCCAATGCGGTGGTGACCAAGGATGTGGCGGATTTTGCCATCGCCGTCGGTGTGCCGGCGCGGACGATCAAGCAGCGGTTCAGCGATGATGTGGCGTCAAGGCTCGATGCTATGGCGTGGTGGGACTGGGATCACCAGCGGCTGCACAAGGCGCTGCCGGATTTCAAGGCGCTCGGGATTGAGGCGTTTTTGGAGAAGTATGAGGGCTGACCACCTCTCCCCTGAGGGGAGAGGTCGCCGCATAGCGGCGGGTGAGGGGTTCAGTGGTGCGGCTGATCTGGATAAGCTCCCACGTCTGAACCCCTCACCCTAGCCCTCTCCCCTCAGGGGAGAGGGGATCTGTTCGGTGTGTGCCGCGACATCCGACCACACTCGCGCGGTGCATAGTCATGCAACCGTCACCAAACTTACATGCTGACGTTATGTCCCCGCCCTAGGTCTGCCGCAGTTCAACGGCGAGGGCGGCTTGATGCTCAAGATTTCTCATGTTTCGCGACGCTTCGGTGACAAGACTGCCGTCAGCGACGTGAACCTTGAAATTCCGCAGGGCCAGATGGTCGGTATTATCGGTCGCTCGGGCGCCGGAAAATCCACCCTGCTGCGCATGATCAACCGCCTGGCCGACGTCTCATCCGGCCATATCGAATATAACGGCGTCAAGACGTCGGAATTGCGCGGCAAGAACCTGCGCAGCTGGCAGCGCGATTGCGCCATGATCTTCCAGCAATTCAATCTCGTGCCGCGCCTCGATGTTCTGACGAATGTGATGCTGGGTCGCCTCAATGGTCGCAACCCAGTTCTCAATCTGCTTCAGGTGTTTTCGCCCGCCGAGCAACTCGAAGCCCTCAAGGCGCTGGAGCGCCTCGATATCGCGGCAACCGCGATGCAGTGGGCGCAGACCCTTTCGGGTGGTCAGCAGCAGCGCGTTGCCATCGCCCGCGCCCTGATGCAGGGGCCCAAAGTTATCCTCGCCGATGAGCCGATCGCCAGCCTTGACCCGCGCAATGCGCAGATCGTCATGGACAGCCTGCGCGACATCAACGCCGAAGGCATTACCGTCATCACCAATCTGCACACGCTCGATACCGCGCGCGCTTACTGTGAGCGCATCGTGGGCATGGCGGCGGGCAAGGTGGTGTTTGACGGTACCCCCGACGAGCTGACCACCGATGTGGCCCGCACGATTTATGGCGCCGACGGGCTCAAGGAAGCCTTCTCGGAAGCGATGACATCAACCTCCATCGCGCCGCTCGCCATCAAGACCTCAAGCGCAACCGCTGCGCCGTAACGAAGTTCCGCTGCCGGGCAGCCGGTATGCCGACACACCGCGTCACCAAAGGAAGATATCCATGTCCGCGATCCGTAAAATCCTGCTGGCCTCTGTGGCCCTGACTATGTCGACCGCTGCTTTTGCTCAGGACGCCAATGTCCTGCGTATCGGCCTTGATGGCGGTGAAAACGAAGCCGACCAGATCCGTCGTTCCGAATGCGTTGCCGAGCCTCTGAAGGCCGCAACAGGCGTGTCCGAAGTCCAGTTCTTCCCATCGCCAGACTATAACGGCATCATCCAGGGTCTGCTCGGCGGCACCATCGACATCGCCATCATGGGCGCATCGTCCTATGCCAAGATTTACATTGCCGACCCCAATGCAGTTGATCCAGTGCTGACCACCAAGCAGGCTGACGGCTCGACCGGCTACCACACCATCATGGTTGCACGCGCTGACTCGGGCATCACCGATCTGGCTTCGACCAAGGGCAAGAAGCTCGGCTTTGCCGATCCTGACTCCACCTCGGGCTACCTCGTTCCAAACGTGGCGCTGCCAACCGATATCGGCGCGCCAATCGCTGAATTCTACAGCGAAACCGGTTTCGGCGGTGGCCACGAAAACCTCGTTCTGGGCGTCCTCGACGGCACCTGGGACGTCGGCACCACGTTCGGTTCGGGCCAGGGTGAATTCTCGGAAGGCTACACCTCCGGCAACCTGCGCATCATGGTCGACAAGGGCCTGCTCGACATGGACGATCTGGTTGAAGTCTGGCAGTCGCCAATCATCCCGAACGGCCCGCTGATGGTTTCCAACAAGCTCTCGCCAGAACTCAAGGCCAAGGTCACCGAGTTCTTCGTCGGCCTGCCAAAGGCTGATTTCGAGTGCTTCGACAGCTTCACCGCTGGCGGCTATGTCGATTTCGTTCCAGCCGGTCAGGCCCTGTACCAGACCATCATCGACGCTCGTAAGTCGATCATCGGCGGCTAAGCCGGATCCGTCCACAATCACAGAGCGGCACCTCCCCCTTGACGGGGGAGGTTGGGAGGGGGCGAGAGCCCCGATGTTCGGGCCAACCGCCCCCCTCCCTGACTTTGCTGCTTGGAAGAACTGTTTGGATTTGGCGCATTCGTAGCCTGCCACCGTCATTACCCGGCTTGTCCGGGTAATCCATGTCACCGCCGCTGGTGAAGAATGGATTGCCCGGACAAGCCGGGCAATGACGAAGGAACGGATGAGTTTGCAACTTACTCGCTCAAGCACCTCAGGATGGGCCCCGGCTCAAGGCCGGGGTGACACCGAGCGTATGGAAAGCCCTTGCCCATGGCTGATATTGCCCATTCGCCCAATAGTCTCTCCCCAGCCAACCAGACTCTGCTGCGGCACTATCGCAGTCAGGTGATGACACGGCGGGTCTATTCGCTGATCAGCGTGGCGCTGGTGCTGATCGCGCTTCTTGCGGCGATGAATTATGCCAATGCGGCGAACTCGGGAAAGTTCTTCGAGCGCATCCCGTATATGTTCGATTTCCTCAAGAACTTCGTGCCGCGTGATCCGCTCGAGATCTTCCGCGCCATGTTCGATATCGAGTCGCCCTATTATGATGGCTCGCTGAAATTCGACTACACATCTGATCGGCACTACATCACCGACAGCCTCTACATCCCCAATTTCATCTATCAGCTGGCCGTAACGGTCAACATCGCCATCGTCTCGACCATTATCGGCGGTGGCCTGGCGTTCCTGCTGTGCTTCTTTGCGGCGACCAATCTGGTGGGCGCCGGTGCCGTGCGCTGGTTCATGCGCCGCGCCATGGAAGTGATGCGCGCCTTCCCCGAAATCGTCGTGGCGGGTCTGTTGACCGCCGTTTTGTCCATCGGACCCATTGCAGCCATTGCCGCCATTTCGCTCCACACCATTGGCGCTCTCGGCAAGCTGTTCTTTGAAGTGGTCGAGAATGCCGACATGAAGCCCGAAGAGGGGCTGCGGTCGGTGGGAGCCAACTGGTTGGAGCGCGTGCGCTACGCCATCGTGCCTCAGGTGATGCCGAACTTCGTCAGCTACACGCTGCTGCGCACCGAGATCAATGTGCGCGCCTCCACCATCATCGGTGCTGTTGGCGGTGGCGGTATCGGCGAAGTGTTCCGCCTGTCGATTGGCCGTGACCATGCTGCCAAGACCTACGCCATCGTCATCCTGTTGCTGGTGACGATCGTGGCCATCGACCAGTTCTCCGGCTGGCTGCGCCGTCGACTTGTCGGCAACCAATCGTTCCAAATGGGCGGGGGAGCCGCGTGATGAGCATCAGCCTTGCCGAGAAAACCCGCCTCGAGAAGAAGTATCCTGAAGTCTTCAAACTGAACTTCATGCGCCGCTGGGGCCTGCTGGTCGGGCTGGGCGTGACGCTGCTCTACGTTATCTTCTGCTGGTTCTTCTTCAATGTCGGACCGGCGCTGCAGAACGGCAAATGGGATCGCGCAGCGATCTATGTGCAGGATTGGTACTCCTGGCGCGCCCAACCGCGCCTGCGCTTTGCCGACGGTAAGGTGACAGCCGAATGGTCGAGCCGTGGCCAATACGCCAAGGGCGCAGAGATCGACTGGCTGACGTCCCATGCCGACGGCACGATGACGGCGACCTTCGACAGCGATGATCGTCTCGACGTGTCGACCCGACAGGTGGATGTCTATCTCGATGGCGTGGCTTATCCGGTTGCCATTACGGCCGATGGCGCAGTGGCGCCGGCGGATGCGCCTTCGGCCATCCGTCAGGATCGTCAGAAGGTCTTGGTCGACTTCGGCTTTGCCGGGCAGGCGGAAATTCGCGGCAATCAGGTGACTGTGCAGCGCCGTTTCCTCGGCTGGGCCAATTTCCTCTACGATCCACGCTCGCCGCTTTGGGGCAATGACCTGTTCAGCACGGTTGGGCTGGTTTTTAGCGGCGACCGCATCAACCCGGCCAAGTCCAACGCTCAGCTGGTGCTGGACGAATGGCTCGGCAACCGCGTCTGGCAGCATGGCGATATCCTGACCAAGCTGATGCAGACCCTCGTGATGGCGTTTGTCGGTACACTGTTTGCGACCTTGGTGGCATTCCCGTTCGCCTTCATCGCGGCGCGCAACATCACCGCGAACAAACCCGCCAACTGGCTGATGAAGCGCGCCTTCGACTTCCTGCGCTCCATCGACATGCTGATCTGGGCACTGTTCTTCACCCGCGGCTTCGGCCCCGGCCCAATCCCCGGCATTGCGGCGATTTTCTTCACCGACACCGGCGCGCTGGGCAAGGTCTATGCTGAAGCGCTGGAGAACGTGGACGACAAGCAGCGCGAAGGCATGAAATCGGTCGGTGCAAGCCCGGCAGCGGTCAATCGCTTTGGTGTCGTGCCGCAAGTTCTACCGGTTTTCGTGTCGCAGTCGCTCTACTTTTGGGAGAGCAATACACGCTCGGCCACCATCATTGGCGCGGTGGGCGCAGGCGGCATCGGCCTCAAGCTGCTCGAGGCCATGGGCACCAATTCGGACTGGGACAAGGTGGCCTATATGGTGCTGCTGATCCTGATGGTGGTGTTCCTGTTCGACAATATCTCGAACGCAATCCGCTCCCGCCTGATTGGGCCAACGCACTGAAACAAAACGGGGCAGGTTCGTTCCTGCCCCGCTTTTTTGCTGCCAAGGCACACGCAGGCCGCCGACATCAAAAATTCATTTTCTCGCCGAAGCCCGGCCTTACTGGGCTCTGGGCGGTTTGTGACGGTCGTGTGACGATCGCATTGACCCAGTCTTTACGAAGCCAACCTATCCGCGTGCTGACTTTACCTGGGGGGTAAGCCATGACTTTTGCGCGCCTGTCGATCGCCGGCCGCATTTATGCGTCTTTCGCCGTCATCATCGTGCTGCTCGTGCTGGTGACGGGGCTGGCTGTGTCGGGGGTGCAAACCCTGTCTGGCACGCTCGATGGCTTCAGGGCCTCAACCCAGGACGCGATGCGCGTGCGCAGCCTGACATCGGCGCTGACCAGCGCACGACTGGCCCTCAGCACCTATTCGGCGCACCCGCAGGACAGTGCCGTCGCGGCCCTGGTGCAGGGCCTGTCCAATCTCGAAGGCACGGCTGCTGCTGCCGATGTGGGGACGGGGATGGATGGCATGATCAGTTCCTATCGTCAGCGCGCCGAAGCGATCATTGCCCTTGATCATGAAGTGGCGCTGCAACTGGCCGGGCTCGATGGTGCGGGGCTGGCGGCGACGGCAACGCTCAGCGCCATGATCGATCACGCATCGCAATCGGCTAATCTCAATGCCAAGGCGGCCGCGCTTGCGGGCTTGGCTATGCAGAACCTGCTGCAATTGCGGCTGATGGTAGCCCAACTGGTGGACAATCCGGTTGAGACAGCCCTGACGAGCGCCGTGGGCATGGCGGATGCTACGCGCACGGCGCTGGGCGACTTGCGCGGCACATTCTATCGTCCAGATGACCTGGCGGGCGTGGACTCCGTTCTTTTGGCGCTGGACGCCTATGAGGTCAGCGCGCGCGGCGTGTTTGGCAAGCTGCAGGAGCGCGTGTCGATCGGGCAGGACATTGTCGCGCTGGAACAGGCCATGGTCGAGGCCTTTGGCGCCGAGCTGGACAGCAATCAGCTGGCGCAGATGGCCAGTGAAGCGAGCGCTACGGCAAATGCACGGGCCGTACAGGCCTGGGTTCTGGTGACGGGCGTGGTCTCGCTGGCCATCGGGTTGGCACTGGCAATTGCCGTGGCCGGCTGGCTGTCGCGCACCATCCGCATGCTGGCAACGGCAACCGATCAGCTGGCTGCTGGTGATTTCTCGGTCGCGCTGCCGCAGGCGGGGGCGAGCAATGAGCTGGGACGCATTGCGCGGGCGCTGGAAGTGTTCGGTGCCAACGGCATTGCCTTGCAGGCCGAGCAGGAAGCCAAGGCCATCGAAGTGGCCGCCGAACGCACCCGTCAGGCCGAGCTGGATCGGTTTCAGATTGCGCTGGCCCACCTTGCCGAAAGCGCGGCCAATGGCGATTTCAGCGTGCGTCTGACGGGCGAGTTCGTCATGGACGATCTCGTGCAGGTCGCGGGGAGCATCAACCGGCTGATCGAAACCATGGAACGCGGTCTGGCCGAGACCTCATCCGTGCTGGCGGCGCTGGCCGCAGCCGATCTGACCCATCGGGTCAATGGCGACTATGAGGGAGCCTTTGCCGACCTCAAGCAGAGCACCAATGGCGTCGCCAGCCGTCTGTCCGAAATCATGCAGGACCTGCGGGGGACCTCTCACTCGCTCAAGAGCGCGACCGAGGAAATCCTCTCCGGCGCCAATGATCTGGCTGAACGCACCACGCGGCAGGCGCTGGCGGTGGATGAAACCGCAACCGCCATGCAGCAGGTGGCGCGCAGCGTCGAAGAGAACGCCGCCAAGGCCCATGATGCCAATATCAATGCCAGCGCCGTGGCCCAGACCGCGTCTGCCGGTCGCTCGGTGATGGTTGAGGCCAATGCCGCCATGCAGGCCATCACCGATGCCTCGTCGCAGATTTCCAGCATTATCCGGATGATCGACGACATCGCCTTCCAGACCAACCTGCTGGCGCTCAATGCCTCAGTGGAGGCGGCGCGGGCTGGCGAGGCGGGTAGGGGCTTTGCGGTGGTGGCGGTGGAAGTGCGTCGCCTGGCGCAATCGGCCGCCAGCGCCTCGGGCGATGTGAAGGCCCTGATCGAGGCCAGCGCGCGAGAAGTGAAAAACGGCAGCCGCCTCGTCGCCGCTGCCACGGAAAGTCTGGGCAATGTTCATGCTGCTGTGAGCGAGAATAGCGCGTTGCTGACCCAGATTGCTACCGCGAGCAGTTTGCAGGCCGATGAAATCCAGTTGGCTGGCCGCTCCATCAGTGCGCTCGATGAAATGACCCAGCGAAATGCCGCGCTGGTCGAGGAACTCAATGCGGCCATCGAGCAGACCGAACGTCAGGCGGCCGAGCTCGATGACGTGGTCAAGGTGTTCAACGTGCAGCGGGCGACGCCGGTTGGCGAATTGCGCAAACTGATGGGCGGCCGCGCGGCCTAGCGCCCGCGTCTGCCGGGGCGGCCGGAGCCATTCTCCCGGGACTGGCTGGCCGCCGCATTTTCTTCCTGCAGTTTGCGCCAGCGCGCCAGTCGCTCTGGATCGAGCGAGCCATCGGCAATCGCCGCGCGCACGGCGCAGCCCGGCTCGTGTTCGTGCGTGCAGTCGCGGAACTTGCAGGTGAGACCGGAAATCTCGCTGAACACCTCGTCGAGGCCCTCGGCCATCTCGCTGATGTGCAGTGTGCGGATGCCGGGCGTATCCATGACCCAGCCGCCATTGGCGATGGGATGGAGCGAGCGGGCTGTGGTGGTGTGCCGCCCTTTGGCGTCCTGCTCGCGGATGCCGCCGGTCAGCTGCGGTGCGAGGCCGGGGCCAGACAGCGTATTGACCAGCGTTGACTTGCCGACGCCCGAAGAACCCACCAGAGACACGGTTTGGCCGGAGCCGCACCATGGCCGCAAAACCTCCGCTGCATCGTGCTGGCGTGGGTCTGTGATGAGGACGGTCAAGTCGCGCTGCAGCTTGAGGGCGGCATCGCGGAAGGTGTTTGCATCTTCGGCGGTGTCCGCTTTGGTCAGCACCACGACTGGCTGCGTGCCCGCCTGATTGGCAAAAGCCAGATAGCGTTCGAGCCGGGCAATGTTGAAGTCGGCATTGCAGGAGGTGACGATGAACAGGGTGTCGATATTGGAGCCAGAAAGCTGGATGCTGCCATCACCAACCCGGCGCGCCAGCACCGTTTTGCGGTCGAGCAGGCGGCGCAACAGCCACATCTCGGGGTCAGCGAGAACCCAGTCGCCCACGGCGTAGTCGCCGGTGACGGTATGCGGGGGCAGGGTGAGTTCAACCGGGCCCGCAGCGGTCATGCCACTGAGGCGCGCGCGATGCACTGAGGTGATGCGGACGGGGACGAGGTCCGCCTCATCGGCGGCGACCTGATCACTGAAAAAAGCTGACCAGCCGAGGTCGATCAAACGGTCTGCTGCGACCGCGCTCAACGGCAGACGCTCAGGTCGGACGCTGTCCAAGGGGCCTCGGAGCCCCGCACCAGTTTATCGATTGCCATGTCCTGCCGTTTCAGCTGCGCGGGTTGGGGGATGGTGCAACGCTTCTGGTCGCGGAAGCGCCGGAATGCAAGCCAATTGCGCATCTCTGGCCCCTTGCACGGCGCAATTCGTGGTGGTTGCGCCATAATTATTATGACTTGAACTATCATATTAAAAGTGCAACACGGGTTGGACACAAGGATTGGCCTGCCCGGTGGCGGGGACCGGCCAGATTTCGCGACCGTGGGGCGGTCGATCCGTCTCCGGACGAGCCACACTTTCCTGAACTCGTACACATCCTGGAGCCACCATGCCCGTCATCTGTCGCCGAATGTTCGCTGCCTTCACCATGATCTGTCTGGCCTCTGTGGCGCTGCCTGCCATGGCCGAGACGCGGGTGCTCTCAACCAGCTTCGGTGACGTGGAAATCCCCGCTAACCCAGAGCGCATCATCACCACCCACAATATCGCGACGCAGCCATTGCTGGATCTGGGCGTGGTGCCGGTCGGGCGCGGCACGGTGGCGTCAACCAATGTGCTGCCTGAGGTGTGGAGCCAGATTGCCGACATTCCGACCATCGATGTCGGTGGCGGTGAGCTGAACTACGAGCAGATCGTGGAACTTGCCCCGGACCTGATCTTTGAGATCAACACGGCCGACGAAGCCCGCATCGAGCGGCTGCGCCAGATTGCACCCGTCGTGCTGGTCGGCATTGGCGGCGCCGATCGCGCGCAGTGGCAGAACCGTGTGCGCCAGATCGCCGACGCCGTCGATAAGGTCGAGATCTACGAGGGGCTGGAGGCTGAGTTCGCCAAGCGCCAGGCGAATATCGCCGAGCAATACGGCGCCATCGCCAAAGCCAATCCGCTCGCCGTCTGGGCGGTTTGGGAGTTTGGCTATGTCAGCGTCTATCCGTCCAACACCATGACCGGCAATATTCTGGTGCCCGCCGGGGCGCTCTATGCGCCCGGGATCGAGGCTATGGCCAGCGATGATGGTGAAGAGGTCGAGATCAGCAATGAGGACATCGGCACGGTTTTGGGGGATGCGGGGCTCGTGCTCTACGCGACCAATCTCGATCTTTCGCCCATCGGGGACACGCAGCAGACGCGCGAGCTCCCCAACTACACCGCTCTGAAAGCCGTTGCGGGTGGCACGGAATTCCCGCTTGGCAAGCTGACTATTGCCAGTTTCGGCGATGCCAACGCTACGCTTGATAATTATGTGGCCGCGCTGACCCAGCTCGACCAAGCCGCGAACTGAGCCGGATCATGGTCAGCAAGCGTTTTCCCATTTCACTGCGCGAGCTTGAAGTGGTTGCCATTCGGGACGTGTCGCCCCGCCTGCGCCGGATTACCTTTGGTGGTCAGCAAATGGCGGCATTTCACGCCAATGGATACGATATTCCGCCTTTCGCCAGCGAAGGTCCGGATGATCATGTCAAAATGTTCTTTCCCCATCCGGAAACCGGCGTTCTGACCCTGCCGACGCAGGCTGATGGTCACCTCAACTGGCCCAGCGATCCGCGCCCGACATCGCGGGAATACACTCCCCGCAGCTTTGACCCGGCGGCAGGGACTTGCGACTTCGAGTTCGTGTTGCATGGGCATGGCGTAGCGGGCACCTGGGCAGCCTCCGCCAAGGTGGGCGACACGCTGTTCTTTGCTGGCCCCAAGGCCTCGATGATCCTGCCCCATGCCGACTGGTATCTGGTGGTTGGCGACGAGACTGCCCTGCCGGCCATTGGCAACTGGCTGGAGATGCTGCCGGACGGCGTGCAGGTGCGGGCGATCATCCTTTATGAAGAGGCGGCGGCGCGTATCGAGCTGCCCACACAGACGCGCGCCGAAGTGAGCTGGCATCATCACGACCCCGCACGGCCCGAAACGCTGCGTAATCTTGTTGCCGCAGAGACTTTGCCGGAGGGGCTGGGTTTCGTATGGGGCGCTGGCGAGCGTGAGGCGATCAGACTGTTGCGTGCTCATCTGGTGGAAGAGCGTGGGTTTGCGAAGTCGCAGGTCGATCTGGCCGCCTATTGGCACCATGGTGTCGATGAAGCCATGGAAATGCGGGCCTATGCGCGGCTCGATGCGTTGGCCGATCTGGCCGGGCCGTTCGCATTGCGGGCGGCGGCGACCTATAGACTCGCCGAGCATGTGTCAGCGGGTGCGACTACGGTACCGGCGCTGGCCGAGGCCAGTGGTTGCGACATGACCTATCTTGCGCCGCTGGTGCCCATTCTGATCGACAAGGCCGTTCTAGCCGGGCGGCCAGAGGCAATCGAGCTCGGTCCTCTGGGACTGATCTTGCGCGAGGACGACCATACCCGCGAGCATCTCGACGTCAACGCGGCGCCGGGACGTGTCGATCTCGCCTGGTTCGGTTTGATCGAGGCGTTGGCAGGCGGGGATGGCTATGCCCGCGCGCATGGCCGCAGCTACGGCGACGACGCCGTCTCCGATGCGCTGGCGGCGACGTTCGCGGATGAGCACGGCCATATGCTTGAGGATGCCGCCGAAGACGCAGCCAAACAGATGTCGTTCGGGCCGGGTGCACATGTTGTGGACGTGCGCGGTGGGGAGGGGGCCTTCCTCAATGAAGTGCTGGAGCGGTACAAGGATGTGGTGGGCACGCTTGTCGATCTGCCAAACGTTAGCGATCTGGCGCGCGAAGCATTCGCCGAAGCCGGCAAGACCGAGCGCGTAACAGTTCTGGGGCAGGGCAAGGAAACGCCGCTCCCCGTGGGCGCCGACGCATATTTGCTCGGCGGCGTTCTGGGGCGGTTGTCGGACGAAGATGTCATTGCAGAACTCTCTGCGGTTCAGGTGGCGATGGGTGCCGACAGCAGGCTCTTTGTACTTGAGCCTGAGGTTCCAGGCGATCCGCAGTGGTTGCTGACTCTGCAGCTCTCCTTCGGGCAGCTGCGCCCGCATGACGCGATCCTGCCGCTGGCGGGACAGGCGGGCCTTGCGCTCGTGCGCCGCGTCGCCCTTCCGGATGGCTATGGGCTGTTCGAGTTCGCCAAAATCTAAATCGACAAGGACTGAAAATGGCACAGTTTACAATGCACCGCCGCGCCGTGGTGGCGAGCCTGCTCGCCGGTATGGCCCTGCCGGGCCTGGCTTTTGCGCAGGAATTTCCCCGTACCCTCGAGCATGCCTTCGGCACGACGGAAATTCCGGCGATGCCCAAGCGGATCGTCGCTCTCAGCGATATCGATTTTGATATCGCGCTTGCGCTGGGGCTTGAGCCGATCGCTTCGGCCAATGCCGGTTACGATGGCGCGACAACCTCGCCCTATCATGAAAGTTACATTGCCAATTGGCAGGGCGAACCTGTCGAGTTCTTCTCGCTGATGTCGGGCGTGCCTTTCGAGACCATTTTGGCGGTGGACCCCGATCTGATCCTGGCGACGGGCGCGTGGTCGCTCGATACCGACTATGATCGCCTGTCCGCGATTGCCCCGGTCGTAGCCTATGAAGGGGCGAACGAGGACGCGCCGACCTGGCAGGACAAGACCCGCACCGCCGCCAAGGCATTGGGACTGGAAGCCAAGGGCGAAGCGGTGATCGCCGAGATCGAAAGCAAGTTTGCGACTGCTTCCGCCGCCAACCCCGCCTTTGCCGGCAAGACCATCACCTACGGCGTCGTGCACCCTGATCAGCTGACCTACATGTCGGTGGCGGGCGACACCTCGACCACTTTCTTCAATCTGCTTGGCTTCGTGTTGCCCGAAACGGCGTCGCAGTTCTCGGCAGAGAGCTCGGCGGTCAGCCACGAGCGGATGGACCTGTTTGATGCCGATGTGTTGCTGTTTGCGTTCCCGTTCGAAGGCGATGCAGCGATCAGCCAGGCTGAGCTTGAAGCCGATCCGCTTTTCGTGCGGTTGCAGGCTGTGAAGGCCGGTCATTATGCCGTGGTTCCGGCCAATGTGGCATCGGCGGTGGGCTATCCGTCGCCGCTCAGCACAGCATGGGCGCTCGACGTCATGCTGCCATTGTTGCAAAAGGCCACCACTGGCGAATAAACCGCCAAATTACTGATAGTAGGGGCTTTCTGGGGAGGGAGTGTTGCTCTCCCCACATTTCCAAATCCACGATCCGCTGCTAGATGGGCAAAATTCTTAGAAGTAATTTCTCTTTCGTTCGTCGAGCTAAGCATGACATTTCAAGATATTAGGCTGCCATCGCGTCCGCTGGCCGTGACCCAGGACACGTTGGCGCAGGGATGGTGGAACATCGCCATGTCCGTGATCCTCGCGGCGCTGGCGACCTGGCTATTCGTCTGGCAGGCGCCCGGCATCTGGCGCGACTACGAAATCAGCCAGAACCCCGTGATCATCGAAGACGCCACCACCATCGACGGCGAGTGCAAGACCCGCCGCGGACTGACCGATTGCGAGGTCCATCTGGTCTACAATTATGAGGGCGAGGGTTACGACAGCAACGTGTCATTCGCTTTTGTCGACTTCCATTCGGGCGACTATCTGGTGGATGTGGTGGTCTCCGGCGACAAGCCAGAGCTGGCCACGCTGAGCCTGGGCCTCGAAATGCTGTGGAACCGCATGGCGGTGTTCGGCGTGTTCTTCCTGCTGGTCGGCGGCGGTGCTGTCCTGTTGCTGTTCAAGGGTATTCAGATCAACCTCAGCAATGGCGGCGCCCGTCGTCCCGGCGCGCTGACGCTGGTGCCGGTTGAGCTCGTCAGCCATAACAAGACGCGTTTTGGCAAGCTGATGCTGGGCTATGCCGATACGCTCAAGGGCCCGAAATCCCGGCGCGTGAACCATACGCACCTCTCGCGCGATGAGGAGCCACTGGTCGTCAGCAATGCCGACGGCGCCCCGGTTGGCGTTGCCGTCAAGCATGAACATGCAGCTCTGCCGATCCTGCTCGACGCGGGGCTGGAGCGGCTGGACATGGCGACCGAAGAGCGTCGCGCCATGCTGGAAACGATTGGCGCGCCCTTTGCGGGCGAAGTTATCGCCGAGGCCCCAAAAAAGCAGATCCGTCCACTGCGCGGGCTGCTCGCGTTTGTCGCGATCATCGCCTTGGTGGTGATCGGCGTGCTCGGTTACTGGGTCTGGTATGTCACGAGCGCGGGCAGCCAGTTCGACTCCATCGGCATGGAGATCAACAACCTCCTGCCTGCCGGGATGAACGAATGGGGCTGCGATCAGCTGCAGCAGCGCTTCGGTGACGACCGCGCGCCATTCGGCTGCACCGCCCCGGACTATGTGAGCTGGAAATAATCTCGACGTCCGCCCGCGCTCGATCAGAGCGCGGGCAATTCCCGACTGGGCCGCTTGACGAGAATATGGTCGAGCACCGAAACGGCTAGCCCCGCCACAATCGTGCCGATGATGGTCAGGCCCGCGCGCTGAATGAAGGCGAAGCTCGGCTCCGACGTTGCAAGCGCGCTCCCCGTCAGCGAGATCATGACCGAGGCCGCGTCCTGATAGGCCGGGGCGACCAGCTTGCCATTCATCATCATGTGGCCCAGCCAGAGCGTGGCCAGGAAGATCAGGCACAGCAGCACGATCAGATGACCGGAGATGGTCAGCATGGTCAGGATGCACATGGCCAGCCCGCCGCCGAGCAGCACTGAAAACTGGCGCCGACCGACTTCCGCCCACATCGTCTCCCGGGTCGAAAACACCATGACGAACATGGCCGCGACGGCCAGGAACATGTTGGAGAAGTCGAGGATCGTATAAAGATAGAGCGAGAAGACGAAGAGCACGCCAGCACGGATCAGCGCGCGCGTGGCGCGACCATCCGGGTCGGATGGCACATAGGCATCGACATTGAGCTCGCTCGTTTTGGGCGGCAACAGCGCATAGAGCAGGGGAATCACCACCGCGGACAGGATCGCGGCCTTCGACATCTCGGTGCGCAGAAAATCCATCGCCTGGTAGGAGCCAAGCCCCATGACCGAGGTGAGCACCCCGGCCACGGCGATGAGCATGCCGAACGGATTGCCGGTCTTCTGAATCATGAAGAACGCGCCGAAATAGATCAGAAACATCACCACCATCAGCACCAGTGGCACGCCTTGCAGCGCCACGACGATGCCTGAGACAATCCAGAGCGTCGCGCTGAACACAATGGGTGCGGCAAAGACCTTGCGCGGATCGAAGGCCTTTCTGTTGCCGGCCAGCAGCGAAAACATCAGCGTCGGATAGATCATCGCCATCGGCGAGCGCAGCGCCATGCCCAGCACGAAGCCGATGATCGGCATCAGGGCAATGCGGATCGGGAACAGCGGATCGTCGTCATATTGCGGTTTTGCGGCGATGAACATGGTCCCGCCCTAGTAGAGATACGAGAGGTAGGACTGGATGGTCTGCAGAAAGCTCGCGACGGCCGACACCGGGTTACCACCGCCATTGGCGAACACAACCGCGCTGGCCTTGGAGCCGACGCGGACATTGCGTGGCCATTCCTGCGCGTCGGTCAGCTCGATATGGACGGGGATGGTGCGAGCGGGCTCGAACCAGCGGGCCATGGCCTGATTTTGCGGCAGACCATTGGCGGCGGTGCGGCCGGTGTCGATGCCCCAGGCGACGCTGCGCACGCGGCCTTCATAGGAACGGCCGGGCAGGGCGTCGAACAGCACGCTGGCCGGATCACCGACCTGGATATTTGCCAGCTGGTTCTCCCGCATATCGACCACAACCCATGGGCTGTCGCTTTCGATGAAGGTGAGGGCCGGCGAGCCCGCATTGACGTATTGGCCGACGGCCAGTTTGAGATTGGTGATGACGCCATCGGTTGGGGCCGTGACGGTGGCGAAGGAGCGGTTGAGCTGGGCCTGCTCGAGCTGCACCTGTGACGCCAGGACCTGCGGGTTGACTGTTTCGCTGGTGCCAGCGCGGACGCGGGCGCTGTCGAGGTCGGCCTGTACGGCGCTGAGGGCAGAGCGGGCATTGGCGAGCTGGGCGTTTGCCGTGTCGACCTGCGCCTGCGAAGTCAGGCCACGATCAAACAGATCCAGCGTGCGTTGTGTGGTGATCTGTGTGCTTTCCAGCGTCGCCTTTGCCTGCTCGACCTTGGCTTCGGTGGAAACCAGCGAGACAACGGAGGCGTCAACGGTCTGCAAGACCTGCGCGAGGTTTGCCTCGGCCTGACGCACGGCCAGATCAAACGGGGCCAGATCAAGCTGGAACAGCTGGTCGCCGGCTTTGACGAACTGGTTGTCTGCGACCAGTACGGCGCTGACCTGGCCGGCTGTGCGTGGCGCCACCATGGCGGTGAAGGCCGTCACCGAGCCGGTGGCGCTGCCGGGGGCGAGCAGATCGCTCGCGACATGCCAGCCCAGCCCGCCAAACAGGATGCCGAGCACGGCAATAGCCACCTTGCGCGCAGGATTGGGGCGGCGGGCCGGTTTGGTTTCAGGCTCAGCTTCGGCCTCGACGACTGGCGGCATTGCGGCCGCTTCAGTTGTCTCAGGCGGGGATTCGACTGTCGGATCGACGCGCGCGGGCAGGGTGTCATTGGCATGGGCCGGTGACTCCGGACTTGCGGCTTTTGCATTGGCGGGCGACATCGTTGGCTCCGTGGGTTGAGCTATCCCGAAATCCGGTATAGCTCTACTATCTGGTATCTTGATGGTGGAGATATATAGTGGACGAGGTATCGTCAAGTGGTGTGGACAGCCGCGAGGTTGTGACCAGGAGAGTGGGCATGGCTCTACAGGGCATGATCCGCGCCATTGAATCGGCGCGTGAGCGAGCTGCGCGCGAACAGCGCCTGCACCCCACCGATTTCAGCTGCATCTCATTTCTCTACCGGACCAATGGCCCGGTCAGCCCGACACAGGTGATTTCCTATCTGGGGCTGTCGTCTGGCTCGGGTACTGCGCTGCTGGATCGGCTGGAGCGGGCGGGCTACATTCGCCGCCTCCCCAACCCGGAGGATCGCCGCAGTGTGCTGATCGAGCTGGACATAGAGAAAGCGGCTGAGCCGATTGCGCGCTATCGCGAGATCGAGCAGGTCTATTCGGCCATTACAGAGGAATTGTCCGAGGACAATCTGAAGGTTGTCGCGAGTTTTCTTGAGCAGATGATCGGGCTGACCACAAAGGTGTCCGACGGCTTTGACACTAAGACGGTCTGACTGGCTTGGTGCTTTGAGCGCGCTGGGCAGCTGAAATGCGCCCGCGCGGCTTGCGCGATTGGGTCTTGAGTGATTTACGGACACCTTCTCATGCGCCCGCGACATTCGTGGCGCGGCGCTCAGTCCGATTTCAGGTTCCCAAAAGCATGATTCGTCTCGAAAGCATCGGCAAGCAAAACGGTAAACAGATCGTGTTTATCGACGCCTCGGCAGCCCTTCAGAAGGGCGAGAAGATCGGCCTTGTGGGCCCGAACGGGGCCGGCAAGACGACATTGTTCCGCATGATCACCGGGCAGGAGCAGCCCGATGAAGGCCAGGTTGCAGTCGATCGCGGGGTCACCATCGGATATTTCAGCCAGGAAGTTGGCGAAATGTCGGGTCGCAGTGTCGTAACTGAGGTGATGGACGGGGCCGGGCCGGTCAGCGCGCTGATTACGGAAATGCGCGCCCTCGAAGCCGATATGGGCGACCCCGACAAGGCCGACGAGATGGACACCATCATTGAGCGCTATGGCGAGGTCCAGCATCAGTTTGAAGAGCTGGATGGCTATTCGCTGGACGGCCGCGCCCGCGAAGTGCTCGATGGCCTCGGCTTCAGCCAGGAAATGATGGACGGTGACGTTGGCAAGCTGTCAGGCGGATGGAAAATGCGCGTGGCGCTGGCCCGCATCCTGCTGATGCGCCCTGATGCGCTGCTGCTCGACGAACCAAGCAACCACTTGGATATCGAAAGCCTGATCTGGCTTGAAGATTTCCTGCAGAACTATTCCGGCGCCCTGTTCATGACCTCGCACGACCGCGAATTCATGAACCGCATCTGCACCAAGATCGTCGAGATCGACGCCGGCTCGCTGACCACCTATTCTGGCAACTACGAATTTTACCAGCAGCAGCGGGCCATCGCGGAAAAGAACCAGCAGGCCCAGTTTGAGCGCCAGCAGGCCATGCTCGCCAAGGAACTGGATTTCATCGCCCGCTTCAAGGCGCGCGCTTCGCACGCGGCGCAGGTGCAGAGCCGGGTGAAAAAGCTCGACAAGATCGATCGCGTCGAGCCGCCAAAGCGCCGCCAGGTGGTGGACTTCGAATTCCGTCCCGCGCCCCGTTCAGGTGAAGACGTGGCCCAGCTCAAGGGCGTCAGCAAAAGCTATGGCAGCCGCACGATCTATGACGGGCTGGACTTCCATGTCCGCCGCAAGGAGCGCTGGTGCATCATGGGCGTCAACGGCGCGGGCAAATCCACGCTGCTCAAGCTGATCACCGGAACGACGGATCCTGATGCAGGCACGGTGTCACGTGGCCCAAGCGTGAAAGTGGGCTACTTCGCCCAGCACGCCATGGACATTCTCGATGGTGATCGCACCGTGTTCGAGCAGTTGCAGGATACCTTCCCGCAGTCGGGCCAGGCGCCACTGCGGGCGCTTGCCGGGTGCTTTGGCTTCTCGGGCGACGAGATGGACAAGAAGTGCCGCGTGCTCTCGGGTGGCGAAAAGGCGCGACTGGTCATGGCCATCATGCTGTTCGATCCCCCGAACTTCCTGGTGCTCGACGAGCCGACCAACCACCTTGATATCGCCACCAAGGAAATGCTGATCACTGCGCTCAGCGCCTATGAAGGCACCATGCTGTTCGTCAGCCACGACCGCCATTTCCTCGCTGCGCTGTCAAATCGCGTGCTGGAACTGACCAGCGAGGGCGTTCGCACCTATGGCGGTGGCTACACCGAATATGTGCAGAGCACCGGACAGGAAGCGCCGGGCCTCCGCAGCTAAAAAACAGACACCGAATCTCCACGCCGGATAGTCGCGCCCCCTCCCGAACAGGGAGGGGGCGCTTTGCTATGCGTACGATTTTCCGTGCAGTCGTCCAATATCATGATTATAAAGGTCATATATGTTGCCCTGCTGCAACGCTTCCAGCCCAAGCTGCGCATAAAGATGAGAATCAGACTCCACTTTGATGCGAAAGTGGGGCATGGGTCTCCAGCGTCACTACGGACGTTTGGGGCACTTATATGAAACTACACACTATTTTCCTGGCCACCGCACTTGTGGCTACCCCGTCTTACGCAGCCGATCTCGGCGTGCTGACCTCGCTCGATGTCTGCGACACCCTTGGTCTGAGCGGGCTGACCATTTCCTCGGACACCAACTGCCTGCAGATCAGCGGCAACGTGTACTACGAGTTCTACTTCGGTAAGTTCAAAGGCTCCCGCGACCTCATCGGCAGCAAGAAGCTCGCTTACGGCGACGGCTTTGTGGACATCGATGAGCCGCTGGCGAACAACGACTGGGATTCCTACGTCGAGTCCTTCCTGACCGCGACGGGCGTTTCGTCCACCGATTTCGGCCCCGCCAAGGCCGTTATCGAACTCAAAGGCTTCAACGAAGCTTACTACGAAAACGGCGTGCTCGATGATTCCGGCAAGGGCTTCAAGATCAACTATGCCTACGTGTCGGTTGGCGACACTACGGTGGTCTCGGCCGGTCTGCAGGACTCGATCGCCAACCTCGATGACGACTCTGCGTTCGGTTGGCTTTCGCCCTGGATTGCTGACGACATTGGTGGCGTTGCATTCGACAATGACGCATTCGGCGAGTTCAGCGACAAGAACCACTCCATCCAGATCCTCTCCGATCTCGGAAACGGCTTCAAAGTCGGTGCTGGTCTTGAAGCTCTCGACGAGCGTGGCAACCTGGTCGGCGTCGTGAGTTATTCGAGCGATGCGCTCTCCGGTCACGTGACCCTGGCTGCGATCGATATCCTCGACGGCAAGGTTGAGAAGTTCGGCGTTCACACCGGCCTGACCGCAACCTTCGACATCTTCAAGGCACGCGCTGCATTCGCTGCCAACAATGAAGGTTGGTGGAATGGTCTGCTGAGCGGCGAAGCAACCTTCGATCTGTTCTCGCTGGCCGCCGCAGTCGATGCAACGTCCGAGCGTGAGTGGGGCGCTGTGGTTTCCGGTTCGGCGAACCTGAACGACGCCACCAAGCTTCAGCTGGCCCTGCGCTACCTCGACACTGACACCTCCGTCTCCAACGACGAAGGCATCGAGCTGCGCGGCCGCGTTGAATACAAGGCCACCGAGGCGATCAAGCTTGCCGCTGAAGTTGGCAATGTCTGGGTCGGTGCAGGCGCCGTCAATGGCGAGCAGTCCATCTTCGACGCTCTGATCGAAACCACCTGGACCCCAGGCGGCGGTTTTGAAGCGACGGCTGGCCTCGCTGCCAACACCCTTGGTGCCTACAAGGCCTCCTTCACGGCCTCCAAGTCTTTCGACTAATACCCCATGCATGAACCGAAGGGTGCCGCACGCGGCGCCCTTCATTGCCATTTGGAGACCCAAAATGTCCCGGCACATATTTGATCGCGATGCAGCATTCACGGCCGTTCGGGCCGCTTTGCTGGCATCTTATTCCGGCGCCCTGGCGTCATCGCGCATGTCGCCCATCGAGGCGCTCGAGTGTATCGCTGCGGCGATGGGGTCGATTTACCGCGAGGTCGCGGACGCCCATCTCGATCCGCACGGCTGCCAATGTGGCTGGGCGCCGCATGAATTGACCGATATCATTGCCTTGCAGCAGGCAATTGCGGCAAATGCAGCGTGTGAAGAGAGTGACGAGTTGTATGACCTGCTCTCAGTGCTGCCTGTTGGCCATGGCTGACGCTCCCACCTCTATTCGAGTTTGTGACTTTCTATGCTGAAGCGGTTCTTCTCTTACTACGCCCCCTACAAGGGTCTGTTCTTCCTCGACTTCGGGTGTGCGGTCCTTGCGGGTCTGCTTGAACTCGTTTTCCCGCTGGCGGTCGCATACTTCATCGACACCCTGCTGCCGCGCTCCGAGTTCGGGTTTATCCTGATTGCCGGTGCGGCGCTGCTGGGCATCTATGCGGTCAACGCTGTGCTGCATGCCGTGGTCAACTATTTCGGCCACGTCCTGGGCGTCTCCATCGAGACCGATATGCGCCGTCAGGTGTTCGACCACCTGCAAAAGCTCAGCTTCCGCTTCTTTGACAATCATAAGACCGGTCACCTGATCACCCACGTGACCAAGGACCTGGAAGACGTGGGCGAAGTGGCCCATCACGGTCCCGAAGATATCTTCCTCGCCGTGATGACGTTCTTCGGCGCGTTTTTCCTGATGTTCGTCACCAACTGGAAATTGGCGCTGATCACCACCATCGTGGTGCCGATCGTCACCTGGCTGGTCAGCAAATACGGTTCGCAGTTGACGCTGAACTGGCAGGAGCTGTTTGGCCGCGTCGGTGAGTTCAACACCCGCGTTGAAGACTCCATCGGCGGCATTCGCGTCGTGAAGGCCTTCGCCAACGAAGGGCACGAAGCCAAGCTCTTTGCCGGCAACAACAATGCCTACAAGACCACCAAGGTGCGCGCCTACGCCATCATGACGGCAAGCATCACCATCACCTATCTCAGCACACGCCTCGTGCAGCTGATGGTTCTGCTGGCTGGTTCGTGGCTGGTTGTGCAGGGCGAGATGACCTATGGCGGCTTTGTCAGCTTCCTCTTGCTGGTCGAAGTCTTCCTGCGCCCGATCGACAAGATCACCGGTGTGCTGGAAAGCTATCCAAAGGGCATTGCCGGTTTCCGCCGCTTCACCAACCTGATCGACACCGATCCTGACATTGCCGACCGCAAGGACGCCAAGGTCGTGTCCAGCTTCAAGGGTGACATCGTCTTCAAGGACGCTGCCTTCTCTTATGAAACCGGACGCAAGGTGCTGGAGAACCTCAATCTGGTTGTCCATGCCGGCGAAACTGTCGCCATCGTTGGACCATCCGGGGCGGGCAAGACGACGCTGTGCTCGCTGCTGCCACGGTTCTACGAACTCGATAGCGGTTCGATCTCGATTGATGGCATCGACATTCGCGATGTGACGCAGTCTTCGCTGCGCAGCCAGATCGGCATTGTGCAGCAGGACGTGTTCCTGTTCGGCGGCACCATTCGCGAGAACATCGCCTATGGTCAGCTGGGCGCCAGCGACGAAGCCATCATGGAAGCGGCACGCCGCGCCCGTTTTGACACCGTTATCGCGCGTCTGCCCGAAGGTCTGGACACCATGGTCGGCGAGCGTGGCGTGAAACTGTCGGGTGGCCAGAAGCAGCGCGTGGCGATTGCCCGCATCTTCCTCAAGAACCCGCCGATCCTGATCCTCGATGAGGCGACCTCGGCACTGGATACCGCTACGGAAGTGGCCATCCAGCGTTCGCTGGCCGAACTGTCGGAAGGCCGTACCACGCTGGTCATTGCCCACCGCCTGGCGACGATCCAGCATGCTGATCGAATCGTCGTTATCGATGAGACCGGTATTGTGGAAGAGGGAACCCACGACGCCCTGCTAGCCAAAGACGCGGCTTACGCCCGTCTGCACAAAGCCCAGTTTGGCTACCTGGCCAATCACTAGTCCGTCAACGCGTAGCGGCGGCGCGGGGAAGGTCCTAAAAGGCCTTTCTCTTCGCGCTGCCGCGAATCTCTGTGCAATGCCCCGGTTTCTGTGTGCCTTAGCGCTTAATGTGGCGAGACTGCGCCATACACAGACTGCATGACACCTATGCGACAACTTTTGTGGCTATCCCGCGTTTCGATTTTGCCGAAAGACCAAGGCTCAATCTTAGTTCGGGTAGTGTTTGTTGCAGCGTCCATCCCACAGCCAGCCTAATCGTCGCACTGTGCTTTTCGCGGGCGCAGCCCTTGTCCTTCTCTCCGCAACATCGCTAAGCACCCGCGCCTGGGCCCAGCAGGACTTGCCGGTCGAGTTTACCTTCGATTTCGACAGCTTCAGCCAGCGCATGAAGGCTATGGCCGCGACGCCTTACAGCCCGCTTACGGCGAGCATGCCCGAGAGCTTCAAAGGGCTGGATTATGACAGCTATCGGCTGATCCAGTTCAAACCCGAGATGAGCAAGTGGCTGGCCGATGACAATGGCTACCGCATTCAGGGCTTTCACCTCGGCTGGCTCTATGCTGAGCCGGTGAAGGTCTACGAGATTGTCGAGGGTAATGCCCATTCGATCGGCTTCTCCGCCGATGATTTCGAATATCACGACGACGCCATTAGTGCTGCCGCTCATGCGCAGGACTTCCCGGGCGTTGCCGGTTTCCGCATCAACCATCCGCTCAATCGCACCGGTGCCTATGACGAGCTCATCTCGTTTCTGGGCGCGAGCTATTACCGCGCGTTGGGGCGCGACAATATCTACGGGCTGAGCGCGCGCGGCGTGGTGATCAATTCCTGGATCGATCTGCCGGAAGAATTTCCGCGCTTCTCTGAATTCTTCATCGAGAAGCCGACCGGGCAGGGCCCGCTGACGGTTTACGCTGCACTCGACAGCCAGAGCGTGACCGGCGCCTATCGCTTCGTCATCAACCCAGCCAGCGAGACTGTGCAGGAAACGGTCATCGACGTGACCGCGCGGCTCTACTTCCGCAGCGACGTCAAGGAACTGGGTGTAGCCCCGCTGACCTCGATGTTCCTTTATGGCGATGCCAATCGTGGCGGCTTTGACGACTATCGCCCTCAGGTGCACGACAGCAATGGTCTGTTGGTTGAACGCGCCAGCGGCGAAGTGCTGTGGCGCGCGCTGAACAATACGCCAACGCTCGGCAACTCGTATCTCTGGGAGAACAACCCCAAGGCGTTTGGGCTGTACCAGCGTGGCCGCGATTTCGAGAACTATCAGGACGCCGGTGCGCACTATGAGCGCCGTCCATCGGTGCGTGTCGAGCCGCAGGGCGAATGGGGGCAGGGCACTATCCGCCTCATTGAAATTCCGGCGCGTCTGGAAGCGGACGACAATATGGTCGCCTTCTGGGTTCCGTCCGAGCCAGCGGTGGCCGGGCAGGAGCGCGAATACAACTACCGCCAGATCTGGGGCAATCTTGACCCCGTGGCCGATGGCCCGACCGCTTATGTAGCCGAGACCCGCGCCGGTGTTGGTGGCGTATCGGGCGTGGCAAGCGCAGCCAACCTGCGCAAATTCGTTGTCGACTTCAAAGGCGGCCAGATCGATGCCCTGCCGAAGGGCACACAGATCGACGTGCTGAGCACGGTCAGTGGCGGCGTGCTGCGCAATTTCACGCTGTCTCGAGTTGATGCCAATGGCGCTTGGCGCCTGGTGCTCGATGTCGAGATCGATGGCACGACGCCCCTCGAACTCAAGGCCTATCTCGTCGCCATGGGTCGCGCGGTGACTGAGACCTGGCTCTATCAGTGGAGGCCGATGGTATGAAGTACGACCGCCAATTCGCCCACGCCAACGTTTTGCCCGACGCCCCCCTCGCCATGCCAAAGCAGCAGCTAGAGCCCTCGCGCCGCTCGCTGTTCGGCGCGCTCAGGGACGTGTTCCTGGTGTTTTCAAGCCGCTAAATAGACTGGCCTTTATATTCAATGACCCGGTCGATACTGACCCGCACCACCGCGCTGCTCGCCGCTCTGTGCCTGAGCGGAGCAGGCGGCTATCTGTTTTTGCGTTTTACCGGTGAAGGTGGACTGACGGCGCTCGATGTGGCGCGGGCCGTCTTAATGACCTTCAGTGCCTTCTGGCTGGTGTGGGGCGGTGCAGCGGCCGTCCTCGGCGTGTTCGTGCCGTCGCGTCGGGCGGTTCTCTCCAACGACACGCCGCAGGGCATGACGGCCATCCTCGTGCCGATCTACAATGAAAACCCGGTCGAGACTTTCGCCCGTATTGCCGCGATGAACCGCAGCCTGATCGAGCTTGGCGTCGCCGAGCGCTTTCACATCGCCGTGCTCTCTGACACCCAGCAGCCCGAGAACGCGCGCGCCGAAATGGTCTGGTTTCAGCAATTGCTGGCTGAGCCGATGAGCGATGGCCGCATTTTCTATCGCCGCCGCGAACGCAATATCGGGCGCAAGGCCGGCAATATCGAAGACTTCATCGAGCGTTCGGGGGCGGCCTATGATTATGCGCTGATCCTGGATGCGGACAGCCTGATGGAAGGCGCGACGATTGCCGAGCTGGCGCGGCGCATGGATGGTGATGCCTCGCTTGGTCTGTTGCAGACCCTGCCGCAGATCATCCATGCGCAGACCCTGTTTGGGCGCTCCATGCAGTTTTCCGCCGGCTATCTGTCGCCCGCCTTTGCGCGCGGCGCGGCCGTGATGCAGGGCAATGAAGGGCCGTATTGGGGCCACAACGCCATTGTGCGCGTCAAAGCTTTCGCCGCAAGTTGTGGGCTGCCCGAGCTGTCGGGCAAGCCACCGTTTGGCGGGCATATCCTCAGCCATGACTATGTTGAGGCCGCACTGCTGTCGCGGGCGGGATGGAAGGTACAGGTTGATCCGAACCTTGGCGGGTCCTTTGAAGAGGGCCCGGAAAATCTCATTGAATATGCCAAGCGCGATCGCCGCTGGTGTCAGGGCAATCTGCAACATCGCCGACTGATCGGTGCGCCAGGGCTGAAATTCTGGAGTCGGTTCACCTTCGTTCAGGGCATCATGGCCTATCTGGCGTCGCCGCTGTGGCTGGCCCTGTTGGCGACCAGCATCGCGGCCGCCATTTTCCCCAATCCTCAGCCGATGTTTGCGGGGTTCGATCCCACGCCGATCAGCATGTGGGTTCTGGGCGCTGCGGTCGCGGCTGTGCTGGTGATCCCGAAGTTCATGATCTTTCTGCGTGGCGCGGTCGATGGCCGTAATCGCCGATTTGGCGGCAATGTGCGCGTACTTGGCTCCATCGTGGGCGAGATCGTTTTCTCGACCATTCTGGCCCCGGTGATGTTGCTGCTGCAAAGCCGCGCCGTGGCACAGGTGCTGCTCGGCATTGATGGCGGCTGGCCCGCCACAAAACGCGGTCAAAACTGGCTGAGCCTGCGGGATTCTTTCTCTGCGAGCTGGTGGATCGTGCTGCTGGGCGTGGCGACGCTGGGCAGCACCATTCTGTTCGCGCCAACCATCGCCATTTGGGTCGCTCCGGCGATGTTGCCGGCCATCATTGCGCCGCTGCTGATTGCCTTTAGTTCACACCCACCCAGAAAGCCCAAAGTGCCCAGCCTGTTTCGCACCGATCTCGAGATTGTGCCGTCGCCCGTGATCGTCCAGCAGCGCGTCATTCTGGCCGCCTGGCTGGAGCAGGGCGAGCCAGCCGGGACGACACTTGCGGAGGGGATTGGCCATGTCCATGCCTGACGCTCAAACCCATCGTGCTGCTGGCTTGCTCGGATCAAACTGGATCCGCTCGATCTGGACACCGGCGGCGGAAACAGTGACCCAGCCCGTAGGCCGGGATGCGCGGCTCGACATGTTCCGGGGCATCGCTCTGGTGATGATCTTCATCAACCACGTGCCCGGCACCATCTACGAGACGTTTACCAGCCGCAATTTCGGCTTCTCTGACGCGGCGGAAGCCTTTGTTTTCATGTCGGGCCTTGCAGCAGGGCTAGCCTATTCCAACCGTTTCCGGACCGGCAATCTGTGGGCCGCAATCGCCAAGGTATGGGCGCGCGCACGCCAGCTCTATTTCGTGCACATCGCCATCACCATGCTGTCGCTGGCCATCTTTGCGGCGGCGGCGAAGTGGTTCGATATTCCGCGCATGCTGACCGTCAATAATGCCGCGCCGCTGTTCAAGGAACCGCTGAGTGCCCTGGTTGGCATCCCCTTGCTGACCCATCAGCTTGGCTATCTCAATATCCTGCCGCTCTACATGATGCTGTTGCTCGTCGCACCTCTGGTGCTGATCATCGGATTGCGCAAGCCTTGGCTGATGCTTGCACTGTCGATTGTCATCTGGGCGCTTGCTGGACAGTTCCGCATCAACCTGCCCAACTATCCCAATTCAGGCGGCTGGTTCTTCAATCCGTTTTCCTGGCAGATCCTTTTTGTGATCGGACTGTTGTCGGGCGCGGCCATGAAAGTCGGCAAGCGCTTCATTCCTTACCATCCGGTGCTGTTTGCTCTCGCGCTTGGATTTTTGCTGTTGGTGCTGGCGTGGGTCAAAGTGCCGGTGATCGGCCGGGCGGGGCTCGATAGCATGCGCTTCCTCGCCGATGCCGGCCTGCCGTTCTACGTGACCTGGTTCGACAAGACCTTCCTCGCGCTGCCGCGTTTGCTGCATGCGCTGGCACTGTTCTACGTGCTGGGCCATTTGCCGATTATGCGTAGGGTGGCGAGTTCGGCCATTGCTGCACCCCTGCGCCTGCTGGGGCGTCAGGGCTTGCCGGTGTTTGCGGTGGGCACGGTGATCAGCATGGTCCTGCAGACCGTCAAATCGCCCCGCCAACCCGATCCGCTGTTCGACGGGATGATCCTGGGCGGGGGCCTCCTCGCGCTCTGGCTACTGGCCTGGGCCCTGACCAAAACGCAGGACGTCTCGCGCGCCGCCAAGCCCTAGAGGCGGTCGCGGAAGCGCCGCTGGTAATCGGGATCGTAAAGCGAGCTTTCGCGGAAATCCTCGGCACCTAAGCCCCGCCCGACAAACACAATGGCGGTGCGCTCGACGGGATCGGCTGCGAAGCGGGCTTCGATATCGGCCAGCGTGCCTTTGACGATCTTCTGGTTGGGCCAGGACGCGTGTGCGACGATGGCCACCGGGCAATCAGCGCCATAGTGCGGCATCAGTTCGGCGACGATGCGATCCAGTGCGTGGATGGCAAGGTGGATCGCCAGCGTCGCGCCGGTCGCGCCAAAGGCTGCGAGATTCTCGCGCTCCGGCATTGGCGAAGCGCGGCCTGACACGCGTGTCAGGACGAGGCTTTGGGCTTCGGCAGGAATGGTCAACTCGCGACCAAGCGCTGCGGCCGCTGCCGCAAAAGCGGGTACCCCCGGCGTTAAGGTGTAGGCGATGCCCAAGCGGTCGAGGCGGCGCATCTGTTCTGCGATGGCGCTCCAGACCGACAGGTCGCCCGAGTGCAGGCGGGCGACGTCCTCGCCAGCCGCTGCGGCCTTGGCATATTCGGCCTCGATCTCGTTAAGCGAAAGCGGGGCGGTGTCGACGAGGCGTGTATTGGGTCCGCACCACGCCAACATCTCGGGCGGCACGATGGAGCCGGCATAAAGGCACACCGGGCAGGCGGCGAGCAGGTCACGACCGCGCACGGTGATGAGGTCGGCAGCGCCGGGACCGGCACCGATGAAATGTACCTTCATGACCGCGTCCAAACCCATTGTGTGATCGGCATGGCAGGCCGCCAGCCAGTCATTGATCCGATGGCGCCAGCGCGCGATACCTCGATGCGGGTGAGGTTGCCGCCTATTTCTGCGTGACGGGCGAGGAGAATGGCTTCCATCTCCAGCGTCACCGCATTGGCCACAAGGCGCCCACCGGGGCGGAGGGCCGCAAGCGCATTGTCGATCACGCCGGGATCGGAACCACCGCCGCCGACGAAAATGGCATGAGGTGGCTCTAGACCTGTAAGCGCATCGGGGGCAGTTCCCGTTATCACCTTGAGGTCGGGTACGCCGAAGGCGTTGGCATTGCGGCCAATGCGGGCGGCTCGTTCTGGGTCGGCTTCGATGGCGATGGCGCGCAGGTTGGTATCCGCCAGCATCCATTCAATGGCGATCGAGCCGGACCCGGCGCCAATATCCCACAGGGTCTCGCCACGGCGGGGCGCGAGTGCGGACAATGTGAGCGCGCGGACGTCGCGCTTGGTGATCTGACCGTCATGTTCGAACAAGGAGTCGTCGAGCCCCGGCGTCAGTGGCAGGACGCGCGCGCCAGGCAGGGCGACGACGCTGATGGCGCACACGTTGAGCGGGTCGATGTCTTTGATGTCAAAAGCCATAGCGACGTGGCTGCGCATCTTTTCGCTGGGACCGCCAAGCGCCTCAAGCACCGTGACGATGGAAATGCCAAAGCCTGCCTCGGTGAGCAGGGCGGCGATGGCCGCTGGGCCTTTTTCGTCTGATGTCAGCGCCAGAATGCGCGTACCGGTGTGCAGATGCGGGCGGAGCAGATCGAGCGGACGACCATGCAGCGAGAGCGTGAGCACATCCTGCAGCGGCCAGCCGACGCGGGCAGCGGCAAGGCTGAAAGAAGAGGGGTGGGGATAAACCACCATCTGGGACGCATCGATATGCCGGGCGAGCGTTGCGCCGACGCCGAAGTTGAACGGATCGCCGGAGGCGAGCACGCAGACCTTGCGGCCGCGCTCGGCAATCACGGCCTCGATGGACGCCGAGAAGGGCGAGAGCCATAGGCGCTGCTCGCCGGTTATGGCTGCAGCAGCAAGCTCGAGATGCCGCGCGCCGCCGAAGACAATCTCGGCGTTGGCAATCGCATCCGTGGCGGCTTGGCCAATTCCGGCGAGCCCATCCTCACCAATGCCAACAATGCTGAGCCAGCTCATTTTGCGCCACCTGTCGAGCGGGGCGAATAGACCAGTGGTGCCATGCCCTCGCGCTCGATGATGCGGGTTTCGGGCGAGCCGATAATGACGCAGGTCGCCATGTCGGCAGTCGCCGCATCGGCATCGGCCAACGACACGACGGTGATGGCCTCGTCGGGGCGTCCGGCGGCGCGGCCAAAGATGACCGGCGTGCCCCAAGGCAGCACTTCGCGCAGAATGGCGAAGGCCGTGCCCAACTGCCAGGGACGGGCCTTGCTGATGGGATTGTAGAGCGCAATCACCAGCCCAGCCGACGCGACGGCGCGTAGACGCTGCTCGATCACTGTCCATGGCTTGAGATTGTCCGAAAGCGAGATGGCGCAGAAGTCGTGCCCCAGCGGCGCACCGGCACGGGCAGCGACGGCCAGCATGGCGGTGACGCCAGGCACGATTTCGACATCGAGCGCACGCCATGCCGGCGGGCCAGCCTCGATGGCTTCGCAGACGGCCGCGGCCATGGCAAAGACGCCGGGATCGCCACCTGAGACGACGCAGACCTTTTCGCCCGAAGCGGCGGTGTGCAACGCATCTTTGGCGCGGGCCAGTTCCTCGCGATTGTCGGAGGCAACGCGGCGCTGATCATCGCGCAGCGTCAGCCGGTCCAGATAGGGACCATAGCCGAAGAACACCGACGAGGCTTCTATGGCCGCGATGGCTTGCGGCGTTGTTTGATCGGGATTGCCGGGGCCCGTGCCAACGATGATCAACTTGCCGCTCATGGACGGTTGCTCCATCCGGGCACAAGGATGAGCGCGAAATAGGGCGCGACGTCATCGGGCTTGTCAGCGAGGCGCATCGAGAGGCCATTGGCCATCGTGCCACGCTCGACATAGACCGCATCGTCGAGCCGTCCGGCGGCCTCAATGGCGCGGCGGATCTTGGGCAGATTGCGCCCCACCTTCATAATTACGGCACCATCGGTGTTGTCGAGGCGGCTGCGCAGATCGACTTCGTCGAGTGTGCCGGGCAGGACCGATAGGATATCGTCGCCTTGAACCAGCGGCAGGCCAGCGGTCGACCAGCAGCCCGACATTGCGGTGATCCCCGGAATGACCTCGGTGGGGTAGCGATGGGCAAGGCGAACATGCAGATGCATGTAGCTCCCGTAAAACAACGGATCGCCTTCGCTCAGCACAGCGACATTGCGGCCGGCGTCGAGATGGGCAGCAACGCGCTCTGCGGCTTCTGCGTAAAATCCCGATGTGGCGGACTTGTAGTCCTCGTGGCGGCGGTCGATCTCGGTCGTGACCGGATACCCGAGTTGTTCCTCGATCTGCCCGGTGATCAGCTCTGCCACGATGGCGCGGGCATTGCTCGCATTGCCCTGCTTGGCGAAATAGGCGACCACGTCAGCAGTGCTGATGGCCTTTGCCGCCTTGAGGGTGAGCAGCTCTGGATCGCCCGGACCGGTGCCGACACCGAACAGTTTGCCGGTCATATGCCAGGCCTCGCCAATGCATTGAGCGCTGCGGCCGTCATGGCCGAACCGCCCAGGCGACCGCGCACGATGGCATAGGGCACGCCATAGGAATTCTCGGCCAGGGCCGCCTTTGACTCCGCCGCGCCGACGAAACCCACGGGCATGCCAACGATGGCCGCCGGCTTGGGGGCGCCATCGCGCAGGAGTTCAAGAAGGAAGAATAGCGCGGTGGGCGCATTGCCGATCGCCACGACCGAACCAGCCAGCCGTGGGAGCCAGAGGCGGAGCGCGGCAGCAGAGCGCGTGTTGCCAATCTCGGCGGCGAGTGCAGGCGTTTGCGGATCGCGCAACGTGCAGATTACGTCGTTATTGGCGGGGAGGCGGGCGGCAGTCACGCCGCGCGCCACCATTTCGGCGTCGCAGAAAATAGGGGCGCCAGCAGCGAGCGCAGCGCGCGCCGACGCGACGAAGCCGGGACCAAACTCAAAGTGATCTGCTGCCTCGACAGAACCGGCGGCGTGGATCATGCGGATCGCCAATTCGGCTTCAACCGGCGCAAAAGCGCTGAGATCGGCTTCGGCCCTGATGATGGCGAAGGACTGCGCGTAAATCGCGTCACCGTCCTTGATGTAGTCATATGTGGTCATCGTCATCCTAGCGGGGCCGTCAGCGCGGCTTCGAGTTGATCCGCACCCAGCAGCGCCTGTGGCGTATCGCCTGCCAGCCCGTCGATGACAAGGCCATAGCCATCGACCTGACCCACCAGCGTCACATTGGCCCGGCGCGGATGGGCACAGCCCTTGGCACAGCCCGAAACATGCAAAGTCTGGCCGGGCGGCAGCACAGGCGCCAGGCGCGCGGCAATGATCCGGGCGGGAATGTAGCCAGATGCGCAGCCTTGGTTGCCGATACAGGCGCTGATGCGACAGCGGGGATCGGCAGCGTCGGTGATGAAGCCCAATGCGGCCGCGTCGCTGGCAAAGTCTGCCGGAGCGCCGATGGCCAGCAGGGCGTGGTGGGGCGCAAGGCGGAATTCAGTGATGCCATGTGACATTGCAACGTCCGCCAACGCGGCGAGCGTAGCCTGATCGCTGCTGCCAAAGGGCAGAGCGATGCCGATTGCATTGCCCCGGCGCAGGGCAAAGGCGCCAATCGGTGAGATGTTCTTGGTCCGGCGCGGCAAGACAGCCCTGCCCGGAAGATCGGTGGCGCGCGCCCCAAGGCCGATATCGGCAATTTCGCGCAGCGCGCGCAAGGTCACCATCAGCGCCTCATTGCGCAGGATGACATCGCTGCGCGTGCCCACAGCGCAGGCCCACTGGTCCGAGCCAATGGCGGTCAGGCGAATGTCGGCCTTGAGCTGGGAGCGATTCAACCGGCCATTGCCATCGACCACAACCGTCACCTTTGGACCCAAACGGGCTGCCAGCAAAACCGAGGCAGCGCGGATGGAGGCGGCGAGGGGGCGCGGGTCGGCAATTTCCGTAGGGTCGTCGCCGGCCAATGGCGGTGTTTCGACGACGAGGCCGCGCTCGATTGCGATGAGAGCCTCGACGGCGCGGGCGAACGGCGCTGCTGACGCTGGCGTCAGGCCGCGCACCTGAAGATTGCCACGCGCGGTGATTTCCACCAGCCCATTGCCATGTTCTGCGGCGAGGGCGGCGATGGCGGAGAGCTGGGCCGGGCTCATCCGCCCGCCAGCGATGCGCAGCCGCGAGAGCAGTCCATCGCCGGTCTGCATCGGCGCGTCGAGCGACGGACAGGCGCCGCGGCGGTAGGCGGCGATGGGAAGAACGATGGACATGGAACAGCTTTAGCGGATTGGCGCGATGGGGGAAACTGCGTCTCTAGTCGCGATGACGCAGCAGATAGGTGTCCATGATCCAGCCATGTTGCTGGCGGGCGAGGCGGCGGGCCTCAACGATCCGCTCGGCCACGTCGCCCACGCGCCCGGAAATGGTCATTTCATGCTCAGTTCCGAGATAAGCGCCCCAGAATATATTGAGGTCGGGATCGACACCGGTAAACGCGGTCTGGCCGTCGAGCATGACAATGGTGTCGCTCGGCAGGTCGCCTTCGGAGAGGCGGCGGCCGGTGGTGATATGAACGGGTTCGCCAATGCGATTGAGGGCGATGCCGTGGGCGGCGGTCAGTGCCTGAATGCTGGTGATGCCGGGAATGATCTCGACCGCGAAATCATGCTGGGAACGGAGCCGGTCGACGATGCGGATTGTGCTGTCGTAAAGGCCGGGATCGCCCCAGACGAGGAAGGCGCAGTGGCCGTCTTTGGGGACTTCTTCCAACAGCGTTGCAAAGCGCGTTGCCAGCGCTGCGTGCCAATCATCGACGCCATTGCCGTAATCCGGATTGGCGGCATCGCGTTTGGGCACTGCGTAATCGACGGTGCGGCTGTTGGGATTGGTCACATAGCGCGCGATGATCTCGCGACGCAGATCGGCCAGATCGGCTTTGCTCTCGCCCTTGTCGGGGATAAACAGCACATCGGCGCGGTTGAGCGCGTTGATGGCCTGCACCGTCAGATGCTCAGAGTTTCCGGTGCCAATGCCGACGATTAGAATGGTCTTCATGCCCGTTCCTTGCCTCAACGCTGAGACGCTGACAAGCGGCGCGCTTTGATCCAGTGCTCGACGCCTTCAAGGGCCTCGGGCTGAAGGGTGCAGGTGCGGACGCGGCCAAGCTTCTCCGAGCGGACGAGGCCGCTTGCCTCCAGCGCTGCCAAATGCTGCACCACGGCGGGCAAGGACATGTCTAAGGGCTTTGCCAGCTCGCTCACAGAGGCGGGGGCGAGGCTCAAACGCTCGATCATGGCGCGCCGGGTTGGGTCGGCGAGCACCTGAAATAATTGATCGATGGTCGGTTGGTTAAGCATGGGGTTAAGTAACAAATTCGCGCCCGTGGGGTCAATCGCTTGACCTTCCCATTGGGGAAAGCCGCAAAGCTGTCGCTCAAACACGAGGAGCGTCATTTATGAAATCTGCTATCATCGCACTGGCCGTCACCCTGGCCCTTGCCGCGCCGTCTATGGCTCAAGACCATTCCGGGCACGGTGCCGCAACTGCCCCATCGGAAGCCGCCGCAGCTTACGAGGCTGCGAACGCCGCGATGCATGCCGACATGGCAGTGGAGCTGACCGGGGATGCTGATGTGGATTTCATCCGCAGCATGATCCCGCACCATCAGGGCGCGGTCGAAATGGCCAAGATCGTGCTGAAATATGGCACGGACCCAGAGGTCAAGGCGCTGGCTGAAGCGGTGATCGCGGCGCAGGACGCCGAGATCGAGTGGATGGAAAAGTGGTTGGCCTCTAAAGGCTATTAGTCCCGCGAAGCGCGCGCCACCGAATTGCGCACGATCAGCTCGGCCCTGAGCAGGACTTCGTTCTGCTTGGGCTTTTCGCCTGCCAGCAGGGCTAGCAGCAAGTCCATCGCCTCTTCGCCGATCTTGAGGCGCGGCTGTTTCATCGTTGTCAGTGAGGGCGTAACGAAGCTGGCGAACGAAATATCGTCGAATCCCATCACCGAAAATTCGCGCGGCAGGTCATAGCGGCGCGCGTTGAGCGAGATGATCACGCCCAGCGCGGTGGCGTCGTTGACACAAAAGAATGCTGTCGGCAGCACGTCGCGCACGAACATATGCTCGGTGGCGGCGCGGCCGCTTTCAGTTGTGCCATCACCATCAAGAATCAGACGAGGGTCGACGGTAATGCCGTGGCCTTCAAGCGCTGCGCGATAGCCTTTCTCGCGCAATATGTTGACGGCCTTGCTGGTCGAATGACCGATAAAGGCGATGCGACGATGGCCCTGCGAAATCAGGTGTTCGGTCGCGACGCGCGAGCCTTCGAAGTTGTCGACACCAACAAACGGCACATCACTGTTCGATACGGGTTCATTGACCGCCACCATTGGGGGCAGGCGGGCCTCGGCACCTTCTTGGCCAAAGCCATAAGGCAGGTGGCCGGTAAAGAGGATCAGCCCATCGGCCTGGTTTGAACTGATGAAGCGGAGATAGTCTGTCTCGCGCGTAGCGTCGTTCTGCGTATTGCCGATCAGCACGCCGTAGCCGCGTTTGCTGGCTTCGGTTTCGAGCCCGACAAGGATGTTGGAAAAGTTCGGATCGCCCACGTCAGGCGCCAGAATCAGAATCATGTTGGAGCGCCGCATGCGCAGCGAACGGGCCATGGCGTTGGTTGTGTAACCAGTGCGCGCAATAGCTTCGGTCACGCGGCGACGGGTTTCGTCGGCAACCTTGGTCGGTTCGTTGATGGCTCGACTGACCGTGGCGATGGACACGCCGGCTATCGCCGCAACGTCCTCGATAGTGGCCAATTTGTGGTGCTGCAATTGGTGCCCCGCACGCCCAATGGCGTCCGCTCTCGCTGCCTTTAACAGATGGCGCGGGCAGCGCCACACATTCTCGATAGGCTTATACGCTTTTCCATTTGTGTAAACCTTTACATCATTCATGAAAACCTTTACATCATCAAACATGGACGAGGAGATCGGGTCAACCCGGCGCGTCCGTGGAGGGGTTTCGAACATGTCCAGCGCCGAAGGCACGTCTGCGTCCGCCATTCTGTCTGCGAGCAGGATCAGCAAGTCGTTCGGCGAAATCCCGGTCTTGTTCAGCATTGATTTTGATATCAAGCCCGGCGAAGTGCACGCCATCATTGGCGAAAACGGCGCGGGCAAATCGACCCTCATCAAGATTTTGTCCGGCTTCGAACAGCCGACCTCTGGCAGCATCAGCTATGATGGCAAGGTCGTCACGCTTCCGCCCAATGGCGGGGCAGAGGCCATGGGCATCGTGCTGATCCACCAGGAACTCAACCTGGCTGAGCACCTGACGGTCGCCGACTCCATCTTCCTTGGTCGCGAGCTCAAGAAGTTCGGTTTTCTCGACGTCGCCGAGATGCGCCGCCGGGCCGCCGAGGTGATGCAGACCCTGCACGTCAATGTCGATCCGGATGCGCGCATCAACACGCTGTCCGTGGCCGACAAGCAGATGGTGGAAATCGCCAAGGCCATCAGCCGCGACGCGCGTGTGCTCGTCATGGATGAGCCAACGGCAGTGCTGTCTGTAGGCGAAACCCAGACCTTGTTCGAACAAATCCGCCGCCTGACGGCACGCGGCGTGGCGGTGATTTTCATCTCCCACAAGCTCGACGAAATCATGGAACTGGCCCGCCGCGTCACCGTGCTGCGTGATGGCCAGCTGATCGCAACGGTAGGCACGGAAGCGCTGACCCCAGACTCGATCGCCCAGATGATGGTGGGCCGCGAGCTTTCCAATCTTTATCCGCCCAAGCACGAGCCAGATGTCGACGCGCCTTTGGTGCTGTCGGTACACAATCTGGTCGCCAAGGGCGTCAAGGATGTGTCGTTCGATCTGCGCAAGGGCGAGATACTCGGCTTTGCCGGCCTGATCGGCTCAGGCCGCACGGCGGTCGCCGAAGCCATTGTTGGTCTGTCGCATCGTGACTCGGGCGCGATTGAAGTTGAGGGGCAGCCCGCCAACTTCACCCAGGTTGCTCAGTCGGTCGATGCAGGCCTGGCCTATATGACCAAGGACCGTAAGGGTAAGGGGCTGCTGCTCAATATGGGCCTGCGCCCAAATCTGACGCTGCTGACGCTCAAGAAACACCTCAAGGGTGGCTTCCTTGATCCGAGCAGCGAGGAGAAGGCGCTGGAACGTGCCGTGCGCCGCTTCGATATCCGGGCGCGTGATGCAACGGTGGCCGTTGGCCGTCTGTCGGGCGGCAATCAGCAGAAGCTGATGCTGGGCAAGACCATGGAGACCGAGCCGGACATCATCATCATGGATGAGCCGACGCGCGGCATCGATGTGGGCACCAAGCAGCAAATTTATCACATCATTGCGGCGCTGGCCGCAGAGGGAAAATCGATCATCGTCATCTCCTCGGAGATGCAGGAAGTGATCGGGCTAAGCCACCGCGTGGTGGTGATGCGCGAGGGGCGGTTGGCCGGCGTTCTGGAAGGCGCTGAGATCACCGAGGGAGAAATCATGCGGTACGCCGCTGGCATTAAACAGAGTGGACATAATGACCGCATCAGCGCCTGAGACCGCAGGGAAACCCGCGCGTGGCTTTCGCATCGACCTGAAAACTGCAGGCCCTTTGCTGGCGCTGGCGCTTCTGGTTCTGCTGGGCATTACGCTCAACGAGAATTTCTTTACCTACAATAACCTGACCAACGTTCTGGCGCGTTCGTCGTTCATCGGCATCATCGCCATTGGCGCGACATTCGTCATCACGGCCGGTGGACTGGACCTGTCCGTCGGCTCGATGGCCGCCGTGATTGCCGGCGTTATGATCATGGTCATGAACTGGCTGATCCCTTCGCTGGGCATTGGCTGGAGCGTGGTTCTTGCTGGCATGCTCGCGGGTATCCTGCTGGGCGGCGTGGCGGGCGTTTTTAACGGCATGATGATTACGCGTGGGCGCATCGAAGCGTTCATCGTGACGCTCGGCACCATGGGCATCTTCCGCTCGCTGGTGACGTTCCTCGCCAATGGTGGAACGCTGTCGCTGAATTTCCAAGTCGCCGACGTCTATCGTCCGGTCTACTACGATGGCCTGCTGGGCGTTCCCTATCCGATCATCGTCTTCGCCGTTGTCGCGATTGCTGGTGAAATTGTCATGCGCCGCACCACGTTTGGTCGCCATTGTGCCGCCATCGGCTCCAATGAGCAGGTTGCCCGCTATTCCTCGATCAACGTCGATAACGTCCGCCTGCTGACCTACATCCTGCAGGGCGTGCTGGTTGGTGTTGCCGTGCTGCTTTATGTGCCGCGTCTTGGCTCGGCATCGAGCACGACGGGCGTGCTGTGGGAACTGGAAGCCATCGCTGGCGTGATCATCGGTGGCACGATGCTCAAGGGCGGCCACGGCCGGGTTTGGGGCACCGTTGTGGGCGTCGTGATCCTCGGTCTCATCGGCAACATTCTCAATCTTCAGAGCCTGATCAGCCCGTATCTCAACGGGGCATTCCAGGGCGTCATCATCATCCTTGCCGTGCTGCTGCAACGGGGTCGTCGCAACGGCTAGGTATCCACGAGTTTACATCGCCCAAAACGGGCACTTAGGGAGGACTACAATGAAGCTGACTAAATCTATCCTGGCCGCGGCAGTGATCGCGGGCAGCCTGGGTGGCGCCGCTGTGGCGCAGGACAAGGTCACCATCGGTGTGTCGGTTCCGGCTGCTACCCATGGTTGGACTGGTGGCGTGAACTACTTCGCCCAGCAGGCTATCGATCGCCTCAGCACCACCTATCCAAATGTCGACTTCGTATTCGCTTCGGCACCAGATTCGCCAAAGCAGATCGCTGACATCGAAGACATGGTTGCGACCCGCAACATCGACGCACTGGTCATTCTGCCAGGCGATCCAGACGCGATGACTTCGGCTATCAAGCAGGTCAAAGACGGCGGCAAGTTCGTCACCGTGGTTGATCGTCAGCTCTCGATCAACGGCGTCGAAAACCTTTACGTCGCTGGTGACAACCCAGGTCTGGGCGCCAACGCTGCCGCTTACTTCAAGGAAGTTCTGCCAGAAGGCGGCAACATCGTCATCCTGCGCGGCCTGCCGATCCCGATCGACCAGCAGCGTTTTGACGGCTTCATGGGCGGCATCGAAGGCACCAAGCTCAACGTGCTCGCTCACGAATTCGCCAACTGGAACCGCGATGACGGCTTCAAGGTGATGCAGGACTTCCTGACCCGCTTCCCAGACATCAAGGGCGTGTGGACCCAGGACGACGACATCTCCCTCGGCGCCATCGAAGCCATCCGTCAGGCTGGTCGTGAGAATGACATGTTCGTGGTTGGTGGCGCTGGCATGCAGCAGATCCTGCAGCGCGTTGCTGCCGGCGACAAGCTGACCCCAGTGGATGTGAGCTACAGCCCAGCCATGATCGCAACCGCGATCGAGCTGACCACTGCTCACCTCGTCAGCAATGTTCAGGTTTCTGGTCGCTACATCCTCGACTCGACCCTGATCACCAAGGACAACGCTGCTCGTTTCCTCGACGCAGACAGCCCATTCTGATCGGCTGATCAACGAGTTCGAAGGGGCGCCCTCCGGGCGCCCCTTTTTTGTTTCCAGCTTCGTATCGCGCCGCCTTTCGGCTGACGTGTTTTGCTGTCAGGCTTCCGTCTGGAGCTCTTCCGGGGCCGGGCTGGTTCGGTCACGGACGAAACAAGGGAGACTGTCATGACATATTTTGCTGGTTTCGTAGCGGCGGTTCCGACCGCCAACAAGCAGGCCTACAAGGATTTCGGCAGCGCCTCGGTGGAGATGTTCAAGTCCTTCGGTGCGACCAGGCTGGTAGATGCCTGGGAGGATGACGTCATGGGCGGCGAGGTGACCGACTTCCGTCGCGCCGTGCAGGCCAAGCCGGACGAAGTCATCGTCTTTTCCTGGCAGGAATTCCCCAGCAGAGCGGTTGCTGATGCGGCCAGCGCCAGGATGATGGACGATCCGCGTATGGCGGAGATGGGTAGCACGATGCCGTTCGACGGTGCGCGTATGATCTATGGCGGCTTCGAGGCGCTATACGATCATGGTGCTGGTGGAAAGACGGGATATTTCGACGGCTCCCTGCTGCCGGTCAAGACCGCCCGAAAGGACGATTATCTCGCCCAATTGAAGCGGCAGGCCGTCATTTTCGAGGAATTGGGCGCGCTGCGGTTCGTCGATGCGTGGGGTGATAATGTGCCCGATGGCACGTTGACCGATTTCAAGAAGGCGGTGAACGCGACGGCCGATGAAACGGTGGTATTCTCGTTTCTGGAGTGGCCATCTAAGGCCGCACGCGATGCGGCCTGGGAAAAGGTGATGAACGACCCGCGCATGATGGAGGATAACTCGCCGGGCGATGAGCATCGTCGGGTGTTTGGTGGGTTTACGCCGTTGCTGGATGTGTGAGGGGAAGGGGGAGAGTACCCCAACCTAGCCTCCCCCTGAAAAGGGGGAGGAATCCGGGCAGAGTATTTGGCGGGATCGAAGGCAATCACAAAGCTAGCTCCTCCCCCTTTCAGGGGGAGGTTGGGAGGGGGTATCCTTACGCCGCTTCTGGCGTGTAGCCGGCTTCCTTGATGGCTTCTTCACCCACCGAACGGTCGCCCGTGAAGCTAACCTTGTGGCTTGCCAGGTCGACCGAGATTTCGGCGCCAGGCAAGGCTTCTTCGAGCGCCTTTCGCACGGTGCCGACGCAGTGGCCGCAGGTCATGTCATTGACGGTGAAGGTGGTCTTGTCGCTCATTTTTAGTGTCCTTTCGGTGTGGGTTCGCCAGCCAGATCATCAAGGATCGGGCAGTCGGGTCGGTTGTCGCCGCCGCAGCAATGGGCGAGGTGCTTGAGGGTTTTGACCATGCCCTGCAGCTCGGCGATTTTGGTTTCGAGGGCCGTGATATGTCCGGTTGCGATATCCTTGACCTCGGCGCTGGCGCGGGACTTGTCCTGCCAGAGCCCGAGGAGGGTGGAGGTTTCCTCCACCGAGAAGCCCAGGGTCCGGGCGCGTTTGACGAAGCGCAGCACATGCACCTCGTCATCCCCGTAAACGCGGTAGTTGCTGTCGGTGCGCAGGGGCGGGCGGATCAGGCCGATGGATTCGTAGTAGCGGATCATCTTGGCCGAAACGCCCGAGACGTTGGAGGCTTCACCAATGTTCACAGCTGCACTCCTTTGACTGCGCGCAGACGCTGCGCATTGCCGACGACGAAGACGCTCGACAGGGCCATCGCGCCCGCCCCGATCATGGGCGAGAGCAGGATGCCGAAGGCAGGATAGAGCACGCCAGCGGCCACCGGGATCAGCAGGACGTTGTAGCCAAACGCCCAGAACAGGTTTTCCCAGATGTTCTTCATCGTGGCGCGGCTGATGGTGAAGGCGTTGAGCACGCCCTTGAGATCACCACCCAGCAACACGACGTCGGCGCTTTCGATGGCCGCATCGGTGCCGGTGCCCACCGCGATGCCAACATCGGCTTCAGCCAGGGCAGGAGCGTCGTTGATGCCGTCGCCGACATAGGCGACCTTGCCGAGGGCACGGAGCGACTTAAGCGCGGCCACCTTGTCGGCCGGCAGCACCTCGGCGCGGACTTCATCGATCCCCAGTTCACGGGCAATCGCTGCGGCGGTACGCTTGTTGTCCCCTGAGATCATTGCTGTCTTCAGCCCCATCGCGTGCAGCGCGGCGATGACGGCCTTGCTGGTCGGCTTGATGGTATCGGCAACCACGATGGCGGCGGCGAGCTTGTCGTCGATGGCGGCAAAGACCGGGGTCTTGCCCTCATCGGCGAGCTTGTCGATGGCGGCGTTGAAATCAGAGAAATCGAGGTGCGACAGATGACGCTGTGAGCCGATCGACACCAGCCGTCCATCCACCCGAGCCCGCACGCCATTGCCGGCGACTGACTCAAAGTCCGTCACGGTGCCAAGCTTCAGTCCGCCCTTTTCGGCAGCAGCAACAATGGCTTCGGCTATCGGGTGCTCCGACTTGGCCTCGACGGCGGCCACGAGGGCCAGCACGTCATCGTGCTCGAAATCATCATCGAGGATGAGATCGGTCAGCGAAGGCTTGCCCGATGTCAGGGTGCCGGTCTTGTCGAAGGCCACAACCTTGGCGTCGCGCAACTGCTGCAGTGCTTCGCTCTTGCGGAACAGCACGCCCAACTCCGCAGCCCGGCCGGTGCCGACCATGATCGAGGTTGGCGTGGCAAGGCCCATGGCACATGGGCAGGCGATGATCAGCACGGCAACGGCATTGACCAGACCGAAGACATAGGCGGGCGTTGGGCCCCAGATGGTCCAGATGGCAAAGGTCAGGATGGCCAGCGCAATCACGGCAGGGACGAACCATAGGGTGATCTTGTCGACGACCTGCTGGATCGGCAGTTTGCCGCCCTGGGCCTCTTCGACCATGCGGATGATCTGCGCCAGCATGGTGTCGCCGCCCACCTTGGTGGCGCGAAAGTTGAAGCTGCCCGAGGTGTTGAGGGTGCCGCCGATGACGGTAGCGCCAACGGTCTTGGAGACGGGGAGGGGCTCGCCCGAGATCATGGACTCGTTGACGTGGCTGGAGCCTTCGACAACTTCACCATCGACCGCGATCTTTTCGCCGGGGCGGACGACGATGATGTCGCCCTCACGAACCTCGGTGATGGCCACTTCCACAATAGCGCCATTGCGCTGCACACGGGCAGTCTTGGCCTGTTCGCGCACGAGACGCTGAATGGCTTCGCCAGTGCGGCCCTTGGCAAGGGCTTCGAGCCAACGGCCAACCAGGATCAGCGTGACGATGACCGCCGCCGCTTCATAATAGACGTATTGCGTCTGGGCGGGCAGAACCTGCGGGGCGAAGGTGACGACGACTGAATAGAGATAGGCCGCGCCCGCGCCGAGGGCGACCAGCGAGTTCATCTCTGGCGCGCCGCGCAGCAGGGCCGGAATGCCGATCTTGAAGAAGCGCCAGCCGGGCACGAACAGCACGATGCTGGTGAGGATGAAATAGGCGATATAGAGCGTCTGCTGCGGCACGATGCTGATCAGCCACATATGCATGGGCATATAAAGGTGGCTGCCCATTTCGAGCACGAAGAGGGGAAGCGTGAGGATGCCCGCGATTAGTACGTCGCGGCGCAGGATCGCTGCGTCCTCATCGTGGTGATGGTGCGAATGATCGTGCGCGTCGTGGCTTTCGGGCGTCTTGCTGCCCTTGTAACCGGCTTTTTCGATGGCGCCGAGCACGGCAGCCATCTCGCTGTGATCATGTAAATGCACGGTCGCGCGTTCCGTCGCCAGATTGACCGACGCCGCTGTGACCGATGGCACCTTGAGCAGAGCCCGCTCGACCCGCGACACGCAGGAGGCGCAGGTCATGCCTTCAATATCGATGGAAACTGGCTTGGTGTGGACGTGTTCGTTCATGGTTTTTTACCTCGTCCAACAGCATATAGACCTTCCAATGATGGGAAGGTCAAGGGCTCAATTCAAGGTTGCCCATTGACTGCGGCAGGTTGGCACTGCGACAGTTGCGCAGCTTAAAGTGCTGATCAGTTGGCACTATATCGAGGCGGTCAGGAGGCGCCACCCATGCAGCCCGTCCGCAACGACATTCACAATTCTGATCTGCCGATCCTCTGCCAAAGTTGCGAGTCCCGCCATCAGGGGATTTGCGGCGCCCTTTCTCCCGAACAATTGACGCAGCTCGCGCGCCAGACCCGTCGTGTGCATCATGCCGCCGGGGAAGAACTATTGGGCGATGCCATGCCAATTACCGGCTATGGCAATGTGCTGCGCGGGGTGATCAAGCTGTCCAAGGTTCTGGAAGATGGTCGCCAGCAGGTTGTTGGGCTGCAATTTGCGCCTGATTTGCTGGGGCGGCTGTTTGCCAAGGAAAGCCGTGTGGCGGCGGAAGCGGCCTCCGATGTCGATCTCTGCATGGTGCCCAAGGCTGCTATGGAGAACCTGGTGCGGGAGAACCCGGCGCTGGAACATCGCATCATGCTGCAGACGCTGCGCGAGCTTGACGAGGCGCGTGACTGGATGGTGACGCTGGGCCGCAAGACCGCCGCCGAGAAGGTCGCGAGCTTCCTCTATCTCATCGCCAGCCACATCGACCCCGCCCAAGGCGAAGTCACGACGTTTGACCTGCCGCTGAGCCGCGCCGACATTGGCGACTTCCTTGGGCTGACCATCGAAACGGTCAGTCGCCAGGTGAGCAAGCTCAAGGCCGACGGCGTGATAGAGATCGAGAATTATCGTCATGTCTCGGTTCCCGACATCGCGCGTCTGCGCGTACGCTGCGGCTAAACCAGCCGACCGTTTCCCATCGTCACCACGCGATCCACGCTGCCATCTGGAATGGCGGCGTGTGTCACCACGATAACCGTGCGACCGCGTGCGGCCGTGCGGAGCGTTTCAAAGAACCCGACCTCTGCAACCCGGTCGAGCGCTGAAGTGGGCTCATCCAGCAGCAGGATCGGCGCGTCCGAGAGCAGGGCGCGGGCGAGGCAGAGGCGACGAGCCTGTCCAACCGAGACCGTGCGACCGCCTTCACCGACCACAGTATGCAGCCCATTGGGCAGGGCGCGGATAAAGTCAGCAATCCCGGCGCTGGAAAGGCTATCCCACAGCGCGTCATCGTCCGCATTCTCGTTGGCGATCAGCAGGTTGGCGCGGATAGAGTCGTTGAACAGCGGGCTGTCCTGGCTGAGGAGAGCCATGCTCCTGTGCACGTCGGCCTGGTTGAGTGCCATCAGGTCCGTGCCGCCCAGGGTGATCTGGCCAGCCTGTGGATCGGCGAGTCGCAGCAAGAGGCTGAGAAGACTGGACTTTCCGGCGCCGCTCGGGCCGACAATGGCGACATGTTCGCCGGGGGCGACAGTGAGGCTAGTCTCGCTGAGCACGGGCGCGCCACCATCATAGGCGAAGCTGACGCCGTTGACGGCGATGGTGGTGTCGGCGGGCAGGGCGGCGGGCGAAACTGGATCGCTGACGAGGATAGGGCCTTCGGCGATGGCGGTGAGACGTTCGGCAGCGGCCATGGCGGTGGTGAGCTTGCCGACCGAGCGGACGATGGCGCTGGTGGCCTCGAAACTACCGAGGATAGCCAGGAGCAGACCCGCCAGAACGGCACCGTCGATCTGATCGGCAGAGAGCGCCTGTAGACCGAGCCAAAGCGAGCCGATAAGGGCGATGGCGGCGAGAGCCTGCACGGCAAAACCGGCAGCTGCGGTGAGGGTCGAGAGCTGCCCCTTGGCGTCGCTAAGGCGCTGCGCCGTCGCGGTAAAGCCCGACTGGGCGGTGCCGAGAACGCCGAAAATGGTGAGATCGGCATGGCCTTCAATGCCGTCGAGAACGGCAGCGCGGGCATCGGCAGCGCGGGCAACATTGAGTTTGCCAGCGGTGCGGCTGGCGATGACCAAAGCGACGGGGACAACGATGACCGCGAGGGCAAAGCTGAGGCCATAGACAATGGCGGCCAGTGGCAGCAGGAAACCCAGAACGGTGGTCAGTGTCAGCCCGATAATAACAGCTGCGACGATGGGGCCGATGGCCACGAGAAAGGCGGTGTCGAGGGCGTCGACATCGGCGGTGAGGCGGCTGACGAGGTCGCCATGACGCAGGCTGCGGTCGCGCAGCGGCAGGCGGGGGAAGAGGCGCGCGAACAGCCAGCCACGAATGTCAGACAGTAGCTTCAGGGTAGCATTATGCCCCGACAGCCGTTCACCATATCGGGCCAAAATGCGGATAAATGAAAAGCCCCGCACCATCGAGGATGGCACGAAGAGATTGAAGGCCAAACCGGCTGTGGTGAGGGCTGCTGCGGTAATGAACCAACCAGAGGTGCCCAGAAGGGCGACGCCCGAGGCCACCGCAATCAGCGACAGCAGCAAAGCGAGGGCCAAACCGCGAGCCTGCTGTGCAAACAGCTTGCGGAAGGTGAGGAGCGCTTTCATGCGATACTCCTTTTAGCATTGGCCGGCATGGGGGTGGATAACAAGGACTCACCCGCTATGCGCCAGGCCTTGCCCATGCGGCTGGCGACAGCCTCGGAATGGGTGGCGATGATCAGGGTGCGTCCGCGCGCGAAACGCTGCAGGTCATCGAGCACGGCGGCTTCGAGAGCAGCATCGAGATGGGCGGTCGGCTCATCGAGAAGGATCAGCCCCGCGTCGCGCAGATAGATGCGGGCGAGGGCAATGCGCTGAACCTGGCCACCGGAAAGGCCAAGGCCACCATCCCCCAAGAGGGTATCGAGACCCTCGGGCAGTGCGTCGGCAAACGCGGCGACATGGGCCAGCTCGGCGGCGCGGCGGATTTCGGCAGCGGTCGCATTGGGGCGGGCGAGGGCGATATTGTCGGCCATGCTGCCAGCGAAAATGCGCGGCTTTTGACCCAGCATGGTGATCCCATCGCGCAGGTCGTTTTCGGCCCAGTCGGTGAGGGGGCGCTGACCGATATCGATCTGACCATCGTAATCGCGCAGGCGGGCAATGGCTTCGAGCAGGGTCGACTTGCCAATGCCGCTGGGGCCGAGCAAAGCAACGTGTTCGCCAGGAGCGACGGTGAGCTTGGCATCAGAGAGGATAACCCGAGCACGATCTGGCGTGCGCAGGGTCAACCCAGCGAGAGTGAGGCCAAGGGCCGACGTCTGGTGCGAGTGCGGCGCGTCGGCGAGAGGGACGATCTCGGTCGGGAGCTTGCCAAGCTGAGCTTCGATTTCGCCAATGGCGGCCTTGGCCGAGGCGCGGTCATGATAGTGCGCGGCGAGCAGGCGCAGCGGGTTGTAAACCTCGGGCGCCATCAGCAGCAGGAAGAGGCCAAGCTGCAGCGTCATCGGGCTCGAGCGCAGGTGGAGGAACTCGATGAAGGTGAGCCCTATATAAAGAGCGACACCCGCCACCCCGAGCGCCGCGAAGAACTCGAGCACGGCCGAGGACAGAAAGGCGATGCGCAGCACCTTGAGGGTGCGCTTGCGCAGCTCGTCACTGGCCGAAACGATGCCAGCGGTTTCAGCCTGATCGCGGCCAAACAGCTTGAGAGTCAGCAGACCGCGCAGGCGATCGGCAAACCGTCCGGTGAGAATGGACAGGGCGCGGGCCTGACGGTCGGTGGCGATCTGAGCGCCCCAGCCCACCAGCGCCATGAAGATTGGAATGAGCGGCGCGGTGATGAGGAACAGCAACCCGGCCAGCCAATCGAGCGGCAGGATGATCGCGCCAAAGGCGATGGGGAGCAGCCCGGCCTGGATCATGGCGGGGAGGTATTTGGCGAAGAACCCGTCGAGGGCTTCGACCTGATCGATGATGGCGGCAGCGGCGGCGCCCGATTGCGGCTGATCGGCAGCGCGGGGCGACCGTGACAACAGGTTTGAGAACAGCAGGCTCCGCACGGTGCGCTTAATGGCCTCGGAGCCAGCGGTGCCCGCACGGTCACCAATGGCCGAGAGCGCGGCGCGCACCAGCAGCAGGGCGAGAATGGTGATGACGCCCGGCGCCAGCACATCGAGCGAGGCCCCATCCTGAATGGCATCGCCGACAACGCTGGACAGAATCCACGCCTGCCAGACCAGAAGGGCGCCGCCGAGCAGGGGCGCGCCAATGGCCACATAGAGCCAGCCACCGCCGAAACGGCGCAGGCCTGACAGGGTTTTGCCGTCTAGCCTGCTTTGGTCGGGAGCTTTAGTCGTCATATTACCTGTCGCAATCCTATGCCCCACCCACCCCTAGACCAATCGCCGCAACGTGGCTTGATCTGAATCAATGCATGCGCAAGTCTCTGGGGGCAAAGAGTGCGCAGTGACGGCCGCGACTCAGGCGTGCCGCCAACCATAGGGGCAGTAGCGCCATGATCGACATGACTGTTGTCGAACTGTCGCGGTGGCAGTTCGCAGCCACTGCGATGTATCATTTTCTCTTCGTTCCGCTCACCATCGGTCTGGCTATCCTGATAGCCATCATGGAAAGCGTCTACGTCATGACCGGACGCGAGGTCTGGCGCAAGGCAACCCTGTTCTGGGGCACACTTTTTGGTGTGAATTTCGCCATGGGCGTCGCCACCGGCATCGTGATGGAATTCCAGTTCGGCATGAACTGGAGCTATTACAGCCATTATGTGGGTGACGTGTTCGGCGCGCCGCTGGCCATCGAAGGCCTGATGGCGTTCTTCCTCGAAGCCACATTTATCGGTCTGTTCTTCTTCGGCTGGGATCGCCTCAGCAAGATCGGCCACCTGGTCGTGACCTGGCTGATGGCACTGGGCGCCAACTTCTCGGCGCTCTGGATCCTTGTAGCCAATGGCTGGATGCAGAACCCGGTCGGGGCGAAGTTCAATCCCGACACGATGCGCATGGAAGTCACCGACTTCATCGCCGTCATTTTCAACCAGGTGGCGCAGGCCAAGTTCGTGCACACCGTCAGCGCCGGCTATCTGCTGGGCGCGGTGTTCATCTTCGCCATTTCGTGCCTGTTCCTGCTGCAGGGCAAGCATATCGAAATCGCCAAGCGCTCGATGGTCGTGGCCGCCAGCTTCGGTCTGGCTTCGGCCCTGTCGGTCGTCGTGCTGGGTGACGAAAGCGGCTATGTCGCGACGGAAAACCAGAAGATGAAAATCGCGGCGATGGAAGCCAGCTTCCACACCGAGCCGGCGCCGGCGCCCTGGACGATCTTCGCTCTGCCCGGACCTGATGGCGGCGCGCCAGAATTTTCGATCAGCATTCCATGGCTGGGCGGCATCATTACGACCCGTTCGCTGGACAAGGAACTGCCCGGCATCGAGGAACTGGTTCACAATGCTGAAGCGCGCATTCGCACCGGCATGATCGCCTATGACGCCCTGCAGGAAATTCGCGCCGATGGCACGAACGCCGCAGCGCGGGCCACGTTTGACGAACATTGGGCAGACCTGGGCTATGGCCTGCTGCTCAAGAAGTATCGCGAGGACGTCGGCAACGCGACCGAGGCCGAGATCAAGATGGCCGCCGCCGACACCGTGCCAGACGTCTGGCCGCTGTTCTGGACCTTCCGCATCATGATGGGTCTGGGCTTCTTCTTCATCGCGTTCTTTGCCGTTTGGTTCTACCGCGCCTCGCGCGGCTGGCTAGACACCAACCGCCCCATGCTGTGGATCGGCCTGCTTGTGCTGCCGCTACCATGGGTGGCCATCGAGTCGGGCTGGTTCATCGCCGAGTTCGGTCGGCAGCCCTGGGTGGTGGAGGGCGTGTTGCCCACCTTCTATGCCGCCTCTGGGCTCCACTTCTGGGACCTCGTCATCTCGCTGAGCTTCTTTGTGGCCCTGTACTCGACGCTTCTGGTCATCATGGTCATCCTGATGATCAAGGTGATCAAAGCCGGCCCCAAGGACACGCTGTTCGACGCGCCTGACTCTGACGATATCGACCATGTCATGGTCGCCGTCGCCGCAACGCCCGCCACCAAGGAAATCGGATCATGAGCTCCATTCCGCTCGACTACGAAACCCTGCGCCTCATCTGGTGGGCTCTGCTCGGCATTCTTCTGATGGGCTTTGCCATCATGGGTGGGCGCGATCTGGGGGTGGGCACGCTGCTCCCCTTCGCCGCGCGCACCGACGCCGAACGCCGCGTGCTGATCAACCTGATGGGCCCGACCTGGGAAGGTAACCAGGTTTGGCTGATCCTGGGCGGTGGCGCCATTTTCGCCGCCTTCCCACCACTCTATGCGGTCAGCTTCTCGGGCTTCTATCTGGCGATGATCGTGATCCTCCTGGCGCTGATCCTGCGTCCGGTCGGGTTCAAGTTCCGCGGCAAGATCAAGGACGACCGCTGGCGCGCCGTGTGGGATTGGGCCCTGTTCATCGGTGGCTTTGTGCCATCGCTGATCTTCGGCGTGGCGGTGGGCAATGTGTTGCTCGGCGCGCCATTCCACCTCGATGACACGATGCGCAACTTCTACACGGGCAACTTCTTCCAGCTGCTCATGCCGTTTGCGCTGCTGTGCGGGCTGGTGAGCCTGGGGATGATCGTGACGCAGGGCGCCGCCGTTATCGCGGGCAAGACCATCGGCCCCGTGGCCGACCGGGCCCGCACCTTCGGCAGCCTCGCGGCCATCGTGACGCTGGTGCTGTTTGCGCTGGGTGGGCTGTGGATCGCCTATGGTATTCAGGGCTACGCCGTGACCAGCGTGATCGACCCCAATGCGCCGATCAATCCGCTGGCCAAGACAGTGGCCCTGTCCACGGGCGGGTGGCTGAACAATTACAGCCTCTATCCCTGGATGATCACTGCGCCAGTGCTGGGCTTTGTCGGTCTGGTGGGTGCGCTGATCGGGTTGCAGCTGCGGCTGCGCCTGCCAACGCTGCTGGCATCGAGCCTGGCTATCTTCGGCATCATCAGCACCGCCGGCCTGTCGCTGTTCCCGTTCGTGCTGCCATCCTCCACAGTGCCGAACTCGAGCCTGACCCTGTGGGATGCCTCCTCGAGCCACCTGACCCTGTTCATCATGCTTCTGGTGACGGTCTTCTTCCTGCCCATCATCGTGCTCTATACCGGCTGGGTCTTCCGCGTCATGCGCGGGCCTGTGTCCACCCAGAGCATCGACAAGAACCCCAACGCCTATTAGGAGGCCCGCAATGTGGTACTTTTCCTGGATACTCGGCCTGGGGCTGGCCTGCAGCTTCGGCATCCTGAATGCGATGTGGTTTGAGCTGCGCGAAGACCGCCGGCATGCAGAAGAGGCAGGACAGGAACCAATCCAGCGCTAGCTGCATGGCTCTTGTCCAGATGGTCAAAAATCTATTAATGCAGGCGCCGCGCAAGTGGCGCCTGTTTTCGTTAGGTATATCAGTGTGTTGGCTGTGTCTTTGTGGGTGAAGTAGAGGGGCTGCGACCTCTGCGTGGATGAAGCGAATATGAATGGCCTGCCTATTTCGCGTGCACCCACTGCATAACGGATGTGCACAGAGTCTACCTTCTAATCACGACACAGTGGATCTACATAGAGGTCATCAAACGAAGGGGAACCGAAATGAACATCCGCCAGAAAATCGCACAGTTTGCTCAGTATCAGCGCACCATGCGCGAGCTCAATGCTCTCGACGCACGCCAGCTCAACGACCTGGGCATCACCCGCGGTGACATCCGCAACATCGCACGCGGCAAGACCATCTAAGATTTCTTGAAATCGCTGCTATGTAGATGAAGGCATCCTCTTGGGTGCCTTTTGTCTTTTCTGAATACTGTATTCAGCGAATGAGATCTGCAGCATTGCCGCCCAGCGCGGTAACCAGATCGTCGGGCTTCATCCGGATCTGTAATCCGCGCTGCCCGCCGTTGAGAAAGACTTCGTCTTCCAGCGTTGCCAGTTCCTCGACTGCGGTCGGAACGGCCTTCTTCTGCCCAAATGGGCTGATCCCGCCCACTTTATAGCCAGTCAGGCGCTCCGCGTCGGCTGGCTTCATCATATGGGCCGATTTGCCTCCAAAAGCGGCAGCCAGCTTTTTCATGTTCACTTCTTCATCCGACGGCACCACGACGCAAACGGGCTTGCCATCGACTTCGGCCATCAGCGTCTTGAGCACGATGGAGGGCGAAACCCCCATGGCCTCTGCCGCCTGCAACCCAACGCGATCGGCGTCCGGATTGTACTCATAGGTCGCAGTTTCGAAGGGAAGGCCGAGCTTACTCAGCGCGAGGGTGGCGGGGGTGGTTTTCGACATGGGACGGGCTTGGAGACTGTGTTTGGGATCGGCGGCGATGGTAGCACAGGGTTGCGGCGCTGGTGAACCACACCAAAGGCCAAGCGCCGAGCTTAGTACATCCCCACCGCTCGTCACCCTCGGGCTCGACCCGAGGGGGAGGCTGCCATCGCAGGAAGTATAGGGCCCTCGGGTCAAGCCCGAGGGTGACGGGCTGGTGGGTGTGGTGGCATTCGGGGTATCTCAAACTCCATCCCGCCACCACCACGATGTCATTCCCGCGAAAGCGGGAATCCCCCTTCAACATCGCAAGGGAGATTCCCGCTTTCGCGGGAATGACGCGGTGGGATTAGGGTGCGGCGGTGGGGGGCGGGAGCGGTCTCTAGGGCACTTCTTAGTGGCGGTGCGAGCCCTCAATTCACCCCGCCCTCCGTTCGTCACCCTCGGGCTCGACCCGAGGGTTCTTGCTGTAACCACCGCGAAGTGCAGGCCCCTCGGGTCAAGCCCGAGGGTGACGGCTCAGTGAGTAGTTGGAGCACATCGCCACCAGCGCCACCCTCACTATCGTCCGCGTTCGCCGCGGTAGTCGGAGTCGAAGCCGATGTCGCGGCGGAGGTGGGGGGAGGCGTGGATCAGGTCGATGGTGGCCTGCTTGCGCTTGCGGTCGGTTTTGTCGAGCCGTGGCCAGACGAATGTGGGGAGGCGGAAGGGGGCGGTGAGGGGCTTTGCGAGGGCGGTCATGGCTGCGACCATCCTTATGGGGATGGCTCCTGCGTCAATTCTGATATCTGCAAAATGACTGGAGATTGGGGCGATTTCCAACTAAAGCTGGAAGGGTATGCATAAGGAGAACTGATGCATGAGCGCGCTTCCGCCCCTGACCGCCGTGCGCGCCTTTGAGGCCGTGGCGCGGCATCTGAGCTTTACCAAGGCGGCCGAGGAATTGGGGATGACCCAGGCGGCGGTGAGCTATCAGATCAAGCTGCTGGAGGAGCGCGTCGGCACGCCGCTGTTCTTGCGCAAGCCGCGCCAGATCGCGCTCAGCGAGGTGGGCGCCAAGCTCGCTCCGCAGGTGGAGCAGGCGTTTGAATTGATGCGGACCGCCTTTGACGACACCAGCGGCGAGGTGAACAACCTGCTGTCGATTACCTCGGTGCCGACCTTTGCCAGTCAGTGGCTGGCGCAGAATTTGGGGCTGTTTCAGATTGCCCACCCTGACATTGCCGTGCGGCTGGATAGCTCCAGTGGGCTGGTGGATCTGGTGCGCGATCAGTTCGATATCGGCATCCGCACTCTACCGGCGCCGCAGGCCAGCGGTGTGGTCTCGCACCTATTGCTGAAAGCCGATTTTTCGCCGCTGCTCAGCCCCAAATTGGCCGAGACAATTGGCGGCATCAAACGGCCCGAGGACCTGTTGAAACTGCCGGTGCTCGACCCGGAAGACGAATGGCTCGATCTGTGGTTCGCGACGGCGGGGGTGCCTGGCTATACGACCGAAGGGCGGCCCTTGAGTATGCTGGGGCTACAGAGCCTGTTGGGTTCGGCGGCCATGGCGGGGCGCGGCGTGGCCATGCTGACGCCAGCCTTTTTCCGCGACGAGATAGCCTCTGGGCGGCTGATCCAGCCGTTTCCGCTGCTGGCGTCGGCGGGGTGGGGCTATTACCTCGTTTATCCCGAAAGCCGCCGCAACGCGCCCAAGGTGAAGCGGTTTCGCGACTGGATGCTGGAGGCGACCAAGCCGCTGCGTGGCGAAAGCTAAAAGATCGCTCGGTCCCGCGTGACGATTTCCGAGAGGAACTCGGACACCAGCGCGACGCGGCGCAGGTTGCGCAAATCTTCGTGCATCACCGTCCAGTAATTGCGGGTGAGGGTGTGTTGCGGCAGCACCGGCACCAGATCGCGATCGCGCTGCGCCATGAAGGCATGAAGAATGCCAATGCCTGCGCCGGCGCGCACCGCCTCGGTCTGGCCCATGGCTGATGAAATGGCGAGCGATGATCGCCAGAGGCGGGTGAACTCGCCGGTGTAATCGAGCGAGGCGGTGAACAGCAGGTCTTCGACATAACCCACAAGGCGATGAGCGGGCAGGGCATCGAGACTGTCCGGCGTGCCGTTGCGCTCGAGATAGGCGCGGGAGGCATAGAGCCCCAGCCGATAATCGGTGAGCTTGCGGGCGACAAGGCGCCCCTCGCGCGGCCGCTCCAGCGTCACGGCAATATCGGCCTCGCGGCGCGACAGCGAAAAGGCGCGGGGCACGGGGACCAGTTCGATGCGCAGGCCCTTGTGACGCTCCGTCAACTCGCCCAGGCGCGGCGCGAGGAAGGCAACGCCGAACCCGTCGGGGGCGCCGACGCGGACCGTGCCCTCAATGGCGCTATCGGCGCCCGCCGCTTCGGTCGCGGCGAGCATGGCGCTCTCCATCCGCTCCGCATGGATGAGGAAGCGCTCACCCTCGCCGGAAAGCTCGGAGCCATTGGTTTTGCGGGTGAACAGCTTGCTGCCCAGCGCCTCTTCCAGCGCAGTGAGGCGGCGAGCGACGGTGGCGTGATTGAGATTGAGCGCCTTGGCCGCGCCCAGGATCTGCCCGCTGCGGGCGACGGCGAGGAAGATGCGGGTGTCGTCCCAGTTCATTCGAGTTTCCTTTGAAGGATCGGAGTACCCCCACCTAGCCTCCCCCTGATGAGGGGGAGGAATCTGGGCGGTGGGTTTGGCAACATCGCGCCTCAACCTCGATCTGTTCCTCCCCCTTCAGGGGGAGGCTAGGTGGGGGTATCCGCCTCGCACTATAATTTACGCACAACAGGTGCAAAATCTATCGCGTTGCGCATGATCCAATGTAGCGCCGATGATGCCGCTAAACAAGGAGAGAGCGCATGCGGACCATTGGTCACTTCATCGACGGCGTCGAAACCACAGGCAACAGCGCCGAGTTTCAGGACGTGTTCAATCCGGCGACCGGCGAGGTGCAGGCGCGGCTGGCGCTGGCGACCGAGGCAGACCTGGAAGCCGCTGTCGCTTCTGCTGCGGCCGCGCAGCCCAAGTGGGCGGCGACCAATCCGCAGCGCCGGGCACGCGTGTTCTTCAACTTCGTGGCCCTGATCAACCGCGACATGCAGGAATTGGCGGAGCTGCTCAGCATCGAGCATGGCAAGACGGTTGACGACTCCAAGGGCGATATCGTGCGCGGGCTGGAAGTGGCCGAGTTTGTTGCCGGTGCGCCGCACCTGCTCAAGGGCGAGTTCACCGACGGGGCGGGCCCCAGCATCGACATGTATTCCATGCGCCAGCCCGTGGGGATTGGCGCGGGGATAACGCCGTTCAACTTCCCCGCGATGATCCCGCTGTGGATGCTGTCGCCGGCGATTGCGGCGGGCAACGCGTTTATCCTCAAGCCATCGGAGCGCGATCCATCTGTGCCGGTGAAGCTGGCGCAGCTGGCGATTGAGGCCGGTCTGCCCAAAGGCATTCTCAACGTCGTTCATGGCGGCAAGGCGGTGGTGGATGGCATTCTGCACCACCCCAAGATCGAGGCGATCAGCTTTGTCGGTTCGACCCCGATTGCCCGGTATGTCTATGCAACGGCGGCAGGCGAGGGCAAGCGCGTGCAGGCCTTTGGCGGGGCCAAGAACCACATGATCATCATGCCCGACGCGGACATGGACAAGGCCGCCGACGCACTGATGGGCGCAGGGTTCGGCTCGGCTGGCGAGCGCTGTATGGCGGTTTCGGTGGCTGTGCCGGTGGGTGCGGAAACGGCGGATCGGATCGTCGCGGCGCTCAAGCCTCGCATCGACGCGCTCAAGGTTGGTCCGGCCAGCGACAAGGCCAGCGAAATGGGCCCGGTGATCACCAAGGCGGCCAAGGAGCGGATCAATGGCCTCGTGGAAAAGGGCGTGGCGCAGGGGGCAACGCTGGCTGTCGATGGGCGCGGGTTCAGCCTGCAGGGCTATGAGAACGGTTATTTCGTTGGGCCGACGCTGTTCGACCATGTCACCGCCGACATGGACATTTATCAGGAAGAGATTTTCGGACCGGTGCTGAGCGTGGTGCGGACCAATAGCTATGAAGAAGCGCTGAAGCTGACCATGGACAACCCCTATGGCAATGGCACGGCGATCTTCACCCGCGACGGCGACGCGGCGCGCGACTTTGCAGCGCGGGTCAATGTCGGCATGGTGGGCATCAACGTGCCAGTGCCGGTGCCGCTGGCCTATCACAGCTTCGGCGGCTGGAAGGCGAGCTCGTTCGGCGATCTGAACCAGCACGGCACGGATGGCATCAAGTTCTGGACCAAGACCAAGACGGTGACGGCGCGCTGGCCAAGCGGGATCAAGGACGGCGCAGAGTTCCAGATGCCGACGATGAAGTAAGGAGATTGAGGGATCGGTGGTCCCAACTGCTTTTGCCTCCACAGATCGTCACCCTCGGGCTTGACCCGAGGGTTCTTTTTGGGCCCGGCAAGTGAAGAGCCCTCGGGTCGAGCCCGAGGGTGACGATCCAGGGTGGGGACAGATACCCCCAACCCGGCTCGATCACGGACTTAGCTAAAGCCAAGTCCTATCTCGCTTCCCTCCCCACAAGGGGGAGGGAAGTCGACTGCGGGGGCGGTGGGCGTACTTAGTCCATTTTCCCAGACGGCCGGTGATCACACGATGCCGCTGGAGCCAACCGCCACTTCGGGCCGGATTTGGGCGACTTGGGCGCGGTAGGCGGAGGCGCGGTAGGTGGCGAGCAGGTCGATGGCGCCGCCTTTTTCGAAGCGTGACATGGCCAGGATCGGTTCGACATCGGTGCGATAGGCCACGCGCAAGTGCTGTGCTGCGGTTAGCACATCGTTAGCATCCTGCGCCGCCGACAGCTCATTTCGGTTCACCAACAGGGCCTGCGCGTAGGAGCGCTGCACGTCGGAGGCCGAGAGCATCAGCGACTCGATCGGGTCGGTGACGTTGTGGCTTTGGTCGAGCATGTGGGCGGGCCGGAAATCGGCGTCGCGGCTTTCCACGTCGACCAGTTCGTTGAACACGAGGAACAGGCGGAACGGATCGATGGAGCCGGCGTCGAGATCGTCGTCGCCATATTTGCTGTCATTGAAATGGAAACCGCCGAGCTTGCCGAACTGGGCGAGACGGGAGACGATCATCTCGATGTTCACATTCGGCGCGTGGTGGCCGAGATCGACGAGGCAATAGGCCTTGTCGCCCAGTTCCTTGGCGATGAGGTAGTTGGTGCCCCAATCCTGTACGACCGTCGAATAGAAGGCCGGCTCGTACATCTTGTGCTCGGTGAAGATGCGCCAGTCATCGGGTAGGGCGGAGTAAACGGTCTTCATCGAGTCGAGGTAATGCTCGAACTGGCGGGCGAAATTGACCTGGCCGGGGAAGTTCGAGCCGTCACCGATCCAGACCGTCAGGGCCTTGGAGCCGATGGTCTTGCCGATGTCGATGCATTCCAGATTGTGCTCGATGGCCTGCTGGCGGGTTGCCGCGTCGGCAGCCGAGAGCGAGCCATACTTGTAGGACTGCAGCTTGCCCTTTTCGTCGGCGAAGGTGTTTGAGTTGATCGCATCAAAGCCGAGGCCAAAGCGCGATGCGGCCTGCTTGAGGCGATTGGGATCGGCCCGATCCCATGGAATATGCAGGGACACCGTGTTGGTGGCCTGGGTCAGCTGGGAGATGACGGCGCAGTCTTCGATCTTGTCGAAGATATCGCGTGGTTCGCCCTTGCCGGGGAAGCGGGCAAACCGGGTGCCGCCGGTGCCGACGCCCCAGGACGGTACGGCGATGTTAAACGCGGCGACCTTGTTTTTGATGGCGTCGATGGAAATGCCGCGACGGTCGAGGCGTTCGCCCAGGCTATCATAGTCATTGCGCAGATCGGTCGAAAGCTTGGCGTTTTCGGCTTCGACGACGGATGGATCGATGATGTGATCGGTCATAAGGGCTCCTCCCCAAATTCGTGGCTCCCACCTTCACCCCGACCCTGCCCGCAAGGGGGAGGGAGGTTGCCAGTTCGGCGCTGGCGGTTCCTGCGTCCCTACCGTGTGGGAGGAACTGAGGGTGAAGGCGGGATAGGCGATGTTCCTAACGCGTGAACGACTGGGCGTTGCCTGCGTCGACATTGATGATGTTGCCCGTGGACTTGGATGAGGCATCGGACGCGAAGAAGTAGATGGCTTCGGCGATATCTTCGGGGAACACGGAGCGCTTGAGCATGGAGCGCTCGCGATACATTTCCTCAAGGCCATCCTTGTCAGTCTTGTAGGTTGAGGCGCGCTGTTCGAGCCATTCGCCGGCCCAGATCTTGGAACCACGCAGCACGGCGTCCGGGTTGACGGTGTTGACGCGGATTTGCTCAGCGGCACCCTCCAGCGCAAGGCAGCGGGCCAGGTGGATTTCAGCGGCCTTGGCCGTGCAATAGGCCGAGGCGTTGGGGGAAGCCGCAAGGCCGTTCTTGGACGCGACGAAGACGACATTGCCGCCGATCTTCTGGGCGCGGAACAGGCGGAAGGCTTCGCGGGAGACGAGGAAATAGCCCGTGGACAGGATGTCCATGTTCTTGTTCCAGAGTTCGAGCGTGGTCTCCTCAATGGGAGCCGAGGAGGCGAGGCCCGCGTTGGAGACGAGAATATCAAGGCCACCAAATTCGACCACGGCATGGGCAAAACCGGAAATGACGGCCTCTTCCTTGGTCACGTTGATGATGACCGGACGCACGACGTCGGCGCCGAACGCTTTCGAGAGTTCGTCATTGGCAGTGGTCAGCGCAGTCTCGTCGATATCGGCGAGGACGACGCAGGCGCCTTCGCGCAGCAGACGAACGGCTGTGGCTTTGCCGATGCCGCCAGCGCCGCCGGTGACGAGAGCGATCTTGCCGACGAGGGATTTTGGCTTGGGCATGCGGGCCAGCTTGGCCTCTTCAAGCAGCCAATATTCGATGTCGAAGGCTTCCTGCTCGGGCAGCCCCTGATATTCGGACACGGTCGAAGAGCCGCGCATCACGTTGATGGCGTTGACATAGAATTCGCCCGAGATGCGGGCGGTGGCTTTGTCCTTGGCGAAGGTGAACATGCCGACGCCGGGCATCAGATAGACGACAGCATTGGGATCGCGCACGGGCGGCGAGTTGTCGTGTTTGCAGCGGTCGTAATAGGCCTGGTAGTCGACGCGGTAGGCGGCGATCTGGTCGGCAAGGCCGGCGATGACGGCGTCCACATCGGGATTGGCCGGGTTGAAATCGATCACCAGCGGGCGGATCTTGGTGCGCAGGAAATGGTCGGGGCACGAGGTGCCCAGCGCTGCCAGCGGGCGCAGGTTCTTGGAATTGACGAATTCGAGGACGGCGGCGCTGTCGTCGAAATGGCCCAGCTTGTGGCTGTCTTCCGAGATCAGGCCGCGGATTTTTGGCATCAGGCGCGCGGCAATGGCGCGGCGGGCATCGGCGTCGAGCGATTGGACGGCTTGCCCACCGAAAATGGTCTTGCCCTCTGTCTGCCCCTCAAACCACTCGATGGCCTGATTGATGATGCCGATGGTGGTTTCGTAGCATTCCTTGGGGGTGTCGCCCCAGGTGAAGAGGCCATGGGACTCAAGGATCAGGCCCTTGGCATTGGGGTTTTCTTCGCAATACTTGCCCAACCACAGGCCCAGCTCAAAGCCCGGCTTTTTCCATGGCAGCCAGCCAATGGTGTCGCCGAAGATCTGCTTGGTCAGCTCTTTGGAGTTCTTCGAGGCAGCGATGGCGATGATCGCGTCGGGATGCATGTGGTCCACATAGGGGTGGTTCACGTAGGCATGCAGCGGGGTGTCGATCGAGGCGGCGCGGGGATTGAGATTGAAGGTGGCGTGGGGAAGGTAGCCCACCATCTCGTCTTCAAACTCGACGCCGCGATAGAGGCCCTTGAGCGCGCGCAGCTTGTCCATATAGAGCGTCGAAAAACCATCGAGCTTGATCGAGGCGCTGTCGCCGCCCGAGCCCTTGACCCAGAGAACCTCGACCTCCTGGCCGGTCAGCGGGTCTTTTTGCATGATCTTGGAAGACGTATTGCCGCCACCGTAATTGGTCACGCGCTTGTCTGAGCCGAGCAGGTTTGAACGATAGACGAGGCGTTCAGGCTCGCTCATGGCGGCGGCCTTGGCGTCGTCCCAAAGGTTCGCAAGGCGCTTGGGCGCGGTGGTGGACATGGTATGGCTCCTCCCAGAGGATCGATTGGTCTTAGTTGTGCCGGAGATGGCCACGATCGATCAATGGTGTCAATCAGAAACGATCATAAACAAGCATATCCACCCAACATCATTCGTTCATGATCGTTTCGTGATTGACAGTGATTGAATTCGGTGTGAAGGAATGCGTCAGGGAGATAGCTGCATTGCACGAAACAGAGCGCCACAGAGTCATCATTGCCACCGTGCAGACGCGTCCCGTGGTGACCGTTGCCGAGTTGTGCGAGATCACGGGCTCGTCGGAAGCCACCATTCGCCGCGATATTGCGGCCCTGCATGTGCGGGGCGAGCTGCGCCGGGTGCGCGGCGGGGCAGAGGCGGTGAACCCGCCCGAACAGTCCGCGCTGATGGGGCGGCCCTTTTCGGTCAACGAAACGCTCAATATCGCGCAGAAACGCGCAATCGCCCGCTCAGCGGCGGAGCTCTGCCGCGATGGCGAGCCGATCATCATCAATGGCGGCACCACGACCTACCAGATGGTGCATCATCTGACGGCGCGGCGCATGAGCGTGTTCACCAACAGCTTCGCCATCGCTGAGTATCTCATCCACAACTCGCGCAACTCGGTGATCATTCCGGGCGGCACGGTCTATCGCGAGCAGAACGTCATCCTGTCGCCGTTTGGCGGCGTGGTGGCCTCGCACTTTTACGCCAAGCGCATGTTTATCGGTTGCCAGGGGATCGGGCAGCTCGGGCTGATGGAGGCCGATCCGATGATCGTGCAATCCGAACTGGGTCTGATCGGGCAGGCTGAAGAGCTGATCGTGCTTGCGGATTCATCCAAGTTTTCGGGGAGATCGAGCCTCATCCTGTGTGGGCTCGACCGGATAACCGCTGTCATCACCGATAGCGGAATACGCGACGAGGACCGCCAGATGCTGGAAACGGCAGGGGTGCGGCTCATCGTGGCGGAAACCAATGGCCTCAGTGACCGTCAAGCGACGGTGGCGTGAACCAGAGGTTGAAGACGTGAACGTTCCAGGGAGGAAACGAAATGAAACTTCTGAAGATTCTGGCCGCGACGACTGCCGTCGCGGTTCTGCTTGCCACCCCAGCCTTCGCTCAGACCCGCATCGCGCTGGTGGTGAAGTCGCTCGGTAACGGCTTTTTCGACGCGGCCAACAAGGGCGCCCAGGAAGCGGCCAAGGAACTTGGCGTCGAAGTCATCTATACCGGTCCAACCGCCGCGACCGCCGAAGCTCAGATCGAAGTCATCAACTCGCTGATCGCTCAGCAGGTCGACGCCATCGCCATCTCGGCCAATGATCCGGACGCACTGGTGCCAGCCCTGCAGAAGGCAATGGAACGCGGCATCAAGGTTGTCAGCTGGGACTCGGGTGTTGCTGAAGCCGGCCGCCAGGTTCACCTCAATCCATCTGACGTCGGCCTGATCGGCGAAACCATCATCAAGCTGGCTGCTGACTATCTGCCAGATGGCGGCGATGTTGCCATTCTGTCGGCTGCATCCACCGCAACCAACCAGAACGCCTGGATCGAAGCCGCCAAGGCAGCCATCCCAGCCAAGTTCCCCAAGATCAACCTCGTCTCGGTTGTCTATGGCGACGATGACTCGGTGAAGTCGACCGACGAAGCCAAGGGCCTGATCGCATCCTACCCAGACCTCAAGGCCATCATCGCTCCAACCACGGTTGGTGTTGTGGCGGCGGCTCAGGTGGTGACCGACCAGAACCTGATCGGCAAGATCAACGTGACCGGCCTGGCGCTGCCATCCGAGTTCAAGCAGTTCATCGACAATGGTGCATCGCAGGCCGTGGCCCTGTGGAACCCGATCGATCTCGGGTACTCGGCTGTGTATCTCGCCAATGACCTGATCAAGGGCGAAGAAGCCAAGCCAGGCGCCAAGCTGTCGATCGGCCGCGTCGGTGAAGTGACCCTGGACGATACCAACTCGGCAGCCATGGCTGCACCATTCGAGTTCAACAAGTCCAACATCGACGAATTCTCCAAGATCTATTGATCTCTATCGCGGCCCGGCGTTTTGGCGTCGGGCCCGTCCTATCGACCAATTGTCGTCACCACCCGGCTTGTCCGGGTGGTCCACCTTTCGCGGACGCATCGCCTGGATTGCCCGGACAAGCCGGGCAATGACGGTGCGGAGAGACCAAGTCACCAATGACCGATCCTATCCTGACCCTCTCCGGCATAACCAAGAGCTTTCCCGGTGTGCGGGCGCTCAATGGTGTTTCGCTGGAACTGTTTGCCGGACAGGTGACGGCGCTGATCGGCGAAAATGGCGCGGGCAAGTCGACGCTGGTCAAGGTGATGACCGGGATTTACCAGCCAGACGCGGGCGACATCCATGTGGCGGGCAGGCAAGTGCATCTGCCGACGGCGCATTCGGCCTCGGCGGCGGGGATTACCGCCATCCATCAGGAAACCGTGCTGTTCGACGAACTGACGGTCGCCGAAAACATCTATCTCGGCCATGCGCCCATCAATCGTTTCGGGATGATCGATTGGAAGACGATGCGCGCCGAAGCCCAGGAAACCCTCGATTCCATGGCCGCCGGCATTGATGCCGATATCAAGCTTAAGGAGCTGGGCATCGCCAAAAAGCATCTGGTGGCGGTGGCGCGGGCGCTGTCGATTGACGCGCAGATCGTCATCATGGACGAGCCGACCGCCGCGCTGAGCCAGAAGGAAATCGAAGACCTCTATGTGCTGATCGAGCTGCTCAAAGAGGATGGCAAGGCGATCCTCTTTATCTCGCACAAGTTCGATGAAATTTATCGCATTGCCGACCGCTACACCGTGTTTCGCGATGGCGAAATGGTGGGCAAGGGCATGATTGCCGAAACCAGCCAAAGCCAGATCGTGCAGATGATGGTGGGGCGCGCCGTCGATCAGATATTCCCCGCGCGCAACGCGGCGTTGGGAGACGTGGTGCTGGAAGCCAAGGGGCTGAGCCACCCGACTGAATTCGACGACATCAGCTTTGCCGTGCGCAAGGGCGAAATTCTGGGCTTTTACGGGCTGGTGGGGGCAGGACGCTCCGAGGTGATGCAGGCGGTGTTCGGCATGACGGCGCTGTCGAGTGGCAGCATGGTGCTGGACGGGCAGGCGATTGCGCCGAAATCGGCGGCCGACGCGGTGGATGCGGGCATTGTTTATGTGCCCGAAGAGCGCGGCAAGCAGGGTGTGATCACCAGCCAGCCGATTTTCCAGAACGTGTCGCTGCCCTCGCTGAAAAAGACCTCCAAGTCCGGCTTTTTGCGCATGGCCGAGGAATTCAAGCTGGCGCGGACCTATACCGAACGGCTGGACCTGCGCGCCTCCTCGCTGAGCCAGGACGTGTCGACCCTGTCGGGCGGTAATCAGCAAAAGGTGGTGATCGCCAAATGGCTGGCGACGCTCCCCAAGGTGATCATTCTGGACGAGCCCACCAAGGGCATCGATATCGGCTCGAAGGCTGCGGTGCATGAATTCATGGGCGAGCTGGTGAGCCAGGGGCTGTCGGTCATCATGGTGTCGTCCGAGCTGCCCGAAGTGCTGGGAATGAGCGACCGCATCGTCGTGATGCGCGAGGGACGGCTCGTCGACACGCTCGACAACAAAGGGCTGAAGCCCGAAACGCTGGTGCGCCTAGCAGCCGGTATCGCAGAGGAAGCGGCAGCATGAAGGCGCTGACCAAGCATCGTGAACTCTGGCTGGCACTGGCCATTGTCGTGGTCGTCATTGCGGTGACGCTGCGCTTTCCACGCTTTTCCCAGCCGAGCAATCTGCTGACCATTTTCAACGACACGTCGATCCTGATGATGCTGGCGCTGGGGCAGATGGTGGTGATCCTGACGCGGTCGATCGACCTCTCCATGGCTGCCAATCTGGCGCTGACCGGCATGATCGTCGCCATGGTCAACGCTGCTTTTCCCGGCGTGCCAATCCCGGTTTTGATCGCGGGCTGCATTGTGGTTGGCGGTGCGCTTGGCGCGTTCAACGGCATTCTGGTGTGGAAGCTCAACATTCCGGCCATCGTCGTAACGCTGGGCACGCTGACGATTTTCCGCGGGTTGGTGTTTGTGATCTCGGGCGGCGCCTGGGTCAACGCGGCGCAGATGAGCCCCGACTTCATTCAGCTGCAGCGCGGCGCCTTCCTTGGCCTGCCGATACTAAGCTGGTTCGCCATCGTGGTCGCGGCATTGTTCTATGTGCTGATGACACGCACGGCGCTGGGCCGCTCGCTCTACGCCATCGGCGTCAATCCCACGGCGTCGGTCTATACCGGCATCAATGTGGGGCGGACCAAGTTTTTGGCCTTCACCATTGCCGGGGCGGTGTCGGGGCTGGCGGGTTATCTCTGGATTTCGCGCTATGTGATCGCCTCGACTGAAGTGGCCAGCGGCTATGAGCTGACCATCATCGCGGCCTGCGTTATCGGCGGCGTGTCGATTGCCGGTGGCATCGGAACCGTTGGCGGCGCGCTGCTCGGCGCCCTGTTCCTCGGCGTCATCAACAACGCGCTCCCCGTCATCAACATCTCGCCCTTCTGGCAGATGGCGATTTCCGGCTCGGCGATCCTGCTGGCGGTGGTGCTGAACGCCCGTGGCGAACGCAACAAGGGCCGCGTGATTTTGAAGAAGGCGGAGGGGGTGTGATGGGGCCGCGATCAGTTCGCCCCCACCCTCATTCCCTCGCCACAAGGGGGAGGGAGGCCTGCTCCTTGGCTTCCAACGTCCTGAGCAAACGCTATCGTGCTGTGAGAAGTGGGCGGAGTAGCCTGCGTCTCCCTCCCCCTTGTGGGGAGGGATCAAGGGTGGGGGTGGGGTTGAGCATTGAGCGTGCACGACAACTGCGCAAGCGCATGGGCGCCCCGGAAGCCCGGCTGTGGAATGCTCTTCGAGCGCTCCCAGATGTTCATTTTCGTCGGCAGGTGCCGCTGGGCAAATACTACGCGGACTTCGCCTGCCACGCGCATCGCCTGGTGATCGAGGTCGACGGCGACACACATGGTTCCGAGAGCGCCTTTGCCCATGACGCCACCCGCGATGCGTTCATCGACAGTCAGGGATATCGCATCATGCGCGTCAGCAATCGCGACGTGATGCGCAATCTGGAGGGCGTGATGACCAAGGTCATTCTGGCGCTCGAACTACCCCCACCCTCACTCCCTCCCCACAAGGGGGAGGGAAGCCTGTCCAGTGCTCGATCGGAACATAGCGATGACTGACACTTCTCTTCACCGCCAGCTGCCTGATCGGCTGGATAATCCGTTGCGGTCGGCGCTGTTGGGTTGGCAGACGCTGTTGGTGCTGGTGGCTGTGGTGATTTTCACGGTCAATTCGTTTGCGTCACCGTATTTCCTCAATGCGTGGAGCCTGAGCGATCTGACGTTCAACTTTACCGAAAAGGCGCTGATTGCCCTGGCGATGGCGCTGTTGATCATCTCGGGGGAGATCGATCTGTCGGTGGCGGCGATCATTGCGCTGGCGTCAACGCTGATGGGGCTGGCGCTGCAGTTTGGGGCCGATACGCCGGTGCTGGTGTTGATCGGCGTGGGCACGGGGATTGCCTGTGGGGCGTTCAACGGTTTTCTGGTCACCGGGCTGAAACTACCGTCGATTGTGGTGACTATCGGCACGATGAGCCTGTTCCGGGGCATCGCCTTTATCGTTCTGGGCGATCAGAGTTTTAAGGGCTATCCGGCCAGCTTTTCCTGGTTTGGGCAGGGCTATGTCTGGTGGGTGATCTCGTTCGAGCTGGTGCTGTTCCTCGTCGCGGCGGTGATTTTCTATGTGCTGCTGCACCGGACCAATTTCGGGCGGCGCGTGTTTGCCATCGGCAATAATGATGTGGCGGCGAAGTTCTCCGGCGTGCGTGTCGAGCGCATCAAGTTCATCCTGTTTTGCCTGACGGGCCTGATGAGCGGCATCGCGGCGGTCTTGCTGACAGCGCGGCTGGGCTCCACCCGCCCGTCGATTGCGCAGGGCTTTGAGCTTGAGGCGATCACCATGGTGGTGCTGGGCGGGGTGTCAATCCTGGGCGGCGCGGGCTCGATCATCGGGGTGGTGCTGGCCGCACTGATCGTCGGGCTGGTAACGTTCGGGCTGGGTCTGCTCAATGTGCCGGGGATCGTCATGACCATCTTCACCGGCTCGCTGCTGATCGTGGTGATCGCGCTGCCGATCCTGTTCAAGATGTGGAGGCAGCGGGCATGATTGTGGACGGCGACTACGAAAAGCACGCCTTCAAGATGCGGCTTAATCCCGGCATGGCGGCTGAATACAAAAAGCGCCATGACGAGATTTTCTCCGAACTCGTCGACTTGCTGCACGAGGCGGGCGTGAAGGACTATTCGATCCACCTCGACGAAGAGACCGGGATACTGTTCGGCGTGCTGTGGCGGCGGCGCGATCACGGCATGGACGGCCTGCCCGCAACGGCGGTGATGCAGCGCTGGTGGGCGCATATGGCCGACGTGATGGCAACCAACGAGAAGAATGAGCCGGTGTCGGTGGATTTGACGCCGATGTTCTGGATGAAGTGAGGGGGTTGCGAGGCGTGGGGATGGGTGGATTGCCCGGACGGGCCGGGCAATGACGATGGGGAGGGATTGGGGTTGTGCGGGGGCGCTGAGGGG